>NZ_JHYD01000038.1 GCF_000621505.1 Ruminiclostridium cellobioparum DSM 1351 = ATCC 15832
TACAAGGCATAATGAAACCCCTGGAGGGACCTGTAAAAACAGTGGGAGGAATGATAGACCAGGTCACAGACCAGACAACAGGAATGGTGGACAGTGCCGAGAAAACAACATTATCCAGCATGGGCAGCGGAGCCAAACTCATGACAGCCATGGGAATAGGCGGCCAGAGCAAAAACGAAAGCAAAGCAGGCGGCAAGGAAACCGGACAGGCCCAGGGAGGCAGTAAAGCAGAAGGCGGAGGAGACATCTTCGGAACCGTCAGGAGCGGCATACATAATAACCTCATGACACTAGGCCTCATAAACCTTAAGAAGCTTGGAATGCAGATATTGGCAGCAGGAGCAGCCAAAATATCAGGAGCCATACGGAAAATGCTCACTCCGAAGGTCAAATTCAAGCTGGGCAGCGAAACCCATGAACTGTGGGTGGAACAGGATAAAACCAGAAACTCAGTAATGATGGCCAGCACAAAAGGAACAGAAGTTGAAGAAAATTCAAAAGCGAGCAGGATTTTGGCAGAAAGTGGAGAATTAAGAGATAAGCTGGAAAAAACCAAGAAAAAGCAGAATGAATCACAGGCTAACGCAAATCTTCAAGATCTTGCTCAGGGTATACAAGCGGCTGGTCAGGGAGAAAGTAAGGCTGCTAACAATGGTCCTTGGGAAGAGATTGACCGTTTTAGGAGTAAGACAAAAGGGTTGGAACCCCTTGGGGATAGAATTCCAGAACGGTCAGATGGATTAGGTACAGTAGCATATGTGGAACTAAATGGTACAAAAGTGTTTGGAGTGAATTCATCTGTTTTAAGTGATGAATCTAAGGATTTAGGTCGTGAGTTTTTGAAATCTATGCAAGCTAAAGGCTTTTTAAATGAAGTTAAAAGTTATGGGCAAGGCCATTCTCAAGTGCTGACACATGCTGAAGGACATGCGTTAATGAGGGCTTGGAAAAAAACAGGAGGGAATTTAGGTAGTAATGTTGTTATTTATGTTGATAGGTTAACTTGTGGAATATGTCAAGAAAATTTACCTAAAGTTAAAGAGTTTATGAATATAAAGACATTGCAGGTAATATGCAAAAATGGAACGAAATTTACATTTTAGTTTATTAGGAGGGGTAGAGTGTGCACAGAATAGTTTTTCAATCGCCAAGTGGCTTAGAAATTGAAAATCCAGAGATGAAGCAGCTAATGGGGTATATTATAGAACAATTTCCACAATATTGGCACCAAGGGCATGGAGGTGGGATTGTTGATTTTTACGATGGAAACAATAGACATTTGCGATTGCTTATTTTACCACACGATGAATATGGTATATACCTTCAGTATGTGAAAAAAGGTATCAATGAGGAAACTTGGCTTTCACTATTCGACCATATGAAATTGAATACTACTGCTGAATGTGGTGATGAATTATATGCTTCAATAGGGCTGTTCTTACCCAAGGAAAAAGCATGGCTAGCGGTTGAAGAATTCTGTAAAACAGGGGAAAGAACAGAAAAGATAGATTGGGTTAGTCCAAGTGATATACCAGAAGGTGGCAATTGGTAATGTGTTATAAAAAGACTAAAGTAGGTTGTTAATAGATATTGGAAAGATCTACAGGATAGGCAGACTAACCATACAACTTACACACAAGGGCGGTTATCTCAATATAGGTAGCTGCCTTTCTTCATGCTTTTATGGGTTGAAGCATATTATCCGAAAAGGTGTACCTTTCCGAGTATATTGATTAAAAGCGAAAATGTATATTCTTTGTATTCGTAAAAGCCTGAAAATATATACGGTTATATACAGGTATCAGTGATGACCACCTTGTCACCTCTTGGCAAATGCAGTAATTCTAAGACCGAATACAGGCCGTTTAAAAAGTTGGTAGATTGATGTTGTTTGAATTGTCATTATGGTAAAATAGAGTTGTAAAAAATGTAAATAAGCTTCTGTAAGGAGGCTTCATATAGAGCGTGATTTTCAGGGGGTAAGGAAAACAGCAGGATAACAATAGAGTATAGAGCTTCTATAATTCGGGAGTAAGTAAGACTATACCAATAAAAAACTATACTGAAATCAGTGAAAGTGCAGCACATAATGGATATAGCAATAAAGTATGCTTGGAAAATATGATGGTGGGGGTTCTAATAGTTATGTTCAAAAAGTAAAGGATGGAGGATATAGTTACTTTGATTTAGGTGAGGATTGGGGCATAATAAAGACAAAATACAATTTAACTGATGATGATATGTTCAAAGTATTTAATGAGCCATTCCTAGATGATGGGATTAACGGAGGAAAATCGTTTACATTTTCTCATAATCCTGTCGGAGATACTGGAGCATTAGACAAGGAATATAATTATCAAAACAAAACGGTTATGTATATAATTCGAGTACAATGACCATGACTCCTAAAGAGTAAACGAATGAGGTGAAACAATGGATATTAATAAGCTATATGATTTGGTAGAAACTTTTTTTGGATACAAGGCAAATATGTTGTATTTAGATACAGAGAAAAAAGAAGTGGCATGCATATTATATAATGCCTTCTTGTTTAAGTGTAATTTAGATGACCGATATGGGAGATTTGGAGCTGAAATTGTATTTGGAATTCAAGAAGCTACTATAACAGAGTTTCTTGGAAAAAGATGTTCTCTTAATAGTGATGAAAAATCAATTAGAGATAGTCTACAAATAGTCGATGATTATTGTAGATTACGGTTACCTGATAAATTTTTAGAGGCATATAATAAAGCATATTTTACAAATTAATGCGAAGAAAGTAGAACATAAAGTAATAAAAACTTGTAGAAAACCAAAATGATTTAACTAATGGGTCGTATAGTTTCGGCTGATGTGGCCCTTATTTATGTTTTCAAAGTATGGTAGATTGACACTGGCGCAACTGGCGAAATAGGGAAATTACCGGTGAAGAACGGCATATGTTTTAAAAAACAGGCTCCGACAGTAGATATCCAGGTTATAGTAATTTTTTCAGTGAGATATATGGAAAACGGCAGGCATTTCTAAAGGACCTGCCTATTAAAAAAAATGTTCAGTTAGGTTCTAATTCCCATTTTCCACATCGCCTATACTTAGCTGCCTGGTGTGGGCCGTATGACTCCACTCCTTGTTGTTCCTTTCCAGGAACCCCTGTAACGCTATGGGTGCCCAGGTGAGGCAGTAAAACGGGTAGATCACGAAGCCTAAAAGAACCTTTATATTAAATTTCTTCTCAGCCAAAATAACAAGAGGTCCATAGAGTATATCAAACAGCCCCATCACATACCAGACCTGTACAGGGAATACATATTGTACGCTGAATAAAGGAAACTCAGGATAAACTGTCTGAATCCACATCATTATTGTCATCATACCTACAAATATCAGGCGTATTGGCTGAAAAAGGTAAAGGGCACAGTCAAGAGCTATTAAATCTCCCTGGGAAAAAGCCTGCCTGAAAAGCGGTCCCAGATATTTGGAGGCGCAGTCGGCATGGCCTTGCATCCAACGCTTCCGCTGTCTCCAGGATTGTTTAAGAGTAATAGGTTTCTCATCATAGACTACGGCCTTATGGGACCAGGCTATTTTAATTCCGTTAAGAGCCAGTTTCATTGTATATTCCAGGTCTTCCGTGAGGCAGGTTGCACCCCACTTCAACTCGCTGAGTACATTTGTATCCACACAGAAACCTGTTCCGCACAAACCGCAGCTAAGTCTGAGATAATATCTGGGCAGCTGGAAAATACGGTTGGAAAGCCAGAAAGCAATGGAATAGGAACAGGTAATCCAGCTGTCAAAAGGATTTTTGCTGTCAATATAGCCCTGAACTACCTTATGACCGCGGCAAAGCTGGATATTCATTTCAGAAAGAAAATTCGGAGATACCAGATTATCGGCATCAAAAACAGCAATGGCATCATATCTGATATCCATTTCGAATATTCTTTCAAACATCCACTCAAGAGCATGGCCTTTACCTCGTTTTGCAGTATTCTCACGGATATGTACCTTGGCACCATGGGCTTCTGCAATCTTAGCGGTATTATCGGTACAATTGTCGGCAATTACAAATACGTCAAACAATTCACCGGGATAATTCTGTTTAAAAAGACTGTCGATTATATGGCTTATGACCAGTTCTTCGTTATGGGCCGCCACAACCACCGCAAATTTTTTTTCAGGTTTTATATCCGAAACGTTATCTTTTTTCTTGATCCAGCCGAATATTGATATTCCGAAAAAATAACAGCCGGCTATGAATATAATTACCTGAATCAATTCACTGAAATAAAATATTGTGTAATATATAATAGTTTCCATTTGATCATCCCTTCCCAGATAGTTTGTACAAAATCGAATAAAAATATTTATTTTGATCTAATTTGACCGAAACTTAATATGCTATAATAAAAGTTATTAAAAAGATTATTGACCGGGTATTTAACAGTTAGAAACGGCGAGGAAATATTCAACTCCGGAGGGTATATGCAAAAGTCCTACTATAACAATGCTATAACAGGCAATTCAGCCATGCTGGCCACTTTCAGCGACAGGGCGGAATTGCTCAGGCTGTTCTGGCCCAATATTGATTTTATTCAGCAATTTGATAAACTGCTTTGCGGAATCTATATAAAAAACATTAACGGCAGTACCGTATGGCTTAACGATCACAGGTGTGATCACAGCCAGGAGTACCTGCCCGATACAAATATAATAAAAAGTACTGTTACCAATTACTTTGACGGTTACAGGACAGTGATATATGATTTTGTTCACCCTGACAAAGATGTACTGGTCAGAAAATGTGAAATTGAAAATTTGTCAAATGAGCCCAGGGAACTGGGGTTTGTCGTTTTTTCAGCCTCAGCCGATGCCAATCCCGATGTAGCGGGAGTTATGTTTGATTTTAAAAATGAAGCACTGCTCCACTATAGGAACAACAATTACATATCCGTTTATTCAGATATACCCGTATGTGGGTTTCAGCTGGGAAGCAATGCCAATGACGCTGCTGTCAGCACATATCTCTTTGGCAAGGATCATATAGGGATGATGAAGGATGCGGCAGTATGCTGGGAATTGGGCAGTTTTACAAAAAATCAGGTAAAAGCTTTCAATTTGTTTATATCAGCTGCTCACAGCCTGAAAGAAGGCAAAGCTCTGGTCAGAGACTGCAAAAATCTCGGAGCGGCACAACTTTTCAGCGCCGCCCAAAAATACTGGAGGGAATATATTAATGGCGCGAGGCAGGTCAATACCGGCAACGGTTTGCTGGACGACCTTTATAAACGGTCTCTGCTGGTATTCAAATTAATGTATGATAAAAAAAGTGGAGGTTTGATGGCAGCCCCCGAACTTGACGAATATTTTACCAAATGTGGAAGATACGCTTACTGCTGGGGCAGGGATGCTGCCTTTATTACCGAAGCCCTTGACAAGGCAGGCTTAAATGCTTGTGTGGACAAATTCTATAACTGGGCGGTGGCGGTACAGGATGAGGACGGAAGCTGGCACCAGAGATATCATATGGATGGAAACCTGGGGCCATGCTGGGGACTTCAAATCGATGAGACGGGTACCATATTATGGGGTATGCTCAATCATTACAATTACATAAAAAAGACCGAATTTTTTCATCAAGTATGGGATAGTGTCAAGGCAGGCGCAGAGTTTTTAAAGCAATTTCTGGATACCGATACAGGTTTGCCAAAACCAAGTTTTGACTTGTGGGAGGAAAGGCTGGGGGAACATGCATATTCTTCGGCGGCGGTACTTGCAGGACTTGAAGCTGCTGCGGAAATAGCCCGGATACTCGGTAAGGAGGATGAAAACAGTCAGAGCTGGAAAAAGACCGCTGATAATATTAAGCAATCTATAATTAACTGCTTCTGGAAGGAAGATTTCAACAGATTTATCAGAAGTGTGAGAGTGAAGCTGAATGGTTATGGAGAGGAACCTTCACAGCATACGGTTCAGCTTGAGGTAAATGAGAAAGGCTATGTCCGGGATTTCACCCTTGAAGATTGGATAGTCGACGTCAGTCTGGTTGGGCTCTGTGTTCCATTTGAAGTATTTTCCGCCGATGATGAAAGAATGAAAAACACGGTGGAACTGGTTGAGCAAACGCTGACCTCACATGGGACAGGCGGCATCAAACGCTATGAAAATGACAGTTATATCGGCGGCAATCCATGGGTACTTACAACTTTATGGGTTGCGCTATACCATGTAAAAACAGGTAATTACGGCAGGGCAAAAGAATACCTTTTCTGGGCAGCCAACTGTAAAACAGAGCTGGGGCTGCTGCCTGAACAGGTAAATAAGGAGACAGGCAGGCCTGAGTGGGTCATTCCGCTCACCTGGTCACATGCCATGTTCGTTCAAGTACTTTTAGAGCTTATCGATGCTGGAGTGCTTTGAGTTTAAAATAGTTGTAATACTAATTCCATGGTTGACCATGAGATTAAGATAAAATAACATTTTCTTAAGCCTTGAAACCATATTGATCTCCCAAACACCTTTGTTGACTTTACGTCCCAATACTAATATAGTATGAAAATCCAGTCATAATGTGTGAATCTTAAATAACAGGAGTTGATTAAAATTAAGAGCAAAACCATATATAAATGCGGCAACTGCGGCTATGAGGCGTCAAAATGGGTTGGGCGCTGTCCTGATTGTAGCAACTGGAATACGCTTGAGGAAGTTTTGGTGGAGGCTAAAAAAAGCGGAAGAGCGGCTGCACCCCGCGCAATAAAAAAAATAGCCCGGCTGAAAGAGGTAAAAGCCAGCAACAGTGACCGCATTGTCACCGGAATAAATGAATTCAACAGAGTTATGGGCGGTGGGATTGTAAGGGATTCCATAACAATTATTACCGCCAAGCCCGGCGCCGGAAAATCGACACTGCTGCTGCAGGTTGCCGCCGATGTTGCTGCCGGCGGTTTAAAAGTATTGTATGTATCCGGCGAGGAAAGTGAAAGTCAGATCAAAAGCAGAGCCGACAGGCTTTTTGAAAGTATAGAGACCGGAGTATGGGTATATTCCGATAACAGCATGGATAATGTCCTTGAGGTTGTGGGACAGATCGACCCTGATCTTCTGATTGTTGACAGTATCCAGACCTTTGTGCTTGAGGGCTTTCCAGGTTCCCGTGCAGGATCTCCCACCCAGACAATGGAGTGTGCAAATGAACTGCTTAAACTGGCAAAAGATCCGTCGAGACCACGCGCGGTCTTTTTGGTGGGGCAGATGAATAAAAACGAGGAAATCGCCGGCCTGCGTTCCCTTGAGCATCTTGTGGATGCAGTATTGATACTGGATGGAGACAATGAGGAGGAACTCAGGGGCTTGTCGGTGTCCAAGAACAGGTTTGGAAGCACCTGGGAGAGAGGATATTTCTCAATGACCGAGAGCGGATTGATTTCTATAGACAATCCCTCGGAGTTCTTTATGACCGTCAGGGACAAAAACGAGCAGGTCTCAGGAAGCGCACTGACCGTGGTAAAGGATGGTTCCCGGCCTATAATAGTCGAAATAGAAAGTCTTGTATCAAAAACCTTCACTCCTTTCCCTTCGAGAATCGGCGAATGTGTACGCAGGGAACAGCTGAGTACTTTGATATCCATTCTGGAGCAGAGAGGGAAGATCTCCCTGTATGATAAGGACGTGGTGATAAAGACCACAGGAGGCCTGAAGTTTAAAGAGCCGGCGGTAAATCTGTCAATCATAATGAGTATTGTGTCTTCCGTGTATGACAAAGACATACCCAATAGCACTGTGTTTATATCAGATGTGGGCCTGACCGGTGAATTAAAAAAGGTACCTTCTCTTGAGCTCAGAATACGAGAGCTGGACAGAAGGGGTTTCAAACAGGTTTACATAGCCAGGAATGCGCTGTTAAGATCCCAGGATATTAAGAACATAGAAATAGTTGAATGCAAATCGCTCCAGGAAGTGATAAGGCGCGTTTTTCAAAAATAGCGGATATACGTTTTAGATGATACATGCCATTAGCTTCACCAATGTAAGAAAACGGAGCACTTAATTCATATAATTTTCAGAGAGGTGAATATATGCCCGGTGATTTAAAGCCCGAGCTGTACATATCCAAGGTGGACAGCAGTGACGGTGAATTTCTTAAACTGATAGCCCTGCTGGACAGGGACCTGCAGGAACGGAACGGGGAAGAACAGCAGCGATATGATAAATATAACAAGGTTGACTATATAAAGGATGTCATATTAATCTATTCCGGCGTTTCTGCCGTGGGCTGCGGAGCTTTCAAAAAATTTGACGGCGGCACAGTGGAATTGAAGCGTATTTTTGTCAGGAAAGAATATAGAAAACAAGGCATTTCCAGATTGATTCTGAAAAGCCTGGAACAGCTCGCAGAGACCCAGGGATACAAGGCCTGCGTCCTTGAGACCGGCTTGAGGCAGGTGGAAGCCATAAATCTATACAGGAGCAGTGGTTATCAAATCATAGATAATTACGGTCCCTATATAGGTATGGAAAACAGCCTGTGCATGAAAAAGGACCTGGAAATTTCAACTGAAGGTTGAGTTTTTACAAATATAAAATGCATAGGCACGCAATGAATAAAATTTTAGCACAAAGATTGGAGGGAGAAATATGAAAGAAACAGCACTGCTGATTATAGATGTGCAGGTTGCCATGTTCTCATATGAAAATGAGTATCCTCATAATGGAGATGCAGTTTTGAACAACATCAGGGAAATGCTTTTCAAAGCCAGAGAAAACAACATCCCGGTAATTTTTGTTCAGCACACTGCGGCAGATGAATACCAAAAAGATACGGCAACCTGGCAGATATGCCCTGAAATAACGCCTTTAGAGCAGGAATATGTGGTACAAAAAACTCAAAGGGATTCGTTTTATAACACAAATCTGAAAGAAATACTGGATGGGCTGGGAATCACAAAATTGATTATAGCGGGCATGCAAACAGAGTTTTGCGTTGACACCACCTGCAGGACAGCCTATTCGGCCGGATATGAACTTACTCTTGTCAGGGATGCCCACACTACCTTTGACAGCCCGGTACTGCCGGCAGAACAAATCATCAGTCATCATAACGGTGTATTAAAAGGAATAGCCGGTCTTAAAACTACAAAGGAAATCCTTCAGCAAATGGCAGAAATTGATTAATAAAGTCGGATGTGATGTAAAAGTGATTTGAATTAAATTTGTTGAATTAATAAAAGGATTGGATAAATAAAGGCCGGCGAATATAAGCCGGCCGGCCTCGAATCATCTCAGGTTATACTTCCCAAGCATACGGATTCTATCATTTTCTTTTAAAATAATATCATATAGGTTTAAGTCAAGTGCATTACACAGGGATGCCAGATAAAAAACATTTCTGCCCATGTCTCTTTCTATAGCGTCACGGCAATTTTCACAAAGGGTTCCGTCAACATGTGCGTCGGCAGAACTTTTCATCTCATCGAAACTGGCATCCTCCGGGATATCCTGTTTATGCGCCGATATAGTCAGACAGCCACATTGAGTAACTGACTTAATAATTGCTCTGTTTACTCTGGAATTTGAATCTTGAAATTTTGTAATCAAATCAAGAATACTTTTATTTCTAACCAACAACTCCTGTGCAGTATATTGAAAATCATCAATAAGTATATCTTTCATGCGATTCACCTCAATATTTGGATGTCTATTTTTATTATACTTTCATTTACAAGATACTGTCAAACAAAAACAAGAAAATTGGAAAAATTAAATTTTATTCCCTGGAGCTTTTGACAAGGCCTATCGTTTGTAGTATACTTGTCCTTAAGAGAATTTAATATTGAAAAGGACAATCAAACGCACTCAACACATTATGGTGCGTTTTTAGTATTTTACCATTAATAATGAACAATTTTTTGAGAATTGTAACATAGAATGAACGATTTTTTTAGAATTGTAACATAAGAGGAATTTCCAAAAATATTACCGGGAATTGAAAGCGGTAGCCATTCAATTCAAAGTTTTAGTTTCCATACTGGATATACAAAAGACAAATATTATTTGCATTGGTTTTTTGGAGGTTACTATGTATAACGTAGGAGACAAAATTGTATATCCTATGCACGGTGCAGGAGTTATTGAGTCAATAGAGGAGCGGGAGATACTTGGTAAGAAATGCAGCTATTATGTGATGAAAATACCTATTGGTGATCTGAAAGTAATGATACCCACCAATAATGTCAATGATATCGGCATCCGTGATGTTATAAGCATTTCCGAGGCCGACAGGGTTTTCAGTGCTCTTGGGAGCAGCCAGCATGAATTTTCCGCAAACTGGAACAAACGTTACAGAGAGAATATGGTAAAAATAAAAAGTGGAGATATCTTTGAAGTTGCCGACGTTGTCAGGTCTCTTATGCAGAGAGAGAAAGAAAGAGGACTTTCTACCGGTGAGAGGAAGATGTTAACAAGTGCAAAACAGATATTAATAAGCGAACTGGTTCTTGCAAAAGGATTGAATCAGCATGAAGTTGAGAACAAGATTCAGGAATATCTTTATGGCTGAGTAAAAATACCTTTTGAAGGAGATTTAATGTGCTGAACAGGATTATAAAAATTTCTTTTTCTATTCTAGGTGCTGTTACCGGTTTTACAATATTACGAACAGTTTTATTAAGTAATCACATTGCCATGAGCGAAAATTTAAGAATTTTGATTTTCGTTTTATTTTCATTGGCATTTTGTACACTATTTTATTTTATGGCCTCTAAAATCATTGAATTTGTCGGAGTTTTTATTGACAGGATAGAAAACGGGATTCAGAATATTACATTGTCCGAAATGCTGCTGGGTGCGCTAGGCCTTATAGTGGGCCTGATTGTGGCAAATCTCATAAGCATACCCATAATCAAAATTCAAATAATCGGGGTACCCTTTGCCGTAATAATAAATATTTTATTTGGTTTTACAGGTGTGGGAATTTCGCTGAGAAAAAGAAACGAAAATTTCTTAGATATATTCAGAGACGGAAAAGTAAACTCCAATATTCCCAAGATAGTGGATACAAGCACCATCATCGATGGCAGAATACTCGATATCTGCTCGTCGGGTTTTATAGACGGAGAGCTTATAATACCTTCCTTTGTTCTGGAGGAGCTCAGGCATATAGCCGATTCGGACGACAGTCTGAGAAGAGCGAGAGGACGAAGGGGGCTGGACATCCTGAATATGCTCCAGAAGGACAGCTGTCATACCGTTAAAATAGAAGAATTTGACTATCACAACATGGAGGCCGATGAAATGTTAATGAAGGCTTCCCATAAGCTCAAGGGGAAACTTGTCACCATTGATTACAATCTCAGCAAGGTGGCAGTTTTGAAAGGGATAAAGGTTTTAAACATAAATGAACTGGCAAATGCCGTTAAGCCGATAGCCCTGCCCGGTGAGGAAATGAATGTGCAGGTGGTGAAGGACGGCAAGGAGGCAGGTCAGGGAGTGGCATTCCTGGAGGATGGCACCATGATAGTTGTAGAGGGCGGAAAGAAATATCTTGGAGAGACTGTTCCTGTTATGGTTACCAGCGTACTTCAAACATCGGCCGGCAGGATGGTGTTTGCAAAGCCCAACAAATAGGCAGCAGAGTATATACATGGAGGAATATTACATTTTGGATATAGATAATAGATTGACCGGAAAAGTTGCGGCTGTCATCACGGCTGCCGGTAAGGGTACCAGGATGCATTCAAAAATAAACAAGCAGTATTTGGAGCTTGGAGGCATTCCCGTACTTGCCAGGACAATAGCAGCTTTTCAGCAGTGTTCCGAAGTTGATGAAATTATTGTAGTTATAAATGAAGAAGATATAAATTTCTGTAAAAATAATATCATTGAAAGATTTCAGTTCTCAAAAGTGAAGTGTTTGGTCAGCGGAGGAGCCCAGCGACAGGATTCTGTGTATAAAGGTCTCTGCGCAATAGGAGATAACTGCGGAATTGTACTGATACACGACGGTGCCAGACCCTTTGTGGCAGTTGAAAATATCAGTGAAAGCATCAATGCAGCCAGAAAATTTGGTGCCTGCGGTGTAGGTGTCAGGGTGAAAGATACCATAAAAATATCCGGTCCGGACGGTTTCGTAGCCTCTACACCAGACAGAAGTTTTCTATGGAGTATACAGACGCCTCAATGCTTTGATTACAGCATAATTATGAGAGCCCATGAAACCGCTGTCCAAAACAATTATATCGGAACCGACGATATGGTTCTGGTGGAGAGATTGGGGATTTCCGTCAAAATCCTTGAAGGAAGTTATAATAATATTAAGATTACAACTCCAGAAGACCTGATAATTGGTGAGTCTATTCTGACAAACCTGTGACAGGCCAAAGCTCTGAAAGCTGACAAACTGTAGCTGTGTTACTGCCCTACAGGGCCGTAACACAGCAGAAAGCCTGAATTCCCTGGCCCTGTCCGAATTGAGTCAGACCTTCTCCGGAGGTGGCTGTTATTCCAACACTGTTTTCGGGAATACTTAACAGATTTGAAATCACTTTACGCATCTCAGGTATCTTTGGTGTGATCCTTGGATATGAACATTCTATTGATATGGACACATGTACTATTTTGACATCCACGAGATGTTTCAGCGCTTCTTTCAGGTATTCCGAACTGTCTGTTATCCCTTTTTTAATGCACATTTCATCTGCTACTCTTCCCAGTATATTGACACAGGTAACACCTGAAACCGCATTGGTAATTGCGTGCAAAACCACGTCGGCATCACTGTTTCCCGCTAATGGAGTAACTCCCTCAAAAATTACTCCGCCCAAAACAAACTTTTTATTTTTATTTTCAAAGTCAAATCTATGACTGTCCTGACCGATACCGACCTTCATTTGCGAGTCTCCTTAAAAAATTAATTGATAGTTTTAATATTATTGACCTGCAGCTGCAATTAATATTTTGCCACTCACATTATATTATACCTGCCAGGTGTCTTCAAGTGTATTGACATTACCTGATACATATATTATATAATATTAATTGGTGCTTTTTTGTGTTATTCAAATAAAGCATTGAATGTTATTCGTTTGGCTTTTGCCGGAAATGGAGTTTCAAATGTCTAATGATAAGAAATTAGTTGAAGCCATTACATCTATGAATGATGACTTCGCACAATGGTATACCGATGTTATTAAAAAAGCGGAACTTGTTGATTATTCAAGTGTAAGAGGTTGTATGATTATAAAACCATATGGTTATGCCATATGGGAAAACCTTCAGAAAGCATTGGATTCAAGATTTAAGGCAACAGGGCATGAAAATGTCTATATGCCCATGTTTATTCCGGAAAGCTTGCTTCTGAAGGAAAAAGAACATGTTGAAGGCTTTGCCCCTGAGGTTGCATGGGTAACACACGGCGGGGATGAAAAACTGACTGAAAGACTGTGTGTAAGGCCTACATCAGAGACATTATTCTGCGAACACTATGCAAATATAGTCCATTCCTACAGGGATCTTCCGAAGCTGTATAACCAATGGTGTTCGGTGGTAAGATGGGAAAAGACAACAAGACCGTTCCTCAGAACACTGGAATTCTTGTGGCAGGAAGGTCATACAGCCCATGCCACTGCTGAGGAAGCACAGGAAGAGACAATTAAAATGCTCAATGTATATGCCGATGTTTGTGAAAATGTTCTGGCTATTCCTGTTATAAAAGGCAGAAAAACCGACAAGGAAAAGTTTGCCGGTGCCGACGCAACCTATACAATTGAAAGCCTGATGCATGACGGAAAAGCATTGCAGTCGGGAACTTCACATAACTTTGGTGACGGTTTTGCCAGAGCTTTTGAGATTCAATACACAGATAAAAACAATCAGCTCCAGTATGTGCATCAAACCTCCTGGGGTGTTACAACCCGCCTTATTGGTGCCATTATAATGGTACACGGGGATGACAGCGGCCTGGTGCTGCCCCCTGCGGTGGCACCTACACAGTTGGTGATAATACCTGTCTCCCAGCATAAGGAAGGGGTACTTGAAAAGGCAAATGAACTTTTAACCGGTCTGTCTGCAAAATTTAGAGTTAAAATTGATGACAGCGACAAGATGCCTGGCTGGAAATTTGCAGAATATGAAATGAAGGGTATTCCCCTTCGTCTGGAGGTTGGCCCAAAGGATATAGAGAAGAATCAGGTAGTGCTTGTAAGAAGAGATACAAGAGAGAAGATATTCACTCCTATGGACAATCTGGAGGAGACTGTGGAAAAACTGCTTGCGGATATTCAAAGCTCTCTTCTTGAAAGAGCGAGAGAGCTGAGGGACAAAAAGACTTATGCAGCAACCACACTTGACCAGTTCGAGCAGATCATCAACGCTACTCCCGGTTTTGTAAAAGCCATGTGGTGCGGAGACCAGGAATGTGAAGACAAGGTCAAGGAACTGACCGGTGCAACTGCAAGGTGCATGCCTTTTGAACAGGAAGAGCTGTCGGATAAATGCATGTGCTGCGGAAAGCCGGCCAAAACCATGGTTTACTGGGGAAAAGCATACTAATATTGAATTAAGGCATAGTACCAATTAAACATACGTTTGAAAAGGGGCTGGCGTACCAGTGGTTGAAAAATCGCTTATATTCAGCTCCTTCATTTTTTTCTCAAAAAATGTAAATAAATATGTAAAACCTGTCAATACTATAGCATATGGGTTGTTTTCCCATTGCAGGTCATAAAGTCAATTGCGGTTAAAACCTTCGCCTTCAGGCGGAGGTCGTTTTCAACCCATGTTAATTGACTTTGGGATGCTGTAAGCAGCACTTATCTATGTAGGAGGGGTTTTATGAAAAGAAAAAGGATTTATACCATAACGGCGGCCCTTTTGGTGTCGGTTTTTACATTTTTACCCGTAAGAACCGGACAGTATATGGTCGCCGCTTCAGAAGCATACCAAAAGGTTGACAGCAGCTCGGGTGTTATTACTGCTAATGAGGTTAATTTAAGGACGGGTCCGGCAACTACTTTTGATATTCTATGCAAATTAAAGAAGGATCAGAAGGTCACGGTAATGGGTAAATTGGGAGACTGGTATGCCGTATACGTCGGCGCAAGCGGCAATGTAGGCTCGGTTTCCTCGCGTTACTTAAAGCTTGATAAAGCCAAGACTACCACCGGCACCAAACAGGTGACAGCAAAGGAAAACAGCGGCAAGTCAACCGCCGCAGCCACTGCAAAAAACAATCAATCCGGTTCAAAAGCGGCAGTACCGGGCAGTGCTGACAAAACGAAAGCTACGGCCGAAAATACCTCTTCCAAGGCAACAGTATCAGAAAAGCCGATAAACATATCCTCAGATGAACAGGCCTTATTTGATGCGGTAAACAAAGCGAGAAAGGAAGAGGGTCTCAAGGCTTTGCAATTTGATGCCCAGCTGGTTACGGTTGCCAGGCTGAAGGCTAAAGATATGAAGGACAATAACTATTTCAGCCATACATCAAAATATTACGGTACACCTTTTGACATGATGAAGAAATATGGGATCAAGTTTAGTACCGCAGGTGAGAATATTGCCGGGAACCAGTCCATTGACAAGGTTGTCAAGGCATGGCTGAAAGAGAATGGCAACAACATATACAATGACAAATTTACTCACACAGGCGTAGGGATTGTTGACAGTCCAACCTATGGGAAGTTGTTTGTTCAGATGTTCATTAAAAAATAGCATAAGATTTTCAGGAAAAGCTGCAGCCGGGAGACTGCAGCTTTTTCGCATATCGGAACAATTTCAGGACTTTTTACCGGTAATCAAACTTTCCAGGCTAAAGGGAGGTTCAATGGCTATGGTTTTTCCATTGAGATAGTTCAGAGGCCCGGCAGAAGTTTTGAAATCAAAAATCAGCCTGCTGGCACATAGCATTTGATATTTTGCACCGTACTGCTTATTTTCGGGATTTCTGCCATATTTGCCGTCACCAATGATGGGATGGCCGTAGTGGGCCAGGTGAGCACGGATCTGATGGGTCCGTCCTGTTACCAGTTCAACCTCCAGCATGCTGAGATTCTCCAGGGTTTTTAAAACTCTATACCTGGTAACTATTTCAAGGGAATCTCTGGTTTTTTTATCTGAAATAAAAACCTTGCTTATTTTATCGTTCTTTTCCAGGTAATCAACAAGCTCTGCCCGGTTTTTTTCCATTATACCCGAAACAATGCAGGTGTAATATTTATGAATTTCTCTTTCTTTTATTTTTTCAAGCATTGTATCAAGTGCGGCATTGTTCTTTGCCAGAATCACCAGGCCGGCCGTATTCCTGTCAAGCCTGTGGCATAAGGCCAGGTGCCGGCCGTGGAGTTTCTGAAGCTTATCGATCAGTGTGGCTTCGGTCTGGTTTCTGTCAGGATGCACGGGAACTCCCTGTGCCTTGCTGACCACCATTATGTTATTGTCCTCATAGACAATGGAATACCCTTCATCGTTTTTTCCAAGCAGATAGTCATCAATAATGTAAATATCTATTTTATCGCCTTCAAGTACCTGGTAATCCTCCCTGACACGTATTCCATTCACTTTTATATCTTTTTTTCTAAGGGTTTTGAACAACATACCCGAAGAAAGGTTGGGGAAAAAATCCCGGATCACTTTGTCAATCTTTTTACCGCTATGTTTCTCTTTTGCAATAATTGTTCTCATTTTATCTCCATCAGGTTAAATATCCTATGTATTTGTTATGATTTTTTCCAAAAGGCCGTAATACCTGGAAGACAGCTCAGCTGCCCCATTTTTTGAAGAACTTTCAACCACCACTCTTAAAATGGGCTTATCTGCGTCGGGTGCAATCAGAACCCAGCCTGTTTCGGTATACAGCTTGATTCCATCCAGCAGCTCCAGTTTTTTATCCCTGTACTCGCTGATTATTTTCCGCATAACAGTGCCTTTTGATTCCCAGGGACATTTAATGCTTTTCTTATCCATAAAGAAGTCGGGAATATCTGCTAAAAGCACACTCAGGTCGGTATTTGCATAACACATGTACTCAATTATTCTTATAAGCCCTTCGATGGCATCAAAGCCCAGGGTAAACTGATCCGGCCTGAAAGAATCAAATCCCGATGATATAGGGCTCTCATCATTATACCCGTATTTTTTATTATAGGACAGTATTTCATCCATTATTGCCTGGGAGAAGTTCTTTGTACGCTTAACCGAGCCATTATATCTGGCGGCAAGTTTTTCTATGACTTCAGAGCATGTAATGGGTACAAAAAAAGTAGCACCGGGTGAGGTTTTAAATATAATTGATGCAATAAGGGCCTGGAACAGGTCATCTTTAACTACCTTTCCAAACTTGTCCGCCAGGATGAGCTGTTCTGCATTCTGGTCTATTATGGCGGCAAAATCCGAACTGGTTTCTTTAATTACAGCTGTAACCGACTCCGGAGCTTCATAATCGGTAAAGCGGTTAACGGTACAGCCCAGTCCTGTCAAGAGAGGTACTGTTATTGAGATTACGTAATCGGATTTTGAAAAGATGCAGATTTTTGGATTTTTCTCCCGGATGACCTGCATGTTGGTCTTGCTGCTTAAATTCCGGGTATAGTAGCTGCTGAAGTCGGTTATATTATTCAGCCTGCTTATCTGCTGGGCCGAGCATCTGTTAAAATCCTCCTTGAAAAAGGAGTTTTCTATCTTTCTTTCTGTCAGCCGGCTGATTGAAGCACCCCTGACATCCATAAAGTCGACCTTGATCCTGTTAACGTCATGAATATCATTTTTTATGTGTATCCCGCCTTCCACTGAAAGGAAGCCTATGGCGGTTCTGGCTATGGGGGTGAGCAGGCTGCTCATGTTGTAGACTTCAACTCCTACCGACAGCATACCTGAAATAAAGGCATGCTTGAACATTCTTGCCGAGTTGGAATTGGTTGAACTCACTACAACTCTGGAGCCCGTTTTAAACTGTGAACCGTATGCGGCTCCCAGCCTGGTTGCAAATTCAGGTGAAATATCCACGTTAACAATACCTGATATACCGTTGTCACCGAATATCTTGTTGGAGTGCTTGGACCCCCAGATCATATTTCTATCGATGATGGCAAAGGGCTGGATGATCTTTTCAGGCCAGATTTTTATATTGGGTTTAACAATTACACGCTCATTAACCTTACAGCCTTCACCCACAACGGCATTCTCGAACACCGAGACATAATGCTTGAGATTCACCCTGTTGCATATTACGGCTCCCCTGAGTTCACTGCCGTACTCAATATAGCTGTTATCCCAGACAATGCTCCTGACAATTGAAACATCGTCCTCAATTGTAGTATTATTGCCTATGACAGTGTATTTATCAATAACCGAGCCATTGCCTATCCTGCAGTTGGAACCGATTATGCAGGGGCCGTTGATTTCTGCATTTGCTTCAATGACCGTTCCTGCACCGACCCAGACATTATCCTTCAATTGAATACCGTTGTGTCCCAGATTTATTTTTTTATCCAGAATGTCACAGTGTACCTTGATATATGACCGGATATCACCCATATCACACCAGTACTCCGGTGCCACATAGCCATACATTTTTTTTGATGCGGACAGCAGGCGGGGAAATAAATCACGGCTGAAATCAAGATTTTTATCAGCATCAATATAGTTCAAAATTTCGGGTTCAAGTATATATGTACCGGTATTCACCGTGTCGCTGAACAATTCGCCCCAGCTGGGCTTTTCCAGAAAGCCGGTTATCCTGCCTGTTTCATCTGTCAGCACCACTCCGTATTCCAGAGGGTCATCAACCTTTGAAAGAATGATTGTCGCAAGGGAATTCTTCTCCCTGTGATATTCAACAGCCATTTCAAGGTTAAGGTCTGTTATGGAGTCACCGCTTATAACAATAAAGGGCTCATCCAGAAAGCTCTCGGCATTTTTTATGCCGCCGGCGGTGCCCAGGGGGGATTCTTCGATAAAATATGTAATTTTGACACCCAGGTTTTTACCGCTTCCGAAATAATCCTTTATAATCTGCGGGTGATACATCAATGTAATGCCGATCTCTTTGATTCCGTAATTTTTCAACAGCTCGATTGTGTGTTCCAGAACAGGTTTATTTAAGACAGGAACCATTGGTTTTGGTAAATCACATGTAAGCGGCCTCAGTCTGGAGCCTTCTCCGCCGGCCATAATAATAGCTTTCATCCTGACCTCCCTCTGCGTGCAGGCCAGCCGGGCTCCTGAGTATGCCCGGCATGGACACGCCGGTAAATGGTATGAAAAAACTAATCCCACAATACTGGTATTTATCAAATAACTTATATTTATTATATTCCATACCCGGCGTAATAATCCTCTTAATTGGAGGACCACATGATTTATACAGATATTTCTTTAATGCTATTCTATAACGCCAAAGCTTCCCTCCAGAACAGAAAGAGCATTTTCCCGGTTACCGGTGTCAACATCTACTTCAAGCTTGACCATTGTTGAAGAAACTGCCCCGGGAAATTTAGTGATTCTGTGTCTTGGATTTATCCCGTAATGAAGTCCGCACTCAGAAGTATTAAGGCATGCTTTGCCGATTCCGCTTGTTTTTAAGGTACCCATTACACTGTTTGCGTCATATATGTTTGTATACAGCGCAGTAATTTTTTCACTCATGATGCTTACCTCCATTGATCGAAATATACGATGATAAATACCAGCTGTGAGATTCAAAGTTAGTATTTACATATATCAATGGAAATAAGCCCTATTTCAATTTATTTTTTAAATGTAAAAAGCTTGTTGAGGATATAACTTACCCCTGTATAAAAAACCATTCCAATAAGGGCAGATATGTTTTTCCCAAGGAGAAGCTTTTCGGCCAGCAGTATTACCAGGCCGTGCTGGAGCAGGAAGCACACTCCGAAAACCGCTGTAAAACGTATGAATTGTGACAGGGTGGAGGACTGTTTCCCTTTAAACGTCCATAACTTGTTAAGTATGAAACTGTTTATAAAACCTGCCACATATCCGACTATGTTGGATAATCTGAGGGAAACTGAAAATACGTTCATTAAGGCAAACATGATCAAGCCGGTTATGAGGGTATTTATAACGCCTACCAGACCATATTTGACAATACTTGAGTTCATTAATCTGCCGAATAATATCTTTAGTTTATTCATTTGCTTCTCCTTTTACAGCTGTTTAGCAATAATAAAGTCAACTGCCGTACTTTTGACATATTTGCACATTTTTAAGTATATATAATAATATGAAATTTTACCATAAGCCATTATAAATATTACTTTAGGAGGCTAATATGGCGGTAAAAAAAAGAAAATATTCGCTGATATATGTATCAAAACAAGCGGTGCCTTTTAAAAAAGACAGACCGCTTCAATTTATGCTGACCTTATATATTGTTGTATTTGTGTTTTTCGCGCTGAAGCCTGTAGATTACCTGGAGTGGTGGTTCCTAAGCCTTCCTTCGGCAATTATGATAGCCTGTATGATGATGTTTTACAGAAAAGGCAGGCTTACCAATTTATCATATTTAAGTGTCCTGGTTTTTTTAATACTCAATACACTGGGAGCTCATTATACATACGCCCTGTGTCCGGTAGGAGAGTGGATGAAGGGGACCTTCGGCTTCATCAGGAATAATTATGACAGGCTTGTATATCTGGCCTTCGGGCTGCTGATATCAATACCTGTCATGGAGATACTTTACAGGCGATTCAGGCTAAAGTATATTGAAGCATGTTTCTTAGCGGTTTTTATCATAGTAGCTCTGTGTGCGCTCAATTCTCTGACCGGAATGTTGATTGCGGCAGTGAGCCGTTCACAGCAGCTGTTCATTCTGACCCAGGCCCAGGGAGATATCTGGGATTCCCAGAGGGATACTGCCATGGGATTGCTGGGGGCTGCTCTGAATATGGGTTATTGCATTTTTGTAAAGATAAGGCGAAATCAAAGAATTCACATGGTGAAGGTATCAAAATAGTCAAACGGTCGAATAATAAACCTGTCTTTTTAATAACATCAAAAGCGGGGGATAGGTTTGATATTCAGATTGGGATATGTTGCTATGACCTTGAGTCTTGAGAATTGTTCACCCTCGGGTACCGTCACTTATGCCGTGTACAGCAGGCTGAAGGACGACCAGGCAAAAAGTATAAGGCTGGACAGGGTGTCAAAGCTTAATATTGAAAATACCCTGAGAATTCTCAAGTACAACCGCGCTATGAATATTCAGGTGTACAGGCTCACATCGAAGCTGATACCGCTTGCAACCCACCAGGAGCTGGCAGGCTGGGAATATCAGCGCCAGTTTGCCAGCGAACTCAAGCAACTGGGGGAATTCGTGAAGCAAAACGGTTTTCGCATCAGTGCACATCCTGACCATTTTACAATTCTCAATCCGGTTAAGCAGGAGGTGCTGCTGGCTTCTGTAAAGGATCTGGATTATCATGTCAGATTGTATGAAGCAATGGGGCTTGAGGATTACAGGTACAAGCTGGTGCTTCATGTAGGAGGCCTCTATGGGGATAAGTGCAGTTCAATAGAAAGATTCAAGGTTAATTTTTCAAAGCTGCCCGACCGTATACGGAAGCGTATAATCATAGAAAATGACGACAAATGTTTCACTGCAGCCGACGTACTGCAGCTTTGCAAGGATTTGGGCGCTCCCATGGTGCTGGATGTTCACCATCACAAATGTGCAAACAATGGTGAAAGGCTGAGCGAGCTTTTGCCGGAAATATATAAAACCTGGGATGGGGAACCTTTTCGGCCCAAAATACATTTCTCAAGTCCAAAAAGCCAGAAGGAATTCAGAAGTCATGCCGATTATATCGACCATGCCGGTTTTATGGAGTTTTTGAATACGGCAAAAGCTCTTGACTGCGATATGGATATCATGCTTGAGGCAAAAATGAAGGACAGGGCACTGCTGGAGCTTTCTGAAAAACTGAGGGCCGAGCCGGGTTTTGAGGAACTGACCAAAGCTTCCTTCCGGATTTGAGTGCAAACACAAATGAGCACCAAAAACTGAGCATAGCGAATTTTCTTGAGTTAAAGTGTAAAGAATATATATGAATACCTGACACAGGTACAATTATCTTTTAGAAAGGATGTTTTGAATGGCAAAAAACCCGAACAAGGACCAGAATAATGATGTGTCCTTTGACAATGATCAGCTGGGAGAAAACAAAAACAGCAACAGCGGCGGAAAGAAGGGCGGCAGCGGTAAACCCAAGCCTACCAGCAGAATTATATAAGAATATGTTTCTATTTAAAAAATAAGAATTGGGGTGTGCCCCGGTTCTTATTTTTTAGAGTAATTTTCTTGTGACCGGCAGCAGAATTAATGTTATAATAAAATACGATTTACAAATTTTTGGACATGGAGAATGTAAGATGGATATTATAGATCAGCTGATAAAGGAATTTAACCTGAAGCCCTTTCAGGTGCAAAATACTGTAAAACTTGTAGACGAAGGAAATACCATACCTTTTATTGCCCGCTACAGAAAAGAAGTGACCGGAGAATTGAACGACCAGGTACTGAGAGAACTGTACGAGCGTTTATTATATCTTAGAAATCTGGAGGAAAGACGGGAAGATGTCAGAAGGCTTATAGACGAACAGGGCAAACTGACCGAAGAGCTTTCCCTCTCTCTTGACAGGGCTGTCACTCTTCAGGAAATAGAGGATATATACAGACCCTACAAGGTTAAAAGAAAAACCAGAGCCTCGGTGGCCAAGGAAAAGGGGCTTGAACCCCTGGCTGCAATCATATTTGCCCAGATGCCTTCAAAGACACCTGTACTCCGGATAGCAGCAGGCTACATTGATCCTGAAAAGGGAGTAAACACTGAGGAGGAAGCCCTTGCGGGAGCCATGGATATCATTGCCGAAGAGGTATCCGATAACGCTGAATACAGAAAGGCGCTCAGAGAGACAATATTCCGTAATGCGATGATAGTATCGGCCGCCAGGAAGGAAGAGGATTCCGTTTACAGGATGTATTATGACTTCAGGGAGCCTGTCTCTAAAATTGCAAATCACAGGATTCTTGCAGTGAACAGAGGTGAGAAGGAGGAATTCCTTCAAGTAAAAATAGATGTTGACAGTGCGCTGTGCCTGGCATATTTGAAAGGCAGGACTGTCAAGAACACAAATCCTGAAATGGCAGGATATGTTGAAGCCGCCGTAGAGGATTCCTACAGCAGGCTTATATTCCCCTCGCTGGAAAGGGACATTAGAAACCAATTGACTGAAACTGCCCAGGAGCAGGCTATGAAGGTATTTGCAGAAAATCTGAGAAATCTTCTTCTCCAGCCTCCGGTAAAGGACAGAGTTGTTCTGGGCCTTGATCCTGCCTACAGGACAGGCTGTAAGATCGCTGTGGTTGACGAGACGGGAAAAGTTCTTGCAACAACCGTCATATACCCGACACCTCCCCAGAGCAAAATTGAAGAGGCAAAGTCCAAGCTGAAGCAATTGATAGAAAAGCACAAGGTGGATATCATATCAATAGGAAACGGTACTGCTTCAAAGGAATCCGAGCTTTTTGTGGTTGAATTGCTTAAGGAAATTGACCGGAAGGTTTATTACATGGTGGTCAGTGAAGCGGGAGCATCGGTTTATTCGGCCTCCAAGCTTGGAGCAGAGGAGTTCCCCGAGTTTGATGTGGCCCTCAGAAGTGCGGTATCCATTGCAAGGCGGCTGCAGGACCCTCTTGCCGAACTGGTAAAAATAGATCCGAAGGCCATAGGAGTAGGCCAGTACCAGCATGATATGAACCAAAAAAGGCTGGACGAGTCCTTGGGCGGAGTGGTTGAGGACTGTGTAAATAATGTAGGTGTGGACCTCAATACGGCATCGGCACCATTATTATCCTATATTTCAGGGATTTCTTCGGCTATAGCGAAGAATCTTGTTGAGTACAGGGAAGAGAACGGAAAGTTTAAGAGCAGGAATGAAATAAAAAAGGTCAAGAAACTGGGCAATAAGACCTTTGAACAGTGCGCCGGCTTTTTAAGGATTACCGATGGTGACAATATTCTGGACAATACCTCTGTGCACCCCGAATCATATACGGCGGCAGAGAAACTTCTGAAAAAGATGGGCTATACCCTGTCGGATGTTAACGGCAGGAATCTCCGGGAACTGGACAAAAAAGTGGAACAGAACGGAAGGATAAAAGTGGCAGAGGAGCTGGGAATCGGCCTGCCGACTTTAAAAGACATTGTAAATGAACTGCTGAAGCCTGGAAGGGATCCCAGGGATGAATTGCCCAAGCCCATTCTCCACACTGATGTACTGCATTTAGAGGATCTCAAGGCCGGAATGGTCCTGACGGGGACTGTGAGAAATGTGGCCGATTTCGGTGCTTTTGTCGACATCGGCGTCCATCAGGATGGCCTTGTTCACATTTCCCAGCTTGCCGACAGGTTTGTCAGGAATCCGATGGAAGTGGTTGCTGTAGGGGATATCGTAAAAGTGAGGGTAATGGAGGTAGACGCCGGAAGGAAGAGAATATCCTTAAGTATGAGGGAAATTAACTGAGTATATTGATTTATCATCCCTGTACTTTATTTGAAGGGTTAATTGTGATATTATTTATGTTATGATTTCCCATAATCAAAAATACTGCTTATTATTTAAACGGTGCCTGGGAAAAACATTTAGAGATTAAATTGAAATATGAAGGAAGGACCTGACCAATGGGAACTATAAATAATGCTGTGCGCTTACTTGCCAAAAGGCCGTCTATACTTATTCTTACAATCATAACCAGTACGGTTCTTTCTGTTGTGGAATATCTGCTGATGATGCTTTTTTATAGCATAACAATGTTTAAAACCGGAAGCCCCTTTGATGATTATGTAAATATAATACAATTTGTTATAGATACAGTACTTGTTCCGCAAACGGCAGTTAAAATCATTATGGCACTTGCTGTTTTAGTGGCAGCTGCAGCATTGATATTCGGCCTGCTGCTTTCAGGCTGTTTCAATATACTTACCAATGCGGTCCAGGGCAAGGAAAAAAAGCCGGGAAGTGAGTTCCTGGCCGGAGTGAAGAAATATTTTCTCAGAATGGTTTCGGTCAATTTGTGGACCCTCAGTGCGGTTATACTGTTTGTTATCTACGTCATTGTTGCCTCAATACCGGCTGCTATTTTTATAGATAATGCCTTGAACGGGGAAGTAAATATCGTAGCAGGTGTACTGTTATTTGTAGTGACAATAATTGTTTTGTTCTTCAGTTTCGCTTTTTTCAGACAGTATATAACCTTTTGGTATCCTTCGGCCATTGTAAACAGCAAAAATCATTTTAAGATAGCAAAAAAAATATCAGACAATGATTTCTGGACTTTGTTGTCCAAATACATTGTTTTTGATATTATACTTGTTCTATTTGATGTTATATATGTTATAGCTAATTTTTCAATGGCAAACGCCCAGGTGATATCCAATGTTACCAGTTATGTCCTATTGATTGTCAATATAGTGTTTAAAACCATATTTATTGCAGTAATTGTATGTTTTGTATTTTCCACTTTCCATAAACTGAGTGAAAAAAGCCGGCTTGAAAAGGCTAATCACTAAAAAATGTCCAATAGCAGGTAGAGAAGAACAATAATAAGTATTTCGTCCTGGACTTTGTCTGTCAGCAGAAGTACCAGTAAACCTGCAAGGAGTAAATCATCCAGATAAATATCAAAATCAAAAATTGTAAATAGTGGATTTCCCGATCTCTCGGATTTATCCCCGCCAAACAGTGAGGACAAAAAGCCCAGAGGTTGGGATTTTTTCCGTTCCTGACTTTCTGCCGGGGCAGGCAGGGACAGTATGGGTTCTTCTGAAAGAGCAGTTTCGGCTGACGTGGTGTTCTGCTCCACATGATAGTTATTCTGGGTATTTGTTTTTCTATATCTGCGAGATTTAGAAGAACGCTTCCTGTAAGCCATTATTCCATTCACTCCAATTCCAGTTATTCATAGGGTGCTCCTTATACAGGCCGCTCTTCCGAGTCATCCAGTACTTGAGTAAGGCTGCCGATTCTCATAAGTTTTAAACAGGTTTGAAGCTTCCTTTGCCGGCTTTTATTAAGATATGGCCTGATTGCATTGAGCAGGTTTACTCTCGGGTCGTTTGCCACATTGAGCTTGCTCATGGCTTTTTTCATCTTTCTGGCCATATCGGCAAAGTCATCTGCTTCATTACTGTTAGAACTTGAATTTGAATTCTCATTACTCCTGGATGTCTGAGGCGGATCCTCTTGTGTGTCTTCGTCTTTAGAACTGTTACCGGTATTGGACATGAGCATGTTGAGCAGACCCTTGACATTGTCAGGGATATTGGGGTTTGAGTTCTGCCCCAGCATATCCGCTATTTGCTTGATTTTGTCACCCATGTCGTCACTCATCTTAACCTCCATGCCCCCACATGTGCATAGTCAATTATGTTGACCTCAATAAATTGTCCAAGAGCGCTCCTTGAGCGCTTTTGGTATGACAAAAAGTATTGTCCGATACTTTTTTATGGGGTTAAATTAATTTTAAAAGTGCCCATGCCGGGCACTATGTACCTGCCATAAGACATTGATGAAATTGAAGCTATGAATTCAGATATTCATTAACTTTTTTCATAATATCCTTGCTGTCTTTTCCAAGAATTTTTTCAAGTTTATCCAGATCGGTTTTGGTGATCTTCTTCTTTATTTCTTCCTTGTCTATTTTCATGTTCTTGATTTTCTCGTCGTCAAACTCATTGATTTTTTCCATTAACTCATTTTTATCAATCTTCTCCAGTTTTTTTGCCAAATCATCGGAATTATCTTTTTTCAACATATCAATTGCTTGATTTACTTTAGATTGAACCATTTTATCACCTAACAGCTCCTGAATTTTTTTGCTTAATGAATTTTCACCCATATTATACCTCCAATATGTAATTTAATGTTTGGTCGTTATTACAGTTTATGCACACTGACAAGCTTATTATGTAAAAACAATTTTTGTTAATTTGAAATAGAAGCTTGGATATTACCCAAGCTTCTATTCAAATACATTTGCTATGGACGATCCTTAGTTTGATTAGCAATCATCGCCACAACGGTCACTGTTGCAGAGGAATAATAACAAAAGAACTATTGCAAGCCAGACTATTCCGCAATCGTCAAATATGTCTGAGAAGCAACCGAATCCATCGTTACAGCAGCAGAAGAAAATTATGGCCAGTATTATAAGCCATTCACATCCAAAACCTTCACTTCCACCAAAACATCCCATAACTTTACCTCCATAAATATTTAAGATAATGCATACTATGATGTTTTAGAGGGAGTTGTTACATTTAAAATTTTTATTTTTGAAAAAATATATGGATGGTATATTATATAGTAGTACATGTACATTTTAAATTTTAAGTGCTGCAAATTACAACGGGAGGTTATCATGTTTGATGTAATTATTATAGGAAAAGGGCCTGCAGGTCTGTCTGCCGCTATCTATACTGTCAGAGCCGGACTCAGGACAATGGTAATCGGTCAGGACAAAAGCGTGCTGCTGAAAGCAGACCGGATAGAGAATTATTTTGGTTTTGCGGAACCTGTTTCAGGAAAGTATCTTCTTGAGCAGGGGGAAAAACAGGCTCTGAAATTGGGGGTTAAATTTGATAACAACGAGGTTGTTGCCCTTGAAAAAGGGGAATACTTCGAGGTTTATACCACCGGTGAAAATTATTCGGGCAAGGCCGTACTGCTGGCCACGGGACAGCAGATTGCAAAGGTTAAGGTTGAAAGAATAAGTGAATTCGAAGGAAATGGTGTAAGCTACTGCACCACCTGTGACGGTTTCTTTTACAGGGGTCTGAAAGTGGGGCTGCTGGGATACAGGGATTTTGTCATACACGAGGCCATGGAACTGGAACCGCTTACCGGGGATATTACTATTTTCACCAATGGCAGGCAGCTTGAACTTTCGGAAAAGTATAAAAATATAGCTCAACGGTTTAAGATAAATACCAATATTATTAAAGCCATTGACGGAAAGGACTCCGTGGAGCATATTGTTTTCGACGATGGCTCCAAAGAGAGGCTGGACGGATTGTTTGTGGCATATGATTCGGCTTCGAGTATTGATTTTGCCAGAAAGCTGGGGGTTATCACCAGCAAGAACGCCATAGTCGTGGATGAAAAACAGGGAACCAATCTCAAAGGCTTATATGCGGCAGGAGATTGTACCGGCGGGCTGAAGCAGATTTCCACCGCAGTGGGACAGGGAGCGGTGGCGGCAAGGCAGATGATTGAGTATGTAAGAGGACTGAATAAGTAAATATATATATAGTTTAAAGAGGGGACTGTCTGATTTTGGGACAGTCCCTTTCTCATATACTTTGATATTTTTATTAAAAATTATAAAAAAATCTGACAAGGTAGAATACTTGATAAAGCTTGGGCATAGAAATAGTTGTGTAAGGATGAATATTCATATTATTTGCTTTAACATTTTTATGTGAGGTGTCAAAGATGCGAAAAATATTTAGTTTAATCTTAGTGTGTGTAATCACCATGACTTTGTTTGCCGGATGCGGCTCTACCGATGAAAGCTCGGGTATTGATGAATTAACTCCTGCAAGTAGTGTTTCGCTGGGTGAAAATCAAGCCGGTGAATTAAAGGATAAAACTCCCTGTAAACTGTATTTTATAAATGAACAAGGTAAACTTGCACCTGAAACCAGATATATAGATAATGCCGAAGTGGCAAAAGGAAATGACAACCTGGCAACAGTTCTTGTTAAAGAGCTTATCAGCGGACCTGCAAAAGGAAGTCTGCTTCAGGCCACAATTCCCCAGGAGACCAAAGTCCATTCAAATGTATCGATAAAAGAAGGCATTGCTACTGTGGATCTGTCAAAGGATTTCATAGATAAGCACAAGGGCGGAAAGAAAAATGAGCAGCTTACATTGTATTCCATTGTAAATACTCTTACAGAACTAAAGGATGTAAAATCAGTCCAGTTTAAAATTGACGGAAAGGTCAATAAGGAATTCAAAGGCAGCTACCAGCTGGATGTGGCCTTTCCAAGATCGGCTTATCTGATCACTTCCCAACCGGAAGAACAGGATGTAATTAAGCTTGACGAGGATAGTACATCAAAGGGCAACTTAAATCAATCCGATATAAATAAGAACAATACGGAAAATAAAAGTAATACAGAGAAAAGCAATATGGATAAGAATAATTCCACAAAGGAAAACCCTGTAAAAGAAAATCCAACTAAAGAAAATCCGACTAAACAAAACCCTGAAAAGGATCAGAAGACCAATTCCGATATAGAAATAGATTCTGAATTGCTTGAATAAATACACACCCTTATCAGATATACCAGGGTATCTTATTAGGATTTAATTATCCGGCAGTTATCTGCTATAATAAGATACCTTGTTTTTTTGTGTATATATCAATGGCTGCAGCAGCCTCCGCACACATGTCTGTTGGGGCAGTCGGCACTGTCCGATTTTCTGGACTGTATTATATTTACACTCTTAAAAACCGTTTCCAATTGATTGTTACCGCAGTCGGGACAATTTATCTGATTATTCTCACGCTCACTCATTTTAGCCATAACATTGAATTCACTACCGCATTTGGGACATTTCAGATCATAAAAAGGCATTTCATATAACTCCTCATGAATTTAATTTATATTTGACTAAATTATAGCATATGCAGCGGCCGTCAGTAAAATATTAACGTGAATAATAAAATTTTTTATACGAAAAATACTGATAACAACAATGAAGTTCATTTTGTGGCCGCTATTGCGGCTCATGGAGGTTAATATGCACACAGTATGGAAGGGTTCGATAAGCTTCGGACTGGTAAATATACCTGTTAAAATGTTTACGGCCACCGAGGACAAGGATATAAGGTTCAAATACATCCATAAGGAATGTCATACACCGGTGAAGTACAAAAAAACCTGCCCGGCTTGCAACAAGGATGTCCAGCCCGAAGATATAGTCAGGGGCTACGAATACGAGCCGGGCAAATTTGTAATTCTGACCGAGGAGGATTTTGAATCCATAGAGGTAAAAAGTGAAAAAAGCGTAGAAATACTGGATTTCGTTAAGCTTGAGGAAATCGATCCCATATATTTTGACAAGACTTACTTTTTAGGTCCCCAGGAAACCGGAGGAAAGGCCTATACTCTTTTAAGGGAGGCACTCAACGGTAAAAAGAGGATCGCGGTTGCAAAAATAACCATCAGAGACCGTGAATCCCTTGCGGTAATCAGGGTATACAACAATGTTCTGGTTCTGGAAACCATATTTTACCCCGATGAGGTAAGGGATTCAAAACAGGTGCCGGGAGTGCCTGAAAATCTCCAGACAACAGAGGCGGAACTGGATATGGCTGCTCAGCTGATTGACAATCTGACCACGGCATTTGACCCGGATAAGTACCATGACAATTACCGGGAAAGACTTCTGGAAAAAATCAATGCAAAGGTTGAGGGCAAGGACTTCGTTGTTAAGAAGGAAACGGATAAGGAAAACATTGTCAGCCTGATGGAGGCCTTGAAACAGAGCATACAGATGTCAAAGGACAATAAGGACAATACCGAAGCTGTTGACGGGACCGGTAAAAAAACTGCTGCCAGGGGCAGGAAAAAAGCAGAGGCTATGGACCAATCTAAAGAAAATACAGATCTGTCCGGGACACAAGAGGGATCGGAGGATACCGGAGAAGAAAAACCTAAGAAAAAGCCAAGAAAAACAAAGGAAACTGTCAAGTCGTGAATTGGATAACCCCTATGGAACCTGTCAGCATTCCCGGAGTCAAACAGGGACCTGGGTATATTCACGAAATCAAATGGGATGGCATACGTGGAATGATATACCTTCAATCGGGAAGTATGAAGGTATATACAAAGAAAGGAAATGAAAGAACCGATTTTTACCCTGAACTCAATATACTTGAAACCGCACTTGGAGAAAAAGACATGGTGCTGGACGGAGAAATAGTTGTTCAGGATAACCGGGGGCACCCCAGCTTTCATAACATTCTTGTCAGAGAAACTGTAAAAAATAAACGCAACCTTGAGTATTACTTAAGGAATTATCCTGTAAAATATATGCTTTTCGATATATTGATGTACAATGGCCGGCAGCTTACCAGGACAGCCTTGCAGGAAAGAAAGGATATCCTGGAAGAGGCGGCGGCTCCTGTCATACAGAACAGCAATACCGTGTTTTTATCCCGGGTTTTTGAAAATGGAAATGAACTCTATGAAAATATGAAACTTGAAAACATGGAGGGTATAGTTTCGAAAAAACTAAACAGTTATTATCTGCCGGGAAAAAAGCATGAAGAATGGTTTAAGACAAAATTTACAAAGAAAATGCTGTGTGTCATAGGGGGGATTCAGTGGAAGGATAAGCTTCCCAATTCGCTCCTGATGGGCATAAGGGCCGGGGCAGGCGCAAAACTTTTCTACATGGGAAAGGCTTCACTGGGCTTGAAAGGCCAGGACTTGCAGCTGCTCAGGCAGTATAGGGATGAACTGGTACAGAGGGAATGCCCTTTTGAACCGGATGGAATTACAGATATTGATATGACCGGAACCGAACTGACCTGGACCGTACCGGCAATAACCTGCTGGGTAGGGTTTCTGGAACTGTCAAATGACGGGCATTTCAGGCATCCCAAGATACTGGGATTCACTAATTTGCCTCTGGACGAGGCTGATGGAAAGGTGTTGACTGACTGATGGAGACAATTACCGATATTAAGGTGGAAATTGAAGGCAAAATAATAAATGTTAAAAGTCCGGACAAGCTGTATTGGCCCGAGGCCAATGTTACAAAGCTGGAATTTATTGAGACCATGACAAAGCTGGCGCCATACGTAGTAAGGCATGCCAAAAACCGGATGCTGACCTCCATACGGTATCCCCACGGGATTGGTGACAAAAGCTTTTTTCAGAAGGAGAAGCCTGTAAATACGCCTGAGTGGATTAAAACTGTCAAATTCAACGATAAGAACTATATCGCTTTGAATTCTGCCGCAACCCTTGTATGGCTGTGCACTCAGGCTGCATTGGAGCTGCATACCAGCTTTAATGTACATGAAAAGCCCGACCACCCGTCAAGCCTGGTTTTTGACCTGGACCCGGATGAGGGCAACACCTTTGACGATGTAACCGAGATAGCTGGAAGTATACATGAAACCCTGCTGGCCCTTGGTATAAAAGCCTTCATAAAAACTTCCGGCGCAACCGGCCTTCAGATATTTATCCCCACAGGGGCAAGGTATGATTATGATACTGCCAGAATGCTCAATGAGTTCTTTGCGGAGTATTTTACCCACAAACTCAGCAGCAAGGTCACAATTGAGAGAATGAAGAAAAACAGGGAAGGAAAGTTATACTTTGACTGGCAGCAGATGTGGCATGGGAAGAGTATGATCACGGCATATTCGGCCAGAGCGGTGAAAAGCGCTGCGGTGTCGACCCCGATTGAATGGAGCGAACTGGGAAAAATACGGCCTGAAATGTTTACGCTGAAGAATATTGCGGCGCGGGTTGAACAGAAAGGCGACCTGTTCGAACCCATGCTGCGGTGTGACAATAAAAACCAGCTTGATGAAATACTCAAGCAGCTGAAAAAATAGTTATCTCTTGATGGACCGGGCATATTCCGACGGACTTATGCCGTACTTCAGCTTGAATTGCCTGGAAAAGTAATGAATTGACGAGTAGCCCAGTTTTTCGGATATCTGCGAGAAATTGAGGCTGCTTGTATTTATCAGGTCCTTGCTCTTTTCCAGCCGGAGGTTATTTATATAGTCAATAACCGTAATGCCCATTTTTTTCTTAAAGATCAGTGAAAGATAGGATGGGCTTATAGGAATACTTCTAGCAACATCGGGAACAGAAACCCTTGTTTCAATATGTTTATTTATATAATCCAGACATTTGTCAATGATGGTATTATCAATCCTGCTCCGTATATCACTGTCCTGCTGTGTAATTACTTTTTCCAAAAGGAGATTTCTTACCAGCTTGATGATAAATTCCTTGAGGTAGCACAATATCAAATCTTCGGAATATAAAGAGTTATTCTCCCTTTCAAATATGATTTTCTGGAGGAGGGCCTTCATATCATTGTCAACAGCATGGCTTTTATTGAATAGGACCGGAGCCGACAGGTCCATATCAAATGTGAGAGTGATAAAAGATACGGTCTGATCATTATCGGACCATTGGGAATGAAACTGATCCCGGCCGTAGAATACCACTTCACCCTGCCCCACCTGTAGGGTGCTGCCGTCGATGGAAGTATACATCCTACCCTTGTCTATATAAGTGAGTTCCAGAAAATCATGGGCTTCACCCTTGAAATTAAAGCCTTTCTCCTTCTCCTGATAAAAGAGGGTATGTATTTTGGATATATTTATTTTGGAGGACATTCCCAGGGGGCCTTCTATGGGAGCTGGCAGCCGGACTTTTTCTCCCTGGCCGGAGCAGGCCAGCTTACAGCAGCAGCTTCCGTAGAGTGAAATTATACTGTAATAAATTCCCGGATTCAATACAATGGGTTTATCCAGTAAATAGAAGCAGCCTCTTTCTTCAGGCGAAACTGTCAGGTACAGGAGAGCCAGTCCGCTTACAATATCAATTGCGACTTTGCCTTCATTCCGGTAAAGGCTGTATATGTCCTTGATATTAACGGTAACCTGGTGAACGGAACAGCCGGACCGGCAGCCGCAATTGTCAATATCATTTATTGCGCTGTCAAAACCGCCATAAACGATGGTCCCATATTTTAATATGCTGGTGTAATTTATATTTTCTATTAGATTCATAATAGGCCCCTGTCTGATTTATTACCGTGAGGTTGTTTTATTCAACCATATTGTATAAAATATTTACTGTGCAATTTAGTAGTCTGTGACATCTAAATCCATATATTGCCGACGGTTAAATTTTCCTCGCCGGACAATATAGGTTTTAGATGTTACAGACTACTAGTTGGTATTTATATGATTTATTATAAGAAAATGATTAAAAATTATAAATACATTTTGCTCAATTAATTATACACTATAAATACAGTAAACAATTTCATTATTATTTTTGTGGCCGCTATTGCGGCTCAAAGCCATAGAATGGCTCATGGAGGTTAAATATGGGAGTATTAGTTACCGGCGGAGCCGGGTATATAGGCACTCATACATGTGTCGAACTGCTTATGGCCGGTTACGAGGTCATTATCGCAGACAATTTATGCAACAGCAAGGAAACAGCAGTTGAAAGGGTAAAAAAAATAACCGGTAAGAATGTTAAGTTTTATAAACTGGATTTGCTGGACAGGGAATCCCTTGAAAAAGTATTTATTGATGAAAACATTGATTGCGTTATCCATTTTGCCGGCCTAAAGGCGGTTGGGGAATCGGTTTCGATACCTTTGAAATATTATCACAACAATTTGACCGGAACCTTTGTTTTATGTGAGTTGATGCAGAAATACGGAGTGAAAAATCTGGTGTTCAGTTCATCGGCTACCGTTTACGGTGATCCGGTCAGTGTGCCCATATCCGAGGATTTCTCACTGTCGGCAACCAATCCCTATGGTAAAACTAAACTTATGATCGAAGACATATTGAAAGATCTCCATTTTGCCGATAATACCTGGAATATTGCCCTTTTGAGATATTTTAATCCGATAGGTGCCCATATAAGCGGTACAATCGGTGAGGATCCCAACGGAATACCCAACAATCTGATTCCGTATATAACGCAGGTTGCAGTTGGAAAGCACAGGGAAGTGCAGGTGTTCGGGAATGACTATGATACTGCGGACGGTACCGGAGTCAGGGACTATATACATGTAGTGGATCTTGCAAAAGGTCATGTAAAGGCAATTGAAAAGCTTGCGAAAGATCATATAGGGATCAGGCCATACAACCTGGGCACCGGAACCGGGTACAGTGTACTTCAGATGATCCGGGCGTTTTCAAAAGCCTGCGGAAAGGATATCCCCTATAAAATAGTTGAAAGAAGGCCCGGTGATATAGCAGCCTGTTATGCTTGCACCGACAGGGCAAGAATTGAATTGAACTGGGTTGCTGAAAAGGGGATTGATGAGATGTGTGCAGATTCCTGGAGATGGCAGTCGCAAAATCCGGAAGGGTACAAATAAACAGTTGTACCGAATTTCTGCAGGAACATATTTATTTACCCAAAGCAACCGCACAGGTCAAAGGAGGAATAGCAGATGAACAATAAAACAACTTTAGTAATAATGGCTGCCGGCATGGGGAGCAGGTATGGCGGATTGAAGCAGATCGATCCGGTTGGGCCCAACGGTGAAATCATAATGGAATATTCAATATATGACGCAATAAAGGCCGGTTTCAGCAAAGTAGTATTCATAATAAAAGAGGAAATCGAAGAAACCTTCCGTGAAGTTATCGGTAAAAAAATTGAAGGACTCATTGACGTTGAATATGTCTATCAGAATATTGACAATGTTCCCCCGGGATTTGCAGTGCCGGAAGGCAGAGTAAAGCCATGGGGGACGGGACATGCGGTCCTGAGTGCAAAATCGGCGGTTAAAACACCGTTTGCCGTAATAAATGCAGATGATTTTTACGGAGCCGACACTTACAGGCTTCTAAACAATTTCCTGTCAAATAATGATGACCGGGAAGACAAATATAAATACTGCATGGTAGGTTTCATACTTGAGAACACATTGACCGAGCACGGACATGTGGCAAGGGGGGTTTGCAATGCGGATGCCTCCGGAAATCTTGTAGATATCCATGAAAGAACCAAAATCATGAAATTCGGAAGTGAGACCAAATATACCGAGGATGACCGGAATTGGATATTGATACCTGAGGGAAGCATTGTTTCAATGAATACCTGGGGATTCAATCCCAGCTTTTTCAATGAGCTTGAAGAACAGTTCCCCATATTCCTGAAAAACAGCAGGGAGAATATTATAAAAGCAGAGTTTTTCCTCCCGACTGTTGTAGACAGTCTCATCAAATCGGGAAAAGCTGATGTCAAAGTACTTTCTACCCCTGACAAGTGGTACGGGGTGACCTATCAGGAAGATAAGCCTGTTGTTAAGAAATCCATAGGAGATATGGTTCTCTCCCGCAAATATCCGAAAAACCTCTGGGAGGATTTAAAAAATGCCTGATAAAGCAGAAATTGATTTCAAAGGAATAGTTGCCCGCTTCCGGTTTGACGGTGAATTCACAGATGCCGTTCCCTATGGCTTCGGCCACATCAATGATACCTATGCGGCAAGCTTCAGGAAAAATGACGGTACGCAGCACAGGTATATACTGCAGAGAATCAACAATAATATATTTAAAAATCCTGAACAGCTCATGAGCAATATTGAGAAGGTTACCAACCATCTCAAACAGAAGCTCATATCAAGGGGGGGCGATTACCGGAGACAAACACTCAATCTGGTATATACAGTCACCGGGAAAAGCTTTTTAAGGACAGGAGATAACAAGTACTGGCGGGCATATGAATTTATCGAAGGTGCGAGAACTTATCAGATAGTTGAAAATGAGGAGCACCTGTACAATGCAGGCAATGCTTTCGGCAGGTTTCAGAATCTGCTGGAGGATTTTAAAGCCGATTCCCTGTATGAAGTAATACCGGATTTCCATAATACAAGGAAAAGGTTCCAGGCTTTTTCAGAGGCTGTAAAAGCCGATGCCTTCGGCAGAGCAGCAAAAGTAAAGACAGAAATCGAGTTTGTGAACAAAAGGGCAGAAGAAACCGGTAAAATAGTTGAATTGCTTCAAAACGGCAAGCTTCCGGTAAGAGTTACCCATAATGACACAAAATTCAATAACGTAATGATTGATGATGAAACAGGAGAGGGTATCTGCGTAGTGGATCTGGATACCGTAATGCCCGGTTCGGCCCTCTACGATTTTGGGGATGCCATACGTTCGGGAACAAATCCGGCCGACGAGGATGAACGGGATCTGTCAAAAGTATGTATGGACCTGAGACTTTTTGAGAAATACACCAACGGTTATCTGGATGCAACCCGGGAGGTACTGACAGATACCGAAGTTGAGCTTTTGCCCTTGAGTGCAAAGTTAATGACCCTGGAATGCGGTATGCGTTTTCTGACCGACTATCTCAGCGGTGATGTTTATTTTAAGATACACAGGGAAGAGCACAATCTGGACAGATGCAGGACACAGTTCAAGATGGTTGAGGATATGGAAAATAAATGGGATAAAATGCATAGCATTGTAAATTTATACAGGTAATCCGGCTGTAACAGTCTTTTTTACCAGGCGGGCTTTTTTTGCTTAAATGCCCATAAAATCACCGTTTTACGCCTCTCATAAAAAATTGTTATTGAATAATGGTAAAGTATGTAATATAATGTAAAATATTAAAATACCTGTTAAGTGAGGGGCGATACAATGTATAATGACAAAACCTTGGTTTGCAAGGAATGTGGTGAGGAGTTCATTTTTTCTGCAGGGGAACAGGAATTCTATGCTGAAAAAGGCTTCCAAAACGAACCTACAAGATGCAAAGCATGTAGAAGTAAAAGAGACCATTCAACAAAAAAAGAGTTATATGACGCAGTATGTGCTGAGTGCGGGCAAACTACAAGGGTGCCTTTTAAGCCACATCTGGACAAACCTGTATATTGCAGCAAATGCTATTCCAATAAAAAATAATAGTTGAAATTTATGATATATTATTAAAAAACTGGTAGGCTGACTTAGTATATAAATTACTGAGACAACCTACTTTTTTTGTTCATATACAGGGTAAATCCAATTTGCAAACCATCCTCAAACCATTCTCAAATCATGTTGAGTTTCTGGCTATCAGACTGGTTGGCAAAATGATCTTTTTGGGCAGGGACTGTTCTCCCTTGATGCGTGATATTAAAATCTCGGCCGCAATTTCCCCGATTTCGGTGGTGGGGACATCAATTGTGCTCAGTGGAGGATTTGAATATTTGGACATATCAATATTGCTTAATCCTATTACTGCAATATCATCAGGGACTTTTAAGCCGTGCTCGTATATTGCGTTGACCGATATCATAGCCATAAGGTCACTGGCCGCAAAAATTGCAGTGGGCCTTTCAGGAAGGTTCAGCAGCTCCATTGTCTTTGAATAGCAAAGCTTTGAGTCCCATTCACAGTTCTTTACAATGGTTAAATCCTCGGGAATATTATTATCCTCCAGTACGCTGAGGTATCCCCTGTATCGCTGTTCCTTCCTTATGGAATCAATGGCGTCGGTTCCGCCTATGAAGGCTATTCTCCTATGTCCCTTTTCGATAAGGTGCTGGACTGCCTTTTCGGCGGCAGCAAACCTGTCATAGCATACATTGTCAATATCCTGGTGTTTTGTATCTATACCGACTATAAACTCCACCTTGTCCTTTAACTGTGAGTATATTTCATCACTCAGGGTTTCCATTATAATGAGACCGGTAAGTGATTCACTTACGGTATTAAAAAGGACGGTAGGATCCTGAAGTTCATTTTTTGTTCTGATAACCGATAAGCTGTATCCGTTCTCTATAAGTTTTGATTCCACACCCGACAGAATGGACATAAAATAAGGATCGGTGTATTTTTCACGTGTTACGCACAGGATGCAACCGATTTTCACCTTATTAACCGTTGGATTTTTTATATCAACCCTATTTATGGATTCTTTTCCGCCCTGGTTCCTTACATAGTTCAGTGCCTTAACTGCCTGCCAGACACGTTCCCTGGTTTCGTTGGTCACCTTGTAGGTCTTGTCGGCATTTAAAATTCTTGATACGGTAGCTGTCGAAACATTGGCCATTTTTGCCACATCCCTGATTGTAGCCATATTAACCTCCTAAGCCATGTGATGGCTTTGAGCCGCATAGCGGCTGCAAATTATAATGAAATTTGTTCAATAAAATTCAGTAAAACTTGTTTGAATATAGTATAACATGGCAGTAAACGTTAGTAAACAAATTCCCTAAACAAGTCAATAAACATTGCTTTTGTTACGTAAAACCAAACCTATTATTAAAAAGTATTTAAGTATTTACAAAATAGATTTCAGGTGGTAAAATTAGTTCATAACATGTTTGGTAAACAAAATAAATAGTTTACGTGTCCGCAGTACAGGCGAAATAATTTGTTCTTTGGACATTTTAACGTAAATTATATTAATAAATTCATATACTTTTGTGATAGTTGTACAATTATTGCTTTTTATACCTATTCTGATCAGATAAATATAGATAGAAATTTACTAAAACGTTGCAGCTGTTTACGTTACATAAACATTTTAGTAAACAAAAAAGTAAACTTTAGATTACAAGCGGGGGATAATTAATGGAAAAGGCAAAAATTGCAATCATCGGTTTGGGTGATATGGGAATGGGTCACTTTAACGGTTTCAGTGCATTAAAAGAGGCTCAGGTAACGGCTGTCTGTGACAGGGAGCAGGCTGCTGTCAACAGGGCGCTGGATGCTGTCAAGGGCAGTAATGCAAGGCAATATACCGATTATATTGAAATGCTGGACAAGGAAGAACTGGATGCGGTGGTTATTGCAGTACCCGGATATCTTCATGAAGAACTGGCTATTGAATGTATCAAACGTCAAAAAAATATATTCCTTGAGAAGCCTGTTGCAATAAACTATGAGGGCTATAAGAGGATAGTCGGGGCAAAGAAAAGCAGTAGGTCAATCATTCAGGTGGGACTTGTCTATAGATACTCAAATCTCTACAGAACAATCGGAAAAAAACTCAATGAACAAAACGAGCTTGGAAATGTAATGATGGCGTGGTGCAAGGAGTATCGCCAATGCTTTCCCCAGGAGGAGTGGTTTTATGATGAAACCAAATCCGGAGGAACAATAGTTGAGAAGGATTGCCACCATTTTGACATATTTAACTGGATGATAGGCTCAAAGCCGAAAAAAGTTTTTGCCATGGGCGGACAGCATGTATATAAGAATGGGCAGGACAATCTCATAGATTGCAGCTATTCGATAAAAGAGCCCAAAATAATCAGCAATGTAAGTATTGTTGATCATGCCCTGGTGTCCATTGAATATGAAAATGGAGCAAAAGCCCAGCTGGGACTCTGTATGTATCTGAAACCGCAGAACAACTCGGGTGACGGACTGGAAATCGGCTTTATTGGAGATAATGGTAAACAATTGATAGCAAGGCGTGATGAATGCTTTGGAATTTATGGCGGTGAATTTAACGACAGGGTTGAATATAATCCGGATATAATATCGGACAACAACGGTTTTGGTCATATCGGCTGCCAGACTCAAAGACTTGAATTTATTGATTGCATCACTCATGGGAAACAACCTATTGCAAGCATAGAGCAGACTGAGGACGCACTGCTTATTGCCCTGGCAGCAGAAAAATCCATAAAGGAAAACAGGCTTGTCTCCATATCAGAATACAAATAAAACCGCAGGTGTCAATAAGGGGGTGGAAGGCTTTGATAAAAATGAGGCAGGAAAAAAGAAATGAGATGTACATGTATTTGTTTATTCTTCCCGGTATTTTAGGATTTCTGTTCTTTTGGCTGATCCCAATCGTATATACCTTTGTACTGAGTACCTTTAAAACAAATGGAATGAACAATATTTTTGTTGGAATTGAGAACTATATCAAACTTTTCGGGGATAAGGAATACAGGAAAGCAATATTTAACACCGTATACATGGTGATACTGGGAGTGCCCATAAATATGCTGGCTGCGCTGATACTGGCCATGCTGCTGAATACAAAAATAAAAGCCCTGGGACTTTTCAGAACTATTTTTTATATTCCCACCATATTGCCGGGGGTGGCCACGGCAGTATCCATGTTTTTCATATTCAACACCAGGTATGGTCTGTTAAACAGAGTGCTGAGCCTGGTGGGAATTGAGGGCATAGACTGGCTGGGTGAACCTGGTATGGCCAAACTGACCTTTATAATCATAGGTGCCTGGGGTGTGGGCCAGACAATGATCATATTTCTTATGGGGCTTCAGGGTATCTCCGAGACTTATTTCGAGGCTGCATATGTTGACGGGGCCAATTCGTTTCAAAGGTTCTGGTCTGTTACACTGCCAATGCTGACTCCGACCATACTGTACAACTTTATTCTGCAGTGTATTGCCCAAATGCAGATATTTACACCGGCATACGTAATTACAAACGGGGGACCCGACCAGGCTACATATTTCTATGTTTACAAGCTCTACAGGGATGCCTTCCAGTTCGGAAAGTTCGGTTATGCCTCGGCTCAATCGGTAGTCTTATTCATTGTTACATTGATACTGACCTTCCTTGTAATGAAATCATCCAATTCCTGGGTGCACTATGAAGGAGGAGAATAACTTGAATAATTATAACAAATACAAAAAAATAATAGGAAAAATATTAATTTATCTGGCGCTTTTACTAATTTCGTTTTTATTCATTTTACCCTTTTGGCAGATAGTATCAACATCTTTAAAAACTTTTTTGGAGACCACTGAGTACCCACAAAAGTTTTTCCCTAAAGTACCACAATGGAAAAACTATTATTACGCCTTTGTAAAAAATGCTGATATATGGCCGGTTTTTCTATGGCTTAAAAACACTGTATTTACCACAATGATGGTAGTTATAGGCAATGTTCTTTCGGGCCTGCTCATTGCATACGGTTTTGCCAGGTTTAACGGAAGAGGAAAAAACATCTGGTTCATGCTGATACTCTCAACCATGCTTATTCCGGTTCACAGTACGCTGGTCCCACTGTTTATGGTATATAAGGTTTTTAACTGGTATAACACTTTCCTGCCTATAATCGTACCGCCCTTCTTTGGATTTGCCGTATACATATTCCTGTTGAGGCAGTTTATCATGGGAATTCCCAAAGAGCTTGACGAAGCGGCAACTATTGACGGAGCTTCACCTGTAGGCATCCTTTTCAGGATCATTGTTCCTCTGGCCAAACCATCGGTTATTGCAGTGGGTGTTATGTGTTTTATTGCAGCATGGGGAGATTTTTTCACTCCTTTGATCTTCTTAAGCGATATAAAGAAGTATACAATTTCAGTCGGTGTAAGCATAATGCAGAGTCAAATGAGAATGAATCTGACGGATACACACCTGATTGCATGTGTAATCACGGTAGTAACATTGCCGAGTTTAATAATTTTCTTCGCTGCACAGAAGTATTTTGTAAGCGGGTTAACATTAGGGGCTGTAAAAGGATAGTAACTTTAAATCAGGAACGGGGGGAGGGCGGCAGTGCAATAGTTTACCTGGAAAAGGCGGTGGTGCTGGAACGATTGACATGGAAAATATAAAAAAGGGTAACTTTCAACAATGCATTTAAGCAGGGAAAGAAAGATTGTTAAATGTCGAAGAGTTTATAATTAAGGGGGATTTTTAAATGAAAAATCTTAAAAGATTTAAAATTATATCATTGGTACTTTGTTTGACAATGTTAACTGTTCTGTTTGCAGCCTGCGGCAGCAGCCAGACTTCAGATTCCGGAACCTCCGCTGCGGCAGGGACAAATGCGGCTTCAACAACTTCAGGCGGTGATTCTGCAAAAGCACCGGTTACAGGTGAAATCAAGTATAATTTCTGGGGAAATGCCGATCAGGCAAAGGCAATTCAAACTCAAATAGACAGCTTTACCGCAAAGAACCCTGGTATAAAGGTTAACCTGGATTTTGCAGATTGGGGAAACTATTGGACAAAGCTTGCCACCCAGAGTGCGGCAGGAAGTGCACCTGATGTGTTCGCAATGTCAACAACCCTGTATCTTGCCGACTATGCCAATAAAGGATATCTGGTGGATGTGGGTGAATTGGCCGGTAAAGATAATTTTGACTTGAACAAATACTATAAGTCGGCTCTTGACCTTTCATCCTATAATGGCAAGGTTTACGGACTTCCACAGGATATTAACACAATAATACTGGCCTACAACACCGATATGTTTGAAAAAGCAGGTTTATCGGCACCGGCGGCAGATGCTACCTGGGATGATATAATGGCAATGGCAAAGAAACTGACATTGGACAAAAACGGAAAGAATGCCGAAGATCCGGCTTTTGATTCAAAAAATATCGTGCAGTGGGGATTGGCTAACTATTCCACCTGGATAGACGGCTTTGTAGATCCCATTGCCAATTCATACGGTGAAGGACTTGTATCCCTTGACGGATCAAAATCCAATTTATTGGGTGATTCCTCCAAAAGGACATTCCAGTATTTGTATGATGCGATATGGAAATACCACGTAGCTCCGGATTTCGATACCGTTCCTGCATGGACTGATATATTTGCCCAGGGCAAATGTGCCATATATCCTCTGGCATCCTACCTGCTTTACGGATATGCCGACGAATCAAAGGGAATCAACATAAACTATGACGTAATGCAGATGCCGAAGGGCACCACAGGCAAAAACTTCAACCCTGTTCAATCCAAGGGCATATGTATATCACCTTCGTCAAAGAATATTCCTGCAGCCTGGGAATTTACAAAGTTCATAGCCAGTGAAGAGAATTACAAGTCGGTAGTTTCAAGTGGTGCGGGCCTGTCTCCTATAGATTCCATCAATAAGGAATTGTTCCTGACTGCAAAATTCGGACCAAAGAATACAAAGCAGGTTTATCTGGATGCGCTTCAAAATCCTTGTCCTCTGTGGCAGACAGTAAGAGCGGGAGATGCCAATACCAAAATCGGTGAAATATCCGAATATATTATGAAAAACAAGGTTTCAGTTGATGAAGGTTTGAAGAAGATGGATGAAGCAGTTCAGCAAATTCTCGATGATAAATAAAAAATTCTTCTTTTTTACCCTCTATTAGCAATGTACAATACGTTTTTGAGTGGTTAATTTGCCCTGCGGCTGCGTTGAAGCCGCTTGCAAGGCACAAAGCCTTACTGCACGCCTTTGCCTTGCCGCAAGCCCAATTATCTCACTCAAAAATCACCGACCTCCCGCTGAGATATTTTGGCAATTTTCGAGGAGGATGGACGCAGCCTTGCTGTGACGCAAGGCAAGGACGACGACAAAGAAAAGCGGCAAAATAGCCGGCGTGAGGCGTGTTATACAATGTCAATAGAGGGTATTAATATTTAATTTAAAATAAGAGTTATAAATATTAATTACTGAAAAGGGCTGGTCCGGATATGAGGTTTATCCGGGACGGCTTCTGCTCGGTTAAAGGAGAAAAAATTGAAATATATATGCAAAAGGACCAATGAATATCTAGAGATTGACGGAAGGCTTCACAAGCCGGTATGGGGCAATGCTGTTGAGGTAAGCCTCAGAGATAATTCCACCGGCAAAGCTCCGCCGAGAGATACCTTTGTCAGGCTTATGTGGAATGACAGATTTCTTTATGCAGGCTTCCGGTGCCAGTATGAAACCATAAATGCCACTTTAACGGAATTCAATGACAAGCTTTATAATGAAGACGTAGTAGAAATATTTATAGACGATGACAGGGACAAAAAAACATATATTGAAATTGAGATCAATCCGCTCAATGCAGTTTTACATTACAGCATACACAATAATCCCGGCCGAAGAATTGTGGCATTCGCAAGAACAGAACAGGTAATACAATCGGCTGTGATAATTGATGAGATAAACAAGACTTTTTTTGTAGAAATGGCAATCCCCTTTACTGAATTTGCAACAGCCGGGAGTATCCCGCCAAATCCATATGATACATGGCTTTTCAACCTGTACAGGATAGACAGGGAAGTCAACGGCCCAATACGGTATTCCGCCCTTTCTCCCACAGGGCAGGATAATTTTCATATGCCTTCTGCGTTTATAGAAATTGAATTTGGGATTTAACATATTACTCTGAGTTCTGTAGAAATTTGAAAACACATATAATTCATTATGAACAATAATAAGTAACTGAAATAAACAGGCAAAATTTTGGTAACAATATCAAAAATGGGGTATTAATTATCAATATAGTATATCCACAGGCCAAATTCCTTAAAGGAGCAGTTATAAACAGGGTTATTCACATTATCCACAGAAAACTATACACAAAACAGGTGTTTTGTTGAAGATATGTGTATAACTCATGCAATTATTGTGAATTCAATATTTAGAGTTATTGAAAATTTAACATTAAAATAACACTAAAATGATTGCAATATTTTGAAGGATTTTGTCCGGGTGGTGTAGAAGTACTATTTCATAACAAGTACCACTGTAAAAAAACTCAAAGATTTAATTGCACAAAAAACTCAGAGAGGGGCTGTTATTTATGAAAATAATTATTACAGGAAAAAATATCGAGGTTACCGAAGGTCTAAGGGAGAGAGTAACCAAGAAAATTAACAAGCTTGATAAATTTTTTACCAAGGAAACAGAAGCGCATGTTACTTTGAGTGTTCAAAAGGCAAGGCAGATAGTGGAGGTCACAATACCGTTCAACGGGATTGTATTGAGAGCCGAAGAGTCAAACGACGATATGTATAATTCAATAGATAAAACAGTGGATCTTCTTGAAAGACAAATCAGAAAAAATAGAACCAGACTTGAAAGAAGACTCCATGAACAGTATTTTTCATTTGAAAATGCAAAATTTGCAGAAGATGTTCCTGAAGAAAAGGAATTTAAAATTGTGAGATCAAAGAGATTTGCCGTCAAACCCATGGATGTTGAAGAGGCGGTACTCCAGATGAACCTGCTGGGCCATGAGTTCTTTATGTTCTTCAATGCCGACACAAAACAGGTAAATGTTGTGTATAAGCGTAAAGACGGCAATTACGGGTTGATTGAACCTGAATTTTAAGAATTGTCAGGATTATTCCTTACCTTAAATGAAAAAGCTCCTTTTTTCTGTAGATAATTACGGGAAAAAGGGGCTTTTAATAAATAATACAAAGCCGGGCCGATGAGTCGGAAGCCTTTGAGGCATTACATTATTACATCAATAACCATTGAATATGCCGGAAAAATATAAATTTATAATAGAATAGTATAAATACAGCGGAGCCCTTAAAAATATATAATAGTAATATTTAATGAATTTACAGGTCGATACAATTGACCTTTCCAGGAGGTTTAAAATGTACTATATTGGAGTGGATTTGGGCGGTACAAATATTGCGGCAGGCCTGGTAGACGAGAATGGAAAGATATTTTCCAAAGGCTCGGTCCCGACCGGAAGAGGCAGGGAATATCAGGAGATAATCAAGGATATGGCTGCCCTGATACTGGAGCTGATAAAGGGACAGGGACTTGAAGTCACCGATTTTAAAAGTATCGGTGTGGGCAGCCCCGGAGTTCCCGACTGCAAAGAGGGAAAAATAGTATATGCCAGTAACATAAAGCTCAGGGATGTATCTTTGAGAGAGGAACTTGGAAAATATATAGCCCTGCCTGTATACGTCAACAATGACGCCAATATTGCCGCGTACGCAGAGAGTGTGGCCGGGGCGGCAAAGGGATATAAGACTTCTGTAACAGTAACCATCGGTACAGGCATCGGAAGCGGAATAATCATAGACGGAAAGATCTTCAGCGGCTTCAACAACGCTGCTGCCGAACTGGGGCACATGGTGCTTAAAATGGATGGAGAACCGTGCAACTGCGGCAGAAAGGGCTGCTGGGAAAGCTATGCCTCAGCTACCGCATGTATACGCCAGACCAGAGAGGCGGCAGAAAAGCACCCTGATTCGCTTATAAACAGACTTGTTGACGGTGACCTTGATAAAATAGATGCCAAAACGGCTTTTGATGCCGCAAAACAGGGTGATAAAACAGCAGTTGCGGTGGTTGACACCTATATCCGTTATATAGGAGAGGGTTTGGCCAATATAGTCAACAGTTTCCAGCCCGAGATTATTGTTATAGGAGGCGGAGTCTGCAAGGAAGGGGAATTTCTGCTGGAACCCCTGAGAAAATATCTGAAGGAAAATACCTTTGCACCTGCTCATAATATTAAAATTGCCGGGCTGAAGGCGGCCGAAATGGGAAATGACGCAGGCATAGTGGGAGCTGCAATGCTGAGGGAATAGTGAGATAATTCATGAATTGACTTTTTGTCTCCTAAAGTAATATAATTACTACGAATTTGATTTTATTTTGTATTTCTATGGGAGAAAATAAAATATGATGGCTAAAACTTCTTATGGTATTACCGTAGCTCATAGAAGAGGCACTAAACGGGGGGATGGATTCCTTGGATACCTTGCCCAGGAGTGGTTATTGTTTTTGACATTCGGTATGCTGCTTATCAAATCCATCATTCTTATGGGTTTTGTTTACAGCCATAACCAGTCTCTGATCGACATGTCCCGTGGAATTAAGAATATTACGTATATGCCGGTATGCGCAGCATTTTTACTGATAGTTACGGCCTTCAGCTTCCTGGCAAAGAACAGGGGAAGACTTTGGCTCTTGCTGATACTCAATCTTTTTGTGTCCTTTCTGTTTGCCTTTGATGCGGTATATTTAAGGGCCAGCGGCAATTTTCTCTCAACCCAGCTGCTAAGGCAGACCGGGAATCTTAATAATCTCTGGGACAGCATCTTTGCCATGTTCAGACCCTGTGACATAGCTTTCTTTTTTGATATTCCGATTATTGCTGTTTTGCTGATCATATCAAGAAATTTGGTGTACTATGACTCACCGCTGTTTACCAGTCTTAAAGCCAGATTAACTGCATTCTTCGCAGTTATTATACTATCTGCCGGATATCTTGCTGCAAGCCATATAATTATTGATGTATACGGCCATAACAAAAATAACTACATTTTTTATACCCATTGGAATCCTGCTCAGACAATCTGCAATACATCACCAATGGGATATCATGTTTATGACTGCTATGTTTTTTTCTCGGATTTTAAGCCGTACAGGCTGTCAATAAAAAACAGGAATGAAATCCAGGCATGGATAAATCAAAAAAACGAAAAACTCCCGCCCAACGCTTACAAGGGCATTTATAAAGGAAAGAACCTGCTGGTTCTGCAGGTGGAATCCCTGGAAAACTTCGTTGTGGGACAGTCGGTGGACGGGCAGGAAATAACTCCTTCACTCAATAAACTGCTGCCCAACAGCATTTACTTTGACAACTATTATGCACAGGTGAATGAGGGAACCAGCTCGGATGCCGATTTAATGACAAATACATCGGTATTTCCGGTCAGAAAGGGAAGCACCTTCTTCAGATTTCCATATACCAGCTACAATTCACTGCCTGCCATAATGGGAAGGCACGGCTATAATACAAAGGCCATCCATCCTGACAACGGCGAATACTGGAATTGGATGAAAGCCCTGGGCAATATGGGTTTTCAGGAGTGCATCGACGCCAGGAGCTTTAAAATGGATGAGATTATCTTCCTTGGACTGAGTGACGGATCCTTTCTCAGGCAGGTCAAGGATACCGTAATCAGTCAGAAAACACCGTTTTATAACTTCATGGTTACCCTATCCAGCCATTCACCCTTTGAAATGCCTGTCTGGCACCGGAAGTTAAAATTGGATCAAACACTGGGAGAAACCAAACTGGGCGGTTATTTCCAAAGTATAAACTATACCGACGGCTGTATTGGGACCTTCATTGATGAACTTGATAAATCAGGGGTGCTGGATAACACCGTACTGGTAATATACGGGGATCATGACTCGGTCCATAAATATTTCGATGATGAAATTCAGAGTATAAAGCCTTCTCAGGCCTGGTGGCTGGACAATGACAAGAGAATTCCCCTGATCATTTACAGCAAAGGCCAGAAAGCCCGGACAATCCATACCAACGGCGGTCAGATAGATCTTATGCCCACATTGCTGTACCTGTTTGGAATTGACGAAAGCGAGTATGAATCAACAGTGTTTGGAAGAAACCTTCTAAATACCAGGGAGGATTATGTTCTCCTTTCCAACGGAGAATTCCGAGGTAGTATAGGGGAGACAAAGAAGGCCGAGGTGTTAAAAGGTCTTGAATATGCAGATATGGCCATCAGATCGGATTTCTTCAGGAATAAGTAATATGTACAGAAAGGATTTACAAGTGAGAAATATCGTATTGATCGGGATGCCAAGTGCGGGAAAAAGCACGGTTGGCGTAATCATAGCAAAAAATCTCGGAATGAATTTCATAGATACCGATGTATTGATACAAACCCGGCAGGGCAAGCTTCTCCAGGAAATACTGGACACCGAAGGCACCGAGTCATTCCTGGAAATGGAGGAGGAGGCCATCCTGTCCATGGACTGCAGCAATACGGTCATAGCCACCGGCGGAAGTGTCGTATACAGCGGAAGGGCAATGGAGCATCTAAAGCGGAACGGTCTCGTAATATACCTCCATATTGCCATGGAGACGGTATATACCAGGCTGAGAAATTTAAAGACCAGGGGAGTGGTTCTGAGCAAGGGGCAAACTCTTGAAGACATATACAGGGAGAGGGTTCCTCTTTATGAGAAATACGCCGGCATCAAGCTGGACTGTTCAAACAATTCCATTGAAGATACTCTTGAAGATACCCTGGAAGCGGTTAAACGGGAATTTAGCCGGTAAAAACCGGCTGCCTTGATATAAAACGGCATATGAAATATAATTAAAAAGGGGTGTTAAAGGTTTCACATATATTTAAATTGTGTTGGCTTTGCGGCACGCCTTTTAACTTTGGTTTAAATTACGGAGGAAAAAATGGATTTATTGAACGGGTTGAATAAGGAACAAAAGGATGCTGTGCTTCACAACGAAGGACCGCTTTTGATCCTGGCGGGCGCTGGTTCGGGTAAAACCAGGGTACTGACAAACAGAATAGCATACCTTATCAGGGAACAAGGGGTTTTCCCTTCGAATATACTGGCAATTACCTTTACAAACAAGGCTGCAAGGGAGATGAGAGAGAGAATAGACAATCTCATCGGAGACCTGAGCAACGACATGTGGGTAGGGACCTTCCACTCCATATGCATAAGAATATTGAGAAGAGATATAGACAAGCTGGGCTATGACAAAAGCTTTGTTATTTATGATACGCAGGATCAGCAGGTAGTGATAAAAGAATGCATCAAAGAGCTGAATATAAATGAAAAGAATTTCCCTCCAAAATCGGTGCTTGAAGCAATAGGCAAGCAGAAGGATGAGCTTATTGATGCCGCGCATTTTGAAAAGCTGTATGCTTCGGATTTCCGCATGGGTAAAATTTCGAAGATGTACAGCCTGTACCAGAAAAAACTGAAAAACAACAATGCACTGGATTTTGATGATATCATAATGAACACTATCAGGTTGTTCCAACAGAATCCCGAGGTTCTGAACTACTACCAGAGAAAATTCAGGTATATCCTGGTGGATGAGTACCAGGATACAAATACGGCACAGTATACTCTGGTGAGGAATTTGTCCGAGGCCCATGGAAACCTTTGCGTCGTTGGCGACGACGACCAGTCCATCTATGGCTGGAGAGGCGCAAATATCAGGAACATCCTGGATTTTGAAAAGGACTTTAAGGGTTGCAGGACAGTAAAGCTTGAGCAGAATTACAGGTCGACACAGCATATATTGGATGCTGCAAACCATGTTATCAGGAATAACACCGGCAGAAAGAGCAAAAGTCTCTGGACCGACAACAAGGGCGGCAGCAAAATAGTCATGTGTGAAAACGACAATGAACATGAGGAGGCTCTTTATACTGCCAGGGAAATTCAGAGGCTTATAAGTGAGGATGACCGGAAGTTCAAGGACTTTGCGGTATTATACAGGATAAATGCCCAGTCCCGTGTACTGGAAGAAATGTTTATGCGTGAGGGGCTTCCCTATAAAATCGTAGGAGGTCAGAAGTTCTATGACAGAAAAGAAATCAAGGACATAATCGCATACCTTAGATTGATTCAAAACCCAACTGATAATGTCAGTTTGAAAAGGGTCATAAATGTTCCGAAGCGGGGCATCGGTGATGCAACTGTTGATCTTGCAGAAGATCTTGCACTTGAGAGCGGAGTCTCCATATTTTCAATAGTATCAAATGCCGATGAATGGCCGGCCCTGAAAAGAGCGGCAAATAAACTCAACAGTTTCTCCGCCATGATAATGAAACTCAGAACCATGAAGGAAAACATGGGGATTGCCGACTTGCTTGAAATGGTTGTGGACGACACCGGCATTCTCAGGGAATATGAGATAGAAAATACTGTTGAAGCCCAGTCCAGAATTGAAAATATAAAGGAATTGAAATCTGTTGCAATGGAGTTTGAAAAGCAGAGCGAAGACAACAGCCTGGAAGAATTCCTGGCGCATATCTCACTTGTATCGGACCTGGACAACCTTGAAGAGGAACAGGATTACGTCGTATTGATGACAATGCACAGCGCCAAGGGACTGGAATTCCCTGTTGTCTTCATTCCGGGTATGGAGGAGGGCGTTTTCCCCGGCTACAGAGCTATAACAGAAGGCCCGGAACAGCTGGAAGAGGAGAGAAGGCTTTGTTATGTGGGCATAACGCGTGCCAGAGAAAAACTTTATTTATCCAACGCCCGTTTCAGGACTCTATTTGGAAACTCCAGCTATAACAAACCATCCAGGTTTTTATCGGAAATTCCAGAGGAGTTGATAGAGTTTCCTTTCGGTCCTTCCAAAAGTTCCGCGCAGAAGCCACAGGAAACCGTAGGTTGGAGTAAAGCTCAAACCTGGAGTTCAAATCAAAGTTGGAGTTCTGCTCAAACCCGCGGAAGCTCCAAAGATTCCACAGTTAAGTCTGTGACAGCCGGAACAGGTTCTCTGAAGGATTTGCTCAACTCAAACCTCATATCGAGGGGATTCGGCGGAAATGGGGCTTCAGGCGGTGCCCCCGCCGGCAGGAATACTCCTCCGGCAAGCGGCATGCCGGGGAATAGTGCCGGAGCTGGGAGAGCTCCGGTGCCGGACTTCACAGCAGCGGGTACTGCCGACTACAGTGTCGGGGAAGAAGTGGAGCATAAGAAGTTCGGAAAAGGCACAATAACCAAGGTGACAGATGACAGGGGAGATCAGATGCTGGAAATCCAATTTGAAGGAGCCGGCATGAAAAGGCTGATGGCCTCAATGGCAAATCTAAAAAGGATATAGCCCAAGGTGCAAGCCGGAAGGCAGCCGGTGTTCATGATTATGTCTTAAAAAAGGAGCGGTGGAGCTGCTGCCGCTCCTGATATAATAACCCTTGTAAAATCGTGTTTACGAATGAGGGAAAGAAAATTATCTCGCATGATAGAATAAATTTATTATGAATTAACTTTTACCGTGCTAATCCATAGCTTGAAGTTGTACTCGCTACCTGCATAATCAGCATAAACTGTGCCGCTGGAAAGTTGAGCGACAAGTTAACCGGCTCAACGAGATAAACTATATTTAAATTTACCTGTTGTGCTAGTTGAAATTTTTGTTTTGGGTGCGCTCTTATTTTATGAAGTTAGTACGGAAGTCACCAGTTAATATAAAAAAATACACAGGTAAAGCAAAATTTAAATTAATTAACACAATGTGTTAAATTAATAGGGCGGAGGGATATTAATGAAGTTTACAGACGGATTTTGGCTTAAGAAGAAAGGGGTAAGCATTTATTCACCGGCAGAAGTAAGGGATTTCGTTACAAATGAAAAATCAATAATACTGTATGCTCCGGTGACAAGGATTTCAAACCGCGGACAGACCTTGCAGGGCCCCATGCTGACCATTGAAATAAGTTCGCCCAGCAGTGACATAATCAGGGTCGTTTCCAGGCATTTTATAAAGAAAATAATAAAGCAGCCTGAGTTTGAGCTCAATTACAGTAAAGGTTTTGTGCCGGAGATTTTGGATGAAGAAGGCCAGTTGGTTTTAAAAAGCGGAAAAACTTCGGTACGGGTGAATAAAAAGGATTTTTCCATAAGCTTTTATTATGAGGACAGACTCCTGACCAGGAGCGGCACAGGTCAGATGGGCTATATCACAACTGAAAACAGCGGTGCTTATATGCGCGAACAGCTGGATCTGTCCATTGGTGAATGTGTCTACGGCCTTGGAGAGAGATTCTCGGCTTTTGTCAAAAACGGACAGAGCATCGACATATGGAATGAGGACGGAGGAACTTCATCGGAACAGTCCTATAAGAATATCCCCTTCTATATCACCAACAGAGGTTACGGTGTATTTGTAAACCATCCGGAAAAAGTGTCTTTTGAAGTGGCATCGGAAGCTGTATCAAGAACGCAGTTCAGTGTTCCCGGCGAAAAGCTGGATTATTTCGTAATAGGGGGAAGTGACCTGAAGGAGGTCATACATAACTATACCGCAATGACAGGCAGACCGGCGTTACCGCCTGCATGGTCCTTCGGCCTGTGGCTGACGACATCCTTTACAACAAATTATGATGAGGATACGGTTTCAGCCTTTGTGGACGGCATGGCCCAGAGGGATATCCCCTTAAGAGTGTTCCATTTTGACTGTTTCTGGATGAAGGAATACGAATGGTGCAATTTTGAATGGGACAGGGAGGTATTTCCTGATCCAAGGAATATGCTGAAAAGGTTAAAGGAAAAAGGCTTAAAAATATGTGTGTGGATAAATCCGTATATATCACAGAAATCCCGGCTGTTTGAAGAAGCTGTGGAAAACGGTTATCTGCTGAAGCTGGAGGACGGAGAGGCCTGGCAGTGGGATTTATGGCAGCCCGGCATGGGGATTGTTGACTTTACAAACCCGGCCGCATGTAAATGGTATGGGGATAAACTGGAAGCGCTCATTGATATGGGGGTTGACTGCTTCAAAACCGATTTCGGAGAGAGGATACCAACCGATGTGGTATATCATAATGGTGCTGACCCTGTGAAAATGCACAATTTCTACACTTACTTATATAACAGGGCAGTGTACGAGGTACTTGTCAAAAGATTGGGAAAGGAGGAGGCAGTATTATTTGGCAGAAGTGCAACAGCCGGATCACAGAAATTCCCCGTACATTGGGGCGGTGACTGTGTATCCAGGTATGAGTCCATGGGTGAAAGCCTCAGAGGGGGACTGTCACTGTGCATGTCGGGTTTCGGTTTCTGGAGCCATGATATCAGCGGTTTTGAAAATACTGCATCCCCTGATCTGTATAAAAGGTGGTCGGCCTTCGGTTTATTGTCAACTCACAGCAGACTTCACGGCAGCAGCTCATACAGGGTGCCCTGGTTGTTTGATGGAGAAGCGGTTGATGTAGTGAGATATTTCAGCAAGCTTAAATGCTCGATTATGCCCTATTTGTTCAGCACAGCCTGCAATACCGCAGAGACCGGCATACCTGCAATGCGTCCCATGATTCTTGAGTTTGACAGGGACAGGGCCTGCGACTATCTGGACACCCAGTATATGCTGGGGGATTCCCTGCTGGTCGCTCCTGTTTTCAATCCGGAAGGCAGGGTGGATTATTACCTTCCCGGCGGAAGCTGGACCAATTTTATAACAAACCAACAGGTGACAGGCGGTACATGGCAGTATGAAAAGCATGATTTTATGAGTCTGCCCCTTATGGCAAGACCCAATTCAATAATTGCCGCAGGAAATAATGAAAATGTCCCCGATTATGATTATCTGGACGGGACGGTTCTTCATGTTTTTGAACCGAGGGAAAATGAACCTGCTTCTGCAACCATTTATTCAGTTAAGGGAAAACCAAAGGGGACTGTTCAGGTTCTCAGGAATGGAGATCAGGTATCGGTGGCTGTCAGCGGTTTAAAGAATTACAGCATAATAATGAGAAATATAAATCATATCTGTGATTTAAAAGGTGCAGCCTTTGAAGCCAATTCCATGGGCTCAAAGCTCGTTCCTCTGGAAGGTGCTCATAATATCACGTTTAAAATAGTATAGTTTGAAATTAATAAATTTTATTAATATACAAGTTGATTTTTTTAAAAAAGTTTTAGATTTTCTAAAACTTTTTTTGTTTTTGCGTGTATATATGTACAAGGCACAAGAAAAAGGTGGGATAAGGTAATTGGAGGTTTCGGATTTAAGTATATTTAGGGAATATGAAAAGAATAACCGAAGAGGTCTGGAACTTGTATATGAAAGATACAAAAAGTATGTCTATTCAATTGCCTATCACTATTCAGGAAACAGGGAAGATGCTCTGGATATAACGCAGGAAGTATTTATGTCGGTATTTAAAGCCTTTGGGAGCTTTAAGGAACAATATTCGATCCTTCCCTGGATAAAGAAAATAACTGTGAACAAGTGCCTGAATTTTTTAAGAAGCCGTAAGGAAAGTATTTCTTTAAATGAAACCACCGAAGGCGGAGACGAGCTTCAGAATATTATCAGCTCAAATGAGTACACCGAAGCCTCCATATTTTGCAGGGACACAAAGAAGGCGCTGGAGGAGGCTATAAGCAAACTCCCGGAGAAACAAAGAATTGCCGTGCTGCTAAGGCATATGAAGCAGATGAAGTATGAGGAAATAGCCGGGACAATGAAGGTTCCTCCGGGCACTGTAAAAACGCTGATACATAACGGAAGAGCAGCAATCAAGGATAATTTGATGAAACAGGGCATTTGGGAGGTTTAGCAGGTGCATAACATAAATATATCAGGCAGAAACTTAAAGCAGGAGGCTGGCATGAAGGAAAAATCAATCCTGAATCTTAACAGTGAAAATAACATCTCCATAAAGTGCGGAAAAATGGATGGAGCTTTGCTCCAGGATTATCTGGAAGGAACCATCGATCCCATTGAAAAGCTTTTTGTAGAAGCTCATTTAAATACCTGCAAGGACTGCAGAAGAGAATTATCCGAACTCAAGCTTATGTTTTGGGAGCTTGGGAACAAGAGCAATTACAGGGTGGAATATCCGCAGGAATTGGATGAAATGGCTGGAACCCTGATTGACAGGGTTTTGGGGAAAGAAGAAAAAAGCACTGCCAGAAAGCTGGTTGATTTGCAAGTTGGCAATTTAAAAGGATCAACGAGGTTTCTGGACTATCTTCCCGGGGCCAGGAGAACTCCGGAGGTCATAAAAAAGGCTTCCAGGAGTCTTGCAAAAGGGGTAGGAAAGGGAGTAAAAAAGGGAGTTGAAAGAATGCTGACAGCCAGGTGAATTCAGCTGTTAAGAGGAGGTAATATGCTGGTACTAACCGTTTTGGGGTATTTATTTATATATGTATTGTCAATATTGCTGGCGGTACTTCTGGTGATTTTATTAATCCCGTTCCAATATTATTTTACCGGTGAAAAAATGGAAAAGGAGTGGTTCAAGGTATCGGTTGCCTGGCTTTTCGGAGGCATTAGATTCAATATTTATTACAACTCCGGGAAGCTTTCCTCAAATATCAGAATCCTGGGAATTCATAAAAGCATTGAAAAAGGCCCAGGTAAAAAAGATACAGATGAAAATAAGGATAAGGAGCAAGAGAACGGGAAAAAGTCCAAAAATAAAAATCCTTACAGCTATTTAAATTATGAGGTAATGGAAAAAGGATTTCAATGTATTCTTAAATTACTAAATCATTGCAAACCGAGAAGATTCGTGCTTAAGGCCAGAGCCGGATTTGAAGACCCCATGTACACAGGTCTGCTGTGCGGCATACAGGGGATATGGAGTGCAATTTTAGATAAATATGATATTCATCTGCAGCCTGATTTTGAGGATGAAGAAATAAAAGGAAGCCTGAGCACCGGAGGCAGCATACAGTTATTCTATCTATTACTGGTTGTGATGGAATTTGTACTGGCCCGGCCGGTAAGAAGCATCTGGCTTAAAAATTTAAATATTAAAATAAAAAGGAGATTGAAAACATGGCAGACTTTGATTTTAAAGAGAACATAGGAACTATTTTTGACAAGCTGGAGAATTTTTTAAAGACTAAAACCGTAGTAGGCGAGCCCATTAAAATAGGCGAAACTACAATCGTACCGTTTATCAACCTGACCTTTGGTCTGGGAACCGGAGGAGGAAACGGCACCGATGAAAGAGGTAACGGAGGTATCGGCGGAGGCGGCGGAACAGGAGCGAAGATAGCCCCCACAGCAGTTCTGGTACTCCAGGGAGACAGGGTTGAATTGCTTCCCATAAAGAAATCAGGAGGACTGGATAAGCTGTTGGATTTGGTTCCGGGCATTGTGGAAAAAATAAATGAAAAGAAAGAAAAAGAAGTGGAAGAAAAACTTGAAGAATAGTAATTTATATTTATAACTGTCGGTATTTATACCGGCAGTTTAATTTTTTTAAGTAAACCATTAAAAAATTGGAATAATATGTAATAAATGGCATGATATGATTAAGGAAAGCAGGCAATAGGACAAACCTATGCAATAATTTACACATGAAACGGCGATTGGAGGTGAAGCAAGTACATATATTCTAAATTTCGCAAATCGATACCTGAAAAATGCTTTATATTAGAGTTGAAAGGAGCGAATTAGAAATGGGCAGTAATACCAAAGCATCAAAAGCACTTCTGTTTTTGGGGGTGGCAGGTTTTATCCTGTTATTGTCACTCTTTGTATTTCCGGCAGAATCATATGCATACAGCCTATCCAACAATTATTTTCAGGTTGAAACAGGTTCCTACGGTGAGATATCTTCATTAAAACTGACAGGCGACACATTTCCAACAAATTATGTTATGAATACAGTTAATGCACCGAAACAGAACACAGCCGGACACCAGTGGTTCGGTGAACTTATGTTTAAATACAGGCTGGGTAGCGGCGCCTGGACAACGGCAACCACCAACAAGTCGGCCGATGTCAGGTCTCAGAGTCAAAGCGGAAACACCGTAACGGTAACCTATCAGAATTCCGGAAATGCCAGCGGCATAAAGAATTTCAAGGTTGTTGAGACCTATTCACTGGTGAATGATTATCTCCTGTGGTCCATAAACGTTACAAATACAAGCTCGCAAACGCTTGAAATAGGTGATTTCGGACTTCCGCTCCCCTTTAATGAATTCTGGACCGGCGGAGACGCAATATATGAAACAAGAGCAGTTGACCATTCTTTTACGGGGAATAATTCATCATATGTCTATGCGACCAGACCAAGCGGATTGGGTCCATTTTTGCTGATGGTTCCCGATGCCTCAACGGGAGCCGGCTTTGAATATCAGGATCACTGGAGAACGCAAGAGCGTTCCTCCGAAGAGGCTGCCTGGTGTCAGGACCAGTCAGGCTGGCAAAACGGACTCAATGTATTTTATATTCACTCGAATGTCATAAAAAGTACAAACCGCGGATATCTTCCCAATACCAGTCTCGTACTTTCTCCAAATCAAAGCAAAACCTATAGCTTCAAATTCTTCAAGGTAAGTGACGAGGCCGCAATGAAGGAAAGGCTCTATACCGAAGGCCTTATAGATGTCAATGTGGTTCCGGGTATGATATTTGCCACAAATATGACGGCGAAGGTCGACCTGCATACCTCTAAAACCATAAATTCCATAAATCTTCCGGCGGGTGCGGCCATGACCTACCTCAACACAGTGGGAACCAATCACAGAATCTATTCGTTGACACTCAGCCAGCTGGGTCCCAACAACATAACCGTGAATTACGGGAATGGTGAGAAGACGGTACTCCAGTTCTATGCCATAGAGCCTGTGGACACTGCCCTGCAGAGGCACGCCACCCACATGGTCCAGAACACACAGTGGAATACCAGTGACATAAGGAACAAGGTATTTGACGACTGGATGCTGAACACAAAAGCAAAGAGAAATAATTTTGCAGGTTATTGGGGCTGGGGAGACGATTGGGGGTTGACCCACGGACAGTTTCTGGCTGAGAAGAATGTTTTGAATCCTGTCGCATCAGAAGTTGATGCTGTAGATGACTATCTTGAAACAGCCATATGGACAAACCTGATGAACGGCCATCATTCGGACTATCTCATACATGACTTTCTGATGTACGGGGAAAATACAACTCCGACATACAGAGGTTATGCATACCCCCATATTTACAACACCTACTTCAGCATGTACAAGATTGCAAAGCAGTATCCGGAGCTCATTACTTACAATAATTCAAGAAATACCTACCTCTTAAGGTGTTATAACATATTCAAGGCTTTATACGGCTCAGGTGTCTCCTATAACTGGAATACCGGATTGATGGGGGAATTGACCACTCCTGAAATCATTCAGGCTCTGAGGGATGAGGGCTATACCTCAGAGGCAAACACTTTGTCCGGGTATATGACCACCAAATATAATAATTTCAGGAACACCACCTACCCGTATGGATCGGAATACAGCTATGACAATACGGGAGAAGAAGCAGTATATACTCTGGCCAAGACCAATAACAACACCAATATGATGAATAAAATCAATCTTAAGACCAGAGCCTGCCGGGGTAATCAGCCTGTCTGGTACTATTACGCCGATCCCGTCACAAATTGCGGAGAGAACTGGTGGAACTTCCAATATACGACATCCCTTGCAGGATACTGTATGGATGATTGGATGAGGTATAATTCAACAACTCCCGAAATGGATGCCAGAATGGCATTTGCAGCAAAACTGGCCAACCTGTCGTGTATCAACTCGGGACAGATAAGTTCCGATCCTTTAAATCTCGGAGCTGTTTCCTGGACCTATCAGGCTGAAAAAGGAAATCTAGGAGGTCAGGGAGTTGGTAACGGAACCCTGGTCAACGGCTGGAGAGATATGGCCGGCGAAGCTGATCTCGGTTTATTCGGAGCATTAAAGATACTGAGCTCCGATGTTGCGGTCGATCCGGTGTTCGGTTTGTATGGATACGGCTGCGACGTAACACTGAGTGGCTCCAACTATACAATAATACCAAAGGACGGGTTGATGAAGAGGCTGAACCTTATAACTGAAAAGTTATATCTGGAGCTCGACAGGGATCAGTATACATCAGTCACGGTATCAAAAGCAAAGAATTATGTGCAGCTGAATCTGAAAAATCAGTACACTTCAGCGGCACATACCACAAAACTGAGCGTTACAGGCTTATTGGCCGGAACCTATGATATACTCATAAACAATGTGAAATCCGGAACCTTGACAGTTTCAGCCGGCAAAAAAGCAATTGCCAGTATAAGTGTCGGAACAGCTGCAAACTATGATATAAAAATATCAATTGGAACACCGGGGGCAAATACTGCTCCGGTTGTAAATGCCGGCCCGGCTGCAACCTTTGTAATGCCGGTTGTCACGCTGAACGGTACGGCTTCCGATGACGGGCTGCCCAATGGAGTGTTGACCACGAACTGGAGTCTGGAGAGCGGAGCCGGCTCGGCAAGCTTTTCAAATGCGGCCGGCCTGAAGACCACAGCTACGGTTTCAGCACCGGGAACCTACACATTCAAGCTGACGGCCAGCGACGGAGCGCTGTCAAGCTCTTCCCTGGTAACAGTTACTGTGACGGCAGCACCTGCAGACGGCTGTGTGACAAACCTTACCTTCAATGAAACCTCGGGTTCCACTGCATATGATTCTTCCGGCTTCCAGAGGAACGGAACCCTTAACGGCGGTGCCGGTTTTGCTGCCGGAAAGAATGGGAATGCCTTGAACCTCAACGGAAACAATCAGTATGTGAGTCTTCCCAACGGAGTTGTCTCCAATCTCACCGATTTTACGGCAGCAGCCTGGGTTAAAGTCAATTCGATTACCGATTGGGCCAGAATTTTTGACTTCGGAACCGGAACTACAAATTATATGTTCCTGACCGCAAGTGCAGGAGGTTCAGGACTTAGATTCGCAATAACCACTGCAGGCAATGGCAGTGAAAGTCAATTGAATTACGCATCGGGATTACCTTTACCTGCCGGTACCTGGAAGCATATTGCTGTGACTCTGTCAGGAAATACGGGCATCCTGTATATTGACGGCTCGGAAGTGGCAAGGAACGCAGCAATGAATATAAATCCGGCAGGCCTTGGAGATACAAACCAGAACTACATCGGAAGATCACAATGGTCGGGTGACAGCTATCTGAACGGAATGGTGGATGATTTCAAAATATATAATAGGGCACTGAGCCAGGCAGAAGTCAGATCACTGGCAGCAGGCAGCAGCGGAGAGACAAATGAAACCAACATTGCTGCAAATGCAACACCTTCAGCCTCCTTCTGTTCAAGCTGGGAGAGTGTCAATGCTCTGAATGACGGTTATGATCCTGCCGGCTCAAATGACAGGACTCATCTTGTTTACGGCAATTGGGACAACCCCGGAACTACCCAGTGGGTACAATACGATTTTGATAAGGCGTATACAATATCGAAATGTGATATTTACTGGTTCAGCGATATTGCAGACGGGGGCGGTATAGATGTGCCGGCTTCCTGTACAATAAAATACTGGGATGGCACCGGCTGGGTTAATGTTAGAAATTCCGGCACCCCCGGAGTACTTGCCGATCAGTATAACACCACTGTTTTTGATCCTGTTGAAACCAGCCGGATACGCGTTGAAATGACAGCAAAAGCATCAACCTCCACCGGAATCCTGGAGTGGAGGGTATGGGGCGGATAATGCATAAATGAAAGACATACAGGCTAATATAAGATGAGAAAGCTGTAAAAAAGTACCCTGTAAGGTGATATGGGATAGAGGCCCTGTATACTTTACAGGGTGTTTTTATTGGTGGAAAAGCCAGAATTATTTAATTCTTATTGACTGATATGATAAAATAAAATATAATAAATATAATTTATTGATTTATCAATTTAGCACTTTAGATAGATAAAGTAAAATTTTATTTTTAACCAATAAATGATTATGTAATGCCGATATTGCACATAAACCAAATTTTATTTAATGAGAGGTAATTATGTCAAAGTGGAAAATTTATACCCCCGATGGCTATCAGGATATCCTGTTTGATGAGTGCTATGCCAAAAGAGAATTGGAAAGCCGAATACGGAAGACTTTCAGGTCCTATGGCTTTTATGAGATAGAGACTCCTACAATTGAGTTTTATGATGTGTTTTCTTCAGATATCGAGTCCTTTCCTCAGGAGGCAATGGTCAAATTTTTAGATCCCAAGGGGCGCATACTTGTTTTGAGGCCTGATATAACCGTTCCGGTTGCCAGAATTACCGCCACTAAAAACAAAGATGTCCAGCTTCCCATAAAATATTCGTATATAGGTAATGTATTCAGGTTCAACGAGATTGGAGGAGGGCGGCAAAACGAATTTACCCAGGTGGGAGTTGAATTGCTTGGAGATTCCTCCTGCGAAAGCGATGCCGAAATCATTGCTGTTGCAATAAATACTTTGAAAGCAGCAGGGCTGGAGGATTTTCAAATAGATATAGGGCAGGTTGATTTTTTTAAGGGACTGGCCGAAGAGGCCGGTTTTTCGGAAAAGGACATTGCCGGAATATCCAGGCTGATTGACAGGAAAGATTATGTGGGTGTCGAAGAGCTCGTAAACCGTCATAATATATCAAAGGAATTAAAGGAACTGATTTTAAAGCTTCCAGGCTTGTTTGGCTCACTGGATCTCATAGAAAAACTTAAAAAGATAACAAAAAATGAAAGAAGCCGGGCTGCCCTGGAGAACATAGAAGAAGTCATAAATATCCTGGGAGATTACGGCCTGACAAAGTACCTGTCAATTGATCTGGGCATGTTGAAGGGCCCTGATTATGACACGGGAATCATATTCAGAGGCTTTACCTATGGAGTGGGTTTTCCCATACTTTCAGGGGGCAGGTATGACAGCCTTACATCAACATTTGGAAAGGACTGCCCGGCAATCGGCTTCTCAATCGGAATCAATATGCTGATGATGGCACTCGGCAAAACGCTCATGTCAAAAGACGGACCGGGTGTGGATTCACTGATCTGCTATAAGAAAACAAACAGAAAGAGTGCCATTGAAATAGCCGAGACTCTCAGAAAACAGAAAATGAACATTGAAACCATGATGGTGACCGGAAGCATTGAGAAAGGCCTGGAATATGCCCGCGCAAAGCAGATAGGCGGGATTGTTTTCATTGATGACGGCGGCAGGATCAAGGTTCACGATCTGGTAAACGATACTGTCAGTGAAACCAGTATTGAAACCATGTTAAATGGGTGAGAAGTGAAGGCAGAAACATTAAAAAGCGGGTCAGCGGAGGGAATATGAGGTATTTAACAATTGCACTTTCAAAGGGAAGGCTCACCGAAATGTCGGTTGAATTGTTCGAAGCCATCGGAATAGATTGTTCGGAATTAAAATCATCTACCAGAAAGCTCATTTTATCGGATGAGAAGAACAGGATTAAATTCTTTCTGGCCAAGCCGGCTGACGTTCCTACATATGTGGAATACGGTGCGGCAGACATAGGCATTGTGGGGAAGGATACCCTCCTTGAGGAGGGCAGGAATCTGTACGAAGTTCTGGATCTGGGCTTTGCAGCCTGCAAAATGGCTTTGGCGGGACCGGCCGACCTGCAGGGAAAAATAGATGAACTCACAATCAGAAGGGTGGGCACAAAGTACCCCAACATAGCCAGAAATTATTTTGAGAGGACAAGAAGGGAAAGTGTTGAGATAATCAAACTGAACGGTTCTGTGGAGCTTGCCCCTTTGGTGGGCCTGTCCGAGGTGATAGTGGATCTGGTGGAAAGCGGAAGGACACTGAAGGAAAACGGCCTTGTAGTCCTTGACACCATAGCCGATATCAGTGCGAGAATGGTGGTAAACAGAGTGAGTATGAAAATGGAAAATGAGAGAATACAAAAAATCATAGATGGGATACGTGCCCAGCTTTTGCTCAGACGCTAAAGAGTGAAGAAAGCAAAGAACAGGAAAGTCTGCATGCAGATGCCTGTTCTGGACCGGCGAGTGAAGCAGCAGCGTATTGAAGGAGGCAGGCAGAGTATGATAAACATATTGGATCTGACAAAAGATGAAGATGGCATAAGGGCTCAAGAGCTATATAAAAAGCTGGCGCAGAGGACAAAATCCAGGGATGGTGCCAGCATAATAAAAGTGGTTTCCGATATCCTTGAAAATGTCCGGGTAAACGGAGACAAGGCTTTGAGGGAGTATACCAGAATATTTGACAATGCTGAGATAGGGCCTGCCGAAGTATCCGAAAAGGAAATACTGGCAGCTTACAGTGAAATAGAACCGGAATTGCTGGAAACTATAAAAAGATCAAAACAGAATATCTGGAGTTTCCATGAAAAGCAGCTGCAAAACAGCTGGATCACTCCGAAGGAGGACGGAACTGTATTAGGCCAGCTGGTAAGGCCTCTGGAAAAAGTGGGGCTGTATGTTCCGGGGGGGACGGCACCCTTGATTTCCTCGGTGCTTATGACAGCTGTTCCCGCAAAGGTTGCAGGTGTTTCCAGGATAATTATGTGCACGCCGCCCTCAAGGGATGGGAGTGTAAATCCTGCCATACTTGTTGCCGCAAGGGAAGCAGGCATAGATCAGGTATTCCGGGTGGGCGGCGCCCAGGCTGTGGGTGCCATGGCTTACGGGACTGAATCAATTCCTGCGGTTGACAAAATATGCGGTCCGGGAAATGTGTATGTTTCCACTGCCAAGAGACTGATATATGGGGATTGTGACATAGATATGTTTGCAGGACCCAGTGAAATTCTGGTTATTGCCGATTCGACCGCAAAGCCGGAATATGTGGCAGCTGACCTGCTTTCACAGGCAGAGCACGATAAATTGGCCTCATCGGTCCTTGTTACAGATGATCCCAAGCTCATAGACCAGGTTGCCGTGCAGATAAAAGAGCAGCTTTCCGTACTGAGCAGGAGTTCAATTACTGAAAAATCCTTGCAGGATTTCGGCTTTGCAGTGCTGGTTGAAAATATTGAAGAGGCTATTGAGGTGTCGAACAACATAGCGCCCGAGCACCTTGAAATCTGTGTCGAGGAACCTATGAGTCTGATAGGCCGGATAAGGAATGCCGGTGCAATATTTGTAGGCAATTATTCTCCCGAACCTCTGGGAGACTATATGGCCGGCCCCAGCCATGTTCTTCCCACCAGCGGGACAGCAAGGTTTTCATCACCGGTCAATGTGGATCAATTTATCAAAAAGTCCAGTTTGATCTACTATAACAGAGGTGCTCTGGAGAGAACCAGCCAGGATATAATAAGATTTGCGGAGGCCGAACATCTGGATGCCCATGCCAATGCCATAAGGGTCAGATTTGCCGGAAAATAGAACAATGCTCACGGAGGTCAATATGATTGAAGAATTAATAAGGCCTGAGATACGGTCCTTCATACCGTATGATGCAAACCAGCAGCCATACAAAATAAAGCTTGATGCCAATGAAAGCCCATTTAATATGCCATTGAAAGCCCGGCAGAAATTGTCGGAGTTCATCCTGAACAATCCCGGACTTAACCTGTATCCCGACACCGATTCGGTAAAATTGAGAAAAGCCCTTTCGGAGCACTGGAAGGTTGATTACAGAAACATAATTGTGGGCACCGGCTCGGATCAATTGATTCAGATCCTTGCAAATGTGTTTGTAGGCCCCGGGGACAGAGTGCTGTATCCTGCGCCGTCCTTCGGCATGTATGCCGATTCCTGCATAATAGCGGGAGGAACGCCTGTAAAATATATTCTCCAGCCCGAAAACAGGTTTGAATATTCCAAACAGACTATATTGGAGGCTTATGACAAAGAGAAGCCCAAGCTGGTATATATCTGCAATCCCAATAACCCCACCGGAAATTTGATGCCAAGGGGAGATGTTCTTGAGGTGGCCGGATATTGTAAGAATGCCGTTGTCATAGTTGACGAAGCATATGCTGAATTTTGCGATGACACTGTAATTCCAGATACTGCTGAGTACGAGAATCTCATTGTTTTAAAAACCTTTTCAAAAGCCTTCGGTTTGGCCGGTATCAGGTGCGGATATTCAATAGCCGGATCCGGCCTGACAAATGCCGTAAATCTTGCCAGAGCACCATATAACATCAGCAGTCTGTCCCAACATGCCGCCCTGCTGGTTTTGGAGGAGAAGGCCGAGATAGCTCAAAATATATCCTATCTTGTAAACGAAAGAGAATGGCTTTCAAAAGAACTGACTAAAATACAGGGTATTGATGTATACAATTCATATGCAAATTTCATCCTGGTCAGAGTTGATAACTGCAGGGAAGTATATAAGAAATTATGTGAAAAAGGTATTTTTCTGAGAATATTCGGAGCTTCACCGCTGCTGGAAAACTGCCTGAGAATCAGTGTAGGCACACGTCAACAAAATACCGTACTGCTTGATGAACTAAATACTATCTGTTATAATAAATGACGAACATTAAATTCAAATTATCAAAAAAAGTTCGGAATTTTAACTGCCATTTCGAACCGCGGATAATGATGAACGGGGGGATACCTTTTGAGAGAAGGTTCGGTTATCAGAAATACAAAAGAAACCCAGATAAATCTTAAAATCAATATTGACGGCAAGGGGGACTGCACTGTCAACACGGGAATAGGATTTTTTGACCATATGCTTGTGCTGCTTGCAAAGCACGGTCTCATTGATGCTTCTTTCGAAGTAAACGGTGACCTGCATGTGGATGCCCACCACACGGTGGAGGATACCGGTATTGCTTTGGGTCTTGCAATAAGACAGGCGCTGGGAGACAAGAAATCCATAAAGAGATACGGTACGGTATTTGTGCCCATGGATGAAGCTCTGGTACAGGTTTCTCTTGATTTAAGCGACAGGCCTTTCCTGGTATTTGATGCATGCATGACTCAACAGATGGTAGGGCAGATGGATACTCAGCTGGTGGAGGAATTTTTCAGGGCGGTGGCTTTTAATGCCGGAATAACCCTTCATATAAAGCTGCTGCATGGCAGCAACTGCCACCACATAATAGAAGCAATGTTCAAAGCTTTCGGAAGAGCGTTGGATGAAGCCACAAAAATTGATACCAGAATAGTTGGAGTTATGTCCACAAAAGGTACTCTTTAAACCTGATTTCCAGGGATGATTAATAATTAACCCAAATATTTGTTCTGGATATTTGTACGGGAATTTTTAGTCACTCCTGTATATAAATTTTACCAGGGAATGATAAATATAAAGCAATAGGGCAGAAGCCGCTATAGGGATTTGGAGGATACCATGCTTATCAACAACACTGATTTTATTAAATTGCCTTTATTCATCAAAGGCAAAGTGAGAAACGTTTATGATCTTGGAAATGAACTGCTTATTGTTGTAACTGACAGGATATCGGCATTTGATGTTGTCTTTTCCGAATTGATTCCCAATAAGGGAAAGGTTCTTAACAGCATATCAGCTTTTTGGTTTGACTATACAAAAGATGTCATAGGAAACCATGTAATAACCACAGATGTAAGTAAATATCCGGCCGGACTTTCTCAATTCAGAGAAGAGCTGGAAGGCAGATCAATGCTGGTAAAGAAAATAGAAATGGTGCCTGCCGAATGTATTGTAAGAGGTTATCTTGAAGGCTCGGGCCTCAAGGAATACCAGCAGACCGGTTCAATATGCGGGATCAAGCTTCCTGCCGGTCTCAGGCAGGGCGACAGGCTGCCTGAACCCATCTTCACGCCGTCCACCAAGGAATCGGAGGGACATGATATAAATGTATCCTATGAGGTGCTCTGTGAAAAAATCGGTTCGGAGTTGGCTGATAAATTGAAGACCGCCAGCATCAACCTTTACAAGAAGGCCAGCAAACATGCTGAAAGTGTGGGCTTGATACTTGCCGATACAAAGTTTGAATTTGGTATGTCCGACGGAGAGCTTGTAGTTGGAGACGAAATGTTTACGCCTGACTCCTCAAGGTTCTGGGCTATGGACGAATACCAGCCGGGAAGGGCGCAAAAGAGCTTTGACAAACAGTATCTCAGAGAATACCTTGAGAGCCTGACCTGGGATAAACAGCCTCCCGCACCGGCCCTCCCCGAAGAAGTAATCAGGAAGACCGAGGCAAAATACATCGAAGCCTATGAAAAAATAACGGGTCAGAAGTTCTAAAAGCAGTTTAATGCGTTGAGCCGGGCTGTTCGGATTGTCACCTTGTTTAATTATGCTGGTGCGATACATTGATTTAAATTAGCGCCGAAGTACCGGTGTAATCAGTGCTAATTTAACCCGTTGTGCTAATTAAAATTTTGTTTTGCTTTACAGATTGATTCAATCAGAAGCAACTGGTACGCGAGTACAACTTCATGAAATAAGATGCACAGTTAAAAACAATTGCGGTACATTGTCAACAGAGGTTATGATTGGAGAATAATTATGATTGCTATAATTGACTACGGCGTAGGAAACCTTGCAAGCGTAAACAAAGCTTTCAGCTTTATAGGAGTGGAGTCGGCCATAACTTCCGATCCGGCAGAAATACTTGCTGCCGGCAAGGTTGTTCTGCCGGGCGTAGGCGCCTTTGCAGATGCCATGAACAGTCTTGAAAAGACAAATATGATTTCTGTCATAGAAAAGGTAGTGGAAAAAGGCACTCCGCTGCTGGGCATCTGCCTTGGAATGCAGCTGCTTTTCGACTACAGCACCGAGGGAGGGGACAGGGTTCCCGGCCTTGGCCTGCTCAAAGGCAGCGTAACGCAGTTTCCTTCGGATATGGGACTGAAGGTTCCGCACATGGGTTGGAACAGCCTGAGTATAAAGCAGGGAGAAGGTATATTCAAAGGAATCAGGGAAAACAGTTATGTGTATTTCGTGCACTCTTATTATCTGACAGCAGCCGACAGCAGCCATGTTGCGGCAACCTGCAATTACGGAATTACATTTGATGCCGCCGTAGCAAAGGGCAGCGTAATGGGAACGCAGTTCCACCCCGAAAAAAGCGGAGATGTGGGACTTGATATACTCAGGAATTTTGCGGTACTGTAGGAGGTTGCTCATTATGATAATATATCCTGCGATTGATATAATAAACGGAAAATGTGTAAGGCTGCAGCAGGGTAGCTACAGCGAGGTAACGGTTTTCGGAGACAGTCCGGCGGAGATGGCTCTCAAATGGGAAAGCCAGGGAGCACAGTATCTGCATGTTGTGGATCTGGATGCGGCGCGGTCGGGTAATACCGAGAACCATGGAATAATAAAGCAGATAGCAAAAACTCTGAGAATCCCGGTGCAGGTAGGCGGCGGCATAAGGAGCCTGGAAACCGTTGAAGATCTTATTTCAGGCGGCTTGAGCAGAGTTATACTGGGGACCTCGGCAGTTAATGATCAGGAGATGCTTAAGACAGCTTTGAAGGAGTACAGGGAAAAAATAGTTGTAGGAATAGATGCAAAGGACGGAATGGTGGCCATACACGGCTGGGAGCAGACCAGTGACCTGTCTGCAATAGCTTTTGCAAAAAAGGTGGAGGAGCTGGGTGCCAAAACTGTAATATATACCGATATCTCAAGGGATGGCATGCTCAAGGGGCCAAATATCCAGGCCATGAGCCAGATGGCAAAAGCTGTCGGAATAGCTGTGATTGCCTCGGGGGGCGTAAGCTGTATCAAGGATATTTCAGATCTAAAAACCACAGGCGTAAGCGGTGTAATTGTAGGGAAAGCATTGTATACAGGGAATTTGGAACTGAAAGCTGCTATAAAGGCATAAGACCGCAAGCGCTTTTTGGTGGCCTTTTTAGTGGTATTATTTGTGTATGCACTGTGTGCAGAGGGTCAATTAACCTCCTTTATTCGCCTTATAGCGGATGAGGGAGTGAAGAGATTTTATTACATTTTGTGACTGCAGTGCGGGGAGGTTAATATGCTGACAAAGAGAATTATTCCGTGTTTGGATGTACACGCAGGAAGAGTGGTAAAGGGCGTTCAGTTTGTTAATATCATAGACGCAGGAGACCCTGTGGAGGCCGCGGCCTTTTATGATAAAGCCGGCGCCGACGAACTGACCTTTCTGGATATCACAGCCTCCTCCGACGCCAGGAACATAATGGTGGAGGTGGTCAGCCGGGTGGCCGAGCAGGTCTTTATTCCCTTTACCGTAGGCGGCGGCATAAGGACGGTAGAGGATTTCAGGCAAATACTCAAGGCCGGAGCCGACAAGGTGGGAGTCAATTCGGGGGCACTCAGGAGGCCGGAGCTTATATCCGAGGCAGCCTGGAAATTCGGCAGCCAGTGTGTTGTGCTGGCCATAGATGCCAAGGGCCGGCCGGATGGTTCGGGCTGGGATACCTATCTGAACGGCGGCAGGGTAAATACCGGAAAGGATGCGGTCCAGTGGGCCATCGAAGCAGAAAAATTGGGCGCGGGGGAAATTCTTCTGACCAGTATGGACCGGGATGGTACAAAGGACGGCTATGATATCGAACTTACCAGAACAATTTCGGAGAATGTAAAAATACCTGTAATTGCTTCGGGCGGTGCAGGCAAGCTGGAACACTTCAAAGAGGCACTGGTTGGCGGGAAGGCTGATGCAGTACTTGCGGCATCACTTTTTCATTTCAGAGAAATGGAAATCCGCGATTTAAAAAGATATTTGGGTAGTAATGGAATAGAAACTAGACTATAATAGATAGATGTGTAAATAATCAACGAAACATTCCGGTGCAGTGGCCGGTGAAAAAATTGAACATAAAACAAGCTGTAAGAATAAAAATGTATGGAGGCGTTATGGTGGGAAATTTAAAGGACTCGGTTAAATTTGACGATAAAGGGCTTATTCCGGTTGTTACACAGGATTATAAGACAAAGGAAGTACTCATGGTTGCATATATGAACGAGGAGGCTTTTGATAAGACCCTGGAGACCGGCAAGGTCACATACTACAGCCGCAGCCGCGGCAAGCTGTGGATAAAGGGTGAGACTTCAGGCCATTTCCAGCTTGTTAAGTCCATAAAACTTGACTGTGACGGAGATACACTTCTCATTGAAGCCCAACAGATTGATGCGGCCTGCCATACCGGCAATAAGACCTGCTTCTTCAGAACACTCACAGACGGTGAATGGACCGAAACAGCACCGGAGGCCGAGGAAGAGATATCAGCAAGGATCCTTCAGGAGGTTTATGACGTTATTGTTGACAGAACAGTTCATCCAAAGGAAGGATCATATACAAATTACCTGTTTACAAAGGGACTTGATAAGATACTAAAGAAAGTCGGAGAAGAAGCTGCAGAGGTAATCATAGCTGCAAAGAATAAATCCAGGGAAGAAATAAGGTATGAAATTTCCGATCTGATGTATCATCTTATGGTTCTAATGGTTGAAAGAGGCGTTACTCTCGAAGATATATATGGTGAATTAAAAGGACGTAGATAAGTGAAAAATAATATCCTGAGTATAAGTGAATATAGAAATAATCCTGAATTTTATTTTTCAAAGGGATTAAGACTGGCTAATAAAAAAAATCTAAGCGAGGCATACCGGAACTTGATGAAGGCTTTGGAGCTGGAACCTGACAACAGTGAGTATAAGTTCAATATGGCTTGCTTTTTGTCTGAACTCCAACGCCCCAGGGAAGCTAACAGGCTGTTCAATGACATATTGACAAACTTTGATCCTACAATGTTCGACTGTTTTTTTGGTTTGGGCTGCAATAGCTTCGAAGTGGGAAACAATGAAAAAGCTGCCGAGTATTTTGACAAATACCTTTATTTTGATGCCGAAGGCGAGTTCAGCTATGAGATTTCGGAGATGGCCTTTTATTTAAAGCTGTACAGCGAAGTCTCACATAACAACAAGTTTCTTAAGACATCTGCAACAAATCTTAAAAAGGCTCAGACATATCTTAAAGAAAACAATACTGAAAAAGCTGTCGGTTGTCTTTACAAAGCAATCCGGGCAAATCCGTTCAATGTGGAGGCCAGAAACCAGCTGACACTGGCTTTAATGGAAAAGCAGCAGTTTATCCGGGCAGAATATATCAATTCTACCGTAAATATTATTGACAGTGAAAATATTTGGGGGAACTGTCTGAATATTTACCTGTTATCCAGGTCGAAAAGGAAGGCTGCATTCAGGCGTGCTCTTGAAATTCTCCCTTACCGTCCCATAGAAAACAGGGATGAACTGCTTTGTGCTGCAACTGTGCTTATGGTATTCGATAAAACCGAAGAACTGGTCAAGCTTGTGGAAACATATGCTGTTGAATACAGTGACCGGCTGGTTTATTCAGTCCTGATGCTGGCGTACATAATTACCGGCAGACGTTCCAAAGCATTGGAATTATCCGAAATGATAAACGTTTATACGGCAAATTGCAGTTCACTGGCAGATTGGGTCAGCTACATCACTGATGAGAATAACCGGGGACAAATTGCAGACAATGTTGTAAAAGAGTATACAAACCTGTTCTGCGTAAATCAGGAATCCATAAAGTCCAGATACGATGCCGGCAGGCATTATGACCTGTTAAGGGATAGAGGACCTGATAAGATAAAACTCCCCAAAAAATATGCACCAATAATTGAAGGCGCCCTGAGAAACAGGGAAATAATGTATAGCAGTTTGTACAAAAAGGAAATAATCAGTATATTGATTAAGGCTGTCCAGGATTTGAAACAGCCGATCGAACCCTTCAACGGGAGCTATGATATGTATTCTGCAGCGCTGGAATACTCGTACTGCAGGTTATTTCATATAGAAATGGAAAAAGGGGAAATTATACTTAAGTATAAAATTACTTCCGGGTTATTAAATGATGCACTCAAGGTTTTGAATATATCTTTCTGAATTTTTTATTAACCAATAATAAATAATACGGAAAAATGGAGCAATTGGAAGAAAAATATAGATATCAATAGCAAGAATGGGTTATATGGCAGAATATAGCTAATTTCATTCAAAAAAGATATTTGATTATATTTTAACCAATATATAATATAATAAATGTAATTAGCACTCGTTAGTAGTGAGTGCTAACAAATGTTATAAAAATTTCGAGGAGGTAAAACAATGAAGATAAAACCATTAGGTGATAGAGTAGTTATTAAAATGCTTGAAAGCGAAGAAACTACCAAGAGCGGAATAGTATTGCCAGGCAGCGCGAAGGAGAAGCCACAGGTTGCTGAAGTTGTTGCTGTTGGTCCTGGAACAGTTGTTGACGGAAAAGAAGTCAAAATGGAAGTTAAGGTTGGAGACAGGGTTCTCACCAGCAAATATTCCGGCACAGAGGTAAAATTTGACGGCCAGGAATATACTATACTGAAGCAGGGCGATATCCTTGCAGTTGTTGAATAATATTAAGTTGAATAATATTAATAGGAGGCAATAGAACATGGCAAAGGAAATAAAGTTTGGTGAAGAAGCTAGACGTGCACTTGAAAAAGGTGTTAATCAATTAGCTGATACCGTTAAGGTAACTCTTGGACCTAAGGGTCGTAATGTTGTTTTGGATAAGAAATTCGGAGCACCGTTGATAACTAATGATGGTGTTACCATAGCCAAGGAAATAGAACTCGAAGACAAGTTTGAAAATATGGGTGCGCAGCTGGTTAAGGAAGTTGCTACAAAGACCAATGATGTTGCAGGTGACGGTACTACTACCGCTACTCTTTTGGCACAGGCAATAATCAGAGAAGGCATGAAGAATGTAGCTGCCGGTGCAAACCCAATGATATTAAAGAAGGGTTTACAGAAAGCAGTGGACATAGCTGTTACCGGAATTAAGGAAAACAGCCAGAAAATCAAGGGGAAGGAAGACATCGCAAGAGTTGCTACAATTTCAGCTAATGATGATGTGGTAGGAACACTTATTGCAGATGCTATGGAAAAGGTAACTAACGACGGTGTTATAACTGTTGAAGAATCCAAATCCATGGGTACTAACCTTGAAGTGGTTGAAGGTATGCAGTTTGACAGAGGATACCTCTCAGCTTATATGGTAACCGACACCGAGAAAATGGAAGCAGTTCTCGATGATCCATATATACTTATCACCGATAAGAAATTGACAAATATTCAGGATATCCTCCCTATTCTCGAACAGATAGTTCAACAGGGCAAGAAACTGTTAATAATTGCTGAAGATATTGAAGGAGAAGCTCTTACAACCCTTATCGTCAACAAATTGAGAGGAACCTTCACCTGTGTGGCTGTCAAGGCTCCGGGCTTTGGCGACAGAAGAAAGGAAATGCTCCGTGATATAGCAGTACTGACAGGAGGAGAAGTTATAACTGAGGAATTGGGTCTTGACCTTAAGGAAACTCAGATTACCCAGCTTGGCAGAGCAAGACAGGTAATAGTTCAGAAAGAAAACACTATTATTGTAGACGGTGCTGGAGACCAGCAGGAAATCAAAAACAGAATCGCTTCAATCAAATCACAGATTGAAGACACAACTTCAGACTTTGACAGAGAAAAGCTGCAGGAAAGACTTGCAAAGCTGTCTGGCGGTGTTGCTGTAATCCAGGTTGGTGCTGCAACTGAAACCGAAATGAAAGAAAAGAAATTGAGAATAGAAGATGCTCTCGCAGCTACAAGAGCTGCTGTTGAAGAAGGTATCGTAGCAGGCGGCGGAACAGTATTGATAAATGTAATACCTGATGTTGCAAAATTGCTTGATACAACTTCAGGCGATGAAAAGACCGGTGTTCAGATCATATTGAGGGCATTGGAAGAGCCTGTAAGACAGATCGCAGCTAATGCGGGATTAGAGGGCTCAGTCATAGTTGACAAGATAAAGGCAAGCAACAAGGGTATTGGTTTTGATGCTCTTAATGAAAAGTATATCGATATGATAGAAAGCGGTATCGTCGATCCTGCAAAAGTTACAAGATATGCACTTCAAAATGCGGCATCAATAGCATCCATGGTTCTGACAACTGAAAGTCTGGTTACCGACAAACCTGAACCGGAAGCTCCGGCTATGCCCGGTGGAATGCCAGGCGGAATGGGCGGCATGTATTAACAGTCCTGGATTCAAATAAGAATAAAGAGGGTGGCAGAGCGAAAAAAGCCATCCTCTTTTATTTTAATCATTTAAAATATGATTAATTTTTTTTAATTGCATGATGAAATTGTAAATAATTTTAAAATTAATAATAAATCCTAAAAATAATACTTGCTATTATTTCAGTAATTTATTATTATGTATAAAAAGCTTAGATATATATATAATATTTTAAGCCAAGCGCAAGTTTATTGGAGTATAGAATAAACTTCTCAGGAGGGGTATGCGTGGATATATTTTTGGAGAAAATTGTAAGACGTAAGAAAACTGCAGTTGACGGTGTGGTAATTGCCAGTATTATTTTATCTGCACTGATCATCATAATGTTTGTAGGCTCATTGCCGTTTCTGGCGGCCTTTTCACCCTTAATAATAGTGGGAATAGGTTATCTCGGGTATATTTTTATCAGAAACAGGAACGTTGAATACGAGTACATTGTGACAAACGGTGATCTTGACATAGATATGATAATAGCCCAAAGGAAAAGAAAGAGAGTTTTTTCGGGAAACTGCAAGGATTTTGAAGTGGTTGCCAAAATGACCAGCGGGCAATTCAACAATAATACAGACAGCATAAAAAAGCGTATCAATGCTGTTACAACCATGAATTCTCCCGATGTATACTTTCTTACAACAGTAAAGGACGGAAGCAAGGTGCTGGTATTTTTTGAACCTCATCCCAAAATGATAGAGTCTTTCAAAAAATATATTCCAAGAAAAGTATTTGAATAAACTAAAGTAGATAATAAGGCAGATGGCAGCATTACAGCCATTTGCCTTTTAAATAATGATAAATAGTGCTGGAGATGTTCAAACGGTATCCGGTATTTATATAATTTTATAACACATATTTATTATTCCGATCAAGGAGGATTTTGGAAAATGGCGTATTTTTATAGTGAACCATCCAGAACATTCAGTGAATATCTTCTGGTTCCCAATTTAAGCACCAAAGAATGCATGCCGGGAAATGTGGATTTGAAAACACCCGTCGTTAAGTTTAAGGCCGGTGAAAAACCGTCTTTACAGCTAAATATACCTGTAGCCTCAGCCATAATGCAGTCGGTCTCGGACAACAATATGGCAATCGCATTGGCAAGATGTGGCGGTATATCATTTGTATACGGATCACAAACTATCGGAAACCAGGCCGAGATGGTGAGGAAGGTAAAGAAGTACAAAGCGGGCTTTGTTGTCAGCGACAGCAATTTGAGCCCTGACAATACGCTGAGAGATGTGGTGGAAATAAAAGAAAGAACAGGCCATTCCACCATAGCAATTACCGAGGATGGAACACCTACCGGCAAGCTGGTGGGAATAGTTACAAGCAGGGACTACAGACTTAGCAGAGCCTCAATGGATCAAAAAATTCACGAGTTCATGACTCCATTTTCACAATTGATTTACGGACAGGAAGGCATCACCCTTAAAGAAGCAAATGACATGATCTGGGAGCACAAGCTGAACTGCCTGCCTATAATTGACAGCGAACAAAAGCTGGTGTACCTGGTATTCAGAAAAGACTATGACAGCCACAAGGAAAACCCGAACGAATTGCTGGATCAAAACAAGCGTCTTGTTGTGGGGGCAGGCATAAACACCCGCGATTACAAGGAAAGAGTTCCTGCACTGGTTGATGCCGGCGTGGATGTGGTATGCATAGACTCCTCGGATGGATACAGCGAGTGGCAGTCCGACACCATCAGATGGATTAAAGAGACCTACAATGGCGAAGTCAAGGTGGGAGCAGGCAATGTAGTTGACAGGGAAGGCTTCAGATACCTGGTAAATGCCGGAGCCGATTTTATCAAGGTAGGTATCGGGGGAGGCTCAATTTGCATCACAAGAGAGCAAAAAGGCATAGGCAGGGGACAGGCTTCATCAGTCATTGAGGTTTCAGCTGCCAGGGATGAATACTTTAAGGAAACGGGCACATATGTTCCGATATGTTCCGACGGCGGGATTGTGCATGATTACCATATTGTGCTTGCACTTGCCATGGGGGCGGACTTTGTAATGCTCGGAAGGTATTTTGCCAGATTCGATGAAAGTCCTACGAGAAAAATAAAAGTCGGCGGAAATTTTGTTAAGGAATACTGGGGTGAAGGCTCAAACCGTGCAAGAAACTGGCAGAGATACGATATGGGCGGAGACTCAAAGCTGGGCTTTGAAGAAGGCGTTGATTCCTATGTGCCTTACGCAGGAAAGCTCAAGGATAACCTTGACACTACCATACACAAAGTGAAATCAACCATGTGCAACTGCGGGGCACTTTCGGTTTCAGATCTTCAGCAGAAGGCAAGGCTCACACTTGTATCGGCCACAAGCATCAAGGAAGGCGGAGCCCATGACGTTATCCTGAAGGATAAGGAATTGTCCTCATCGTGATTTATATAAACTCTTAAAGTTAGGTCTAAAAGAAAGTAAGGTGCATATTCTAATATATATCTTGAAGTACAATAGTATATATCGAAGTATAAATTGCACTGCTGTTTTTTGAAGACTTCAAAGAAAAGAGCAATAATGCTGGATTATACAGGATACAAAGGTTATAATTGCCTGTAAAATATTGGTGAAAGGCTTCTTGACATTATTTTATATGTAATTTATAATTAGTTAGCAATATGGCTGACCTACGGCTTAAAATTTTTTCTATATTTGTGAAATATTATGGATATTACAGCATGATTATGGAGATAAGATAACAGGATACTTTAAATTATGCTAGGTTAGCAGAAAAAATTAACGGTAAAGGAGAGGGCTTCAAATGTCAGCAAAAGAAGTCGTTTTAACCTACGAAGGCTTAAAAAAATTAGAAGAAGAATTGGAATTCCTCAGAGGAACAAAAAGAAAGGAAGTTGCCGAGAGAATTAAACAGGCACTTTCATTTGGAGATATATCGGAAAATTCGGAATATGATGAAGCAAAGAATGAACAGGCACAGGTGGAGGGAAGAATCGTCCAGTTGGAATCAATGCTTAAGCATGCCCGACTGATAGATGAGGATGACGTAAAAACAGATGTGGTCAGTTTGGGATCAAGAGTCAGGCTTTTCGACGTGGAATTTGAGGAGGAAGTGGAATATCTGATAGTCGGTTCCACAGAAGCAAATCCGCTGAAGTCGAAGATTTCAAATGAATCGCCGGTGGGAGCAGCTTTAATGGGACACAAGGTAGGAGAAATCGTTGAAGTCCAGGTTCCTGATGGAGCAATCAAATTCAAGATTTTAGAGATTTCCAAGTAGTTTATATAATTTTAATTATGTGTTGCCACTAAAAGCTAAACTAATATATAATTATACTGACAGTTTACATTAAAAATGTAAACTGTTTTTTGTAATAGATTACAATAGAGATTGCTGGAGGATATAATGTCGGAAGAAAATATGCAGGTTAATGAACAGAATGAAGAACAGGATTTAAGTGAAATACTCAAAGTACGCCGTGCAAAATTAAAGGATTTACAGGATAAAAACAATGATCCTTTTAAAATAGTCAAGTATGATGTGACAGATTCAACTCAAAATATATTGGATAATTTTGAAACTCTGGAAGGCCGGAACACATCCATAGCCGGAAGACTCATGTCCAAAAGAGGAATGGGTAAGGCAGGTTTCTGTGATTTGCAGGACAGGGACGGCAGGATACAGCTCTACGTCAGAAAGGATGAAGTAGGCGACGAAAGCTATGAAATGTTTAAAAAGTATGATATAGGCGATATTGTCGGGGTAAAAGGTGAGATATTCAAAACCCATATGGGACAGATATCAATAAAGGTAAAGGAAGTTACACTGTTGTCGAAATCCCTTCAGCCCCTGCCTGAAAAGTGGCACGGTCTCAAAGATACGGATTTGAGATACAGGCAAAGGTATGTTGACCTTATTGTAAATCCTGAAGTGAAGAATACTTTCATATTAAGGAGCAAAATAATAAAGTCAATCAGAAAGTTCCTTGACGACAGGGGCTTCCTTGAGGTAGATACGCCTTTATTGAATACAATTCCGGGCGGAGCTGCTGCAAGACCGTTTATAACTCATCACAATACACTGGACATAGATATGTACCTGAGAATTGCTCCGGAGTTATATCTTAAGAGGCTTATTGTCGGCGGTATGGAAAAAGTATATGAAATGGGAAGAATGTTCAGAAATGAAGGTATGTCCATTAAGCATAATCCTGAATTCACCATGATGGAAGTTTATGAGGCATACACTGATTACAAGGGCATGATGGAACTTACCGAAAATCTTATATCTACAGTTGCCATGGAAACTCTGGGAACTACAAAGATAATGTATCAGGGACAGGAAATAGATCTGACTCCTCCCTGGAACAGACTTTCAATGATAGAAGCAGTTAAAAAGTATTCGGGAGTTGACTTTGACAGCATTAAGACTGACGAAGAAGCAAAGGCAGCTGCAGAAGAAAAGAAAGTCCATGTAAAACCGGGAATGACCCGGGGTGAAATTTTAAACCTGATGTTTGAAGAGTTCGCTGAAAGCAATCTTGTCCAGCCAACCTTCATATATGATTATCCAGTTGAGGTTTCTCCTCTCACAAAGAGAAAGCCTGGTCACCCTGAATTAACCGAACGTTTCGAGTTCTTTATAACAGGACGTGAGATGGGTAATGCATATTCTGAACTTAACGACCCTGTAGATCAGAAGGAGAGATTTGTAAATCAGGTCAAGAAAAGGGATTCGGGCGATGAAGAAGCCAATATGATGGACGAAGATTATGTTACGGCACTGGAATACGGGATGCCCCCTACAGGAGGCTTAGGTATAGGAGTGGACAGACTTATCATACTCTTAACCGATTCAGCGTCCATAAGAGATATATTACTGTTCCCGACAATGAAGCCGAGAGAATAGCTTAAATTAATGTAGGGATGTGCTAGGGGGGATTGGTTTGAAGTATACTTTACAGGAAGCCAGAAAAATATTAGGCGTTACTAAGGCCTCATCTAAAGATGAAATTGAAAAAAAATATGATGTGGTACTGAAAAAGTATAAAATTATGAAGATGGATGGCACTCTGGACGACAATGCAGAGGCTGAATTCCGGAAGTCCACTGATGCTTACAGAGTGATAATGGGATATGAAGTGGAGGAGCCAAAGGTTGAGAAAAAGGAAACCTATACGGATAAGGCCTTTGAAAAGGTAGGTATCGACAGGAAGAAGGCCGACAACTTTTTCCACTATCATAAATACCATATCCTCATCGGAATAGTTGCGGTAATATTGATAGTTTATTCCGTATATTCCATCGTAACCCGGGTAGAACCTGATATAACAATCGGTTTACTGGGGGAAGTAAACTATGAGTCACAGGACAAATTTAAAGAAAAAATAGTTGAAAACATCCCTGAAATAAAAGAGGTAGCGGTAGATTCTGCCGTATTGTCAGGTAATCATAACGATCAGCAGTCATACGCCTATTTGCAAAAAGCGGTAGTACTTATTTCAGCATCAGATATAGATTTATATCTGGTTAATAAGTATGCTTTTGACAATTATGCAAAAAATGGAGCATTTATGGCTCTGGATGATGTGGCAAAGGAGCTTGACATCGATGTGTCAAAAAGTGAGTCCCTGAAGCTGCGGGTGGTTGACGAATGGGAAGATCCCGCAGGTCCCACAGACCAGCCAATACCTAAAACCTATGCAGATGCCGAGCCACGACTTTACGGAATTGATGTATCCGGCAGCGAGTTTTTTAAAGATATTGATGTAATTGGTCCTGAAAAAATACTGGTTGTGCGCGTTCAACCCAAGAACTATGATTTGGTATTAAAACTGATAAAACTTTTTACAAAGTGACATAAAGGTTATATGATAGATATAAAGAACTGTCGGACGCTCAATTGCTAATAGTAAGATCATGAAATTATTATTGATGGGGGGTATTAGTATGGAATGCAGTGAATTTAAAATAACTAAAGAATTGGTTGGTGACAAGACCTGTATTTTTCTTTCGGGTGAGATTGACATCTACACATGTCAGACATTTAAGAGTGAGCTGAATGAAGTAGTCAACACATTCAAAGGTGACTTATATATAGACTGCAAAGAACTGTCATATATTGACAGTACGGGTCTTGGAATACTGGTAGGCGCTTTGAAAGAGATCAGGAAAGATAATAACAACATCTATATTTGCAATTTAAAGGATAACATAAAAAAACTATTTATAATTACCGGATTGGATAAATTATTTAAAATAGATTAATTTTAAGTTTACATTGCTCAATCATGGGTACACATAAAATGTGTACCTATTTTTTGATAATAAAAGAAGGAGACTATATATGAGTAATAATATAGCTTGCGACAATGTTGCACTTGTTTTGCCTTTAAAAAGAGAATATGTAAGTACTGCGAGACTCACGGCATCAAGTGTGGCTAACAGAATAGGTTTTAATATCGACGAGATAGAAGATATCAAAGTAGCAGTATCTGAAGTTTGCAACATCATTTTAGCCAGAGAAGCGGATGAAATAGGCCAGTACAGGATATCCTTCAATATCAGGGGAAATGTCCTCGAGATAATGTTTACCGGTGAAAGCATCCAATTTAACTGCTTTAAGGAAGCTCTTGACAATGAATATGGTCTGTACATCATGAAAGCGCTTATGGATACTGTAGAGCTTTGTAATGATAATAATTCCATAGTTATGACCAAAAAGATCGGAGTATAGCTTATGGAAAAAGTTAATAGCAGTATTGAGGTCATGGAGGAGGCTGAACTGTTCTTACATTATATTGATACAAAAGATGTGAGCTACAGGAATGCAATAGTATCCAAATATATAAATCTGGCTGATTTTCTAGCAAGGAAGTTTATTAACAGGGGCGTCGACTACGATGACATATATCAGGTGGCATGTATGGCACTGATTAAGGCGGTGGACAGATTCAGCCCGGATAAGGGAGTTAAATTTGTAAGTTTTGCAACACCTACCATATTGGGCGAAATCAAAAGGTTCTTCAGAGATAAAAGTACATCTATCAAGATACCGAGAAGACTTTATGAAGCCAGGCAGGGTCTTAACAAAGCCCGTGATGAATTGACCCAGGAGTTGAAACGGGTGCCTAGAGCAGATGAAATAGCAGCCTTTATGGGAATAAGCGTAGAAACCGTACTTGAAATAATTGAAGCAGGAAGCTCAAATTCAATTAAGTCTCTTGACCAGAGTATTTATCAGGATAATGAAACTGATTTAAGTGATACCTTGGGATATGATGAAAAAACATATGAAAAAATTGAGAACAGGGATTTCCTTGAAAGGACACTGAAATTATTCGGTGAGGTAGAGCGTGACTTCATAAGTTTAAGATATATGCAAAATCTGACTCAGAAGCAGATTGCCGAAAAGTTCGGAGTATCACAAATGTACATCTCGCGTTTGGAAAAAAAGATTCTGGATAGATTCCGTACTTTACTATAATATTAATGCACTTGTTTATATACATAAATACTGGGTATTAATATTATTATTCTAAACTAGGTGGGTGTAATTGTGAAAGCTGTAACTTATGCCATCAAACACGATATAAAAGGCCTGGCCTGTTTGATTAAAACAGTGCTAAAGGTTATTCAGACCGAGTATCTGGTAAGTGAGGATACTTTATTTGAAATCAGGGTTATACTAAATGAGCTTATCGTCAACGCTATCTGCCATGGAAACAATTGCGGAGATGATAAGGGAGCTTACGTGACCATAAAGATATTTAACGATTCATATCTGTATGTCTGCGTTAAGGATGAGGGCTGCGGGTTCAATCATAAAGTTGACTTGCAGAAGTTAGGCGACTATGTTGAAGAAAAGAACAATTCCTTCAATGAACACGGGAGAGGACTAATAATAGTTGAACAGCTCAGCGATAAGCTGAAGTTCAATAAATGCGGAAACAAGGTATCGATAATAAAAAGCCTGAGGTGACGGCAGGAGCTGCCGGACAAATATTAAATCCAAAGATTGGTGGAGAACCACTGATCTTTTTTATATTTATATATGTTTATATAAAGCTGCAGGAAGGCCGCAGAATAAAAAACGTATACGCTAGAAAACGGCAGAACTCATTAGAACATATGCATATAAGTGATTTATTTTCTTATAATTACCTAAAATCACATTTTAATCGCCAGTTTACCCTTGACAATAAAAACAACATTATGTTAGTATATATAAGCCGTCGCAAATACTGATGACACCAACTTAAAGGTCTGACAAGCTGTAAAAGCAGCTGAAAAGAATTTTTAAAATAAGTGTTGACACAAGTAAAACGACGTGATATCATAATTAAGCTGCTTGCGGCAAGCGAACAGCAAAAACCTTGAAAGCCAGCGGTAATAGTGCTTTTAAGGTATCAAGATGATAGATGCGAGGCAGAACAATGATTCACAATGTGAATCATCGGAAGATGAATTTCGAGCAGCTGAGCTTATACGATAAGTGAGCAGCGCAGAATATGAAATCTGACGCAGTAATGTGGTATCTAAGGTTGATTTCAAAGTGGTAGATACAAGTAGTACAAGGAAGACGAGTCTCGAGTAGCGGAATTTACAAAGGTAAATGAGCAACGCAGAGTACGAAGTCTGACACAGTAATACGAAGTATATAACACTTTGAGAAATGGACTTTGAAAAGTAAACAGTGACAAATACATGCAAATGTAATGTAAAGGAACTCGAAAAATTCCGAAATCGCATAGCGATTTCAAAATTGAGTAACTTGCGAACTTTACAACCTGGTTTTTGGAAACAAGAACTAGAAAAAAAGTCAGCAATTTTAAATGAGCATGCTGAATAAAATTCAGCAGTCAAGCTTGTCAAATAAGTTAATTGTGCAGCAGATTTT
>NZ_JHYD01000039.1 GCF_000621505.1 Ruminiclostridium cellobioparum DSM 1351 = ATCC 15832
CTGTATAGGAAAGTGCCTTCTGACAGGCGGTTTCAAGACGCTCGACTGAATATTTATCAGCCAGCTTTAGAAGTCCCATGCAGCTTTTGTAAGCCTGTTGCTCCACACGTTTGGAAGTAAGTATTGCATCAACCACTTGATATATGTTAATGCCAATCCGCTCAGCCCATTTGCGGAAGCGATCACCGTTCCACTCTAAGTACTTTTGGTGGTCTTCCGGCATGTGTTCCACGATGGTGCTGTACTGTCCCTGTCGCCCGTACAAACGGCGATGAGAAGCTATTCGGTTATGGTTATAGAAAACTTCTAGCGTTTTATCTGTAATCCTCACATCTACCTTGCGTTTTATGTACTCATAAGGGATTGAGTATAGCATTCCGTGAAGGGATATGTGATAATTGAACTGAACGGTGGCTTGTTTCCATTCCGCCAGTTCATAAGGGGTAGCAGGTAATGGTGCCAGTAATGGCAGTTCTTCGTCGCGGAAGAGACTTAACCGGCTGCCCTCTTTCTTTTGGAAAAGACGGGCATTGAAGGCTTTAAGTTTCTCCTTGATGGCGTGATTTAGTTCAGCCAGTGAAAAGAACTGTTCATTTCGTAATGCGGCGGTTATCCATGTGGATATATTCCCGACAGAATTCTCTGCATTTGGCTTATCTTTTGGTTTTCTGACCCTGGCTGGAATAATAGCAGTACCATAGTGTTCCGCCATTTCATGATAAACAGCATTTACCTGCTGATTGTACCAGCCTCCTGCATGTACTACTGCTGTCTTGCAGTTATCAGGTACAAGGATTTTAGCAACTCCGCCGAAATATTCATACATATGAACATGGGCAGTTATCCACGCCTGCTGTTTTTCATTGATAAATGCTTCTACATAGGCATACTGACTGTAACTCATAACTCCCACAAAAAGATATGCTTCAACAATTTCTCCAGTATCAGGATCAGTAATATGGGCAGGGTCACCGGCCCAATCTACTTCAACCTGTTCACCTGGCTTACGCGCGATATGCATGGTTGCGCGGCGTTTCTGCTCATCCTGCTGGATGTAATGGCAGAACTGGGTATACATGAGTGGATCCGCACCTGTAAGGCGACATTCCTCCATGTATTCTGTCCATAAAAGCTTCTTGCTGACTCCGTTTTTGAGCAGTTCCTTACGAATAGAGGTAAGGTCGGGCATTTTCTTACTGTGTAAGCTTTTACCATCCTTTGGGTATAGCTTACCCTCTAAAGCCGCATTGGTTAGCTCATTAGACAGTGGCCATGAAATACTTAACTCTTCGGCTCTCTTCAAAACTTTTGATACGGTATTTCTGGAACATGGGCAGGTAAGTGCTATGTTCCGTTCACTAAACCCTAAGCTTTTTAGCCTTAGGATTTCACGATAATCGGTCATGCTTATGACCTCCTTTACATGTATTTACATCAGAAAACTGATGCACTGATACATTATAAAGGATTATTGCTAATGGCTCACTTGTCAGAAACAGTGGCTCACTCAGAACCGAAAGGGTGGCTCACTTTGACCGGACAGGCGGCTCAAAATGGACCAAATTACTCAGAATATGCGAAACCCATGCTATGACTTGAATATATCCAGAGCAAACAGAAATAGAGGTTGTACTGTTTTCTATTGCAAAAAAGGATAAGATTATGGAAGAAATAGAGATTTTTTCTGAGCGAATTTAAAGAATGGATAGCATATCAATAGAAATTTTCCTTGGAGGGATGTCATGATAAATTTTAACGTTGTACTTTTTAATGATTTTGAAACATTGGATGTTTTTGGCCCAATCGAAGTAATAGGAAAACTTGATAAGTATTATAAAATTGAGTATTACGCGGAGAAGGGCGGCATTATCAGAAGCAACCAAAATGTTAGGGTTGAGACATTACCAATATCTGATATAATAGAGCCTGATATTTTGTTAATACCGGGTGGTTTTGGAACCAGAAACGAAGTAAATAACCAAGAATTCCTTCAGCATCTAAGAGAACTATCTATGAATGCGAAATTTGTTTTGACAGTTTGTACTGGCTCTGCTTTATTGGCAAAAACGGGGCTATTGAAAAACATGAAAGCCACTTCAAATAAGATGGCTTTTGATTGGGTTGTTGAACAGGATAATGAAGTAAATTGGATAAGGGAAGCCCGATGGGTTCATGATGGTAAATACTACACTTCTTCTGGTGTTTCGGCAGGTATTGATATGACATTAGGTTTTGTGAGCGACATGATGGGAGTAGAAATTGCAGAAAAAATAGCAAAGGGTATTGAATATATCTGGAATAGAGATAAAGATAATGACCCATTTTGTTAATATGCATAAGGTACATATAATTTTTTTCAAAATTCAAATTGAACTGACTTCATAATTAATCACTAAATATGTCATGCTGTTGTCACATTTAGCACGCTATAATTATTAATGATTTTACTGGTGGCAAATAGACTATATTTTGTTAAGCATATACTAAAGGAGTGGCGGATATGATTACTATTGAGAAACTAATGTCAATTGATAAGGATGACCTGCAAGAAGCGTCAAAAGCCATTGACAATAATGATATACCGCAACTTGTAGAATGGCTGTCGGAAAAGGATGACAAAATAAGATATCAGTCATTACTCTTACTCCAACGTCGTTCTTCATCCTCTGATTATGTATATCCGTTTTGGGACATATTCAGAAAAAAATTAAAGAGTGAGAATTCGTATCAGAGAAGTATAGGTCTTATGCTTATCGCTGATAACGCAAAATGGGATAAGGATAACAGAATGGACGACACTCTTGATGAATACCTTGCCTTATTGAATGATGAGAAGCCGATAACTATACGCCAGTGTATTCAAGCACTACGTAATATAGTCCCGTATAAAAAACATTTGAACAAGAAAATTGCTAACGCAATCATGGGTATTAATATCTCGAATATTAAAGAAACAATGAGAAAACTTATATTACTTGACATATTGGAAATTCTTGCAGTAATCCGAAAATATCAGACTACCGATGAAATAGAAAATTATATTTTTAGTGCGCTTTCAGGAGAAATACTTGATAAAAAGAGCAAAAAGCAAATTGAATCCATGCTGTAGCAAAAGGGAAAATAAACTTTGAAATATTTCAATTATAAGCCGTTTTATGCATGTTCCGCAGGGGTTCTATCCAACTGATATATTGATGAAGTAATAAATACTGTTAGGGGGAGCATATGAGAAGTTCTGACATACAATTAAGAAACCGTGGATATATATATGCGGAAGATACATACGATTATACTGATTTTAGTAAGACTGAACTATTGGAATTATTAAAATCAAAGGAAGCATATAAAAGGACAATTGCAGTAAATTTATTATCCAATAAATATGAATTGGATAATGATATGATAAATTTATTTTGCAGTATGCTGTTGCAAGAGAAAAAACTTTATACAAAAATTGAGTTGTGTAATACATTATTAAAGGCTTCTGTTGATTCGGCTAAAACTATGGTTAATTATTTGGGCTTTATAGGTAACAATCAATATAAGGAATTGCCTGACAAGGAATTTAATAAGAAAAGTTACCCGCTTCCAAGAGATATTATAGCAAGAACATTAGCACATATGGGCGTTGATGTATTGCCTGAGTTAACGAAAATATTAAAAACTGACAATATTAATGCGATTAGAGAAGTTATAGATTCAATAGGTTTTATATGTTTTTATAGTAATACTCATAATGAAAGTGTTTTAAATGATTTAATGGTATGTTTCGATAAATACATAGAAGATGACATTGTTAGATGGAAAATAGTCAGGGCTTTTGAAGGTTTTAACAATAAAATGGTAATAGATATCTTGAATAACATTATGGAGAGTGACAGTAAGGAAATTATAAGAAAAGAAGCAAAAAGGTCTCTGGGTATCATTAAAAGTAGATTTGCTTTTTGGTAAACTGAGGGTTTAAGGAGATATAAGTCATGATAGAAAGAATAGCATCGAATTTAGGAAGAAATGATGAAGAGCCAAATATTGAACTGGCAATTTTGTTATGCAAAACCAAAGATACGGAGGGTATAAAGGAAATAGTACAGGGGTTGAGGGATAAAAAAACACAGGTGGCTAATGACTGTATCAAAGTTTTATATGAAATAGGTGAAAGAAATCCTGAATTAATTGCAGAATATGTTTTTGAATTTATTCAATTATTAAAATCAAAAAATAACCGACTTGTATGGGGAGGCATGACAGCATTATTAAAAATTGTTTATCTAAAGCCTGAAGAGATATATAATGACCTGGATACTGATATAAAAGCCTACGAAAACGGAAGCGTCATAACAGTAGATAATGCTATTAGTGTATTTGCAGGGATATGTAAAGCCAATGAGGGGTATGAGAAGATAGTTTTTAAATATATTCTAAAGCATCTGGCGACGTGCAGGCCAAGAGAAGTCGCCCAGCATTCGGAAAGGGCTTTTGTGTGCGTGAATAAAAACAACTCAAAAGAATTTCTGGATGTTCTTTTAAAGAGGAAAGAATCGCTAACAGATGCTCAGATTAAAAGGGGAAATAAGTTAATCAAAAAAATAGAATTGGAGCAACATAACAGTTAAATTCATTTGCATTATATTTGTGAAAAAAAGATGGACAACTTTTGGCAGGTTGTTTTATGCCAGAATAACGGAACTGGGGCAGCTGCCCGAAAGTGAAATAGGAGAAGTAAGATTAATGAAAGAGATGCCAGAGAGCGTTACCTATCCTGATATACAGCCGCAACTTCAGCAGAAAGTATGGCAGTATCTAAGTGAAAATTTGGTAGAATCTTTACAAAAAGATAAAGTAAGAAATATCAATTTCATCAATTTTATCCAAAGTTATCCTATTCATACATTTGATTCGGTCGGTGATTCTGTTCTTATAAGAGGGAGAAGTGATGAGGAATGGGTCTATATAAGCAGTAAGTCAGAAGATGAGTTTCGGCAACTTATACAAGGATTGGATGAGGAGGATAATTGCTTTGCCGTATTGGAGGACTGGATGCTCCCGTATATTGTAAAGGATAAAGAAATACGGTCCCGATTGACCAGCATCAAACTTGTATATGATGAAAAGACACCATTACCACTTGCAGAGTCCAGTGTTGTTAATCTGTCGGCTGCGATGCTCCTTATATATATGAGAACTCCAAGTATAAAGAATATATATCAATTATACATGAGGAGTGATACACAGTGTATGAGCGCATGTTGGAAAAGAATATTAAACCGACAATGGATGAGATATTTAGTATAATTGGAGATGAAGGAACAAAACACTGGAGAATAGTCGACGAGTTTTTCAATAGTTCCTATGATATTGAATCTGAAATCCGTTTCCCGTTCGGAAATAACTATGGATGGGGTGTTAGATATATTTGAATACTGTGGAAAATCTATCGCTATAAACAGTTCACCAAAAGTTCGAAAAAGCGCAATATATTCCGTTGATACAGACGATTTAACAGACATTCTTAGTACATATTTTGTTGGTAATCCAAAGTAAAATATTGTGAACATAAAGTTTTTTATATAACAGGAGGTAAAAAAATGGAAATAAAAAAATGTGTAAAAAATTCGTTTTCAGTTATAGGCAAAGAAGGTTCTACTAAAGATGGGGAAGATTTTATTCAAAAATTATGGGCTGATGCTAATTCTAATTTTGCAGAGGTGGCCTCAATGGCAAAGAAAGATGAGAAGGGAAATCTTCTTGGAATATGGGGTACAATGTCAGATTTATCCCGCTCATTCAATCCCTGGGAAGATAATTTCACCAAAGGGCTTTACCTCGCAGGTATTGAAGTTATGGATAATGCTCAAGCACCACAAGGATGGGTAAAGTGGACGATTCCATCATATGAATATGTATATGTAAAGAATGGGAACGAAAATACATTCAAAGAGGTTATAGAGTATCTGAAAGAAAATAATATCAAACTTGTGGGTGCTGCTCACGATTATAACTGTCCTGAAGATGGGCAAGGATATATTTTTTTCCCGATACGGAAGTTGAATGATGAGTAATTATATTGAGTAAAGAAGCATCGGAGTATTGAAATTTATGACCATCAGTTTCCCACTTCGGATGAGGTGGTAAAAGGGATAACCCAATGGTTTGCAAATCCATATTGACAATGTGGAAAATATATGCAATAATACCTGAAAAGTGAGTATGCTTGCGCAGTAAACTGCAAGCAGCATAGGGACAATGTAAGTCCTACACGAACGGAGATAAACCCTTCGGAGTCACTCTTACGAGTGGTTCTGCGGGGTTTTTTATATTTTGCTGGAGGGGTGATTATATGACCGGCGGATTCACTATAATAGAACGGATTCCTACCGTGGAAGAGTACATAAAACTGCGAAATTCCGTAGGATGGGGTATTGCTGAAAGAGAATCAATCCAAAAGGGGTTAAGTAATTCATTATATGCTGTATGTATTGAGTTTGGAGGAAACATAATTGGGATGGGACGTGTCATTGGTGATGGTGCATTAGCATATTACATACAAGATATTATTGTTTTACCAGCATTTCAGAAACAGGGTGTTGGCAGATTAATCATGGATGACATTATACGACATCTAAAAAAGAATTGTACTCCCAATTCCATTGTTGGATTAATGGCAGCAAAGGGAGTTACCGCTTTTTATGAGAAGTATGGGTTTATTGCACGGCCAGATGAAAAGCATGGGCCTGGGATGTTTATTCGATGGTCATAATTAGAAGTAAGCTGAAAGACTATAAGTAGAAATGGGGGATTGGAATGGATTTTATCATAAGACCTGTAAAATTAGAGGATGCTCCATCCATCAATGAGATGAGGAGAATGGATGGGGTCAGAGAAAATACGCTGGGGATATTCAGTGAGAGAGTTACACGGTCTGAGGATTTTATCAAAGGGTTAAGTGAATATGAACATCTTCTTGTTGCCGAAGTTGATGAAAATGGAGTTAAGAAAGCGGTAGGACTTGCAGGGCTTCATACTAATAGAAATCCAAGATTAAGGCATTCCGCAAGTGTAGGTATCATGGTGCATGCTGACTATCAGGGAAAAGGGATTGGCACAGCACTTCTGAAAAAGTTAATTGACCTGGCTGATAATTGGTTGATGTTGGTGAGACTTGAATTAACTGCGTTTGTTGAAAATGAGGGGGCAGTGAAACTTTATAAGTCTTTAGGATTCGAGATAGAAGGAACTAAGAAGTATGCCGCTATTCGGAATGGCAAGTATGCGGATGAATACCTGATGGCGAGGTATAATTTGAGAGTATAGTTTGTATCGCTAAAAATATTGCAATCATTCATTGAAATGGAACAATTTACGATGATGTCTGTTATTCTATAACAAAAACAGATTATTTAGCAAAATGATGAAACTGTACAAATGGTAGAGTTATTATGGGGGCGTTAAAAGTGATTAGAAAGATGGAGGAACTGGCCATGAATGCGTGGCCAGCATTACAGACAAAACACTACGATGGGTGGGTACTCAGGTTTGCAGATGGATATACCAGAAGAGCAAATGCTGTGATTCCAATTTATGAATCCACAATCCTATTAGATAAAAAAATAGATTTTTGTGAAAAAGAATATGCGTCACATAATCTACCTACTTTATTCAAATTAACGGCTGAGAGTACTCCGGAAGGAATTGATACCAGACTGGAAGAGAGAGGATATGTAAGAGATAATGTTGCTGCACTGAGAATATTGGATTTAGGTCAATACGTTCGTAATGAATCTCAAGGTGTTACTATCGAATCACAATTTAGCAATGAATGGTTGGAAGGATTCTTCTATTGCTCAAATATTGTAGGTGAAAAAACTCAGTTAACTGCAAAGAGAATTCTGGATAATATCCTGGGAGCAGTCATATGTGTGACAAAACAAGTTGAAGGAAAGGTTGTCGGATGTGGGTACGGTGCAGTTGAAAGAGATTATATTGGTATTTTTGATATTGTAGTCGATAAAGATTTCAGAGGAAATGGCTATGGCAAGGATATTATGAATGGAATTCTCGGGCCAGCATTACAACGGAAAATAAGAACTGCATATTTGCAGGTTGCTGTGGGTAATACTCCTGCCGAGAAACTATATGATAAAATAGGTTTCAAAGAGGAATATCGGTATTGGTACAGAAGATTGGAAAAATAAACTGCATCAAACAAAAGAAATTAGGGAGGCAAAAGGATTGAATTGGAATTTGAAAAAGTTTAATGAAATGACCACAGAGGAACTGTATGAAATCCTAAAATTGAGAAACGAAATATTTGTTGTTGAACAGCAGTGTGCTTACCAAGATTGTGATGATAAAGATAAAAAAGCGCTTCACTTGTTTTTGCAAGATAAGGATGAAATTACTGCGTATTTAAGGATTTTGGAAAAGGGTGTTTCATACAATGAAATTTCTATTGGTAGGGTGGTTGTTAATAAAAATTATCGTGGAAAAGGCTTAGCGAAGGAAATGATGCTCGCAGCCTTAAAATATATTGATGAAAACTTACATGAAAGGGAAATAAGAATTTCTGCACAGGCATACCTGCTTAAATTCTATAAGAGTCTTGGATTCCACGAGGTTTCTGAACAATATTTAGAAGATAATATTCCACATGTTGAGATGTTATTTAAAAAGAGTCCAAAATAATTTAAATATTATATTTGTGAAAGGAATGATGATTTATGAGTAAAACAAGTTTCAAAGTAAACATTAACCCAGTGAAAGCATTTCAACTTGTCAAAGAAAGTGAAGATGCTGATTTAATTCACGAAGAAATAAATAATGTGGGAGACCAAAAATATATTGCCATTCTTGTATTTGAAAAGTACTTTTTTAGGGTAAGCAATCGAGCAGGTTTGATAGTAATCTTCGATAATACGAAAGGTGAAACCGAAGTTCGTGTAATAGCAACTGCGAGTTCCCAGGGAGTGATTTTCAATTTTGACTGGGGTGCAGGAGATGATTTTGCAGATAGCGTAAAAGAAATTCTTGAGGAATATATTGTATAAAGCATAATTGAAAAAGGTGAATTTATGGGCAAAGAAGATAGGTATAAGGAATATGCAAGGGTACTATTCTGGCTGGCAGTGTTTACTCTCATAATGATAATATATTGTGTGGTATTTGGACTTATAATTTCACCTGCTGGAGCAACTGGGGTATTAAAAAGCGAGGGCATTATTGCATCGTTTGCATATATCATTCTTTGGTTTGGACTGTCAGTATTAGCGGGTTATAAGTGGTATAAAGAAATATTTATATCTGCAATGATTTACTCAGCGTTTCCTATAATCGGATTAACATGTGGCACGTTATTTATTGGAACGCCTTTAGGTATTGGGGCGATGCTATTTTTCTCCTGGTCTGCTCCGATTCAGGGGATGTGTTTTGGAAATGAAGGGCTGATTAAATCTATGGTTATAATTCAGCCGTTATTATTTTTATTAGGCTATTTTTTAACAGCCTATCTCAGAAAACAAAAAGATTGTTAATTATATACTCAAACACAGTACCTTGGGTGCTACAAAAGGTTCATGACAGGCTGTATGAGTCTTTTTGAATGTTGATAAGAAAATAGCGAATGGAACTTATTTTTCTTTTTTTATGTCTAATATAGAGTAAGTATCTTGAGATATGTGTCAAATATCAGTATTAAGTAGAATAGAATAAAAGTTAAAAAATTAGGGATGTGGTTAAGTGAATAAAACAGTTAGTTCATTAATACTACTTTTGATTTGCGTCAGTACTTTATATGGATGCAGTACTCATAAGAATCCCAATAATAACATAGGTGCTGTAAGTCCTATAAATGCTGAGGATTTTCTAAAAACAAAAGGATTTGATATTGTAAAAACAAATGATAAGGCAGATTCATATGTTTTAAGTAAAGAAAAGTTAAGCAGTGGGAGTTATTCTAATATATGGGGATTACAGATGCTGGATGTAAAGAGTTACATCGGTAAAACAGTTGATACCTATGGATTTACAGTCAAAGGGCACCCTCTGGATAACGCCCGTGATAATAACAAGCATCAGACGAAAGTTTGGGTGATGGTAGTTGAAAATACGGTTATTGGCGGGTATTCCCTCCCAGATTACGATGAGGTTCATTATGGAGGGGTGTATTCTATTGATGGAAAAACGCTGGAAGAAGTAACAGGATTGAGTTTTCAGGAATGGTCAGATAGATGGAAAAAAGATTATAACAGCCAGAAATCTCAAAAAACATCTGAGCAAATTTCAAAATTGATTGACGATAAATTAAATGCCATTATTTCCAATCCAAAACACATGGCTTCTTCCAATCCATATGACCATACAAAAGAAAACGAGGACTACGAATATATCGTAAACCAAGGGGATAAGGCTCTGGAGTACATGCTGAGTAAGTTTAAGAAGTCCAATGAAAACGGATTGAAAGAGTATGTTATGGCTATAGCCTGCTCTGAAATCCTTGGAGAGAAGCCAGAGCAAAAGAACTGGAGCAGCGGTAGGGAGTGGTATGAGAATTATTTAAAAGATAAAAAGCAGGAGAATATCAATATTAAGGGGAGCCTCGTTGATGTATACAGCATAGCACTTGATTCATTTATGCCATTGGATGAAGGACTTAACGGGGATATGAAGTTTATTGCTATTGCGGGTAACACACTAAAGTATTTACAGGCCGATAAAAGAAATGTAGTTCTGAAGAATTTTGAAAAGTACAAGGTTAAAGTCATGGATGCTTCCCTTGAAGAGTTAAAGAAAGTGGGCCTATTCAATGAAAAACAGTTATACCTGGAAGGAGTACTATTAAGTGTTAAGGATGTGACAATTGTATCAGATGAAGAGATAGTTGTGGAAGGCTCGAAATACCGTTCTGGAGACGGTGCTATAGGAGTCAAATGCACTTTAAAATATAAAAATGGGAATTGGATGGTTGATAAGGCTGACATCACATGGATAAGTTAGCCAAACATAATCGGTTAAAAGATATAGACTTGTCTATGAGAATGTGGGAGCAGGAGTGAGTTATGCTGAAAAAGAATTTATTTGTTGGTATATGCCTTGGAATGGTAATCATTTTTACAAGTTGTGGTTCTACAAAAAGTACAGTGGGTACGGAAAGTACAAATACACAGCAAATATCAAAGCAGGAGAAACCTAATGCAATAAAGGATTCTGCGGTGCCTGGATTTGAAGGAATATATAATGACACAGTAGAAATTGATGTTTCTTTTAACTCAAATGGCATGTATAGAGAATTTAAACTTACTCAAATCAAAGACAGCAAAAAGGAAATTACTTTTGCGTTTGATGACCCAGCATTTGCAGTTGGGTATTTAGACATTGATGGGAAGAAATATGACCCAGGAGCAGTTATCTTGGGAAAAATGTAGAGGTTGAAATATACAGGCTTAGAGAGCCGCTTCCTGATTTTATGAAGCCCAGAATGAATGCAAGAGGAATTACCCTAAAATATGATGGGAAAATCATTGGGGCATATATTGATGCTGGGAGACATGACAGTTTTGCCTGCTCCCCTGATAGGAAAAGTCTGAAGGACATAACCAATAAAGACTGGGATAACTGGGTTGGCGATTACATTGATTACAACAGCGGTCTGGAAACTAAATTATCAAAAATGGGTCCGGAAGATCTGGCAGAAAACAGTATTTATTTTGTAAAAGCCAGGAACTACAATATTACCATGATTTTCCTATCACTTTTTTCAATATATCAACAACCCGGTCAAGGAAGTGGTATTCAGTTAGGACTACTTGGCTTATTTTCCATACCGATAGCAATTCTATTAATGGTATTGAGTACACTTGTTGTATATAACCCTTTCATGGTGGTAAAAAGAAATGGCTAAAAGCCGGGAACAGATAGACATATATACAGAAGCAAACACAAGGTGGAAGCAGTTTCTGCGCTGGCAATGGCATTCATTATTGTGATGTATATATTGTCGATAGCGATAACTACTCTAATAATGATGTTTGTGAAAAGATGCGGAGAGCGTCTATGAACATTATAAAAATTGTAATAAAAATAAGCCTTTCTTATTGATTGGCTTATTTTTTGTTGGTTTCCTGTTCTTCCAAAACAGATTTTATCAGTTTCGTGATGAGCCTCAGACTGCTTGCATCACAGTCCTTTAAAAGACTTGCTATTTCATCTTTTATGTACTCTTTCGATTCATACAGTGAATCGTATAGAACGAAATCAGGGGTTATACTTTGTAATAATATCAAATTCAGTGGAACAATATAAAACTGAAATTAAAGATTATAGTGCAATTCCTGACGAATACAAAACTTATGTTCTTAAAGCCTATGGTTTAGGATTGCTATCTGGATATGAGGATAAATCTTTCAGGTATAACGGAATCCTAAACAGGGCTGAGGCTTGTGCGGTGATTATTAGATTTATGAATACAAAGGACAAGCAGGTTGCTGATATGCAAAAGAGTACACAAAGTCCAGTCTCAAATAAAAACATTGACCAATCAAATGTTAATATCACAGATAAGGTTATTATCATTCCTTATGAGTGCGAAAAGAATCCAAGTGGGGTGTTTATCCCAGATATTACAGTTAATGATGATTCTGCTTATCAGATGATTTTGTTCAGTAACAAAATGTCTTTGGAAGAACAATTTAAAGTACAATAAGTAAAATATTTTTTAATTGGTATGTATTGACGAATTTACCATAAATTGTAGTATAATATACACATATAATTTTATAATATAGGAGGGTTTTTAAAATGTTAAAGAAAAAAATGATGTCCTTTGTATTAGTAATAGTGATGGGAGCAATGCTATTAAATTGCGTTCCTGTGGCTGCGGCAGGTTCACCAATACCATCTGCTGATGCAGTTCAAGTCAGCGCAGTTCCGGCAGTTGACACACAGAATGCGGATACGTTGTATAATATCAATCCGCGTTTGCGGGGTAACAACATACCAACGACTTTTTGGGATTTAACTGCAAAAGGTGCTTATTCCGTCCAAATGGGGCCGAATGGGCAAGGCGGCATTCTTTGGACATACACGAACTATATTTTTAATCCAAATAGCAGTGGCGAAATATTCATCGACAATACAAACATGACAAGCGACAATCAGGATATGTACATTGAGTGCTATGTGTCTGGCACCAATGCGCTTGCGACAACTTGGGTCGGTAAGCCTTTGCCCGCAGGGACTGTTGTGAAATTTTACAACTTAAGTACAAGTAACCGCTACTACTTCAAATTTGGATCGACGCCAAATTATTTCTTGGGCGGCACCGGGTCTATTTACAACCACCGCTAATGCTAAAAAACTAATTACTAATTTCTTCTTCATAACAATTCCTGCTTTGTTTATCACTATTTAGAAGCGGCAAAATGTATTAATGGTGATTATACTGATACCATAGATGCTGACGGTTATTGGTGGTCATATGCAGAAGATAAAAATGGTACAAAAGGGTATGGAGCTTCCAACTATTTTTCTACTGATGGTGTTGAATAAATTAAAGAGACTGTAAAAAATTTTGTTGGTTTGGAATGAGGAAAAAACTCCTTCTTGGCAAAAATTATTAACATAATGCTAAGGAGGAGTTTTTATGGGAGCGACCAAATTCGTGCTCAGATTGAGCACCTTATATGCATGACTTGTTAAATTTTAAACTTATACGATCTGCATGTTTATCACCACTATACAATGTTCACCTAACCTTACACAAGTATTTATCAATCCGGTGCCGGGAAGGATGGTGTTGCAAATATTCAAATGGTAGAACCTTCCGTTTATGCTCTGGAGGGAATTGTAATACTCTCTTGAGTTGCTGTAAATAGTTGATCTGACTTCATCTGATGGATTTATATAGGTCTTGCTTATATCATCTTTTTCATTTGGAGGACTTCAAGAAAACTTTCGTCAATATCACCAGACAGGACAGGGACATTCTTGAAAAAGACATATAGGTGGTTGGGCTTTTTTTCTTCATTAAAACCTTTATATGCTTTTTGGAACTCTTCCCTTGCATACTTTCCGACCTTTTTGAAAAACAGGAAAACAGGATATTACAGTCAAGAAGCGATTCGTTAAAGCGGTCTTGAATTCTTAAAGGGTGAAAGGAATGCTCCTGTTTCTTCCCATCTTACACACAGCAGATGAACGCCTTGTTCTATATATTTATCTTTTTCCCTGCCAATGAAAATCTCTATTTGATCACGCTCAGTATTTAGCTCAAACGAAGACGCTATGAATATTTTAACTTTTTTCACTAATTTGCCCCTCAAAAAATACAGCAATCCACAGATATTTACCATATTTGAAGTATTTGTTTAACAATTTATATAAAAATTGTTTATGTAAAACACTACAGACTTTGCATAGTATAAAAAGGATATTTATAAATAGGCTTCTGTGTAGCAATGCTGTTCATAACTACACAAACCCCCCAAGATAACCAATTGCTCCCAAGCCTTAGCGTGCAATATTTTAACCGTTATTAACCATTCGTACTCTTAACGTACAGAAATTGCAAAAATCTGCCCGTACTCCTGATAGTAATAGAATATCTAATATTATGTATTTTAGTACCAAACTTTATGAGAACCCACAAGTTGTGCTTCAGTTTAATAAAGTTGTATACTGAATAATAAAGATGTATACCGATTTCAATAAAAAATATTGAACAGGTATACATCTTTTTAGGTTATTAGACCTGCGAGTTAATAATTGTAATTAAATTCTTTTTCTCTATAAGTGTTTATACCCTTACCTTCGAGGATTTCTGTACCTGTTACAAGAAGGCGAATCAAGTGCATTGCGTGCTTATTAAGATGGAGTTCATCCTTTTTGCTATTTCTGTGATTAAGCTTGGAATAATCTTTAACTATGTTGTTCATATCAGAATAAATATTTTTAAAGTCCCTCAAGGGATAGTATTTCAGGTTTATATCAATAAATATTTCTGTATCCATTTCTTCTCTTGCAGATTTATCAATATATAAGCTTATTTCGCTGCCAGTAAAGCTTTTATAAGTCCTTTTGAGATGATCCATCTGTCCCAATATACTATTTAAGGTATGCTGCTCTTTTGCTGCTTGGGGATAGTTGTCCCTTGCAAGAGCATTTTGAAGCCTTCTAAGCTGAGCTGCGGCATAGTTGCCAAAGCTTTGAATAGCCTTTCTAGATAAAAATAGATCAACATTGTCTCTCAGGAGTTGTCCTTCTTTGGTCAGATAAAGAAGATGTTCCGGTTTTGTGCCAAGTATCTCAAGAACATTTGGGTTGCAATTTACACAGAGAGATATAAATTTCTTTAGTCCGTATACAACTGTATCGGTTGTCCTGTTTTCAAACTGCTCAAAACTTGATAATCCCATAATATCCTGTTTCGTTTCCACAGAAACACCCCTGACATCAATATCACTGTTGTCTACATTAGTTCCGTAGGCTATGGAGCCTGCAGTTGTAAGGATTAAAATATTATTCCCGAGGTGCGGGTCTTTCCTTAAAAACTCATATTCTTTTGAATTTAGCTTATCTTTTATAGTTTGAATATTCATACGATCCTCCTCGAACAGCTAAGCCCAGGCTTCCCTAAGAGATTCTCTAAACAACGAGTTTAAAGGCTCATAATCGGATTTTTTATCTTTTCTGACAGTTGTAAGATATTGCTCATAATGTTCTATTCTACTTCCAAGAAAATCAATTATTATTTGACTTTTTGGCTCAATATCAATCTCCAAGCCGGAAATCTTTTTATCAAGCAGCTTATAAATTTCATTTACTAAGATGTCATCCAACTGCTGCTCAGCCATAAGCTTGCTAAACTCCATTGGGGGAATGGTATTCTTTTTTTCAATCCGCATACATGCCAGAATTGGTCTTAATATATAGAAATATTTTTTAATCTTAACCTGGTCTGTATTCATAACGTCTTCAAACTTACTTCTGGCAGTATGAAGATAGTGATATATTGTAGGAACTGATGAAAAATAATCAGGTAAAAGATCCCGCATCTTTTGAGCTGTACAGTAATTTTCTCTGTATATAATATTTGAAGACTATATTCATGATATGAGGATCGCTCAGATGTTTGCAGAATTCAACCGAAAAGCAATAGCAGAGGTAATTGTGCGCAAAATGGGTTTTGAGGTCAAAGATAGTTTCACCACAATTCATAATTATATAGATATGAATGAAATGATTTTGAGAAAAGGCGCTATATCCGCAAGGGAAGGCGAAAGAGTAATAATTCCTGTTAATATGAGGGATGGAAGCATTATCGCTGTTAGTAGTTCTTCTGCAATTCCGTATATACTACCAAGACTAAATGGCTGGGTATTACCTGTAAGAAGTTTGGCAGAATATCCCAGATTACAAATGGATGAGTAGCTGAAAAAGAGATTAAATAAGAAATAATTTTATAAGCGAAGTGAAGAGGTTTATTGGGTCAATTTATCAATTGCATCTTGTACGAATTGCCGGCTTTTTTCAATATCCGCGGATTGATCACGGTCCTCATAGAGAGCCGGGATGATCTCACGGAAAGAGGTATAAAGTTTCCGGGTTTTTTCCCCGAGCCGTGGGTTTCCCCGCAGTGTTACGGCTTGCGCGCCGTGGATCAGTTCTATTGCAGACAGGTAATACAGGTTGTCTAAAATCGAACTGATCTTTTTTACTGCAAAAGCTGTATTGGCAGCATGATCTTCTATTGCTCCTGCGACTTCAAGAAAATCCAGCGAACTGGGGTTGGCATACATGCGGATTTCCGTATCTAAAATGCTGACAGTTTTTTGTACCGTTGGGAAACCCAATACATTGGCATTTGGAGTCAAAAAACGGTCAAGCCCGGAAAAACGCGGATCAGAGATTCTCAGTATCCTGTGGCATATCATTTTTGAAAGATGAGCCAGTGCAATTGAGGACATCTCAATTCCCTGGACTAAAGAGAGGGTTTCAAAATTGCAATTACCAATAAAGCGTTTTTCTTGGGGAAGCAGGCAGGGGTTGTCCTGTGTGTGATTCAGGTCAAGGGCCAGCTGATTTTGAGCAAATTGCAATGCATCGAGAACCGCAGCTGCAACAGCTATCTGATTCCGGAAACTCAATGGGTCCTGTAAACTACGGGATTTATCCGGCTGCCACAGGTAGCTGCCTTCCAGAAAGCTTCTGCATTGCTCGGCACATCTTATTTGATTTGGACTGCCTTTCAGAAGATTTACCTCCTGGTTTAAAGGGTCAACAACACCATTTATACCCTCCAGGCTGAGACAATATACCAACTGGTTCATATCCAGATAGTTAAATACCCTTTCCAGAAAAAGTGCTGTAAAAGCATGAGACTGTGCATTGGAGGAGATTAAACCCAAACCTTCCTTGGGACCCAGAATGAGCGGGGAAAGACCCAGAGAGGCCAGAACTTCACTGCCTGCCATTATCCGGCCCCTGTACTCTGCTTCACCTTCTCCCGTAAGCACCAGGCCTATTGATGAAAGCGGACCGATGTCAGCTTCGCCGATGGAGCCGCACCATTTCATTATTGGACAGACATCCTTTTCCAGGAAAGTAACGAGATATTTGACAAGTGCGGGAGAAACACCGGTATTTCCCCTGAGGAAGCCGTTAATCAAAACCAGAAGTACTGCACGTACTTCTTCTTTGGTACAGCTCTCACGTATGGCCACGTTATGGCTCCGGAGAAGCGAAAGGTTGAATTGCATCACATCCGAAGGAGCTACGCTCCGGTCCTTGTTAAAGCCTACACTTGTATTCATACCATAGACCTTATGATTATTTGAGGAACTTATCCCGAGCAGAAGCTGATGGGATTCATTTACCCTGTTCATAGCCTTTTCGGGAATTACGGGAACAGATATTCTGTATGCAGTTTCATAAATTTGTTTAGTTGTAAGATGGCTGCCGTCTATAATAAAGTTTTTCAATTGTTTTCACCTGCTAACGATATGTAAGTTCTGTTCCGATTTTTGCATCTATGGCTTTTTGCCATATCAGATATCCTAAAGCTATATCATTGAGTGACAAACCGCGGTGCCAGAATAGAATACGTTCATCCTTTGATTCACGTCCTTTTTTCTGTCCGGTTACTATTTGGCATAATTCTGCATAAAGTGTTTCCTGAGACAGCTTTCCCGAGTCGACATGATAGCGGAGACTGCCAAATTTACCGCCCTTGCACTGTCCCCAATCATCAACTATTATTTTATCCATGACATCGGTCAAATCATTTTCAACTGCGCTTATTGTACCATAAGGAACAACAAAGGTTCCGGGTGCTACCCACCTGGTTAAAAGAAAAGGCTCCGGCTCTATAAGCCTTGTTGCCTCAACCATGATATCTGCTCCTTTTAAGCAATCCTCACTGTTGTCAACGGCAATAACAGGTTTGCCCAATTTCCCGGTAAGAAGTTTTGCAAAAGCTTCTCTTGATTCAGGCCTTCTGCTGTTAACACGGATTTCATCAAAATTGAAAATACTGTCCAGCAATATTACATTCCAGTATGAGGTTCCACGGGCACCAAGATGTCCAAGAATTTTACTGTCTTTTCTGGCCAGATATTTTGCACCGATTGCAGTGAGGGCTCCGGTCCGCATATCGGTAATAGCTGTTGCATCCAGGATTGCCAGAGGCATACCGGTACCGGGATCATATAGATTTAACAGGGCAAGCTCGGAAGGGAGATTTTTTTTATAATTGTCCACATAGTCACCTACAATTTTTACACCTGCAACATTGAGAGGTTCTATATAGCCCCTTAAAATATTGAAGTGACCGTTAACAGACGGATTGGGAATGAGGTGAACCCGGGGTTCAATTACGGTTTGGCTGCTTCCCTGTGCGACAAGACTTTGTTCCACCGAATTTAAAATTTCTTCATTTGTCAGATTCATGGATTCGATATCTTTTCCGCTGATAAATAGTATCTTATTGTTATTCATAATAATGTCTCCCCAGCATAAGTAATTATTAGTGAGTTCATTATAACTTTGCTGTTTATTAAAGTCAATGAAAAAATCATACTATACCTATTGACATAGTATGAAAAAATGAATATTATGTTAATAATAATTCATATGTAACTTATATGATTAGTATGTTTGTGATGGACGCAGATAGCCTGCAGTTTTCAAAGGACAGATGTGTATTTCGGAACATCTGTATCGTACATAATAATTTTAGGGGGTATTATTTTGAAAAAAAATTTAAAAAGTAAATTATTAGCTCTAACACTTTGCGTAGGTTTTATATTATCGGCAGCCGGCTGCGGAAGTAATTCTTCCGCAACTTCGAGTGCGACTCAGACTCAGAGTTCGGCATCTGCTGCTCCAACATCAGAATCGGTTGGTAAAAAACCTATTATAGTAGGTTCAAAAGATTTTACCGAATCCAAGGTCCTTGCGGAAATATATGCATTGGCCCTTGAAAATGGCGGATACCAGGTTAAACGTGCCGAATCATTGGCAAGTGCGGTCATAAGAGAATCCATAAAGACAGGGGATGTGGATTTATATCCCGAATATACCGGTACGGCTTTAGTTTCTGTATTGGGGCTTGATCCTATATACGATAAGGATGAAGTGTATAAGACTGTAAAGGAACAATATGAGAAACAGTATGACATAGCAATTCTGGATCCGGCCGATGTAAATGACTCGGAAGGTCTTGCCGTTTTGGCAACACGGGCAAAGGAACTTGGCATATCTACCATTTCAGAGGCATGGGCGGCTGCTCAGAAGCAAAAACTGGTTTTCTCCTGCAAAGCGGAATTTACTGAAGCTCAGATTCCAAGACTCGAACAGGTTTATGGAAAGCTGCCTTTTAAATTGTCAGTTATGGAGCATACGCTTTCATTTTCAGCGGCAAAATCAGGAAATGTTGATGTGTTCAGTGTGTATACCACAGAAGGTAATCTGGCAGGAGACGAGTGGACTGTTCTCAAGGACGACCTGGGAGCATGGGTACCGTACTACATAATTCCTGTGATCCGCAATGATGCTTTAAAAGCAAATCCGGGAGCTGAGAGGATTATAAATCTGGTTACTGCAACATTTACTACCGATAATGTTATTAAAATGAATGCTGAAGTTGATGCAGACGGCAAGGAATATGACGATGTGGCCAGGGAATATTATGAGAGCATAAAAGCCTCTTTAAAATAAGCACCTTGTCAGGAAGCAGAATAATTTTCCGGCAGTAGCTTTGATGCTGCCGGAAAATTTAAAAGTTTATTGGGGGAGGGAAAATGTTTTCGGATCTTATTCAATATTACCTGGAAAATACATCGAAATATTGGTCTTATGTGGCAACGCATATTACTATCAGCCTGGTGGTAACTGTATTTGCAATTCTTATAGGAATTCCTCTGGGGATCGTCTGTGCCAAATTGCCAAAGTTATCGGGAATTATAACAGGAACGGTAAACGCCCTTAGAATTATCCCAAGTCTGGCATTAATGGTTCTTATGGTCCCTTTGATAGGGATAGGGCGGTTCCCTGCAACAATAGTATTGATAATTATTACGTTGCCGCCTATTCTTATTAATACTATAACCGGATTTTTGTCGGTAAAAGATTCTATCAGGGAAACTGCCATTGGAATGGGAATGTCTGCAAAGCAGGTTTTTCTTGAAGTGGAATTTCCTCTGGCACTTCCTTTAATAGCAGCGGGCATCAGAACGGCTGTCGTAGAGGTCGTTGCAACAACAGCAATCGCCTCCTATATAGGTGCAGGCGGTCTGGGAGTACTGGTATCATCAGGAATAGGTTATGGCAGAGTATTCATAACTCTGTTGGGAGGAGGTTCCATCGCTGTCATATCAATTGCTGCGGATCTGTTATTGGAAGGTGTTCAGAACGTACTGACCAAACGGATGGGACTTGTGGAATAAGCCAAATCATGGAAGGTAAAAAGTATGAAAGATAAAAATATACCCGCAATTGAATTCAATCATGTATATAAACGTTTCCCGGGCATGAAGACAGATGCTGTTAATGATATTACCATGGATATTTATGATGGTGAATTTATTACTATTCTAGGTTCATCCGGCTGCGGAAAAACGACGCTGCTGAAGATGGTAAATCGCCTGTACGATTATACCGGTGGTGATATCCGGTTTTATGGAAAAAGCATAAAAGCAATAAATGAAGTAGACCATCGCAGGAATATCGGCTATGTTGTGCAGGCCGGTGGACTGTTCCCTCATAAAACAGTCAGAGATAATATAGCTACGGTTCCCAAGCTTTTGAAATGGGATAAAAAAAGGATTGAGACACGGGTAGATGAACTTCTTGATACCATCGGCCTTGATGCCGAAGACTACAGGAACCGCTACCCCAGATCATTATCAGGAGGTCAGCAGCAGAGGGTAGGAATAGCCAGAGCCTTGGCCGCAGATCCAAATGTTCTTTTGATGGATGAACCCTTCGGAGCAATAGATGCTATAACCAGAACTGCACTTCAGGCCGAAGTGCAGCGTTTACAGGAAAAGACGAAAAAGACGATTCTGTTTGTAACTCATGATATTCAGGAAGCATTTAAATTGGGGTCAAGGGTTATTATCATGCACGAAGGGAAATTACAGCAATACGATACACCGGATAAAATTATGCTTCATCCGGCAAATGAGTTTGTTTCAAAACTGGTATCGGCAGACGACCCTATAGTCCGTATGAAGGTAATTTCATTAGGTGCAATAATGGAAAAGGTTCATGGGGATATAGATGCCCAGGGTATATTTAAATCAGAAACCAGTCCTGTAGAAGAAACCCTGCCGATATTCCTGAAAGACAGAAGTAAAGTAATTTATGTGGAAAATGCGGCCGGTGAAATTGCAGGAATGGTTTCCTGGAATCAGATAGCAAATATTGTCTAAGGAGGAAACAGACTTGAACTGGATAAAATTTGTAGAATATGCTCAAAAACATACCGACCTGCTTGTAAAATGTTTGCTGGAGCATATCCAGCTCGTGGGAACAGCATTGCTCATATCACTTTTAATTGCAATCCCGGTAAGCTTGATTTTATTGAGACTGAAAAAAATATCGCAAGTGGTTATGGCTCTCCTTGGGGCGTTGTATTCCATACCAAGCCTGGCCTTTTTTTCTTTATTATTACCTTTTTTAGGGCTTGGAAAGAAAAATGCAATTTTTGTATTGGTTGTTTACAGTCAGTTTATTTTGGTTCGTAATATCCTTGCAGGCTTTCACCAGTTAGATAAAAATATTATTGAAGCAGGCATAGGTATGGGAATGACAAAATTTACGATTTTCACCGGTGTACAGCTGCCGCTGGTTTTACCTGTTTTAATCGGCGGTATACGTATAGCGGCAATTGTAACTATTGGAAGTGCTACAATAGCACAGACTGTGAATGCGGGAGGTTTGGGAAAGGTTTTGTTCGATGGCCTTTCTTCCATGAATTATATAAAAATGCTCTGGGGAACTGTCTACACTGCCGGACTTGCGCTGGTTGTCAACTGGGTGCTTTCCAGATTGGAAATCTACAGTTTAAAGAGAGCCGAAGGGAGATTGGGGAATGCCGGATAAACAAATATTTTATGACAATTTTAAGATTCCTGAAGCTGCCCGGCCGTACCTGGATATCTTTTTTACCCCGGAAGAAATCAGTATTCTGGGGAAGTACGGGGACCGCATTTTTAAAGCAGAGGATATAACCGAATATGATAAGGAGAAAGCAGGAGAGCTGCTGCAGGATTATTACTCCAGAGGGTTGGTTTCTTATGAAAATATGGAAAAGGGGGAATACAGGACTTCGGATTTTTACAGTTACCTTGATTCTTTCGTGGTGACAAGAATTCCGGAATACCGCAGTATACCGGCAGAAGGCAGAAAGGCTATTGATGGCTGGTATTTTGATGCATACTATGAAGGGCTTGATAAAAATCCGGAAAAGGTACCTACCGGTGATATCATTCTGCCCTTGGACGAAACTCTTCAATATATTGACAAACAGGAAGGACAGGCTTATTTATCTCTCTGTGACTGCCGTGCATTGAGCGGTGATTGCGGACTGCCCCTGAATACCTGTGTGAGCTGGAAGAACGGCATAAATTCCCGTGCGCACAGAGGCATATCAAAAGAAATTACAAAGGAAGAAGCAAAACAAATTGTTCTGGATGCAGATAAACAGGGTCTGGTACATACCGTTAATAAAACCGGTGTATGCAACTGCTGCGGTGATTGCTGCTACTTATTCAGGAGCCGGGAAAAAATGCAAAGTCATCAATTTTGGCCAAAATCTTTTTACAAAGTTGAACTGGAACATGAAAACTGTATTGGCTGCGGTTTATGTGTTAAAAGATGCCAGTTTGGAGTGTTTTCATATGGTAAGCCGGTTCAGGCTGATACCGGCAGCTGCATCGGCTGCGGAGTTTGTGTTACGGGATGTCCGAAGGATGCGTTGAAACTTATAACCAGTGGTCTGTAACCTTCGCCGGCAATATAAGTTTTAGATGTTACAGACCGCCAGGCAACAATAAAAGGAGATATTTATGAGTTATAGAGCATATGATAATGATTCATTGGGATTTACTACAAGGCAATTGCATGCGGGATATAATCCGGCTGAACATTACCGTTCAAAGGCTGTACCTATTTATCAGACGGCAGCATTTGAACTGGGTGACTTTGACCGGTGTATCCGTTTATTTGAGTATTCTGAAGAAGGACACTCATATGTACGGTTTTCCAATCCTACAAATACGGTTCTGGAGAAAAGAATCGCTTCATTGGAAGGGGGAGCTTCGGCACTTGCACTTGCTTCGGGGATGGCAGCCATATCAAATACAATTTTGAATCTTGCAAACGCAGGAGATGAAATTATAGCCGTTCACACGTTGTATGGAGGAAGTACCGCATTATTGGCAAAGACCTTGCCGGATTACGGTATTCATACGCGCTTCGTGGAAGATGAGAATGATATAGAATCCTACAGAAAAGAGATTAACGGACGTACACGTGCTATTTACATAGAATCATTAGGTAATCCCGGTATTACAATCCTGGATATCGAAAAAATTGCGTCACTTGCACATGAGCACAATATACCGCTGGTTATTGATAATACCTTTGCAACACCGTATTTATTTCAGGCTTTTGAGTATGGCGTGGATATCATTTGCTATTCCGCTACAAAGTATCTGGCGGGGCATGGTACAATTATTGCCGGACTGGTGGTTGAAAGCGGTAAATTTAACTGGCTTAACGGAAAATTTCCACAGTTTGAAAAGTTTTATGATGAATTTAAAAATAATATAGAACCCGAAACACTTAAAAGGGAAATGTTTACTAAACGGCTTCGAATAAGGTTTTTGACAGATTTAGGTTCACATGTGAGCCCTCAGACGGTATTTTACTTGTTACAGGGCATGGAAACTCTTTCATTAAGAATGGAAAGGCATACAAAAAATGCACAAGCTGTAGCGGAATTTTTAGAAAAGCATCCACAGGTGAAATCTGTTGCTTATCCGGGATTGAAATCCAGTCCGTATAACAGCCTGGCTCAAAAATATTTTTCCAAAGGCCCCGGAGCAATTATGTCCATACGCCTGAAGGGCGGCCTGGAAGCAGCAAAAACTGTGCTTGAAAATGTTCAGGTCTTTGATTATATGGTCAATGTGGGCGATGCCAAATCCTTGATTGTACATTCCGCGACCTCTACCCATTTTGGTCTGAATAAGGAAGAATGTGCAAAAGCAGGTGTCTATGATGATACCCTGAGATTGTCGGTAGGAATAGAAGATACTGAGGACTTGATTAATGACCTGTCACAGGCTTTGGGAGCTATAAAATAATACGTATGCCTGAAATATCCGGAATTGAACTTATGAAAATGAGAAGGGAAAAAGGTATTAGGTATTGACTTTCTATCGTTTATCAGGTAACTTAAATAAGTTGGATGTTAATTAACATCCAACTTAAATTTTTTTAAAAAGGATGTGAAACAATGGACGGCAATCCCCGAAGTCCGATAAGTGACTTCAAACCCCAGTGTGAAAACGTAAACCCATTGGTCGGCGTTTATCGCGGGCTGTTGTCCATTGCTCATTTAACATTGATGGATTAATCTGCCTGTGCAAATACTGCCGTCTATTAGGGACGGCTTTTTTTATTTTCTTTATTATGTTTTCATTGGGGAATCCTAAAAAAAGAAAGGAATGATTCCAGTGAATTTCATGAGCAAAAAAAGACTTGGCAGACAGATCCAGGAAAACAAACAGGACACCGAAGTAAAGCTCCGTTTCTATGCTTTTCTGTCACGAGAGGAACTTTTGGCACAGCTGTCTACCACACAGGCAGGCCTCTCGAGTGAAGAAGCAGAAAACAGACAGGATAGCTTTGGAAAAAACGTAATTACCGTAGGAAATAAAAATACGGTGTTGCACAGGTTGAGAGAAGCAGTCGTCAACCCTTTCAATATCATTTTACTTCTCATTGCCATTATCACGTATTTTACCGATGTTGTGGCAGCATCAAAACCTGATTATCTCACAGTTATTATCATTCTATCGCTGGTTCTTTTGTCCAGTCTGGTTGCCTTCGTGCAGAGCCAGCGCTCAAATGCCGCTGCCGAAAAACTGTCAAAAATGATTTCCAACAAAGCTGATGTCTGGCGGGATGGAAAGCTGATCGAAGTACCTATGGACGAGATAGTCCCCGGGGATATTGTCCGCCTTTCGGCAGGTGACATGCTGCCGGCCGATGTGCGTTTCTTGACCACAAAGGACACCTTTGTGGCGCAGGCGGCTTTGACCGGTGAATCCAATCCTGTGGAGAAATTTAGCGACATAAGGGATAAGCAGGATGATGGGCTGACTGATATACGAAACATCGGGTTCATGGGGTCCAACATCGTGAGCGGCAGTGCCACTGCTGCAGTACTGGCTACCGGCAACAGCACGTATTTCGGGTCAATGGCAAAATCCCTGTCCGGTGACCGGGCAAAAACCAGTTTTGAACGGGGAGTGGATTCGGTCAGCCGACTCCTGTTACGGATGATGCTGGTCATGGTTCCCATCGTATTCCTGATTAACGGCTTGGCTAAAAGAGATTGGGCTGGTGCACTGCTTTTTGCCATCAGCATTGCAGTGGGACTTACCCCTGAAATGCTGCCTGTCATTATGACCTCAACACTGGCAAAAGGTGCGGTATCCATGTCCAGGCACAGGGTGATCGTCCGCACTCTCGGTGCAATACAGACCTTTGGAGAGATGGATATACTATGCACCGACAAAACAGGGACGCTGACCGAGGATAAAATCGTGCTGGAAAAGTACATGGACCTGCACGGAGAGGATGACGCCCGTATCCTGCGCCATGCTTACCTCAACAGCTATTTCCAGACCGGCCTTAAAAATCTGATAGATCTTGCCATCATCAACCGGGCCGTGCAGAACGGACTGCAAAATATGCTGGACGCCTATAACCTGGTGGATGAAATCCCCTTTGATTTTTCACGGCGCAGAATGAGTGTGGTTTTAGCCGATAAAAGCGGAAAACGGCAGCTTATTACCAAGGGTGCGGTGGAGGAGATTATAGCCATATCTTCCTTTGTGGAAATGCACGGGCGCGTTTGGCCCATGGATGAGGAAAGCAGGCGCATGGCACTGGCAACTTATGAAAAGTACAATGCCGATGGTCTTCGGATGATTGCCGTAGCTCAGAAAAACGAGGTTCCCGACAGCGGTGCCTTCAGCGTGTCCGATGAACGGGATATGGTTTTAATCGGCTTTGTCGGCTTTCTTGACCCGCCAAAGGAAAGTGCCAGGTCAGCCATTTCGGCACTGCGTGAACACGGTGTGCGGACTGTTGTACTCACCGGAGACAGCGAAGGCGTGGCCGTGAAAGTTTGCGGCAAGGTGGGTGTCAATAACTCCCGTCTGCTGACGGGCCGCGACATAGACCGGATGGATGCCGCACAGTTACAGGAGGCAGCGGACACCTGCGATTTGTTTGCAAAATTGTCCCCGTCCCAGAAGGAACGGGTGGTGAAAGCGTTCCAGGCGGCGGGGCATACAGTCGGCTATATGGGTGACGGCATTAATGATGCGCCTCCGCTGCGCCAGGCAGATGTGGGTATTTCGGTTGACAGCGCTGTGGATATTGCCAAGGAGACGGCCGACATCATTTTGCTGAAAAAGGATTTGATGGTGCTTGAGGAAGGCGTCATCGAAGGCCGCCGTACTTTCGGAAACATTATCAAATATATTAAAATGGCGGCAAGCGGAAACTTCGGCAATATGATTTCGGTAATTGTTGCCAGCATTTTTCTGCCATTCCTGCCCATGCTGCCGGTGCAGATATTGACACAAAACCTGCTGTGCGATTTTTCTCAAATGGGCATACCCTTTGACAGTGTGGATAAAGAGTACATCAAAAAGCCGCACAAATGGGAAACACGGTCCATCAAGTCCTTCATGGCTTTTTTAGGACCGCTGAGTTCGGTATTTGATATCCTGTGCTTCATTATTATGTGGCGGGCTGTCGGTGCAAATACGGTGGAGCTTTCACCGCTGTTTCAATGCGGGTGGTTTGTGTTTGGCACGGTATCCCAGGTACTGGTCATCCACATGATTCGTACGGCCAAATTGCCGTTCCTGCAAAGCAACCCGTCCATGCCTCTGTTCCTGTCCACGTTTCTTGTGGCGGTGGCAGCACTTGCAACAGGCTTTACAAACATTTCAATCGGCTTTGACATGCAGAGCCTGCCGCTCATGTTTATTCCTTGGCTGGCGGTGATTCTGGCAGGTTACCTGCTGTGCGTTCAGATGGTCAAAAGATTGTATATACGCCGGTATGGGGAATGGATGTAGTACAGGGGTGGTGGCGTACCTTTATACATGGCTTTATCTGTCACGATGGGCTATTTCTGTTACAACCTGTGCTCGGATATGTTAAAATATCAATAATTGATATAATACCAAGCGGAAAATTCATATTTGGTGAGGTGAGGTCATTATGGATTTAAGAAAATCTTTTGATAATGATGTTATAAATTATGATAGGTGGAGGCCACGTTATTGCAATGAACTTTTTAATGATATTATAGAATATTCAAAGCTCAATGTTGAAAAAGAATCTCTTGAAATAGGCTGTGGTACAGGGCAGGCTACCGAACCCATATTAAAGACGGGAAGCTCTCTTATGGCAATAGAGCTTGGAGAGAATTTTACAGAGTTTACAAGAAATAAATTCAAGCCTTATAAGAATTTTCAAGTAGAAAATGCCGATTTTGAAAAATTTGCTTTAGAAAATAACAGGTTCGACCTTGTGTTTTCCGGGACGGCTTTTCACTGGATACCGGAGGAAATCGGCTATCCAAAAGTTTACAATATATTGAAAAGCGGAGGAACAATAGCACTTTTCTGGAATAAACCGGCTCCCAAGGGGTTTGATGATCAGCTGCACCTGAAAATGCAAGAGGTTTATCAAAAATATTTCGGTCCGGAAATAGTCGAAAAGGCTAGACTTGAACGTGAAAATCCGCAGGAGCGCTATGCAAAAATAAAGGGCACAATTGAAAGATACGGTTTTGTTAAAGCTGAATGCCGCCTGTATAAACAAGTAAGGGAATTTACCGCAGATGAATATGTTTCTTTAATAAGTACATATTCTGAGAATATTACTCTGCCCGAGCCAATAAAATCACAGTTTTTAACAGGAATCCGTGATACAATTTATGATTTCAATAATAACATAAAAGTTTATGATACAATAGATTTATATTTAGCAAGGAAACCATAACCATGTGGCAGCAGCAGTCACGATAGTTCAGGACAGGTGACCAACTGAGGGTGTACCGGCGTTACAGTAAATTTGGAGAACTTAGGGGCTGTATCCCATATGCCTGCAAGGCAAGTAATCAGCATTATATGTAAGGATTGGGGGATATATAAATGGGTATACGAGGATGAGTTCGGAACGGGTGCTGTGCTGCATATAAAGGTTGATAATAATAACCGGGTTTATCCGATTGATAAGGCATTCAAGAGGTTGAAAAACGGTCCTGAGGATAATGTAGTATCATTTTATGAGGTCTTCAAAAAAATGGTTCTCACCGGTAATTTCCCGCAAGATCAATGAGGAGGTATTCCATTTTGGAAAGAATGTTTGCATATTTGCAACTTATGTCAGGTAATTATCCGCATTGACTGATATACTGGGGAAAGGAGTGAAGCAAATGTCTGTTCAAACGATGGAAATAATGGTGAAATGGGTAGAGAATCACTTAACCGAAGGTCCGACTCTGAAAGATATGTCATCATACGTTGGTTACTCACCGTTTTACTGCTCTGCGAAGTTTCGGGAACACATGGGAATGACATATAAACAATTTCTCGCTCAATGCAGGTTAAAAGCTGCTGCTAATGATCTTCTGAGCACTAATGACAAAATAACCGATATTGCTTTCCGCTACGGCTACTCGTCATCCGAATCTCTGACGAGAGCATTTGCAGCAGCATTCGAATGTTCACCCCGCCAATACCGGAAAGCTTCAGGTGCTTCTTTTGAACAGAGTAATTCATAAGGTATTGCTGCCTCCGAGTTTGTTAATGTAAAGGAGCAAAATATGTCTGACAAACAGGGAAGAAATGATTCCTGCTGGTGCGGCAGCGGACGCAAGTACAAAAAATGCCATGCCCTGATTGAGGAGAAAATGGCCATCTACCGTTCAAAAGCGTGCGAAGTGCCTCCCCTCGGATTGCTTAAAACCCAGCAGCAAATTCAAGGTATCAGGGACAGCGGTAAACTGAATATAGATCTGCTGGATTTTATCGGAGATTATGTTGTTGCTGGGGTAACCACCGGAGAACTTGACCGGCTGATTTATGAAAAAACAGGGGAGCTTGGAGGAATACCCGCTACTCTCAATTACAATGGATACCCTAAAAGTGTTTGTATTTCAATAAATGACGTTGTATGTCATGGTATCCCATCCGAACGTGTGATCCTGAGAAGCGGAGATATTGCCAATATCGATGTATCTACCATTTACAACGGCTTTTTTTCGGATTCTTCCCGCATGTTTTGCGTTGGTGATGTCTCGGCTGAAAAACAAAGACTTGTGGATGTTGCCAAAGAATGTATGGAATTGGGCATTGAGCAGATAAAACCCTGGGGATTTCTCGGAGATGTGGGGCAGGCGGTTCATGACCATGCCAGGAAGAATGGATATTCTGTTGTTCGGGAAATAGGCGGTCACGGTATTGGCCTGCAATTTCATGAAGACCCCTGGGTCAGTTATGTATCAAAACAGGGAACAGGGATGCTTTTGGTTCCAGGCCTTGTTTTTACAGTAGAGCCTATGATCAATATGGGAAAGGCCGGTACGGCAACGGATGAGAGAGATAACTGGACAGTTTATACAGCCGATGGGGAGCCTTCTGCACAATGGGAAAAAACCGTGCTGGTAACAGAAACGGGTTATGAAATACTTGCGTATTAAAAGCACAATGGGAAGCTGGCGTACTTAAAGTCAACTTCCCATTATTCGTATACCGGTATTTCAAAGGACAAATTAACAGATAATGCGGGTGTTCTGCCGCTATTCGGCTAATCTAATTTTATTTTTCCGATGTGGATATAGTCCACTAAAACTAAAATAAATCTACTTACAATCTATATTTTTCCATATATAATTTTATTTGGAAATAAAAATATTTCCTTACATTGTTTTACAATAATCGTTTGTATAATGTATTTATCAATTTCAGTCATATAACGGCTATTGTATGACAGCTGCGCAAAATTATTGGATGAGGGTGTCTCAATAAGAAAATTTTATACCATCAGACGGTGTAAAGTTACTATAACTATACTGACTGATGTATAAATAAAACACAAAATTTTAAGGAGGCAAAGATTATGTTAAACAGCAAAAGGTACATCAGGAAAGCCTTAATTTGTCTTCTGGCTGTTGTTTACATGTCGGTGAGTCTTAATTTTACCGCATTTGCAGCAGACACGAACATCGCACCCCTCGGAAACCCAACTACATCCTACTGTTCTCCATGGGAAACACTGGCTGCAGTCAATGACGGTTATACACCGGCCAGTTCAGCAGACCATAGCAATGGCGCATACGGAAACTGGGACAACCCCGGGACCACGCAATGGGTACAGTATGATTTTGCCCAGAATTATGCAATTTCCAAGAGTGAAGTATACTGGTTCGATGACAACGAAGGTCTGGATCTTCCGGCATCCTGCAACTTCCAGTATTGGAACGGAACTTCATGGGTGGATTTCAGCAACCAGTCAGGAAAAGGCGTGACAGGCAATACCTTCAATGCAACCACCTTTACATCAGCTGCAACCAGCAAGATACGCCTGAACATGACGGCTAAAGCCGGGTACTCCACAGGAATTCTCGAGTGGAGAGTATGGGGTTCACCTGCTTCAGGCGGTACAAATGCTGCACCAGTGGTCAATGCGGGACCGGATGCAGCTGTAACTATGCCAGGTACAATATTGGCAGGAACGGTATCGGATGACGGACTTCCGGCCGGTGCTGCAGTTACTGCAGCCTGGAGCAAGGTTAGCGGACCCGGAACAGTGACATTTGCAAATCCAGGCTCACCGGGCACTGCAGTAACATTCTCGGTAGAAGGTACATATGTGCTGCAGCTCACTGCCAGTGATACGGCATTGACGGCTTCCGATACCGTTACCATAACGGTAAATCCGGCAGGCAGTTCCGGCTCATATGTATGGAATTATGGGAATGTTCCAGGTGCAGCCATAGAACCCTGGAACGATAATCCGACCCTCACACCGATTAACATTAATCCCTACGGAACCCCTTCGCTTACAATTCCATACGGCTATATTTTATTGAGTCAAGGTCCAAACGGCACATCACAGGTACCACAGGCCACTCAAATATCCATACTTAAGCGTATTAATGAAGATTTAAAATGGGAAAGCCAGACCATGGGCGTACATATGCCTCCCTGGTCAACCGGAAAAACCGGAACAAAATACATGGACTATTTCTTTACCAATACGGGACTGCCGCGTGATCCCGGACCTACGGGAGATCAGGCATGGGAAGGTTCATACCCGTTTGTTGAAAGCGATGCCAGCGGAATGAGCGACCAAAACAGGTATAATATTACCCATGAATTTAATCATGTTCTCTTAAATTCATACGGCACTGTACCCGGGCAATCGGTATCCTGGATTCAGGAGTCGTTAAACGACTATATGATACTTCGCCTTGCCGAGTGGAGAAGCGGTGCAACACCGGGACAATCACAGCAATTTCCGTTCCCTTCCGGAATCGGTTATCTTGACAGGGAAGTATACAAGCAGCCGCATGTACCCATTGAAAGCTGTGGGATCAATTCAGCGGGAGAAGCTACCGGGCCATCTGATTATATGAATGACAGCACGGGGTACAGATATAATGACTTATTCCCTCTATTTGTATCACAGCGTGTGGGAATGACATTTTACTTTAAAGTATTTGAAGAAGCCAAAACTACCGAACAAAATCTGCAGACCATGACAAGACTGCTGGATAAGCAAAGAGTACAATCAATGGTAACAGAGTATTCTGCCCGTTTAGCCCTGGGAGACTTTATGGAGTTTTCTACTGCTGTCCAGGGTGTTGCTTCAACATCCATGTATGCAGCTACCACCAGCCAAAGCGGTTGGCTTGTCCCCTCAGACAGCAGCAAGCTTCCAAGATATACGGGAAGAAACTTTATACCTGTTTCAGTCAACCAGGGAGCTACTTCAGTCATTGTTAATTTCGCACCTGATTCACTGGGCAGCAATGGCACTACTGCTGACATGAGAGTTCAAATAGCATATCGCGCTGCGGATGGCACTACTGTATTCAGCACACCGGTATCAAGCGGACAGACTACTATTCAACTGACCAAGCCCCCTAAAAATGGTGTTGTAATTGCAGTTGTCAGCAATGTGACAATGAGCGGATACAAAAAAGCTAAATCCTACGGTTGGGATCCAACGGAAAGGTTCGGATATAAAATCCAGTTAACCGGAGGAACAGCAGCTCCAATTAATAAATTATATTTCTAATATGTATTGCTTGGGCAACTACAAGATCATTTCTGAAAATTGAAATAAGGCATGATTGCCTCCGGGCTGTAATGCAAAAAAAACCGCCATTTTTGGGTAGTCCTGCATAAGACAGTACAAAGACTAAACTGTTTATGGGCACTGCCAAGTAAGATGTCTAAAAACAAGCGTATCGTTCCAAATGGGCGATACGCTTGTTTTTACTTTATAGGGATACTCATAGTTTTCACATGCTTGCACTTTTTATTTTCATGAGTTAAAATTAAAACCCTCCATTATAACACCAGACTTTTATAGGCTGATATTATGGTGCAGTAGAATGGCGGTGAAAAATGAACACTTACAAGACATCTGAAATTGCACATTGTATTGGAATCCATCCTAATACGGTACGGCTGTACGAAGAACTTGAACTGATTCCTAAGCCGGAGCGTAAAGAAAACGGTTATCGTATCTTTACAGATTTTCATATGGAGCAGATTAAATTTGCTAGAATTGCTCTAAAGGTTGAAGTTCTGCAAAATGGCCTGAGAAAGCAAGCAATTGTTATTATTAAGACCTCCGCGCTTGGAAACTTTAGCAAGGCAATTTACCTGACGGAATACTATCTGCAACAGATTAAAAATGAGCAACAAAATGCCGAAGAAGCCATAGCAATTACCGAAAAGCTGTTATTAGATGACAGTCAGGAAACAGGCACTACGTTTTTAACCAGAAAAGAAGCGGCCGATTATTTACAAATCTCAATAGACGCTTTAAGAAATTGGGAAATGAACGGACTACTTACTGTAAAGCGAAAACAAAATGGATATCGCGTTTATGGTGACGAAGATATTCGGCGGTTGAAAATCATACGTTCCTTGCGTTGCGCCAATTATTCTCTTTCAGCAATTTTGCGAATGCTGAATACCCTATCTCGGAATCCCGAAGCGGACATTCGGCAGGTAATTGACACTCCAAAGCAAAATGACGATATTATTTCTGTATGCGATAAGCTACTCACATCATTGCATTGCGCTGAACAAAACGCAAAAGTTATGCTTGCTCATCTTGAAAAAATGAAAAAACAATTTCCGGAAAACCCTACATTTTAACACCAGACTTTGCTCTGGTGTTATTCTTTTTATGCAAAGAAAAGGAGGGATTTAATCGCATGGAAACAACAATTGAAATAAAAAACCTATGCAAGTCTTACGATCACATAAAAGCAGTGGAGAATATCAATATCTCCGTTTACCGTGGAGAAGTATTTGGCTTGCTGGGTGCAAATGGTGCGGGTAAAAGTACCACAATTGAATGTATTTTGGGAACAAAAAAGCAAGATAACGGAACCATATCTATTTTAGGAATGCATCCGCAGAAAGAGCGAAAAAAACTGTTTGATAAGGTTGGCGTTCAATTTCAGGAAGCGAACTATCAGGACAAGATAAAGGTATCTGAACTTTGTGAGGTCACGGCTTCGCTTTACAAATCTTCTCTGGATTATGGCGCTCTTTTAAAACAATTCGGGCTTTCTGACAAGCTGAAAAGCCTGGTCAGCGAGCTTTCGGGAGGTCAGAAGCAGCGACTTTTTATCGTGCTGGCACTAATTCCAAATCCCGAAGTCGTATTCTTGGACGAGCTAACCACCGGCTTGGACGCTAAAGCACGACGGGATGTGTGGAAAAGCCTTTCCCAATTAAAAGCAAAAGGAATTACGATTTTATTAACCTCTCATTTCATGGACGAGGTAGAAGCTCTTTGCAACAAAATCATGATTTTAAAAAAGGGAGAAAGTATTTTTTACGGGACAGTACAAGAAGCAATCGCTACCAGTCCTTATGAAAAATTTGAGGACGCATACCTTTGGTACACAGACGAGGAGGTAGAAAATGAAAGCGTTTAGAACCTTACTTAAAACAGAAATCAGGTTATCCATCCGTGGGATGGACATGTTCATTTTTGCTATCTGTATGCCTGTTGTTGTCGTTATTATCTTGGGAGCCGTGTTTGGAAGTAAGCCTGCTTTCGATGGCGCAGAGTATACTTTTTTGGAACAGTCTTTTGGTGCAGTATCAACCATTGCCATCTGTGCCGGAGGTGTGATGGGGCTTCCCTTAGTCGTATCTGATTATCGAAGCAGAAAAATATTAAAGCGGTTCAAAGTCACACCTACCAGTCCTGCTCTTATCTTGGCGGTACAGGTTGTCATTTACGCACTTTATTCGATTATTTCACTTATCCTTGTCTATGCAACAGGGGCAATCTTTTTCGGCTATCAGCTATACGGCTCATGGCTTCAATTCTTAGGAGCATACTTACTGGTTATGCTGTCAATGTTCAGCATTGGACTACTGGTGGGAGGAATTGCGCCAAACATTAAAATAGCAAGTGCCGCTGCCAGCCTGCTGTATTTTCCAATGCTTATTTTTTCAGGAGCTACTCTGCCTTACGAAGTGATGCCTGTTGCACTCCAAAAAGTAGCGGATGTATTTCCATTGACACAAGGAATAAAACTTCTCAAAGCTGCTTCGCTCGGTCTGCCAATAGATAGTGTTTTCATTCCGGTGGTTGTAATGATTGTAATTGCAGTGATATGTACTACTATTTCCATCCGCTTTTTTAAGTGGGAATAGACTTCCACAACTCGTTTGATGAAACTTTTTGTTATCGGCCGATAGTTTAAGATTTAATATGTTTACTGCCACGTTAGACATGGGGGACGCATTGCGAACGAGTGTGTTATCAAACCTGAAACCCCGGAGGAAATTTACATTAAGGAAGAAACGACACAAGAAATTGAAACTGCCATTGAAAATCTGACCGAAGCACAGCAACGCCGCTTGAAACTGTATTATTTTGACGGCATGAGATACAGTCAGATCGCAAGACTAGAAGGAGTGACCGACGGAAGTATAAGCGGTTCGATAAATCTGCTCTCAAGCATTTGAGCAAGCAAAAAAAGGTAAAGCAGCTTAAGGAATAACTCTTTGCCCTTGTGCCGCGGCTTTCGCGCATAGCGGATCGGCGGCACACCATGAAAAAGCGGAAAGTGTCAGAGTGGGTCATATACTTCTGTGAAGTATATGACCGTGCCTAACAGTTACACTAATATGTCTATCCAACAATATATTTTTTAAAATATTCTCTCAAATTATTATCGCAGACATAAACATACGTTCCTCTGATGCCACGGGTTAAAAAGACTGCATATGTATTGAGAATGTATTCTCTCAATTCTAAATCTGTTACGCCATTCTTTACTTTGTCATCAACAAAATTATCCTTATTTACTTTTATTGTATTATCATGCGTATCGAAAAAGAGATCAGGGCCAATCACAACACCGGCATAATTTAAATCTAATCCGGGTAGCGTGTATATACTACCCATTTCTTTTTTCGCATCTGGATTACTCAACCAACCGCCTGTCTGAGTGTTCCACTGAATATTGACACCATCTAAGCTAATGTCTACTAATGTTTTGTCCTCTCTGGCGTTCCATCTCCAAGCATATCCTGTACAAAGTCTGCATAAGCCTACATCATGTTCCTTTTCATCAAGAAGTCCGACCATATCGGCAAATGAGTCAAAAAGTTTAAATTCATAATTTTCAAATAATGTAATGCCGGTGGCACGTTGATATAGCACATCGTAAATGTAAGGAACATAGCCGCTACCGGCTTTTATTCGCATCTGTTCATCCAATTGTATAGGACGTATTCCTCTTTTTCTATCATGCAGTCTTTCCTCAAAATGCTTATGCGTTATATCAGAAGGCCCTGTACTTTGCTTGTTGTCATAAAATAGAATTGTGCATCTGGAGTTTTCTAAAATCCAATCCAATTCTGCGACGAAGCACAAAGGCTAAGACGCGGTAAAAATGATAACGATGTCATAATGTTGTTTGGTAAGCGCGACCGGACTAATAACATCCTTTTTATGCAAGCCTTTGATGTTTTTAAAAACTTCTTGAATTTCACTACGCGTTTGAAGGGTTTGCGTATACCAAGGCAATTTTTTTATCTTTAAAACGAACGTTGCTTTTTAAGTAGTAGAACAGCGATGTTGCCACAACCGTTTTACCAGTTCCGGCATCCCCGCTAATCAGAATTGGCCTTGTCTTAAAGGCTTTCTCTTTGTGCGGTTGTGTTTCGTCTGAATCTATCGTATGCACGATACTGGTTAATGTATTGTGCTGTGCCTCTGTCAGCGTAGTATGGGGAGAATATTTATAGGAACTTGAGTTGATGATCGTTTCAAATTCTTTAGTTTTGACAAGCCCCTTTTTTTCAAGTTTAAGCCACAACTTATCAAAATATAATTCAAATTCATTTTTCCTATAATAATGGGGACGTTGACCGTCATTCCCATTCACAATATTAAATTTATTATCTACTTTCATCAGCTTTATAAATAAATTCTCATAGTGCTTCGCTGGGGTCTCTTCCATTAATAACCCAGTAATGATATGTATTCTTATAAAACGGTACTTTTTGTTTTTATTCTTTGGGGAATCACTGTTATGTTGAGCAGCTCGTTCTTTTGCATCTTGTGTTTCGCCAATATAGGCATCTCGACCGTTTTCCAGTATGTAAACACAATGGTAGTCGTTTTCTAAAACCCACTGATCGAAGTTCTCGTCAGAGTAGTTATAAGTTGTTATAGTAAACATATTTTCTTTCATGGCAAAATTACAGTCCTTGCTCTAAGTTTTATATAATTTTTCGTAGTTTATTATGCTATTATACAACATTTTACTCAAATTCACAATCAGAGCGGTGACAACCATGACAAATAGCCGTACACATGGTAAAATAAAGGTAGATATTGAACTACTGCACCAGCAAAAGCTTTGAAACACGACAAGACCACTTTGTTTGTTCTACTTCAAGGCTCAAAGGTGTAGAAACGTGTTCCACGCACTTCATTCGTGCGGTCGTATTGGAAGAAATGGTGCTCTGGCATTTACAGTATGTTACCAGCTTCGTAACAGCATATGCAGATATGTTTCGTGAGAAAATGAATGCCAAGCATACCGCTGACCGAAAAAAAACAAACCGCACTGCGGCGCAAGCAGATTGCACAGGCAGAACGGCGAATATCTGAACTTTCCAAGCTGTTCAAACGGATGTATGAGGACAATGTTAATGGGAAATTGAGTGATATTCGCTTTGAAGAATTGTCCAACGATTACGAAACGGAACAAGCCGACTTGGAAAGTAAGCTGGAACAATTGCAAGCGGAACTTACCGAGCGTTCAAGAATACATTTACAAGTATAATGAATACTTGAATTTTTTGTCGAAACAGGTATATAATGAAACCGAAATAATTAAATATGAAATATAAAATATACGGGTGTCATAAATGCGGAGTGAGAATGCGTTGGGGAAAAGGATTTTGGCGGTTTGTTTGTTAATATTGACAGCTTTCTTGTTAATTCCCCTGTCAATTGCAGGAGATCATAATCAACTGACGCAGAACACCAAGGCTGTAAAAGGGATCATAAACCTTGAAGAATGGGATCTTAAAATTGATAAAGTGATTCAGTTGAATGGGGAATGGGAGTTCTACTGGGACCAATTATTGACACCTGAAGATTTCAAAAAAGAAGGTAAAGAAAAGCCTGAATTGACAGGATATATGAAAGTGCCTTCCCAATGGAACGGGAAGGTTTTGAACGGAATATCCCTGCCTGCATATGGCTGTGCCACTTACAGGCTTGTTCTGAAGAATATGCCTTCAAATCAGGTTTATGGTTTAAAAAAGAACATTATCCGTTTTTCCAGCAGAATTTTTCTTAATGGCAGCAAGTTCATGGAAGACGGGAATCCGTCAAAAGATGACGGAGAGTACAGGTCGGGTAATTTACCGAAGATTGCCTTTTTCGACAGCAACGGCGGGGAAATGGAAATCCTTATACAGGTTGCCAATTACGAATATATTAATTCAGGTATTCCTGTATCCATAGTTATCGGAGAACAATCAACAATACTGGCTACCCAGCAAAAAAACAGTCTGCTTGAATTCTGTGTCTTCGTCATATTGGGAACTATTGCACTGATATATTTTATATTTTTTATGACCGCCGTTTTATCCCAAAGAAAAGATTATTCACTACTGGCCTTTGCCGTATTATGTTTGATACTTGCGGTCAGCAATGCGTTTACAAGCGAGAGACCCATTCTGGACATATTGCCGCGTATTCCCTTTGTGGTTGTGTTTAAGCTGAGGGACTTCTTCATATTTGCCTGTTTTATAGCGTTGGCATGTCTGATGTACCAATTAAAAAAAGGCATTCTTTCTTTAAGAACTACCAAACTTATATCCTTTGTTTTTGGTGTATACCTCCTGGCAATTATTTTTCTGCCGATACATACCTATATAAGGGCTCAGATATTTATAGTGCTTTTAGATGAGATATTCCTCATTGGCTTACTTGCAAGAACGGCAGTACTTTTTGTTAAAAGCCGCAGAAAAGATACCATTGAGCATTTGATACTTTTTATTGCGGTGCTGATCATAAACCTGTATTCCGTCGAGCTCATCCTGCTTGGAGCAGCTTTAAAAACAAATATCTGGTACGGACAGATTTATATAATCTGCTTTGCCATCATGGTGATCTTTCTGTTATTCCTCCGCTATTTTGATGCATACAGCACCATCAAAAGCATGTCAAACCGGCTTCTCCAATTGGACAGGCTGAAGGATGATTTTCTGGCCAATACCTCCCACGAATTGAAATCACCTTTAAATGCCATCATCAGTATAACCGATTCCATTATAAAAGGGGTGGAAGGCCCTGTAAACCACCTGCAGGCTCAGAATCTTTCCATTGTTGTCGGAAGCGGAAGAAGGCTTTCAAACCTTGTAAACGATTTATTGGATTATTCAAAAATGAAAAACGGAGACATTGAACTGTATAAGAGCAGTATAGATGTAAAAACCATTGTGGAGTCGGTAATCAAGGTTTACAGGTTTATTACGGGAGGCAAGGAAATCGCACTGATCAATAATGTGCAGGCTGACATTCCGGCCGTTTATGCAGACCGTGACAGGCTGACGCAAATCCTGTACAACTTGATCGGAAACGGCGTAAAATTTACTGAAAGAGGTCATGTTGAGGTAAGTGCCGCCCTGTACCAGGATAAGGTCAAGATCTGTGTTTCAGACACAGGGATCGGTATTGCCGAAAATATGCAGGAAGTCATATTTAAATCCTTTGAACAGGTCGATACCTCTGAAACAAGAAGGTATGAAGGAACAGGCTTGGGATTGAGCATAACCAGGAGGCTGGTAGAGCTTCATGGCGGAGAAATCAGTGTGAAGTCCAGTCTGGGAGAGGGGGCAGCCTTTACCTTCACACTGCCGGTGTCCCATGGCAGCCCGGCAGCTGTGGATGAGACAACGCATTATGAACCGCAGCCCGGGAAAACCTACGAACCGGATTCGGCGTATCCCATCCGCATTCGCGGCGATTTGCCAGAAAATATCCTGGTAGTGGATGATGATTATGCAAATCTTCAGTCCATTATAAACCTGCTTAAGATGGAGAAGTACTCAATTACTGCAGTAAACAGCGGACAGAAAGCGCTGGACGAAATAGCCGGATGTCCTGATACGGCTCTGGTCATTCTTGATATCATGATGCCGGATATGTCAGGGTATGAGGTGCTGATAAAGATACGCGAGCGTTTTTCGCTGTTTGAGCTGCCTGTTTTGATGCTGACGGCAAAGAACCGTATTGCAGATATTGTCATGTCACTGGAAAATGGAGCTAATGATTTTGCTGGTAAGCCTTTTGAGGCCGAAGAGCTGAAAATGAGAGTAAAGACCTTGACCAAGCTTAAAACATCCGTAAAGAGTGCAAAAGATGCCGAGATTGCGTTTCTGCGTTCACAGATCAAACCCCACTTCCTGTATAATGCGCTTAATTCCATTGCGGCATTGTGCATAGACGAGCCTCAGAAGGCGGAGGATTTGATAATACAGCTTTCAGCGTACATAAGAAACAGCTTTGATTTTAAAAAGTTGGATTCCCTGGTTACCATAGAAAAAGAACTGGAACTGCTAAAAGCTTATTTAAATATCGAAAAAGCACGTTTTGGTGCAAGGCTGAATGTAGAATATGATATTGATGAATATTTGAATATCCTCATCCCTCCGCTGATCCTGCAGCCTTTGGTGGAAAATGCGGTCCGGCATGGTCTGATGTCAAATTTACAGGGCGGAACAGTCAAAATAACCATAAAAAAGCTGACCGGCAGTGTTAGCTTCATTGTAGAGGATAACGGCAGCGGAATCAGCAGGGCAAAGCTGGAGGAAATACTCGGCTCCAATGTTGAAACGAAGGGAGTCGGGATCTGGAATATAAACCAGCGGCTGAAGCTGCTTTATGGAAAAGGCATTCAATTTGAAAGCAGAGAAGGAGCAGGCACCAGGGTTTCATTCCATATTCCGGTATAGATATGGAATCCGAATCTCAAATTCGGTTATATATTGGAGCAGCGCAGAAATATATACGGTAAAGTGTAAAGGCAGGGGAAATCATGTTAAAAACCATCCTGGTAGATGATGAGGAATTATCAATTAAACGGTTGAATAAAATTCTGACAGAGTGCGGCCAAATACAAATATGCAATACGTTTTCCAATTCATTTGAGGCTTATGAATACATAAAAGAAAATAAAATCGATGTAGCCTTTCTGGATATTTCAATGCCGGATATGGATGGAATGACTTTTTCCGGTATGCTGCGGGATATGGACAGTGACATCGATGTAGTTTTTATAACGGGATATGATGAGTATGCGGTCAAAGCTTTTGAACTGAATGCCATTGATTATCTCCTGAAGCCGGTGACTTCGGAACGGCTGCAAAAGACCCTGGATAAAATTAAAAAGAAACGCAGGTATGTGCAAACAAATCCCGGTTTAGAGGTTTCCTTTTTTAACGGGTTTAAAATTTGCACGGCAGGAGATGAGGGAAGGGAAATAAAGCTGAGAAGCCCCAAAACCGAAGAGCTTTTTGCCTTTATTGTATATAAGGGAACCACAAACCGGGAAGAAATTGTTGATACACTGTGGGAGGGCTTTGACTTTGATAAGGCATTAAAGAATATAAATTCCAATATATATTATATCCGTAAGGCTTTGAGTGTTTATGGGCTGGAGGACTGCATAAAAACGGGCAAAAAGGAAATCGGTATTGAAAAGGGAAGGGTTGCCTGTGATCTGTTTGAATTTGAAAGATTAATCAAAGAAAGTAAAAAAAACGGCATAAAGGATGCGGGTACTTGTGAGAAAGCCATAGAATTCTATTCGGGAGGCTTTCTGAACGGGAAAGGTTATGAATGGGCTCTTGAAAAGGCTCGTAATCTTGAAAAGGACTATATGGAATTGTTGGAGGAAGCAGCCCGGTTTTATGCGGAATCAGAACAGCCGCAAAAGGCGTTGGCAAAGTTATTCAAAATTCTTGAAACTGATTCTTTAAGAGAAGATGTCCATTATCAAATAATTCTTCTATACATGGGCTTGGGAAAGAAAAATGAAGCCCGTCAGCAGTATCAGGTGTTGGAAAAACTTTTAAGGGAGGAACTGGGAATAAGGCCGAAGGCAAAAATACGAAGACTCTTTCAATAAAGCAGGTATACAGTTTGTAAAAGATTCCGGAGAAACACCGGAATCTTTTTTTGTTTATTTTTTGTTTATTGCTGTCATATAAAATAAAATAAATGTCAAATAATGAAAAAAGAGAGGGAAATACAGAGTAGATTTTCCAAATTGTAATGCAATTAAAAAGATATTAAAGGAGAATATGCTAATGTTCAAAAGAAAAGAAAAGCTGAAAAAAAATTATAAAAATAAGCGTAAACTGTTTTCCATGTGGCTGATCATATGCTTTATCTTCGCCATGCTGCCACTGGTTCCGGTTTCTGCGGCTACATTTGTATCAGGCGGACTTTTGTATAATGTACTTACCTCCGGCACTGTAGAAGTAGCTCAAAACAATTATACGGGGACAAGTTACACAATACCCAGTCAGGTGACAAACGGCGGCACTACCTATAATGTGGTAAGAATTGGCGAAAGAGCTTTTTACTACTGTTCTGCTTTGGAAACAATAAATGTACCGAGTACGGTGTCCAGCATTGGATTTGCTGCATTTGACAACTGCTATGCACTTAAGGCAATCAATATTCCGGATAATGTTACAGTTATTGACCACTCTGTATTCCGTCGATGTGACAGTCTCACATCACTTACAATGAAGAACGTGATAAGCATTGGCAACACTTCGATTTTTTACTGTGCAAATCTTACGTCAGTTACCGTGCTGAGCAATTTGACAAATCTTGGCGGCCTCGCTCTGGCCCGCAATCCGAAACTCACAACCCTGAAGCTCACAGGAGTGCCTCCGGTTTCATTGTTCGAGGATCCCTTTGAAGATGACCCTGCCGACAGGGATCTGATTTTGGTGGATTCAACAGGTACTCCTTTGACAGGTACGGCTTTTGCCAATGCCAGCGCAGCTTACAGAGCGGTAAATGACGGCAATACCACCGATAATAAATGGTATGGCTGGAATATAGTACAGCCCAAAAGTACAAATGCCGGCCTGGCCAGCGTAGCAGGGCAGACAGATAGTACTCCCGGGCCTCAGCCAGGTACTAAAACAAGTCCTATTGCATGGGAGATAAGTGTTCTCAACAGTGTATCCACCCTTACTACTGCCAATATTGTACGTTCAGATGCAAGTTCGGCAGTTGCTTTGTACAGTGACAGCAATTTTTCAAATGCAACCTCATCTCTTGCGCTTGCCGATGGGGGAACCACCACAGCATATATTAAAGTCACTGCGGAGGATACTTCCGTTGTAAAGTATTATGCGGTGGCAATAAGCCGGGCTGCGGCACCCAAACCGGGAACGCTGGCATTCAGCAGCAGTGAATACAGCGCAGCAGAGGATGGAACCAGTGCTATCATCACTGTAGACCGTACCGGAGGAAGCGATGGCAGCGTATCGGTGAAATATGCCACCAGCAACGGGACAGCCGCAGCAGGAAGCGATTATGCCGCCGCCAGCGGAACGCTGACCTTTGCAAACGGACAAACCAGCAATACCTTTACGGTAGATATAATAGATGATTCAGTCTATGAGGGAGATAAAACCGTAAACCTTACATTGAGCAATGCTGCAGGAGGGGCAACTCTCGGAACGCCGAATACGGCAGTGCTTACCATTATAGATAATGAACCGGCAAAATCGGTTCTTGCACATAATGTACCCGGGAATACAAAAAGCTTTTATAGTCTGATGGAGGGGTATGGTGCCGGAAACAGGGAAACCCTCAATGTAAAGATTACCTCCACGGGAACAAACAGTAATGTGAAAGTGGTTTTAAGCGGCAATGATGCCGATTGCTTCACTTTATCAGGTGATATAAATACTCTGGGCAATGGGGAGGCAGGAACGTTTACGGTGGCATCCAAAGTAGGGCTGCCTGCAGGGACCTATAATGCAATGGTTACCGTCACCTCGGATGAATTTCCCGAAGGCGTTAGCTTCAGCGTAATTCAGCCGGTGGATGCTCCGGGCTGGTTTGCATTGACTGCGGTACCGGGCAGCAGGCATGTAAGGCTGAACTGGGATGCAGTGCCGGATGCACTTTATTACAATATATACAGAGATGGTGCCTATGTGGATACGGTGTTGGATGAATATTCCTATATGGTTGAGAATCTTACAAATGGCACGGCCTACAATTTTGAAATCAAAGCAGAGAATGACGACCACATAGTTATTGCCATATCAGATCAGGCTGCTTCAACACCGGCAGGTTTGCCTGAGGCACCTACAGGAGTGACTCCCATAGCAGGTGACGGAGAGGTTACGGTATACTTTACCCCACCTGTTGACGATGGAGGAAGTCCCATAACAGGATATGTGGTAACTACTTCCCCGGGAGGGATTACGGTTTCGGGAACAGAGAGTCCGATTACTGTCACGGAGCTTACCAATGATGTGAGCTACACATTTACGGTAAGGGCTGTGAATGAAATTGGGGAAAGCGGAGAATCAGAACCCTCAAATGCTGTAATACCCACGGCCGAGCCTGTATTGACAGCACCCGGCATAACATCGCACCCGGAAAGCCGGGCTGTAAGGATAGGACAGACGGCAACCTTTGCAGTGACGGCTGCAGGGAGTTCACCTCTTTTCTATCAATGGAAAAAGGACGGCGTCGATATAGACGGAGCAACCTCCAATATTTTGACAATAAACAATGTGCAGGTTTCGGATGAAGGGAGCTATACCTGCTATGTAAGCAATTCGGCAGGAAACACAACCAGCAATACGGCTGTTCTCACAGTTAACGAGGCTGAATCACTGGTTCTTACTGCCGTGCCCGGCAACCAAGCTGTAAATTTAACCTGGAATAATATTCCTGATGCGGTTTACTACAATATATATAAGGACAATTTACTCATAGAAACTGTAAGTGGAAGTGCATATACGGCTGCCGGACTTACCAACGGAATAACGTATAACTTTGAAGTTAAGGCAATGGACGCTGATATGAATGTTATTGCAGCTTCCGTACAAATCAGTGCCACTCCGGCAACAAATCCGGGGATGCCCACCGCAGTGACTGCTGCAGCCGGAAACGGCCAGGCAACCGTTAGCTTTACTCCGCCCTCCGACAACGGGGGGAGTCCCATTACAGGATATATTGTAATTGCAAATCCCGGCGGCATTACCGCAGGCGGAACGGGTACAAGCATTACAATCACCGGTTTGACCAACGGTACAGACTATAGCTTTATCGTAAAAGCCATCAACAGTGTCGGTATGAGTGCGGGCTCGGCACCGTCCAATGCAGCAAGGCCTTATAGCCCTTCCAGCGGAAACGGAGGCAATTCTTCCCCTTCAACACCTTCGGGCGGAGGAGGGGGCAGCTCTTCCCCTTCTGTACCTTCAAAACCTGATTCCGGAGTGGATATACTGGTCAACGGAAAAGTTGAAAATGCGGGAACTGCAAATACCACAACACAGGGAAGTCAAAAAGTGACAACCATTATGGTGGACTCCCAGAAACTTCAGCAGAAGCTGGATGAAGAGGGAGATCATGCGGTGGTTACAATTCCTGTAAACACAAAAGCAGATGTGGTAATAGGTGAGCTCAACGCCCAAATGGTCAGGAATATGGAAAACAGGCAGGCAGTACTTGAGGTAAAGACTGAAACAGCAGCCTATACCCTGCCTGCACAACAGATCAATGTTAATTTCATATCCGAACAGATGGGCAGGGATGTGGCATTGCAGGACATCAAGGTGCAGATAGCCATTACCCAGTCATCACCTGAAACTGTAAAAATAGCTGAAAACTCGGCGCAAAAGGGCAGCTTTGCCATAGTGGCGCCTCCGGTAGACTTCTGGATAAAGGGCAGCTATGGAGGCAGGACTGTGGAAGTGAGCAAGTTCAATGCCTTTGTGGAAAGAACCCTTGCAATACCCGAGGGGGTTGACCCAAATAAAATCACAACGGGAATTGTCATGGACCCGGACGGCGCGGTAAGACATGTACCTACACAGGTTACGGTAATAGACGGCAAATATTATGCAAAAATTAACAGCCTGACCAACAGTACATATTCTGTTGTATGGCATCCGCTGGAATTTAAGGATGCCGCCGGACACTGGGCTGAGGAGGCCATCAACGATATGGGTTCCAGAATGGTCATAAGCGGAGTGGGCAACGGAATTTTCCAGCCGGACAGAGATATAACCCGTGCGGAATTTACAGCCATTGTTGTAACGGCTCTGGGCCTGAAGCCGGGAATGGGAACGGTCAGCTTCAACGATGTTCAGGATTACGACTGGTACAGCGGCTATATTAAAACTGCTTTTGAATACAATTTAATCTCCGGTTACAATGCGGAAAAATTCGGACCCAAAGACAGCATTACCCGGGAGCAGGCCATGGCTATAATCGCCAGGGCAATGAAGATCACACCTCTGAAGGTGGAACTGGACGGGGGTGAGGTTCAGAAGCTTCTTGGCGCCTACCTTGACGGGGAGAGAACGGCAGTTTACGCAAAGGACGGCATTGCTGCATGCATAAAGGCAGGAGTTGTACAGGGCAGGAACGGCAATATTCTGGATCCCAAGAAAAACATTACCAGAGCGGAAGTTGCCGTTATTGTAAGAAATATGCTGCAAAAGGCGGGACTCATATAGTGTAATCTGCTGTAAATTTAGAGATAGAAGTAATGCCCTTAAAAGGGAGAAATGCTATAAGTTCAAGGATAAAAATAATGCTTTTAAAGGGAGAAATGCTATGAGAAGACAAAAATTACGGGTTCTTAATGCAGTATTATCGGCAGCCATAGTATTGACTACGGTATTTGTTCCTTCAAGTGCCGGTGCAGTACAGCCGGAACAGGGACAATACATCGTTGGTGACGGCAGCGGAGGAGGCGGCGGAGGAGCGGGTGGAGCCAACCTGGCCGGCGGAGCGGGAGGTAATGGAGGCGGCGGTAATGACACAATTACAGGAACCTCAGGAAATGATGTTATATTTGGTGACGGCAGCGGCGGAGGAGCCGGATGCCGAAGCGTAGGAAGTTCACTTAATCCGCGCGGTGGAACCGGCGGAGGAGGGGATGATATAATTTTCGGAGGTGCCGGAGATGACATCATATTCGGAGATGGTTTCAACGGACAGGATTATTTGGGTTGGTATCCCGGTAACGGCGGCTTGGGCGGCGGAGGAGCCGGTGGTTCCGGTGGTATCTTTGGACAACCCCCTACCGGAGGGATCGGTGGAATCGGCGGAGGCGGTGGAGGAGCCGGAGGCAGCGGAATCTGCTATCCCGGAGCAACCTTGATTGCCGGAGTTGGAAACTCTGGAGGCTATCAAAACGGACCTAATGGCGGAAATGGCGGAAACAGTGCTCTGGCAAATGAAAGTGAAGTGCCCGGGCAGGGCGGTTTGTCAGCCGCATCTGCAGGAGGCGGTGGAGCCGGTTTCGGCGGAGCTGCAGGGGGAAATGCAGGCGGCGGCTCAAACGGTTTAAAAGGATCTGACGGAGATGACAATCAATATACATATGACGACAGTACAGGCAGTATTTTCGGATATTTCACAGAAACTGTACTCAGGACTCTTTTGTTGAACAATCCCAATTTCGGCAGCGGAAATGATGTTATAAATGGCGGCGCAGGCTATAACAACCTTTTTGGCATGGGCGGAAGTAATACATTTATAGTTGACTCGGCCGATAATGCCGTCAGGACAGTTATATGGGATTTGAAGTTCGGCGATAAATTGCTTCTGGAACATGATGGGGTACTGGTGTCGGAAATTACAACAGGAAGTATATTGGATAATGCCATATACGGAGATTTTGACGGAGATGAGCTGGATGATGATACCCGTATTACTTTTAATGGAAGACCGGTTGATATCATAGATGTTATTTTATCGAACAGGAATAATGTTGGAACCGGCGGAGAGATATCTCCGGCTAATTCGGCTCCTACTGTAAATTTAAATGACGGCATAATTGCATGCAATTTTACCAGTGCCCATGAACCGGGCTTCGGGTATGGATTTGTCAATGACCGTGACGGTGATAAGGATTGGAACGGCGGTACTCTTGAAGTACAGATAACTTCAAATGCAAATGTTAATGACAGGATAGGTGTTTACGAAGAAACCCTGTTAACCCCGGTTCTGAATATTTCCGGAACCGACGTATCCTCAAACGGTGTGACTTTTGGTACCATACCTCCTGTTATATCCACCGGGGCAAATACGCATCTGAAGTATTTTGTTACCGGCAGCTCGAAATTTACCGTAGAATTCAATAACAATGCCACAAACGAGCTGGTGCGCAGATTTGTTAATATGCTTATTTTTAACACTTCGGCAAGTGGTGACGGAAACAGAATAGTTACCGTCAAACTTACCGATAAAAATGGCAATTCCTCAATTGATACGGTAGTGATAGGAAATACTGCTGCTCAGGCGGCACCTGTTCTCACGGGTGCTTATACCGATACATCAGGCAGAAAAGTCTATGCAACTTTCGATAAAGATATGATGGGTAATCCAGCTGGAAGGCATAAACAATTTACTGTTACTGTTGATAATGTAGACTATTCCGCTATAGAAGTGAGTAATGATAACTCAGATTCTACCTTGGAATTGACTTTACCCTTTTCAATTGCATATGGGCAGTCTGTAAGGCTTTCCTATACGAAAGGGAGCATAAAAGCACTTGATACAGGAGCTTTGGAGAACTTCCAACTCCAGGAGGTTGTCAATAATGTTCCGTGTACCTATACTGTACCGGAAGCTCCCTTGAATGTTACGGCAACAGCCGGAAATGGTCAGGTAACAGTGAGCTTTGATGCACCCTTTGACGGAGGAAGCCCCATTACGGAGTATATCGTAACAACAAGCCCGGGTGGAATTACAACAACAGGCAGCGCAATATCTATAACAGTGGATGGCCTGACCAACGGAGTAGCCTATTCGTTTACTGTTAAAGCAGTAAACGCTGCAGGAGAAGGGCCTGAGTCCTCCGCTTCAAATGAGGTGACTCCGCAGGCACAGGATAACGGCGGAGGGAATAACGGCGGAGGGAATAACGGCGGAGGGAATAACGGCGGAGGGAATAACGGCGGAGGAGATAACGGCGGAGGAGATAACGGCGGAGGAGATAACGGCGGAGGGAATAACGGCGGAGGAAACAATGGCGGAGGAAGTAACGGCAGTGGAAATAGCGGAAGCAACACAAATAGTACAACTGTTCAGACGTCTGCCGCCGAAGATACCGGCGTTGTCATACTGGTTAACGGTAAAACTCAGAATGCGGCAACTGTTAATGTATCAAAATTAGATGGGAAGTCTGTTTTAACCTTTACTATTGATGAGAATAAAGTAAAAGAAAAAATAGAGCAGGAAGGAAATAATGCCATTGTTACAATTCCTGTAAAAAAATCTGCTGATATATATATAAGTAAATTAAACGGACAGATTGTAAAATACATGGAGTCAAAACAGGCCGTACTGGAAATTAAAACAGAAAATGCCACATATACTATACCGGCAGCACAAATAAATATTGATGATTTAAGCGAGAAGCTTGGCAGGCAGACAGCTCTTAAGGATATCACCGTTGACATAAAAATTTCGGCTTCTTCGGATGCCATTGCCAAACTTGTTGAAGATACCGCAAACAGCAAAGGCTATAAGGTTGTTGTAAATCCGGTTGACTTTGACATTACCTGCTATAAGGGAAATTCATCAGTGAATGTAACAGAATTTAACGGTTATGTTGAGAGGATGCTTGTTGTTCCCCAGGGAGTGGATACATCCAAAATAACTACAGGAGTGGTGTATAATTCAAACGGTACCTTCTCACATGTACCGACTCAAATTACGGTTATAGACGGAAAATACTATGCCAGAATAAACAGCTTAACCAATAGCTCCTATTCTGTAATCTGGAGCCCCAGGACCTTTGCCGACGTTGAAAAACATTGGGCTAAAGACGCTGTTAATGATATGGGTTCAAGACTTGTAATTACCGGCAGCCCCAACGGAATGTTCGAACCGCAAAAAGATATAACCAGAGCGGAATTTGCAGCAATTGTTGTAAACGGACTCGGATTAATGCGTCCCGGAACGGGAAAATCCAACTTTACTGATGTGCAAAAGGATAAGTGGTATTATGACGCGGTATCCATTGCAAGTGAGTATGGTCTGGTGGCAGGCTGCGGCAATGGAAAATTCGGACCAAATGATAAGGTGACCCGTGAACAGGCTATGGCCATTATTTCAAAGGCAATGAATATTACAGGCTTGAAGGTTCAATTGGCTTCCGGGGAACAGGAAAAGCTGCTGTCGGCATTTAAGGACGGAACTAAAGCCGCAGAGTATTCCAAAGCAGCAATAGCGGCATGCCTGAAAGCTGAATTGGTCAAGGGACAAAGCAATGGTATCATAGCACCAAAGTCCAATATCACAAGGGCTGAGGTAGCTATTATTGTCAGAAATCTATTGCAAAAATCAAAGCTTATATAAAAACCTAATAAAATGGAAAGCAGTTTTTAATTTGATTCATATTCATTTTGTATTGCCTGTCTTGAGGATGAAACCTCCGGACAGGCAATTTTTTTATGCATTGAAAACAAATAACAAGTATAATAAACTAAATATTGACAGTGTATTGACAGTGATATTCAGCTGAACGATATCATAAGGCTGATGACGGAGGATACGGAGGATATTGAAATTGTGAAAAATAAAGCAACAGGAATATTTATGGCAATACTGGCTGCGGCACTTTTTGGAATAAGCTCGCCTGTCTCAAAGTTATTACTGGCAGAAATACCTTCTACTTTGATGGCTTCGCTGCTATATCTGGGGGCGGGCATAGGAATGCTGACAATTAATATTATAAAGAGACTTGGCAAGAATGAACGGGTTGAAGCCCGGATGACAAGGAAAGAAATGCCGTATATCATCGGCATGATTGTTCTTGATATAGCCGCACCTGTTTGCCTTATGCTGGGCCTGACCATGACAACCTCTGCAAATGCATCCCTGCTGAACAACTTTGAAATTGCAGCCACGTCGCTTATAGCCTTATTGATATTCAAAGAGGCTATTGGAAAAAGAATGTGGATCGCTATTTCACTGATAACCCTGTCAAGTATGATTTTATCGGTTGAGGATTTTCACAGCATTTCATTTTCAACAGGCTCAATATTTGTTCTGCTGGCATGTATCTGCTGGGGCTTTGAAAACAACTGTACCCGCATGCTGTCTTTAAAGGATCCTTTGCAAATAGTCATAGTCAAGGGATTTGGGTCAGGTATGGGATCACTGGTGATTGCACTTGTGCTAAAGCAGTACAGCACAGACATTTTATACCTGTTTATGGCATTATTGCTGGGTTTTGTAGCCTACGGCCTCAGCATATATTTTTATATTATTGCGCAACGGGAACTTGGTGCTGCAAGAACAAGTGCCTATTATGCCGTGGCTCCTTTTATCGGGGTGCTTTTATCTGTTATAATCTTTAGCCAGCAAATTACCACATCGTTTATCATTGCACTGGTAATGATGATAACAGGTGCATATTTCGCAGGAGCCGAGCACCACAAACACATGCACATACACCAGGAAACCACCCACGAACACCGGCACAACCACAGCGATGATCACCATACCCACATACATGATTATAAAGTTGAAAGTGAACACAGTCATATTCATACTCATAAGAGAATGGAACACATACACAGGCATACGCCGGATATGCATCATACTCATTCACATTCCGAAAATCACAAATGAAATCTGAAAATCACCTCATTTAAATCCCCCGCTGCTATAGGATAAAATATAGAGGGGGGCTTATTATGAAAATTATATTGGTAGATGATGAAAGTATCGTGCTGCAGGGGATCAGTACCGTTATAAAACGGTTAGACAGGGATTGGTCCATTGTTGCGGAATGCAACAGCGGTGAAGATGCCCTGCCGGTTATTGAAAAACTCTGCCCTGATGTAGTCATAACAGATATCCGCATGTATAACATCTCGGGTATAGAGCTGGCCGAAAAAATCAGAAAGATAAATCAGGATATCCTGGTGATACTCCTCACCGGCTATTCGGAATTTGATTATGCCCAAAAGGCAATCAAACTGAATATATTTGACTATCTGCTTAAGCCCACACGGTATAACGACATCATTGAAAGCCTTACAAGAGCTGAAACGCATTTGAGGGAGAGAAGGGAAAAGCAGAATTTTCAAAATGATCTGATTAAAAAACTCGGTGAAAACAAGACAGCGTTAAGAGAAAAATTTCTCCGGGACGTTATGAACGGGTTATTGCCTGTAAGTGTGGATGTCCTGCAGAAATGCACTGAATACGAAATAGACTTTAAGACCTTCATGGTGCTCAATGTGAACTATGAGTCCCAAAACAAAAATTTCGGTTCCAATTATGAGGATGTTGTGCTGATGGATTTTATAGTAAAGAATATTTTTTCTGAAATTATAAATGAAGCAGGCCACTATATACTTCTTACCGAAAGCATTCAAAATTTTACTGTCATTTCCGAAAACAACTTCCTCAAAGACAGCTGGCAGGATTATGTCAGAGACTTATCCCTCCGGGCAGTCAATATGCTGTGGGAAAAATTCGAAGTAAAAATACATATTGGCGCAAGTGAGGTAAAGACTGAAATAGAGGAACTGTTTGACTGCTATAATCAGGCCAGTTATGCTCTGGATAAAGCTGTGAATAACAACGAACCTATTTTATATTTTCAGGATTTAAAATATGATGTCAATCAAAATGCATATTCGAAATCCATAGCCGAAGCCATTGAATATATCGATAAGAATTACCAGGAGGACATTTCCTTAAAAGAAGTGGCCGAAGCGGTCTATCTCAATGTCTGGTATTTGTCGGATCTTTTCAGCAGGGAAGTGGGCATGACCTTCAGCCAGTATATACGGGATAAACGTATTGCCAGATCAAAGGAGCTGTTGAAGGATAAATCCTTGAAACTGTATGAGGTGGCCTATCAGGTAGGAATAAAGGAACAGGGCTATTTCAGTTCTCTTTTTAAAAAAGTGACCGGTGTGACACCTAAAAGCTATCGTGATCAATTGGAAAATTAACCGAATGAGGGAGAATGTGTAAAAAAGCTGTGCGGAGTTGATCTGGCGCAGCTTTTTTTTGCTGCCGGAGTAATTTTGCTATTACCCAATATTTTTATAAAGTTATCCAAAGATAGTGAAAATCAATATGAGGCCTCCTGGCTTATAATTTAAGCGTAAGTCAATATTAAAGGAGGATATGTTATGAAAAAATTAATTGCACTGGCTTTATCGGTATTTATGGTGGTGCCTTTGGCCGCCGGCTGCGGGAGCAGCAATACTGCAGGCACACAGTCAACCGCAGCACAGACTGCTGCGCAGACCTCACAGGCAGCCGCTTCGGGCGGATCGGCCGGAGCTTCCGCAAAGGTGACACTGGCATCCTTTCCGGATCAGCCCAAGGATGCGTTACTTGCAGCAGTCGCATCCGCAAAGCTCGATACCCAGCTGGAAATCATCGAGTATCCGCAGAATGAATACGAAAACAAAATCAAAATGGCATTTGGTTCAGGCACTTCTACAGATTTGATTCTTCTGGACGGACCCAATATAGCCAGCTATGCAGCCAGTGATGTATTGGAGCCCCTTGACGGGTATTGGGACAAACAGGACTTTGATGACCTGGTTGACGCATCAAAAGCAGCCATGACCTGGAACGGCAAGATATGGGCTGCACCCTTGAATGAATCCAACACAGTACTTTTCTACAACAAAACGGTTTTTGACGAACTGGGAATTGTAGCTCCAACCAAGGTGGAGGATGCCTGGAGCTTTGACGAATTAATGGAAGTTTGCAAAAAAGTTACAATACCCGGTAAAAGATATGCAATACAGCCCCAGATGTTCTCACTTGCAAACAAGAATGAGGGAATGACCTATACACAGATGCTCTGGTTATGGATGTCGGGCGGAGATGTTCTGTCACCTGACGGCACCACGGCTACAGGCTATTTTGACAGTGAAGCCTCAAAGAAGGGCATTCAGTTCTATGCCGATCTTTTTAAAAACGGTTATGCCACCACTGAGGATATTGTAAATGCCTTTGAAACCGGAAAGGTTGTTATGTGGACCAACGGACCCTGGTGCATAGGAAACTGGAAAAAAGATTTTCCTGATGTCAAGTGGGGCGCAACTCCAATGCCTCAGGATGCCAAGGGCGCTTCAGGTGCAGGCAGCTGGAATATAGCAATAGCAAAGGCCTCAGCCAACAAGGACAATGCGTACAAAGTGCTTCAGGCCATTACAGGCAAGGACGGGCAGGCTGTGTGGTGCACAAAAACCGGAAACCTTCCGGCCAGAAAATCTGTCCTGGAAGCCGATCCTGCTTACAAGGAATATCCATTTGATATAATTAACAGCCAGCTGGTAAAAACAGCAAAAGCGAGACCTGTTACACCTGCATATCCGCAGATTTCGGAAGCCTTGACCAATTGCTTTGCCGAAGTTGCCTTTGGTGAAGATGTCAACAAGGCTGTGGAAAAGGCAACAAAAAAGATGAACGAAGCGTTGGCAGCCGCCAAGTAATATAAACCGGAGGTTCGGGTTTCAGGTTCCTGAGTTTGAAAGGCTCCGGTCTGAAACCTGGACTATTGGTTTCCAGAGGCGGTAATTGGTATTGTACCGGAATTACTGCCATATCGGTCACATTGAGGTGAAAAAATGACAAACTTAAATAATCGTAGAATCGGCAAGACGGTGATGGAGAATTTTCAGGGTTATCTTTTTATTCTTCCTGCGCTGGTAATAATCGGTGTGTTTTTTATATATCCTGCAATCGAGCTCTTCAGCCTGGCATATACGGATTATAATCTGATGTCGGGAAAGATGGGTTTCGTGGGATTTGCCAACTTTAAGTCACTGCCCGACAACGGGGATTTTCTCAATTCTCTTGTGGTGACTTTCAAGCTGGCTTTGTTTATTGTACCCGTACAGACAATCATTTCAATGATAATGGCAGTGTTTGTAAACCAAAAGCTTCAGGGTATGAAACTGTTCAGAACAATATACTTTATTCCTGCCATAACCTCCTTTGTAGCGGTAGCCATTATGTGGAAACAGATATACAACCCAACCTTCGGGCTTGCAAATTCGGTTTTGGGCCTACTTAATCTGGGACCGTTTCAATTCCTTTCCTCCAAAAGCCAGGCCCTTATAGCGGTTGGTATTACCTGTATATGGAAGTCCTGGGGCTACTTTATGGTAATCTTCATAAGCGGGCTGCAGGAAATACCGAGAGAGGTTCAGGAGGCCAGCTATATAGACGGTGCCAACAATGTACAGAGATTTTTCCATATAACCATACCCATGTTGCGGAAGGTAACTATTTTTGTGGTAATAATCACCACAATGGACGCCATCAAGCTGTTTATCCCATCTTTTACAATGACTGCAGGCGGGCCTTTAGGTTCCACCGATACTGCGGTGCATTATATCTGGAGACAGGCTTTCCGCTTGCAGCAGGTGGGGCCGGCCACAGCAATGTCTACGGTACTCTTCCTGATAATAATCATAATAACGTTCCTTCAATTTAAAATAGACGGCAGAAATAACGAGGAGGGAAGGTAGGAAAAAGATGGATACAAATTCTAAAGCCAGAAGAACCAACATTATTCTAAGGTTTGCCATGTACATATTTTTGACATTGGTAGCCCTGCTGGTTACAGTGCCTTTTATATGGGTAGTTGGAAATGCCTTCCGCCCAAATGCGGAAATAGGCCAGTTTACAGACCTGTCCCTATATACATTTATTCCAAAGGAATTTACACTTGTAAATTTTGACCGGATGTTCCAGCAGCTGAACATGGTGCAAATTATAATAAATACACTCATTGTTGCCTTTAGTGTAACGGCCGGAAGTCTGGTAATCAACTCCCTTACGGGATATGCCTTTGCAAGGATCAATTTTGTGGGCAAGGGCTTTATATTTATGATTTTTATTTCCATGTTAATGCTGCCCATTGAAATTCTCATAATATCCCTGTATCTTACGCTGGTGGATTTGAAGTTATCCGATACTTATATTTCGCTGATTTTGCCCTTTTTAGCTTCACCTTTCGGGATATTTTTCATGAGGCAGTTTTTCAGCAATGTCCCCAAGGAGCTTGACGAAGCTGCAATTCTGGACGGCTGCGGGCATTTTAAGATATTCTCCAGGATATACATGCCTCTGGCCAAGACACCGCTGCTGACACTTGGGCTACTTGTGTTCCTGCAGCAATGGGACAGTTTTATAGTTCCGGTTACATTTATAAATGACGAGGGTAAAATGCTGCTGCAGGTGGCATTGACAAGACTTTCAATGGGCCTGTACACCACCGACTACGGTGTTCTGTATGCAGGAGTGTCCCTTTCAATTGTTCCCATACTGATTATTTACCTGATTTTCCAAAAACATATCGTTGAAAATATTGCGACTACAGGTCTGAAATAATAGATGAGAAAAATCTCTCAGACAGCTGTTTGGCATCAAATAAAAATAAGGAGAGAATATCATGGCAATAAAAAATGAGTTTGGATGGACTTTTACTGATAAAAAGGATGGTTCATTACTGATGAAAAATCCTGTAATGAACTCAAGAATGTACTTTCCCCTATGCAACAATAATCTGAAATCCTATGTCACTCCCGAATTGAAGGGAGATATACTGCTGGATTACAACAAATATCTCACCGTACCGAAAAGCACGGAGGATCTACATCATTGCAAGGATGGGAGAAATGTATGGCTGAGCATAAAAGACAGGGGGATATGGTGCTGCACCGGTTCCAGTGCGGAACACCAGCTTAAAAGCATTAAAGGTATTGATGATGAAGAGGCCGAAATAAATGCAGGGATAGGCTGGATAAAATTGAGCAGGGTGAGTGCCGAATATAAAATCAAATCGGATATCACAGTTTTTATCCCCTCAAATGATGACGCTGTGGAATTGGTCAAAATAGGGATAACCAACATGGGCGCTGACGAAATCGAGGTCGATACCTTCTATGCGGTCCCGGTTTATGGACGCAGTACTTTGAACCTGAGGGATCACAGGGATGTAAGCACCCTTTGCAACAGACTTATTCCAAATCCCCATGGGGTTATTGTACAGCCCTTCATGATACACGACGAAAAAAAATGTTATCAAAATAATACAAAATATGCGGTTATGGGCTTTACAGGCCGAGGAGAGCCGGCTGCCGGCGGCTGGGGCAGGATGTACGACTACATAGGTGAAAACGGTTCGCTGGAAGCTCCAGAGGCGGTATATAAAAACAAGGCGCCCATGGACTTCAATGAAATGGAGCTGACCGGTGAGGAGGCGGTGGGAGCCGTCAAATTTTCAGCTGCTGCAATCAAACCCGGTGAAACCAGGGAATTCATAATTGTTCAGGGCATTACTGACGAATACAGTGATGTAGAAGAATGGGCTTTAAAAAAATATAACACCGCCGGAAAATTTGACAATACCTTGAATGAAACCAGGGAATACTGGCAGAACTATGTCGACCTGGTTAAGTTCGAGTTTGCAGACCAGGAATTGAACAAGTTCCTGAAGTGGGTAAATTTTCAGCCATTTTTAAGGAAGGTGTTCGGGAGCAGTTATTTGCCCGACTATGGCTATGGCACGGGCAAGAGGTACTGGAGAGAATTATGGCAGGATTTGCTGGCAATCATAATTGCCGATCCATACAGCACAAAGCAGGATATAATGAACAACTATAACGGTGTAAAGCTGGATGGCTCAAATGCCACACTGGTGGGAGACAGGCCGGGGGAATTCGCCCATAGGAGCAATCTGGGCCGCACCTGGTCGGACCACGGCGTCTGGCCGTATTTTACAACCAGGCTGTATATGGATTTAACCGGAGATTTGGACATACTTTTTGAACAGGTCTCCTATTACAAGGACAACATAACCAGACGGGGAAAAGGTACCGACAGCTCATGGAATTCCGAATACGGGCTGAAGCAGAAAACTGAAAACGGAGAGCTTTATTACGGCTCGGTGCTGGAGCATCTGCTCATACAAAATCTTACTTCCTTTTACAATGTGGGAATTCACAACATCACACTGCTGGAAGCCGGTGACTGGGACGACACCATGGACATGGCGAGAGAAAACGGAGAAACCGTTCAATTTACGGCTTTCTATGCAGCCAACCTGGAAGGTGTATGTGAATGCCTTGAGATACTCCATGCAAAAGGCAGCGAGTCTGTTGAGCTCTTTGAGGAAATGCTGGTTTTACTGGACAGGCTTGACGGTAAAAATACCGTTGATTACAGTGATTTCAGGCAGAAGCAGAAAAGGCTCCAACAGTACTATGACATACTGGATAAAGGTTTCTCTGGAAGAAAAGTCAAAGTGGATATAAAGCGTTTGATTGAGGACTTGAGGGAAAAGTCGGTATTTGCGGCCGAGTTGGTCAGGACACAGGAATATATAACAGTGGATAAGGATTTTTCCTTCTATAACGGTTATTACACAGATACGTTCAGGAGGCTGGGCGGAAAAAATGGACAGGGGACTGTCAACATCAGCCTGACTCCCCAGGCCTACCTTATGGTTTTAGGCTTGACCGGACAGGACAGGGCAAGGGAAATACACAGAAGCGTAAATAAATATCTCAGGAATGAATTCGGCGGATATATTTTAAGATCGGATCACAGGGAGCCTGACCTTATCGACGTGATGGGCAGGGGCTTCGGGCTGGCTTTTAAAACCCGTGAGAACGGCGGCCAGTATAATCACATGGTGGTTAAGTACATGAACGGCCTATATGCCAATAACCTTGTCAGGGAAGGGTATGAGGTATTTTCAACCCTTACGGGCCTGTGCATGAATTCCGAACAGAGCAGGATATTCCCCGGAGTTCCGGCGTCAATTGACTCCAAATCCGCAAGGGGGAGCTACAACTATCTTACCGGATCGGCTTCATGGCTGATTTTCAGTATAATAACAGAGATTCTGGGAATCAAGCCCAATCTGGGAGACCTGAGTATCTCACCCAAACTGGTAAAGGAACAATTCGGGGAGGATAAGGAAATCAGGGTTGATTTTGTATACCTGAGAAAGAATATGAGATTGACCGTTATTAATGAAAAGGGACTTGACTGGGGTGAATACAGGCTTGGAAAGGTGAAATTCAACAGTCGGCCGGTTGAGGAGAGTTTCTGTGATCAAACCGGATCGACAGTTAGATTTTCGAAGGAATATATTGAACAGCACCTTCAAACGGATAATGAAATAGAAATAGAATTGGTTTAGCAGGTGATTGGATGATTAACAGAGTAATACTTGTAGTACTGGACAGCGTGGGAATTGGAGAATTGCCGGATGCGGACTGCTACGGAGATCAGGGGAGCAATACGGTAGGGAATATCGTAAAGGCCTGCGGGAAGCTGGATATACCCAATCTCTGCAGGCTTGGGTTCGGAAAAATCGAAGGGGTCGATTACCTGGATATACCTTCCCGCATTCATGGCTGCTATGGAAGGATGGCCGAAGTATCAAAGGGAAAGGATACAATAACAGGTCATTGGGAGATGGCGGGAATACAGCTGAAAGAGCCGTTTCCGGTCTACCCGTCGGGTTTTCCCGGCGAAATAATCGATGAATTTAAAGCCGCGGCCGGGACGGATATTTTAGGAAATTATGCCGCCTCGGGTACTGAAATTATAAAGGTTCTTGGGCAGGAGCATGTCAATACCGGCTATCCCATTGTATATACCTCGGCCGACAGCGTCTTTCAAATTGCCGCCCATGAGGACATCATTCCCCTTGGCAGGCTCTATGATATGTGCAAACAAGCAAGAGGAATCCTCAAGGGAAAGCATGGTGTGGGAAGAGTGGTCGCAAGACCTTTCACAGGCCAATATCCGGATTTCCGGAGAACGGGCGGCAGGAGGGATTTTTCCATGGAGCCTGTTTCAACGACGATACTGGATGAATTGCAGCAAAAGGGCCTGCCTGTGGCTGCCGTGGGAAAGATCGAGGATATTTTCTCACGGAGGGGTATTACCGAGGCGGTTCATACGTCAAATAACCAACACGGAATGGAGCTTACAGGTGAGTATCTGGAGAAACTGGACAGGGGCCTGATATTTACCAATCTGGTGGATTTCGACATGCTTTACGGGCATAGAAACAATGCACCGGGTTACAAAAAGGCAATTGAAGAGTTCGATGCCGGACTGGGCGGCCTGACAAGCCGATTGAGAGACGACGACCTTCTTATCATCACCGCCGATCATGGATGTGATCCGGTTACACCCAGTACCGATCACTCGAGGGAATATGTGCCATTGCTGTTATACGGCAGAAATATAAAACAGGATGTGAATCTGGGTACGAGAGGGACCTTCTCGGATATAGCCTGCACCATTGCTGAAATTTTTAATATTCCTTATAAGTTCCCGGGAAAAAGTTTTTTCGGTGAAATTAAACCATAAGCTAAAAACACTAAAATTTTCTTGTTGAAGAAGCGGCTCAAAACCTTTAATATTTTCAGTATATCAGTATATTGGGTATTATTGTTTTGCACTTGCCCGGGGGATGTTATATAATCTCAGATAAACAGCTCTCACGCAATTCCGGGATGGATTTCAGATTTTCTAAATTTAGAGGAATATTACATGAAAAGTATCAAATCCAAGATAATGATAGCCTTTATTATTATAAACATAACTCTGACATCCTTTTTCAGCTATTTTGCGTATTGGGTCGCTTCTTCGATTATAGAAAAGAATTTTATAGCATTAACCGACAGGACAATATCCGATTCCCTGAACCGGATAGATATGTTTCTGGAAAAAATAGACAAGTACTCTTTGAACCTTATTCTGGGTTCTGAAATGGAAAAAATACTTACAAAGGGGTATGGTGAAAACATAAATTATCCCAGACTTTTCGCAGAGCAGGTTCAGAATTTGACCGTAATAGAAGGGGATCTGCTGGCCATTCACTACTTTGGTGTGGACGGAGATGTATATCATTATCCCTTTACAAGCAGTATAAACAGCATCAGGGATTTAAACCGGGAGGGCCTGATAGATGCCTACCGGATAGAAGACAGCAGGATTCACTGGAGCGGTATTTACCCACAGACTTATTATCTTTCGGACAGTCAGCAGAGCCTTAAAATATTTTCTGGTATTAGAAGCTTTAAAGACTCCTTCCAGCCAGGCATTAAGGGCATACTTTTAATGGATGTGGAAGAGGATAAGCTCTATGAATTTATAAAAAATATAAGTCTGGGCAAGAACGGACAAATATATATAATAAATAAAGAAGGGGTTATAATGACTTCTTCCGAAAGAGAAAAAACATCTGCAAAAATTGAGCAGCCGGTTTTTGACATCGTTAATACCGGAGATGCCGGATACTCTTACATTGACATAAACGGACTGAAAAACGTATTGATTTATGACACCTCGGGCAGAAACGGATGGAAGGTGGCGGCCACAATACCTTTAAAGGACGTGCTGTACCAGACCGGAAGCATAAAAATGATGGCTATTGTGGTAGGAATAGTCGTAATAGCTCTTTCATCCACAATATCATTCCTAATATCCACTAAAATAACAAAACCCATAAGAGAAATGACCAAGCTGGTAAAGGTGGTTGCAAAAGGAAATCTGGATGTAAAATATGAAGCCAGGACAAACGATGAACTGAAGGATCTCAGTGACGGCTTCAATTATATGACCAGCAGCCTTAAAGAACTTATCGGCAAGGTTTATATAGAAGAGATACAGCTTAAACAGGCCCAGCTTGAAAATCTTAACGCCAAAATAAATCCTCATTTTTTATATAATACCCTTGACACCATATACTGGATGCTTGTAATAGCCGAGCAGAACGAAATTTCAAATCTGGTAGTGGCACTCAGCGATATGCTGCGCTACAGCATAAGCAAGAGCGGTGATCAGGTCACGGTCAGGGAGGAATTGAAACAGATAGATAATTATCTTTATATCCAGAAAACCAGGTTCAAAGACAGGCTGGATGTGGAGTACGAGGTTGAGGAAGCCGCCAATGACTGCTATATCATGAAGCTGTTGATCCAGCCCATTGTGGAAAATGCCATAAAACACGGCCTGGAATTCCAGTCCCAGAAGGGGCTTATAATAATCAAGGTATATGAAAAGGAAGAGGAAATAATAATTCAGATCATTGATAACGGCAAGGGTATGTCCGAACGGGAAGTCAAACACCTGTTGAACAGAGCCGATACTTCTTCTCTGAAAAAACCCGGTATTGGTTTGAATAATGTTAACGAGAGAATAAAAATGTTCTATGGCGCAAAGTATGGAATAACGGTTGAAAGCAAACTGGGAGAAGGTACCTGTGTTAATATAAATGTCCCAAAAGTATCACAGCCTGGGGGGATAGTGCATGCTGAACATAGTAATAGTTGATGATGAACAGATCGTGCTGGACGGAATGAAAACCGTTCTCAAGTCTGCCGGCAGGGACTGGCAGGTAGTGGGAACTGCAGTGAACGGAGTACAGGGGCTTGAGGTAATCCGGAGCTCCAGGCCCGATATTGTTATAACAGATATAAAGATGCCTGATATGGACGGGCTTGAAATGAGCAGGCTTGTCAAGGAGGAGTTTCCGGATATCGTAATATTTGTGTTCAGCGGCTATGCTGAATTCAATCTGGCCCAGAAGGCCATCGACCTGGGCGTGTATAACTATTTATTAAAGCCAATGAAGTACATGGAGATATATGCAGCACTTGAAAAGGCGGAGGAATTTGTGCTGGAAAGACGCAGGGCCAGGCTTGAACAGGAGGAGCAGGTAAAAAGGCTGAAATCAAGCATACCGCTGCTGAAGGAACAGGACGCCGGCCAAAAACAAAAGCATAGGACAAAAATAATCGGAGAGGTTCTGAACTACATTGAAGAAAATTATTCAAAAAATATATCCTTGAAAGAAGCTTCGGAAAAGGTGTATTTAAATATCAACTACCTCAGTGAAATCTTCAAGGCCGAACTGGGTGAAAATTTCACCGAATATTTAAAAAAATACAGGGTGAAAAAGGCGATTGAATTGCTGAAGCGTATGGATTTAAAAATCTATCAGATCGCGGAAATGGTCGGATATTCCGATTCAAAGCATTTCAGCCAGGTTTTTAAGGAAATAACGGGTGTGTCCCCAAAAGACTATAATATCAGCAGCCGGTAGTATTTATTTTATCCGTTTATGGCAGTTTTCAAATAAAAAGTGCTGGGAGGAAATAAAAATGGGAAGAGCCAGGAATATACCTGCGTTAATAATTATTTTATCATTTTTTCTGACAACATATTTGACAGGCTGTACTGATACTTATGAATTTTCAAATACCCGCCCGCCATCTGCCTCGGAGGATTCATCAAAAGCCGCAGAACCGTCGGGCGCAGCCAAGAAGAAAGCCGTTGAGGTATGGGCCGTAGACGGTGATTATGTGAGGAGAGCGGATAAAAAGTGCAATGAGCTGATCAAGGATGAAATAGATGTCAGGATGAATTATATTCCCAATATACAATATGAGAGCAAGCTTAAGGTGGCCATGTCCTCGGGGGAGCTTCCCGATGTAATAGGCGTTGATTCCCCCAATGTATCGGCCTATGCCGAAAGCGGAGCCATAGTGCCCCTGGATGATGTATGGGATGCGTCGGACCGTGAGGATATAATAGACGCTGTCAGGCAGGGGTGGACCTATAAAGGACAGATATGGGGGGCACAGCACGAGGAGACGAACAGTGTCCTGTTCTATAACAGAGACATGCTTGAAGAGGCGGGTTTGGAGCCTGCCCATGGCTTGGAGGATGCCTGGACCTGGGAACAGACGGTTGAGGCCGCCAAAAAGCTGACCCGGAAGGATGCAAGCGGTAAGACTGCAGTATACGGAATACTGCCTTTAATGGCGGGGCCTAATATCGCGCATGAAGGTCAGAGCTACGTGTCCAATACCTGGACCTGGCAGGCAGGGGCCGAAATAATGAATCCCGAAGGGACCACTGTGGACGGCTATTTTAACAGTGAGAAGAATTTAAATGCATTAAAGCTTTTCCGCCGGATGTTTATAATAGACAAATCGGCTCCTCTGACCGAGATTCCAAACGGCTTTCAGACCGGAAAAATCGCTATGTGGATCACCGGACCGTGGATCATCAGTACTTTAAAAACGGTTCCTGATTTGAACTGGGGAGCAATGCCGCTGCCCAAAGGGGAAAGACTTGCGTCAAACTCGGGAGGCTGGGGCTATTCCATAACCAACAAGGCTGCCGACAAGGCGGCTGCCATGAGGGTAATACTGGCTAAAACCGGCAAGGAAGGGCAGCTGATTGATATTATCGAAGGAGGGGCATTGCCCAATAGAAAATCGTTGTTTGACAAGGCGCCTTTTTTAAAGGAATACCCTTATCCGATGATTCTGGAGCAGCTGGAAAAAACAGCAAAAGTAAGACCAATAACAGCGGCGTATCCTGAAATTTCGGTATCCATACAAAAGTGCTTTAATGATGTAGCCTATGGCAAGGAGCCCCGGGAGGCCATGAAGGAATATTCGGCACAGATGAACGAAACCCTGAAGCGGATGAATTCAAAATAAAATACAGAGGATGATTATTAACACCGTAAGCGCTATCCGCCAACGGTGTTTTTTAATGCACCCAAACATCCGAGAAACACAAACCAAATCCGAGTATTACCCAATTTAAACAAACTTGCTGTAAAGCTAAAATTAAATCAGAAAGAATATATACTTGAAGTATTTTTGTGAAGGGAGGCGAAATATGCTTAAGACAACATGTACACATTCTGAAATTTTAAGGGGACTGGCAGAGTGCGGGCACGGTGACAGGATACTCATTGCCGACGGAAATTACCCGCTGGACTCAAATACCGGAACCGATACGCGGCTGATTTACCTGAACCTTACCCATGGAATACCTCTTGTAACCGATGTTTTAAAGGTGCTGGAGGAAACCATAGCCATTGAAAAAGCTGAGGTCATGAGTCCGGATAATTCCGGAGAGCCTGCTATTTTTGCTGAATTCGGCAAAATACTGGAGGATGGGATTGAATTCAGAAAATTGGGCCGGTTTGAATTCTATGACGAATGCAGGAAATCCGATATTAAGCTGGCAATTGCCACCGGTGAACAGAGAACCTATGCCAATATTCTTTTGACCGTGGGTGTAGTGGATACCCTGTTTTGTAAAAATATTAAAGCGAAAGAGTGATTAAATGGATAAGAAGCCGAAAATTCTCGTTGTGGGGAGTTTTATGATGGATTTGATTTCCAGAACAGATAAAGTTCCCGGAGAGGGAGAGACAATAACCGGCCGGTCCTTCAGCACCGCATCGGGGGGCAAGGGCGCAAATCAGGCCGTGCAGGCCGCCCTGCTGGGGGCCGAGGTAACCATGGTGGGGAAGGTGGGTGACGACATTTTCGGCACCCTGATGACAGAGGCCTTATCTGCCGCCAATGTAAATGTGGACCATATCATAAAGGACAAAAATACGGCTTCGGGCGTGGGCAACATAACCCTTGAAGCAAGGGATGGACAGAAAACCAAAAACAGGATTCTTATCCTTCCGGGTGCAAATATGACCCTGGCTCCCGATGATATAGAGTTTCTCAGAAATGAAATTTCAAAGTATGACATGGTTATTCTTCAGAATGAAATTCCTGCCGAAGTAAACGAAGCCGTCATAGATTTGGCTTATTCCAAAGGAGTGCCGGTAATGCTGAATTCGGCACCTTCAAGACCTGTCAGCCAGGAGATTATGTCAAAGCTCACCTATATTTCGCCCAATGAGCACGAGGCGTTTGATATGACCGGAATAAATATAGTTGCGGATAGCAGCGGTATTGACTTTTCCACAGTAAAAAACGCGGCAGGTTACTTTTTAGACAGAGGGGTTAAAAATGTCATAGTTACTCTCGGAAGCAATGGGGTTGTGATGGCAACCGGGGACAGGTATATTTTTCATCCCTGCATCGATGTTGTGGAGGTAGTTGATCCTACGGCTGCGGGAGATTCCTTTGTAGGTGCTTTCTGTACCGCCATATGTTCGGGAATGTCAGAAGAAGATGCAATGGAGTTTGCCAGTTATGCGGCCACAATAACGGTATCGAGACTGGGTGCGCAGCCATCTCTGCCCACATACAGTGAAGTGGCCGAATTGATGGATTCTGTCAGGAGGAAGGGTCAAAATTACAGGAGGGTGGTAATATGAGGTCTGAAAGTCAGGAGAGTATATTGAAAGCCTTCATAAATACATCTTCAGCAGAATTAAAAAATTTTTTGGAAAATATAGATATAAAGTCTTATGAAAAAACGGTGAATATCATACTGGAGGCAGAAAAAAACGGAAACAGACTGCATATAACCGGCATTGGAAAACCGGGGCATGTGGCGGGATACATAGCATCTCTCCTGTCATCCACCGGCACACCCACCTATGAGCTCCACGGCACTGAAGCCGTTCATGGCTCTTCGGGGCAGGTGAGACCGGGGGATGTGGTAATAGCCATATCCAACAGCGGAGAAACAGCTGAACTCAAAGCGACAGTTACTGCACTTAAAAATAACGGAGCAAAGATAATTGCCGTTACAGGAAACACTGCTTCCTGGCTTGCAAAAGAGGGAGACTCTTTTTTGTTTGCAGGAGTGGAACATGAGGGAGACACTCTCAACCGTGCCCCCAGGGCGTCAATTATTGCTGAAATATTGGTGCTGCAAGGTTTAAGCATCATACTTCAGGAAATTAAGGAAATCACACCAAAGCAATACGTCAGGTGGCATCCCGGAGGAACCCTGGGGCAGCTGAGAGAGACAGAAAAATAAAAAAGCTTATGACGCCTGATGCCATGCCATAGTTCATTGTACACTGTTCATTGCGATTACCCGACTTGAACTGCCGTCTTTTTTGCGGTAATGATATAGATTGATTTCCCATGGTATAGCTTTTGGACTTCATGAAATCCGGCATTAAGCAATTCCTGCTCCATTTCGGAGGAGTGGATGCGTATATGCATGGGAGGTCCGGGGACTGTCCCTTCCTCTTTTTGGTATTCCAGGCACAGGAAATGCCCATCCTCCTTCAGCACCCGGCGTATTTGCTGAAGGACCCTGGACAGCGGTCTTACCTCATGCAGGATGAGGGAAGCCAGGACAATATCCGCTGATTCCTCCGGCAATGGTATTTCGTCAATGCTGCCCGGTACCAATTTTATGTTAGTGATATTTTCTGCCCTGGCTTTGGCAGCAATCACATCCAGCATCCGTTCATCCATATCCAGTGCATAGACGGCACCATTTACCAGTTTTGCCGCAGGAACCGTCAAATAACCCGAACCGGCCCCCGCATCCAGAATGGTGTGGGTTTTTTTTATGGGCAGTATATTCAGTATTTCCTCCGGGGGAAGAAGTCTTCTTCTCTCAGCTCCATCCAGAAATTCTATCTTATTCTTGAAATTCTGTTCATCCATTGTGTCATGATTCTGTTTTGACATGTAAATCCTCCTTATAAAAGTAGTAATGTAATAATAACATATATATTACAGACTGTAATTATCTGTAATGGAGTAAAAAAATTCTGTATAAGCTATTTTTCCAAGGTGCCCTGTGAGGGAATTTCTCTGACAACATCATAGAGCTTTTTAGCTTTCAGATAGGATTCCATGCATGATTCTGCTCCGCGCATAACTTGCTGCAGCCTGCATTCCGCCTCACCCATCTCACAGGTAAAAAGTGAGGCGCTTCCCTCTATGGCCTGTGTCACATCCCAAAAAGATATATCCTCCTTCTTTTTCCGCAGACAATATCCTCCGTTCATGCCGGGAGTTGACTGGATGAGCCCTGCCTTGACAAGCTGTGTCAATACCTTGGACAGGTAGGTATGCGATATATTCATATGGCTTGCCAGCGGCTGCAGGCTCAAGTTTGCGCTGCCCTCCAGGCTGATAATATATGCCATGATATGCAGCGCATAATTTGTAGCTTTGGTATATTTCAAAACAACACCTCCTTGATAGATATTAGAGACTTGATTTATCTATAATTATATTCTAAAGATTTCTTTTGTCAATTAATTTTTTGTATTGTCAGTAATAAGGATTAATTCCTATTTTCATACATCCTGCTGCATCAGATCTTCAATTTCTTTAACGAGTAGACTTGGTTTAATATTTAAATTTCTGCATATATTAAAAATCACATTCAGAGTGGGCTTTCTTTTTTTCCTTTCTATAAGGCTGATATATGTTCTGTCAAGCTCACACCGGAAAGCCAATTCTTCCTGGGAGAGGTTACATTGTGATCTATATTTTTTCAATACGGTGGCTAAGGACTCTTCTAATAGCATAAATTATTGCTCCTGTATGATTTTATTTTGATATCATATCCAAAGTTTAAACAAAAGCAACTTTTTATAAACCGACTATAGTCGTCAGAAATGAAAAATTATGTTATATTCGAAAAGTATTGTTATCTACTTTTAAGTGAGGGGTATGGAATTGAAAAAAAACGACATTGAAAAATTACGGGAAAAATTGAATTCTCTGATTCTTGAGAATTCGGATTATTCGGAAATTTTAAAGAAAAGTGAAGAACTTGATGACCATATTGCAGAGTTTACAAAGCTGCAGCTCAAAAAAGGTAAAGATATAAAGCAGACAGAGCAGGGGAATAAAAATAATTGAAGAAATATAAATAAGTGCGTATTTGACAATAATATGCCGGTTTGATAATATCAAAAATAATTTCAATGCAACTCTATGTATGCCGAAGGTTCATGACATTTGCTTTTCAGGGCGGAGGGCCGACACTTGCGGGTCTTGATTTTTATAAGGAGCTTGTGGAATATCAGAAAAAATATAATTCAAAGAATATAAAGGTGAATAATTCCATACAAACAAACGGCATGGTAATTGATGAGCAATGGTCCCGGTTCCTTGCCGCCGGCAAATTCCTGGTGGGTATATCCCTTGATTGGTATCTTGGCAATATACGGGATACGGGGTTTGATGAAATGAAAAACTCCCGGAACGGAACCGGATTTGTGGAGGTATCTAAAATTATTGATCCAGAGTGCAGGGAGTGCCGGCATTTTCAACTGTGCCGGGGCGGCTGCAGAAGGACAAGGGAGCCCTTTGAAAATGGCCGGCCCGTGCTGAACTACTATTGCTCAGCATATAAGGATTTCTTTGATTATTCCGGGGAAAGGCTGAAAAGAATGGCTCAATATCTCATGGTGAGAAATGGCTGACGGCAGCTTTTCACATGAACCCTGCTCTGCCGTTGAACGCCGTTTTCAGTATTATTTCCGCCACCACCCTGACGGGCTTTTTCAAACCGTCTTTAAGCCACATCTGGATGACGCCGACAGAACCGCTTGCTAAGAAACGGAATATATATTCGGCGTCTTCCTTATTCAGGGAGTCATTTTCCAGCATGGAAATAAAGTGCTGCCTGCCTATGATTTTTATTACCTCCTGCTGGAACTTCATGTCCCCGTTTAAATTCAGCAAAAGGTCAAAAACTTCAGCATTATCCTCTATATATACAAGTATCTTCTCAATCATTTCAACAGGAATAAGCTTATTGTCTTTAAAATCATAGCCTTTTAAATATTCGTTGATATCATCAATTATTTCGTTTTCAATGCGTTGGAGCAAATCATACTGATCCAGATAATGGGAATAAAAAGTGGCGCGATTGATATCCGCATCGTCACAGATTTCCTTAACCGATATTTTTGAAATGGGTTTTTGTTTTAAGAACTTAACAAAGCTGTCTTTAATAACCATCTTGGTATATTTCACGCGCCTGTCCAGTTTCCTGCCCTCCATACCGATCCCCCTGTTACCAAAAATTAATTTGATATTTTTTAAACATATTTTTAATATTTGTTGAGAAGCTTACAGATATAAAATATATGATTGTTGTTTTTGATTCATAATGTCAATATAATATACATTAGTATAATTGTCAACACAGTGTTTAATAAATATGGAGGCAAATGGATGGCACTCATTGAATTTGAAAAAATAAAAAAGGAATATGTAGTTGGAGATGTTAGAATTACGGCAGTTGATAATTGTTCTTTTTCAGTGGAAAAAGGTGAACTTGTTGTCATATTAGGTCCCTCAGGTGCAGGGAAGACAACAGTATTGAACCTGCTCGGAGGGATGGACAGTCCAAGCGGAGGCAGTATAATGGTGGACGGAAATCCAATTCATAAATACAGCAAAAGGAAGCTGGTGGATTACCGGCGCAGGGATATCGGATTTGTATTCCAGTTTTATAACCTGGTGGGAAATCTGACCGCACTTGAAAATGTTGAGCTGGCCTGCCAGATCTGCCCCGATTCTCTGAAGCCTGAAGCCATACTGGAACAGGTGGGACTGTCTGAACGCATGAAAAACTTTCCTTCCCAGTTATCAGGGGGAGAACAGCAGCGTGTTGCCATAGCAAGGGCCATAGCAAAAAATCCCAAGCTGCTTCTGTGTGATGAGCCCACCGGTGCGCTGGACAGTCTGACAGGACAGCGGATCATCGGACTTCTGCAGAAAACCTGCAGGGAAATGGGTATGACCACGGTTCTGATTACCCATAATGCCGTAATTGCGGATATAGCCGATAAAGTAATCAAAATAAAAAACGGAACTGTGAAGGATGTTTCGGTCAATAAAAATCCTAAAAAAGCGGAAGAGATTGTGTGGTGATTGGCTTGCTGTTTAAAAACACTTTGAAAAAAATAAGGAAATCCTTTGGCAGGTATTTGTCACTGTTTATTATAGTTATGATAGGTGTGGGGTTTTTTGCCGGAATACAGACAACTGCACCTGATATGATCTCGGTAGCCGATAATTATTATAAAGACTATAACCTCACAGATTTTAAAATCGTCAGTTCAATGGGCCTTACCGACGGGGATGTCAATGCGGTTAAGGCTTTGAACAATGCAAATGCCGTTGTCCCAAGCTATTCCCTGGATGTTCTGGACCAGGATAAAGCCATTCGCGTCCATGCAATAGAGCAGACGGTCAACAGAGTCAAGCTGATCAGCGGCAGGATGCCTCAAAAGGAAAATGAGTGTATTGCTGATGACAGGACTTACAAGACAGGCGATAAAATCAGGATTACAAGTGATATAGATGAAAAATTGAGGAACAGCGAATTCACCGTTGTTGGTACGGCCGAGTCGGTATTATACCTGGCTGAGGATTACGGAAGTACTACCATTGGCGACGGTAAGCTGGCTTCCTTTATATTTGTTGAAAAAAGTAATTTCATTCTGGAGGCCTATACTGAGATTTATATTACCGCAAGGGATACAAAAGCTGCAGCTGCATATTCAAAGGCTTATGACAAGGCAGCATCCGGGCTCAGGGATGAACTGGTTAAAATAAAATCCGGCAGGGAGGATGCCCGGTATCAGGAGATTTACACTAAAGCAAATGATGAGATCGGTAAAAACCAGGCAAAACTCAGTGATGAAAGGGCAAAAGGCAAAAAAAAGCTTGACAATGCAAAAGCCGAGCTTGATAAAAATGCTCAGAAACTGAAGGACGGAAAAGCTGAGCTTGCTCAAAACGAATGGGAGCTGCAAAAAAATACCGAAAAGCAAAATGCCCGGTTTGAATCTGCTAAAACTGAAATTGGCGGCGGCTGGAATGAAATAAATTCAGCGTTGACACAAAACGGAATTAAAAGGGAGGAGCTAGGCACAAAAATCAAGGAGCTGGACTCGGCCATAGGGGCCATGCAGACACAGCTGGAGCAGCTTCCGGCCGGCAGTGACGAACATACCCGGCTCAGTGCCGCACTGGGGCAATATTCGGAGTCGTACAAAGGACTTTTAAAGCTCAAGTCCTCCATTGATATGTTAACCATTCAGGAAGCTGAGCTGAACAAGGGTATTGATACCTTTAACTCTGAAATAGCAAAGGCAAAAATTAAAATTCAGGAAGGCAAAACTGAAATAACCGAAAATGAAAAGAAACTCAATGCCGGATACAGGGAATATAACGAAAACCTGGAAAAATTCAATACAGAGATATCTGACGCCCAATCCAAGATAGACAAGGCAAAAACAGACATTTCAGAAATTGAAAAACCACAGTGGTATATTTTAGACAGGGATACCGCAGTGGGCTACAGCGAATTGAAATCCGGAATAGATGTGATTACTGCGGTTGCCGCCGTCTTACCCTTCTTTTTCATACTTATCGTGGTGCTCATGACTTCCAACTCAATGGCCAGGATGATAGCAGAAGAACGGAGCGAACTGGGAACCCTGACCTCGCTTGGTTATAAGGACAACAGCATAATCACGACATATCTTTTCTATGTTTTGTCTGCCACGGGTTTAGGGGCGGCAGCCGGATTTTTTGCAGGATGCGGTGTTATACCGCCCCTTATCTATTCAAACTTCCAGTTTATACTTCCGTCACTGGTAATCCAATATTATATGCCGCTGTTTTTGTTGATTTTAGCGGTTGCCCTGCTGCTTATGACTTTTGTAACCATCATTTCGTGCAACAGCGAGCTGAAACAGGAGCCGGCAACCTTGATGCGTCCGGTGCCGCCTCAAAAGGGGCAGACCATTTTACTGGAGAAAATCGGTCCGGTGTGGAAAAAACTTTCCTTCACCTGGAAGGTTACCATGCGGAATATGTTCAGGTATAAGAAAAGGGCATTTATGACCATAGTGGGAGTGGCAGGCTGCACTTCATTGCTGCTGGCAGGCTTCGGTCTGAGAGACAGCATGAATGGTGTTGCAGAAAAGCAGTTCGGAGAAATCTTCCGCTACAACAACATGATCATCCTGAATGAAGAGACCAGGGAGCTTGACGGAGAACTGAAAAGTCTGCTGGAGCAGGAACAGATAAAGGAACCTCTTCTGATAAGGCAAACCGCTTTTAAGCATGAAAGCGATGACAAGTCCCAGAATCTCTTTTTGATTGTGCCTGAAAATGAGAAGGATTTTTATGATTATTACAATCTGAAAGACAAAGCCGACGGGAGCAGGTTATCCCTGCAGGACAGCGGCGTTATCATTACACAGGGCTTATCGGAGGTTTCCGGTATTGAAAAAGGTGATACCATAGCCGTAAAAGATGCCGACAATAATGAGTATAAGCTGACTGTAAGCGATGTAGCCGAAAACTATACCTCCAATTATATATACATGAACAATGCCATGTATAACAAGGTTTTCGGCAAAGCTGCAGCCTATAATGCAATTGTATCCAATCACAGCGGAGATGAAAAAGCTTTGGCCCGGCATCTCATAGACAGTGACCTGGTATTGAATGTGGTATATACCGGTGACGTTATGCAAAAAGCCCTTGAAAGCGGTGAACGCTTAAACAGCATCATCATTTTGATTGTGGTGGTAGCCTCACTATTGGCAGTCATTGTCCTGTATAATCTGACATCAATTAACATAAGCGAGAGGACGAGAGAGATTGCAACCCTCAAGGTACTGGGCTTTACAGACGGGGAGACCAACGGCTACATCTACCGGGAGGCCTTTATCCTGACTTTGATCAGTATTGGAGTGGGCCTGGTTTTGGGGATATTCCTGCACGGTTTTGTCGTAGATGTTGTTGGGGAATTTGCACCTTTGTTTTTCAAGGTGATCAAGTGGCCCAGCTTTATTCTGGCCAGTCTGCTTACCATTGTATTTACTGTAATTATGCAGATAGTTACTTATTTTAAATTGCAGACAATCGATATGATTGAGTCGCTGAAGTCTGTGGAATAAGCCAAGGCAGAAATAGAACGGAGCTTCACATGGCACACATCCGGCAGAAAAGATTAAAATAATAAATCAAAAAGGGTTGGCTGGCCAACCCTTTTTTGAGGCACCTTACAGTCCCTTTGCCGGAAGGGTATTTACAGTTCCCGCCAGGTATGCCTTCAGCAGCACCAGATCTGTTGCATCCACAGAATTGTCCTGATTTACATCGGCGGCTTTCAGCCCGTTTTCGGACAGGGAAGCCAAATTCAGAAGATAACTCTTTAGCAGGGCCAGATCAAGGGCGTCTACCCTGGTATCCTCATTTACATCCCCATAAAGGATGGCCGGGGTTTGGGCAGGGTCTGTATAAACCAGCTCAATACCGGTGTTTCTGCCAAGATTCCTGGAATACTTCTTATCGGTTGCATTGTTCCAGTGTTCATGGGTACCCAGGCTCTTGCATCTGATGCCGTCTCTTTCAGGGTCATAAACTGTTCCCGAGTCAGGCTTGTCCGCTTTTGCCGCTTCGTGCAGATATGTATCGCAGTAATTCATATCTGCCAGATTTGTAAATTCGGTCTTCAAAAAATCTATACCCACAGAATCAATTGCAACTCCGTCCTGGGATACAAATAAGCTGGAGGGCCAATCGCTGTTAAAGGGGGCCATTTGCCATTTTACATGCGGTGTTCCTGCCACGACATCATTCCCATACAGGGCGTCTATCATATATAGGACAGTTTTTTCACCCAGATCCTTGTGGCCAAGGAAATCTGTGAATGTCATAAATTTGGGATTGCCGTCACGGGGTGAATCGAAATTGTTATGTGAATTGAGCATAAAGTTCGAGTTTATACTGGTAGCACCAAAGAAATTTTTACCGCAAAGAGTAACACCCTGTCCGGCATGACCTTTCAGCAGCGCCATATTGATAATATAATTCGCATTGACGGCACTGCTGCAGATTCCTGTTTGCTGGTTGCCGTTGTTTATTGAAAAGGGAATTGCATTATTTACATATGTGGACTTCACTCTGCCGTCTCCCCCGATATTGTCTACAAAAATGACATTGGGGTACAGGGCATGGCATTTGTTGTAAATATTGTCGGTTATAAACCTGCTGGAGTCAAAAACCGTAATACTGCTCTGGCTCACTCCCGCCGAATCCATGAGGCTTTTCAAAAGAGAGAGGACCAGTTGGGGTGAGGCATTTATCTGATTGGTGTTGGAGTGGCCGGTGGTATTGTTCTGGTTGATTTTAATTGCAATCTTTTCATTGGGCTGGTATCCCACATTGCCCTTTCCCGTCCGTTGGTTGAAGTTTTTGAATATCTCATCCCAGGCGGCTGAATCGTCGGTTTTGCCCGAAACATTTTTTATGGCACAGGAGACCATTGTATTTATGGCGCTTTGATTATTGTATGCATCTTCCCACCAGTTACCGCTGAAATTGAAGGAGGTGGAATTGGGATCATGCACCCAGGAGACTCTTCCCGGGAAAACTCCGCGCCCCTGGCCAATAGGTTGGTTTGGTCCGTCCTTGAAGGTATAGGCCGAGCTGTTTAACGGAAACATCTGAAAAGACCAGGTTATGATCACAGCCAGGCCCAGTGCGATTAAAGCGCCTGCTGAAACAAACCTGGACTGCCGGATTTTTTTACCTGCCTTTTTCAAAAGCAATGCCGAGCCGAAACCTCCGGCTATCCATAAAACAAAACTGGCTGCGATGGGGGCGGCCATCTGCTGGCATGGATAACTGGCCCTGCTTGGTTTGGGAATGACTCTGACCAAAAACCAGATCAAAGCAAACAGTCCGATGGCAGGGAAAAACAGCCACAAAAGGCGTGATTTGAAGTTGAATCCGGTAATTTTGCCGCTTTTAGGGCAGGTTTTGAAAATGTACTTTTTTAATTTTTCCATGAGGGGGGTATTCTCCTTTCAGTATATTTGTTTATTAAATAACAAATGCCAGACAAAGTATAAACACTTTGTAATACTGAAAATAAGAGAAGGGGGAATTCAGTGTGAAAAATACAATATTAAAAGGCAAAATATCTTGCTTGAAATATTTATGAAAAGCAAAGGATGTTACTACAAAGCTGTCCAACTATTTATAGTCTAACACATAATCTGGAATTTGAACACTAAAAATGGAATAAAATCACACAAAACTTGGAAATTTTGTGTGATTTTATGTCAGCTTTATTTTATCATACTGTTTAATACAATCCTATTTGAACTTTATCTTATTGTCATAAATATTATTTTTGCGTCTTCTCGCTTTTATACTTCGTGAAATAAATCGCAGCACAATGCGCAGAAGGATTAATCCCAGGATAATAATAAGAACGATTTTTATTATATTAATGAGCAGAGAACTTTTTTGCTGCTTGTTTTCGGCTAATTGGCTTTTGCTGTCACTCGCACCTTCGGCAGTTTTCTTTTCAACACTGCTTGCAGCCACAAGTTCAACCTTTCCAAGTTCGGTACCATTTCTCTCATAAGCCCTGTAACCCAGTACATCTCCCTTTTTTATGGGGGCTTCAATCTTCGGCTCTATATTGTCGGAGAAGTTTATATTCCACAGGTTGGAATCAAGAGGAAGGACGCAGGCAAATTCATTTTTTGTAACCAGATCTACATTTGTTGTACCGGCAGCTCCGGCAACAGTGACATTACTGACAGCTTTCCCCGCATCAATCAACGTTTGAGCACAAAAGTTTTGAAACCCGTATTCCAAAAGTTTTTTTGAATCGTTGTCGACCCGGCTTTTAGTATGGTCTTTTTCTCCCAATACCACAGCGATAAGCTCCATGCCGTCTTTATTTACTGCCGAAGATACAAGATTGAAACCGGCCTGGCTGGTAAAACCTGATTTGATACCTGTTACTTTTGTGAAATAGTCTGATGTCCTGTACAAAAATTTGTTGGTTGTATAGAGCTCATCCCATTTTTTGTGCATATTTGTCGGGGCCATATTATATGAAGTTTTTGAAACAATCTCGCGGAATTTGGGAATTGTCATGGCATATCGTGCTATGTTTGACAGATCCCGTGCAGTTGTATAGTGCTCATCATCGTGCATTCCGTTCGGATTTGTAAAATGGGTATTGGTGGCCCCCAATTCCCTGGCTTTTTCATTCATCATATCTATAAAATCCTTGCGGGTGGGTGCAAGGTTTTCCGCCAGTATATTTGCCGTTTCATTTGCCGACTGGATAAGCATGGCATTCAATAAATCTTCCATGCGCAATATTTCACCGGCACCTATAAAGATATTCATACCATCCGGTCCGATATCCTTGACGGCTTCCTTGCTGGCAACCATCATCTGGTTCAAATCACCTTTTTCCAGTGCGACAACGGCTGTCAAAATCTTTGTTGTGCTGGCAGGATATAACTTGTCGTCGGCGCTTTTTTCACAAAGCACCTGGCCTGTTTTGGCATCCATTAGTATGTAAGAGTGAGCATCCGTAGTTATAACATCAGCGAATGCCGGTGTCCCAAAAAGTAAAAAAATCAGCAGTATAAAAGCAGAGATAACTATTTTCTTCATATCGGCACCTGTATAGCTTATAAAATATGATTTATATTGCAAAAAAATTAAGACAAACAATAGTATAGCAGAAATAGGTTTTAATTGTAAACATATGGGCATCATTATGCTATAATCCTTGAATGAAAAAGTAAATTCCAGTTTTAAAAAGTTTAAATAGAATTTAGTCTTACATAAATTCCACCACCTGATATAGAATTAAATTGGTTTCCATATCCGCAGTGAAAGGAGTTAATTATGTCTGACTTAATACCAGGAAACCAAAAGCATCTTACCCTAGATAACAGAGTTTTTATTGAAAAATCACTAGACAACAAATTACCTTTTAAAGAGATTGCGAAATATTTATGTAAAGATCCTACTACTATTTCAAAAGAGGTCAAAAGGCATCGTGCTCTTACTCCTAGAAACGATTTTGTATCTCCTAATCACTGTGTTCATCGTGGTAAATGCTGCCTT
>NZ_JHYD01000040.1 GCF_000621505.1 Ruminiclostridium cellobioparum DSM 1351 = ATCC 15832
TGGATAGAGACTTTTCCAAAGAGACCACCCTGCTTTTTTCAATTTCAGAAAACAGAATCAAATCCAGCAGAAGTTTCTTTTGATAGTCTACATGAGAGTTCCAATTACACAACATTAATATAGCCTCCAAAACCAGTGTTATGGCAATTAATACCATACGCTGTGGTTTTCAAATTTTTGGAAGCTAATGTCAAGGTGTACAGTAACCATATATGGTTACTACTGGTAAATGTTGTTGGAAAATTTAAAGTAAAAAACTGGAGAATGTTAGAGGTGCGAGAAGAAAATTGCATCTTAAAACATAGAGCTCGAAAGCTATTGGAGTTTTCGAGAGTATTAAAATAATTTAACGGAGGTATTTTACATGTTTAAGGTCATTGAAGGGTTAAAGTATTCAAAGGAGCACGAATGGGTGAAGGTTGAAGGAGACAGGGCATATATGGGAATTACCGACTATGCCCAGAAATCCCTTGGAGAAATAGTATATGTAGAGCTGCCTGAAAAAGGTACGGTGCTGGCAGAGGGGGATACTCTGGGAGTTGTAGAGTCGGTAAAGGCAGCCTCCGATATCTACACGCCCGTTTCAGGAACGGTGGCCGATATCAATGAAGAACTTCTGGACAGTCCGGGTAATGTAAATACAAATCCCTACGAAAGCTGGATTGCTGTTATAGAACTCGGGAATTTAAATGAGCTTGACACTTTGATGGGGGCAGGAGAATATGAAAAATTCTGTGAAGAGGAGGAAGGCTGATGCGTTATATACCCAATACTGCGGGGCAAAGAGCGGAAATGCTGGAGGATATGGGTATTGGTTCGGTAGAAGAGCTTTTTTCGGGCATTCCCCACAGTCTGAGACTGAACAGAAGCCTCGGGCTGCCCGATGCTCTTTCGGAAATTGAACTTATGGCCCATATGAGGGAGCTGGCGGGGAAAAATGCAGATGCCGACGGATATACCTGCTTTCTGGGAGCAGGAGCCTATGATCATTATATACCCAGCGTGGTCAGGCACCTGACTTCAAGGCAGGAATTTTACACCGCCTATACCCCATATCAGCCTGAAATCAGTCAGGGCACCCTGCAGGCAATATTTGAGTATCAGACAATGATAAAGGAACTCACGGGAATGGAGGTGGCCAATGCCTCCATGTACGACGGGGCCACAGCTGCCGCGGAGGCAGCGGCAATGGCTTGCGGAGCCACAAAAAGGAATGGCATCCTGACGGCATATTCGGTGCAGCCTGAAACCAGAGAGGTTTTGAAAACATATTCAAGGTTTAGAGGAACAACCCTGAATATCTTTGGGTACAAGGACGGCAGGATCGACAGAGATGACCTGGAGGCCAAACTTACCGGGGATACTGCGGCAGTGATAATTCAAACGCCCAATTTTTTCGGCATAGTGGAGGATTATGCCGGCCTGGCCGAGCTGCTGCATAAAAGAGGAACACTTCTCATAGTCATATGTGATCCTATATCACTGGCCCTCTTCAAAGCTCCCGGAGAATTGGGAGCGGATATTGCCGTTGGGGACGGGCAATGTCTTGGGAATGCAATGAATTTCGGAGGACCTTCCCTTGGCTTTTTTGCAACTACGGCACAGCTGATGAGAAAAATGCCAGGCAGAATAGTGGGAGAAACCACCGATAAAAACGGCAAAAGGGGATTTGTACTGACGCTCCAGACCAGAGAGCAGCATATCAGAAGGGAAAAGGCCACATCAAATATCTGCTCAAATCAGGCCTTGAATGCTCTTAATGCAACAATATACCTGTCGGTAATGGGGAAGGAAGGTCTTAAAAAGGTGGCACTGCTCTGTGCCGGAAAAGCGGCCTATGCCCGTGAAAAGCTCATGAAGACGGGCTGCTTTAAGCCTGTTTTCAACGCTCCGGTTTTTAAGGAGTTTATTCTGGAGTACAAGGGAAATGTAGGCGGGCTCAATGAAAAGCTCATGAAGGAGAAAATAATAGGCGGCCTGGAAGCCGGCTTATTCTATAAGGAACTTGAAAACACCTGGCTTGTGGCTGTAACCGAGAAGAGGTCCAGGAAAGAAATAGACATTCTGGCAGGAAAGGTGGGTTTATAGTATGCATCAAGACATATCCCTGATTTTCGAGAAAAGCATTCCGGGCAGAGAGGCCTTCTCACTCCCCGAATGTGATGTTCCCCTGAAGGATATAAATGAGCTTTACCCGGCCGAACTGCTGAGGGAAAAGCCTGCAAATCTGCCTGAGGTCAGTGAGGTAGATGTAATAAGACATTTTACGGCTCTTTCAAAGAGAAATCACGGCGTTGATTCAGGCTTTTATCCCCTGGGTTCGTGCACAATGAAATACAACCCCAAGATAAATGAGGATGCGGCAGCTTTACCGGGCTTTGAAAAAATCCATCCCTACCAGGACCCCAAAAGCGTCCAGGGGGCATTGGAGCTGATGTACAATATGGATGTGATGCTTTCTGAGATAACGGGGATGGACAGAGTAGTACTGCAGCCCGCTGCCGGAGCCCACGGAGAGCTGGCAGGCCTTATGATAATCAAGGCTTATCATGAACACAGACAGGATTTAAAAAGAAAAAAAATCGTCATACCCGATACGGCCCATGGGACAAATCCTGCCTCTGCAGCAGTAGCCGGGTTTGATGTGCTGGAGGTAAAGTCTGCGGCTGACGGCGGAGTTGATCTGGAGAGCCTGAAGAATGCCATGAGTGATGAGGTTGCAGGCTTAATGCTCACCAATCCCAATACACTTGGGCTTTTTGACAGGAATATCGGACTGATAGCCGACATTGTTCATCAGGCCGGGGGCTTGCTGTATTACGACGGGGCCAATGCCAACGCCATCCTCGGAATATCAAGACCCGGAGATATGGGTTTTGATGTGGTGCATCTCAACCTCCATAAGACCTTCAGTACGCCTCACGGGGGAGGGGGCCCGGGTTCGGGACCCGTGGGAGTCAAGAAGCAGCTGATTGATTTTTTGCCGGGACCCCTTGTGGAAAAAGGGAAGGATGGGTTTTGCCTTGACCATGAAAGGCCGTTATCCATCGGGAGAATGAAGAGTTTTTACGGCAATTTCGGAATTGTGGTCAGGGCATATGCCTATATATTGACCATGGGGGCAAAAGGACTTAGGGAAGTTTCGGAAACTGCTGTTTTAAATGCGAACTATATTATGGCCAAACTCAAAGCTTATTACAACCTGCCCTATGATACTGCCTGCATGCACGAGGTGGTATTCTCGGGACAGAGACAGAAGGAGCTTGGTGTGTCGACCCTTGATATTGCAAAGAGACTGCTTGATTTCGGCTATCACCCCCCGACGATATACTTTCCGCTCATAGTTAAGGAATGTATGATGATAGAGCCCACAGAGACCGAAAGCAAGGAAACCCTGGATGAATTTATTGCCGCAATGGTACAGATCGCCGGGGAGGCTGAAAATGATCCCGGACTGGTCCGGGGAGCCCCGTATTCTACGGCGGTGGCCAGGCTGGATGAAGCAAAGGCCGCAAGAAATCCTGTCTTAAGTTATGTACCGCTTTGCGGCTGTGATATATAAATTGGGGTATGGCGAAAAATGTATTTACGGGTACAGGTGTACTTTTAAACCTGTTTTCCGGTAATATGGGTGAAATGGAGGCCAATATGGAAAAAGACATAGTTATTTTGGGAGGGGGCCCGGGAGGATATAATGCCGCTATAAGGGCCGCCCAGCTGGGAGCAAAGGCAGCACTTGTTGAGATGGAGAAGCTGGGGGGCACCTGTCTGAATAAAGGCTGTATCCCCACAAAAGCACTATACCGGAGTGCTCAGCTCATACGGGACATTAAGGCTTCCTCCGGATTTGGAATTGACGTTGACGGATTTTCCGTAAACATTAAAAAAATGCTTGAGAAAAAGCAGGATATGGTTGGCAGGCTGACCGACGGAATAAGACAGCTGCTTAAAGCCAATGGGGTAGAAGTTGTAAACGGCTGGGGCAGGCTAGTTGACAGAAATACGGTGGAGGTCACCTGCAAGGATGAAAAAATACTGATAAGGGGTACAGGTATCCTCATTGCCACAGGGTCCAGCCCTGCAATGCTTCCCATAGAAGGTGCCGGGCTGCCGGGTGTCATGGCCAGTGACCAGCTCCTTAACCTGGAGAGGGTGCCTGAATCTGTAGTAATAGTGGGGGGCGGAGTTATAGGCATTGAGTTTGCCGGAATTCTCAACCAGATGGGGTCAAGGGTTACCGTATTAGAGTATTTGCCCGGCATTCTGAACGGGTTTGACGGAGAAATAAGCAAAAGGCTTGCCATGTTCCTTAAAAAATCCGGTATAGCCCTGGAAACAGGAGCAAAGGTGACCGGATTTGAGAAAACGGGAGACCGAATCAGGGTTAATTATGAGAGCAAAAACGGAGCAGTTTCTGCCGAGGCTGAGAATGTATTGATTTCAACCGGTAGAAGGCCTAATGTGAAGAATATAGGCCTTGAAAAAGTCGGAATAGAGTTCGATGACGGAGGAATCAGAACCGGAGAGGCAGGGGTCACAAATCTGCCCGGCATATATGCGGCCGGAGATGTTACCGGAGGTATCATGCTTGCGCATGTTGCGGCAGAAGAGGGGAAAAGGGCCGTTGAAAAGCTGCTGGGATGCTCTGATCAGGCTTCAATTGAACCGGTGCCGGCCTGTGTTTTTTCATTTCCCGAGACGGCTTCGGCAGGACTTACCGAGGAAGAGGCAAAAAGCAGGGGAATACCGTACAATACCGGCAAGTTCATGTTTGGGGCAAATGGAAAGGCAATGACACTGGGCGAGGAGGAGGGCTTTATAAAAGTCCTGACGGCCGCAGACTCCGAGGAGGTAATAGGAGTGCATATTTTAGGGCCTCATGCCGGGGAGCTCATTGAAGAAGGGGTGCTGGCAATAAGGAACAGGCTTACCGTAAACAGCATTGCTGCTACCGTTCACCCGCATCCGTCACTGTCCGAAGCCTTTTATGAGGCAGTGCTGGCAAGTACCGGCAGAGCTGTGCATGCCGCTCCCAAAAAGTCGCCGGGGAAGGGTATATAGCTTAAAAAAATTAAAATACAGTAATAATTTGACGCGCAGCTCCACGATAATTTCATTACTATTTGCGCCAAAAGTTGGCTGGAGGTTGGTATGGGTAAATTAAACATAGTCAAGCTTGGGAAAATTGAATATTCATCTGCATTGGAAATACAGGAGAGCACACTGGCAATGCGTCAGAGGAACGAGATAGAGGATACCCTGCTGCTCCTGGAACATCCTCCTGTGCTCACCCTGGGCAAAAGAGGGGAATACCGGAATATTCTCCTCTCCCGGGAGGAACTGCTGCAAAGAGGAGTGAAGGTTTTTGAAGTAAACCGGGGCGGAGATGTTACCTATCACGGTCCGGGACAGCTTGTGGGTTATCCCGTTGTAGACCTTAAAGACCGGAATAAAAGCATTAAGGATTATGTTTATAAAATTGAGGATGTATTTATTTCTCTGCTGAAGGAGGAATACGGTATTGAAGCCCGCCGGGACGAAAGGGAATATACCGGGGTATGGGTTGGAAATTCAAAGATAACTGCAATAGGTGTGGCAGTGAAGAAGTGGGTTACAATGCACGGTTTTGCTTTTAATGTAAATACAAGCCTGGAGCATTTCAGCTGGATAAATCCCTGCGGAATAACCGACAGGGGTGTTACCTCCCTTCAAAAGCTTGTGGGACATGAGTTGGATATGGAAAGCATGTATGAACTTGTAATAAAGTATTTCTGCCGTACTTTTGGATATGGAACCCTTGAAAGACCAAAACCGGAGGAACTGATGAAGAAGGAGGGTGCGCCCCATGTATCAGAGGAAGCCAGAATGGCTTAAGATAAAGACCATAGGCGGGAAAAACAGAACCCAGGTGGAAAAGTTACTGGAAAATCTCTCACTTAACACGGTGTGCAAAGAGGCCGCCTGTCCAAATATCATGGAATGCTTCAGCAGAAAAACCGCAACCTTTATGATTCTGGGGAATCACTGTACAAGGAATTGTACGTTCTGCAATGTGGAAAAGGGCACGGCCATGGAAATAGACAGGAAGGAACCTGAAAAAATTGCAGAGGCTGCGGGGACACTGGGATTAAAGCATGTGGTCATCACATCTGTTACAAGGGATGATCTTCCTGATGGAGGAGCAGGGCATTTTGCCTCTGTTATTGAAAAGGTGAGAAGCAGCTGTAAAGGGATAACAATAGAGGTTCTCATTCCTGACTTTAAAGGGGATGAGGCAGCCCTGGACAAAGTTGTTTCGGCAGCGCCCGATATTATTAACCACAATATTGAGACTGTCCATAGACTTTACCCGGAAGTCAGGCCTCAGGCAGATTACAGCAGATCCCTCCGGCTTTTGAGAAATGTGAAGGAAAGAGACAGCCGGATATACACCAAGTCGGGGATCATGGTGGGGCTGGGAGAAAAGCCGGAAGAAGTGACCGGGGTTTTCAGGGATCTGAGGGAATATGGCTGTGATATTCTCACAATAGGGCAATATATTGCACCATCCCTGAAGCATCATCCGGTTGTGGAATTTGTTACACCCGAAATGTTTGAAAAGTATAAGGCTTCGGCTTACAGGCTGGGCTTCAGCCATGTTACGTCGGGACCACTTGTCAGAAGCTCCTATCATGCCGATAATGCGCTGGATAGTCTTATAGAAAGATAGATTTACAGGAGCCTGCAAAATACTGTGAAGTTTGGAATAAGGAAACAAGCCATAAAATGTAAAAGCCGGGAGCGCAGCGCTGCCCGGCTTTTTAGCGTACTTGCAATTGACTCTCAGGTGCCGCTGCCGTAAAGATTTGCTTTAAAATCAGCGAATGGGATTAAATAATGCAGGATTGAGCAAACCTATAAAAATTCCTCCTAAAACCGAGCGGTGCTGGAACTCCCTCTGCAATCCGTCAAGAGTGCCGTAAAAGTCGGTAAAAGGTGTCCGTATGGAGGTTTCATTTACGAAATCCCATAAGGGACTGATCATATTGACAAAATCTTCTTTTGATGAAGCAAGTGATGCCGCCCAGACCAGCCAGTCCGATTTTGTAAAAGCCCGTCTTGAATCCAGCGGAGTTCCGTATTTGTTTTGCTTTTTCAGGTAATACGCAACTTCTTTTTCTCTGATTTTATCATCAAACAGATTCAATCCCAGCAATTTATCCCAGACCAGGTTGTATTTTAAACTCCATGAGCCGGCAGTATCAAAGGCAAGCTTGTAATGATCCTCTTCGGAGGCCATTACCTCCCATTTTATAGCCATTTCTCCGGCTTTTTGCATGTATTCCGAACTTTCAGCCTTCCTCCCCATTTGACTGAGCAGCAAAGCGTAACACCCTATGCCGATTATTGCCTTAATGGACAGGTTGGTGTTGTGTGCAAGCTTGCCTGCAAAGTCATCGGTACAGAGCTGTTCACCCGGATCCATCCCGTATTCCAGAAGGTAATTGGCCCATTTCTCAAGGAGGTCCATATTTTCCCGTGCCAGCTGGAAATCATCCCGGACAAGGGAAACGGCAGCCGTCATTATGAGCATATTGCCGCATTCCTCCAAAGGCATCTGATAGGTATCTATGAGTTTTTTACCGTCATGACTGTACTTCTGACCGTTTGCCAGCGGATATGTGCCTATGTCATGGGGCGCAAAGTCAAAAATCCACTCCTCTTTGCGGGAATACTCAAAAATGGGCCTCAGCATTCCTTCAACCAACTCGGGATTGTACAGCAGAAACATGGGAATTGAGGGGTAGCTCACATCGACTGTAGCCATACATCCGTTGCTGAAGCACTCCTTGGATATAAACAGAATTTCACCTTTTTCATCCAGGACCAGCTTGTGTGCCGCAATTACCTGTCTGTAGGAGAGGGCAAGGAGCTGTGCATACTTTTCTCCGCCGGCCCGTGTGGCGGCCATAATGACCTTTTCATCGAATTGGGCACACCTGGCAATGATTTTATCAAAACCTGATACTGCCTGGGCAATTATATCCTGTACCGTAAGTCCATCCTTTTTCCAGTATGCTTTTAAAGGTCTGTTAAAATATTCGATTGAAAATACATCATCATATGCCAGAAGGACAAACCGGTTTCCAGGGTGTTCGCCGACTGTTCCAAAATCCAGAACGGTGCCTATTACCGGCATGCTGTCGCTGACTTTCCCCGGGATGCAGCTTTCGCTGTCCCTCTTCACTGTGCCTGTTCCGGCAAATTCTTTTCTTACGGTATACGGTTTCATAAAGGAGGAGGTGCTGCTGCCGGGAACAGCCAGATATAAGTGGCCCCAGTCGATTCTGAGATCGTCTCCCGAGCGGTTCAGGACTTTTTGTTCTTCAGTGCCCATCCTTAATATTTCAATATCAGCATGCCTTTCACCCGACCATACTACTTTTTGATCGGCGGTATTCACACACCATTCTCCTGTGACATCAAAATAAATTTTTACCTGGTGAGTGCGGTTATCGGTTGAATAAACTGAAAAATTTATATAGGACGCAGGCCTGGAAAGGAGCTGCAGATCATCGGGCAGCAGGGGAGTGGTAAATTTAACCGTCAGACCGACACCTGCCGCTTCAAAAACATATGTTGTCGTAAGGGGACTGACCGACAGGGATTTTTGCTCCATACCGTCGGGGTCTGCTTTGGTTTCATAGAGTTTGGCGCCGGGCTCCAGTCTACCCATGAACTTCCACACTTTTCCGTCAATATTGATCATTCCTACCATTCCGTTGGGCGCTGTAGTCCAATGTCTGGTGTGGTCGTACATAAGATTGTCCGACATGGACCATACGCTGAAATATGGATCAACTGTCACAAGAGGAACAGCAGCCGGTCTGAAATTATTTTTCATAGCAAATACCTCCACATACACAAAGTTTATTAATTGTATTATAATGATAATAAATAGAGCTATAAATGCATAAAATGATCAAATAAGTGAGGTATATTAACATTAAAGAAGAAATAGTAAGTTTGCCGTTAAATGATAACGACAACTGCCTGTTCCATATAGAAATGGCCGGTATATCATATTGTGACGGAACCTACAAAATCAAGAGGACAAATTCAAGTGTTTATGTATTTGAATTTATTCTAAGCGGTCAGGGGACGGTAGTGTACAATTCAGAAATATTTCACCCCGCGGCTGGTGATATATACATACTGCATCGGGGGAGCAATCATGTCTATTATTCAGACAGGGAGGATCCATGGGTCAAGATCTGGTTCAATGCCAGGGGACGCCTGATAAAACATTTGATCGATGCCTATGAACTGGGCAGTGTCAATCACATTGAAGGGCTCAATCTGGAGCTGCTGTTCAATGAAATGTACCGGGTCATACAATCAAAAAAGGGCGGCAGTGAAGAGCTGCTGTCCAGAGCTGCCGTCCTGTTCCATGAAATAATCCAGCAAATACACCTGTGGGTAAACCAGAATAAAGCTGTAAAAAACAGCGAGGCCTCCAAAATAAAACATTTTTTGGATTTGCATCTGGAGGACGATATCAGCCTTCAGGATCTGGGCAGGCAAATATTCAGATCCCCGGCCCAGGTAATACGCCTGTTTAAACGAGAATTCGGCAAGACCCCCTATGAATATCTGCTGGAAAAGAGGATTCAAACTGCTAAACTGCTGCTGAAGAATACAAATTTAATGGTAAAGGAAATTGCATTTAAGTTGAATTTTACCGATGAACACTATTTTTCAAACAGGTTTAAGGCAAAGACGGGTATGTCCCCTAAAAAATTCAGGCAAATGAAATAAAACCTCCGAATATATTCCACCATTTATAAAAGAGTGGAATATATGTGACATTTGATTTATGATATTATAAATCCGGTATGATTTATGATTGCACACTTCGTGTTCCGGCAACTCCACATTGTCATAAATAATTTATTTGTTAAAATCTATGCTTGATTTCTTTGGAGGTTGAATACAGTGTCAAATAGAATCCTGGTTGTAGATGATGAACCGATTCACAGGGACGGACTTATAGCAATGATTGGAAAACTCAGGCCTGCTGCCGAAATAATTCCGGCAAACAACGGCAGGGAGGCATTGGATATTGTAAACGGCAGGGATATAGATATAACCATTACAGATATAAGAATGCCGGTCAAGGATGGGTTGTCCTTCCTTGAGGAGATTCACGGCAATATATTATCCAAAATGCAAGTGATCATGCTGAGCGGATATGCGGACTTTGAATATGCGCACAGGGCCATCAGCCTTGGAGCTTTTGACTATATACTCAAGCCTGTTAATGAAGCAAAGGTTGATGAATTGTTAACCAGGGCCGAAAAGAAAATTGATGAAGCCAAAAGAGCTGAAGAGGAGAGCAAGCTCTATAGCATTTCATTTCCGGTTTATCTGGAATACCAGTTGAATAAATATGTAAAGGGCCGTTTGAAAAAAGCCGAATGCCAGGAGCTTCTGGAATTATTCGAGCAATATAAAACTGGCTTTGTCATAACGACAAAAATAAAAAACTACAGCCGTTTCAACAGTGACGAAACAGATTCCTGCAGAGCCGACATTAAATATCTCTTAAAGACCGCTTTGGACCCGGTTTTCCATTCCATATCGTTTTTTGACCAGGACAATGAGAATATTATGGTTACTATTTTGACAAAGGAAGACAGAACCGTCTCAAATAGAATTGAGGATATGTTGATTTCCAACCTATTGGACCTATTGGAGCCTTTTGCCCGACAGCTGAAAGAACAATTCAGTTTAGACATAACAATAGGAATAGGCAGCAGGTTCAATATTGATTCACAGAGCATAATAAACTCATATATGGATTCCGTAAAGACGGTAAATTACGCTTTTTTCTTTGAAAATTCCACAATACTGGCTTCGGGGCAGATTGAGCCTGTGCGGTTCTCAAACGCCTTTGGCAAATATGTTGAAGAGAACGAAATGTACGATGCAATAAAGAAAATCGATTACATGACGGCGTCGGCCGCCCTTGGGAATATTCTGAAAAGATTTACCCGGGAGCAGTTTGCCGATCCCGAAAGTCTCAAGGAAATAGTAGTTTTTATTTTATATAATTCCTCCAGATTATGTCAAAGTTTTATAAGAGAGGATGAATATAGTTTATTAATCAATTCAATAAAGGAAGACATACATAGAGTACAGAGCTTTACCGGGCTGCAGGCACTGGCCGATGATTATTTGAAAAAAATTGTTGACATAATGGGTTCCAACAAAGCTTTGAGGTACGAAAAAATATTTGTTGACTGTAAGGAATATATTAATAAGCATTACATGGAGGATTTGAAATTGGATGATCTGGCTGATAAATTTAATTTCAATTCAAATTATTTCAGCACCTTGTTTAAAAATTATTCCAATATGAATCTGTCGGAATATATTTTCAGCGTCCGTATGAAAAAAGCAAAGGAGTATCTGAAAAATAACAGGCTGAAGATATATGAAATATCAGAAAAGATAGGATACAAGGATGTGAAATACTTTATAAGGGTCTTTAAGAAAACATATGGAATGTCTCCGGATGAGTTCAGAAAATTCGTTGCAAACAAATTGCTGTAGATACAGGTGAACTTTGATATCTAACCTTGGAGAAGCAAGCTTATGAAAAATATAATATTCAGAATCAAAAGTATTAAATTCAAAACGAAATTGATTATTTCATATATACTGCTTTTGACTATCAGCGTACTTGTTTTTGAGGTACACTACTATACCTCAAGTCTTAATTTCACCTCGGAGCTTACGACAAAAAATACATATGAAATCATTAAAAGCAAAAACAACATATTGGATATCAAGTTATCAAAAATAGAGGAGAACAGCCTGGCTTTAATAAGAAACAGTGAACTTTTTGAGATATTCAATGACATAAACACGAATAAAAGCAATGTACTGTCCATGGACAGAAAGGTAACCCGGATAATCAATGATAATTTTTCTCTTATTAACTATGTATACGGCGCTCAAATAGCTACCTCCTATTTTATTTTCGGAAATAATTTTACAATGCTGGATGGGGAAAGTTATGTAAAGTCAAAATTGTACAGGGATACCGTGAATTTAAACGGTAAGATGAACTGGGAACCCACATATAACTATTTGTCAATGTTTGGACATGATGAGCTGAAGGAATTTGACTTTGAGGTTCAAAATGTTTTCTCCGCGTCCAGAGTCATAAATAGTTTTTATATAGATGAGAGCCTGTTGAAGGTACTTGATGACAGCGTTGAAAAACCCATCCTTACCATTTATTTTAAAGAGGATTTTATAGACGAAATCTTCCGGGACTCCATACCCATAAAGGGAGCTAAATACTATATCATTGACAGCAGGGGAAACATAGTGTCGGATAACGATAAGGAACTGATCGGAAGCACATATGAACCGGAGTGGCTGGATGAGGTATTTGCGAAGAAAACCGGGACCATGAATATCAATAATACCCTTATATGTTTCGATCAATCGACAGTGACCGACTGGATGACTGTTGCGGAAATACCTACGGCCGAAATAGCAAGTACTTTTGTACCGTCGATTGTCTACTCCATAATTACGTTGTCAACTATTTTTATCATTACGGCCATAGTTCTCTCTCTGGTAATTTCCGCCATGATAACAAGACCCATCAACAGGCTGACAAAGGCTATGAAAAATATGGCCAAAGGTGATTTCAGAGGTATAGTACCAATTGACTCGGCAGACGAATTTGGTTATCTGGTTCTCAAATTCAATGAAATGAGGGAACAGATAGAGAATTTGATTGAAGAGAACTACGCTGTGAAAATCAGAGAGAAGGAAACTCAGATAATGGCTCTTAACCTGCAGCTGAACCCGCACTTCCTCTATAATACGCTGAATATAATCAATTGGATGGCCATTAAGGAAGGGAACGATAAAATAAGCGATATCATAATGAATTTATGCCATATGCTGGTCTACACCGTTAAAAACAAACAGGACATGGTAAGTTTCAAGGATGATCTGCACTGGCTGCAATGCTATGTTTTTATAATGTCAGCCAGGTATACCGACAAATTTTCGGTGGAATACAATATTGCTGAGGAGTTGAACCTTACAAAGGTTCCCAAGCTGTTTCTGCAGCCCTTTGTGGAGAATGCAATCATACATGGATTTGAAGATATTGTGCAGGGTGGAAGAATTAAAATAGAGGGATTGTCGAAAGACGGCATAAGCTGCTTCAGGGTAATTGACAACGGAAAAGGTATGAGTACCGATACTGTGAGTTATGCCGGCCAAAGAACTTCCGATTCAATAGGTATTTCAAATGTTGATCAGAGGATAAAGCTGCTGTTTGGAAGTGAGTACGGGGTGAATATCACATCTGTCATAGGGAGCGGAACACAGGTTGAGATCACACTGCCGTTAATTTAACGAAATGTGCTGATTAAATTAAATCTTTGAGATAGAATCCACCATTCGGTAAATGTTAGAATTCTATGGTGGATTTTTTGCAGCTATAATAAAAATGTCATCGATGATCAGATTATTAATAATTTGGAGGGACATTCAATGAAAAATTATTCTAAAATAACAGCAGTCATTTTAACAAGCCTGATGTTAGCGACTGCTCTGTTTGGCTGCGGAAACAGTTCGGATACCGTTAGCAGTGACACCACGTCGGGCGGCACCGCATCAGAGGTGTCTTCGGGTACTCAGCAGGCTCAGAAGAAAGAACCCAAGGAACCTGTGGAAATTGTCTATACCTGCTGGGGTTCGGCTACCGAAAAGAAAGCCACCGAAGCCACCATTGCAAAATTTGAGCAGGAAAACAGCTGGATCAAAGTAAAAACAATGGTTATACCCAATGCCAACTATGACACCAAAATAACCACAATGGTTGCGGCTAATGAACCCCTTGATATCTCACAGCTGGAATCGGCCACCATAGCATATCCTCTTGCCGAGCAGGGGAAACTGATGAATTTGAAAACAATAGCCGAAAATTCTGAAACACCGTTGTCCGATTTCGTACCCGAGGATTTATTCTATCTCGATAAAGACACAATAATTGGAGTGGGAAACGGGCTTGAGGTTTTTAATCTTTTCTATAACAAGGACATGATACAGGCTGCGGGCGTAGAGACTCCTCCAACCGATCCCGGAAAGGCCTGGACCTGGGACCGGTTTGTGGAAACCGCTAAAAAGCTTACAGTGGACAAAAATGGTAAAAACGCTCTGGATCCGTCCTTTGACCCCAAAAAGATCGTCCAGTACGGTATATCCTTTCCTAAATGGTGGGGGCTGTGGGGTAACTTTATCTATTCAAATGGAGGGGATTACGTAACGCAGGACGGCAAGTTCGGGCTGAGCCAGCCGGAGGCCGTGGAAGCACTTCAAAAACTGGCGGATTTGATCAATGTTCACCATGTGGCTCCGACTCCTACTGCCGAGAAGGGACTGCCGGGGACTGAAATTGCCCTTCAGACAAAAAAAGTGGCAATGGCAATAGATGGCCAGTGGGTGCATCTGCCTATAGATTCCGCAAAATTTAACTTTGGCAGCGGAGTATTGCCGAAAATGAAGGAACTGAAAACTCAAGCTGTTACAGGGATGCTCTCCATTTATGCCAATACCAAAAATCCGGAAGCAAGCTGGAAGCTGGCAACCTATCTGGTTGACCCGGGACAGGATATTACACTTTACAAAAACGGCAATCTGATGCCTGTTACAAAACCATGGCTTACCGAAAAGGATAAGCTGGACCAGTGGACCACCAATACTACCGCACGCCCCGACGGATATGTCCAGGGAATTGTAGGCATGCTTCTGAATTACAGTGTTCCAACTCCTACAGGTACGGTCAAAAATTTCAATAAAATAATAGATATTGTAAATCCCGCTCTTGACAAGGTATGGCTTGGACAGCAGACTGCCCAAGAGGCAATGAAGGCCGCAGAGACCAAAGCCCAGCCGCTGGTGCAGGGTAAGAGAGAACGCTGATATAAGGTGATATAAATAGTGAGATTTATTGAGCAAATGGCCGGTTAGCATGTCTATCGGTCATTGCTCAACTAATTTAGGAGAATATTACAATGACGACAGACTATGAAACCCATATTAAATCCGGAAGAAGGATAAAAAGTGACGCTATACATGGAATATTGTTTACCGCTCCTGCAATAACAGGATTTATTGCCTTAACCTTGATACCTATGATCGTAAGCCTGTTTCTCAGCTTCACCGATTACAGCGGCTTCAACATGCCCAAATTTACAGGCCTGGCAAATTATCAAAAGATGTTTTCGGGAGAGGATCTGTTTTTCTATAAATCCTTAAAGGCGACGGCATATTATACATTGCTCAGTGTACCTGCATCCATCATATTCTCATTCGCTATTGCGCTGTTATTGAATAGCGATATAAAGTTCAGAGCATTCTTCAGAACGGTATTTTACATACCGACTATCGTACCGGCGGTAGCAACGGCAGTAATATGGCTGTGGATATTAAATCCCGATTTCGGACTGGTCAACACCCTTTTAATGAAATTGGGGCTTCCGGTAAGCTCATGGCTCTTTGATGAAAAAAGTGTAATTCCCACAATAGTACTTATCGGACTCTGGGGTACCGGAGGAACTATGGTGATATTTCTTGCAGGGCTCCAGGACATACCGAAGCATTATTACGAAGCTATTGATGTCGATGGGGGAAATTCATTTCATAAGTTATTCAACATTACCATACCGTTAATGACCCCAACAATTTTTTTTAATGCCATTATGGCCATTATAGGCTCATTCCAGATTTTTACGCAGGCATACATAATGACTAACGGCGGACCAAATGATGCAAGTTTATTCTTTGTATTTTACTTGTACCGTGAGGCGTTTCAAAGATCCAATATGGGATATGCATCTGCCCTTGCATGGATTCTGTTTATTATAATTGTTGTATTTTCAGCCATTATTTTAAAAACACAAAACAAGTGGGTATATTATGAGGGGGAGAAAGCCTGAATATGAAAAAGACTGTTGGAAATATTTCAGTATACATTATTTTATGCGGTTTGGGGATAACCTTCATACTGCCGCTGGTGTGGATGATCAGAAGTTCATTTATGGACATTGCTCAGATTTTTATCCTGCCTCCCGAATGGATTCCAAATCCCTTCACACTGAATAATTATATTGAAGCTGCAACAATGGCTCCGTTTGGATTATATGCGCTCAATACCGTAATAATTTTGGTGTTTGGCACATTTGGCACAATACTCACAGCTACAATGGCCGCCTTTGGATTCTCAAGACTGAAATGGAAGGGGCGGGATTTGGTTTTCAGTGTTATACTCAGCGGAATGATGCTGCCGGGCGTGGTTACACTGATACCCCAATTTATTGGCTGGAAGACACTGGGGTTCTATAACACGTTTGTTCCGCTGATTGTTCCAAGTTTTCTGGGAGGAGGGGCTTTTAACATATTCCTGTTCAGGCAATTCTTTATGTCAATACCAGCCGAACTTGATGAAGCGGCTGTGATGGACGGTGCTTCATATGCAAGTATTTATTCCCGGATAATCCTTCCCCTGAGTAAATCGGCTATAGTAGTGGTTGCTATATTCTCATTCATGTTTCATTGGAATGATTTTTTTAATCCTCTGATATATTTGAGCGACGATACAAAGTACACACTTGCAATCGGCCTGCAGCAGCTGCAGGGGCAATATGTGTCGGCCTGGCATATAATAATGGCCGCTTCTACAATAGTGGTCCTGCCCTGCCTGGTGGTATTTATGTTTGGGCAGAAATACATACTTGAAGGTATAGTGATGACGGGAATCAAATCCTGAGAAAATTTAACCGACGGCAATATATGAATTTAGATGTTACAGACTACCAGGTACAAGTGATTTTTTTATCTTTTCCTGATATAATTATCTTATATTTATATGGAGGAATATAATTCATGCTGCTTGAGAATGGTTTGGAAAATTGCAACTGCAAAAAGAAAGCCTGTCCCCGCCATGGCAAATGTAAAGAGTGTGTGGAGTATCATACGGTCAATCCCAAATACCTGCCTTATTGCAAACGGGAAAAGACGGGTCTCATAAAATTGTTCAAAAGCTAGTATTAATTATATGTACTCAATTCAGGAAGGGGAAATTATGTATGAAAGTATTGGCTATCAACGGAAGTCCGCATAAGAACGGATGTACATATACAGCTATAAGGCTGATGGCCGAACAGCTTGAAAAGGAAGGCATTGAAGTCGAGATACTTCATGTGGGAAATCAGATCATCAGAGGCTGTACAGCCTGTAATTCCTGTTCAAGGTCTGCCGACAAAAAGTGTATTTTCAATGATGACATAGTAAATGAAGTTATCGAAAAAACAAAAGAGATAGATGGGATAATCATAGGTTCACCCGTTTATTATTCGGGCATTGCAGGAACGATGAAATCCTTCCTGGACAGATTGTTCTATTCGGGAGCACATCTGCAGTACAAGGTGGGAACGGCCCTGGTTTCATTAAGGCGTTCCGGCGGTGTGGATACCTTCCATCAGATGAACAACTACTTTAACCTTGCCAATGTTATAACAACACCTTCACATTACTGGAATGTGATCCACGGTTCAAATGCCGAGGAGGTAATGCAGGACCGGGAAGGCGTGCAAATCATGCAGACACTGGGTCAGAAAATGGCCTGGCTGATGAAATCCCTTGAATACAGCAGGGAGCATGTAGCACTGCCCCAGATAGAAAAGCGTGTTTGGACCAATTTTATACGATAGAGGAAAATAGGAGCAAACAATAAAGGCATTGCCGGAGTCCGGCAGTGCCTTTGCTCTAAGTCTTTTTAATAAATTCCAGCTTGCATTTGGGGCAGGTAATGCGTATCTTGCCTTTTCCTTTGGGAACCCGGACTTCCTGCTTGCAGCCGGGGCATTTAAAGTAGCTGTGGGTTTTATGGGCGCTTATTCTGCTGCGTTTCTTGTAAAACCAGCCTGCGACCGGATTCCACAGCTTTAAAAAAGCAGTGTTTTCCTTTCTCCTCATAATATGATTTTTAGAAAGCGCTCTGAACAGAAACACAAGGAAGGGAACATAAACTAAATAATTCAATATGCCGACCGGAAAAATATAAAATATTATGGAGAGTAAAAAAGAAAGAAACAGCAGTCCCACCGACAGCTGATCAACTCCGTACCTACCCAGCATAAACCTTCTGAACCAATTCATAAACCGCCCTCCGAAACTTAAGTATAGTATTTAAAGTATTTAAAAAAATTATTGAACCCGGTGTAATTATACTCATTCAAACCAGCTATTAATACATTTTATTTAATTTTAGTTTTGCTGCAACAAAATTTCAAGACTACTTTAAAAAATTCATAATAAATTCATAGATATTGATATCAAGTATAATAACTTTAATAAGGTTTAAATTCTTGAATTTTATACCGAAGTATGTTAAAATATTATCAATATAACGGATTGACTGATACACAAGCCATTCCGCCCATTCCAAGTTCAAAGCCAACAGGCTGAGAGCGAAGAATAATTATAATCAATCGTTCTGATTTGCATGAGGGTTAGTCCCGAATGGTAAGACGGTGCTATTAGACAGCTTCTTGAGGCGTTTTTCAGTGTGTGATTTCATATAAGGATCATGTGAAATTCTCAACGTTGCATGCCTGGAAGCAGGAATTGAAAGCAGCCCTGTGCCATTCCGGACACAGGTTTTTTTGTTGTCCGCAGGCAAATGGCGTCAATCGGTACGAAAGGTTAATACTGTCATATTTTTGGTATTTGAACAAAAAGGAGGCATGTTTATGGAAACCAGAATTGCATTAATAGGTATTATTGTAGATGATGTTTCATCCACCGACAAGCTCAACAGCATACTGCACGATTTCGGCAAATACATAATAGGCAGAATGGGAATTCCATACCGGGAAAAGGCTGTATGTATAATAAGCATTGTTGTAGATGCACCCAATGATGTAATCAGCTCGCTTTCAGGTAAACTGGGAATGGTTCCCGGTGTCAATATAAAAACCGTATATTCCAAGGTTTAGTCTTTATTTTATTATTAATTGTCGCTGCATGCAGCGGATTGGAGTTTGTATGTATAACAGTAAATCAAATATGGCAACAGAATTTATTGATGATGAAGAAATTCTGGCAACGCTTGAATTTGCAAGCCGGAACAGGGAAAACAGAGTTTTGCTGGAGGAAATTCTGGAAAAGGCGGGACAGTTTAAAGGACTTAGTTACAGGGATGCCGCCGTGCTTCTTGAATGTGAGCTGGAGGATATAAAAAACAGGGTGTTTTCGCTGGCAGAACATATAAAGAAAAAATTCTACGGAAACCGTATAGTAATGTTTGCTCCGCTTTATCTTTCAAATTACTGTATAAATGAGTGCCGCTACTGTCCCTACCACGGTTCCAACAGGCATATTGCACGAAGGCAGTTATCCCAGGAGGATATAGTAAAGGAAGTTATAGCTCTCCAGGATATGGGGCATAAGCGCCTGGCTCTGGAAACAGGTGAAGATCCCGAAAACTGTCCTATCGAATATGTTCTTGAGAGCATAAAAACCATTTACAGCATCAAGCATAAAAATGGAGCCATCAGAAGGGTCAATGTGAATATTGCCGCCACGACAGCCGAGAACTACAAAAAGCTTAAGGAGGCGGGAATAGGCACTTATATCCTGTTCCAGGAAACCTACCACAAGCCGACCTATGAGTACCTTCATCCAAAAGGACCCAAGCACAATTACGCATATCATACCGAGGCCATGGACAGAGCCATGGAAGCAGGGATTGATGACGTTGGGCTGGGCGTATTGTTCGGGTTAAATCTTTACAAGTATGATTTTGTCGGCTTGCTGATGCATGCCAGGCATCTTGAGGATGCAAGGGGCGTTGGTCCTCATACCATAAGTGTTCCGAGAATACGGCCTGCCGATGACGTGGACCTCAATGAATACTCCAACGCCATTCCTGATGAGATATTTGAAAAAATCGTAGCAATACTCCGTATTGCCGTACCATACACAGGAATTATCATGTCTACCAGGGAATCGGAAAAGACCCGTGCGGAATGTCTCAAACTGGGTGTTTCCCAAATCAGCGGAGGCTCATCCACCAGTGTGGGAGGCTATGTGGAAAAGGAAGAGGAAAATACCGCCCAATTTGAAGTCAACGACACCAGGACACTGGATGAAATCGTCAACTGGCTCATAAAGCTGGGGTATCTTCCAAGCTTCTGCACTGCCTGCTACCGTGAGGGGAGGACCGGAGACAGGTTTATGAGACTTGTAAAAAGCGGTGCCATAGCAAATGTCTGTCAGCCTAACGCCTTGATGACTCTAAAGGAATACCTTGAGGATTACGCCTCCGAAGATACCAAAAACCACGGCGAGAGGATGATAATGGACGAGGTTGAAACTTTGAGGAATCCTGATGTGAAAAGGATAGTCAGGGAGCATTTGAGCGAGCTTAAAGAAGGCAAGAGAGATTTCAGATTTTAAGTATTGCAGTGAACAAATTTCATTACAGTTTTGTGGCCGCTATGCGGCTCAAAGCCATAAATGGCTTAGGAGGTTAATATGAGTCTTACCAGCACGCCGGGAGCAAACAGGCTCCACATTGCCCTGTTTGGAAGAAGAAACAGCGGTAAATCTTCATTAATAAATGCAATAACCGGACAGGATATTGCTTTGGTATCAGAAATAGCCGGAACCACTACCGATCCGGTTTACAAGGCTATGGAGCTGCACCCCGTCGGTCCGGTCATGTTTATTGATACGGCCGGATTTGACGACGAGGGAACTCTGGGAGAAATGCGGATCGGGAAAACAAGGAAAGCAGTTGATAAGACCGATGTTGCAATAGTATTTTTCTGCGGCACCGAATTTTCCTATGAAAAAGAATGGGTTGCCGAGTTAAGGAAAAGAAAGATTCCCATAATACCGGTTATCAACAAAGCCGATGTCATTGTCAACTCAGCCGGAATTGCCGATGCCGCCAGAGAAGCTCTCGGACTTTCCCCGATAATTATAAGCGCAAAGGAAAAGACAGGTCTGGACAGAGTGAGAGAAGAGCTGGTAAGGGCAGTGCCTGAAGATTTTGAGGCCAAGAGCATTACAGCACACCTTGTCAAGGAAGGAGACCTGGTGCTGCTGGTCATGCCCCAGGATATCCAGGCCCCGAAAGGTAGGCTCATTTTGCCCCAGGTTCAGACCATCCGTGACCTGTTGGATATAAAATGTCTTGTGATGAGTGTAACTACCGACAAACTGGAGCAGGCACTGAAAACTCTGGCTCAGCCTCCAAAGCTGATAATAACCGATTCGCAGGTGTTCGGAAAAGTGTACCCTCTTAAGCCTGCCGAGAGTTTGCTCACTTCCTTCTCGGTACTCTTTGCGGAGTATAAGGGAGATGTTTCGAGCTATGTTGAAGGAGCAAAGGCCATAGATGGGCTCACAGAAGCTTCAGCGGTTCTGATTGCCGAAGCCTGTACCCATGCGCCGTTAAGTGAGGATATAGGACGTATCCAGCTGCCCAGGCTGCTGAGGAAAAAAGCCGGAGAGGGACTTACTGTGGATATTGTCAGCGGCACCGATTTCCCCAGGGACCTGTCAAAGTATTCCCTTGTCATACAGTGCGGCTGCTGCATGTTCAACAGAAAATACGTCCTGACGCGCATAGCAATGGCGCAGGAGCAAAATGTGCCGATATGCAATTACGGCATTGCAATAGCAAAGATAAATGACATACTGGATAAGATTGCGCTGTAAGTTGAGTGTATAGTGGTCAGTGATGTATTTATAAGAGAATTTGGTTTAGAAAAATAAAGACAGATGTAATACATGAATTAATATTGAATAACAGTGCGAGAGTACAACTTCAATAAATGGGAAGCTCCATTAAAAGTACACGCTTGAAATTGTAGGTGAAACACAAGTGTTTTAGGTGGCAAATCGGCAGGAAGCCGATTTGAGCAGCACCCCGAAACAGGATGTTGAGTGTTCTGCGACAGCGAAAACACTTGTGATGAGCCCTACAAATTTCAGGCCTGTACTTTGTGAGCAATCCATTTATTGAAGTTGGTACGGAAGCACTGTTACAATATTTTTCACATGTATTTCAAATGTCTTTATTTTTTCTACCATTCAGAGCTAAAATTTTAAGTAACTGATTAAAATATTAAAATTTTTAAATATGAATTGCGTGATAACATATAAGTGTGGAAAAGAAGCTAATAAATCTCTACACTTTCTATTTGATCAAATAGATTTTGGTTGGACGTATCAGGTGGGAAGACGTTCCGCTCCTGGAAAATCAAAAAGATAATATAGGAGGAAATCAAATTATGTCAAAGAAATTCAGGTTTGCAGCTTTGGCTTTAAGCTTGGCATTAACAGCATCCGTATTTGCCGGATGCGGCAATTCATCCTCTTCCGGCAGTTCATCCCCGGCAAGCGGGTCAGCCGGTGCAGAATCCTCTGCAGCAGAGACCTCAAAAGCTCCCGCAGAAAAAGTGGAAGTAACCTATATGGCCTGGTACAACAATGAAACCGAACCGGCTGAAACTCAGAAAGTAATAGACAAGTTCAATGCGGAAAACAAGGACAATATAACCGCAAAGCTGATATCTGTCGCCTATAATGATTACATTACCAAGTTAAATACAATGGCATCTTCCAATACCCTTCCCGATTCGGCAATGATGTCCGAGTCACAGTGTATAAAATGGGCTGTTAACGGAAAACTGGCAGACGTGAGTGATATGTATGGCACAGACGAAAAGCCATTGGATTCACTTGCATTTACATATAAAGGAAAGCCGGTTGCATACAGCTGTGCAAATGAAGTTTTGCTTCTGTACTACAACAAGGATCTCCTGGACAAGGCCGGCATACCTTATCCGCCGGCATCAGCCGACAAGGCCTGGACCTGGGACGAATTTGTCTCGGCCGCCAAAAAGCTGACGAAGGACAAGAATGGCAAAGGTCCCGGCGATGCGGGCTTTGATCCTAAAAACATAACTACATACGGTGCGCAGGTCAACACTCTGGCCTGGATGTGGCCGGTATTTGCAATCTCAAATGGCGGAGGTGTGTGCACCGAAGACGGCAGTGAGCTGCTGCTGGGGAAACCTGAGACAATAGAAGCTGCTCAGAAAATTGCCGATTTGAGCCTGAAGGAGTTTGTCGCACCTACACCGACCACATCGGCAACCTTCCCGACCCTTGACGTCACCCTGCTTTCAGGCAAGGTTGCAATGGCAACAGGCGGACAATGGGAAATTGGCGTATCCTTAAAGAATTCTCTTAAAGACGGTTTGAAATACGGAGTAGGCGTCCTGCCCAAATTCAAGACACCTGTTACCCTTAATACGGGGGGACCTAATGTAATATTCAATACCGGAAAGAACATAGATAACGCGAAGAAATTCTTAAAATGGTATACCCAGGAAGATAACAATATCTCCCTGATCCAGAGCGGTGTCTGGATGCCGGTATCACAGAAGTGGTACAAGGATGAGACCCTTATGAAGAAGTGGGCCGATAACGAAGTCCATCCTCCGTTTGACCAGTACAAAACAGCAGTTATCGACTATGCAATGAACAATGCAAAGCAGGTCCCCTGGTACTATCTCCCTGGTTATTCGGAAATAGAAGAAGTCCTGACTCCCGGTATGGACCCTGTTTGGGCAGGTACCAAGACAGCGGAGGATGCCATCAAAAATGACATTATGCCAAAGGTTGAGAAAATATTCAGTGCAAACAAATAGCAGGGGCATATCGCAAAACTGACACAATTTAAATACATGTGAAACTTTTAATATACATGACCATATTGGGCTAATGCCCTTCGTTTAGGAAACCCGGGGCATTAGCCTGAATTGGTCAGGGAACTCATAATTTCAGGAAGGATTGTGAAAAGCTTATGCGGATAACAAAATCACATAAAGACAATATTGTAGCATATTTGTGTCTTTCGCCGGCAATACTCGGACTTCTGTTTTTAACAATCATACCGATAATAGGTGTTATAGGGATAAGCTTTACTAATTGGAGCGGGCTCGCAGAACCGACTTTTGTCCGTTTTGATAATTATGTAAATATATTTACCGAAGATTTCTTCTTTTATAAATCGGCACTGGTCACAGTTTACTTTGCTTTTGGTGCTGTAATAACAAGTATAATATATGCTTTTTTTATATCCATAATGTTGAATCAGAGAATTCCGGCCAGAGGAATTATACGTTCCATCTACTTCATACCCTATATAATTCCCGTAGTTGCTACAAATGTAGTCTGGTCATGGCTCTACGACTGTAATTTCGGGGCCTTTAACTTTGTTATAAACTCATTGGGCTTTGATAAGTCTTTATTTTTACAGGGTGAAAAAACAGTGGTTCCATCCCTTATTCTCATAGCTGTCTGGTCAACGGGAAATCTCATTGTCATATTCCTTGCCGGAATACAAAACGTACCCAGGGCGTACCTTGAGGCGGTTGAGATTGACGGAGGCAACACCTGGCATAAATTCAGGCACGTAACGGTTCCCATGATGACGCCCATTATATTTTTTAATTTCCTTATGAGCATGATAAATAATCTTCAGGTATTTGTACCTGCCCAGGCACTGACAAAAGGAGGGCCCAACGATTCCTCCCTCTTCCTGGTCTATCTTATATACCGTGAAGGTTTTATGAAGAATAATTTTGGTTATGCCTGTGCCATTTCTTTGGTATTCTTTGTGTTCATTGCGGCACTTACCGGCTTTATATTCAAAACCTCGGATAAATGGCTATTTTATGAAGGGAAGTGATGAAAAGTGGCTAATATGGAACTAAAAAACGAAGCAGCTGCAAATGCAAATGGGATCAAATACAAAAAAAACAAGGAAGACAGGATTAATATTTTTATAACCGTTCTGGTTATATTGGGGGCCATGCTGGTGCTCTTCCCCATTTTCTGGATGATAAGGACTTCTTTCATGACAAATCTGGAGATAAACACATATCCGCCTGCGCTGTTCCCTAAAAAATGGCTGTTTTCAAATTATCCCGAGGCCATGAAAACCTTTAAGTTTTTACTTTATCTGAAAAATACGCTGTCCATTGTAATACCCGCCATAGCGGGGGTAATAGTCACTTCATGCTTTGCGGCCTATGCTTTTGCACGGCTGGATTTCAAATTCAAAAGTTTCTGGTTTTCACTTGTAATAGGCAGTATGCTCATGCCGGGAGCCATAACCATTATTCCCATATTTATAATGTGGAGCAAGCTGGGTTTTACCAACTCCTATGTGCCGCTGATCGTACCCGCCTTTCTGGGCGGAGGCGCCTTCAACATATTTTTGATAAGGCAGTTTATGATGACCATACCAAAGGAGCTTGATGAGGCGGCAACCATAGATGGAGCCGGGCATCTTCAGATAATATTCGGGATATTGCTGCCGCTGCTGAAGCCGGTGCTCATATCGGTGGGATTGTTTACCTTTATACTCTACTGGAATGATTTGCTGGGTCCTGTCATATACGTGAACGACCAGGATAAGCAAACCATTTCACAGGGACTGGCAACCTTTAAAGGCGGCTTCGGAACCAATTGGAAATCGCTTATGGCGGCTTCCTGCCTGGCCTCGGTTCCGGCGGTAATTTTATATCTGTTCGGCCAGAAGTATTTTATTGAAGGAATAGTACTTACAGGATTAAAGTCTTGACAGCAAAATATTTCACCTCCCCGCGGGTCAGAAAAGATGGTTTGGGGAGGTGATTTGGTGTTTTCGGACAATGTTTGATTTTACAGTAATTAATATTATAAAATAGGTATGTATAATAAAACCAAATTTACTTTTTGGCGGAGACGTGATTTATGCTGAAATTTTTGCGAGGAGCAGTAGCTGTTGCAGATAAAACAATAATCAAGGCAACTAGAGCACTGAGCTTAAAATTAAGGTTGATCCTTCTGGTATTTATAATGTCCATAGCTCCAATCGGCCTGATAGGCGTTACCGCATATAAAAAGGCTGATGCGGATATTGTGAACAAGACAAGCCTGTCCTCTCTGCAGATAGTCAGGCAGATGAGTCTGACCATAAATGCCAAGCTCTCCAGCTGGAAACAGTACGGGGATATTATAGCAGTATCGGAAGATGCTCAGAGCATACTGAAAAATTATGATGGGATGGATGATGCCAATAAGTATTTATCCAGCAAAAAGCTGGTCAGGATTATGAAGGAAGCTCTGAAGGTAACGCTTGATATTCAGGAACCAGTGCTCATGTCAAATGGCGGAGGCGTAATATCCATGTCGGATTCCAGCTCCTTTATCAATAATATCGCCGGTGCCGATGAAATCAAGAAGAATACAAAAGACGCCGACGGAAGGTACGTCTGGTTTACAGATGACGTGGCCAAAAAGGAGTACAAGGGTCTTATAGTACTTTCAAGGGGAATAAAGGATCTGGGTACATTTAACGATACCATCGGCTCTCTGTTTCTCCGGGTTGACAGCAATTATTTATACAGCCTTTACAACAATGCAAATCTGGGAACGGGAAGCAAGGTATATTTGCTGGATTCCAAATATATGGTCGTATTGAGCGGAGATAAAAATGAAGTTGGAAGCCGGTTTACAGATTCCACCAGCAGGAGTATCGATAAAATATATGGGACCGGGTCCACATCGGGAACTATCAAGAATGTGGAGGGCGGATATCTGGCCGCATTTTCTGTAGTACCCGAATCAGGCTGGACCGTGGTTGCACTGATTCCAAATGAATATATGAACAGCCTGTCAAATGATATAAAACATATAGTTATTCAGGTGGTATTAATATGTATTCTCATATCGATACTCATATTCATGGTTGTATACCGGAGCATAACCTTTCCCCTGTGGGAACTTATCAGATCCATGAGAGATTTGAAAAAGGGCAGCCTCAAGTCGGGGAAGCTCCTGGACGATTCCAGGGATGAGGTGGCCGAGGTCACAGCCAGCTATAATCTCATGATTGATGAGCTTAACCAGCAGATTGAAAACATAAAGGCAAAGGAGCAGCAGAGAACACTTGCAGAATTCAAGGCTCTCCAGGCTCAAATCAACCCCCACTTCATTGCAAATACACTTAACAATGTGGCCTGGATGGCAAAAATGCAAAAGGCGGATAATATAGAATCGGTGGTCACATCAATGATAAAGCTGCTGAATTCCAGTATGGGAAGAGGCCCTGATATTATAACCATTGAAGAGGAAATAGAAAACATTAAAAGCTATATTAACATCCAGGAATACAAGTATATTAAAAAAATCGGTGTCGATATCGACTTCGATGCCGAAATATTAAAATATAAAATTCTTAAGTTCATTCTCCAGCCCATAGTGGAAAATTCCATGATCCATGGACTCGGTCCCAAACAGGGACAGGGCTTTATAACAATAAAGGGCTATGCCGACGACGGTGATATTTCCATCATAGTTGAGGACAACGGTGTAGGGATGACACAGAACGAGATGGACTTGCTGCTTAAAGGGGAGGAGAACGGTTCCAGGGAAAGGTTCAGCAGTATAGGCCTGAGAAACGTAAATGAAAGGATCAGGCTTGCATATGGTGAAAAATATGGCTTGCATATAAAGAGCCAAAAGGATGTTTTTACTTCTGTGGAAATCAGAATTCCTATTATAATTTAATTTCTTTAAAGAGGTCAATATGATTAAAGTATTTATTCTTGATGATGAGACAATAGCACGTATAAATCTGAGGCATTTGATCAATTGGGAAAAGGAAGGCTATGTAATCTGCGGAGAGGCCGATAACGGTGCAGATGCGCTTAAAAAAGCCGAGGAACTGCAGCCGGATATTATTTTTACCGATATGAATATGGCCGGTATGAACGGTGTTGAATTTATCAATCAGGTAAAAAGAATAGTGCCGTCAGCAAAAATCATCGCCTTCAGTGCTTTTGACGATTTTGAATTTGTCCGTCAAAGTCTTAAAGAGGGAGCTGTGGATTATCTGATAAAATACAGGATGGATGCCGGATCCCTGCTTTCAATGCTGGAGTCCATAAAGAACAGCATCAGGACTGAAAGTATTGAGAGACAGAAGAATGACAGGATCAGGGAAATGGCCACCTCGGGAAAGGCTCTGGTTCAAAAGAATGTTATAATGAACTCCTTAAACGGGTATCTGAAGGATAATTTTGCAGCCATAATCAAGGAATATGAAATAGATCTGGACGATAAAAATCTTATTATTGCCGCATCCCGTATTGATGATTTTTACAGTATAAAAGAAAAATTCAACACCCAGGAGAGAGCTGTTTTCATACAGACGGTGGATAATATTCTGACCGGCATCTGCGAAGATATCGGCAAAACCGTATATGTGGGCATGGATGAGGGAAAGTATATTTTTCTTATGTCCTTCGGAGATATCTTAAGTGAGGCGGCAATCTATTCCAGAGCTATTACCAATATCGGCACAATAGAAGGAACTGTGAAAAGGTTCCTCAATGTTACACTGAGCTTTGGACTCAGCGGAATATGTCCTGTGGCTGCAAAAATTGACGAATATTACAGGGAAGCCAGAAAAGTACTGGATGACGGGTATTTTAAAGGAAGTAATTATATTGTACAGAAAAGGGAACTGGCATGCAATGAAACTCCCAGGAGGAATACCGGACTGTCGGCAGCCGAGGAAAAAAATCTGCTGGGTGGCATAAGGAACTCCAAAAAAGACGGAGTAATAAAAACTCTTGTGGATATTTTCAGAAGCATGAAGGAGAACAAATGCCCGTTTGATACTGTTAAAATGACCTGCATAGATCTTATAAACCTGCTCAGCCGTGTAATAAAAGAGTTTAACATATCCTCCGGCAAAGTTTTCACCAGTACAAGCAGTCCGTATGACGACTTTAAAAAATTTGAAAATCTGGAAGAGCTCCTGAATTATTTTAAATTTCTCTATACGGCACTTTTGGATGTCCTGGAACAGAATAAATTAAACAGCGGATATTCCCCGATAATAAAGAAATCCATTGATTATATAATAAATAACTATCACAGCGATATTTCACTTTCCAGTGTGGCTGAAAAGGTGAATGTAACGCCCCAATACCTGAGCAAGCTCTTCAAGGAGGAATGTAATGAGGGGTTTACCTACTATCTGAACAGCATAAGGATAGAACAGGCAAAACAAATGCTGGCTGAGGGGATAAATTTCAAGGATCTTGCTCCAAAGGCAGGTTTCAATAATTATACATATTTTTTTACAGTATTCAAGGAGTTTACAGGTATGACACCCCATCAATATGAGAAAACAATTCTCAAGGGAAAAATATGACAGAATTTTAAATAAATTATCAATACTTATCAAAAGCTTACAAAAATATTGCATAATTAAATTAATATGATAATATAAATAATAGATAATTTTAACTTCAATATTTGTAATATTTTATGCAGAATATAATATCTATATAGTTAATGTATATTTTGTTAGATTATCAAATTGTTTCAAGGGAGTTGTTATATTTGGGTTTTGGACAGGACATAGGAATTGATTTGGGAACTGCTTCAGTACTGGTTTATATTAAGGGGAAGGGGATTGTATTAAGAGAGCCTTCCGTTGTTGCCATAGATAAAAATACCAATAAATTATTAGCGGTGGGGGAAGAAGCCAGAAGGATGCTGGGAAGGACGCCGGGCAATATAGTTGCCATCAGACCGTTGAGAGAAGGCGTTATTTCAGATTATGACATTACCGAGCGTATGCTCAAATATTTTATAAACAAGGTAACGGGCGGCAGAAAGTTTTTTAAGCCGAGAATTATGGTTTGTGTACCCAGCGGTGTTACTGAAGTGGAAAAGCGTGCGGTTATAGATGCTTCAATGCAGGCCGGCGCCAGAAAGACATATTTGATTGAAGAGCCTATTGCAGCTGCCATAGGTGCGGGGATAGACATAGCCAAGGCTTGCGGAAGCATGGTTGTAGACATGGGCGGAGGTACCACCGACATAGCAGTCATATCGCTGGGAGGTACTGTTGTCAGCACATCCATAAAGGTTGCAGGCGACAAATTTGACGAGGCAATTATCAGGTATATGCGGAAAAAGCATAACATCATGATTGGAGAAAGAACTTCGGAAGAATTGAAAATTAATATTGGTACGGTTTTCCCGAGAGTTCAGGAAGTTACCATGGATATAAGAGGAAGGAATCTTATTTCGGGACTTCCAAAAACTATAACCATATCTTCCACTGAAATGATGGAAGCTCTTGAGGAGCCCATCTCAAGCATTATAGAGGCCGTTCATTCAGTATTGGAGCGCACACCGCCCGAATTGGCCGCCGATATAAGTGACAGGGGAATAGTAATGACCGGCGGTGGAAGTCTCATATACGGACTGGATAAACTGCTTCAGGAAAAGACCGGAATTAATGTCATCATTGCGGATGATTCCATATCCTGCGTAGCATTGGGTACAGGCAAGGCCCTGGATAATATTGAAGCAATTGAGGCAACAGCGCAGTCCGAGAGCAGGGGAAACTACAGAAGGTATTGATATTAAGAGTTGGCTTTGATAAATAAAAGCTGACTCTTTTTAGTTAATTTTGTATTAAGTAAACTAAAAATAATACCGATATACAATTGATGACTTTTAAACGAGGAGAATTCTCATGATTAGAGGGTTATATACTTCAGCCTGGAGCATGCTTGCAAATGACAGAAAAATGGACGTTATCACCAACAACCTGGCAAATGTCAATACTGCAGGTTATAAAAAGGATACGGTGGTATTTGAAAGTTTTCCCGATCTGTTGACCAAGAGGATAAATGATACAAAGAACTCATCCAATATAGGTTCAATGGAGTTAAGCAGTGATGTAGGCGAAATATTTACATATTTTACTCAAGGCCAGTTAAATCAAACAAATAACATGCTGGATCTGGCAATAGATGACAACGGCGGAGCCAATACGTCAAGCCCCGCGTTTTTCACTGTCGGGGTTGTAGATCCTTCCGACAACAGCAACTTAAAAGAGTATTATACAAAAGATGGTTCTTTTGTATTAAATTCAGATAATCAACTTGTGACTAAAGACGGAAACTATGTTCTGGGACAAAGTGGTCCTATAACCCTGGAGCCAGGTCAATTCTCCATTGACGACATGGGAAATATCGTTCAGGACGGCACGGTAGTGGACACCCTCAGGATAACCCAGTTCAGTGATCCCGCCATGCTCCGGAAATTCGGTGACAATATGCTGGAAAACACCGGAAGCGAAACCTCTGATTTCACCGGCAGCGTTTTGCAGGGCTTCAGCGAAGGCTCAAATGTAAATGTCATAAGTGAAATGGTTGACATGATTACTGTAATGAGAGCATATGAAGCCAATCAGAAAGTACTTCAGTCCCATGATTCCCTGCTTGAAAAAGCAGTTAATGAAGTTGGAGTAGTCAGATAAAAAATTCAACAATATCATATATATTTTTTAAAAGTTTTACACTTACATTCCTTTAGGAGGATTAAAACTATGATGAGAGCTTTATGGACGGCAGGTTCCGGAATGAAGGCCCAGCAGTTCAATGTGGATGTTATTTCAAATAATCTGGCAAATGTCAATACAACCGGTTACAAAAAAGAAAGAGCCGAATTTAAGGATCTTTTATATGAAACAATGAACAGGGCCTATGTACTTGAAGACAGCGGAAAGCCCGTCAATCTGCAGGTGGGGCATGGTACGGCGGTAAGTTCAACTGTCCGCAGCTTTGAGTCCGGCAATGTCGACAAAACCGATTCTTCATTGGATTTTGCAATTGAGGGTGAAGGCTTCTTTACAATTCTTTGTCCTGATGAGGAAGTAAGATATACCAGGGACGGCTCTTTTAAAATCAGTGTTACAGAGGATGGCATGAGAAAGCTGACAACCTCGGACGGTTATTCGGTTCTGGATGATGCCGAGCAGGAAATAGTCTTTGACACCGATGTGGACATATCAACTCTGACCGTCACTCCGCAGGGGGCAATAAGCTATAAAAACGCCGACGGCGAAACTGTTGCACTGGATCAGACTCTGGGGGTTGTTCATTTCCCTAATAAATATGCCCTGGAGGCAGTGGGCAAAAACCTGTTTGAAAGAAACTCGGCAACCGGCGAACCGGTACAGGCAATTGAAGATACCTCGGGTAAGAGCACTATCTCTCAATTCTATCTTGAATCTTCAAATGTTTCCATAGTTGACGAGATGGTAAAGCTCATTGTCGCACAGAGAGCTTATGAAATTAATTCCAAAGCTATACAGCAGTCTGATGACATGCTTCAGATAGCAAATAACCTGAAGAGATAATTTACAAAAGTAGAAGCTATTTGACATACACTATGTTATAATGGTAATTGACTCGTGGAGGTTAACTTATGGGCATTGACAGTATCAATTCCAATACCAAAAGTTCTGTTGAAAGTGCTCAAACCTACAGAGCGGCATCCAATGACGGTGACTTTGAGAAAAGATTGAAAGCCGCAGCCGAAAAAGGCGATGATGCACAGCTTAAACAGGTTTGCAAGGAATTTGAAGGTATCTTTCTTAATATGATGTACAAGCAGATGAAAGCTACAGTACCGAAATCAGGCTATCTGGAGAGTGATTATGGTACTGAAATGTATAATTCCATGATGGATGAGGCCCTGGTTGAAACAATGTCCCAGAAGGGAATCGGCCTGGGGGATTACATGTACAGGCAGTTATCAAAACAGTATTTGAAGACTGGCAGTTCTGAAACAGCTGCCGGAGGAGTTATAGATGATAAAAAATAATCTGAAAATGATTATATTTACAATAACCTTGTTAACATTGTCCTGCATTATCTTTTATGTAGGGCATTTTTTATTTTTTAAAAAAGATATGCCGGAGGCAGCGGCAAATACAGGCTCACAGGAAGCTTCACAGACAGGAAAAGTCCCTGCCGCCGCCGGACCCTTACCCATAGAGTACAAACACATATCCGCTGAAATAAACGGCTATAAGCAGGAAATATTCACCCTGGAATTTGACCCCATGGATGAGCGTGTGGAATTCAAACCGGTTTTATCCTTCGATAATGTATTCGGCTTTGAAAAGCTTTCAGAAATAGCGGCAAGGACAGGTGCGTATGCGGCCGTAAACGGGGGTTTTTTCTATGAATACGGCGATCCCGTGGGAATGGCTGCCATAGACGGAAAGCTTTATATGGCTGCCACCGGTTACGACCCTGTCTTTATAATGGATGAAAAGGGTCCCCGCTTTGAAAAAATCATATCTGAGATATATTTTACATATAAAGATAAAAGAATAGATATAAACAGTCTCAACCGTACCGGAAAAACCGGAAACATTATACTGTACACCAATGAATACGGCTCCTCCAACAGGTCCGAAGCCAAGAATACATCAATCAGGATAGAAAACAATATTGTAACGGCAGTGTATAAAAATGTCACTCAGGTACCAATTAAAAAAGACAGCCGGCTAATCAGCTTTTACGGGAAAAAAGCTTCTCTCCCGGATGAATTGGGAATAAAGGAGGGGGATACCGTAAATATTGAAGTCAGGCCGCAATTCGGTGACTCATATCAGGCTTACAGCTGCGGCAGCATGCTGGTCAGCGGCGGGAAAGCTGTTGCTCCCGACCGGGACAGGTGGGTTGGTACGCTGCTGAACCGTGATCCCAGAACCGCAATAGGGATAAAGGCCGACGGGAAAATGGTACTTATTGTAGTTGACGGACGGCAGACAGGGTACAGTACGGGCATGACGGGAAAAGAGCTTGCGGAATATCTCATACAGCTGGGTGTAGAGGAAGCTGCCATGCTGGACGGAGGGGCAACCTCGCAGATGCTTGTCGAGGGCAGTCTGAAAAACAGACCCTCCGACAGGGGACTGGAGCGTCCGGTTGCCGGCGCATTCATAGTAAAGCTCAAAGATACATAAAATATTTACGGCAAAAAAGGAATTCCCTTTAGTGCTGTAGAATATATTACCTGGTCATAATTAACTGGTAGTGCTAATCAGTTAATCAATTGGACAGAGGTTACAGGTAGTTTGAATAAATTTTTTAAGAGGTGTTGAAATGCTTACTATCAAAGAAATAAAAGAAATTCTTCCGCACAGATATCCATTTTTGCTGGTAGATAAAATCATTGAACTGGAACCCGGAAAAAAAGCAGTAGGAATAAAAAATGTGACGGTTAACGAACCTTTTTTCCAGGGACACTTTCCGGAGTACCCCATAATGCCGGGAGTGCTTATCGTGGAGGCACTCGCACAGACAGCCGGGATAGCTGTTGCCGTACTGGAGGAAAACAAGGGCAAGCTTGGAGTATTTGCAAGCATAGAAGCCATGAAATTCAAGCATCAGGTGCAGCCGGGGGATGTGCTGAGACTGGAGACTGAAATACTGATGACAAAGCTGGGTGTGACAAAGGCAAAGGTAAAGGCAACAGTGGAGGGCAAGGTTGCTGCCGAGGGTGAGATCAAGCTTGCCATGACCAGGGCTTGAGTAAAATTTGATGTGAATTCTGAAAAATAAGAACAAACTTAAAGCAATAGTGTTCCCGGCCCGTATCCATCAATTGTTTGCCCCCGAAGTTCTTGCCTGAAATAGTATGGCTTACTTCAGACACCTCTTAGCCGTCGCAGCGACTCGACCATCCGGGTCTCGCGTGCCGCTCAAATTGACCTCCTGTCAATTTGCCGGCACGATGTATCTGAAGCAAGCCTACAAATTTCAAGCAAGCGCTTCTAACCGGGCTTCAAATTGATGGATACAGGCCTCGCACACTATTATTATTTTGTATTCGAATGCTTGAAAGCTATTATTTTTTATATTTATTTTTGAGCATTTCATAACAATTTTAAACTGCATCCTGTACCGAGTATTAAGACATGTAACATTAAACTTACTTATTGGCCCTGATGTTAAGGAACATTTCTCCGCACCTTACAATATCACCTGCGCCCATTGTCAGTATCAGATCGCCGGGCTGCGCATTTTTATCAAGATACTGTGCGATTTCCTGAAAATCGCACATATAGACTGCGTTGCCGCCCTGTTGGGAAATTTTTTCGGCCAGCATGCTGGCGTGGATGTCACCCGGGTCTTTTTCACGGGCGGCGTAAATATCGGTAACAATGATGTTGTCGGCGTTTGTAAAGGCCTGTGAAAATTGATCTATAAAGGCTTTTGTCCTTGTATAGGTGTGGGGCTGGAAAACACACCAGATTTTCTTGTGTACGGTATTGGCCGCAGCATTCAGAGTTGCCTTTACCTCCGAGGGGTGATGCGCATAGTCGTCGATAACCTTTATGCCGTCAACAAGACCCTTCAATTCAAATCTTTTATGGCTGCCGCCGAACCTCATCAGTCCGGTCACTATGCTTTCCATGCTGCAGCCACAGGTATAGCAGGCTGCAACGGCCGAAAGAGCGTTGCTGACATTATGGGGTCCGGGTACCGAGAGAGCGACCGAGCCCAGCTTCTCCCCATGCTTGTATACGTCGAACGAGGCACAGCCCAGATCATTATAGGATATATTTTTTGCGGTCCACACAGCTTCCGGATTTTTTAAGCCATAAGTTATTATGTTACAGTTTTTACCGTTGATTACAGAAAGAACATTTTCATCATCTGCACAGGCAATTATAAAACCGTCTGGCGGAACAAGGGAAATAAATTGCCGGAATGTATCCTTTATATGCTGCAGATCTCTGAAGTAATCCACATGGTCGACTTCAACGTTGAGGATGACAGCCATGAACGGGAAAAACTTAAGGAAGCTGCCGTAATATTCGCAGGCTTCTGTAATGAAATATTCGGAATTCCCGATTCTTGTATTGCCGCCAATTGAGTCCAGCTCCCCTCCGATATGTGCGGTAGGGTCGGTACCGGCCTCAAGCATAATGGTGGTGATCATTGAAGTTGTGGTGGTTTTACCATGGGTCCCCGAGACTGCTATGCCGAAGGAATATCTTTTCATAATCAGCCCAAGCAGTTCCGCCCTGTCAATAACCGGCACATTTAATTGCCTTGAACGGATCATTTCCGGATTATCTTCCTTTACGGCAACGGTGTAAACCACCAGATCGGGGTCTGTGACGTTCTCGGCGCTGTGTCCGATAGAAACTCCGGCACCCAGGTTTTCCAGCTTCTGCGTTGCTTTTGAGGATTTTATATCAGAGCCCGACACTTTGTAGCCCTGGCTTAAGAGTATTTCGGCCAGACCGCTCATGCTGGAGCCGCCAATGCCTATAAAATGAACATATTTGATTTTTTCAGAATCTAAAAGGTTTGAATTATTAATCAAAAGAAAACACTCCTCTGTGATAATACTATATATTATTAAACTCAATCCAAGAGAGTTCACCGCTTCAAAAAATTAGTACAGGTTGAATTTCCGAACATAAAAATAATACATTATTTTCACACAAATGTAAAAGGAATAAAAAAATACGATATAGGAAAAATATTTAAATACACTAATTATTATATGATACCTTTGGTACAATTATTTTTCATAATCCTTTACAATATTATTTTTCCGAATTATAATAGCAAATTGAGTTTTATTATTCAATTATTTATTGTATAATGATTATTAATGCAAACAATAATGTGGGGAGATAACATGGATAAAATCCAAAGAAATGAAAGACTTGCCGTAATTATTAAAACCTTGTGCGATCACCCGAATAAGGTTTTTACTCTGGGATTTTTTTCTGAAATGTTCGGTTCAGCTAAATCCACTATCAGTGAAGATCTTGACCTATTACAAAAAACATTCGAAAAAAATAATATGGGAAATATATGCACTATTCCAGGCGCTTCAGGTGGAGTAAAGTATGTGCCCTATATGAGTGAAGCCGAAATCCAGGTAACCCTTGAAGAGTTGTCAAAGGAGTTATCAAATCCTGAAAGAGTCCTGCCGGGCGGATACCTGTATATGCTGGATATCATATATAATCCGGAGTGGGTGAACAAGATTGCCATGATGTTTGCCGGCAAGTTTTCAAAACTGGAGCTGGATTGCGTTATAACTGTTGAAACCAAAGGTATTCCTCTGGCTTTTGCCACCGCGCAATATCTGGATGTTCCCCTGGTAATCGTTCGTCATTACAATGAAGCAACTGACGGGGCCTCAGTCAATATTAATTATGTTTCGGCTTCGGCAAAAAAAATCCAGACGATGGTTCTGCCGATGAAGTCATTAAAGAGAAACTCAAGACTCTTGTTTATCGATGACTTTATGAAGGGCGGAGGAACTTCAAAGGGTATAATCGAGATGGCCAATCAATTTGACAGCGAAGTGGTAGGCATCGGTGTTATGATTGAGACCAACCAGCCCAACAAGAAACTGGTGGAAAATTATTATTCATTGGTAACCTTAAACGCTGATCTGATAGAAAACACCATTATTGATATAAAGCCAAACATATAAAATTTAATTTTTCCGATTGAAAAACCTCATTATATGAATAATGGGGTTTTATTATTAACTTTTTTCATGCATTTTATGGGATATTTAGTGTAAAATAATTTCTTTATGACAAAAAGTCGAATACACTCGTAAAATAACCAAAAAAAATGTAAAAATATACGCGAAAAAGAAGGAATATTTACCATAATGGCGAATAGTTATAATAACTTAAATTAATTTCTTGGAGGGTTCGTCATTATGGAAATTACAGACATAAGGATCAGAAAGATTGATACTGAGGGAAAGATGAAGGCAGTGGTATCGGTTACCTTTGACAATGAGTTTGTGGTACACGATATCAAAATAATTGAAAGCCAGAATGGGCTGTTTATTGCAATGCCCAGCAGAAAAACACCGGATGGTGAATTCAGAGATATAGCTCATCCAATAAATGCGACAGCCAGAGAAAAACTCCAAACTGCAATCCTAGCCAGCTTTGAGAGTTCATTACAGGAATAATCCAAGAAGTAATAAAAGGATACTTTCAGGAGTATCTTTTTTTATTGTCCGGGAAAGCATAAATTTTATCTTAAAAGTTATAAAAATAATATACAAGATAAATAAATAATATGAGAGGTATTTTATTATTCTTAATGGTTGAAATTATTCATTAAAAATGAGAGAATATAACCTGTAAAATACAGTGGGGGCTTTGACAATGAAAAAAATTTTGGGATTAACTATTTCCGACAACAATAATAGTGCTTTTAAATCCAAAAGTCTGAAGGAAAGCCATAATGTATTGGGACGAAGTGTTCAGCAGTGGTCGGCCTCTGGCATGACCGAGATAACGGCGGACATACAATCCATTACATTTGAGGAACTGGAAAAATGCAGGCATCTGGTAAGCGACGCCGAATTGGTTATCATAAACTGGGCCGACCAGCCGCTGATAACGGCCGATACCTTCAGAGAACTCCTGAACAGGCATAAAGAGGAAGGCAGTAACGCCACAGCGGTTTTTACCGACAGCGGGTCGGATTCTTTAAGTGAAGCAGCCATTTACATCTTCAACGGAAAAGAATTATTCAATAAACTCAATGAACCGGGTGTTTCCAACCTTTCTAGGGAAGTATTAAAGCATAGCTTTCTATCTACAAAAAATACCAATGAAATTTTAACAGAAGACCATTACCAGTTTCTGGTTGTAACTGACCGGATAGCCCTTGCGGATGCCGCTTCGGAATTAAAAGCAAGGATTCTCACCGAAATAATGCTTTCGGGAGTTACCATTGTTGATCCGGCATCAACCCACATAGATGCGGACGTGTGCATCGGAGAGGATACAACAATCCTTCCCAATACCATACTTGAAGGTAATACCGCCATTGGAGAGGATTGTATAATCGGACCCAACTCAAGAATTTCAAACTGCAAAATTGGAAACAAGGTTGAAGTAGCCAATTCGGTTGCATTTGACAGTTCCATCGGCGATGATACCCATGTTGGGCCGTTTGCATACCTGAGACCCGGAAGTATGGTGGGCAGCAAGGTCAAAATTGGAGATTTCGTTGAAATCAAGAAGTCTGTAATCGGGGACAAAACTAAAATATCACACCTGACTTATGTAGGAGATGCAGAGGTAGGCTCAAATGTCAACATAGGCTGTGGTGTTGTGTTTGTCAATTATGACGGTAAAAACAAGAACAAAACCATAATAGGAGATAATTCCTTCATCGGATGCAATACAAATCTCGTATCACCAGTAGTTGTGCATAAAGATGCATATATAGCAGCAGGTTCTACTATTACTGAGGAAGTGCCTGAAAATTCCCTTGCAATCGCAAGAGAACGCCAGGTAATAAAGGAAGACTGGGTAATAAGGAAAGATATGAAGCGCAAATAAAAAAAATAAATATAAACAGAGTGATAAAAGGAGAGTTGAAATGAATTTGCATGGTAAGGACATAAAGATATTTACAGGTAGCTCCAACAGGCAGTTGGTAAACGAAATTGCCGAGAAAATAGGAATACCTGTAGGTGTTGCCAGTGTTGGATGTTTCAGTGATGGGGAAACGGCAGTAAACATCGGGGAGGTAGTAAGAGGTTCCGACGTATTTATTATTCAATCCACCTGCCAGCCTGTAAATGATAACCTGATGGAGCTTCTGGTAATGATTGATGCCGTGAAGAGGGCTTCGGCCGGAAGAATAACCGCCGTTATACCATATTTCGGTTATGCAAGGCAGGACAGAAAGTCCAGAGCAAGGGATCCAATATCGGCAAAGCTGGTTGCAAATCTTTTAACTATTGCGGGAGCCGACAGAATATTGACCATGGATTTACACGCTCCGCAGATTCAAGGATTTTTTGATATTCCGGTTGACCATTTACTTGGATTTCCCATATTGGCGGAATACTTCAAGGAGAAGTTTGCCGGGCAGGATGATGTGGTTGTGGTTTCCCCGGACGTGGGAAGCGTTACAAGGTCAAGAAAAATAGCGGAGAGACTTGACTGCCCGCTGGCCATTATCGACAAGCGCCGTCCCAAGGCCAATGTGTCCGAAGTAATGAACATAATCGGTGATATCAGAAACAAGAGATGTGTGCTGGTAGATGACCTCATTGATACCGGAGGAACCATAGTGAACGGTGCGAATGCATTGATGGATGCGGGCGCAAAGGAAGTATACGCCAGCTGTACACATGCGGTTTTGTCGGGTCCTGCCATACAGAAGATTCAAGATTCTGATATTAAGGAAATGGTTGTGCTCAATACAATTACCCTTAATGAGGAGAAGAAAATAGGCAAGATAACAGCCTTGTCGGTTGCAGGTGTATTTGCCGAAGCTATTGAGAGAATTTATGGGGACATATCCATAAGCACTCTTTTTACTCAAATATAATTTTTCAGTCATATTTATTTACCGTAATATTTTGACAGTGAATTTTAGAAGTTAAAATTAGAAGCTAAAAAAATATTTTACAAATTGAGTTTATACTACTAAAATAATTATTGATGGAATAATTTTTCAGGGCGGTTCGGTTTTTGGAACCGCCCTTTTAAACATGGATGCATGCCCTATATTAACAATGTACAATACGTTTTTGAGTGGTGAATTTGCCCTGCGGCTGCGTTGAAGCCGCTTGCAAGGCATAAAGCCTTTCGGCGTGTCTTTGCCTTGTCGCAAGCCAAGGACGACAACAGAGAAAAGTGACAAAATAGCCGGCGCGAGGCGTGTTGTATATTGTCAATAGAGGGTTAATAAATAAAAATAGGATGTGTGCTTGACGGCACGGCGCACTCGGACAGGAGGCAGCATTGGGAGAAATATTTTTAATCGCGGGTTTGGGAAATCCGGGATCAAAATACGATAATACAAGACATAATGTAGGTTTTGATACAATTGATTACCTTTCGGGTAAATTAAATATAAGATTATCAAAAATAGGTTTTAAGGGAGTTTACGGTGAGGGTGATGTTGACGGTGTCAGGGTCATTCTGCTCAAGCCCCAGACCTTTATGAATCTCAGCGGCGAAAGCATCCGGGACATTGCCGCCTGGTACAAGCTGCCCATGGAAAGATTGCTGGTGATTTATGACGATATCGACCTTGAACCCGGAAAAATCAGGGTAAGGCCCAAGGGCAGCTCGGGTACTCATAACGGAATGAAATCAATAATTTATCAGCTTCAGTCGGATGCTTTCCCGAGAATCCGCATTGGAATAGGCCGTGCACCCGAGAAGTGGGATCTTGCCGACTATGTTCTCAGCAAATTCTCAAAGGAAGACAGGGAAGTAATTAACGGAAGCATTGAGAAAGCGGCAGAAGCCGCATTAACCGTTGTGCGGACCGGTGTGGAAAAGGCAATGAACAGCTTTAACAAGTAATGGAGGAAAAAATGAATTTATTTGCGGACCCTCTTTTAAAACTTAGTGAATATAATACTCTGCTTTCGGCCATAAGGGAAGAAACCGGCCCTGTTTCGGTAATAGGACCGTCAGACTCTCAAAAAGTTCATATAATTTTCTCCCTGCTGACACATATGCAGGCCAGGGGTCTGTTCATTACCTATAATGAAATGCAGGCCAGGAGGGCATTTGAGGACTTTCAGCTCTTCCTGGGGGAGGAGGTTGTGTTCTTCCCGGCAAAGGAAACCATGTTGTATAATGTCGAGGCCAGGAGCAATGACCTTGTTTATCAACGTGTAAAAACCCTGCTCAGATGTATGACGGCCGATTATAAAGTACTTGTTCTGTCTGCTGAAGCCCTGATACAGATGATATCCCCTGTGGAACTGTTCAGGAGCGGAGTTGTCAACATTGAACTTGGTAAGGAAGTGAACCTGGAGGAGCTCATATCAAAGCTTGTGCTGTATGGCTATGAAAGAGTTGATATTGTGGAAGGCAAGGCTCAGTTTGCCATCCGGGGCGGAATTATTGATATATTTGCAATAAACAATGAACACCCTCTTCGTATCGAACTTTTTGACACCGAAGTGGACTCCATAAGATATTTTGATGAAGCGACACAGAGGTCGACCGATGCGGCCGATGCATGTGTCATCACACCTGCCAGAGATGTTGTATACCAGGAGGGTTCCAAGGATGGCATCATAGCAAGGATAAAAAAGGATTTAAAAGACTATGCAAATAAATTGAACAAAAAGGGCAATAATCAGATTGCCGCCAATATTACAGCGCGGGTAAACGAAGATATTGATAATATTGTTGAACACCATTATTTTGCCGGTATTGACCGGTATCTCCCGTATATACTTGAGAATCCGCAGTCTATTTTAAACTATGTAAGCAGGGACTCAATGGTAATTCTTGATGAAACCCAGAGAATTTCACAGAGAATAGAAAATATCGTACTTGAGCAGGACGAATTGGCTAAAAGCATGCTTGAGAAAGGTTCGATGCTGCCTGTAGGGGTAAAGTGGACTCACAGTTTTGACGGTATCCTGGATATTATCAAGACATTCAGAGCGGTCACCATGGCGGCAATAACCTCGAACAACTCAATGCTGAGGCCTGCAAGCCAGATTTCCATACCCTGCAGATCGGGAAATTCCTATCAAAATCACATGGAACTGCTTGTAAACGATATAGATATGCTAAAGGGCAAAAACTATAAGATCGTTGTACTTTCAGGCCCCAGCGGACGCGGACACCGGCTTGTGGAAACGCTGGCCACAAATGACATAATCTCAAACTACTCCGACAGTTATGAAAAGGATATCCAGGAGGGGGAAATTGTGGTAACCCGGGGCAGTTTGCAGAAGGGCTTCGAATACCCTACCGCAGGCTTTGTGGTTATCAGTGACAAAGAGGTTTTCGGACAGGACCGGAGGATCAAAAAGGCCCGCTCAAAACACGACGGTAAAAAAATAAAGGCATTTTCCGACCTGAATGTGGGAGATTTTGTGGTGCATCAAGCTCATGGAATAGGACAGTATATAGGTATTGAAAAGCTTGTTGTGGGAGAGATAAAACGTGACTATCTGAAAATACGCTATCAGGAGGGGGCATTTTTATATATTCCCACAAATCAGCTGGATCTCATTCAGAAGTATATCGGAACTGAGGGAAAGGCTCCCAAAGTGAATAAGCTTGGGGGTTCGGAATGGGCAAAGACCAAAAGCCGGGTCAAGGAGTCCTTGCGGGAGCTGGCAGGGGAGCTTATAAAGCTGTATGCAAAGCGTCAGGCGGCAGTGGGACATTCTTTTTCTACAGACACGGTATGGCAGCGGCAGTTTGAGGAATTATTCCCCTATGATGAGACAGATGACCAGCTGAAGTGTATTGAAGAGATAAAAAAGGATATGGAGTCCCCCCGCCTGATGGACAGACTGTTATGCGGCGACGTGGGCTACGGCAAGACCGAAGTAGCAATAAGAGCGGTATTCAAGACAGTAATGGACGGCAAGCAGGTGGCATACCTTGTTCCAACGACAATACTGGCCCAGCAGATATATGAAAACTTTAAAAAGAGGATGAGTGATTTCCCCGTTACGGTGGATGTTATGAGCCGTTTCAGGACGGCAGCCGAACAAAAGAAGATCGTAAAGTCGGTCAAAACCGGAAATGTGGATATCCTGGTGGGAACCCACAGGCTTTTGCAGAAGGATATCGAATTTAAGGACCTTGGACTGCTGGTGGTGGATGAGGAGCAGCGTTTCGGCGTAACCCACAAGGAAAAACTAAAGACCATCAAACCCAATGTGGATGTTCTCACACTTACCGCAACACCCATTCCCAGGACCCTTCACATGTCCCTGGTGGGAATTCGGGATATCAGCGTACTTGAAGATCCGCCGGAGGAAAGATACCCTGTTCAGACCTATGTTATGGAGCATAATACAGAGCTCATAAGGGACGGCATTGTGAGAGAGCTTGCCAGAAACGGGCAGGTATTTTACCTCTATAACAGGGTCAGGGGAATTGAGTTAAAGGCGGATGAGCTGAAGAGACTGGTGCCTGATGCAAGGATTGCAACGGCACACGGACAGATGAATGAAAAAGAGCTTGAAGATGTGATGTACAACTTTATAAACGGTGAATATGACGTACTGGTTTGTACTACCATAATAGAATCCGGACTTGACATGCCCAATGTAAACACCATTGTTGTGGAGGATGCGGATAGAATGGGGCTTTCACAGCTCTATCAGATCAGGGGGAGAGTGGGACGGTCAAACAGGCTGGCCTATGCCTATATAACCTACAGGAAGGATAAGGCCCTGTCGGAAGTGGCCGAAAAGAGGCTGCAGGCAATTAAGGAATTCACCGAATTCGGTTCGGGCTTCAGAATAGCCATGCGCGATCTGGAAATCAGGGGAGCGGGTAATCTTCTGGGGCCGGAGCAGCATGGGCACATGGAAACGGTGGGTTATGAGATGTACTGCAAACTGCTGGAGGAAGCCGTTCATGAGATAAGCGGGGACTCAGTGGGCCCCGTTGATGAGGAAATGGCAATCGACCTCAATGTAAGCGCTTATATAGATGATGATTACATTAGTTCGGAAGAACTAAAAATTGACATGTATAAAAAGATCGCAAATATACAGAATGAAAATGATGTAATAGATATAAAAGATGAGCTGATCGACAGATACGGAGACATTCCCGAAGAAGTGGAAAGTCTGATGGATATCGCATTTATAAAAGTTTTGGCCAGACAGTGCGGTTTTACAAATATCTCTCAGAAGGACGAAACGGTCATTTTTCAATTGAGCAAGTCTGCAACCGCATTGCCCATGTATCTTGGAAAGCTCATGGATAAATACCCCAGAAGGATTATGTTCAATGCAAGCAGCAATCCATATATAACCTTCAGACTTAGCAATGTGGCCGGGAGAGAAATTCTGGCAAATATTAAGATTTTGTTACATGACATTATTAAATTGCAGTATACTGAATAATTGAATATAATTGATTACAAGGGCATTTTAACAAGTACGGGTTGTACAAGCATAATTATTAATATAAAACGGGGAGCGATTACCTTTGGAAAATGAAAATGCAAGTGTAAAAAAGCAATCGAAAGGCCTTATAATAGGCTTGGCGGTGGCAGCGGTAGTTATAATAGCCGCAGTGATTCTCTTTGTACTCCAGCCTTGGGCGGTAAATGTAGCATCTGTTGATAATTTGAAAATAACGAAATATGAGTATACTTTTTTTACAAAGTTTAATATGTCTCAATTTTTATCAAGCAATAGTATCAATTCAACCCCCGAGCAGTATAAGTGGAATACGAAGGTCGGAACAGAGACTGCAAAAGATCAGGTAAAGAAGAGCACACTGGAAAATATCCAGGAGTTCAAGATCCAGCTTATTAAGGCAAAAGATGCCGGCATAAAGCTTGATGCCACCGATCTGAAAAATGTTGATGATGCAATAAATCAGCAAATCACCCAGTACGGAAGCAGAAATGCTGCTGAAGCGGGCGTAAAGGCTGATTACGGTATCACTTTGTCGGAGCTGAAGGAAATATACAGAAACCTTACCCTGACACAAAAATACCGGGCTGATTTGTTAAAAGACGTAAAAGTATCAGATGAAGATGTCAAAAAATATTATGATGAAAATAAAAAGAATTTTGACAAAGTTACCGTAACACATATCCTTTTCAAAACCGTGGACGATAACAATGCGCCTGTAAGTGAAGGTAAAAAGGCTGAAGCCAAAAAGAAAGCCGATGATATCCTTGCCAGGATAAAAGCCGGAGAGGATATAAAGAAACTGGCAACTGAATTTTCAGAAGACAAACCTGCAGTTACAACCAAGGACAGCCCGGGCTATGAGGGTGAATACACCTTTGGCAGAGGCGAAATGGTTTCTGAATTTGAAAAGTGGGCTTTTGATGATGCCAGAAAAGAAGGGGACTCCGATGTGGTGGAAACCCAGATCGGATATCATGTAATGCAGTTCCACAAGCGTACCGAAACTTCTTTCGATGACTTAAAGGAGAGTATAAAGCCGTCACTTTTACAACAAAGACAGACAGAGGAATATTCCAAAAAGCTTGATGAATTCAAAAAAGATTCCAAGTATGCGGTTAAGACCAATGAAGGCGCTATTGTAAAGACTGATAAGAGCCTCTACGGAATATAATACAATTAAAATAAATAACATCTGAAATGCACCCCAAAAGATATTAATTTACTTTTGGAGGTGCATTTTTAGCATATGAAAATTTTATAAATTCCTATTTAATATTTAATCCTCCCTTTCCAATAATGTATAAAAAATCATCAAGTTTACAATACTATGACTAAAATAACCTATTAAGGAGGTAATATAATTTGAAAGCAACTGGAATAGTTAGACGTATAGACGATTTAGGAAGAGTTGTAATACCAAAAGAAATAAGGAGGACCTTAAGAATCAGGGAAGGTGATCCTCTGGAAATTTTTACTGATAAAGAGGGAGAGGTTATTTTAAAGAAATACTCCCCTATTGGTGAACTTAGTGATTTTGCAACACAGTATGCCGAATCGCTTCACAAGACCAGCGGGCACATTACCTGTATTACTGATAGAGACACTGTCATTGCTGTTTCAGGTGCATCCAAAAAAGAATTTCTGGAAAAACAGCTGAGCAGTGATGTTGAGAAAACTATTGAGGAAAAAACAACGTTACTTATTAAGTCTCCGGAGGAAAAGGCAATTACAATATTGGCAGATGAAAACGGAGAAAGAAAGTATACCTCACAGGTTGTTTCTCCAATAATATCCGAAGGCGATCCGATTGGAGCCGTAATCATGCTTTCTACAGATTCAAATGTTAAGATGGGAGAAGTTGAAGCAAAGCTTGCTCAATCTGCTGCAGGCTTTTTAGGAAGACAAATGGAACAATAAGTAATTAATTCGATAGGTTATTTTATAATTCAGTTGTGAATATGAAGTTCAAAGCAAATGGGGAAGATTGTTAAGGCAGTCTTCCCATTTATTATTCCGGGACTGCTGTGATATGAGAATAAAAGGTGTTGACAATAAATGACCTGATATGTATAATTATGGTATAAACTTATTTATTTTTCACGGCAGTTCCGCCGATAGATTTCACAGGTAATTAATTATTCTAAATTCAGTTTTATTACGGTTTTAATCCGGTTTTTTAATCATTTTTTATCCGGTTACATACCGGTATAATCTATATTTTTCAGATGCCTTTCCAGGTACACATCAGGGTGAGCCGGTATTTTTTCAGCCGTTTTTTCGGTTACATATCAGCAGAGATACACATATTTCGGTTACTGAGCCATTTTATTGTCTCTTAAAGTTTATGAGATGATTTTATGAGTTGTAATAAATTAAACAGGCCCCAAACTTTGGGGCAAAGGAGGATTATATGAATAATGTTAGTCTGGTAGGAAGATTGACACGGGATGTCGAGCTGCGTTACACCACTAAAAAAGTGAAGGCAGTGGGTTCCTTTGTGCTGGCTGTTGACCGTGATGCCAGAAAGGGAGTGAGCGAGAAGTCAACAGATTTTATTCCGATTGTCGTATGGGGAAAAACCGCCGAGTTTGCCGGCAAATATTTTGCGAAGGGGCACAGGATAGCTCTCCAGGGGAATATACATACCAGGATGTGGGAGGATGAACAAAAAAACAAGCACTACGTTACCGAGGTTATAGCGGATAAAGTCTTTTTTGCGGATGCAAAGTACAGAGAGGCTGATGCCGATGATTGCCAGGAGACTCCAGGCTGTGAGGAGGATGACGCTGCAAACGAAGAGAATGAGGTTGCAGAAGATACTTCGGAACAGTCGGAACAGGAGGTACTCACTGAATTTTAACCAGGCATAAAATGAGATAAATGAAATATTACTATTGAGTATAGTGCGGAAGTACACTTTAATAAATGTAAGCTCCATTAAAAGTACATGTCTGAATTGCAAGTGAAGCAAAAGTGTTTCAGCCGGCAATTTCAGGCATGTATTTTGTGAGCATCCGTTGATACCGAACACTATTGCAGTACTTTTTAATATCTATTTAATTATTCCGGTTTTAAAACAGTATTATTGTTGTGTCTTGAAAGAAGTAGTATAATAACCGGAGAAACATTTGGTTATTATACTGAATAAAGTTATGGAACAATCAATTATGGCTTATAAAAACAGCGTATATAAATGATATTCTGGAAAGGAGCATATGATATAGTTGCTGACTGTGACTATATCATACAAGGATTAAATGAACAGCGGAAAACTGGAGAGATTGATAGATATAATGAAACTTTTAAGGAGCGGGGACGGGTGTCCCTGGGACAGGGAACAAACCCATGAGAGTCTTAAAAAGTACCTGATCGAAGAAACCTATGAATACCTGGAAGTAGTGGATCTGGAGGATAAAGCCCGGATGTGCGAGGAACTGGGGGATGTGCTTTTGCAGATAGTGTTCCATGCCCGTATAGCAGAGGAAAACGGTGATTTCAATATCGAGGATGTTATAAACGGGGTATGTGATAAGATGATACACAGGCACCCCCACGTATTCGGCGACGTGACTGCCGAAACCTCAAGCCAGGTGCTTAAGAACTGGGAAGAAATCAAAAAGAAGGAAAAGGGCGTAACCAATCAGACTTCTGTATTGCAGGGTGTACCAAGAAACCTGCCGGCACTCATGAGGAGCTACAAGGTTCAGCAAAAGGCCGCACAGGTTGGCTTTGACTGGACAAACCCGGGAGATGTTTTCGCCAAGCTCAGGGAAGAAATAGATGAACTTGAGGCAGAGTATAATAAACAAAACAAGTCGGGCATTGATGAAGAATTCGGCGATGTGCTTTTTTCGGCAGTCAACCTGTCACGGTTTTTAAAGGTGCATCCGGAACTTTCCCTGACCCAGTCCACCGACAAGTTCATAGGAAGGTTTGAGTATATTGAAAAACGGGCGGCAGAACAGGGCAGGACACTTAATGAGATGAGCCTGGAGGAAATGGAAGCTCTATGGGTGGAAGCCAAGGAAAAGGCACAGGCATAGGTGGTTTTAGCCCGGCAGATACAAAAAATGAATAAACGCCGTGAAAATGGTTAAAATCATAGTGTAATAACCATATGGGAGGAATTGCTATGAATAAAACTGAGTTGGTTGACAGTATGGCCGAAAAATCAGGCCTGTCAAAAAAAGATTCTGAGAAGGCATTGAGTGCTCTGATCGAAAGTGTCGAAGAGGCTCTTGTAAACAATGACAAGGTTCAGCTGGTGGGTTTCGGAGCCTTTGAGGTAAAAAAGAGAGCCGCCAGAAAGGGAAGAAATCCGCAGACAATGGAAGAGATAGATATTCCTGAAAGTAATGTGCCTGCTTTTAAAGCCGGTAAGGACCTGAAGGAAATGCTCAATAAATAGTTGAGCAGGTGTTTTTGTTAATATATCTACCGCTGCTGACAGCGGAATGGGGGTCATTATGAGAATAGACAAATATTTGAAGGTAAGCAGGCTGATAAAAAGAAGGACTGTTGCCAACGAAGTATGCGAGCAGGGCAGAGTCAGGATCAACGACAAAGTTGCCAAGCCTGGCTCGGAAGTCAAGGTGGGGGATATAATCGAAATTCAATTTGGCAGCAATATTACCACAATTGAAATTACCCGGGTATCAGAACATGTAACCAAGGATGATGCAAGGGAAATGTACATTTTAAAATAGTCAGCCAAAAACCGGTTTTAGTTTCTAAAACCGGTTTTTTTGTTTTGTAAAACATTTTTTAACACCTTGGCGCATATGTATTAAGTAAGCGGGGGCTAGTCTATTTAATATTTATAAGGAGGAATTTAAATGGAAGAGAAGAAAACCGTTAAACCGAAAAATCAGACCTTGATACTTGAAAACCGTGAAAGGCTCAGTGTTTCAGGAGTTGTTGACGTGGAGAGCTTTAATGAAGAAAGTATAATTGCGGTAACCGATATCGGAGTTCTGGTGATCCGCGGAGCAGATCTTCATATAAATAAACTTAATCTTGACAGCAATGAATTGGTTGTTGAGGGTGATATTTTTTCATTGGAATATAATGATGGTGAAAATACCAAGTCAAAGTCGTTCTTTGGCAAAATGTTTAAATAGGCTGTTAACATAAAATTATTATTATGTAAGGGTTTGCAGGTATACCAGATGATACTTATAGTTGAACAGGTTTACATATTTCTATATGCAATTTTAGCCGGAGCAATTGCGGCTTTTCTTTATGATATTTTAAGAATAAAAAGAAGGGCCATTAAAACAGGTGTTATTTTTGTCGGTCTGGAGGACATATTATATTGGCTCATAATAGCCATATTGCTGTTTATAACGGTTTATAACAGCAATAGCGGACAGATGCGGGGATTTATATTTATTGGCAATGTAATCGGCGTTATACTTTACGAATCTCTGTTAAGTAACATTATTATAAAGTCATCCATGATGATCATAAATTTTATTAAGAAAGTATTCCGGTTTATCTGGATGGTTTTGAGCTATCCCTTTAAACTGTTGTATAAAATATTATCAATTCCTGTAATCTTTATTGCCGGATTGATAATGAAGCTTTTCAAACTTATTGGCAGAGGATTTGTAAAAATCTTTAGAAAAGCTGATATAAAGGGAAAAACACACAGTGTCGGGAAAAAGGTGTCGGCTTTAAAAGTAAAGGCAGGGAGACTGGCAAGGAAAAAGCTGCGCAAGTTACCCCGCAAAGGTGGCAGCTCCGGGAAAAGAGGGAAAATCAAAGAATCTGATGAGGACAACAAAAGGCATAAAAGAGTCCGAAAGAAAAAGAAACCATCAAAAAAGGCTGACAAAAATGACAAAACAAAAGTCTCATAGCTAAAATAGTTAAAATTATGAAGGAGCAGAAGGATTTTTTTATTTTGCATAGAATATAGATATAGACAATAGCTGCGTATTATAAGATATTTACAAAAGATGGGTAATCCGAGAGGTAGTATATGAAGAAACGAAATAAATTTAATGTCTGGACATTGATATTAATAGCATCAGTTTGTTATTTTGGTTATACTTTTTATAATCAGCAGGCCAGTATTGAAGATAGAAAAGTACAGTATGCACAGCTGGAAAAAAATATTCATAACGAAACCGTTAAAAAGCAACAGCTTACAAAGCAAAAGTCACAGATAAATTCTGACGAGTTTGTAGAAAAAATCGCCAGAGAAAAGCTGGGCTATGTAAAAGATGGTGAGAAAATTTACGTAGATACCAACAAGTAACTACTGCTTGACTGTAAGCGACATATACTATATAATCGAATTGTTTTAGTGTTATCCAAAGGAGTATTATAACGGGTCAAAATTAGGAGGATTTCTTATTTTATGCCGCTTGAAGTTGGTCAGATTATTGAGGGTAAAGTTACCGGAATAACTGCGTTCGGAGCATTTATCCAGTTACCCGAAGGCAAAACAGGTTTAGTTCACATATCTGAAGTTGCTCAGGAGTATGTTAAAGACATAAGTTCCCATCTAAAAGAAAATCAGTTAGTTAAAGTAAAGGTTTTAACTATTGATCAAAATGGCAAAGTGAGTCTCTCAATAAAGAAGGCCTGCGATCAGAAGCCTCCTGTTTTCGCGTCAAAAGCCCCTATGGAAGTTGAATGGAACAGTTCTAAAAATTCTGCCGATAATGTATCCTTTGAAGACCGCCTGGCGAAGTTTATGAAAGATAGTGACGAAAAGCTACATGATCTCAAGAAAAGTATGGATTCAAAACGCGGAAACAGCGGGTACAGAAAATCTGCCCAATATTAAATCCAAATATAATTATAAATTAAATAGGTGTTGACACTGACATACCTATAGTATTATAATAAGCTAGTCGCCGAAATTAATCCGTGCCGAAGTGGCGGAACTGGCAGACGCACAGGACTTAAAATCCTGCGGGGTTAACCCCCCGTACCGGTTCGATTCCGGTCTTCGGCACCAGTGCTATCAAACAAATGTTTGGTAGCATTTTTTAATTGCAGCCATAGTGACAAAAAATGAATGGTATCGCCAAACTGTAATAATTGCCTGTTTTGCGATACCATTTATATAAGCTCTACTATTTTAAAAGTGTGATGGATTTTATCACAACCTTTTCTTCCGGCTGGGAGACTTCACCCGTTGTTTCATCCATAGTTACCGGAGTGTCTGCCAGCTTATCAAGAGTTTCCTCACCGCTGATCAGTTTACCGAAAGCGGCATATTTTCCGTCCAATTGAGGAGCAGCCTGGTCATCATGCATTATAAAGAATTGGCAGGAGGCTGAATCCGGATCCTGGCTTCTGGCCATTGAAATAACTCCCCGGGTATGGCTCAGGGTATTTTGCGTAAAGCCGTTTTCACTGAATTCTCCTTTGATTTTTTTGTCTGAACTTCCCATTCCGTTGCCGTTGGGATCACCTCCCTGAATCATAAAACCTTTAATAATACGATGAAAGGTAAGCCCATCATAAAACTTCTCATTTACAAGGTTTACAAAATTACTTACTGTTTCGGGAGCGTATTCGGGATAGAGCTCAAATACCATCTTGTCTCCGCTTTCCATCTCGATCTGCACTTGAGGATGGCCGGATAAATCCGGGGTTTCCCGGCTGACATCCTTTGCCTCCTTGCCGGAACAGCCGGATGAAACCACAAGAAGAATGCAAATTGTTAACACTGATATAAGTTTCTTAAAAGTGCCTTTAATCATGTTATGCCTCCGTAAAAAAATAAAAGTTATTATAATTATACCGATTTAATTGTAAACGTCTATAAAATTCATAAATAATTCATTAAAAAATAAGTATACAGGGTCATCAGGACTTATCCATGAGGACTGCAAAAATAAATGGAGTGCCGCAAAATAACAGACTTCACAACACATGTGAAAAGAGTACAATTGGTCTGTAACATCTGAATTCATACATTGCCGAAGATTAATTTTCCCCGGGACTGTGTTTTCGTCAGTTGGAATAAAGGGATTATACCGTCCTCCTCCGCCTGGTTATGGGAGAATTTTTCCCGCCGGACAATATATATTTAAATACTACAGACCACTTGTGCACCATGAGAAAAATCAATGATTTTTAATTGGCTCATTTTGCAGCAGCAGCTTTATTTTTACTGGATAAACGGTTTAAACAAGCTGCTCCTGTTTTGTCAATAAATATTTTGCATAGTTGAATAATTCCTTCTTGTTTTCCTCATTTAATGATTCATAAATCTCAGTCATCTTATTTGTAGATTGCTCCAGATACATGGTGCCTGATATTCCAGCCAGCCAATCCAGGCTGACATTAAATTTGTTTGATATGAGAACTGCGATGCTGATAGGTAAATCTCTGGCCTCTTTTTCATTTTCACCTTCATACCTGTACACCGAGCTTCTATGAACACCCAGAAGCTTTGCAAACTCGTCAACTGAATATCCTGATAAAATCCTCAACTCCTTTATCCGTTCGTTGGTTGTTGCCATTTGTAAAAACCTCCTATATAAGTCGTAACAAGTTTATTATATATATAATGTCTCCAAATGTAAATAAAAAGTTTCCGTTTGGAGAAAATCATATTGACATCCAATAAATGGCATGATATTATTATAACGTTCCCGAAATGCGACAATTAAATATGTTGGATCAGGCCCGATGAAATGAGCTGCTGATTAAATGTGCAGCAGGCTCAAAAATAAAACATGCGGCAATGCAGGCTTACCCGGTGGATGCATATTGTTTTCGGTTTGAGGATAGATCTTTCGCAGCTGATTGCATATGAATAATAAATATGATAAAGGGATGCCTGGGCCCATGGTAACAAAAAAGTATTTACAGTATTATGCGTCTTGTGTTCCTGAATGGAGAAACCAACTCCGTTTGAGAATAGTAAAGGAGAGTATTATGATAAAACAGGAGCTGACAGAAATAAACCATTTAAAAAAAGAGATAAATTTATTAAGGCAAAAACTGCAGGAATTAAGCTATGGTGACAATGAATCCATTGTTACGGATAAAGTAAAGGGAAGTATGGCACAATTTCCGTTTCTGCCCCGGACATTTACCATCATAGGCCGTGAAGAAATGTCGGAGGAATGCCTGGAACAACGAAATCAGATGGCACAGAAAATAAGGGCGAAGACACAGAATCTTATGGAAAAGGTAAACAGTGCGTTTAAGTACATTGAAGGCATACAGGACAGTAATGTGAGGCAGATCCTGACTTACAGGTATATAGACGGACTGACCTGGGAACAGACCGGCGAGTGTATGAGTTATTCATGGGAAACAGTCAGAAAGAAACATGATAAGTTTATAAAAAGTATACCAGACAATACCAGCATATATGATGTAAGATAGTATCGTAAAAGATTATGTTATTTTATACGGATTAATATTTAAGATTTGAGCGGAAATTATTTCTGTTCAAATTTTTTATTATTCTCAAAAGTATACCAAACAATACCAGTCCATATGATGTAAGATTGTACCGTAAAGAATTATGTCCGGTATAAAAACTTGCGGGCTGTTAAGGAGGTGAGTTCATTGAGGTATTCGGAAAGGGGGAAGAAAAGGCAGAAAGTTATTTAGCAGTGGGAGGTTTATTTATGGTCAATTCAATAATTGATGCAATTGCATCAAAGCTCGGTGAAGAACTGGGTGAAGGTTTCACTATCTACAAGGAAGTGCAGGAGCAAGGATTGGATATTCCTTGTTTTTTTATTTTTCTGCGTACCTCCAATCAAAAAAAGATGATTGGAAGAAGATGCTTCAGAGAACAGCAATTTACTGTTGAATATCATCCCGGAACAGACAGAAGGAAAGCTGAAATAAATGACATGATAGACAGACTGAATGAAATTCTGGAGTATGTGACGGCAGACGGTGACCTATACAGGGGAACTAAAATGAACTGTGAGGCGGCAGACGGGATTCTGCGCTTTTATGTTAATTACAATTATTACGTCTACAGGCAGGATGAAGCTGCAGATACTATGGGAAGTGCCGAAATCAGCAGCGGAATTAAGAATGAATAAAAGGGGCACATGGAGGTTAAGATGACTTTTAGCATAGGTAACAAGAAAACCGAAACGGTTAAAACAACAACCTTTTCGAAGGAGCAGCTTGTTTCAAGCAAAAAATACCGGCACCAGAGGGATTTGGTCAAGGTACTGCTTGCTGATGACAGGCTGTACAGCTTTGAAGAGGTTGACATTTTAATAAATAAATTTATGAAAGGAAAGGTGAAATAATATGGCACTTGGAGGAGGAACATTTTTAACGCAGAACAAGGTTCTGCCGGGAAGCTACATTAATTTTGTAAGTGCTGCCAAAGCCACGGCAGCATTGAGTGAGAGAGGATACGCAGCCATGCCGCTGATTCTTGACTGGGGCGTTGAGGGCAGCGTATTCAAGGTTGAAGCCGCAGATTTTCAAAAGGAATCACTTAAGATCTTTGGCTACAGCTACACACATGAAAAATTAAAGGGTCTGAGAGATTTGTTCAAAAATATCAGAACGGGATATTTCTACAGACTGAATAACGGAGTTAAGGCTGCTTGTACATATGCCACAGCTAAATATTCAGGTATAAGAGGAAATGACATCAAAATAGTTATTGCCAAAAATGTGGATAATGACAGTATGTACGATGTTCAGACCCTGGTGGGAGCAACAAAAGTGGATTCCCAGACTGTTTCGGCTATGACGGAATTAAAGTCCAATGACTTTGTAGATTTTATTTCTGAAGCTGACATTTCATTGACCAGCGGTACACCTTTAACAGGCGGCACCAACGGAGAAGCTGTTACAGGAGCTGAATACCAGACCTTCCTGGACAAAATCGAAGCCTATTCCTTTAATACTCTTGGCTGCCTGTCAACCTCAGCCGAAATAACCGGTTTGTTTGTCCAGTTTACAAAGAGGATGAGAAATGATGTGGGAGTGAAGTTCCAGACTGTTCTATACAGGACGGCGGGAGATTTCGAAGGTGTCATCAACCTGCATAATGACGTGGAGGAGGATGCAAATCCTGCTTCGCTGGTTTACTGGGTAACCGGAGTTACAGCAGGGTGTACGGTGAACAGAAGCAATACCAACAAGGTATATGACGGAGAGTTCAAAGTAAATGTGGATTTCAAGCAAAGTGAGCTTGAGGCTGCTATTAATGGGGGTAAATTCATACTTCACAGGGTTGGTGACAATGTACGTGTCCTGACCGATATTAACAGTTATACGTCGTTTACCGAAGAAAAAAATAGTGACTTCAGCCGCAATCAGACCGTCAGAGTTCTGGATCAGATTGCAAACGATATCGCTGTCCTTTTCAATACGAAATACTGCGGAAATGTGCCTAATGATGCGGCCGGAAGAATATCCCTGTGGAATGATATCGTCAGGCATCATCAGGAGCTTGAGAAGATCAGGGCCATAGAAAGCTTTAAGCCCGAGGATGTTGTGATCTCCCAGGGAGACGATAAAAAGGCGGTAGTGATCCAGGATGCCGTAACAGTAACAAATGCGATGGAACAGCTCTATATGACTACTATTGTACAATAATTTTTAAAGGAGGATTAAAATTATGCAGACCATGAATGCAAAAGACGCCATAAGCGCGTCGCTGGCAGAATGCTTTATATCTATCGGTGATGAAAGATACAATTTTATGCAGGCAATAAATCTTGAGGCAAGTATTGAAAAAACCAAGAGTGAAGTGCCTATTCTCGGAAGAACGGGAAAGGGCAACAAGGCAACAGGCTGGAAAGGAACCGGCTCGGCCACCTTCCACTACAATACTTCTATTTTCAGAGAGTTGTTGGCCAACTACAAAAAAACCGGACAGGATGTATATTTTGATATCCAGGTAACCAATGAAGATCCCGGTTCAGGTGCGGGAAGACAGACGGTCATATTGAAAGACTGCAATATGGATGGAGGAATTCTCACTAAATTTGATGCAGACGCAGAGTATTTGGATGAGGATATGGATTTTACCTTTGAAGATTTTGAAATAAAGGAATCCTTTGATGTGCTTCCGGGAATGAAAAGATAATGCTTAAGGAGAGTAAACAATGAACAATCTCAGTGCTTTTTTAAAACAGAATGCTTTGGAAAATGAAAATGTTAAATTTGTTGCGTCAAAAAGATTTGTCGATGAGTCGGGAAAACCTGTTGAGTGGGAAATCTGCGGCATTACCTCCGAAGAGGATGAGGATATAAGAAAGGCATGCACACGAAAGGTGCAGGTCCCGGGAAAAAAAGGTCAGTTTACGCCTGAAACCGATTATAACGCATATCTCGGCAAGCTTGCCGCCAGGTGTACAGTTTATCCAAATTTAAATAATGCCGAGCTTCAGAACAGCTACGGCTGCATGGGAGCCGATTCCCTGCTTAAAACCATGCTCAAACCCGGCGAATATGCCGAGTATCTTGCCAAGATCCAGGAAGTGAACGGTTTTGACGTTACAATGGAAGAACTGGTGGACGAAGCAAAAAACTGATAAATGAAGGCGATAGCGACTCCAATATTGCATACTATTGTCTTCATAAATTTCATATGATGCCCGGTCAGTTTCTGAGCCTTCCAAGAGAAGAGAGGGCTTTTATTATTGCAGCCATACAGATCAAGCTGGAGAAGGACAGGAAGGAAATGAGCAGAAACAAGGCAAAACGGAAATGATAAACTTTTACAGGAGGCACTCGAAGGGGTGCCTCCTTAATGTATAAAGGCTGGTGAGAAAAGATATGGCAACAATTGCAAATGCCCTAAGTTTAACAAATGGATCTGCAAATGTGCTTAATTCAATAAATAAAACAATAAACAATACATTAAGTAAAACCATTAATAATACCATTAACAGTACTGTAAACAAAACGATAAATAGTGTGTCACAGCGTACCAAAAATCTGCACTTTGAGCTAAACCTGGGTATGAAACCTGATGGTGTAAAAGAGTTAACAAAAGAACTTTCAGGTGTTATTGAATCAATAAATACCGTTGTCGACGGCTTTAAAAAAATGCAGTCAGCCTCCGAAACAGCCATCAAAACTGCCGACAAAACCACGTCAGCCGCTGAGGTGAAAAACAAGCCGCAAGGTTTTTCAGAAAAGTTCAGTGGTTTTATGGAGAAGGCGAGAGGCGCGGTGTCGGACCTCTGGCCCTCAGTCCAGGCCGGTATGGAGAAGACGGATAAATATGCCCGTCAGAATTATCAATTGGAATCAATTGCACAAAACGGTGAGACATCCGATCAGCTTCGCCAAAGAGTATATTCGGCAGCCCAAGGCTCACGGAGCGGATTTGATGAGACACTTTCCACCGTTGCCAAACTGGCAAAAACCTCAAAGGATGATTTCAAAACCAATGACGAGGTTATTTATTTTACAGAACTTGTGAATAAGGCATTCAGTAGGTTGGGGGCCGAAGAGGCGGCCCAGAGTATAAATAAGGTTAGTGAAGCTATGGCAAAAGGTAAATTACAGGGAGATGATCTTAATGCATTAATGGAACAGTCTCCAATGCTTGCACAGGCTTTGACCAGATATACGGGTCAGTCCCAGGAACAGCTGGCAGCCGGTCCCGGAATATCTGACGATGTTCTGAAAAACGCCATGTATAATTCGGCTGATGACATAAATAATAAGTTTCAGCAAATACCGGCAACGTTTGCCCAGATTGGAACTTTAATAAATGATACACTGACCAAAGCATTCGGGCCTTTACTTGAGGCAGTGGCCAATGCCGCAACATGGATATATGATAACTGGTCGGTTATTGAACCGATTTTCTGGGGGATAGCTGGTGCCGTAGCCGCCGTGACAATTGCCCAGCTGGCAATGAACCTGGCTTTTTTGGCCTGCCCGCTGACCTGGATTATTTTGGCTATTGGAGCTGTTATTGCGCTGATTGCTTACTGGATTCAGTCTGTGGGAGGCATAAAGGTCGCCTGGCTGATGGTTGTCAATGCCCTTATAACAGCGTGGGACATTGTAAAGATAGCATTTTTCGCGGGAGTATACTGGGTAATAGATCTATGGAATAATATGATGCTGGGGATAAAATCGGCAAGTGTGGGTATACAGAACTTTTTCGGTGATATGAAGGTCGGGGTGCTTACAATACTTCAGGATATGGTAAACGGGAGTATTGATTTAATAAATATATTAATAGGTGCACTTAATCATCTCCCAAAAGTGCATATTGATCCTCTGGAGAAAGTAACTTTCGGACAGGATGCCAGAGAAAAAAATGATGCTGAAAAAATGGCAAGAGAAGCAGAACTGGTCGATCAGAGAAGGAAGGTGGCTGAAACTGAGCGACAGCACCAAAAAGATATATTTGATAGAACCTTAAAAGCTGCTTCCGATAAACTTGAAAGAGAAAAGGAAATCGCAAGTCTCAGGGATGAAGCTGCAAAAAATGCAAAGGATAAAGATCCTGGTAAGAAATATACCGCAGCTGCATTCAGTGACAGCGGAACCACCAATGAAGCAAACGCTGCAAATCTGGCTGCTACCGCGGCAAATACCGGCTCAATGAAAAACTCCATGGATATAGCCGAAGAAAACCTGGTTTATATGAGAGACATTGCCGAACGGGAAGCAATAAACAAATTTACAACCTCTGAAATCAGCGTGAGTATGGGTGGAATAACCAATAACGTCAACTCCGATCTGGATTTGGATGGTGTGGTTTCCTATATGGAACAAAAAATCTATGAGACAATGACAGTAGCTGCAGAGGGGGTGCATTATTAATGGCGTACTCGATTTATATGGATGACATTTTGATGCCGGTTGCCCCGTCAAAGATTGAAATGAAGGTAAAAAATCAAAACAGCACGCTGAACCTCATTGACGGGAATGAGATTAATATTATAAAGCCTCCCGGACTCACTGAATTCAGCTTTGAATTATTAATACCGCAGGTAAAGTATCCTTTTGCCGTTTATGATAATAAAAAGGCCCCGTTTATTCTCAACTACAATGAGGATAATCCGGAAAAAATTATTAAGGCAAGTGTATATCTGGATTTGTTTGAAAACTTAAAAAAGAGGTCGGCCCCTTTCCATTTCAGGATTGACCGGTATACTCCCGACAATATTCAGCTATTTGAAACGAAGGTTGATATGGATGTAACTCTGGAAGAATACAGCATAATTGAAGATGCGGCAAACGGTTTCGATTTGACAATACCTGTGCGGCTTAAGCAGTATAGACCGTATTCTGCCCAAAAGAAGGATGCGGTAACAGCATATACAGTTAAACAAGGGGACACCCTGTGGGCAATATGCAAAAGGTTCCTGGGTGACGGCTCAAAATATCCTCAAATAGCCAAGTTAAATGATATTGAAAATGCAAATATGATCAAAGTAGGGCAGGTGATAAAGCTTGCCTAAACTGATCATACAGAATGGAAAAACACTTTATGCCCCCCTTGTAGAGGAAGGAATCACCTGGGAGACAGCAAGGAAGGGTGTTCCCGGAAAGCTTGAGTTTTCTGTTGTAAAAGATAATGTCATCAGCTTTCAGGAGGGAAACCTTGTGCTCATGCAGGTGGACGACAAGGATGTTTTTTACGGTTATGTTTTTACAAAAAGGAGAAACAAGGACGGAACCATCAAGGTCACAGCCTACGACCAGCTAAGGTATCTGAAAAACAAGGATACCTATAATTATGAAAATCTGACCGCAGGCGGACTTGTGAAAAAAATTGCAGAGGATTTCCGGCTGAAAACAGGTGTAATCGAAAATACTGCCTATGTAATAAAAAGCCGCCTTGAGGATAACAAGACCCTGTTTGATATGATTCAAACGGCTCTGGATCTGACACTTCAGAACACTAAAAAAATGTATGTCCTCTATGACGATTTTGGCAAATTGACACTGAGGAATATAGAAGCATTGAAGCTTCCGCTGCTCATTAATAAAAATACAGCAGAGGATTTCGATTACACATCTTCAATCGACGGTGAAACCTATAACAAAATTAAACTGTCCTATAACAATGAAAAAGCAAATACCCGTGACATATACCTGGTTGAGGACAGCAATAGGGTCGAGGCCTGGGGTGTACTGCAATATTATGAATCGATAGACGAAAAAACCAATGGTAAAGCCAAAGCGGAAGCATTGCTTTCCCTCTATAACCAGAAAACACGAAATCTTTCTGTTTCAGGGGCTTTTGGAGATATACGCGTCAGAGGGGGCAGTATTATTGCCGTTGATCTGGCACTTGGGGACATAAACCTGAAGAGTTATATGATGGTTGAATCGGTGAAACATACTTTCAACGGCAATCAGCACACTATGGACTTAACCTTGAGGGGAGGGGAATTCATTGCCTAATATGGTTGAACTTATTAAATCGGCCGCCATGGGAGCGGTAAATGATTCGAAGCCCATGTCCGTATTGTTCGGCAAGGTAGTGAGCACCGCACCTGTAAAAATATTTGTAGAGCAAAAGCTGACTTTAAATGAAGCACAGCTGATTTTTACCAATAATGTCAGGGACTATGATCTGGAGATGACTGTTGAGCACTTTACCGAGGAAAGCAACTCTCACGTTCACCCCTATAAGGGTAAAAAGAAATTCCGGGTTCACAATGGGCTGGTTGCCGGAGACGAAGTAATAATGCTCCAGATGCAGGGCGGTCAAAAATTTGTAGTATTGGATAAGGTGGTGAATACATGATTCCTTTTATTGATGAGGATTTGCAGCCTGATTTTGAATCGGTGCAGCAGCCTGTAAGAACCTACAGAATGCACCTGGAAGAAAAAAGGATATCGGGGCTGCTGGACGGCAGTGAGGCAATGAGACAGGCCATATATAAGATTCTTAATACCGAGAGGTACGATTACCTGATATACAGCTGGAACTACGGCTCGGAAATGGTGGAATTAATGGGCCAGCCCGTTCCGTATGTCTATTCGGATATTAAAAGAAAAATAACAGACGCCCTGCTCAGGGACGACAGAATCACCGATGTAGGTGATTTTTCTTTTTCTCCGGGAAAAGGAAAGGTTTCAGTGAAATTTACTGTTGCAACAACCGAAGGTGATATTGAAATTGAGAAGGAGGTGAGAAACTGATGTATGAAAATTTAACGTATGAAAATATTTTGCAGCGCATGCTGGACCGTATACCAAATGGTATTGACAAGCGGGAAGGTTCGGTAATATTTGATGCGCTTGCACCTGCGGCAGCCGAGCTTGTACAGATGTACATCGAAGCTGATGTTATATTGAACGAAGCATTTGCAGACACGGCTTCAAGAGAGTATCTGATAAAAAGAGCCGCCGAACGGGGTGTAGCTCCCAAAGCAGCATCATACGCCGTCGTCAAAGGTATATTCAACATGAACGTCCCTGTTGGTTCAAGATTTTCTTTAGGCAGCCTGAATTATAAGGTGACTGAAAAAATAGCTGAATCTCAGTTCAAACTTGAGTGTGAGACTGCTGGAACCGAGGGCAACAGGAATTTCGGAACTTTAATTCCCATTAATTATATTGACGGTTTGAGTTATGCAGAAGTGACTGAAATACTTATTCCCGGAGAAGATGAAGAGGAAACGGAACAACTCAGGGCAAGATATTTTGCCACACTTGATTCTCAGGCTTTTGGCGGAAACATAACCGATTATAAGGAAAAAGTCAATGAACTGCAGGGGGTGGGGGGAGTTAAAGTATATCCGGTATGGAACGGGGGAGGCACCGTTAAACTGATTGTCATTAATTCAGAGTATAATAAGCCTTCCGAAGAGCTGATTTCAGATATTCAAACCAGGATCGATCCGGTGCAGAACAGGGGAAACGGCGCAGGGATAGCTCCGATCGGGCATATTGTAACTGTAGAAGGTGTCGGAGTACAAACAGTCGATATTGAAACAAATATCAGTTACAATCCCGGTTGGATCTGGGATGATCTTAAGGACTATGTGGAAAAAACAATTGACGAATACTTCAAAGAGCTCAGCAAAAACTGGGCCGACAGTGCAAATTTAATAGTCCGGATAAGTCAGCTGGAGACCAGATTCCTTAATGTGGCGGGTGTTCTTGATATCTCAAACACAAAGATAAACGGTCTGGAACAGAACCTCGTGTTGGATAAGGATTGTATTCCTGTGAGGGGTGATGTTATTGGATAGAGAAATAAATATATTGAACTATCTTCCGGATTTCCTAACGGAGTTCAGAGAATTCAGAGAGCTTGCCGCCGCTGAAAATCCTGAACTCCGTTTAATTTGGGGGTTACTTGAAGATGTGCTGAGTGACCAGTTTGTAGCCGATGCTACAGAAAATGGCATCAAAAGGTGGGAAACCATTCTGAAGATATTCCCAAAAGGCTCTGAATCGTTGGAAGTCAGGAAGTTCAGAATACTTGCCAGACTCAATGAAAAGCTGCCATATACCAGGAGAACACTTGAAAGCCAGCTGGATGCCCTTTGCGGAGAGTCGGGCTATTCGGTGGAACTGAGGAATGATGAATACACTTTGGTGGTAAGAGTAGCACTGGCCGAAAAGGGTAAATTTGATGAGGTAAACAGCCTGCTGGAAAGAACAGTGCCCGCCAATATAATCATTGATTTAAGCCTGCTGTATAACACACATACAATACTTTCCGGGTATACAAATGCGCAATTGGCGGCATATACACATGAACAATTAAGAAGTGAGGTGCTAAAATAAATGGCGAAAAATACAAGTAATTATAATTTGAAGAAACCTTCACCTGAGGATTTCTATAATGTCGAAGATCAAAATGGGAATATGGACATTATAGACCAGGAACTGGAGAGATTGAATGAGGATAACCAAAATACTGATCAAAAGATTTCTTCTGTAAGCTCTGATTTAAGTTCGCATTTGTCGGATTATGTGAGGCAACCGGGGTATGCAATATCAACAGGAGTAGCCAATACATACCTTGCGACCTTAAATCCTGCTCCAGCCACATTTGGTGAAGGTTTAGGTATAGTATTAAAAATACATGCAGCAAATACAGGTCCATCAACATTAAATGTAAATGGGATAGGTGCAAAACCCATAATTGATTCAAAAGGATATCAAATTCAAGCAGGGAAACTCCTTTATGGAAGAATATATTCTTTAAAGTATGATGGAGCAAATTTTCAATTACAGGGTGAAGGAGGTGATATACCTAAGTTACCTAATTTGATTAAGAATGGTAATTTTACGATTTATGATGGTGGTTGGACAACATATAATGGGAATCTTGTTATATCCAATAATATAGCAACTTTAACTAATGGTAATGTTAATTATTTTTCTCAAATTTATCCCCTTAGTACTATTGTTAAAGGTGGTGTAGGCAAGAAGATATATGTAATAGTTAAAGTAAAAGTAACTAATGCTGTTTGTCAATCGATACAAATATCTGTTAGCGATAATACAACTTCTACTGTACCAGCAGCTGTTATTTCTACTCCTACTAATGGGGTAATTTATACTATAAGTGGTATAGCTACTTTAACTACAGAATTAGATCGCACTATATTTGTTAGACAAAATTATGTAGATATTGCTACAGCTAATGGGAAAGTAATGGAAGTAATGGAAGTAATGGCATTTGATTTAACTGACTCATTTGGTGTTGGTAATGAACCAACAAAAGAAGAAGTTGATGTAATGGTAAGTTCCTATACAAATATGGTTAGGAATGGTAATTGTGAAGACGGTACTAAATATTGGACTCCTATTGCCGCAGCTGCTTTATCTGTGGAAAGTGGGAGATTCAGATTACAAAGTACTATTATGGCTAACGTGTATCAAATAATTAAAGTAAAGCCTAATACAAATTATTATATTAGCGGTAATTTATATAGTGTTACTGCTACTATAACTATGCGGATATTTAATTCAGCAAGAACTACCCAAATTTTTCAAGGCGTTGGTACTTTTAACTCTGGTAGTAATACAGAGATTGCGGTGGTTATACGAAACGAAGCAGAGGGTGGAGCATATTTTGATTCTATCATGCTTATTGAAGGCACAACAGCGCCATCATCTTATAGATCATATTTGAAATATAATTGGTGGGATAGTAGTTTACAATCTTTAACTAGTGATGCTACAGCTACTATATGGGATGGACTTCAAGGAAAGGTTTATTATAGTGGAGGTAATCGCCTAGTTGGAGAAATGTCAAATAGAACATTTGCAACTAATGGCGGAGCTTATACCCCTGCTTCAAGTTGGAAAGCGGATGGCGGGGGAGCACTTTGCGTGAGGCCACAAGAAGGTTATTATAAAAGTGAAGTTAATGGGAACGGATATGGACCAATTATCATGAATGACCCTAATTTTATTCCTTCGAACATAGTGAGTGGTAAAAATATATTTGGTTTGGCTGGATCATTTACAGGTAAAAGGTTTGCTACAGGTAGCGCGGATTCGGTCGCAGGAAGCTATAATTTTGCGTATGTAGATGGCACAAATTATAATTATTTTAATCAAGTTATAGTATCTGGTTTAACATTTAAACCAACTCTTATTCTTTTATGTTATTCTGATGGCGTATATCAGTATTACTCATTATATGATGAAAGAGCGGCGAATAACTTGTATCCACGTTCAGTAAAATTGTTTCAAGTAAATAAGTATATGTCGACTTGGACTCAACATAATATTAAAGCGGATGTATCACCAGCATTAGTATCGACAACTGGATTTACTTTACCGTTTCTTGGAGGTTCTACGTGTACATGGTTAGCTATAGAATAAATAAAATGGAAGGAGAACATTTTTTATATCGCAAATGTTAGTAATTTATGATAATACAGGCTTTATATTAAGCTAAATGCAAGGCAGTTCACCAATGGAGTCTGTAGAGGCTCCATTCATGTGGGTTGAAATAAAATACTTAAAAGTATTGATATAAATGATGAAGAACATATACCCTATTATATGAGGATTTACCGAAGCTTGAAACTCAAAAGCTGCAGGAACTGGTTGACCAGTTGATTATCGACAATCTCAATATGCAGCAGCAGATCGACCAGTTAATTTTAACCAAGTCTAGGGATGTAAAAAAATGTTTGAGCGCTTAAACTACTTATACCATGCGGAAAAGCTGACAGCAGAGCAGTTGGACATTGCTGTAAGTAAATCCTGGATTACTACTGAACAAAGGTTGGAAATAACTGGATAAGGCCAACACTGCGTTACATCAATTCATTCATCACCCCCCAAGAAAAGGACTACCCTTCCCACGGGTAGTCCTTTTCTTGGTTTATGGGTTAACGCGAGCAGGAAACAATAAAGGTGGAAATTCATACCGCAGTGCCGGAAAAACCTAAAAACTAAAGGTCTGAGCGTTAGGGAAGCTAAAAAGCTTAAATATATCCAGCAGCACCGAACAGTATCAAGGGCATAGGGATGCAAAAATAACCATTTTCAGCTGACAAAGTATGTCAGCGGTTTCATCGGAAGGCAGTCTGTTATGCAGGAAGTTCAATATAGTGCCATTTGTCACAGCACTTTCGTACCATTGCTGGTTTAAAAACAAGGCCTGTCCCGGTGCCCATATATATTGGAGAAAAGACAAAAATAGCAGAAGAAAAAAGTTTTATTACATTGATTAAGTCTAAAATTAAAAGACTATCGGCCATCAAGGAAGCATTTAAAATAGTTGTTGAAAAGGCCGACACCCATATGAATTCTGGCTGAAAAAGAGGAAATGATCCGGGTTTTGAAGCCTTTATCATAGAAATAGAAAAAAGTTACGGAGGATAGCTTTATGGAGAATGATATAAATGCCGCTAAAATTTCACTGACGGCTGTATTTACGGCAATTACGGCCGGATTTGGCTGGTTCGGCTGGCTGGTTGTAATATTTATAGCCAGTATGACAGGTGATTTGCTGACAGGATTTATGGCAGCCTTTAAATGCGGCAACTGGGAATCCAAAATTGCAAGAGAAGGCTTGTGGCATAAGACAGGCTGCATTATTGCCGTTCTGGTGACTGCAATATTCGATTCCATTTTAGGAATGATTATAAATAATATACCGAATGTGGATTTCCCTTTCAAATATACGGTTATGCTGTGTCCGCTGACTATGACCTGGTACATACTTACAGAGCTTGGAAGTATAATCGAAAACGCTGGCAAAATGGGGGCACCTGTACCGGGTTTTGTAAAACAGGCATTGGCGCTGTTCAAGGGAGCTGTGGATTCGGCAGGGGATAAAGCCACTGGAGACAATTAACCTCTTTTATTGGCCTTATAGCGGTGGAGGCTTGTATAAATTGCCCCTTTTCAGCACAGGCAGGCAATGCTGTACCCGCTGTTATAACTGACTTATGGCTAAAATGAGATATAAATATAAGTTATACAGGCATAGCATTTACTCTTGCAAACAGAATTTATTTTTTCATACAAGTATTGTAAAACTCACTCGAGAGTATTATACTTAAATAAGAACATATGTTCGATTTTGAAGATTAATTTTGTACTTATCGAGGAGGTAGTAATTAATGGGCAATCAGAAAAGCAGAGAGGCAATAGATGAGGTGGTTTACGGCAGAGTATCCAGTATATGCAATAAAGAATGTGTAAAGGACATTTATATAGATATTCAGAACAAGCTCATTGAAACAAGAAAGCTATTGGCCCACAATTTGCAGAATGATAAATTACAACTGCTGAGCAATTATGATAAGTTGAATAACGATATTTCCGAGCTGATTTACAGAGCTCTTTATATTGAGGGTTTGATTGACGGTATGGAGTTCAAAATTTAGTTAATTGGTCAATATCAAGATTGTTATCTTTATGTCATCCTTCATGTCATATAAATTGATGAAGCACCAATAGTATAGTAAAATATAAAGTAAATACCGAAAGGGATGCTGAAATTAAATATTTGTACCGGTTGGAAAAATAGAGAAAAGGGTATTAAAAGTGTATTATTTATAAAATTATTAAGGGATGATTAGAGCATATGACATATGATTTCGATGAAATAATAGACAGAGGCCGCACTGGAGCCGAAAAATATACCGGGCTGGAAACTTTATACGGGAACCCGGATGCCATTCCGCTATGGGTTGCCGATATGGATTTCAAGGCTGCACAGCCAATATTGGATGCTATTAAAGAACGTACTGAAAACGGTGTTTTCGGGTATACTGTCAAACCTGACGGATATGACGATGCGGTATGCTCCTTTCAGAAGAGGCGGAAAAACTGGGATATTGATAAACGGCTTATGAGCATGAGTTTAGGTGTAGTTCCGTCCATATGCATGATCGTCAGGGAATTGACCCGGCCCGATGACAAGATAATCATACAGACACCTGTATACGGCCCTTTTTACAATGCGGTCAGGAATGCACAGAGAGAACTTCTTGAGAGTCCCTTAAAGGAAACAGACGGACATTATTACATGGATTACGGGGATATAGAGGAAAAAGCCCGGCAGGGAGCCAAATACATTATATTATGCAGTCCTCACAATCCTGTAGGCAGGGTCTGGACAAGGGATGAACTGGAATCTTTGGGCAGGATATGTGTAAAATACGGCATTAAAGTAATTGCCGATGAGATACATTCGGATCTGATTTTATGGGGGAATAAGCATACCCCGTTTTCAGCAATATCCGAAGAACTAAGGAAATTGACAATCACCTGCATAGCTGCAAGTAAAACCTTCAATCTGGCCGGCCTTCAGTCCTCAGTGGTAATTTTCCCCGATGTGGAGACCAAAGCAGCCTTTGACCGGGCCTGGGAAAAACTCCACATAGAATGCAATAATGTATTCAGTCTCGTGAGTACACAGGCAGCATACCAGTATGGTGAAGAGTGGCTGGAGCAGCTTATTCCATACATAGAAGAAAATATAAACCTGGTTATGGATTATACGAGCAAAAATATACCATTAATAAAACCTGTCCGTCCCGAAGGGACATACCTGATATGGCTTGACTGCAGGAAGTTGGGTATGACAGGAAACCAGCTGACTGACTTTATGGTGCACAAGGCCGGAATTGCAATGAGTGCCGGAACCTATTTCGGTAAAAATGGAGAGGGCTATATGAGAATGAATGTGGCCTGTCCCAGAGCAACGGTTGAAAAAGCACTCAAACAGCTCCAGACGGCGGTTGAGCAGCAATTCATATAACAGCGGACAAATGTACCGGTATAAAGTGACAATTGTCATTTTATATCGGTCTTTTTATCACTAAAAATACTGTCTGATAAAGTGTATACTTATACCATCAATTTGGATATTGGCATATCGTTCCACTGTTCATCACAATTGAGAGGGGATAAATATATGATAGTCGAGATAAAGGATGTTATAAAAAGATACGGAGACCGGATCGCCGTGGACAATATGAGTATGAATGTCCGGGAAGGAGAGATCCTGGGTTTGCTGGGACCAAACGGAGCCGGAAAAACCACACTTATTAATTCAATAATAGGTATAACAGGAATCAACTCAGGTGAAATAAAAATTTTTGATCAGGTTATGTCCCAGAGCAATTATTATGTTAAGAAAAATATAGGTGTGGTTCCTCAGAACCTTGCTATTTATAATGAGTTTAAAGCTTATGAAAATGTGGAGTATTTCGGAAGACTTTACGGACTGAAGGGCCGGGAACTCAAGGACAGCATCAGGCAGGCATTGGATTTTACAGGCTTGTGGGAGAGAAAAAATGAGTACCCGAAGAAATTTTCGGGCGGAATGCAGAGGAGACTTAATATTGCATGCTCCATAGTGCACAAGCCAAAGCTGATAATAATGGATGAGCCCACCGTGGGGATTGATCCCCAATCCAGAAATCACATATTGGATTCTGTAGTAAAATTGAACGAAATGGGCTCGACAGTTATATACACCTCCCACTATATGGAGGAAGTAGAGGTTCTTTGCTCAAGGGTTGTGATCATGGATAATGGAAGGTTGATTGCACAGGGCACCATAGAAGAATTGAAAGAATACATACAGGATGAACAGATTATTGATATTGTGCTGAAGAATTACAGCCATTCCATCACCGAGGCTGTCAAAGCTGTCCGCGGTGTGAAGGAATGCTTGATCCAGAAGGGTAAGATGAAGGTTATTCTGGACAAGAGCAGCAGCCTGGCAAGAATAATAAATTCCATCGTTGAAAATGGAGGAATCATCACAAAAATAAATATGGAGGATGCTTCACTTGAAGATGTATTCCTCGGACTTACCGGCAAAAAGCTGAGGGATTAGGGGGCATCCAATGAAAATATTATGGTCGGCATATTATGAATTTTTAAAACAAATAAGGGATATAAGGATACTGATAGCGCTGATAGTCTTTCCCATCAGTATTATCGTATTGCTGGGAACGGCATTTGATAACAAGCTTACTGAGGATTTCAAGGAAAAAGTTAAAACAGGTTATATAATCCTTGATAAAGGTCAGGTGGGCAAAGGTCTGGAACAAATGCTTGAAACAGATGAAATTAAAAAAATTATACGTACTGAAAGTTATGTAAATGAAATGGATGCAATCAGTGCTATGAAAACCGGAAAGATTGATAATTATTTTGTTGTTGAGGAAAACAGCACAAAAGCCATAATGAACGGAAAGCCGGCGGCAATCAGGCTTGAGGGGCGAAAAAACATTGAGCTTGTGCAAACAGTACTAAATTCATATATATCAAAGAGTAATGCAATTGCAGTGGCATCAGGGATATCGGGGGATAGGATAAAATTAGAAGATCACAGCGGTAACCCGAATTATTTTGAAAGAATGGTACCGGCTGCTGCAAAATTGCCAAGGGCAATTGATTATTATTCGGTTTTAACACTTTTGATGGTTGTGTCCGAAGGTGCCATCCTTGGAATATTTATTGTGAGTAAAAACCCGGAATCAAATATCCAGATAAGACTGTATTCGCTGCCCACCTCACAGTGGACAATTATATGCGGTAATATACTGGGCTCCAGCATGTTCCTGTTCTTGTCCTGCATTGTTACGGTTATATTTACAAAATTTGTGTACGGTGCAAACTGGGATGGAAATATTGCTTTAATAGGGGTGGCTCTTTTGATATTTTCCTTCCTTTGTATAGGGATGGGGGTAATGCTCCACTTGTTTATTAGCAGCTTAGCGTCCGCGATGGGGCTTGCCTTGCTCTTAACAGTGGTAATGTCAAATGCCGGAGGAGGTATTACACCGGCTACTGCGCTGCAAAGCCTCAATATCGTAAATCCCATTTATTATGCAAAGGTTTTTATATTCGGCATTCTGTACAATTATCCGGACAGGGTACTGCTGAGGTCGGCAGCAGGACTGCTTGCCGTTACAGCAGCAGTATATGCGGCAGCATTCCTAAAGCTCAGGAGGGTCAACTATGATAATATATAGCACATCGCTCAAAAGAATATTTAAAAATAAAATCAGATTTACACTTATGATTTTATGTCCGCTTATTTTTATAGTTATGTTTACATTAAATGACCACAGGGCGGCTACTGTGGGTATAGTTGACAATGACGGGACAGCTGCTTCCAAAGCCGTATACCGTCTGCTTGAAAATACCGGCGGTATCAAACTTTTGAAATTGACCGAAGATCAGATATATGATATGACTGCAAGTTATATGGTAGACTATTCAATAATTATAGATCCGGGCTTTGAAGAGGACCTTTTGAACGGAAGTGATCCCAAGCTCAGGGAATATTACGTGGAAGACAGACAAAAATTATATTTCATTAAAAATTCAATCAATACCGAAATAGAAAATTATAAATTAATTGCAAATGCTTCAAGCTACAATAAACACAGGTTTGAGAATGCTTTGGGCAATTACGGTGAATCCAAACTTACCGTCACTACAAATCTTGATATTTTAAATAAAACAGAAAAAACCAGAGCAGGTTTCGGATTTTTAATTCAATTCATGATGTATATGACTGTTATAACTACAGGGCTCATCCTGGAGGATAAAGCGAACGGCACTTTTTACAGAACTTTTTATAGCCCTGTCAGTATTAAAAGGTATATGGCTGAAAACCTGGCGGCATTTTTCACAACAGCAGTAATACAATCCATGGTAATTATCTCGGCACTTGTACTAATTTTCAAAATGTATATGGGAAGTATGCCTCTGGCTGTTATCGGACTGTTTATTATATTTTCATTTGTTTGCATTACTATGGGATTATTTGTAACTTCTGTTCTGAAGAAGCCGCTTCAGGCATATGTCGTCATTGCAGTTGTCACAACGCCTTTGATAATGCTTGGGGGATGCTATTGGAGGTTTGATATGATGCCTGATACAATAAACAAGGTCGGAAGATTCATTCCGGTGTCATGGGTCATGAGAACGGTTGATGCTGCTCTGGACGGGACGCTCACAGTCAATACCCTGATTACAAATTATGGGATACTGCTGATGTTTGCTGCAATATTTCTTATTGCCGGACTGGCAAAAAAAGTTGATATTTCTAAGTAATTATATTACTATAAAAATGTATTTAAACTGCTTGTAATATGCTGAATTCTGAAGAATGGCGGTTTTTATGAAATACATATACGGGATTCTTTTATTTGTATGGACTGCTGCTGAGGTGGTAAAAAATACCGAAATCAATGATCCGACAGGCACAGGGTTTATTCTGACAGCTTTGTGCCTTTTTGCAATAAAGGAAAAGTATCTGGACAGGGAATTGTATTCGTGCATCTATGGGGCGGTAATCGTCGCACTATCTTATAATAATCACTATCTGCTTATATTGCTGGGAATAGTGTTTGTGGATCTCGCATATTTTAAAAGATATTATATGCTGGGAATAGCTGCTTTTATTGCATTTATACTATTAAACAGAATGGGAGTTGTTCAGGTTAGCTTTCACCTTGCAGCAGGCGTTTTGTGGGGTTATACCTTAAGTAAAAGCGACGATAAGGAAAAGACGCACCTGACACTTCTGGATAATGAAAGAGCCCTGAGATACCAGCTTGAGAAAACAAAGTCGGAGCTGGTCACACTTCAAAACGAAATTGAACAGACTGCAGAAATCAGGGAGAGGGACAGAATAGCCAAAGAAATCCATGACAATGTGGGGCACAGTATTGCTGGCGTGCTTTTTCAATTAAGAGCCGCTGAAAGAATAGTTCTAAGTGACAGCCACAAGGTAGAGAGAATACTGAAGCTTTGTGCGGAAAAACTTGTAGATGCTCTTGAGACAACAAGAAATACCGTTTACAATATTAAAAGCAGCCGGGCTATTGGAATTGAAAGCATTCATGAGATTATAAAAGATTTTAAATTCTGTAAAATTGATTTTTCCCACAACGGTGATTTTGACAAGATTTCAACTGCCAATTTAAAGGTTATGGAGGCGACGACAAAAGAGCTTCTTACAAATGCAAGCAAGCATTCCGAAGCCAGTGAGATAACACTTCACATAGATATAAAAATTAAGCATATCAGGTGTTTGTACAGGGACAATGGAAAGGGCTGCAATAAAATAATTGAAAGTGTGGGGCTGGCAGGAATAAGAGACCGGATAAAAAATCTCGGAGGGACTTATTCTGTAGATGGGAGCAATGGGTTTACCGTTGTTTATACTCTCCCGAATATTAAGGAGGCAGAGGCCTGATGAAGGTATTGATCGCAGATGATGATGCACTTATCAGAGATGGGCTTAAAATGATTCTTGAGCTTGAGAAGGATATGGAGGTAGTGGGAACTGCTGCAAACGGGCAGGACTGCATTGGATTATGTCTTGAGAAATCGCCTGACCTGGTGCTCATGGATATAAGGATGCCTGTTATGGACGGCGTACAGGCAACTAAACTTATAAAAGAGCAGTTTGCAAATATAAAAATACTGTTTTTGACGACCTTTAAAGATACTGAATATATTATAAGCGGAATAAAATACGGTGCCGAAGGATATGTTCTTAAGAGCAGCTCCCCTGAGGTCATTATTGACAGCCTGCGGATGATAGAGCGGGGGAATGTGGTATATGGCAAGGATATCGCAGCCATGCTGTCGGATATGGTGCAGAATAACAGGACCATCACACCTGAAGAAGTCGGTATAACACAAAAAGAGTTCGAGATTATGAGATGCATATGTGACGGGTTATCCAACAAAGAAATAGCGGATAAACTTTATATGGGTGAGGGAACAGTCAGAAATTATATCTCAAATATACTTGAAAAGCTTCAGCTAAGGGACAGAACCCAATTGGCTGTTTTTTACATGAAAAATTTCTAATATTTCACACCGCAGATGGGAAAATTTCATTATATAAATTAAGATTATTTACTTATAGGAGCTGTATTAATTGATAGACAAAAGATTGACAAAAATATAACAAAGTACTATAATAAATAATATAAAATGTATATATAATAAGAGTAGATTTGGAGGTAAACTTATGAAAAATTTATTTGATTTAAAAGGAAAAGTAGCTATCGTTACAGGAGCCTCCTCCGGCCTCGGAGTACAATTTGCAAAGGCATTGGCAAACCAGGGTGCAGACATTGCAATTGTCGCAAGAAGGCTTGACAGACTTGAACAGGTAAAGAAGGAAATTGAAGCAATGGATGTCCGCTGCATAGCCATAAAATGTGACATGTTAAACAGTAATGAAATAACATCAATGGTTTCGGAGGTTAAAGCTCACTTCGGCAGAATTGATATATTAGTTAACAATGCCGGCGTAGGCACAGGGATACCGGCAGATACCCAGACAGATGACGAATGGCGTTCCACGCTTGCAGTCAATTGCGATGCTGTTTATTATGTTGCCAGAGAAGTGGGCAAAGTGATGATTGAGCAGAAATACGGAAGAATCATCAATATCGGCTCCATCCATTCAACTGTTGCAATGGCAGGCTCACCGATTTCCGCGTACTGTGCTTCAAAAGGTGCTTTGCTCATGCTGACAAAGGCATTGGCTAATGAATGGGCTAAACATAATATTACGGTTAACACACTTGGTCCTGCTTATTTCCCAAGTGAAATGACCAGTGATGTTATGGCAAGCGAAGGCTTCATGCAGGCCGTCCAGGCATATTGTCCAATGGGCAGACCTGGAAGGGACGGCGAGCTGGACGGAGCAATTGTTTATTTTGCCTCGGATGCGGCAAGCTATACAACAGGACAATATCTTGCAGTTGACGGTGGATGGACTGCAATCTAAGAGTTTTAAAGTATTGAATATGTATATATAAAAAGCAATAGATGTTTCTCACCTCAATAGGCAGGTGCCATCTGTTGCTTTGTTTTCGTTATCTTTGATATTTCGTGGCATTTTTTATTTGACGAAGCAGAGTATCCATTTTAACTTATATCTCTACATTCCATTGAAATATCATTGTCGAAACAATATTTGTTTTGGTAAAAAATTCTTCTTGCATTCCCTGAAACACTGTGCTATACTATTCCTTGTCGCTAAGGGAACGGTGTTCTCAAAGAGAAAATTTATATATCGCGGGATGGAGCAGTTGGTAGCTCGTCGGGCTCATAACCCGAAGGTCATAGGTTCAAGTCCTATTCCCGCAACCATGAAAATCAAGGCTTTCAGGATTTAACCTGAGAGCCTTGATTTTATTTACACCATTTTTACACCGATTGAGATAATCAAAGTCATTTAATCGAAAATTCAGTACGAATGAGATTAAAAAATATCAAAATAGTATACGAAGTGTTCTTCGATATGAAGAAGATATACTCGCCTTGGAGGCTTTTTTATAAGTACTAAAGCAATAGAAATTACTTTAGTCGTTTTTTTAAACTTTCAAAATAAATACACTCTATAATAAAGCATAAAATATAACCTACTAAAGAATATGGGAAAGGTCTCCAGCCACGATAGATTACTATATTTGCAGGTTTTAAAATAAATAGCTCCAGAGCTGTGAGTAAAACCGGCCAAATTAAAATATAAAGCACAATATTTCTAAGTGATTTAGGGACAAATTTTATAAATACAATACCCAGAGATGGAGCTATAATAAAATTTGCCCAAAAACTATACCAGCCTCTGTAATCAGCATTTACATAATGATATAAGTTAAGTTGTTTACAAAATATCATATCCAGTGACATGGTTATTGCAATTATCATTATAATTATTTGGAAATCAATGAATGTAAATTTTTTTCGGGTGGATAATAATGCCAAGGAGACCGTGATAACTAAGAAAATCCAAAATTGCAATTGAAACATGGTTTAACCCCCTATTAATATTATAATACTCTCGAAAACTCCAATAGCTTTCGAGCTCTATGTTTTAAGATGCAATTTTCTTCTCGCACCTCTAACATTCTCCAGTTTTTTACTTTAA
>NZ_JHYD01000041.1 GCF_000621505.1 Ruminiclostridium cellobioparum DSM 1351 = ATCC 15832
CTTTTCCAAAGAGACCACCCTGCTTTTTTCAATTTCAGAAAACAGAATCAAATCCAGCAGAAGTTTCTTTTGATAGTCTACATGAGAGTTCCAATTACACAACATTAATATAGCCTCCAAAACCAGTGTTATGGCAATTAATACCATACGCTGTGGTTTTCAAATTTTTGGAAGCTAATGTCAAGGTGTACAGTAACCATATATGGTTACTACTGGTAAATGTTGTTGGAAAATTTAAAGTAAAAAACTGGAGAATGTTAGAGGTGCGAGAAGAAAATTGCATCTTAAAACATAGAGCTCGAAAGCTATTGGAGTTTTCGAGAGTATTATAAAAATTGAGAGGGGATTTTTATTATGACAAGAACTGAACTGATCAACGAATTAAGAAAGTACAGATGTGCGGATTTATCCGATGCCATGGATGCCCTGGGAATGGTGAATGTCGGTTCAATGAACCCAAACATGAAACCTTTAAGGCCCGGAATGGAATTTAAAGGTTTTGCCTATACGGTAAAACTGCTTCCTAAACAGACTCCCAATAAGCAGTGTAAAACAGTTGCGGAATACAAGGAAGAATTGACCAGGGAATGTGAAAACATATACTCCTTCGTAAACGATATCACACCCGAAAATGCAAAGGACATGGTTGTGGTCATTGACATGGAAGGCATCGTGGGAGGAATATGGGGCTCGGAAATAGCAATGAACATGATGATAAGGGGAATTGAAGGTGCTGTAATAGATGGGGCCTGCAGAGACTCATATGAAACTAATCTTGAAAAGGCAAATGTATTCTGCACCCAGAGAACCTACAACCATGTATACGGACGTGCCCGCGGAGGAGCCAGAAACATACCGGTTCATTGTGCGGGAGTGACCGTAAAACCAGGAGATATCATATGCGCAGATGATGACGGTGTTCTGGTCATACCATATGAAGTTGCCGAAGATGTCATTAAATTTGCCAGATTGCAGCTGGAAGAGGATATTGCCACAAGATCTTCGCACTATGAAAAATTGGGTTTTGAACCTGATGCAACTCTTGAAAGAAACAGATGATTTTTTAGTATTCCATACAAAAACGGCTGTTACATTATCTTATTATGAAACAGCCTGTTTTGTAAAATTTAAGAAAGGGGGTTTCTATGAAAGCCATACAAAAAACAGCCGGAAAGCCCGGAGCACAGTTTGTTGAGTTGGAAATTCCCAGGCCCGGGAGGAATGAAGTCCTTGTACAGGTCAAGGCAGCCGCCCTGTGCAGGTCGGATGTGGATGTATATGAATGGACGCAGCTGGTCCAGAATGCCCATTATAAACTGCCGTTTACCATGGGCCATGAATTTTCAGGGATTGTGGTTGAAGTAGGTGCGGATGTAAAGGGAATCAGGGCGGGGGACAGGGTTGCGGGTGAGACACATATTCCCTGCGGCTGCTGCAATACCTGCAGGACCGGCAACCAGCACATCTGCAGGAACAATATGGGCGTGATAGGCAGGAGCTTCGACGGGTGTTTTGCCCAATACATAAAAATTCCTGAAATAGCGGCAGTTAAACTTCCCGATTCCATAACCTACAGGCAGGGTGCACTGCTGGAACCTTTTACCACAGCCATGCACGCCCTTTCAAAAGCAAATCCCTCCGGCAGCAGCACAGCCATTTTGGGAATGGGCACCATCGGATTGATGGCTGTTGAGCTTGCAAAATTTTTAGGCAGTACCAAAATCTTTGCCATGGGCAATAATGAGCTGCGGCTTGCAGAGAGCAGACGCCTTGGTGCAGATGTGGCCATCAATGGTTCCAGGGAGGATTTTGTGCAGGCTATAATGAGGGAAACAAATGGAGTAGGGGTTGCTTCAATCATAGATATGACCGGAAACGAAGACGTAATAAATAAGAGCGTTGAGGCTTTAAAGGTGGCAGGAACCCTTGTTCATGTGGGAATGGTGCCAAAGCCGCTGACCTTTAACAATTATATGTACGGTGTGGTGTACAAGGAACTGAATGTTACCGGGATATTCGGCAGGAGGATGTTCGAAAGCTGGGAAACCGTACTGTCCATATTGAGCACCGGCAGGATCGGGTTGGACAATTACATTGGGAAGGTAACAGAGCTTGAAAATTTTGAGCAGGCCATAGCCGATTTCAGAGGTGTAACAGGAAGAATAATTTTTGAGCTTTAATATAGAAAAAGAAGGTGTAAAGATGATAGCAAATCACAACTGCAAAGAGGTCAGTATTTTTGAGGTGGGTCCCCGGGACGGCCTGCAGCCCGAACCGGTATTCATACCTACTGAAAAGAAGATTGAACTGGTAAATAGGCTGACGGATGCGGGATGCAAAAGAATAGAGGTCACTTCCTTCGTACATCCCAGGTGGGTGCCTCAGATGGCCGACAGCAAGGAAGTTCTGGCCGGCATAAGAAAAAAGGAAGGTGTCACATATAACGCATTGATCCCTAATTTGAGAGGGCTTGAATTAGCTATGGAATGCGGCTTGAAGGAAGTGGTCACCATCATGAGTACCAGTGAAAGCCACAATAAAAAGAACCTTAACATGAGTACCGGAGATTCTCTTAAAGAAATAGAACAAATAAATAAAGTTGCGGCAAAAAACGGTGTTAAGGTACGTTCATATATAGCAACTGTCTTCGGGTGTCCCATCGAAGGGGAAATGAGTCCCAAAAGGGCTCTTGAGATAGCATTGAAACTGGAAGAGTACGGCTCTTATGAAATTTCACTTGGAGATACAACCGGAATGGCAAATCCGGTTTCGGCATATGAAATCCCAAAAATGATAAACGAAAAACTTACCGGAGCAAAGCTTGCTGTTCACTATCATAAATACCACGGTCTTGAATTTGCAAATAACCTGGCATCCTTCGAGGCCGGTATCAGAATATTTGACGGCGCAGCCGGAGGCCTTGGAGGCTGTCCTTATGCACCCGGTGCCAAGGGAAACTGTCAGACTGAAATACTGGTGGAGATGTTCCACCGAATGGGAATTGAAACAGGAATAGATCTGAAACAGATTTATGAGGCAGGGGAGTATGCTCAAACCTTGAGCACACTTTTGCACAGCAGATGTGTATAAGAGCCTGTTCAATATCTCATTGTACCCGTCATTCTGGCTGATTTTGCGCCATGCCACGTTAAATTTTCTTGCAATAAACAAATTATTACTTCGAAAATTTGCCTTGCCTGACACAAAATCCACCTGAGATGCCGGACACAAGCAGATATTAAACAGGCTCTAAAAGAGCCGGAGTTATAAAGGGGGAGAGGTTTAAAAATGAATGCAAAGTTGTTGGACATAAAGAAAAAATACATATCCGGAGATATTAAAAGCCAGAACCTTGAGAGTGCCATTTTCACCCAAGTCTATGGAGCAGATCCGGAAAATATAAGGGAAGCATGCAATGATGCGGCTTATGTCCGTTGTGAAGCAGTTGAGGAAGCAACGGGAGCCAGCCTTGATATTATAAAAAATACCCGCCTGGACAACTGTTCACTGGTTGGAGGGGACAGAATCCTGGCCGGAATTGAAGGGAAAATAGGTGCGGCCACTATACCCATGGGAATAGCCGGCCCTGTAAAAATCAACGGACAGTTTGTGGATGAAAAGGTATATATTCCGCTTGCCACCAACGAGGCAGCTCTGGTTGCGGGAGTTCAAAGGGGAATCAAGGCGATTAATATGGCAGGAGGGCTGAACACACTGGTGCATTTTGACGGAATGACCAGAGCACCTTTGATAGAAGCTCCCAATATCGCCGAGGCCAGAAGATTCTGCAGGCAGATAGTAACGGATAAGGTGCTGTTCAAGGAACTGGCCGTGCTGTCAAGGGACCCCTTTGTACGGCTTGAGCAGATCGATCCCTATCAGCTGGGTACCAAAGTATTCTTGAGAATGACCTTTAAAACAGGTGATGCAATGGGGATGAACGGTGTGACAAAAGCTTCGGCAGATATTACAAGAGGGATTCTGGCAAAAATGCCCCAATGGAAGCTTATAACCATAAGCAGTAATCTTTGCTCGGATAAAAAATCCTCCCATATCAATGTATTGAACGGCCGCGGAAAATCCATACAGACTGAGGTATTCATTCCGGATGAGGTTTTAAAGGCCGTATTTAAAAAGGGAGTAAACGCCAGAAGTGTTGAGAAGACTGTTTTCCATAAATGTTATCTGGGCTCCTGCTACAGCGGAACCATAGCCGGCTTCAACGTAAATGCGGCAAATGCGGTGGCGGCATTTTACGCGGCCACCGGACAGGATCTGGCACATGTCATTTCCTCCTCCAGCTGCTTTGTGCAGGCTGATGCAGCCGAAGGCGGTGTCCATTTTATGGTTTCCCTGCCCTGCATGGAGCTGGCAACCATCGGAGGGGGCACGATGTTCGGAACTGCAAAGGAAGCCTTAAGGCTCATCGGCTGCGGAGGCTTCGGAAAGAGTGTGGACGATAATGTGAATGTACTGAGATTGGCTGAAATTGCGGCAACAGCCGTAACGGCGCTTGAGTTGAACACTGCCTGTGCCCAGGCGGCAGGGTATGAAATGGCAGATTCCCATGTCAAGCTTGCAAGGGGCGAGGAAGCCTAGTGTGCATGGCCAATTAACCTCCTTCATTCGCTACATTGCGATAAAGGATATAAGTTTTCATCACTTTTTGTGCCTTGAGCACAGCGAAAGGAATGATAGTTAATATGTACGAATCCATAAAAAAGTATATGAAGGTGGGCCTGATTCATTTTATGGCCTATCCCGCCACAATGAAAGGTGAAGGGCCTATTGAAGAGACTGTGAAAAAGATTGCTGCAGACAGTTACTTTGATGCAATCGAGTTAACCTGGATCAAAGACCCGCAGACAAGAAAGAATGTCAGGAAAATGCTGGACAGTTCCCACATGACGGTGGCTTACGGGGGACAGCCCAGATTGCTCACTACCGGTATGAATATAAACGACCTGGATGAGAGCAAAAGGATGGCAGCTGTTGCAAATCTGAAGGAGGGAATTGATGAGGCGTATGAAATGGGAGCTTCAGGCTTTGCCTTTTTGTCAGGCAAATATCTGGAGGAAACAAAGGAGCAGTCCTATCAGGCTTTGATTAAATCTACAAAGGAATTGTGCAGCTATGCCAGGAGCAAGGGCAGTATGAAGGTAGCGCTGGAAGTCTTTGACTACGATATAGACAAGAAGTCCATTATCGGCCCTGTTGAGCTTGCAGAACGATTTGCACGGGACATAACTTCGGAATTTGATAATTTCGGTTTAATGGTGGACCTGTCCCATATCCCGATGATTCATGAAACACTTGAAGAAAATCTGCTTCCCATAAAAGACTATATAATACACGCACATATGGGCAACACCGTCATAAAGGATCCATCCTGCGAGGCCTATGGAGATACACATCCGCGTTTCGGCTTTCCCGATTCGGAAAATGATGTGGATGAATTGACGGCATATTTGAGAATACTGATGCAGATCGGTTTCATCAGCGAAGAGCGCAGGCCCATAGTCAGCTTTGAGGTAAAGCCCTGGGGCGATGAGGAGCCGGATATTGTCGTGGCAAATGCAAAGAGAGTACTGGATCTGGCCTGGTCAAGAGTTTGAGGTCACATATAGCATAATCTTTGCAGATTTATCCACAGCGAAGAACAAAGTTGCGCAGCGGTTTTGTTCTTGCAGGTTATTACGAGGAGGGCGATTATGAAAATAGTAGTACTGGACGGATATACTCTTAATCCGGGTGACATCAGCTGGTCGGGATTGGAGGAGCACGGAGAACTGACGGTATATGACAGGACTCCGGCAGATAAGATTGTTGAGAGGATCGGCAATGCTGAAATTATTTTTACAAACAAGACACCGCTTACAAGGGAAACCTTTGACAGGTGCCCTGAAATAAGGTTTGTAGGTGTACTGGCCACAGGCTATAATGTGGTTGATACCGAGTACGCAAAGTCCAGAGGCATACCTGTGACAAATATACCTACCTATGGTACTGCTGCAGTGGCTCAATTCGCTTTTGCACTGCTTTTAGAGCTTTGTCATCATGTGGGAGCCCACAGTGACAGTGTACATAAGGGTGATTGGACGAAATGTCCTGATTTCTGCTACTGGAATTATCCTCTGGTTGAACTTGCCGGTAAAACCTTCGGCATTATCGGTTTTGGCAGAATAGGGCAGGCAGCTGCCAGGATTGCTCAGGCCATGGGTATGAAGGTGCTGGCCTATGACCAGTTTTTCGATCCCAAACTGGAAAATGACGGGCTGAAATATGCCCGGTTGGATGAACTGTTTGCAGGGTCGGACGTTATCTCACTGCACTGTCCGCTGTTTCCTTCAACCCAGGGCATAATAAATAAAACAAATATTGCAAAAATGAAGGATGGGGTAATGATCATAAATACGTCCAGAGGTCCCCTGGTAGTGGAACAGGACCTGGCGGAGGCTCTTAATTCCGGAAAGGTGGCAGGAGCGGCACTGGATGTTGTGTCGACCGAGCCCATCGGCAGCGGCAATGTATTGCTCAAAGCCCAAAATTGCATTATTACACCCCATATAGCCTGGGCACCAAGGGAATCCAGAAACAGGCTGATGAACATCGCAGTCGATAATCTGAAGGCGTTTTTATCAGGCAGTCCGGTAAATGTAGTGAACCTGTAAGAGGGTGAAAGGATGATTCAATGAAAATCGTGGTTGCACCTGATTCGTTTAAAGGTAATCTGACTGCTCTGGAAGTGGCTGAATTTATAGAAGCCGGTATAAAGCAGGCCGATAAAGATATCGAGGTAATAAAGATTCCCGCTGCCGATGGCGGTGAGGGCACGGTTGAGGCTATTGTTGCCGCAACCGGCGGTAAAATAATAAAACAGCGGGTTCATGGCCCGTTTATGGAGGAAATGGACTCCTTTTTCGGCATTTCAGGGGATGGAAAAACAGCTGTCATTGAAATGGCCGCATGCTCAGGAATCATGCTGGTCAAAAAAGAGGAACTCAACCCTCTGTACACAACCACATACGGTGTGGGGGAATTGATATTGGCTGCCAGAAATCTTGGGTGCCGAAAAATAAACCTGGGCATCGGTGGAAGTGTGACCAATGATGGCGGTATGGGGATGGCGCAGGCCCTGGGATATAAATTCTACGACAGGCAAAATAAACTGTTGGGTCAGGGCGGAAAATATTTGTGTGAAGTGGCAGGAATTGATTCAAGTGGCTTTATAAAAGAAATAGACGGAATTGAGATCATAACTGCCTGCGATGTAAATAATCCATTATACGGGCCAGACGGAGCTGCTTATATATACGGACCTCAAAAAGGTGCCGATGCAGAAACAATACAGTTTCTTGACAAAGGGTTGAGGCACTTTGCCGAAGTTATCAAAAGAGATCTTGGCAAAGATATTGCCGCCATTCCGGGAAGCGGTGCCGCCGGAGGCCTTGGCGGCGGCCTGCTGGCTTTTTTGAACAACGCCAGGTTGTGCTCCGGCATAGATATGGTTGTCAGCAGCTGTAATTTTGAGGAGGCCGTCAGGAATTGTGATTTGCTCATAACCGGAGAGGGCAGGACCGACAGCCAGACAGCAAATGGCAAGGTTGTTGCGGGACTTGCCAAAGTGGCTGCAAAGTATGGTGTGCCTGTAGTCTGTCTATCAGGTTCATTGATGGAAGGATATCAGAAAATATATGAACATGGAGTTGACGCTGCATTTAGCAATATAATTTCTCCTATGACTTTAGAGGAGGCCATCCGTTCTTCTCCGCAGATGTTAACCCAGGCATCCTATTCAATAGCAAGGCTTATGCTGAAAATATATTCAAGGGCAAAGGCAAAATAGGTTAAATATAATAGTACTGTATAGGCAAGTGTTGTATAATTTATTTATTGTATGTTTACCCTCTATTGACAACGTATTGTACATTGTCAATAGAGGGTAATGCATATTGAAATAAATGGTTATAAGCTATACCGGATATAGGCTAAAAACAAATATATTTTCAAATGGGAGAGGTTATATGACAAACAGAAAACTAATTCTATATATTGCCGTGAGCTTGGATGGATTCATTGCAGATGAGGGTGAATCACTTGAATGGCTGTTGAAAACAGAAGGTGAAGGGGATAATGGTTATGGCGGGTTTTACGAGACAATTGACACCGTCCTTTTAGGCAGACGGACATATGATTGGATTATGAGACATGAAAATGGAAACTTTCCTTACAAGGGTAAAAAATGTTATGTTTTTTCAAAAAGTCTGAAGGGAAAAAATGAGTATGTCGAGTTTACGGATGAGGAAATACCGGCCTTGGTGAAAAACCTTAAAGGACAGGAAGGCGGGGATATCTGGATTGTTGGCGGAGGGGAGCTTCTTTACTGCTTCATAAAGGAAAGATTGGTAGACAGATTTATTATAACTGTTGCCCCGGCACTGATTGGCAGAGGAATTCCGTTATTCAAGGAAAACGATATTGAAATGGATCTGGAGCTCAAGAGTGTAAGACGGTTTAATCAATTTGCAGAACTTCAATATGATTATAAAGGCAGGCCTGTGCTTTAATACAATAAAACTTAAAGAAACTAATGTTCAGCTGATTCCGGCATTAAAAGCAGAAATTTACAGGAAAAGAAACTTGAGGAAGAACTTAAAGGCGGTGTGGATTCTTTTTTTGAAAAAGGGCAGAATGGTATTTCAAAAAATCTGTTTGTGACCGAAAAGGAAGGCAAAAAATACGTTGTCCAATTCACCAGGGATGAGGTGGGTAGAATTACCGGAAAAGTAATACTGATACAAAAAGATAATTAGTTAATTTCTGACGGCCTGCGATTTTTAAACAAGTAAAAATTGCAGGCCGTTTGGCAGCAATAAAATAAATTTCAAAGTTTAATTGCCTGATATATTTTAGTATGCTATAGTTCATTTATATTGATACTCTTAACCTGAATATATGAGGTGTAAACATGGGAAAACAGGCACTATATAATGTAAGAACTGTGGTAAATTTGAAAGATATGTTAAATCAAAGCACTTTTCTGTATGGAAACAAGGCTGCGTTTATTGTAAATAACAGAGGGGTTAATGAGAATATCAGCTATTCCCGGTTTAAAACCGATGTTGACGCATTGGGTACTGCATTGCTGGAGCTTGGTCTCAAGGACAAATGCATAGCGGTTATTGGAGAAAACAGGTATGAATGGTGTGTGTCATATCTGGCTGTTACAAATGGAACCGGTATTGTCGTTCCAATAGACAGAGAGCTGCACGTTTCTGAAATAAATAATATTCTCGGCAGATGTAATGCCGATGCCATCATATACTCCGGCAAGCATAACGACAGCATGAAAAAGCTTTCAACCACGGTACCGTCTGTAAAATATTTTATAAACATGGATGAAAGCCAGGACAGTGATTTTTATTTGTCCTTTAAAAGTCTTGTTGAGAGGGGAAAAGAACTTTTAGCTTCAGGCAATCTTGATTATGTTGACTCGGAAATAGACATGGATGCCCTGGCAGTGCTGCTGTTCACCTCCGGGACCACCGGACTTGCCAAGGGAGTGATGCTGAGTCACAGAAATATTTGTTCAAATGTGGTTTCAGTACGTTCAACCGTTCTGGTTGATACAAATGATACTTCTTTGTCCATTCTTCCCATGCATCACACCTATGAATGCACTATCGGGTTTCTGGCCTTTATTTATTCGGGAGCCACAATATCCTTCAATGAAGGTTTAAAGCATATAGCCAGGAATTTGAAGGAAATGAAGCCTACAGTTCTTGTAGTCGTGCCCTTGATACTGGAAAATCTCTATAAGAAGATATGGACCCAGGCTGGAAAACAAAAATTCGGCAGGTTGAAGCTCAAGCTGGCTTTAATTATAACAGCCATATTAAATCATCTCTTCCGTATTGACATTGCCAATAGGGTATTCAAGCAGGTGCATGACAACGTAGGAGGAAGGCTGAGGCTCATATTGACCGGTGCCGCGGCAATAGACCCCTCTGTTTCCAAAGGATTCAGACGTATGGGTATAAAGGTTTTACAGGGGTATGGTCTGACCGAATGTGCTCCTCTGGTCACGGGAAACAGGGATCATGAGTACAGGGACAGCAGTGTGGGTAAAGCCTTGCCGGGTGTGGAAGTTAAAATAAACAATCCTGATGAAAATGGTGTGGGTGAAATCCTTGTAAAAGGTGAAAATGTTATGCTGGGCTATTACAAGGATGAGGAAGAAACCGGCAGAAATCTTATTAATGGCTGGTTCCATACCGGTGATCTCGGAATGGTGGACAAGTCCGGTTATGTATATATAACCGGAAGAAGTAAAAATATCATTATTACAAATAACGGTAAAAATGTATACCCAGAGGAATTGGAAGCTTCCATAAACAAGAATCCCTGTGTACAGGAATCCCTTGTTTCGGGTGAAATTGACCGGACAACAGGAGAAACGCATATTCATGCGCATATATTGCCAAACCTTGAATATATAAAGGAAAAGTTCAAGGGAGTAAGTCTGACGAAGGATGAACTGCTGAAGCTGTTTAATGAGATTGTAAAAAGTATAAATAAAGATCTGCCCATATACAGGCGCATAAGGAAATTTACGCTGCGTGAAAGTGAATTTATTAAAACCACAACAAAAAAAATAAAGCGTTATTGTCCAGAAAATGTTGAGGGTTAATATTTGCCGTACTCTTTCGAAGGTGGTTAAATACTTTGGAATCTTTAATAAATGTCAGCATTTTGAAGGATTTCACAATATAACAGCCGGTAGACAGGTATTCATCGGTTGAGGTTATTCTTCTATAGATTTACAATTATAAAATGCATAAAAATTTATACATTATACAAAATTTTATTTACACACTAGTTTATGCAATTTTATATTAAAGGCCGTGATATAATTGTTTTCTAAAAAAGAACTGATGCGTCTCTTCTTTCCTGCATTTGTTGAGCAGTTTCTTTCCACAGCTATAGGGGTTGTCAACACCATGATGGTAAGCGGACTTGGAGCTTTTGCAGTATCAGCCGTGGGTATCGTGGATTCCATCAACTTTGTCGCAATGAATCTGTTTCTTTCGGTAGCAACGGGAGCGACAGTAGTAATTGCACAGCATCTGGGTGCGGGCAACCAGGAAAAGGCTTCAAATACGGCAGCGCAATCAATCGTATCGGTTTTTTTACTCTCTGCTTTGACAGGCTTGGGACTCTTTGTTTTCGGACAGCAAATCATTGGATTCATGTTCGGAGGAGCCGAACCGGTTGTAAAATCGGCGGCCTGGACATATCTGGTCTGCTCAGCAATATCATATCCCCTGTTGGGACTATTTAATGTTTTTACAGGTGTATTGCGTGCCAATAATAATTTTATTGCTTCAATGACGTCAATAGTTATTTCCAACCTTGTAAATCTCGGCGTGGGAGCCATATGTATCTTCAAGCTTGACCTGGGAGTGCTGGGCGCAGGCCTGGGCCTGATTTCGGCCAGACTTGTGGGTGCGGTGGTATTGCTCTTCCATTTGCTGGGGAGCCCCAAAATACATATCAGGTCGGCTTCCTTCAAGGTATCCTTCAACATAATGAAGCCTGTTTTATATATAGGGGTTCCTGCGGGCCTGGACAGTCTTGTGTTTAACGGAGGCAAGCTGCTGGTTCAGGCAATTGTGGCGTCCCTTGGAACGGCTTCCCTTGCGGCCAACAGTATTGCAGGTTCGCTGAATTCAATTATAAACATTCCCGGAGGTGCCGTTTCCATAGTTGCTGTCAGCATAATAGGCTACTATGCGGGAGCAGGCGACAAGCAGGAACTTAAGAAAATGATCAACAGGCTCACATTATATGCAATGATTTTACTTGGTGGGGTTTCACTGCTTTTCCTGCCATTTTCGTCCCATATCCTCAAACTTTATCAGCCTGCTGATGATGTGTTGACCATGGCACTGCACATAACCTATCTGACTCTGGCCTGCATACCTATATTCTGGCCTGCCGCCTTTATTATACCGGCTTGTCTCAGAAGTACCGGCGATGTTGTGTATGTGACTGTGGTATCAATACTGAGCATGTGGCTTGTAAGAGTTCTGCTGGGATATCTGCTGGTGAAGTACACCAGCCTGGGAATTATGGGTATATGGATTGCCTGGTGCTTTGACTGGGTTACAAGAGGGGTGCCTTTTTACGCCAGGGTGCTCAGCCGGAAATATGAGAAATATATTCCGGCCCGGACTGACCAGACTGTAACCGAATAGGCAGGAACAAAATTTTTAATATTTCTTTTAATATTTAATGATTGATAAATTTCATACTATGTGGTATACTAGCTAGCGGAAAAATACACACGCATCTTGAATTGTTAAAGTGTCGGTAAAATGATAAAATCGTCAATATTTAAGTTGTACGATAACATGGGATGCGGAGGTATTAACTTTAACGGAGGTGTTTTAATATGGCAGTTATTTCAATGAAACAACTTTTGGAGGCAGGTGTCCACTTCGGTCACCAAACAAGAAGATGGAACCCGAAGATGGCAGAATACATCTTTACAGAACGTAATGGTATTTACATCATTGACCTTCAGAAAACAGTAAAGAAAGTGGATGACGCATACTTCTTCATAAGAGAAGTGGCAATGAACGGACAGGATGTTCTCTTTGTAGGAACTAAAAAGCAGGCTCAGGATTCCATTAAGGAAGAAGCCGACAGAAGCGGACAGTTCTTTGTGAACAACAGATGGCTGGGCGGTATGCTCACCAACTTCAAAACTATTCGCAAGAGAATAGACAGATTGAACCAATTGAATGCTATGGAAGCAGACGGAACTTTTGAAGTTCTTCCCAAGAAAGAAGTTATCAAGCTTAAGAAGGAAATGGAAGATCTCGAAAAGAACCTTGGCGGAATCAAGAACATGAAGAAGATTCCGGGAGCAATGTTCGTTGTTGACCCACGCAAGGAAAGAAATGCTATCCTTGAAGCCAAAAAGCTCGGTATTCCGGTTGTAGCCATAGTTGATACAAACTGTGATCCTGATGAGGTTGATTTCGTAATTCCGGGTAATGACGATGCTATAAGAGCTGTTAAGCTCATTGCAGCAAAAATAGCCGATGCTATTATCGAAGGCCGTCAGGGTGAACAACTTTCACCTGAGGCTGTTGAAACAGTTGAAGCTGTGGAAGTTGTAGAAGCTGCTGCTGAATAATTTAGTATGAAATGATATATTGCCGGATTGTGTTTAATACACAATCTGGTAATTAGTCTTAATCGATAATGAACTTAATATTTTATTCGGGTATATTATTCTATTACTAAATAATTAATGGCACAGGCGATAAATTATTGTTTATCCCATTTATGACATGGGGTAATTCAATTGGCCTATGTCGGAAATGGAGATAAAAATGATTACTGCAGAAATGGTAAGACAGCTCCGTGAAAGAACCGGAGCCGGAATGATGGACTGCAAAAAGGCACTCACAGAAACAAACGGCGATGCCGATAAGGCAGTTGAGTATTTGAGAGAAAAGGGTATAGCCAAAGCCGCCAGCAAAGCGGGAAGAATTGCTGCTGAGGGCTTGGTTGAATCTTATATACATGGCGGCGGAAGAATTGGTGTTCTCGTTGAAGTAAACATTGAAACCGACTTTGCTGCAAAGAATGAAGAATTCAAACAATTGGTCAAGGATATTGCAATGCAGATAGCTGCAAGCAAACCTGAATTCGTAAGAAGAGAAGAAGTACCTGCTTCGGTATTGGAAGCTGAAAAGGAAATTTTAAGAGCACAGGCCAGGAACGAAGGAAAGCCTGAAAAAATCATTGATAAAATGGTTGAAGGCAGAATCGATAAATACTACGGTGAAAAATGTTTGATGGAACAGGCCTTCATTAAGGATCCTGATATTACAGTCGATCAGCTGATCAAGGAAAAAATAGCTCATATTGGTGAAAATATCACTGTTAGAAGATTTGTTAGATTTGAAAGAGGCGAAGGTATAGAAAAGAAAGAAGAAAACTTCGCTGATGAAGTAATGAAACAAATAGGCGGTTAATAATAAAGGGGGCTGTTGCAAAACAAAATAAACTGTTTGTTTTGTGGCAGCCCCTTTTGGAACATATGCTTGTATGTTCCTTTTATTAGGGCCTTTTTTGGAAAAATAATATATTTATCTAACGGAGGAAAACCATGTCGGAAATAAAATATCGAAGAATAATGTTGAAGATCAGTGGAGAGGCTTTATCCGGTGAAAAAGGCAATGGAATTGATACCAACACTGTTAACGAAATATGCGACAGAATTCTTGCAGTACACAATCTGGGAGTGGAAATTGCCATCGTAGTGGGCGGAGGTAACTTCTGGAGAGGCAGAAGCGGTAAGGGCATGGACAGGACCACAGCGGACCACATGGGGATGCTTGCAACAGTTATAAATTCACTGGGGCTCCAGGATGCACTTGAGTCGAGGGGAATTCAGGTGAGAGTCCAGACTGCCATTGAAATGAGACAGATAGCCGAACCCTATGTAAGAAGAAAGGCCGTAAGACATCTGGAAAAGAAGAGAATCGTAATATTTGCCTGCGGCATGGGTAATCCTTATTTTTCAACTGATACGGCAGCAGCTCTCAGAGCGGCTGAAATTGATGCTCAAGCCATACTTATGGCTAAAAATGTTGATGGGATATATGATTCCGATCCTTCAAAAAATCCCGATGCCGTTAAATACAACAAACTCAGCTATCAGGAATATCTCAATAAAAATCTGTGTGCCATTGATTTGACAGCAGCTTCCTTCTGTAAGGATAACGGAATACCTACGCTTGTATTCGGATTGAATGATCCTGATAATATCATCAGGGCGGTCAAGGGTGAAGAGATTGGTACTACAATATATTGAAATCCTTTGTGATTAATTGTATTATATATAGGGAATGTATAAATTATTCCTGGGAATATTCAGGAAGATAATCTTTATTTATTGGCAACAAATTTTTTTAGGAGGAGTATTATGGATAAAGAGCTTTATAAACCTATTGAAGAAAAGATGAAGAAGACCATAAATGTATTAAAGGACAATCTTGCAGGCATCCGAGCAGGAAGAGCAAATCCCCAGATACTTGATAAAATTACCATTGATTATTACGGCGCGCCAACACCTATTCAACAGGTTGCAACTGTGTCAGTACCGGAAGCAAGAGTTATTCTGATACAGCCATGGGAAGCAAAGCTCCTTAAAGATATAGAGAAGGAAATTCAAAAATCTGATATCGGCATTAATCCCAATAATGACGGAAAGATGCTCCGTCTTGTTTTCCCGGCCCTCACAGAGGAGAGGCGTAAGGAATTAACCAAATCGGTTAAAAAGGAAGGCGAAGAAGCCAAGGTTGCCATCAGAGCTATAAGAAGAGATTCCATAGAGCATATGAAGGCCAAGAAGAAGAGCAGTGAAATTACCGAGGATGATTTAAAGGATGCTGAAAAGGACATTCAAAATCTCACCGATAAATTTATTGCCGAAATAGATCGTATAGTAGAAGCAAAAGATAAGGAAATAATGGAAGTATGAACCGGCTAATAGGGTATACGCTTGGAGATGCCTTTAAGCTGGCCCGGGAGGAAGGCTTTGAAATCGGGGAAATTACAATTACATCTCCTCCCAAAATGGAGATTTTGGAATACGATGATTCTTTCCGGGTACTTCGTGTCAATACTTCGGAAAATAAATTGAATATTCTGGTATGCAAACCCCTCTAAATGAGGGGTTATTTTAAAAGCGGCCGGGATATGGACAGAGTTTACATACAGGTATTTTAAATACTATTTGTTTTATTGTGCGTACTTTGGTACGCCTGTGTACGAAGATGGAGGTCGGTGTGGGTATTTGGGACAGTGTTGCCCGGTTGTTGGGACGAAAAAAAGACGTTAAGCAGGAGTTTGCTTCAATTCCGAAGCACATAGCCATTATCCCCGACGGAAACGGAAGATGGGCAAAGAAAAGGGGTCTGCCCAGAAATGTAGGTCACAGGGAAGGGTCCATGGCTTTGAAAAAGGTTGTCATATATTGTTCAGAGGCAGGCGTAAAATATCTGACGGTATACGCTTTTTCCACAGAGAACTGGAAGCGTCCCAAAAGTGAAGTGGATGCCCTCATGAGTCTGCTTGTGGAGTTCCTGCGGAATGCGGAAAAGGAACTTGACGGCAGCAATGTAAAAATAAAGGTAATAGGAGATGTAAAAGGTCTTCCGGAAGAACTTCAGAAGGAAATTATCAGAGTGGAAAAGCTGACCGGCATTAATAACGGCCTTAATTTAAATATTTGCCTTAATTATGGAGGAAGGCTTGAACTGCTGCATGCAGTCAAGGAAATTGCAGTCAAGGTTAAATCGGGTAATTTAAAAATAGATGAAATAGATGAAAAACAATTTGAAAGCTGCCTGTATACTGCCGGAATTCCAGAACCGGATCTGCTTATCAGAACCAGCGGTGAACAGAGGATAAGCAATTTTCTTTTATGGCAGTGTGCATATACTGAATTCTGGTTTATAAATGAATTATGGCCTGATGTGAACGGAAGCCATATTGCAGAAGCAATAAGAGCTTATGAAAAAAGAAACAGAAGATTTGGCGGACTGGAGCAATAACGCCGGATTTAATAACCCAAACGGTCCTGACGTATTAAAGCCGGGTGCTGTTGGAATCATGGAGGCATAATGTTAAAAACAAGAGTTATCAGTGCATTGGTAGGACTTATCCTGCTCATAGCAGTTTTATATCTGGGATCTATCGTATTGGGAGTTGTAGTAAGTATAATTGCAGCAATAGGGTTGTATGAGTTTTACAATTCTGCAGCCAAGCTGAAAAATATTCATCCCATAAAGCCGGTGGGCTACCTGTCAATAATTCCGCTTTTATTGCTGGGGCTGGAGGAAACAGGTTGGTACAGACTTGATCTGGGAATTTTGACCGGAATTTCTGTTTGTGTTGTTATATTTTTAAGTATGGCTTTTATTGTTTTCGGGCATAAAAGATATAATATAATAGATGCCTGTGTAACTGCCTTTGGTATTGCCTATGTGCCTTTCCTTATGAGCTTTTTGATTCTGATAAGGAAGATGGATTTTGGAATTCTGCTGATTTGGCTCATATTCATAGGAGCATGGGGCACCGACACCATGGCATATACCTTTGGAAGATTATTCGGGAAAAGAAAGATCGTACCCGAGATAAGTAAGAATAAGACCATGGCAGGTGCAATCGGAGGCATTCTAGGCTGTGTGGCGCTGATGTTCGTCTTCGGACTTATATCCAGGTCCTTTTTTGGACTTGAGCTTTCCACGGCTGCACTTGTATTGCTGGGACTGTTCTGCGGTGTAATTTCCCAGATCGGTGACTGGTCGGCATCTGCTGTCAAGAGATATGTGAACGTGAAGGATTACGGCAGTATCATGCCAGGTCACGGCGGAGTTCTGGACAGGTTTGACAGTATATTGTTCGTTGCTCCGGTAGTTTATTATGTAATAGTAGTCTGTAACATCTAAATTCATACATTGCCGACGGTTAAATTTCCCCAGAACTGCGTTGTCGAAAAGCACTGCTTCGCAGTACTTCGTTGGAATAAAGCGATTATTCCGCCCTTCTCCGCCTTGTCCTGAAAAAATTTTCCTCGCCGGACAATATACGTTTTAGATGTTACAGACTACCAGTACTTTTCTTTAAAGGCTGAAAGACCTAATATTGTTGTTCCATTGGGGATGTGGAGGTTAAATGGCAAAGATAATTTCAATTATAGGATCGACCGGTTCTATAGGTGTACAGACATTGGATGTTGCCAGAAATCTTGGAATAAAAGTTGCAGCAATGTCTGCAAATTCAAATATAGATTTACTTGAAAAGCAGGTTCATGAGTTCAAACCCCGGCTGGTTTCGGTTGGGAGCAGGGAGCTTGCCTCAGAACTGAAAGCCAGGCTGGCGGGTATGAAGGTGCAGGTTTTGTCGGGCCTTGAAGGAATGCTTGGCGTGGTGGAAGTACAGGAGGCGGATACTGTGGTGACGTCGGTGGTTGGCACTGCCGGCCTTATTCCGACTATGCATGCGATAAAAAACAGAAAAAATATCGCATTGGCCAACAAGGAAACCCTTGTAACGGCCGGCCAATTGGTTATGGAGGAGGCTAAAAAGCAGGGAGTGGCAATATTCCCTGTGGACAGCGAGCACTCGGCTATTTACCAGTGTCTTATGGGCAACAGCGACAGACAGGTTGAGAAAATAATCATTACTGCTTCGGGCGGGCCTTTCAGAGGCAGAACGCTTGAGGAGCTTAGGGATATTACCCCTGCACAGGCCCTGAAACATCCCAATTGGAGCATGGGGAGCAAAATAACCGTTGACTCTGCGACACTAATGAACAAAGGGCTGGAAGTAATAGAAGCAAAATGGCTTTTTGGCAGGGAACTGGATAAAATACAGGTGCTGGTGCACCCTCAGAGCATCATACACTCCATGGTTGAATATGTTGACGGATCGGTTATGGCGCAGCTGGGTTCACCCGATATGCGCATACCTATTCAGCTGGCTCTCACATATCCAGACAGGTGCGGGAATAATTTCTCAAGGCTGGATTTCTTGAAATGTTCCCAGCTAACCTTTGAAGAGCCTGATACAAAAACCTTCAGGTGTCTCCAGCTGGCGTATGATGCCATGTCAACGGGCGGGACAATGACTGCCGCGATGAATGCGGCCAATGAAGCAGCCGTGTCGGCATTTTTAAACAATAGAATAGCTTTTACAGCTATTCCGGAAATAATTGAAAAGATAATGATGTTACATAAGGTGAATATTTGTCCAGGCCTGGATGATATAATAGAAGTAGACAACTGGGCCAGAACACAGGCTGAAAAAGCAGTAAACGGTTAAGGAAACAAGTCTTGAAAAACAAAACAAACGGAGGAATCTATGGGAATTGTACTGGCAATATTAGCTCTGAGCTTTTTGATAATAATTCATGAACTTGGCCATTTTATGGTGGCAAAGGCTTTCAAGGTAAGGGTAAATGAGTTTTCGCTTTTTATGGGGCCCAAGCTGTTTTCCTTTCAGAAAGGTGAAACCCTTTATTCATTAAGGCTTATACCCCTTGGCGGCTACGTCAAGATGGAGGGCGAGGAGGAAGCTTCGGAGGATGACAGGGCTTATAATAAAAAGCCTATAGGCGTGAGAGCTGCTATTATTGCTGCAGGGCCGTTGATGAATATCCTTACGGCACTTGTATTTGCCTTTATAATAATATCCCAGACAGGTTATTTTACCACACAGATAAAGGATATTGTACCCGGTTCGGCGGCAGAAAAGTATGACCTTCGGGTTGGAGACAAACTTCAGAAGTATAACGGAAAAACCCTTTTTAATGTAAATGACCTGGGAATATTTTCCTACCCGCTTACAAACGAAAGTATAACACTGCAATATGAGAGAAATGGCGTATCAAAGACAGTTGAGCTGACACCCGAAAGAGAAAATTTTATACTTGGTTTCACACCCCTGCAGGATGAACTTGAAGGGCCCGATTCAAATGTAGTTAAAGCTGTTTCGGACAATTCTCCTGCAATAAAGGCCGGGCTCAAGGTAAATGACAGGATAGTTGAAATTAACGGAGCCGATATAAGGACAAGAAAAGACATACGTGATATACTGCAGCAGAATCAGGATAAAAATGTGAATATACTTGTTGAGAGGGCAGGAGAGCTTCAGAAATTAAAGCCGGTAGTTCCCCTGAAAAGCAAAAATCCCGAATATTACGCTATCGGTATACTTGATTTTGTCCATGAAAAGGGCAGTATCGGCAGTACAATAAAAGAAGCTGCGAAATACAACATATTCATTTCCAGGTCAATATATTATTCCCTTGGCTGGTTGTTTACAGGGACGGTTCCTGCAAGCGAACTCATGGGTCCGGTGGGTATTACCACTACAATCAGCAATGAGGTGGCAGAAAGCCAGTCGCTCAAAGAAACCGTAATCAGACTTTTGTCTATTACAACCATGATTAGTATAAACCTGGGGCTGGTAAATCTTATTCCGTTCCCCGCTCTCGACGGCAGCAAGCTTGTACTGCTGCTCATTGAAGGAATCAGAAAGAAGCCTCTCAATCCCGAAAAGGAAGCGTTAATCACCATGGTTGGTATGGTAATTCTGATAATGCTCATGTTATATGCTACCTTCAACGATATACTGAGGATCGGAAAAGGTTAGTGCAGACCATTGGAGACCAATAATTACAGGAAGGTTGACGGCTGTGGAGAATTATATACAGAGAAAACAGACAAAGAAAATAAAAGTGGGAGATATCTTCTTAGGAGGAGATTCTCCTATTTCTGTTCAATCCATGACAAATACCGATACAAGAGATGTAAAGTCCACGGTGGAACAGATAAAAAGACTGGAGGAGGAAGGCTGCAGCATTGTCAGGGTTGCAGTTCCAGACAGCCAGTCGGCAGAGGCTGTAAAAGAGATAAAAAAAGCCATCTCAATACCGCTGGTTGCCGATATTCACTTTGATTACAGACTGGCTCTGGAGTGCATGAAAAACGGTGTGGACAAGATCCGTCTGAATCCGGGCAATATAGGCGGGCAGGACAGGGTAAAAACAGTGGCGGATATGGCAAAGGAACGTCAGATACCCATACGGATCGGAGTAAACTCAGGCTCGGTGGAAAAGAGTATCCTCGAAAAATACGGCGGTGTCACACCCGAAGGAATGGTGGAAAGTGCCTTGAGCCATGCCGCAATGCTTGAAGCCGCCGACTTTGGCGATATAGTAATATCCATTAAGGCTTCCAGCGTTCCCATGACCATTGCGGCCTACAGACTTCTTTCCGGGAAAACGGCGTACCCTCTGCACGTGGGCGTAACCGAGGCAGGAACTGTTTACAAGGGCACCATCAAATCATCGGTGGGCATAGGCTGCCTGCTGGCCGAAGGCATAGGTGATACCATCAGAGTTTCGCTGACGGGAGACCCTGTTGAGGAGATAAGAGCAGGAAAGCAGATACTTAAGTCCCTGGGCCTGCTCAAAGAAGGTATAGAGGTAGTTTCCTGCCCTACCTGCGGAAGAACGAAAATAGACCTCATTGGGATAGTCAATGAAATCGAGCCGGTACTGGACAGGCTGAACAGGGACATAAAGGTTGCCATAATGGGCTGTGCGGTAAACGGACCGGGGGAAGCCAGGGATGCTGATATCGGTATTGCAGGCGGAACAAATGAAGTTCTCCTTTTTAAAAAGGGACGGATAGTAAAAAAAATACCGCAGGAAAATGCAGTTGAAGAGTTGATAAAGGAAATAAACAAATTATGAACAAAACAATATTCAGGTGCCCCAATTGTCTGAGGGCTCTGAGGCAGGGTGAGAAACAATATTTTTGTCCCAACGGGCATAGTTTTGATATTTCCAGGAAGGGCTATGTGAACCTGCTGCTCCCTGGCCATACGGGGGCCGGAAATCCGGGGGACAGCAAGGAAATGCTTCAAAGCAGAAGAGATTTTCTTGATAAGGGCTACTATCAGAAATTTTCAGATAAGTTAAATTCTCTTGTAGACCTCTCAAGGGTTGAATTATCAAAGAACGAGGCCGACAGGAACATCAACCTGTATGATGCGGGCTGCGGAGAGGGCTACTACATAAGCAGGCTGAAAGCTGTGCTTAAGAGCCGGTACAGCCAACAGGAAATAAGCTATTACGGCACTGATGTGTCAAGGGATGCAATAAATTATGCGGCAGGCAGGGACAGGAGCATTCACTTTGCGGTTGCCAGCAATTATCACATTCCCATTTTGAATAATTCGGTGGATTATATATTCTGTATATTTGCCCCCAGGGATGAGAAGGAATTCAGGCGGATTCTCAGAACTTCGGGAAAGCTTGCGGTGGCAGTACCGGGTGCGCGGCATCTCTACGGTTTGAAAAAGACCATGTATGAAGCCCCGGAGGTTATCGGACAGAAGGGAACCGTAAGGGAAGGCTTTAAACTCCTGGAGGAGACAAATATTTGCTATGAGATCCACCTGGAGGATAAACGGGATATATTGAATCTTTTTACCATGACACCCTACAGCCGCCATGCAGATATTGAAAATATAAAGAAAATGGACAGGCTTTCCACAGAGGTTGACATAAATATCTTAATTTATGAAAGAGAAAAGTCGGTTTAATTATGTTAAAATATATTAGTAGTCTGTAACGTCTAAATTCATATACGGATTACAATATATCGGAAAATAATATATATTGTTTTTTAAAAAAGATTAGATAAATGGGGTCTTACAAATGGAGGGTTCAGTTAATTCAAATAAGTTATTTGGTGATTTATTCCCTGGGGCAGTGGAGTTTAACGGGGAATTTTCTGTTTTCAGGGATTTAAATGTGGACAGGATGAGCGTGTTCATCAAGTCCAACAGACTGGAAATATACACTTCCAGTTCCGGCTTGATAGGTCCCGGCCTGGTAGCCAGGCTGGAGGAACATCTGGCAGACAGGCTTGGAGCCAATAATATCAGCATAAAGGTTAAATGTACCGGTGAATGCTGCATTGAAGAATTTCTGGAGAAAATGTGGGACGAGCTGGTACTGATGCTGAACCGGAAAGTCGCGGTTTGCAGAGGAATACTTACCGGCAGTACCTGTGAATTTGCAGATGGAAAAGTACATATCAAACTGGCTACCAAAGGTTCCCAGATTCTTAAATCACAGAACTGCCATTCAATAATCGAGCAGTACATGGAAGATACTCTTTCAAAAAGGATAAAGGTGGAGTTCAGCGACCTGGAGGTTGATTCCAGCATACTTGAAGAGTATGTTGCAGAGAAGGAAAAGAATGAGGCCAGGGTTGTAAGTTCTGCCATGACGGCGACGGCGCCTTCAGAGACAAAACCAAAGCAGAATTACCAGGAAAACAGAGGTTCAAACCCCGGTGAGGGAGCAACCAGGGGGATAATTACCGGGAAGCCTTTTACCGACAGTATTATGAGGATTTCAGAGGTGACTCCCGATTCCGGAAAAGTTGCTATAGCAGGAGAGGTTTTCAGAACTGAATTCAGGGAGATCAGGGGCGGAAAATTCATATATATATTTGACATTACAGACTACACCAGCTCTGTAACAGTTAAAATGTTTGTTGAAAAGAAGGATTTTGCAAATATATCAGAGCGCATTGTGGAAGGCGCGTGCCTCAGAATAAGGGGAGACGCCCAGTATGACAAGTTCTCAAAGGAACTGGCCGTAATGGCTTTTGACATTGTGGAGACTGAGAAGGAAATACGACATGACGAGGCTGAAACCAAAAGGGTCGAGCTGCATTTGCATACTCAAATGAGCTCCATGGATGGTGTAACTCCAGTCAAGGAGCTTGTAAAAAGAGCGGCCCAATGGGGCCACAAGGCCATTGCCATCACCGATCACGGAGTCTGCCAGGCTTATCCCGATGCCTACGGGGCGTCCAAGAAGTTTGGCATAAAGGTTATTTATGGGCTGGAATGCTACCTGCTGGATGACAATGTTCCAATTGTCTATAATCCTGATTCACACTCCCTGGACGACGAATTTGTTGTTTTTGACATAGAAACCACTGGACTTAATTCCCACCAGGACAGAATAACCGAAATCGGTGCGGTAAAAGTCAAGGCAGGAGAAATTGTCGACAGGTTCAGCGCATTTGTTAACCCCGGCATACCTATTCCAAGCTTTATAGTCAAACTGACGGGTATCACAGATGAGATGGTCAGTGAAGCGCCGCCCATAGAGCAGGTTCTCACCGATTTTATGAAATTTATTCAGGGAACTGTGCTGGTAGCACATAATGCCAATTTCGATGTTGGCTTTATCAGGCAGAGCGCAAGGGTAATGGGAGAAAATATTAAAAATCCTTATATAGACACACTGGAGCTGTGCAGAAAGATGTTTCCCGAGCTTGGAAAGCACAAGCTCAACCTGGTGGCAAAGCATTTGGGGATAGAACTGGAAAACCATCACAGAGCGGTGGATGATTCCATGGCTACTGCCAAAATATTTCTGCACTGTATGAAAGAGTTGAAGGAAAAGGGCTGCAAAACCATTAAGGATATTGAAAATGCCTTTGATTACAAAGTGAATGTGAAGGGCAGCTCATACCATGCCATAATCCTGGTAAAGAACTCGGTAGGGCTTAAAAATCTGTATAAAATAGTTTCACAGTCCCATTTGAAGTATTTTTACAAAAAGCCCAGAGTACCCAAGAAGCTGCTGATGGAATACAGAGAGGGACTGATCCTGGGAAGCGCCTGTGAGGCGGGAGAGCTGTACAGGGCAATTCTCAACAACAGGAGCGATGAGGATATTTCTCAGATCGTAAGATTTTATGATTATCTTGAAATACAGCCCCTGGGGAATAACAAGTTCCTTGTTAATAACGGGAAGGTGGATTCACAGGAGGAACTCATAAAAATAAACAAAAGAATAATAAAGCTGGGGGAAAGATACCAAAAGCCGGTTGTGGCCACCTGCGACGTGCATTTTATGGATCCCCGCGATGAAGTTTTCAGAAGGATACTCATGTCGGGACAGGGCTTCACGGACGCGGATGATCAGGCACCGCTGTATTTCAGAACAACCGACGAAATGTTGGAGGAGTTTGATTATCTCGGCCCTGAAAAAGCCCGTGAGGTTGTCATAGACAATACAAACCACATTGCCGATTTGATTGAAAATATTGCGCCGGTGCTTGAAGGCACATATCCTCCTAAAATTGAAGGCGCTGAACATGATATTGAAGAAATGGCCATGAACAAGGCAAGAGAGATATATGGGGAGGAGCTGCCCGAGGTAGTCCGGCAGAGATTGGAAAAGGAGCTCAATTCCATAATCAAAAACGGCTTTGCGGTTATGTACCTGATTGCCCAGAAACTTGTTTCCAAGTCTGTGGGCGACGGATATCTTGTGGGCTCCAGAGGTTCGGTCGGCTCCTCCTTTGTTGCGAACATGTCGGGTATAACCGAGGTTAATTCACTTCAGCCCCATTATATATGTGAGAAGTGCAAGCACTCCGAATTCATACTTGACGGTTCATATGACTGCGGGTTTGATATGCCTGACAAGACCTGCCCCAAATGCGGCAATAAACTTAAAAAAGACGGCTATGACATCCCCTTTGAAACCTTCCTGGGCTTCGACGGAGACAAGGAGCCCGATATAGATTTGAACTTCTCGGGAGATTATCAGCCGGTAGCCCATAAATATACCGAAGAACTCTTTGGGGAGGGCTATGTTTTCAGAGCCGGTACAATTGCATCGGTTGCAGAGAAGACTGCGTATGGTTATGTCAAGAATTATCTTGACGAAAGGGGAATCATTGTAACGAATGCAGAAATAAACAGGCTGGTTAAAGGCTGTACGGGTATAAAGAAAACTACCGGCCAGCATCCGGGAGGTATAATGATAGTTCCCAAGGACAAGGAGATATTTGATTTTTCTCCGATCCAGAGGCCGGCCGATGACACAAGCTCTGAAATAGTGACAACACACTTTGACTATCACTTCCTGCATGGAAGCATACTCAAGCTTGATATACTTGGACACGACGATCCCACCGTCATAAGGATGCTGGAGGATCTGACCGGGATCGATGCCACAACCATTACAATCGGAGAGGAAAAAACCATGAGCCTTTTCAGCAGTACCGAGGCTCTGGGGGTCACACCCGAGGATATCGGCAGTGAAACGGGAACCTATGCCATACCTGAATTCGGAACTAAATTTGTAAGGCAAATGCTGGTGGATACAAAGCCAAAGACGTTCTCTGAGCTTATCAGGATATCAGGACTTTCCCACGGCACCGATGTTTGGCTCAACAATGCACAGGATCTGATCAGAGACGGTATAACGACACTGTCCAAGAGCATATGCTGCCGTGACGATATTATGATTTACCTGATGCATGCCGGGCTGCCTCCGAAAACAGCTTTTAAAATAATGGAGGACGTCAGAAAAGGAAAAGGCGTCAAGGAGGAATATGAAGCTGTAATGAAGGAGAATAATGTTCCCGACTGGTATATAAAGTCATGTAAAACCATTAAATACATGTTCCCGAAGGCCCATGCGGCAGCCTATGTCATGATGGCCTTCCGAATTGCCTGGTTCAAGGTTTATTATCCGGAAGCCTTCTATGCTACATATTTTACCGTAAGAGCCGACGACTTTGATGCCGAAATGATGGCTCAGGGACGGGACAAGGTAAAAAATAAGATCAGGGAATATGAGATGAAGGGAAATAATATCAGTACGAAGGAAAAGAACGTATTGACCATACTTGAGGTTGCAAATGAGATGTATGCCAGAGGTCTCAAGTTCCTTCCAATAGATTTGTATTCGTCGGAAGCAAAGAAATTCAAAATAGAGGAGGGCGGAATAAGACCGCCGCTTAATGCACTCCAGGGTCTGGGAGGGGCTGCTGCGCTAAATATTGTGGAAGCCAGGAAAGAAGGGGAATTCCTCTCTATTGATGAGCTGAGGACAAAAGCAAAGATAAGCAAATCGGTAATAGAGATACTTGAAAGAAACAACTGCCTGAAGGGAATGCCTGAAAGCAATCAGTTATGTTTATTCTAAAAGTTTCCCTTTTAAAAAATTTTTTAAAGTCTTTGTTCAAAATGGTAATAAATTGTTGATAAGTTGAAATAATAATGGTATAATACACAAGGATAGAGGTTTAATAGACTTGACTGCCAAGAGTGGGAAATCCCACTCTTTGTTGTTTATCTGACAGGTTTCTGGTTATGATAATATGATGTGCAGTTACCGGATTGACGTATATTACTCAAAAGTCAATTAGTTTGACTTTTTTAAAGGCACATTTTGTGCCTAAGTTTTTGTGTGGCATTGCCACTTTTGTTATGATGCGTGTAATTTTTTTCTCCGCATATAATATTATACCGTCCGGTTTTAAACCCTGACTTACTGGAGGACGAATAAATAATGAAAAGAAATGTACAGCAGGATATTATGGAACTTGCGGCACCTGTGGTTGAAGCGTTGAATTATGAATTGGTGGATGTTGAATTTATTAAAGAGGGTGCCAACTGGTACCTGAGAATATACATTGACAAGCCGGGCGGGATAAGCATTGATGATTGCCAGGCCGTCAGCGAACAAATGAGTGAAATACTTGACAGGAAAGATCCCATAGAACAAAGTTATTATTTGGAAGTTTCCTCGCCGGGTCTTGAAAGACCATTGAAAACCGAGAGGGACTTTATTAAGTATAAGGGCGAATTGGTTGAAGTTAAGGTTTTCCAGCCCATAGACGGCAAAAAGCTGTTTGAAGGTGAACTTGTGGGATTGATTGATGACAGGATCGTAATCAGTGATAACGGAAATGAAATGCATTTTGAAAAGGATAAGGTTGCCATAGTAAAAAGGGCCATTAAATTTTAATTTAAATTAGTAATGGGAGGTTAACGTAATGAGCGCTGAGTTAATACTTGCACTTGAACAGCTGGAGAAAGAGAAGGGTATTAAAAAGGATGTAATAATTGAGGCCATAGAGGCCGCTCTTATTTCTGCGTATAAGAAAAACTTTGGTTCGGCAATGAACGTCAAGGTAAATATAGATAGAACAACCGGAGATGTAAAAGTTTTTGGACTCAGAAAGGTTGCAGAAGTTCCCGATATGGAACAGATGGATATATCTGTGGATGAAGCCGCCAGATTAAATCCCACACTTGCCGTCGGCGACATTGCCGAAATGGAAGTCACTCCGAGAACTTTCGGAAGAATAGCCGCCCAGACGGCTAAACAGGTTGTGGTACAGAAACTCAGAGAAGCTGAAAGAGGAATTATATACGATGAGTTTTACAACAAGGAAAGTGACATTGTTACTGGTATCATTCAGAGAATAGAAAAGAGAAACGTAATAGTAGATCTGGGAAAAACCGAGGCGGTGCTTGCTCCCACCGAACAGACTCCGGGTGAGGAGTACCGTTTTAATGAAAGGCTCAAATCCTATATCGTAGAAGTTAAGAAAACCACCAAGGGTCCTCAGATCATGATATCAAGAACCCATCCGGGACTTGTAAAGAGGCTTTTTGAGCTGGAGGTTCCCGAAATACACGATGGTACTGTTGAAATAAAAAGCATATCACGTGAGCCGGGCTCCAGAACAAAAATTGCAGTTTACTCCAAGGATGAAAATGTTGATCCGGTAGGTGCATGTGTAGGACAAAAGGGCACAAGGGTCCAGGCTATAGTCGATGAACTCCGCGGTGAGAAAATAGATATCATAAAATGGAGCAACGATCCCAGGGAGTATATCTCCAGCAGCTTAAGCCCTGCCAAGGTAGTGAGGGTGGATGTGACTGAAGATGAAAAAGCTGCCAGAGTTATTGTTCCTGACTATCAGCTTTCACTCGCCATTGGAAAGGAAGGCCAGAATGCAAGACTGGCTGCCAAGCTCACCGGCTGGAAAATTGATATAAAGAGTGAATCACAGCTGAGACAGTCTATTGAAAAACAGCTTTTCGACGATAGTTTAAACGGCGGTTATATGGATTTTAACGCCGAAGATGAAAATAATGATTACGGCGAAGAAGAAAATAATGATTACAGCGGTGACCAGGATGATGATGTTTTCATAGACTGATAGATGGTAACCTTTAATGATTTTGGCAATGCTTAATAAAGTTGCATACTGTCGGTTCATCCGATGGTAATTGACTATGGGAAGGTGTGGATGGATGAAGCAAAAAAAGATTCCATTGCGTATGTGTCTTGGCTGTAAGGAAATGAAGCCAAAGAAGGAATTGATACGGGTGGTAAGAAATAATGAGGGAGAAATCAGCATAGATCTAATTGGCAAAAAGCCGGGCAGAGGTGCATATATATGCAGGGATGCCGCGTGCCTGGAACAGGCCATAAAGGCCAAAAGACTCGACAAAGCTTTTGAGATGACAATTGATAATGAAATATATGAAAATTTGAAATGCCAATTGGAGGGAAATGATGGATAGGATTTATTCCTTGTTAGGTCTTGCTAAAAAGGCAGGACAGCTGTCAGCCGGAGACGAAACTTGTGAAAGGGCCGTCAAATCGGGTAAGGCTGTTCTTGTAATTGTAGCAGGAGATGCTTCTGAAAACACGAAGGACAAATTTAAGAGTATGTGCAGTTTCCGCAGTGTTTCCTATAGAGAATATGGAGAAAAACTTGGGCTCGGAAGATGTATAGGAAAAGAAATACGTTCAGTTATTTCGATTCAGTCAAAGGACTTTAAAAATGGCCTTCTTAAACTAATAGATAACCAAATTAATGAATCCGGGGGTGAAGGTATTGGATAAAGCAAGAATATACGAGCTTGCCAAAGAACTTAATACAACGAGTAAGCGGTTAATGGAAAAGCTTGCTGAGATAAATATAAATGTAAAAAATCATATGAGCCTTCTTGAACCTCATGAATTAGACGCACTTTATAAACACATTGGCGTAATAAAACATGACGAAAAGAAGCCTGAGGATGAAAAAAAAGCTGTCTCTGCGGACACTTCTCATCCAGTTGAAAAGAAGAAAGAAATTAAAAAGGATATGAAAAGTGCACCAAGGATAATCAGAACCACAGAGATTGTAATTGACAGCAATGGTGAAACTGAGAATACCGACCGTGGAAATTATAAAAAAGAAGGGAATCAGCCTTCTTCAAAACCGAATTATATAAAAACCGAGTCCAGCACTTCAGGGCTCAGACCGGGGTATGTGAGAGACAGCAAACCTGATTTCAAAAATAAACCTGCTAACAGGAATGAAAAATCTCACGAGTCTCCTAAAAATGCTGCCAAAATTCCTGCCGTTCAGCATGATGATTCTTCAGTTTCAAAGCAAAGTACAAAGACTGAGGATATTAAAAAAGAGGAAAAGCTTGTGGCGGATACTGCTGTTCAAACAGATACAAAAATATCAAAAAACATTGATGCAACCGATACAGAAAAAATAAGCAAAGAGAATGCGGCTGAAAGAGTGGATATGAAATCAAACACAATTGTTGAACCAAAGGAAGCAATAACCGGCACAAACACGGCTCCAAAGAGTGAAAGTACTGAACCCAGGAAGGAAGATACTGCCGCAGTGGCTGAAACACAGGCCCCAGAGACTGACAATGTCAAGAGTGAGAACAGGCAGGGAGACAGACCACAGGGCCAGTATAACAGAAATGACAGACCACAGGGAGACAGATCACAAGGCCAGTATAACCGAGGCGACAGACCACAGGGTCAATACAACCGGGGAGACAGGCCACAGGGAGACAGACCGCAGGGTCAGTATAACAGAGGTGACAGACCCCAGGGAGACAGACCACAAGGCCAGTATAACCGAGGAGACAGACCACAGGGTCAGTACAACCGAGGAGACAGACCACAAGGCCAGTACAACAGACCACAGGGAGACAGGCCGCAGGGGCAGTACAACCGAGGCGACAGACCGCAGGGTCAGTACAACAACAGACCACAGGGAGACAGGCCGCAGGGTCAGTACAATAGAGGAGACAGGCCTCAGGGCCAGTACAACAGACCCCAGGGAGACAGACCACAGGGTCAGTACAACAGAGGAGACAGGCCGCAGGGGCAATACAGACAGCAGGGCCTGGATATTCCAAAGCCGGATGCAACTGTTGCTCAGGAACAATTTGACTCACTGAGAAATGAAGCGCGGAGAGAATTCCAGAGCAGGGATCTGGATAAGAGCGTCAAGAGGGAAGAAAAGCAGAAGAAAGAAGCACCAAAGACAACTGCCGATAAGAAACAGAAATTTAAACCCCAGAAAATAGTTATCGAGAAGAAGGGTGTTTCTGAAATTCTTGATGAAAATTACATCTTTGACGAATTCTACAGTGATGACGGCAAGAAGAAGAGATTGCCAAGGAATAAAAAGAATGAAAAGGTTCAGGAAAAGTATATTCCGCCAAAGGCAGTTCTTACTTCCATAACCATACCGGAATCACTTACAGTCAAGGAACTTGCCGAAGCTCTTAAAAAGACTTCGACAGAAATTATCAAGAAATTGATGGGTTATGGTGTTATGGCCACCCTTAACAATGATGTGGACTTTGAAACGGCTACAATTATTTCGGAAGAGTTTGGAGTAAAGACTGAGAAAGCTGTTCAGATCAGTGAGGAAGATATACTCTTTGATGATGAAGAGATAGTTGACGAATCAAAATTACAGCAAAGACCTCCTGTAGTTGTTGTTATGGGCCATGTTGACCATGGTAAGACATCATTGCTTGACGCAATCAGAAGTGCTCATGTAATTGACAGTGAAGCCGGCGGTATAACACAGCATATCGGTGCGTATACGGTCAAAGCTAACGAAAGGCTGATTACCTTCCTGGATACACCCGGTCATGAAGCCTTCACGGCAATGCGTGCCAGAGGTGCTCAGGTTACCGATATTGCAATACTTGTTGTTGCAGCAGACGACGGAGTAATGCCGCAGACCATAGAAGCCATAAACCATGCTAAAGCTGCAAATGTATCAATTATAGTTGCTATCAATAAGATTGATAAGCCTGGTGCAAATCCAGACAAGGTAAAACAGGAGCTTACGGAATATGGTATAGTTGCCGAGGAATGGGGCGGAGATGCAATAATGGTTCCCGTTTCGGCAAAAAAGAGGGAAAACATTGATCAATTGCTGGAAATGGTGCTTTTGGCCGCAGATATGCTTGAATTAAGAGCCGATCCCGACAGACAGGCGAAGGGTACTATTATAGAAGCCAAACTTGATAAGGAAAGAGGGCCTGTTGCCACAGTTCTTGTTCAGAGAGGCACATTAAAAACCGGCGATTCAATAATAGCAGGTTCCGCTTTTGGAAGAATCAAAGCTATGACAAACGACAAGGGTCACAGCATAAAGAACGCAGGGCCTTCAATGCCTGTAGAAATACTTGGTATGAATGAAGTTCCCGAAGCAGGTGAAGTATTCTATGCTGTTACTGATGAGAAGGTAGCCAAACAGCTTGTTGAAAAGAGAAAGTTCAGACAGAAGGAACAACAGTACAAGACCAGCGCAAAGGTCACTCTTGAAGATCTGTTTACCCAGATCAAAGAGGGTAAGGTCAAGGATTTGAATATTATTATCAAAGCCGATGTACAGGGTTCTGTAGAAGCTGTCAAGCAGTCGCTGGAAAAGCTGAGCAATGATGAAGTCAGAGTCAAAACCATACATGGTGCTGTTGGTGCTATCACCGAATCGGATGTCACTCTGGCACAGGTTTCAAATGCCATAATCATAGGCTTTAATGTAAGACCTGGCGCAAATGTTACCGAAGCTGCCAAGAATGCTGAAGTTGATATGAGATTATACAGTATTATCTACAAGGCTATAGAAGATGTTCAGGCTGCCATGAAGGGTATGCTTGAGCCTACCTACAAGGAAGTTGTACTGGGCCATATTGAAATAAGGCAGATATTCAAGGTTTCGGGTATCGGAACCATTGGCGGTGCCTATGTAACCGACGGTAAAGTACAGAGAAATTCTGAAGTCAGGGTAGTCAGAGAGGGTATTGTAATTCATGAAGGAAAGCTTGCTTCCCTTAAGAGATTCAAAGACGATGCAAAAGAAGTTGCAGCGGGTTTTGAATGCGGTGTGTCCATTGAACGCTTCAACGATATCAAGGAAGGCGATGTAATCGAGGCCTTTGTAATGGAAGAAGTTAAGAGATAAGTTAAGGCTTTTTTGGAATAGGTTGAAGTGGATTAAATTCCAATTCAACCTATTCGTGTATTTGCCGCCTGCCCGGAGTGTACTTGAATACGCTGTGGTTGGCAATACTATTTATAAATGAAGCAGTAACGCACTTAACGATTTTCATTAGCTAATAATTAATATGGAGGATGGAATTGATGGCAGATAGAATAGTCAGGATTTCTGAAGAAGTAAAAAAAGAAATAAGCAGCATTATTCATAATGACCTTAAGGATCCGAGGCTTCCTGATATGGTAAGTATCATATCCTGTAATGTAACCAAGGATTTGAGATATGCTAAAGTATTCGTAAGTGTTTTGGGTGATGAGCAGCAGAAGAAAAACGCCATAAGCGCGCTGAAAAGCGCAGCGGGTTTCATAAGGCGTGAACTCGGGCACAGATTGCAGCTCAGATATACTCCCGAAATACATTTTGAACTTGATACCTCGATTGAACACGGAATATATATAAATAAATTACTTGACGATGCAAAGAAGGAACTGGGAGACTGATGGCATTTCAGCCTGTATTCCAAAACAGACAGACTGAAAAAATAAAATTAACCCCGTATAAAAGTATTAAAATACTATTGCCGCGTTGAAAACCATTAAATGCGATGGGAAAAGAAAACCGGCATAACGGGGCGGGGAGGTTTAATGGATAGGGAAATTGTCAAACTTATAGCCCAGGCAGGCGGAATAGCAATATTTCCTCATGTTTCTGCAGACGGTGATGCAATCGGTTCATCCCTGGCTCTGGCTCTGGCACTGAAAAATGCAGGTAAAAAAGTAATCGTTTATCTGGAGGAAAATATTCCTACGGTGTACAGATTCTTGCCCGGGACTGAATTGGTCTGCTTTTATGATACCCGGGATGAGGTCATGGATATCAATATAGCTCTGGACACAGGGGATGTCGGAAGGCTTGGAACCAGAGGAGATGCTTTTTTCGAGGCCCCCTGCACAATAAATATCGACCATCATGTGACAAATACAAAATTTGCCCTTTTAAATTTTGTTGATGATATGTCGGCTTCAACCGGTGAAATAGTATATACACTGCTGAAGAAATTGAAGCTCGGGATAGACAGGGATATTGCGGCCTGCTTATACACTGCAGTTTCAACAGATACCGGAGGCTTCAAGTACAGCAATACCACCTCCGAAACACACAGGATAGCTTCGGAACTTCTGGCTACAGGTATAGACATAGGAGAACTGTCGCAAAGGATATTTGACAATACCACTTACACAAAGCTGAAGCTTACGCAAAAAGCAATAGAGCTGCTGGAGCTTCATGAAAATGCAAAACTTGCGGCGGTTGCAATCTCACAGGCCGACCTGCAGGCAACCGGGGCAAAGGATGAGGACTGTGACGGCATAGTGAATATCGGAAGATCAATCGAAGGTGTGGAAGTTTCCGTTTTGGTCAAGGAGAAGAATGCCGAAGAGGTCAGGGTGAATTTGCGTTCCAAAACCCATGTGGATGTTTCCGAAGTAGCTGCGGCATTTGGGGGCGGCGGACATAAACGGGCGGCCGGCTGCACTGTTAAAGGCTCTTTGCAGGAAGTTAAGGAACAGATGATAAAGGTGTTAAAAGAGAAACTTCAGTAATATAAAATGCTTTTGACAAAGAAAGGGTTTTATTTTAGGGATAATATGAACGGAATAATAAATGTACTCAAGCCTGCCGGAATGACATCATTTGATGTGGTGGGTTTTCTCAGAAAAGTTGCCGGACAGAAAAAAATAGGGCACACGGGGACGCTTGATCCGTCTGCTGTGGGGGTTTTACCCATATGTTTGGGAAATGCCACCAGGGCCATCGAGTTTATTATCGATAAGGACAAGGTCTATCGCGCAGAGCTCACTCTGGGTTGGGCAACCGATACCCAGGATTCCTCGGGGAATGTAATTTATTCCAAAGAGGTGGAGGCCGGCAATGACAGAATAGAAGAGGCAATAATGAGTTTTGTCGGTGATATTGACCAGCTTCCGCCAATGTATTCTGCAATAAAAATTGACGGAAAAAAGCTGTACGATATAGCCAGACAGGGCGGGACTGTGGAACGTCAGCCAAGAAGGATCAGGATATTTGATATAAAAATTATCAGGATATGGGAAGAGCCCGGGCCTGAAAAGAGAAGGGTAAAAAAAGCACTGTTTGACGTTCATTGCTCCAAAGGTACCTATATAAGGACTTTATGCCATGACATGGGAGAAAAGCTGGGCTGCGGAGGACATATGTCTTTCCTCGTCAGGACAAGAGCCGGCAAATACAGTCTGGATACTGCTTTGACCCTTGAGGAAATCAGGGAGCTTGCTGCCGGGGGCCGGCTGGAAAACAGGCTTATCCCTGCCGAAACAGTATTTGAAGATATGGAAAGTATCCGGCTTGGTTCAAAAGACACCTTTAAATACTGTAATGGCGTATGGCTTCAATTAAATAATGAAAATTTTGATACAAAGCCTTTCATAAGGGTATATGATAACAATGAAAATTTTTTGGGCATAGGTGAACTTTTCCATAACGGTCAAGGTACCTGCCTGAAATCAAAAAAGTTTTTTAGCATATAGGAATTTATATTTAAAGATAGTGTAATTGCTATTAAAACTGAGTTTAGAACAAGTACACTAGGAAATTCCAGTTATATATAAATTTCTATATGCGGGGTTTGAAAAGGGGAATCCCCTTTCCGGTTTAGAGGGGGTGCTCAGAAACACGAAGTGTTTCGTCGAAGCAAATTTCTTGACGTATAGGAATTTTCATTTGAGTTACTACAAGGAGAATTATATGCAGGTTATTCACACCACCGATGAAAATAATAGTTTTAAAATAAAAACAGGAGTTGGCCTGGGTAATTTTGACGGATTACATATTGGCCATATGGCTCTGATCAACACACTGATACGTGAATCCCGGCTTAACAACCTGTGCTCGATAGTTTATACCTTCACAAAGCATCCCGAGAATATTCTCAGGAAAAAGCTCATAACTCCGCTGTTACTGACTGAGCAGAAGAAAGTGGAATTGCTTGGAGAAATTCATCTGGATTATCTGTACTTTGATGAATTCAATGAAGAATTTTCAAGACTTTCACCCGAAGACTTTGTAAAAAAAATACTGATTGATAAATTGAATATCAAGCTGGCTGTGGCCGGTTATGACTATAGATTCGGCTATATGGGGCAGGGCGATATTCCCCTGTTGAAGGAATTGGGGTTAAAGTACGGTTTCAGGGTTGTTGTCATACCTGCCATAAAATGTGACAATGAAGTTGTAAGCAGTACAAAAATAAGACAATGTATAATCAATGGGCAGCTTGAAACTGCCTACAAACTTTTGGGAAGGAACTACTCTATTACGGCAGAGGTGGTCAGTGGGAGAAGGATAGGAAATACCATCGGTTTTCCCACTGCCAACATTCACCCTGAAAGGTTTCTCGTGCTGCCGGCCAACGGTGTATACATTACCAAGACACTGCTGGACGGCAAGCTTTATAACAGCATGACCAATGTGGGTTTTAATCCGACTTTTGAGGACGCTAAGGAAAAAACAGTGGAAACTCATATCATCGATTTTAACAGGGATATATACGGCAAAAAAATAGAAGTTTTCTTTCTGAAGAAAATAAGGGACGAAAAGAAGTTTGAGTCGGTAGACCTCCTTAAGGAACAGATAGCGGAAGACATGCAGACAACCAAGAAATACCTGGAGATTGAAGATAACTGAAAGGTAAGACCATGAGACGATATAGGATAACAATTACAGGAATAGTTCAGGGCGTGGGTTTCAGGCCCTTTATTTATAATCTGGCAAAAAGCATGGGCTTAAAGGGGTGGGTAGGAAATACCGACAGCAATGTGGTAATAGAGGTGGAAGCCGGTGAAAAAATATTATCCGGCTTTATACAGTCTATAAAAGCAAAATCTCCTGTTTTAGCAAAAATTGAGACTTTAAATTATGAAGAGCTGCCTGTTAAAGGTTTTACAGATTTTGAAATAAGGCAGAGTGAGGCGGTTTCCGGGGGCAATATCTTCATTTCGCCCGATGTATGCACCTGCGGGGATTGCATAAAAGAGCTGAAGGACCCCGGGAACAGAAGGTATGAATATCCCTTCATCAATTGTACAAATTGCGGCCCCAGGTTCACAATCATCAAGGACATTCCCTATGACAGGGAGAAGACTACCATGGGCTGTTTTGAAATGTGCCGCCCCTGTGCCCTGGAATATACCGATCCCTCCGACAGGAGATATCATGCCCAGCCCGTCTCCTGCCGCGACTGCGGTCCTGTTCTGGCAATAGCCGATGAGAACGGGAAATTCATTTCCCGGCTGGACGGCAGGGAACCGCCCGACAGCCGGCAGTGCCTGGAATATATCACAGGAATTATAAAATCGGGAAGGATAGCCGCCGTCAAGGGTATTGGCGGATACCATCTGGCCTGTGATGCGCTGGACTCAAGTGCCGTAGGAAGGCTCAGGAGCAGGAAAAACAGGGATGACAAGCCCTTTGCCCTAATGATGAAAAATCTTGAAACAATTCAAAATTATTGCCATGTGAATGAAAAGGAAAGACAGCTTCTGGAATCTCCGGCCAGTCCTGTTGTGCTGCTCAGAAAAAAGGAGGGCATTGTTCTTCCAGAGGAAATAGCACATCTAAACAGCTATCTGGGGGTGATGCTGCCATATAATCCCATACACTATATACTGTTCGAACAGGAAAGTTTTCCGGAGGTACTGGTGATGACCAGCGGAAATCTCAGCAGTGAGCCCATATTTTACAGGGACGAGGAGGCAATACAGGGGCTTGTGGGCATAGCAGACGCCTTTCTGACAAATGACCGGGAGATATATATCAGAACCGACGACTCGGTAACGAGGGTTTTTAAAGATAAGGAATATATCATCAGGAGATCCCGGGGTTATGTACCCATGCCTGTAAAGCTGGACACAAAAAAGCTGCTGGGGGTGGATGACGCCGTGGAGCTCCCGTCGGTACTTGCCTGCGGCGGGGAACTTAAAAACGTATTCTGTCTCAATAAGGGAAATATGTTTTATCTCAGCCACCACATAGGCGATCTGGAGAATGAGAGTACAAACAGGGCTTTTGTCCATGCGGTTGAACATTTTAAGAAATTGTTTGATATAGCTCCCCGGCATATAGCATATGACCTGCATCCCAACTATTTTTCCTCACAATACGGACTTGAGTATGACGCCGGCTATAAAACCGGTGTACAGCATCATAAGGCCCATATAGCCTCCTGTATGGCCGAAAACGGGCTGTCCGGGGAAGTGATCGGAGTTTCCTTTGACGGCACTGGCTACGGGGAGGACGGCAGGATATGGGGCGGGGAATTTTTCAGGGGAGGCTACTATGGTTTTGAACGTGCCGGCAGCCTGGAGTATGTCATGATGCCGGGAGGCGATTCTGCTGTAAAACATCCCTGGAAAATGGCATTGGGATACCTTTACTCAGCGGGGGTGCAAATTCCCCATATAAGCGAGGACGGCCGGGAGCACCGGCTTTTGGGAGATATAAACGACGGTGAAATTGCTTTTGTCCGGAAAATGCTGGAGAAAAAACTCAACTGTCCCGAAACCTCAAGTATGGGCAGATTTTTTGATGCGGTTTCAGCCTTGCTGGGTGTCAAAACGGACATCAGCTATGAAGGGCAGGCTGCCATAGAATTGGAGTATTACGCGGTGGACAGGGCTGCAGAGCCATATGAGGTAATGCTGGACACCGGTGGAACAGGTGGCTTTGCTGTAAGAACCCATATGATAATCCGGCAGCTTTTGAGTGATATGGAGGCCGGCGGCAGCCTGGAAACCATTGCTTCAAGATTTCACGCCACAGTGGCTGAAATTGTACTGAGGGGCTGCCGTGAAATCAGGAAGACCTGTGGTTTGAACAGGGTGGTGCTCAGCGGCGGAGTATTTCAGAACCTTACACTGCTGGCTATGAGCTCGGAGCTGCTTGAGAAAAATGGATTTCAGGTGTATATCCACTCGCAGCTCCCGGCAAATGACGGGGGGATAGCACTGGGACAGGCAATAATGGCTATAGCAAGCAGTATTGCCAAGACTTGAAGATTGAAATAGTTTAAAAATATGTTTATACTTAAACAAAAGAAAAGTATAATTAAGAATAAATTATTATATGTTAAAGATATTCGATTTAAAAAAGGGAGGTTTATATTATGTGCCTGGGTTTACCTGCAAAGGTTGTAAATATTGACGGGAGTTCCGCCCAAGTTGAAATGATGGGCGTAATAAACAAAATTTCGGTCGAACTGCTTGAAAATGTAAAAGTCGGAGATTATGTTCTGGTACATGCCGGCTGTGCTATCCAGATAGTTGATCAGGATGAGGCAGCCAGAACTATTGATATTTTTAATGAGATCAGGGAATTGGGGATCAAGTAAAATGGAGGCAAAATGACAAATTATATAGATGAATTCAGAGACAAGGCAGTGATACAAAAAATTGTGGACTGCCTTAACACATATTCGGGAAGAAATATAAAAATAATGGAGGTCTGCGGTACTCATACCATGGCTATTTCCCGCTACGGCCTCAGATCACTGCTCCCCAAAAGCATTGAGCTGTTGTCGGGACCCGGCTGTCCGGTGTGTGTAACACCAACCGGATATGTTGACAGTGCCGTTGAACTGGCTGAAAACAAAAATGTAATCATAACAACCTTTGGTGATATGATGAGAATACCCGGAAATAACAGCACCCTGCTGTACAAAAAGGCACAGGGCTGCAATGTACAGATGGTGTACTCACCGTTGAATTCTCTGGAAATAGCCAGAGCCAATCCTGACAAAGAGGTTGTGTTCCTGTCGGTTGGCTTTGAAACGACTACTCCTGTTATTGCACTTTCAGTTTTAAAGGCGGAGGCAGAAAAAATAAAAAATTTTTCTGTGCTGACTGCAAACAAAACAATGCCCGAAGCCATCAAAGCCCTGGCAGGAGACGGGGAGCTGGCTCTCGACGGGTTTATTTATCCGGGTCATGTTTCTGCCATAATTGGTACAGACTTTTTTTCATACGTTGCGTATAATATGGAAAAGGCTGGTGTTGTTGCGGGTTTTGAGCCTCTGGATATTCTGTATTCAATAAATGTTTTACTGAAAAATATTACAGAGGGCAAAAAAGTTTTTGAAAATGTATATTCCAGAATAGTATCTAAGGAAGGAAATACAAAAGCCCAGCAGAAGATGTACGAGGTTTTCAAGCCTGTGGATGCAGTATGGCGCGGCATAGGCATGATACCGGGGTCGGGGCTGGGTTTGAAGGAAGCATATGAAACCTTTGATGCCATGAAGAAATTCCATATGGAGCCCAAAGACAGTCCTGAACCCAAAGGCTGTATGTGCGGGGAAGTTTTGAAAGGCAGGAAGCGCCCCCACGACTGCAAGCTTTTTAAAACAAGATGCACGCCGGAAAATCCTGTGGGAGCCTGTATGGTATCATCTGAAGGCACATGTGCCGCATACTACAAATATGGGGACTAAAGCGGTAATGTTCGGAGGAACTGTATAATAATTGAAAAATAAGTATATTGAAAGTATTAAAACAAATAAAAAAATGCTCTGAAATATTCAAAATTGTGTATATAATAACAAATGATATATGGAAGCGGGTAAAGAATAATATAAAATAATTTACGTACTATCGAGGAGGAAGCTTAATACAATATGGAAAACATAATCACTCTGGCTCACGGCAGCGGAGGTTCAGCCACACTTGCTCTTATAGATAATGTATTTAAGAAATACTTTAAGAACGATATACTCTCTGCCGGAGATGATTCGGCCAGACTTGACATAGGAAACAGCAGAAATATCGTATTTACCACCGACAGCTTTGTAGTAACCCCTATTTTTTTCAAGGGAGGAAATATCGGAAAGCTTGCTGTCTGCGGTACGGTTAATGATCTGGCAACCAGCGGAGCGACTCCTCTGTATCTGAGCTGCGGTTTTATTATTGAAGAAGGATTCAAATTTGAAGAGCTTGAAAAAATAGTTGAGTCCATGGCTGTTACGGCTGAGGAATGCGGTGTCAAAATTGTAACCGGCGATACCAAGGTGGTTCAGAAAGGTGCAGTTGATAAGATATTTATAAATACCTCGGGCATAGGCATATTGCCGGAGGGAGTGGATATCTCGGGAAGAAATGCAAAAACCGGCGACAAAATAATAGTTTCCGGAACCATTGGCGATCATGGCAGCTGCATACTGCTTGAAAGAGAGAATATGGGATTCCAGGCCGAAATAAAGAGCGACTGTGCACCTTTGGCGGGAATGGTGCAGGACATGCTGAAGGTAACCCGGCAGCTCCATGTGCTGAGAGATCCCACAAGAGGGGGCGTTGCTACAACGCTTAATGAGATAGCGGTACAGAGTAATGTCACCGTACAGATATATGAAGAAAAGCTCCCTGTCAAAAGGGAAGTCCAGGGGGTTTGTGAGCTTCTGGGCATGGAGCCGCTGTATATGGCCAATGAGGGAAAACTATTGATATTTGTTCCAGGAGACAAAGCCGGCGATGTTCTTGAAGCGCTTAAAAAAAATAATTACGGAAAAGATGCTGCCATTATTGGAGAAGTAATAAATGACAGTGAGGCAAAAGTGGTTCTCAAGGCTCTCAGCGGAGGCACAAGAATCATCAAGTTGTTGGCAGGCGATCAGCTGCCCAGGATTTGTTAACAAAACTCTATCTTAAAAAGTTGAGTTTAAATAAATAAAATATTGAAAGGAGGAAAAAAAGCTTTGATTATTTCCATGAAAAATCTGGGTAAGACCTACAAAAACGGACATATCGAAGTTGAAGCTCTTAAGAACGCCAATATAAATATAAATAAAGAGGAATTTGTCGCTATAATGGGACCTTCAGGATCTGGTAAATCCACTCTGATGAATATAATCGGATGTCTTGACAGATCCACAAAGGGTGAGTATTGGCTCGACGGAGTAAATATATCTTCATTGAACGAGGGAGAACTTGCTAAAATAAGAAATCTTAAAATTGGCTTTGTTTTCCAATCCTTTAACCTATTGCCGAGAATTACGGCACTGCAAAATGTTGAACTTCCCATGATCTATGCGGGTATTGGAAGCAAGGAAAGGCGCAAAAGGGCCACCGCGGCACTTGAGCGTGTCGGGCTGGAAAAGAGAATGCACCATAAGCCAAATGAAATGTCGGGCGGTCAGAAACAGAGGGTTGCAATTGCCAGAGCACTTGTTAATTCGCCTTCAATTATTCTTGCGGATGAGCCCACAGGAAACCTGGATAGTACATCCAGCGAAGAGATAATGGCTGTTTTTCAGGATCTGAACAGGGAAGGTGTAACCATTGTACTTGTTACACATGAACCGGATATTGCCGACCATACCAAAAGAGTGCTGAGGTTCAGAGACGGGTTTTTAAAATCGGATGAACTGGTCCGGAATCCTCTTGATGCAAGAGAAGTACTCGCAAAGTCCAACCTGGAGGAAGAAAATGAATTAGAAAAAGCTTAAAAGAGCTTTTAAATTTTTTAATATTTCAATGTCAAATTTTTCTTTAAGAGGAGACTTTTATGAACGATGATTTAGTAATTGAACAGCAAAGCAATACCTTGCCAAGGCTGAATGTATTTCAGCGAATTGCCGGTGCTATTTTTTCGCCTGAGAGGTTAATGAATGATCTTGAACAGAAGCCGAGGGTCCTTCTGGGTATCATATTGAATGTTCTCGCACCGGTTATATTGATGTACGGCACATTTCCAATGTTCAAGGAGTATTTGAGAACTACAATGGAAATGACGGCTGCCAATACGGCACAGCAAATGACGCCCGAACTGCTTGATCAGGTTGTGAACATTTCGGCAATTTCGACACCTATCATGGGCGGCATTATGGCCGGTGGCATGTTTCTGATACAGGCACTGGTCATATGGCTGGTTACAAAGATATTTAAAGGTCAGGCAAGTTATAAGCAGATCCTGTCTGTTCTTGGATATTCGTCGGTAATATCTGTTTTGGGTACCATCGTAACTGTTGCGGTAATTTATATAACCGGAACATATACCGACGTTACATACACCAGTTTGGCTTCTCTTTTGCCCGAAATTAAAGGGAGCTTCATATACGGTGTGGCAAAGGTTGTAGAGGTGTTCTACATATGGCAGTTGGTGGTAAATGCCATTGGTATAGCCATTGTGAGCAAAATGGACAAGAAGAAGGCATATCTGATTATGGTGCTTGTACTTATAGTTTATGCCGTATTTACAGGCTACAGTGAAATCAAAGCTGCCGCGTTATTGAAATAGTACATAATTGGGGGTAATTTTAAACGATGAAAAAGAAAATAGTTATTGGGATATGTGTTGGAGTACTGGTTATTGCAGTGATTGCAGCCAGTATTATTAGGAATTCCGGGGCAGTCGGCTCGGGACCTGTATTTTCGGTGAGTGCTGCCGAGATTAAAAAAGATGATATCAGTTCGGCTATTTCTGCAAACGGAACGGTAACAGAGGTTGAAAAGTCGGAAATATACCTGGATACGCCTGTAAAAGTCACTAAATTGTATGTCAAGCAAAACGATATAGTAAAAAAAGGCCAGAAGCTGGCAGATTTTGATTTTGATACATTGAACCTGCAGCTGGACCAGGCCAAACTCCAGAAGAAGACCCAGGAACTTGCATTACAGAAGCTGAAGCTCACAGATACCGCAGTAAGTGTTGCTACAGCCCAAAACGGACTTAAGGCTGCCGAAAGCAGTGTCACATCAGCTCAAAGAACCCTGGATAATGCAATAAAGGATAGAGACAATACCAAATCCCTTTATGAAATGGGTGATAAATCCAAGAATGATTTGGACCTGGCTGAAAATAAGGTAAAAGATGCAGAAGAGGCATTAAAGAATGCAAAGCTTAAGGTTGAAAATGAAAAAGAAAATGTCAATACGGCTTCAAAATCAACCAGTACCAAGCAAATAGACATACAAAGCCAGGAACTGGCCATTGAGAACAGTGCACTGACCATAAAGGACCTGGAAAACAAAATCAAGAAGTACAATGATGCCATGTATGCCACCATGGACGGTGTGGCAACACATGTCAATGTTACCGAGGGTTCCTTCACACCAAATGCGCAGCCGGTATTTACCCTGGTTAACCCTGACAAGCTGGAAGTCAAGCTCAATATCAATGAATATAACGCCAAGATGATGCAGCCGGGACAGAGTGTAGATATTACCGGAGATTCCATACCTGAAACCGATAAGATCACAGGAAAGGTTGAGAGTGTTTCCCCTGTGGCAAGTACGAACACCAATAGTACAGGTACACAGGAAACGGTTATACAGGTAACCGTAAGTATAGATAACATCACTGAGGTAATTAAGCCGGGTATCACCGTCAATTGTGATATTAAAACGGTGGATATAAAAAATATACTGACATTGCAGCTTGATATGCTCAGCCCTGACAAGGACGGCAAAAACTTTGTTTACGTTCTGAGCAAGGATAAACAAACCATGCACAAGGTACCTGTAGAAGTTGGAACCACTTCAGATATGAAGGGAGAAATCAAATCCGGAGATATCAAAGAGGGGGATCTTGTCGTAATGAATCCAAAGTCCACATTTAAAGATGGAGCCAGAGTCAAATTAGTCGAAGATAAGGGATGAGGTAAATAATGAATATTATTGAAAGCTTCAAGCAGGCGTTATCCAGTCTTCGGGCAAATAAGCTCCGGTCCATACTGACAATGATAGGTATTGTAATGGGTGTATTTTCGGTTATCACCATAGTTGCCATAGGAAATGCAACCCAGAGCTACATGGATAACGAATTTGCAAAAATAGGGGCTAACGTGTTAGCCGTATCATACAAGTCAGGCACCATTAATTCAAATGATGTATTGCAAAACGATGACATGAAGGCAATTGCCAAGGTAGAGGAGATTAAAAACGTGGGTACCTCCATGGGAAGATCCGGTACCATCAGGCTTGGCGACAAGACCAGGAATGCAAATATAACCGGTATTTCCTCACAGTACAAGGACATCATGCCCACTGACATGGCTCAGGGCAGAATGATCAATGATATTGACAACTCCCTCAGATCAAATGTGGTTGTAATTAATGAGGATTTTGCCAGAGCCAATTTTAAAAATGAAAATCCCATAGGACAAAAACTTAGAGTAAAATTAGGTTCGGGAAGCTCCATGAATTTAACGGTAATCGGAGTCACCAAGGCCGAGGACTCAATTTTTGGGGATATGATGTCCTATGAAAGTCAAAGTGTTTCACTGACCATTCCCCTGACTACCTTGCAGGCTTACTATCCCTGGTCGGATCAGCTGAATTACATGTATGCTACCGTTGAATCCAAGGATAAGGAAGATCTTAAAAAAATAGCCGATAAGGTTATACGGATTCTTGAACAGAAGCATGGCAACAAGGATAAGTATTATGTACAATTCCTGTCCGAAGTACAGGAGCAGCTTAACTCAGTGCTTGGTATAGTATCATCGGTATTGCTGGTGGTTGCCGTCATCACACTGGTGGTGGGCGGTATAGGAATAGTCAACATACTGTTGGTTTCGGTTACCGAACGTATCAGGGAAATCGGCGTCCGAAAGGCACTTGGAGCAAGAAAAAGAGATATTATCTTCCAGTTCATAACAGAATCAATTATTTTGACCGGATTGAGCGGAACAGTGGGAATAATACTGGGTATACTGGCGGGCTTTGTCATTTCTTCTGCCATTAAAATACCTCCCACTGTCGATGTTACCGTTGTTATTCTTGCGTTCCTTGGCTCGGTAGCTCTTGGACTGCTATTTGGAGTATATCCCGCCAAGAGGGCAGCCGACCTTGATCCGATAGAATCCTTGAGATATGAATAAGAAGCACATAATTTACGTGTAAAAAATATACAAATTGAAAAGACCGTTTTCAAACTAAAGCAATTGTAATACATAAATTACTGATTGGTGCTCAGTTTAACTTTAATAAATGGGCAGCTCCATTAAAAGTATATGCCTGAAATTGCAGGTGAAGCACAAGTATTTTGCTGGCAAATCGGCAGGAAGCCGATTTGAGCAGGAACCCCGAAACAGGATGTTGAGTGTTCTGCGACAGCTAAATATACTTGTGATGAGCCGTACAAATTTCAAGCATATGCTTTGTGAGCAATCCATTTATTAAAGTTTGTACGGGAGCATTTTTTTATCTCTGACATGTATTGCAATTGTCATAGTGGTCTGCATCACTCCTTTTTACCATTTCCTGCACATATCCACAAGTTTTCCAGCCGCCACCCCCACAAGAAAGGTTCCGCCCAGAATCCCGATTGCCGCGGTAGTTGAAAGTGTAAATTCCGTATCTTCATTTTCATATACGGTGCTTGAGGTTCGTCTTTTTGAGGGCCGTGCATATTTTCTATTTTTTGTATTCATAAATACCTCCTTATAAAATTCCGAAATAAGATTTTATCAAAGGATAGTATTTGTGTTTATATTGAATATATACGATTTTTTTTATTATACTATATATGGATGCTTAATTTTTGAAATTCTGGAAAGTCAATTACGGCTGAAAGGCGAAGGCTTTTCAATCGTAATTGACTTTGGTAAGGATAACATCAATCTATTAAAATAAAAGGCGGGATATCCATTTAAAAGGTTTTCTGCCGGAAGTGGAGATGAATATGACAGATACCGCAAGGTCTCAGGAGAATCTTAACAAGTTATTTGAAGTAAATGGCATTACTGTCTATAATATAAAATCAAGACGGTTCAAGACAAACACCATAAATATTTTTTTCCAGGATAACCTTAACAAAAATACCGTAGCGTTAAATGCACTTTTTCCTTCAGTACTCAGAAGAGGTACTCATAAGCTCCCTACCCTGAAAGACATTAATCTATATCTTGAAGAACTGTATGGGGCGGTATTTGACTGCGGCGTCGGGAAAAAAGGTGAAAGGCAGATAATTCATTTCTATTTTGAATATCTGTCCGATAAATATGCCAATGCCGAAAAAAGTAATTTTGAAGGCGCTCTGGAATTTCTGCTTGATATCATCTACAGACCGGCCTTGAAAGACGGCTCCTTCAATCCTCAGTATGTTGAACAGGAGAAGACCAATCTGAAGATGCTTATAGAAAGCAGAACCAATGACAAGGTGCAATACTCCATGGAAAGATGCTATGAGCTCATGTGCCGGGAGGAGCCCTTCGGACTTTATGAATACGGTACTGCCGGCCAGATAGAGGTCATAACTGCAGAAGAATTGTATAAGCATTATAAAGAAAAAGTAACCACCCTTCCGGCAGATATTTTTATAACGGGTGAATTGGATGAGAGCGACATGGAATATCTGAAGAACAGGGTCGGCAGTATTGACAGAGGTGTAACCAAGGGGCTGACCACAGGTATTGTTAAAAAGTATATAGATAAAGTTGAATATTTTGAAGATAAAATGGATGTCACCCAGGGAAAGCTCTCATTGGGCTTTAGGACCAATATAACCCCAAAAGAGGATGATTACTATGCATTGATGGTTTACAGCGGTATTTTGGGCGGAGGCATGCATTCCAAGCTGTTTCAGAATGTCAGGGAAAAAGCCGGATTGGCGTATTACATCTTCGCCGGTCTTGAAAAATTCAAAGGTTTGATGATCATAGGAAGCGGCATTGAATTTAAAGAAAAGGACCATGCAAAAGACTTGATAATGGAACAACTGGAGGCTATCAGAGCAGGAAAGATATCGGACTACGAGTTTGAGGCAACCATCAAATCTCTTGAGACGGGAATCCATTCCCTCAAGGACAGCCAATTGCAGGTGGTGGATTTCAATTTCAGCCAGCTGGTATCCCAGACACACGACACCTTTGAAGGGATTCTGGCCAAGATACGGAGAGTGACCAAACAGGATGTTATAAATGTAACAGGCAAAATTCAGCTTGATACTGTATACTTCCTGACCTCTCAGGAGGCTGAAGCGGTGTGATAACAGTTTTATTCGAATTATGACGATGGACGTTGATTATACGCTGACGGACGGCGGAAATGGAGATTGAGTATGAGATATGAAACCCTTGAGTTTAAGAAATATGACGAAGTAATGTACAGGTATGAACACAGCAGTGGATTAAATTGTATCGTAATCCCGAAAAAGGGTTATTACAAAAAACATGCCACCTTTTCGACACATTACGGTTCTGTGGACAATAAGTTTATCATACCCGGAGATTCCGAACCCACGAAAGTTCCCGACGGAATTGCCCACTTCCTTGAGCACAAGCTTTTTGAGCAAAAGGATGGGAGCGTCATGGATAAGTTTGCCGCATTGGGGTCAAGGCCAAATGCATTTACAAGCTTTACTCAAACCGTTTATTTATTTTCATGTACCGATTTGTTTAAAGAGAACTTTGAACTGCTTTTAAATTTTGTTCAAAACCCCTACATTACTGAAGAAAGTGTCGAGAGGGAAAAGGGCATAATTGGGCAGGAAATCAACATGTACCGCGATGACCCGGGCTGGAGGGTAACCTTCAACCTTCTGGATGCCTTTTACAAAAAGCATCCTGTAAAGAAGGATATCGCCGGTTCAATAGAAAGTATCGCCAATATAACAAGGGATACGCTTTATAAGTGCTATGAAACCTTTTATCACCCTTCAAATATGGTGATCACCGTAGTAGGTGATGTGGACCGGGAAGAGGTGTTTGAGCAGGTTGAAAGGAACATTGAAGCCGGGGAAAGCCATGGAGAAATAAAGCGGATATATCCTGAGGAGGGCAATGAACTGCATAAGGCTTATGTGGAACAAAATATGCCGGTGCCGACACCTCTTTTCTACATGGGTTTTAAAGACGGCAATTACAAGCTGGAGGGCCCTGAAATCATCAAGTATGAACTGGCCGTCAAGCTGCTCATATCAATGATGATAGGCAGGAGTTCAGAACTGTACGGTGAGCTGTATGACAAGGGATTGATCAACTCAAGCTTCGAATCGGATTTTACCATAGAGAACAGTTATGCATATTCCATGCTGGGAGGGGAATCGGTTAATCCCCGGGCTGTACAGGAAAGCCTTGTAAGAGAAATAAAAAAGCTGAGAAATGACGGCCTGAAGCCCGAGACCTTCGACAGACTGCTGAAGGCATCAAAGGGAAGATTCCTGAGACAGATGAATTCGGTGGAAAGCATAGCAAGAAGTTTCATAAATTTATATTTCAAAGGTGTAACATTATTTGATTATTTAGATGTTTATGATAAAATGAATTTTGATTATATTACTGAGGTCTTTGATAAGCATTTTGATATTGACCGTATGGCATTATCGGTAGTCAAAGGGATGGATAAGCAGCAGCTATCATAAATTGACCCGTTATTTGTCTCGGTAAAATAAATAGTATTATGTGGAGGTTATCATGGATGATAGAGTAACTGTAAGTTTCCCCAACATGGGACTGGATTTTGACATATCAAGGGAAGCCTTTAAAGTATTCGGCATATCTATATACTGGTACGGCATTATTATAGCACTGGCATTCTTCATATGTGTGCTGTGGGCTATGAGAGATTCCAGGAAATTTGATCTGGTGCCCGAGACCATTATTGATCTTATGCTGTTTGCGGCACCAATTGCTATAATCTGTGCCCGCCTGTACTTTGTCATATTCAGCTGGGACAATTATAAGTACGACCTTAAGCAGATATTCAACACACGAAACGGCGGGCTGGCCATTTTGGGCGGAATTATCGGTGCAGTCATCACAGCTTATTTTGTAGCCAGGTATAAAAAGATACCCACCTTTAAGCTTTTCGATTTTGCCATACCCTATGTAGCGCTTGGACAGGCCATAGGCCGCTGGGGCAATTTCTTCAATCAGGAAGCTTTCGGAACAAATACAAACCTGCCATGGGGAATGACAAGTCCCACCGTCAGAGCTTATCTGCAGAATTTGCAGAACGGTGGGATGAATATAAATCCTGACCTGCCGGTACATCCCACTTTTTTATACGAGTCGCTTTGGGATATAGCCGTCTTTATCTTCCTGCTTCAAATGAGGAAAAAGAAAAAATTCAACGGTGAGATCTTCTGTCTGTACTTCATAACCTATGGCATCGGAAGAGCGGTAATCGAAGGACTCAGGACTGACAGTCTCATGCTGGGCAGCTTAAGAGTGTCACAATTGCTTTCAATAATATTCGTAATAGTATTTTCGATAATTGTAATATACAAGAGAATAAAAATTAAGAACAGTTTTGATGATGTCGAGATTGGGCAGAGCGGATATGCAAGCATCTTAAAAATCATGGATGAAGACGAGGTCCATGAAAAAGAGGACAGTACTCAAAAAGCCCGGGACGCTGTTGGGGGAGCTGACGACAGCAGTCAGGAGCCCCAAGAGGATAGAGCAGATAAAGAAGAAGCAAAAGAACCAAAAGAACCAAAAGAACCAAAAGAACCAAAAGAACCAAAAGAACCAAAAGAACCAAAAGAACCAGAAGAACCAGAAGATATAAAAGAAACAGAAGATAAATAGGCGGTGAAGAATGTTATTTGTTGAGAAGTCAAAAACAACAAATCCTTATAAAAGATTTGATTACCTGTTGTTCGGCCTTGTATTGATACTGGCGGCCATAGGACTGGTAGTCTTCAGCAGTGCCGTAAAGGACAGGCCGAGTTTGCTCAAACCTCAAGTACTGGGTTTGATAATGGGTGTGGCTCTGTGCCTGATACTGAGTGCTATAGACTATAAGGATTTAAAGGTGCTCAGCCTGTTTATATTCTTTGGTGCCATGGGCTTGATGGTTTTGGTATTATTCTTTGGAAGCGGTGAAGAGCTGGGGAATAAAAACTGGATTTCTATTGCAGGTATGAGTGTCCAGCCTTCGGAATATGCCAAAATAGCGTACATAATACTGGCTTCGGTATTTCTGGAGCGTATCAAGGACAGTCCGGAAAAAAACAAGGCTGACATACTGAAGTTTTTGGCATATTCATGTGTTGCAATAGGTTTCGTGCTGCTTCAAAAGGACCTTGGAACAGCCATGGTTTTTGTATTTATATTCTTCCTGTTCATTTATATAGCGGGCATACCTTACCGGTATATATTCATTCTGCTGGGAGTTGCCGGGCTTTCACTGCCCTTTATTTGGGTGTATGTGCTTAATGAAAACAGGAGGAACAGAATTCTGACTTTTATATCACCTGAAAGGGATCCCCAGGGCGGAGGATATAATGTCATCAGGTCAAAGCTGGCCATAGGGTCGGGCAGGCTATTCGGACAGGGTTATGGAAGCGGGCTTCAAACCCAGAGCGGCAGTGTTCCGGTAAATGAATCCGATTTTATCTTTTCGGTGGTAGGGGAGGAATTGGGTTTCATAGGCGGATGCATTATCATATTGCTGGGATTGCTTATTTTATTGAGGATCATCTATATTTCAAAGAATGCCAGTGATTCTTACGGCTCATTTGTATGTATAGGTGTGGCCGGTATGATGGGTTTTAATTTTATAGAAAATATTGGGATGAGTATGGGACTGCTTCCGGTAACAGGACTTCCTCTGCCATTTGTGAGTCAGGGTGGTACTGCAATGCTTGCAAACTTTATGGCTGTGGGCATCGTACTTAGTGTTTCACTAAGGCGGAAACGGGGAAATTTTAATTCTTCATAAGGAAATATCAGCGTTCTGTAAGCATCCGATTCATATATTGCCTTATACGTTTTAAATATTACAGACACTAGTACTTTGGTCCTAGTAAAGACGGGTTATTTAACCCGTCTTTTATTTTTTTTCAAAAAAACATTGATAAAATATCTATTTTGAAATAAAATATCCATATAAGTGGTGAGAAGTGGTGTGAAGTGGAGGGAAAAACCAGGCTGATTATAAAAAATAGCAATTCTTTTATTTATTGACCTGGGAGTGTGAGGTGTGAAATTTGTTTTATGGTGAGTACCAGCATACGGTTGACCCAAAAGGACGAGTTATTGTGCCCTCAAAATTCAGAGAGGGCCTGGGTGAAAAGTTCATATTAACCAAGGGACTTGACAGCTGTTTGTTTGCGTACTCTTCGGAAGAATGGACAAGCCTTGAAAACAAATTGAAAACACTTCCGTTCACCGATAAAGATGTACGTGCCTTCATAAGATTTTTTTTCTCGGGAGCGACCGAATGTGAGGTTGACAAGCAGGGAAGAATACTTATTCCGCAGAATTTACGCGAATATGCAGTGCTTGAAAAGGACATAGCTATCATAGGAGTTTCTTCAAGGGTTGAAATTTGGAATAAGACTACCTGGAAAAACTACAACAGTGATGATAATATGAGTGCCGACAAGATTGCAGAAAAGATGTCCTTGCTGGGAATATGATATTGATCGGATTGTATGAATATATCCGGTTAAAATCTTAAAAGTACGTCTTGAGGTGAGAAATGGAATTTAAACACAAATCGGTATTGCTTGATGAATGTATTGAATATCTGAATATAAGACCCGACGGCATTTATGTGGATGGTACCATCGGAGGTGCGGGACATTCGTCGGAAATATATAAAAGATTGGGTCCGGAGGGAATGCTCATCGGTTTGGATCAGGATACATTTGCAGTGGAGACATCCACAAAACGCCTTGAACAAATAGGTTCAGAAACAAAGTTCAAGGTGGTGAACACAAACTTTAAAAATATCACTGAAACCTGCAGGCAGCTGGGAATAGATCAGGTGGACGGAATTCTGCTCGATCTGGGAGTTTCTTCACACCAGCTTGATGAGGCGTCAAGGGGGTTCAGTTACCAGCAGGATGCGCCATTGGATATGCGGATGGACAGCAGTTCGAAACTGTCGGCATATGAGGTGGTAAACCTATACAAGGAGCAGGATATTTACAGGATCATACGCGATTACGGTGAAGAGAAGTGGGCATCGCGGATTGCAAAATTTATCGTTGAAGCCCGGAATAAGCAGCCTGTGAAAACAACCTATGAACTTGTGGATATTATAAAAAGAGCAGTACCCAGTGCGGCAAGGAGAGACGGACCTCACCCTGCAAAGAGAACTTTTCAGGCCATAAGGATCGAGGTGAATGACGAACTGAACATACTGAATAACACTGTCGGGGAATGCGTGACACTTCTGAAGACTGGCGGGAGACTTTGCATAATAACCTTCCACTCACTTGAAGACAGAATAGTAAAGGTTCGGTTCAATAAAGAAGTAAACCCCTGCACCTGTCCTTCGACCTTTCCGGCTTGTGTATGCGGAAAAACACCACGGGCGGTGCTTGTTAGCAAAAAACCTGTTATTTCGGCAGAGGAAGAGCTTGAAGAAAATCCGAGAGCCAGAAGTGCAAAATTGAGAGTACTCGAAAAAATCTAGTTCTTAATATAGATTGCAAAGCGAAATTCAAAGGATAAGCTTAACAAGACACAAAAGAAAGCAATAAAAATACAAAAGATAAAATTTTAAAAAACAAAAGATAAAAACAAAAGAAAAAAAAGGCATAAAAATCAAACTGGTTAACAAATGAAAAAATTATAAACAACAAAAGACAAAATCAACAAAATACCAATGAAGACCATCTAAGAAACAAAAGCTAAAACTTCTAAAAATGGATGGGAATCAGATTTATTTCTGATTCCCCCCAATACTTTACGAATTTTGTTATTAAGATCTTTAAAGGGAGGGATTGGAGAATGGCCGGGGCAAATAACAGATATATACACGGTTCTGCTGCTGAAAAAATCAGGCATGAACAGCAGTTTAATACCGACTCTGTCAACCAGAGCGACTATTATGATCCCTATGAACAAAATGCCGTTCTTAAATCTAAAAAGGTTGCCAGAAACAATGCAAAATTAAAAAAGAGAATAATGGTAAATATATTTCTGATCTTTGGCATGTGCGCCGTTATAATGACGAGATATGCCCAGATAAGCCAGATGAATTATGACAACAACAATCTCAGCAAGCAATATGTGGCATTGCAAAATGAAAACATCCGCCTTTCGCTTGAAATTGAAAAGGCAATGTCATTACAAAGTATAAGAGATATTGCAGAAGCCAAACTTGACATGCACGCTCCTGAAAAGAGCCAGATCGTGTATATCAGTGTGCCTAGACAGGATGTTATCATTCTGGCCGAAAAGCAGGAATCAAAACTCATGTTGATGGCGAAGGAATTGGGAGCAGGCATACAGAAATTCCTGAACATATTCGAATAATATGAATACTATGTATGGATTATATATTCACATATATAAGGCATTTGTGCAGTATCCGGTTGAATTGAATAATTTTGGTAATTAACTATAGATTTATATGCTCAATATTAAGTCTATAGTTTTTTCAGTATAAAGCCTAAATTATTATGTAAATTTTTATTAATTTGGACTTAACAATAATATATTCCAAATTCAATTAATATTATTAATAAGAATTTATATAAATACTGGTAACATACAATTGATTTAACAAAAAAACTCAAGGGGGGAGACTTTTGGCTAGCCCAAACATATCACTTAAAAAGAGACTTCTGTTTATACTTGGAGTTTTCACTTTTTTTACAGCATTGCTGGTATTTAGGATCGGCTGGATACAAATAGCGAATGGTCAGGAATATCAGCAAAAAGCATATGAACAGCAAACAAATAACCGTACTATCAGCCCAAAGAGAGGTACGATTTATGATAGGAATATGAAACCGCTTGCCGTCAGCGGTTCTGTCGAAACCGTCACAATAAACCCGCAGATGGTCAGAGAACTCAATAAGGATGTTGATTTGGTTGCAAGCGGACTGGCCGAGATACTTGAGATGCAAAAGGACACAATAATTAAAAAAATTAACAGGAAGACCCAATACGAACTTATAAAACAAAAAATAGATAAGGATGTGGGCTCACAGGTCAGAGAGTGGAAGAAAAAAAACAATGTGGTCGGAATATTTGTAGATGAGGACACAAAGAGGTTTTATCCCAACAGCAATCTGGCAGCTCATGTTATCGGGTTTACCAATGTAGACAATGATGGAATTGACGGTGTGGAGAAAATGATGGAGCAGTATTTGAAAGGGGTTCCGGGAAAAATACTGAGTGAAGTTGATGCCAGCGGTATGGAATTGACAATGGGTGAGGAAAAATATATTCAGCCCCAGGATGGAAACGATGTAATATTGACCATTGATGAAACAATACAGTACTTTGCGGAAAAAGCGCTTGAAAAGGCTATTTCAGACAATAATGTAATCAATGGGGGAACGGCCATAGTCATGGACCCAAGAAACGGTGAACTGCTTGCATTGACTTCAAAACCGGACTTTGACCTCAACAGTCCGAGAGCTGCTCCCAAAGGTAAGGATAAAGCCGCCTGGACAGGAACCAGTACAGAGGATGTCCAATACCTCCAGAAAACAGTGTGGAGAAACAAAGCAGTTGTTGACACATATGAACCGGGATCAACTTTTAAGCCTGTTACTGCCGCCGCAGGACTTGAAGAAGGGGCAATCACACCTGAGACCCAGGTTACCGATGCCACCGTCAAGATAGCAGGACACAGCATAAATTGCTGGAAGCCCAATGCACATCTTCATGAAACCTTCAGAGAAGGTGTGTATAACTCCTGTAACCCGGTTTTTGTAAGACTGGCGCAGCAGCTGGGCATAGATAAGTTTTACAGCTATGTAAAAGCATTCGGCTTTTACCAGAAGACTGGCATAGATCTCCCCGGTGAGGCAGGAAGTATCATTCACACAAAACCCACTGAAATTGACATGGCAACGGCCTCCTTCGGCCAGCGCTTCCAGATAACTCCCATACAGCTCATACAAGCTTACGGAGCAATTGCCAACGGAGGAGATCTGATCACTCCCCATGTGGTAAAGGAAGTAGTTGACGAATCGGGGAATGTCATAAAGAAAGTCGAGCCAAAAGTCGTCAGGAGCGTTATTTCAAGACAGACTTCAGATACCCTGAAGGATATTCTCAAGGGCGTTGTAGATGTGGGAACAGGTAAAAACGCACGGGTACCGGGTTATAAAATCGGAGGAAAAACCGGTACTTCAGAAACAAGAGAAAGTGAACAGCTGATGGTACAGGGTAAAAACAAAAGATATATTGTATCGTTCTCAGCCATAGCACCCACTGACAATCCGGTAATATGCGTTCTGGTAGTGCTGGATTACCCGGATATATACAATCCCGGAGGAGGTGTGCTGGTTGCTCCTGTGGTAGGTAAACTCATTGATGAGATCCTGACCTATAAAGGTATTGAAAAAGAGTATACCGATGACGACAAGAAGCTCCTCAAACAGGAAGTCCAGGTTCCCGATGTCAAAGGCAAAACTGTGAAAGAAGCCATCAATCTGTTGAAACAAAACAAACTGGAGTATAAAATAGAAGGAAGCAACAGGGATTTGAGTGCCATAGTACAGGAGCAGACTCCTAAATCCACAGCCCTGCTGCATGAGAACTCAATTGTAATCCTGTATACTTACAAGCCTACCAATGAGGCTGAGGCAATGGTGCCCGACGTAAAAAACAAAACTATAAATGAAGCGACACAGGCCTTTAAGAAAGCCGGTATAAATATAGACATAAACGGAACAGGCACGGCTGTGAGCCAGCAGGTTGAAGCAGGCAAAACAGTTAAAAAAGGTGCGGTTGTGGAAGTAACCTTTAGGAACATTTTTGAGGATTAACGGGAAATTATCCTGCAATACTCACTTAAGGGTGTAAATATAATGCCTGACGGCAAAAATCTAAAAATAAACACAAATATGGAGGTGTAAATATATTGTTACTTGGTGATTTGATTAAGGGATTGAATACAAGAAATATACAGGGCAAGCTTGATATGGAAATAGACGGTGTGGCATATGATTCAAGAAAAACCAGACAGGGGGTCCTGTTTGTCTGTATAGAAGGTACTGTCGTCGACGGTCATCAGTATATCAATGATGCCATAGAAAACGGCACAAGGGCCTTTTTGGTCCAAAAGCCGGTACAGGTGCCGGAGGGTATAACTGTTATAGAAATAGAAGATACCCGATACGGACTTGCACATGTATCTGATGCATTTTTCGGGCATCCGTCACAAAAGCTGAACCTGATAGGAATAACAGGAACCAAGGGGAAAACTACGACAACGTATATGGTCAAGTCTATTTTGGAGGCGGCCAGTCATAAAATAGGACTGATCGGCACCGTAGCAAATCTGATTGGAGAGGAAATACTTTACACCTCCAGAACAACACCCGAATCCTATGATCTTCAGAGCCTTTTCAGTGATATGGTGGAGAAAAAGGTTGATACAACCGTAATGGAGGTATCCTCTCAGGGGCTTGAACTCCACAGGGTCGCGGGATGTGATTTTGATGTGGGAGTGTTTACAAATTTTTCAAGAGACCACATAGGCCCCAGGGAACATGCAACACTGGAAGAATATTTCAATGCCAAGTCAAAGCTCTTCAAGATGTGCAAACAGGCCATTATAAATATAGACAGTGAACATGGCAGGAAAATGGCCCAACTTGCGGAATGCAAGGTATATACCTATGGTTTCGGAGAAAATGCCGACATCAGGGCGGCGGAGATAGTCAAAAAGACTGCCTATACCTATTTCAAGCTCATATCTCCATGGGGAACTACAGAAGTGGAAACAAATCTGCAGGGGGAATTCAATGTTTATAATGCCCTTGCGGCCATCGGCTGCTGCTGTCTTATACCCGGGGTGACCCTTGAACATGTAAAAACCGGTCTTACAAATGTGGTAGTACCCGGCAGGATGGAACCTGTGGCAACAGGCGGTAACTATTCCGTTCTGATTGATTATGCCCATACTCCCGACAGTCTTGAAAAAGTGCTGTCGACAGTCAGGGAGTTCGCTCACGGAAGAGTCATAAGTCTCTTTGGCTGCGGAGGTGACCGCGACAGGGGAAAGAGGCCCGAAATGGGGGCTGTTTCAGGAAATATTGCAGACTTCACTGTCATTACTTCCGATAATCCGAGAACCGAAGAGCCTGAGAGGATAATAAACGACATAGAAGTTGGTGTACAGAAAACCAGCGGTAAATATATAAAAATTACAGACAGAAGGCAGGCAATAAAATTTGCACTTGAAAATGCCCGGGATGGAGATATAATTATTTTGGCGGGTAAAGGTCACGAAACCTACCAGCAATTCAAAGACAAAACCATTCACTTTGATGAAAGGGAAGTAGTTGCCGAACTGCTGGAAGAACTGAAGAGAACCTAAGCCTGATATAAATATCAATATTGTATGGTGTTGCGTAGTATAAACAGCAGGTCCTGACAGGACCTGGAAGGAGAAGTAAATGGTATCTTTTGACTGTGCAGAGCTTATTGAGGCAGTTGACGGAAGACTGCTCTGGGGTAGTTTCGAAAGAATTTTTTCCGGTATCACCACCGATTCAAGAAAAGTTGCAAAGGATAATTTATTTATACCGTTGGTTGGAGAAAAATTTGACGGGCATGATTATATAGAGCAGTGCTTCGACAGCGGTGCAGCAGTATGCCTCACTCAAAAACCAATACCCGGGAGAGCGGGCTGCAGCGCAATAATAGTAAAAGATACTGCTAAAGCACTAAAAGATATTGCTGCCTGGCATAGAAACAAATATGATATTCCTGTTGTAGGAATAACCGGAAGTGTCGGAAAAACAAGCACCAAGGACATGATCGCATGTGTTCTGTCAAAAAAATTTGAGGTTCTGAAAACACAGGGGAATTTTAATAATGAAATTGGTCTTCCCTTGACTCTGCTGAATCTTGATGAGAAACATGAAGCGGCGGTTATTGAAATGGGGATGAGCGGTTTTGGAGAGATAAGCAGGCTGACTGCTGTCACACAGCCTGATATTGCCGTTATAACCAACATTGGTGTTTCCCATATAGAAAAACTGGGTTCACAGCAGGGTATACTGAAGGCCAAGCTGGAAATACTGGAGGGACTTAAGCCGGATGGGCTTGTAGTACTTAACGGTGATGATTCCCTTTTGAAGGAACAAAGGGGAAAGCTGGGTTTCAGGACAGTATTTTATGGTATGGATACAGCTCTTGATTACAGCGCTGAAAATTATGAGTCACTGGGTGAGGAGGGTACAAGCTTCAATATTACCTGGAATAAAAATACCTACAGGGTGAAAGTGCCGGTTCCGGGAGTACATAACGTATATAATGCCCTGGCAGCAATAGCTGTAGGTGTTGAAATGAATATCCCGGTGGAAACCATTATAGACGGCATAGCAGAGTACAGTCCCGGAAACATGAGGCAGAATATAATATCCTGCAAGGGTATAAAAATTATCAATGATGCATATAATGCCAGTCCCCAATCCATGCAGGCAGCTATAAACGTGCTGGAAGAGCTGTCGGCAAAGTCAAGAGGGATAGCCGTTTTAGGAGATATGCTCGAGATGGGGGAAATAGCGGAAGAATTGCATTACTCAGTGGGTAAATTCATAAGAAACAAAAAAATAAAGTATCTGATAACAGTGGGAAAAAACTCCGGGAATATCTCCCGGGCTGTTGCAGATTCAAATAATACTGCTATACAAACATGTCATTTTAATAATAATTCTGACGCTCTGGAATATATTTTAAGCATCGTCAGACAGGGGGATTACATCCTGATAAAAGGTTCAAGAGGAATGAAAATGGAACAGATTGCCGAAGGCTTAATGCAAATGCAGGCAGTTCCGGAATAATAAACAGGGGGAAGTTCTATTGCTTACTTTTTCGTTAACATCCGAACATATTATAGCCTTTGCGGCTACCTTTGTTCTGTCTATAATTGCAGGTCCCATACTGATTCCCTTCCTTAGAAGGCTGAAGTTCGGACAGACGGTAAGGGATGATGGACCGCAATCGCATTTGAAAAAAAACGGGACGCCACAAATTGGTGGTTTGATATTCTTAATACCCATAACCGCCGTTGCGCTTTATTATTCGCAGGAGTATCCTGAAATAATCCCAATATTGCTTGCTACCCTAGGTTTTGGGGCGGTGGGCTTTATAGATGACTTCATCAAAGTGGTTAAAAAGCGTAAGGATGGGCTTTATGCCGGACAGAAAACCTTTCTGCAGCTGTTGGTATGTGTTTCTTTTGCCTTTTATGTTATAAGGTATACCGAGGCAGGTAGTTCAATAGTTATTCCCTTTACGGATTATGTGGTTCAACCCTGGCTGTACTTCTTATTTATAGTAGTATTTATGTATTTCTTTGCCAATGGAGTCAATATAACGGATGGGCTTGACGGCCTTTGCGCCGGAGTTACACTTGTAGTTGCCATATTCTTTACAATCGTATCCCTGACCAACAGTGAATGGGGTTATATAAAGATATTTTCAGCAGCAATTGCCGGCGGGTGCCTGGGTTTTCTTGCCTTTAACATACATCCTGCAAAGGTTTTTATGGGTGACACCGGGAGCCTGGCACTTGGAGGGGCTTTAACCGCTATTGTCATTATGATGAGAATGCCTCTTATTTTCTTTATCATCGGAGGAATATATCTTATTGAAAATATCTCGGTAATACTTCAGGTCGGCTCCTTTAAGCTCACCGGAAAAAGGATATTCAAGATGGCTCCCATTCATCATCATTTTGAGTTGATGGGATGGAAGGAAACAAAAGTTGTGACCGTATTTATTATAATAACGGTTTTACTTGCCGTTATATCACTCATGGTAGTGGGTGTAGGAACATACTGAAGCCGCTGACCGGAATTAATTGACGTAAAATTTCATATAATCAGAATATGATGGATTCCGGTGATGCAGGGCTATGAAACATGGATGAGGCTGGAGGATTTAATGAAAAACAAAAACAAAAAGCCTTTTGACTTTTGGATATTTGCAGCAGTAATATTATTACTTTCATTAGGTACCATAATGGTATTCAGTTCAAGCTATTATTTTTCTGTCAAGGAAGTGGGAAATTCTTTTAGTATAATTAAGCCGCAGTTATTATATATGTTAATAAGCATTATAGTTCTTGCGGTCACAATGAATTTCGACTACCATAAATGGGGAAAGATATCGCCAATACTCCTAATGGGTAGTATTGGATTGCTTATTTTGGTGCTTATTCCTGGAGTAGGACAGGTGAGAAACGGTGCACAACGATGGCTTGGGGTAGGAACAAAGACTTTTCAACCTTCTGAGTTAGCGAAATTATCATTAATTATGTTTATGTCGTTTAGTCTTTCTAAACGTAGAGATGTACTAAAATCTTTCACTAAAGGATTGTTACCATATCTTATATTGATTGTTTTTATCTGTGGATTAGTTGTGATCGAACCACACTTGAGTGGAACTATTATTATTGCAATGACGGGTTTTATAATTTTATTTTGTGCGGGAGCAAAAATATCCCATTTTGTTGCACTTGCGATTCCAGTTGTCCTAGCAGTTGTGGGGGCCGTTTTAGTTGCACCGTATAGATTTGACAGGGTTAAAGCCTGGCTGGATCCTTTTAATATTGAGTATAAAATGAATGAAAGCTGGCAGATTGTAAATTCGCTTTTAGCAATTGGGTCAGGCGGTATATTTGGAAGAGGATTGGGAAAAAGCATGCAGAAGTACCTTTATATCCCTGAACCCTATAATGACTATATATTTTCGGTCTTAGCAGAGGAATTAGGATTTTTAGGCTCGGCAGTTGTATTAATTTTATTCCTGGTATTCATCTGGAGAGGAATTAAGGTGGCAATGAATGCGCCCGATGTATTCGGAAGTTTAATGGCTATCGGTATAACTTCTTTGATAGGAGTGCAGGCATTATTTAACGTAGCAGTTGTCACAAACTCTATACCCTCTACAGGTATATCGCTTCCTTTTTTTAGCGCAGGAGGTACATCTCTGATCTTTCTGATGTTTGGTGTTGGTATTTTGCTTAATATATCCAGGTATTCGAATTATGAGCGTTTCTGAGTTAACAGGATATATGTATATTGAGGGTACAGTGCCCAATATGGGCACACTTAAAATAAATTTAACCCCATAACAGAGTATTGAAATACTTTTCTGGGTGCCATAAGCGCTGGAGCGCTTCGGGCCAATTCATTGAGATCAGTCTAATTGACCGGGTCAAGTAAGGTGACCATGTACATTATGGGGACATGGAGGTTAAAGTGAAGGTATTAATAGCGGGCGGTGGGACAGGAGGACATATAAATCCCGGACTAGCAATTGCAAAGTATATTCTTAAAAAGAATCCCACTGCGGAAATTACTTTTGTCGGGACAAAAAAGGGACTTGAAACCAAACTTGTGCCAAGGGAGGGCTTTACTCTTGAAACCATAACGGTGAGAGGTTTCAGGAGAAAACTTTCATTTGATACGGTACTGGCTGTAAAAGAACTTGCCCAGAGCTTTTTCCAGGCTTCGAGCCTTATAAAAAAAATAAAACCTGATGTTGTAATAGGTACCGGAGGTTATGTGTGCGGACCTGTTCTTTATGTAGCCGCTAAAAAGGGGATACCGACACTGATACATGAATCAAATGCATTCCCGGGAGTTACAAACAGACTGTTGGAGAAGCATGTAAACTATGTAGCGGTCAGTTTTAAGGATGCTGAAAAATTCTTTAAAAATAAAAGCAAGCTTGTCCATACAGGAAATCCTGTAAGACAGGAGCTTTTGAACTCCAGCCGGCAGGCGGTATTAAAACAGCTGGACATAGTTGAGGGCAAGCCTTTGATCGTAGCCATGGGTGGCAGCAGAGGCGCCAGGAAGATAAATGAAACCATTGCCGAGATGCTCAATACCCATTTCAAAGGTGAGTTTAATCTTATTTTTGCAACAGGTGAAGCTCAGTTTAATGATATTAATCTTTCCATATGCCTTGACGAAAAGTACAAGAAGATGGTAAAGGTGGTACCGTATATATATGACGTTGCCAGGGTATACACTGCCAGCGACCTGATGATATGCCGCGCCGGAGCCATAACAATCAGTGAGCTGCAGACCATGGGAATCCCTTCAATACTTGTACCGTCACCCTATGTGACTGCCAACCATCAGGAGCATAACGCCCGCTCGCTGGAGAGAGACGGCGGCGCTGTTGTGATCCTTGAAAGCGAACTGAACGCAGACCTTTTATACAATAAGATCTGCAGCCTCATATCAAACAGGGACATATTGAGCAAAATGGCGGCTGATGCCACGAAAAACCGGATCACAGACTCAGTCGAGCAGATATATGCCCTGGTGGAAAAAATAATCAAATAATTACAATGTGGAAACACGGTTAAAAAGCTGTGTCAGGTAAACAAATGCAGTACATGTATCACTATGGAAAATATCGCGCGAGGTGCAACTTCAATAAATGGGAGGCTCTATTAAAAGTACAGATTTCAAGCCTGTACTTTGTGAGCAATCCATTTATTGAAATTGGAACGGGAGCGATATTGCGATATATTTGCATGTATCTCAATTATATATTGTATAGCCTTACAACAGCTTTTTATAACGCAGATCTTCATAAGTTGTCCGGAAGTACCATAAGTAAACTATTAGCTGAAATCAGTATACATTCATCAGCAAAGCTCCAAATATTTACATAAGCAAAAAGCTAAAAATTTCGTTGAGTGAAAAAGTAAATTCCATTGCATTTTTAAATTCTGCTGTGAAGAGTAAATTCCATTAAATCAAGTGTTTGAGTTATATTTTTTGTTGCTCAAATATAGTATAATAAACATACAGAAAATGCTCGGAAGAAAAAATTGCATGGCAAACAATCGACTGGAGGATTTTGTGAAAAACTAAATTCCACTCGAAAGGGAGTTGATATTGAGGTTTCTATCCGCAGTTTTAACTCTTTTTTATGCTTCTATTTCAGCAGTTTTGGTTTTAGAATGATATCGTCGCAGGATATCTCTTTTAATCCGAATGCATTAACTGCTTGTTTTTCAAGCAGC
>NZ_KK211298.1:0-15282 GCF_000621505.1 Ruminiclostridium cellobioparum DSM 1351 = ATCC 15832
GACTATGACATCGAAGCTGGTAAAACAAGGAGCTCAAAGCACCGTTTTGCAAGAGCCACTTTCGCTGCTGCTAATATACATCTGGATGCTTGGATCAAACACAAATCCTTTAGTATTCTGAGTCTATTGCAATAGTACAAGAACTTTTCAAACAGCATTTAAAAATCTTTGAATTTCAAAGGTTTATTTGCTGTCCCAAAAAATCTGGGCTCAAAATTACACAACTATTAATTTCTCAAGGTACAATGCTTTTTCTACAAATAGCTCCATTTCACAAAGAAAATGGAGTGAAGTATTGGTTTTTCTCGAAATTACCAATTACTTTTCGAGAGTATTCTATTATACGGATTAACTTATGTATTTTTGAAATTCTATAGCTGTATTAATTACTTTAGGTAAGAGGAATATCGTGATTGAACAGTAATAATAATCTTTCATTTTTTTTATAAATTTATGCAAGTATTAAGGGAGGAGGTACTGAATTTGATCAGCGATAAAAATCGCAAAAAATATAAGTTCAACTAATCATTGAATATTTACATTGAGCTGGATACAAAATAAAAGAAAAATATAGAATATAAAGGTTAAACAACTGATGTTTTATATAATACTTTTAATACTTCTAATCGCGATATGTTATAAATGGGGAGATTGGCGTAATTGGCAAAAATATCAATCAACTATTTTGTTCTTTACGCTGGGAGACTTCCTGTATATGGGGCTTACTTATTTAAAGCCTCTGTGGGACTATGATACGAATTTTGCAAAAGGGATATATGATAACCTTTTTGTAAATTTTACAATATTTCCATGCACAATCCTTCTTTTTATACCGAGATTCCCAGAGGGTATAAAAAAACAGGTATTATATATTTTGAAGTGGGTTGTTATCTATACTTCAGTTGAATGGCTTGCAACTCTGTTACATTCATTTCAACAAGAGAATGGATGGACAATTTGGTATTCTTTGACGTTTAACTTTGTTATGTTTCCGTTACTATGGTTGCATTACAAGAAGCCTTTATTAGCATATCTAGGATCATTTGTGGTGGCTGTCACAATACTTTGGCTGTTTAAGATCCCAGTAAACGATATATGGTAATAACAGTTATATAATTTTTTATTGTTCAAGTATTAATTCAAGCTGTGCATTAGCAGAGCGCTTGTTTTCTCCTGCAATCATTGTAAGTTTATCAATTGTTTTTTCGGATGTGTGCAAAGTAAAAACCTTTCTATCTAACATTTTCATGCCTCCTTATTTGATAGCAATATTCAAAAAAGTTAAAAAGAGTTTTTGGATAATAATATTTAAACCAATGGTACACAAATCAAGGTGATATTATTGTTGCATTAGCACTATAAATGCATAAAAATGTAAAAATATGGGTTGACGTATACGGCCTGATAGTATATAATTTCAATAATTGGTAAAGTCATTGAAATCGCCAATGCAACTAAGTCTATTACTTTGCTTTTATAAGTAAATTATACTACGAAAATAAGTTGGTGGTTATTTGTCTAATATTAAAGAAAACAAAGAGATATACATAAGACTTTTTAAACTTCTAAAACCATATTTCAAAAAAATCAGTTTGATATTTGTCTGTATTATTGCTTCAGCCGGAATAAATATGCTCATACCGTTACTAAGTAAGCAGATCATGGATAATGGGCTGCTTGCAAAGAATTTTACCGTTGTGGTTAAGTTTTCAATACTTACATTGGCAATTGTTTTGATTGAACAGGCAATTGGTTTGCTGGAGACAAAATATTTTTCATATGTAAACTCCCTGTTTCAATATTCACTTCTCAAGGGGGCTTTTAAGCATCTTCAAAGACTTAAGCTTCAATATTTCAATAATACGAATTTCTCCGAGATTATGGGCAACATCGGCATGGATGTAGGGAACATATCAAGAGTATGTGATAAAGGAACTTTTATTATAATTTCGCAGGTATTCAGGATTATCGGAGGCTTGATCGGGCTGCTGTTAATTGACTGGAGACTGACATTGGTTGTACTGTTTGTTGCTCCTGCAAGATATTTTATAGTCAATTCCTTGGCAAAAAAGCGAAAGGCTATGTTCAAGGAGTTTATGGAGTATAACCGTGATTTCTCATCCTGGTACGGGGATACTATAAGCGGTATAAAGGAAATCAAACTTTGTGGGATTGACAGGATAAAAACAGGAGAGTTCATAAAAAAACAAAGAAAAATCGTCAAGATGAATATAAAAATGGCATTTTTGGATAAGTTCAACGAATACTCGGAAAGTGTTGTATTTCAGGGAATATCCAGTGCTCTATACATACTGGGAGCGTACATGGCCTTCAGGAATGAACTCACTATCGGGGGGTTATTCGCATTTCTTACATATAGTGCTTATGTTATAGGACCTATATCTGCAATATTAAATATAGGGTATAATTTTTCAAACATAATCCCTTCTGCAAAAAGATTCTTTGAATTTCTCGATATGGAAACAGAGCTTGAGGTTAAGCGGGAAACCAATGCCAGGACAGTTGATAATGAGGTGCCGGGAGACATAACATTTGAAAATGTGAGCTTTTCATATAAGGATGGGGAGCAAATCTTAAATAAGATAAATCTGAATATAAAGGCCGGTGAAAAAATTGCTGTTATCGGAGCCAACGGCTCGGGAAAGAGCACTCTCATAAACTTGCTGCTGAGATTTTATAAGCCACAGGAAGGAAAAATATTGCTTGACGGAACTGATATAAACGACATCAAGCTAAGAGATTACAGAAACTTGATATCTGTGGTAAGTCAGGACTTATACCTTTTTAATACTACTATAGAAAAAAACATTTCCATTGGTTCAAAGGCGGATAACACAGTTATTAATAAAGCTGCGGTGAGAAGCGGTGCATATGATTTTATAAAAGACATGCCTTTAAAATATAAAAGTGAAGTTGGCAGAAACGGTTCCAGGCTTTCAGGCGGACAAAGGCAGAAGATAGCGATGGCCAGAGCTTTTGCCAGACAGTCAAAAATACTTATACTTGATGAAGCTACAGCAAATTATGATGTTGAATCAGAGGCATATGTAAATAAAATGCTGACAACAGACTTTAAAGACAGTACGGTCGTGGTGATAAGTCACAAGCCTGATATTTTGACAAAGGTGGATAAAATCTGGCTGGTACATGCCGGAAGAATTCAGGAATATCTCAGCTTCAGTGATCTAAAGAATAATTCTCTTGTTTACAAAGAACTTTTAGTTGAGGAAAAAAGGGTTGGCTAAATGTGCTTGAAGTTACTTTTCTTACTCTGCATATGTAAAATTATAAAATAGAATTAAGCAGAGGTCTGTCTATTGATCAAAAGCCGATACAAAAAAGGCAAAAGAACGCAGTATAAAATAATCAGCTGCCCTGATAATATCAATATCACTTTCGGAACGCCGACAGAAAAGGTGTGCCATACCAAGTCTATGATATGTTCTATATTATGCTATAATTATTGCAGGAGGCTGTACATATGGAATACCTCAGCGGAATTGTAGAAAGAATAACTTATAACAACGAAGAAAACGGATTCAGTGTAATTAAAATTAAATCCAGGGGTTATGCAGAGCTGGTAACGGTTGTGGGAAATCTTGCTGCCGTTAATGTAGGTGCTGCAATCCGTTTAAAAGGTGATTGGAGACACGACAGCAAATATGGCAAGCAATTCAGTGTCGTTGACTATAGAGAGACAGTACCTGCCACAATCGCAGGCATAGAAAAATATCTTGGCAGCGGTATGATAAAGGGAATAGGACCTGTTTATGCAAAAAGGATTGTTGCCAGGTTCAAGGAGAATACTCTTAAAATCATAGAGGAGCAGCCTGATAGTCTGATAGATGTGGAAGGAATCGGCCAAAGACGTGTTGATATGATAAAGAGGGCCTGGCAGGAGCAGAAGGAAATAAAGAATGTTATGCTTTTCCTGCAAAGTAACGGTGTTTCAACGGCTTACGCAGTTAAAATCTACAAGACCTATGGGAATGAAAGTATAAATATTGTAAAAACAAATCCTTACCGACTTGCAGATGATATCTGGGGGATAGGCTTTAAAACGGCCGACAAAATAGCAAGGCAGCTGGGTTTTGACAGCAACTCCTTTGAAAGGTGCCGCTCAGGCCTGCTTTATGTTCTGAATGAACTGTCAAATGACGGGCATTGTTATGCCCTGAGAGATCAACTGTTTGAGGCGGCCGGAAGCATACTGGAGCTCGATAGGCCGCTTATTGAGGGAACACTTGACAGGATGCTGGAAGAAAAGCTTGTAATCGGGGACGAAGGAAATGCAGTATACCTTCCCGCTTTTTATTACAGTGAGCTGGGGGCAGCCAAAAGAATGCGGCAAATACTTGCTGAAGAGAGCAAATACAAAGCTGCCGGCATAGATGAGCACTTAAAAAATATTCAAGAGGAACACAATATCCAATATGACGATATTCAAATAGAGGCAGTCAAGACTGCTGCCGGTTCCAAGCTTATGGTTCTCACAGGGGGACCGGGCACTGGAAAGACCACCACGACTCTCGCTATTATCAAGGTTTTTCAAAAATTGAACGCAAGGGTATTACTTGCCGCTCCAACGGGTAGAGCTGCCAAAAGAATGTCGGAAACCACCGGCCTTGAGGCAAAGACCATACACAGACTGTTGGAATACAAGCCTCCCGAAGGCTATAAAAAGAATGAAGAAAGTCCGCTGGACTGTGATGTCCTGATAATTGATGAAACATCAATGGTTGATATCATGTTGTTTTATAATCTTTTAAAGGCTGTTTCCGATGAAACGGTACTTATACTGGTGGGTGACGTGGATCAGCTTCCGTCGGTGGGGGCAGGAAATGTACTTAAGGATATCATAGAGTCGGAAACTGTAAATGTTGTAAGACTTACGCGCATATTCCGGCAGGCCCAGGGAAGTGCAATAGTAACGAATGCACACAGGATAAACAGGGGTGGGACACCAAACCTTAAGGGCGGAAAGAGCAGCGACTTCTTTTTTATTGAAGAGGAAGAGCCGCAAAAGGTTGTGGCAACCATAACAGAGCTTTGTTCAAAGAGATTGCCCAACTATTACAAAGTTGATCCTGTCAATGACATTCAGGTGCTGTGTCCCATGCAGAAGGGAGAGACAGGAGCCTTCAATCTCAATATTATTCTGCAGGAAGCCCTGAATCCGGCCGAGGTTAGTATAAAGTACGGCGGAACAGTTTATAGGCTCAACGACAAGGTCATGCAGATAAAAAATAATTATGATAAAAATGTTTTTAACGGCGATATTGGCAGCATTACAGGTATTGATACCGAGGACAGAATGCTTACCATTTGCTTTGACGGAGTGAATGTTGAGTATGATGCCACTGAGCTGGATGAAGTAGTTCTGGCCTATGCAACCACTGTTCACAAAAGCCAGGGCAGCGAGTACAAAATTGTGGTTGCACCTGTAACCATGCAGCATTATATGATGCTGCAAAGAAATTTACTGTATACCTGCGTTACAAGGGCCAAAAAAGTTCTTGTGCTGGTGGGTTCCAAAAAGGCAATCGGCATTAGTGTTTCAAACAACAGGATGCAGAAGAGGAACACCATGCTGGTGGAAAGGCTTAGGAGAAGCAGGGACGGCTAAATAACTTATCATATATTATAGATACATTGAAAACACCAAAAAGTAAACTGCAAATGCAAGGTAAAACTACCTGAGTGGTGAAAAACAGCTTTCTGCTTTTTTCGACTGCTGTTGGTAGTTTTTTGTTTAAAATAGCATAATTTTGAAAATGTGTATTGACGTATACTGGAAATAATAATATAATAAATACATAATATGTAAATGCAAAACCAAAAACAATATAAGGGCATAAGATAATATAAATCAAAAATGGTTGAAATTATCTTTAGGATATACATAGAAGAGAAGAAGCGGACAATGTGTACATATTATGAGCGATTCAAAAAAATGGCTACAAATCTGTCTGATTGTAAAGGTGTCAAAAATACGGCGCAGCTGTTAAAGATACCGTACTCTACTCTGGCATTCTGGCGCAGCAAGCGGAAGCAATCTGAAGATCAGGTATGTACTTGTAAGAACTGGAAATGCTCAACTACTGGGAGAAACATGCATAAAGAGGAATTGAAATGTCAGAATACTGAGCTTCTCAGGATTAATAAGACATTGAAGAAGGTAGTTGTTTTGTTGGCAAAAAACTTTTAAAGTAAAAAATAAACTTTATAAACTCTATAAGGAATGTAAAATATATAGTTTTCGGTTTGAAACAATTTTATCCACTCATCCTGGAGTATATTTCTCAGCAGCCTTTGCTATTTTATAAATATCACCAGCAACTATCGTCAAAATAATCATTCTTAAATATCATTCTTTTAAAACAATTTAAAAAAGAAGGTGATGCCTTTCATTTATTAGTTCATCAGAAAAGGAGGTGAAAATATATGAGGTTTCATTTTACATTTGAGCTGGAAAATGAGGTTATTGATATTAATTACAGGAGGAAAATATTATCCTTTTTAAAAAATGCCATTGAGAAAAGCGATAAGCAGTTCTATCAGGAGCTTTATGGTAATGGCAGCAATACCAATAAGGATTTTACCATGTCTGTTTATTTTGTTCCTGAAACACAATATGGAACGGAAACAATCAGTGTCAAAAGCAAAAGAGTAATAGTTAACATGTCTACTCCCGACTCCTTTACAGGAATACAGCTGTATAACGCCATGTGCGGGCAGAAATTTATCAAGTACAGGTTCTCTGGGGAAAACTCTCTAAGACTGGTCAAAATTCAAAATGAAAAGGAAAAACTTATAACACAGAACAGGGCTGTATTCAACACAATGTCACCGATTGTAATACGCGACCATAACCGGGAAAACGGAAGGGATTGGTTTTATACCTTTGAGGATGAAAGCGCCGTAGACATTCTGAAGAGAAATCTTGAAGCGGAGCTCTCAGGAAAATTCCAGAGGGATATCAGTCATGATATAAGGCAGCTGAAAGTCGAATTCGTACGTATGAAAAAAGTAATCATTAAGAATTACGAACTCAAAATTCCCTGTTCTTTGGGCATATTCTCAATGGAGGGCGAACAGTACCTCCTGCAGTATCTTTATCAACGGGGAGTGGGTGCAAAGAGGTCTTTATGTTTTGGAATGCTGGATCTGATTTAGCAATGGGGATGGAGGTGATTTATCTGGAGAATAAAGTAATACGGCTTGCTCTGGGAGATTGGAGCTGGAATGCCTCAGTTGCAGGTTTTATCAATATCATAGGTGAGGAAAATGTTACATATGACGGAGCTTCTGCGCAAATTCCTGTGAACTGTCTTGAGGATTTTGAAGACAGGTATTTCAGGTATTTTATAGATACATATGAAAAAACTCTTCCGTGGTATAGGATAGTCTCTTTTAAAAATACAATCGGCTTTTATAATGAAAATGGCTTTGAAGGGCTGGATCTTAAAAAATTAAAGTCAATCAACGATTACATAAAGGATACCGTAAAAAGATATCTTACAAGCAACAGCTTTAAATCGGCTTTTGAACTGATGGGTGAAGCCGGGCGGATGGCAGAGCTTGAAAAAAACCTTTCGAAAGTCAGGGAACCCAAAGACGACACCGACTTTGAAAAAGTAAAAGAAGAAGTAATCGGAGAGTTAAAAAAGCAGTTTGAAATAATAAATAAAATAATAGAATACTGTGGAAATGAAAATGGAAGACGTTTCATAGGTGCTAAGAATGTCATATATACAATTATCAGAAACGGCTGGAACGGAGTAAGCTTTTTAAATCCACAGACTAAAATAAAAGATATCTATGAGGATTACAGAACATATTTTGTGGATGAGGCCAGAGAATATCTGACAGCAGATAAGCAAAAGTTCAGGTACAAATGCTTTACCTGCGGGGCTCCTATCAGGGATATGAACAATGATATGAGCTTTTTGAACCAGTCGGGTTTTGATACTGCAAGGAAACCGTCACATGTCTGGGACTTTGTCAATGACATTGCATTGTGTCCTGTGTGCAAGCTCATATATTCATGCCTGCCGGCAGGCTTTGTATATGTAAATAATACCGGACTGTATATTAATGCCAATGTAAATATGCGGTATAACGTCAGAGTTAACAGAAGTGCCCGGGATTCAGTGCTCAAGGAAGGACGTAATGAGACAGCTTCCCGTAGAATCTACAGAGTGCTTGTGGAAGCCATGGAGAGGGAACGGATTGAAAAAAGCAGGTATGAACTGGCTGACGTGCAGGTGGTCCGATATGAAAACGAACGTTTCAAATTCAATCTTTTACCTGAGAGCACGATAAAATTGATCCACAAATATCATGACGAAATATCCGGATTGATCAGAACGGGCTATAAAGAGGGGAAGGAAAGCTATAGCATATATGAGCAGGTGCTTGAAAATATTTTCAACAATCAGAATCTGTTTTTGCTGGTGTATAAGCTGCTGCATTTCAAGACAGCTTCAAATAAGGATTGCTTTTTCCACATGGGGCATGTAGAGGATATACTCAGTATAAATGCGGGGTTGATAAAAAGTTTGGGAGGAATGGAGAATATGGATGAGAACAGGAATTATATAAATGAGGCAAAAAACTCAGGATATCATCTTAGAAAAGCATTCATGAAAAATAATGAAAAAACGGGTAAAATCCCGGGGATAAGCTACCGGCTGCTCAATGCGCTTAAAACCGGGAACAGAAATATGTTTATGGACGTGTTGCTTAATTCTTACCTGTATACTGGAAACAAAGTGCCGGCCGTAATTTCGGAAATATTCAGGAGTGATGAGCTGTTCAGTACAATTGGTTATAGTTTTGTAACAGGCTTTATTGCGGAAAGATCCGATGACAGCGGTAATGGGGCAAATAATGAAAAAACGGTAAATGGAGAGGAGAACTGATTATATGAATAATTTAAAAGTTAAGGGATTGACAATGACAATCCTGTTTCAGGCAGAAAGTGCGAACTACGGTGAAAGCGTAGGGAACGTAGCATCCTTGAAAAAAATATCCAGGAATAAGGGTGAGCAGTATACATATATATCCAGGCAGGCTATCCGTTACAATATTGCGGAACAGCTTGGCGAACCCCAGGCTCCTGTCTCAGCCGAAGGGACAGGGGATAAAAAGGTGATTCAGTTCAGTCAGGAGGCCACTATTACAAATTATCCCGAAGTGGATTTTTTCGGTTATATGAAAACTGAAAAGGGCACCGGAGGAAAGAAGAGAAGTGCAAAGGTAAGACTGTCCAATGCCATCTCGCTTGAAACCTTCAAGGGTGATCTGGATTTTCTTACGAACAAGGGACAGGCCGATAAAATTAAAAGTGATATGAACATAGCACAGGCTGAAATCCATAAGTCATACTACCGGTATACCATAGCTGCCGACCTGGATCAGATAGGCAGCGACCAGGAATACGGCATAGAGCTTGAGAACGGTGAAAGGGCAAGAAGAGTAAAGAATCTGTTGGATACCGTTGCAATGCTGTACAGGGATATCAGAGGCAGAAGAGAGGATTTGAAACCGTTATTTGTAATAGGCGGAGTATATGATATAAAGAATCCCGTATTTCAGAATGTTGTTTCAATTGAGAATAACTGCATTAATATTAGCCAGATAACAGGAGTAATGTATGACGGAATCCGGGAACATACCTTTACGGGAATTGTAGACGGCCGGTTTGACAATACAAATGAAGTAAGAGAGGTTCTGAAGGCGGCAACGGTGCCGGAATTCTTTACAGCCCTTAAGAATGAGGTGGACAAATATTATGCGGGGAATTAGGCTTAAACTAAGTCAGGATATGGTCAACTACAAAAAGCCTGCAAGCTTTCAATTGAAGGAAACCTACCCTCTTCCGCCGTACTCGACAGTCATTGGAATGATTCACAATATATGCGGTTATACCGAATATCACCCTATGAAAATAAGTGTACAGGGAAAATATTTTTCCAAGGTCAACGACCTGTTTACACGGTATGAATTTAAAAATGGCATGACATATGACGAGAAACGACACCAGCTGAACGTAACCGGGTACGGGATATCCAGAGGGGTTGCAACAACGGAGCTCCTGGTGGATGTAGAACTGCTGCTGCATATCGTCCCCGAAGCAGAGGAGGATGTTCAGGAGATATATGATTGGCTGCTGAGACCGTTGGAATATCCGTCATTGGGAAGACGGGAGGATCTGACGGTATTTGAGGAGGTTAGAATAGTTGAAATCAATGAAGAGGTTGCCGGTTATGATTTGGAGCTTGAAAAGGGCTATGGAGCATATATCCCGGTTTCATATCTGATGAATGACTATGTTGAGACCAGAGCCGTTGACGGACTGGAATATTCGGGAACCTGCTATAAACTTAACAAAAACTACAGGCTTTCAAATTTTGGCTCCGATAAGGCACCAAAGGTATTTAGAAGCTGGGAAACAGTTGACGTATTGTATGGACGAGATATTCAGATGAAAAGAAAGAAGCCGTTTTATGTGGACGAGCTGGGAACCTGTGTATTTCTGGCGTAGCAGGCAAAATAACAGAGAATGTAAAAAGCTGCTAATAAGAGACATGAGGTGAATAAAAGGTGTATTAAGGAGGGGCAAATGGATAACAAGGCAGCAGATGAGAGATTTATTGCAAAGACGACACCCAGAAAAGATATTCAATGGCATACCGATGATTTACTGGACAACTTTAAGCTGCTGAAAGAGCTTTATCCCAATCTGAAGATAGATTGGGAGCTGCTCCGCCTGGCGTGTATATACCATGATCTGGGGAAAATGAATGACACATTCCAGCAGTGTGTCCACGGCAAGGTAAAAAGTACAGGAATACCGCATGGTTTTCTGAGCCTGGGTTTTATAGATGTTGAATATCTCGAAGAACTGGGATATGAGGAGAAAGATATAAGGGCCCTATTTCAGGCCGTGGCATACCATCATGAACGGGATGTATACCTTGAAGAGGATGAAATATCCAGGGAGATAGTCCGGCTGGCAGGTGTTTTCAAAAATTTTGAATACCGGCCGCTGCCATCCAGACATCTGGATGCCCGGTTGTACAAAAGTTTTTTCAGACTGGGGACAAGACCATATGAGTCACGGGATGGGGAATATTTTTTTAAAACAATTATGCTGAAAGGACTTTTGAACAGAATTGACTCTGCCGCAAGTGCGGGAATAGATGTAGAAAAACCTGCGGGTTTTCTGCCGGAAGCCATGGAAATCCTGTTGAATGGGTGGAAAAAAGACAACCCCGGTGCCGGATGGAACGAGCTGCAAAAATATATGCTCGAAAACCGGAATGAGAATGTAGTTGTGGTGGCTCAGACCGGCATGGGGAAAACCGAGGCAGGGCTTCTCTGGCTTGGAGACAGCAAGGGCTTCTTTACCCTGCCGCTTAAAAGTGCGATTAATGCAATTTACAAGCGCATTGCGGAAAATATAGCAGGAAAGGATATGGAAAACCGTGTTGCACTGCTGCATTCGGATACTCTGAAGGTATATACAGAGCAGGAGGAAAGCAATAAATATAAAAAGAAATCATCGGAAGCGGATGATATACGGGAATATGAGAGTGCTGAGCTCGAAGGATACTACACCAGGACAAGGCAGCTTTCTCTGCCGCTGACAATATGTACATTGGATCAGATATTTGATTTTGTGTACAGGTATAAGGGTTTTGAACTTAAGCTTGCGACGCTGTCCTATTCAAAAGTAATTGTTGATGAGATTCAGATGTATTCCCCTGATCTTATTGCCTATCTCATTCTTGGACTGAAATATATTACAAGGATGGGAGGCAGGTTTGCAATCCTGACTGCAACACTTCCCGGAGTAATTCTGGATTTGATGAAGGACGAGGGTATATGTTTTAAAGGGCCTGAAACCTTTACAAACTGGCTTGTGCGTCACAGTATAATGAAAATTGATTCCCAGATAGACGAAGATTCCAGTATTGCTGAAATGGCAAGGGCCTATAATAAAAATAAACTCCTGATTATTTGTAATACGGTCAGGAAGGCGAAAACAGTTTACAATAAATTAAAAGCTGTTCTGCAGAAGGAAACAGGGGATGAAAGTGTAGAACATTTGCAGCTTTTGCACAGCGGTTTCATCCGGGAAGAGAGAAGTAAAAAAGAGGATCGCATCATGGAACTTGGGAAGAAGGGAAGTACGGGCTGCGGAATCTGGGTCACAACACAGTTGGTCGAAGCTTCCCTGGATATAGATTTTGATTTGCTTTATACCGAGCTGTCCGATCTGAACGGACTCTTCCAGAGAATGGGCCGCTGCTGCCGGCATAGGAAGCTGGACAAGGAATATAACTGTTTTGTATTCACCGGAGGAAATAAAAAGTGCAGCGGAGTGGGTTCTTTTATTGATGAAAAGATTCATCAGCTCTCAAAGGAAGCACTTTATAATGGTGTCCTGAATGAAACTGCCAAAGCAGAAATGATAAAAGAGACCTATTCCACTGAAAAACTTAAGGATACCGGATATTATTCTGATATAAAGAGTACGATCCAGTATGTCAAGGACATTTCTTCCTATGAAATGGATAAAGGGGATGTAAACAAAGTATTCAGAGACATTGACCAGGTATCTGTGATACCTTTGAGCGTTTATAAGGAACATGAGGAGGATATCGGATATAATATCGGGATTATCAAAAGCAGGGAATATTCAAAAAAGGAGAAGGTAAAGGCCCGCGAAGCATTGAGAGACCTGATGGTTCCTGTTCAAAGAAGACTGGCAGAGGAAACCAAGGTTATTTTCAAAAAAATCTCAAACGGCTTTGATATTATTGCAGTTGATGCGGAATATAGCATTGAAACAGGAATCAGTTTTGAAAAAACCGGAAAAGAAGAGTTCAGAAATGCCGAATCAAGAATGTTTTAGTACTGGAGGTTGAATATGCGGAGGTGAGTGTTGTGCGCATTACAGGGACCATGCTTTACTACTATTTTGTCTGCCAGCGAAAGCTGTGGTACTTTATAAACGATATCAGAATGGAGCAGGAGGATGAAAATGTGCTGCTGGGAAAGCTCCTGGATGAAAGCAGCTACGGAAGGGAAGATAAACAAATATTGATTGATGATACAGTCAACATAGATTTTATAAAGGACTGGAGGATTCTGCACGAAGTCAAGAAAAGCAAAAGTATAGAAGCGGCTTCGGAGTGGCAGGTTAAATATTATATTTATTTTCTCAGGCAGAGAGGTATTAACGTGGAGAAGGGCATCCTGGATTATCCCAAAATAAAGCAAAGGAAAGAGGTCATATTATCCCAACAGGATGAAAAGGAAATAGTAAATATTTTGGGTGAAATTGAGCGGACTGCTTCAATGGAAAAGAGTCCTGAAATAATTAATTCAAAGGTTTGCAAGGCCTGTGCATATTATGAATTCTGTTATATATAGAAAAGCCTGCGGTTATTTCAGATTCCTATGTTAAAACAGAATTGTGGCATTGCAGATTGGCAAAATAATATAACTGGATAGCTATATATTATTGTACGAGGAGAAAAGATATGTCCGAGAGTTTTTACTTATTTTCTGACGGGGAATTAAGGCGGAAGGATAATGTACTGAGAATGACTGCTCCCGACGGAAATTACAAAGATATAAAAATTAATATGACAAGAGATATTTATCTTTTTGGAGAAGTTTCCATGAACACCAAGACACTTAATTATGCCGGGCAGCTTTCCATACCAATACATATTTTTAATTACTATGGATTTTATACCGGAAGTTTCTATCCCAAAGAGACTAATGTTTCGGGAAAATTGCTGGTGGAACAGGTCATGCATTTCTCGGATAATGATAAGCGGCTGAATATTGCAAAAGCTTTTATTGAGGCGGCAAGTTATAATATCCTTAGAAACGTACGATATTACAATGAACGAGACAGGGACCTTGAAATGACCATTAATGAAATAAAGAACCTACGGGACAGCATTAGCAGCGTAACTGATATAAATTCTTTAATGGGTGTGGAGGGCAGTATCAGAAAAGTTTATTATGCCTGTTGGACAAAAATCATTAATCAGGAAGTAGATTTTGAAAAGCGGGTTAAGAGACCTCCCGACAATATAGTTAATACATTGATTTCTTTTGTAAATTCTTTAATTTACACCAGCTGCCTTTCGGAAATTTATACCACACAGCTGAATCCTACGGTTAGTTATTTGCACAGCCCCGGAGAGCGTAGATTCTCACTTTGCCTTGACCTTTCGGAGGTATTTAAGCCGTTAATTGTAGACCGGCTGATTTTTTCAATACTTAATAGAAATATGATAAGCGAGAAGGATTTTGAGCAGGACTCCAATTACTATTATCTGAAAGAAAGCGGCCGGAAAAAAATATTAAAAGAGTATGATGAAAGTCTTAGCAGAACAATAAACCACAAGGAACTGGGCAGAAAAGTATCATATAGACATCTTATGAGACTTGAGTGCTATAAACTGGTAAAACACCTGATGGGTGACAAAATATATGAAGGGTTTAAAATTTGGTGGTAAGGTATGTATGTTGTTCTTATATATGATGTGGAGGTGGACGATAATGGTGCCAAAGCATCAAGAAACATTTTCAAAATATGCAAGAAATTCCTGACACATGTTCAAAAATCAGTTTTTGAAGGAGACCTTACTCCTGCTCTCCTACAGCAGTTGAAGATAGAGATAGGTAAGCATATTAGAAAAGACCGGGATTCTGTGATAATATTTAAAAGTCGGGAGGAACGATGGATGCAGAAGGAGTTCTGGGGGAAAGAGGACGAAAAAACCTCGAACTTTTTTTGAGTATGCTATAATTATTTTATTACTTATATATTCTATAATTATAATTTTATATAGATTTGAAAGAGATTTCGACTGTCGACCGCATATAGTGTAAAAAAGCCATAGGGTCGACAGTTCATAGATTTTTTAGACAATACAGCCTCTTAGAGTAAGGCTTTTTGTTCTTTAAGGGAATAAATAACTTCTTATTTATTCTTTAAGTACCTATCGACAGAAATCGGGTGCGTGGACCTTGATAATTCAATATTGTAGCAGGCAAGGGTTTTTATATAAACATACTGGAATGTAAATTGATCAGCGTATGAGATGGTTCAAATGTTCTTTCATCTGTTTTTATATAAACATACTGGAATGTAAATCATTAAGCTTTACAGCGTACCCGCTGGGCATAAATGGTTTTTATATAAACATACTGGAATGTAAATTTCTT
>NZ_KK211298.1:16552-59329 GCF_000621505.1 Ruminiclostridium cellobioparum DSM 1351 = ATCC 15832
GTTTTTATATAAACATACTGGAATGTAAATATTTAAGCAAATATTTTAATACGAGGAGGTTAACTTGGTTTTATATAAACATACTGGAATGTAAATATATCCTCCGTCGGGGAATGAATAAATCGAGATATCGGGTTTTATATAAACATACTGGAATGTAAATTTGTCAATATCTGTGATCATAACGTCCAAAACCGGAGTTTTTATATAAACATACTGGAATGTAAATGTGAAAAAGTCAGAACAACTGACTTTGGATATATAAGTTTTATATAAACATACTGGAATGTAAATCGGATTATCATTGTCAGTTCCATATGTTCCTGGGACGTTTTTATATAAACATACTGGAATGTAAATACCACGACCACGACCAGTACTACAATTAGCCACCCATTTTTATATAAACAAACTGGAATGTAAATGCTCTTGATGGGTGCCCGTTGCGGGCCTTGTATCGGTTTTATATAAACAAACTGGAATGTAAATAGATCAGGCGTTTCGAGGAACATTGCCAGCGGCAGGGTTTTTATACAAACAGATTGGAATGTAAATTCACAAAATACCCTTGCTTTTCTAGGGTTAGTTCTGGTTTTTATATAAATATACTGGAATGTAAATATGGGAAAGAATGACGGTGGCCCGGACGGTTTGCAGCTTTTATATAATCAAAATGGAGATAAAGTTTGCTCAAGAAATAAATCCTTAACCGGAGGGAATAGTAAGGTTTTATTTGAACTCATTTACCTATTGTCAATCAAATAATCTTCTCAAATAAATAAACATTCCTACCATTTAGGTACGTATTTGTACCGGCAGATTCCGTAAACTAAAGATTCGGCATAGTATATAGGAAAAAGTTGTCATAATAAGTCAATTTAACTAAAAAACAGTTTCAATTTACCTTCTCTGGGTATATAATCTAGGAGTATATACAAGTTTACGTAATAAGTAGAGAGAGGTGCTAATGTTATGTTCAAAAACATGAAAGTATTTAACAAGGTATTGGTTATGGCTGTTTTTTTCCTGATATTGCTGTTAGGCCAGGGAGCTGTATCCTATTACTTCTTGAATGTGGCCAATTCCGGTATTGACAGTTTATACAACAATTATCTTAAGGGTACGGAATACATAAATGACATAAGAGCAAATTCGCGGGCTAATGAAGCGAATTTGCTCTATATAATTTTGAATACCGGTAACAAAACTTTTCAGGAGGAAAAACTGAAGGATCTTGACCTGAGAACACAGACCATATCAGAAGATATTTCAAGGCTCAAGGAATTGGAAATAGATGATTTTGAGGTTGATGCCCTTTCTTCGGCTTCTCTTAACGTCAAGAATTTCAATGAAGCCAGAGACGAAATCATAAAGCTGGCAATGGCCGGAGATCAGAAGTCTGCAATGAAAAAATACAGTGATAATGTCAAGTATATGAATGATTATCAGCAGCAGTATCAGGAACTGTCAAAAAGTCTTGTCAATCTGTCTATGACGATACATACCGATAGTGAAAACAATAAAAAAATAGCAATAGCCTTTTTGATTGGAACTTTCCTTATTGCAGCCGCCCTTGGCATCATCCTTGCCATTATAATCGCAAGGTCAATTTCAAGGCCTTTGAACAGTGCCGCCAGGCATTTGAATATCATAGGTTCGGGAGATTTGTCACAGGAAATTCCTGAGACCTATAAGAAGCACAAGGATGAGGTCGGCCAGATAATAAATTCCATCGGCAAAATGCAAATGTCCCTGACCGATATTTTACGTACGGTCAAATATGAGGCCGACAGATCCATGGAACATATTGCCGTAACCCATGAGAGAATCGAGGAACTGAACGGTGAAGTGGCCGCCATTACAGGGACTGCCCAGGAATTATCGGCAGGGATGCAGGAAACGGCGGCTTCGGCACAGGAAATGACAGCCACTGCCCATGAAATAGAAACGGCAGTTGAAAATGTAGCTTCAAAGGCTCTGGAAGAGGTGAATATTGCAACGGATATTAACCAAAGAGCCGGAAACATAAAGCAGAAGGCCACGGATTCCTTGAATGAAGCCAGACAGCTTTTTGAGACCGCACAGGAGAAGCTTAACAGTTCATTGATCCATGTAAAGAAAGTTGACCAGATAGGGGAGATGTATTCCACAATACTTGCCATTACCGAGCAAACAAACCTGCTGGCATTGAACGCGGCAATTGAGGCCGCAAGAGCCGGTGAGCACGGAAAGGGTTTTTCGGTGGTTGCCGATGAAATAAGAAAACTTGCCGACGAATCAAAAAATACCGTCTCAAAGCTGCAAAACATAACAAATCTTGTGACCGGCTCGGTAGCGGATTTGGCGGATAACTCAACCAATATGCTGAAATTTATGAATGAAAGGGTACTCAACGACTATTCTCTATTATTGGAAACCAGTGAACAATACAGCAAGGACGCTATTTACTATTACGACAATTCAACCGACTTAAGCGCAACCTGCGAGCAGCTGCTGGCTACAATACAAAACATGGTTTCGGCCATAAATGAAATTGCTCTGGCAGCAAATGAAGGTGCGGCAGATATTAACGATATCGCCCGCAAAACAATGACAATAAATGAAAAATCGGCAGAAACCAAAGACATGACCTATAATATTAAAGAAAGCTCGGACAGAATGATAGAACAGGCGGCACGGTTCATTATAACGCCCGGAAATGATGCAGTCAGGGGCACAGGAATTTAAGACCGCCGGGATTTTATAACCCCAGCCTGCCATCTTTGAGATAAATGGTATCACCCCTCAGATCGCTGAGCGATGGCCAGTTGGATGTGACTATCAAAATTGCAATTCCCCTGTCTGCCAACAAATTAATCATCTGCTCGGTAATCTGATTGACCTTTACATCGGTGATTGAAAAGGGCTTTATACACACAAGAACCCTGGGCGAATACAGCAGCCACTTGCAGTAAACCACTTTCTGCTGTATGCTGGGCGGAACCATGTACACCGGCTTTTTGAAATAAGTTGGATCTATCAGCTGATCAAGAGTCCTTATTACACTTTTGCCGTATCTGCTTTTGACCCAGAACCAGTTGACCTTGTTTGATAATGGTATGCACAGGTTATACAATACGCTTAGCCTTTTAAAAAGCATTACTTCGGTTGGATTTTCCTCGACAAAGCACACTCCCTTTTCCTGGGCATCGGCTATACTGCTGGCAGAATAGCTGTTATTATTAACGGTGATCCTCCCCCTGTAAGTGCCTATTGTACCGTTAAGAAGACCGATAAGGTCATTTTTGCTTTCATCGTCCATATAAAATATCTTCAGGATTTCGCCGCGCCGGATATCCAGGCTGATATCCTGCAAAACATCGGTATATATGTTATTCAGAGAAAGCACGACCTCCCTCTGCTGTGAGGATGTGCCGCCCTCACTTGCAATATCCCTGTAGGAATCATCCGGCTGTTTGGCATTCAAGAGCTGATATATCATTTTTCGGTCCAGGTTGGCCGAATTGAAAAGGCCCATTGTTTTTCCGTTTTTTATCAGACAGAGTTGGTTGGTCTGTTCGAAGACAACATCTTCAAAGGTCTCAGTTACAATAAAGCCAATCCCTTTACTTTTCAGCTTGTTTACCAGTTCAAAGAAAGTGATCAGCTCTGTGGTGGTCAGAATGCTGGTTATATTGGAAAGTACGATAAGCCTGCAATCAAGGGTATATGCCTTAAGCAGTTCTATGGTGATGCTTTCCAGGTTGGTCAGCTGGGGGATGGGCTTGTTTATGGGTATATCTATATTAAAGTGCTCAAAAAGCGTTTGGGTTTTTTTCCTGTATAGGCCTGATCTCAGAAAAATATCCTCTGAGTGGAAGAGAAAAATATTTTCATATATCTTCATCTGTTTTATCAGTTTTGATGATTCGGTTATCGTAAAGATGTTTTTTTTGACAGGATCGTCATTGCTGCTGCTTTCTATGACCTCCTCATTAATATACATCCTTCCGTAGGACAGTCTGGCATCTCCGTTTAACAACTTCAAAAAGGCGTTCTTTTCCTCCATGTTGTCAAAGATAATCCCAAGGGTTTCACCTGCAAAAACCTGAAGGTAAATGCTGTTAAAAATTTTCTGCCCCTTGAGCACAAGCTGGCCGTTGTCTATTCTGAAAATCTCCTCTTTCATTGCATTCCTCCGGGTCTATTCTGCATGCTTTGGAATTTTAGGAAGTGTGAGCCGTACATCCGTTCCGACATTTACCGTACTGTATACATGAACACCGTACTCGTCTCCGAATATGAGTTTTATCCTTCTGCATACGTTCTTAAGTGCGATTCCTCCGGCTTTCCTCTTATCACTGTTAACATAGCTGACGGCCACACGCTCCAAAGAATCATTTATTTTAGTCAATACTTCCGAGGGTATTCCCAGTCCGTCATCCTTTACACTTATAAACAGGTTTTTCCTTGTGCTTTCGATACTTATAAAAATATTGCCGCCCTGGGATTTACCCTCTAATCCATGAAAGATTGCATTTTCGATTATTGGCTGGAGGGTTAGCTTGGGCACCTGATTTAACAGGATATCTTCATTGTCGGGATAGTTTACGGTCAACTTGAATTTATCGCCGAATCTGTATTGCTGTATTGTAAAGTAGTTTTCTATATTTTCCAATTCATCCTCCAGGGTAACAAGGTTACCCACATCAGTTATGGTGTACCGGAAGAAGGAGGCCAGTGCTTCGGTTGTTTCGGCAATACTTGCAAGACCTGCATACAAGGCATCTCCTCTGATGGCCTCAAGAGTATTGTACAGGAAATGGGGATTTATCTGATTTTGCAGAGCCAGATACTCAGCCTGTTTCTTTGACATATTGATTGCATCCTGCTTGTTGAGCAGATAGTGAAAACGGTCCATGACCTTGACGGTTTCGGGTGTAAGGTAGTCGGGATTTTGAAAGAGTTCTTCATATATCTGACCGTTCAGAAACATTTTATATTGCTTCTTTATATTCACGTAAGGCAGGACAATCAAATAATAAAGGCAGGAAATTAAGGCCAGCAGCAATATTGTCATCACCGCTTTAAATTTTAGATCGTCAACTGCAATAATTCCTGCAATATTCATTAAAATCAATACAATAAAAGCCAGGGTACTTCTTGTGGATAAGGCAGTTTTTCTTTTCATATGCGCACCTGTCACAATGTATATAATGAGTTTTTAGGAATACAGCTTCCGGTATTCAGTGGGGCTGAGTCCGGTAGACTTTTTGAATTTCTTTGTAAAGTATTTTATATCATTAAAGCCTACCTGGGTGGATATATCAATAATGCTTTTATCGGTGTCGACCAGGATTTGTTTGGCATTCTGGACACGGATCTCGGTAATGTAATCCACGAAATTCATACCGGTTTCCTTTTTAAAGACACTGGAAAAATAGGTGGGATTAAAGCCTATTTTATCTCCGATTATCTCCAGGGTAAGTGCCTGGTTATAGTTTTCGTTGATAAACTGCTTTGCCAGCCTTATGGGTTTTGAATTCTCCAATTTTTTTTCGGCAGTCCAGGTATCAAGACTTTCATCAATCCTTTGCAGGAGATTGTCAAAAACCTCGTCCACAGAGCAGTACATAAAAAAGTCATACATCAGTGTTTCAAGGAGGTTCTCATTCTTTATGATAATTCCGTAAGTCCTTATACTGAACTTAAATAAATCAATCAGCTCCTTATAAACATCAAAGACAAGCTGGCCGGTTAAATTGCTGACCGACTTGATGTCTGACTTCAGCTTATCGAATAATATCTTTTGCTGGATATGATTCAAGGTCTCAATATTAAATAAAAACTCTTTTCTGAATTTTCCGTCAACAATCTGTTCTGAACGGACGGCAGCTGGTTTTATGTTGGTGTACTCCAATAAATCGGCACCGGATATCAATTTATTCAGATTTGCAATCCTCACTTCGCGTTTGCAGTCATTTATCCCGCTTAAATCACTTTTTTCCGAACTCAGGGCAATAAACAGTCTGAAATCACCTATGACATCTTTTAATTCCAGGATGGTGGTTCTGAACTTCTTCAACTGCTTGCGCAGCCTGGAAAATTCTTCATTGGTCCCATTTATAAGGCAGTAGACATAATCACTTCTAACTATGGAAATAACCTCGCTGAACAGAGAAAGATCCTCGGCCACAGTATCCCTTATTTTTGACAAAACAAATTCATATACGCGGGAATCGGTATTTGAGCCTTTGATAACCGGTTGTATCAGCAGCAGCTGGATGTTGCCCCTGACAAAATTGCAGTGGTAATGTTTGTTTATTTCATCCGGATTTGAGCTGTCTGCAGTAATTGTGCTTTTTTCCAGCAGCTCACTCAGAAAATTTCTTTTTAACTTCTTCTCGGTAAACGTCAATTGTTTTTTTATCTCTTCCTTTTCAGAAAGGTTGTCTTTCAAGACCTGGTGTTTTGTTATCAGCTTTTGAAGAGTCTGAAGCAGCTCTTTCTTTTTAACGGGTTTCAGTAAATAATCGTCCACCCCGAATTTTATAGCCTTCTGGGCATAATCAAATTGGCTGTAACCGCTTATGATTATGAAATGTATGTTTTTATTAATCTCCAGAGAATTCTTTATCAGGTCCAGGCCATCATAGTTTGGCATTCTGATATCGGTTATTACAATATCGGGACTATATTGCTTTACATAATCAAGCGCAGTCAGACCGTCCTGTGCAAACCCTATAAGCTCCAGCCCCAGGGCTTCCCAATCCACAAGACATTGGATCAGTCTGCATACCTTTATTTCATCATCTACTATCAGAACTTTTAGCATTGACATTACCCCCGCTGAATAACGTATAAGGATTTAAATTGCTGTGCTTGGTGTTTCGGATATTTTTATGATGCTCTCATTTCATTGTTCATTATACACTATAAATTTTTTAAAATACATATATAAACTATGGATATTATACAAAAGAGACGCAACATCTAAAGAAGTTACCCCCTGATATAAAGATATTAAGTTTTAAAACAAAACTTCAGATGCTAATATAGTGTTGTAAGAAATCACTAAGCGATATGGGAACTCGAAAAGTGGTTTTTGTGCATATCTTACAATCTAAATCAATCAAGATAAATATTCTATCTCATTTTCCAAAAGGAGGATTACAAATGGCACTTGGATCATTTCAAATTGACACCCAGCCGGTCAGATCAGAGCGAATCGACAGATTGCATAAATATGTGACATCATTTGCTTATGGTATTTGTCCGGAGAGAGGTCATTACCTGACAGAATTTTATAAGGACAATATGAGTCTGCCGGCGATAGTCAGAAGGGCAAAAGCAATTGACCATGTACTTCAGAATATGAGTATATACATTATGCCGGGCAGTCTGTTTGTGGGAAACCAGGCATCAAAACCAAGATGGGCACCGCTGTTTCCAGAGTTTGAAGTAGAATGGGTGGAGGAGGAGCTTATAAAGGGGAATCCTTATTTTCCTGATGAAAGACCTGCCGACAAATATATCTTGTGTGAAGAAGACAAGCCTGTAATAAAGTCCATGTGTGACTGGTGGGCCGGAAAAACACATACCGATACACTGAGGGCCAGATTGCCAAAGGATGCCCTGGCTACACATTACGACTTAAAGGCGGCCGATATCGGAACCTACTTCCAGGGAGGAGACGGTCACTTTGCACCGGATCATGAATTCCTCTTTACCCATGGTATCCAATATATAATTGATGAATGCCAAAAGAAATTGGAGGAAATCAACTGGAATGAACCTGATGCAATTAAAAAGAAGGATTTCTATGACGCAGCTGTGGTAAGTGCAAACGCAATTATCAGGTTTGCCGAAAGATATGCCGATCTGGCTGAAAAGACGGCAGCCCAGGAAACAGACAAGGCAAGGAAAAAGGAACTGTATGAAATGGCTGAAATCTGCAGAAGGATTCCTCGCTACCCGGCTCAAAACTTCAGGGAAGCACTCCAGTTCATAATATTGGTACACATCTGCATCCAGATTGAAGACAACGGCGCCGGAGTCTCCTTCGGAAGATACGACCAATTTATGTATCCGCTGTATAAGAAAGGACTGGCCGACGGTTCACTTACCCGTGACCTTGCCCTTGAGCTGACAGAAAACTTCTTCCTTCAGATATATACCTGCAACAAGGTAAGAAGCTGGGTGGACACAGACTTCTACAGGGGTGTTCCAATGTTCCAGAACCTTACCATAGGCGGACAGCATCCGGTAAAGAAGTGCGATGCTACAAATGAACTGAGCTACATCTGCCTTGATGCAACCTTCAATACAAGGGTGCCTCAACCGTCACTAACAGTCCGTTTCCACCGCAATACTCCATTTGAGTTCAAAATGAAGGTTGCCGAAGTAATCAGACTCGGAACAGGTCTGCCGTCAATATTTAATGATGAAACCTATATTCCGGCCTTGATGAACAGGGGATATGAATTGAATGACGCCTATGACTACTGTGTAATCGGCTGTGTTGAGCCTGGAACAGCAGGCTTGCTGGGAGGAAGAACAGGCGGTGCATGGCTCAATTGTACCAAAATCCTTGAAATGTCCCTGTATAACGGAACTGATCCAAGAACAGGAATATGCCTGCACCCGAATAAAAACGGAAAAGATCTCGCAACCTTTGAAAGCTTTGAAGAGGTCCGGGAAGCATATCTTGACCAGTTGGCCTATTACGTCAAAATGGAGGCAATTCTCGAAAATACAATTGACCAGGTATGGGAGGAAACTCTTGACGAACCCATGGCAGCCATATTTGGATGTCCCACAACGACCATTCCAAGAGGAAAGCCCATAAAGCAGGGCGGAGCAAAGTATGATCTGACAGGCCAGCAGACAATAGGTACCGCCAACGTTGCCAATAGTTTGTATGCCATCAAGAAATTGGTGTTTGACGATAAGGTCATAACTGGTGCACAATTGAAGCACGCACTTGAAACTAACTTCAGTGATATGAGTACCGATCCTTCAGGTGTTCAGATCAAAGCCATGTGTCTCCAGGCTCCAAAATACGGCAACGATATAGATGAAGTGGATGAGATCGCACGTGAGATGCTTGCAGCTGTGGCTAATGAACTGGTATCCTATAAGAATACCCGCTATGGAAGAGGGCCTATAGGAGGAACCTTGCACTGTTCCACAAGTACAGTTTCAAGTAATACGCCATTCGGCAAGGTTTGCGGTGCTACACCTGACGGAAGGGAAGCTTATACCGCCGTTGCCGACGGACAGTCTCCCATGCGCGGAACCGATATAAAAGGTCCCACAGCCGCAATAGCTTCAGTAGCAAAGCTTAATAATATTTTACTTTCCTGCGGTTCATTATATAATATGAAATTCAGCCCCGCTGATTTGGTATAGAGCATTTTACTGTATTTTATGTAAACAAATAATTGGCAAGCAGGCAGCTGAATAATGTTTATTTATTAAAATCAAAATATTTGTTATATTGTTAAATTTAATGAAAAAGGGGGATCAGCCATGTCTGAAATCACTGTAAACAAGAACGACGGCCTGAAACGTTTCGTCAGTCTCATAGACCGCTATTTTGCGGCAGGCGGCTCACAGATGCAGTTTAATATAGTAAGTAAGAAAACTCTTCTGGAGGCCCAAAAGGACCCTGAAAAGTATTCGAATCTTCTGGTTAGAGTCGCCGGGTACAGCGCATATTTTACCCAGCTTTCAAAAGAGGTTCAGCAGGATATTATCGAACGTACCGAAGAAAAACTTTAGAAAAACTTCAGTAACACAATAAATTTCAAATAATTAGTTTGAGGGGGAAAAAAATAATGAAAAAGAGATTGGTGAGTCTTGCATTAAGCATCAGTTTGCTGGCAACCCTGGCAATAGGCTGCAGTTCGGGGCAAACTGCTTCAACAAATGGCGGCACGGGAGGTGCCGCAGCTAATGTATCAACAACCCAGCCGGCACAAAAAGGCGGAGTATTTTCAGCAACAAAGGAACAATTGGAAGCTTTGCCTGAAGCAATGCTGGGTGAGAAAGATGAATTCAAAGGTTTAACCATTGGTTTTTCCCAGAGAAATATAGCCGGCTCCGAATGGTGGGAGCAGCTGGTAAGACTGGCTAAGATGGAGGCCGAGCACCTGGGTGTGAAGCTTACGGTCTATGATGCCGGAAATGATTTGGCTCAGCAGCTTGCAGACATTGAAACACTTGTTAATATCAAACCTGACGCAATGATAATCAATCCTTTCCATTCGACAGGAGTACTTCCGGCAGTGTCCAAGGTACACGAAGCCAATATTCCGCTTACAGTTGTCAACTGTGCTCTGGATGCCCAGGGAGCGCCATTCACCTTTGTATCCTGTGATGTTGAAAACAGCGGATATAAGGCAGGCTTTGAACTTGCAAAGTCCTATGACGAAAAGAATGGCTGGAAACCTGAAGTTAAGGCACTTGTGCTTTCGGCCGCAGCCCAGGAGCAGGAATCCGACCTCAGACGCTGGGGAATGCTGGCAGGCTATAACGATTACATGCTTGAAAAGTACGGCAAATCCAATCTTAAAATTGTGGCTTACAGATATTATAACTGGCAGCCTGAACCTGCAATGAATGAAACTCTTGACGCTCTGCAGGCAAACCCCGACATTGATGTAATATTCAGCGCCTGCGACGGAGGAGCCCAGGGAGTTGTGGCTGCACTTGACTCCATAAACAAGTCCGGACAGATACTTGTAACCTCAATAGATGCAAGAAAGTCAGTTCTTAAATGGATAAAGGACGGAGACAAGGGTATAGTTTCAACTGTTGCAAATGATCCCAGAATGATGGGTAAATGGGCTGTATATCTTGCAGCAAAACAAGCAAAGGGAGTTACAACTCCTGCAACCTTCTATGTACCAAATACTTTATACAACAAAGCCAATGTTGATAAGGTATACGATGAAAAATCCCAGTATTAATATATAAAAATACTATAAGAACACTATAGGAACAGTCATAAGAAGGGGATGTCTCAAAATGAGACAAATGCAATACATGAATTAATACCGGATACAGTGCGCGAGTACGGTTTTAACAGATGGGAAGTTCCATTAAAAGTACATGCCCGAATTTGTAGGAGATACACTTGTGATGAGCTTTACAAATTTCAGGCATGTACTTTGTGGCACTCCATTTTAATCCAATAATATAGGGGAGATGTATGTGGAAAAGTTTTGTCAAAACGCATGTGAAATATCCTGTACAATCCAGATGAAAAATATAACTAAAGCTTTTTCAGGCGTAAAGGCCCTGGACGATGTTTCCCTATCGGTCAATATGGGAGACATTCATGCATTGATCGGAGAAAACGGTGCGGGAAAATCCACGCTGATGAATATACTCGGCGGAAAATATTCACACGGCACCTATGAGGGGACAGTATGCATGAATGGAAAGGAATTGAAGCTGAACAGCCCGAGGGATGCAAATGAAGAGGGTATAGTGATGGTGCACCAGGAACTGGCTTTAATTCCCGAATTGAGCGTTGCTGAGAACATGTTCCTTGGCAACATGCCTCTTAAGAACGGTATGGTGGATTGGAAAAAAACCTTTGAGCTGGCCGAAGAAACACTCAAAAAATTATCTCTTGAAATAGATGTCCATACAAAGGTAAAGTATTTGAGCATCGGGCAGCAGCAGCTCATTGAAATAGCCAAGGCCATCAATCTGGGAGGCAGGGTAATGATCCTGGATGAGCCGACGGCACCATTGACAGGAAGAGAAATAAGCTTTTTGTTTGAAATTTTAAGAGATTTGAAGAAGCACGGAATAACTATTATATATATCAGCCACAGACTGGAGGAAATATTTGAACTGACAGATACTATTTCAGTCATGAGAGACGGCAAAATGATAACCACACAAAAGACCTCCGACATGACTCACCACGATCTGGTGTCGTATATGATAGGAAGAGAAATGCAGGAGTTTTATCCGCAGGATGAAACACAGACCGGAAAAACCGTTATGAAGATAGAAAACTTTTCGGTGGAACATCCAACCTACCACGGTAAAAAAATTGTTGACGATGTGACAATGGAATTCCGGGAAGGTGAGATTGTGGGCATTTCAGGACTGCTGGGTGCCGGGCGTACCGAGCTCATGAGTGCCGTAGTGGGAGCCTATATAAAAAAGGGCAAAGGCAATGTTTTTATTAATGACAAAAGGGTGGAATTAAAAAATCCTAAACAGTCCATTAACAGCGGTATAGGTTTTATAACTGAGGATCGAAAAGGAAATGGTCTGATTCTTTCAAAATCCGTTGCCTTCAATTCATCTCTGGCCGCATTAAACAGGATTACAAAAAACAGGCTTCTAAACAAAAAAAGGGAGACGCAGCTGGTTTTGGACCTTGTCGACAGACTTAAAATCAAAACCGCCAATGTACAGAACAAGGTAAGCAGCCTGAGCGGAGGTAACCAGCAGAAGGTTGTAATAGCCAAATGGCTGGCTACCATGCCTAAAATTCTTATTCTCGACGAACCGACCAGAGGTGTGGATGTCGGGGCCAAATTCGAAATATACACAATTATGAAAAACCTTGCAAAGGCTGGTGTTTCAGTAATAATGATATCCTCTGACCTGCCTGAGGTAATAGGAATGAGTGACAGAGTATATGTTATGCGAGAAGGTAAGCTTTCGGGCGAGCTGAAAAAAGAGGAGCTGTCTGAAGTGAACATCATGAGCTATGCAACCGGAACTATTACCGCATAAAGGAGTGTATCAAATGGAACTTATAAAATCCAATCAAAATCAAAAACTGAAAGCTGTAACAAGATTTGCCAAGGAAAACTTCGTAATTATTGCATTTGCAATTTTGCTGATATATGGATCACTTGCTTCGCCTGCCTTTTTAACTGTCAGCAATATTAAAACGGTACTTCTTCAGAATTCTATTTATGCGATATGTGCTATCGGTATGCTGCTGATAGTCATAACCGGAGGAATTGATCTGTCGGTAGGTTCGTTTGTTGTGGTATCGGTGTGCTTCACAGCCGGTTTCATACAGGACGGGCATGGAATATTGGCAATAATTTTTGTAATTTTATTATGTATTGTGTTTGGAATTGTTTCGGGGATATTGGTGGCATATGCCAAAGTTGCCCCGTTTATTGCAACTCTTGCAATGATGACCATTTTAAAAGGTATTGCCTACATGTATCAGGTAGGGCAAAACAGAAGAATAGACGGAACATTTCTTCCTAAATTCATACAGGGAAATCTTTGGGGCATTCCAATTCCGGTTATTATACTTGCATTGATTTTTGTAGTGTTTGCAGTAATTTTAAGAAAAACCAAATATGGCCGGGGTATTTATGCTATTGGAGGAAATGCCGAGACTGCAAGGCTTGCAGGAATAAACGTTAAAAAATATCTCATAATAACCTATGCCCTGGGCGGACTGCTCTTCGGCATAGCAGGAATGATTCTGGCAGGCAGGCTCAGCATGGGAACGGCAACAGTCGGAGAGGGCTATGAACTTGATGCCATTGCAGCCGTTGTTGTGGGCGGTGCAAGCTTATCCGGCGGTGTGGGCAGTGTTACGAAAACCCTGATAGGTGCATTCCTGATGGGGGTTCTGATAAATATAATGAACCTCATGGGTATAGCATCATATCCGCAGATGATATTAAAGGGCGTTATTATAGTGTTCGCAGTTTTAGCCAACAGGGACAATTAATATATAATCGGATAAAAATGTATTGGAGCGGAGGTATGGCTTTGATAGACAATAAGTACCTGAACAGCAGTAGTGAGGAACTAAACCAGGTTACAGGAACTATATCGGATATTGAAAGGTATGCAATCAACGACGGTTTTGGGTTGAGAACCACTGTTTTCCTGAAAGGCTGCCCGCTCAGGTGCAAGTGGTGCAGTAACCCCGAAACCCAGAAATTTCACCAGGAAATGGTATTTTTTCAGGATAAGTGCATAGGCTGCGGAGCCTGTGTAAGGCTATGTGAATACGGGGCACTGGATAACGGTCTTATTGCCGACAGAAGTATTTGCGATTCATGCAATAAGAGAGAAAAAGCTTTTAAATGTATTGAAAAATGCTATCCCAAATGCCGTAAAATAGTCGGTGATAAAATGACGGTTAAAGAGGTAGTTGATATTGTAAAGAGGGATATGCCCTTTTACGAAATGAGCGGCGGCGGAGTCACCTTGTCGGGCGGAGAACCCATGTCACAGCCGGAATATGCATATGCTCTTCTGAAGTCCTTCTGCGAAAACTGGATTGATACTGCCATTGAAACCTGCGGAGCAGGGGAAAAACATGACTATGAGCTGGTGGCGCCATATTTGAAATTTGTATTTATGGACCTTAAATCCTGTGACAGCAGCAGGCATCTGGAATGGACGGGCTCCGACAACAGCAGGATAAAGGAAAACATCATTCTTATGGACACACTGGCGGCCAGGTACGGCTATGATCTTATCATAAGAACACCTGTAATACCGGGCTTTAATGACAGTGAGGAAGAAATCGGAAATATAGCAAGGTTTGTATCGGAAAATTTAAAAAATTACAAGGGGATGGAACTGCTGCCGTATCATAAACTCGGCAGGGGCAAATACACCAGTCTCGGCCGGGAATATCAGCTGGCTGATGCTGCAGTGCCGTCCGATGCAAGGATGCTGGAATTAAATAAAATATTAAATGAGTATAATATCCATATTTATAAATTTTAATGGGATGCATGTATACCCTATGGTTTTATTGCCTGAAGGACAACAACGGACAAAGGTAATAATGCCATAGGGTGTTTTATTTTGATAAAAACACCGGGTGGTATCCGTTAACATAATCGATACCTGTTTTTGTAGCCATATCAGTCAATCCGGCATATTTTATAATTATAATATGGTGGCTTAGGGGAAAAATTATGAAAAGGAGAAGAAATCCTGGCAGTTTGAACAGAAGGAAGCCCGAAGTAGCAAATGTTCAACCGGGAGAACCGGTTGGCAAAGCACCGGATACTGGGAGCGCAGATATAGTTGAGACAGCAAGCGTATTTACCAATCAGGTTAACGGCTATGAATGTGAGGAGTATACTAGAGGTAACAAATCCAGCAAATGTAATAAGTGTAAATACAACTGTGAAACAATATGCTGCAAATATGGTGATTGCGACTGTTGTAATTTTGCCTGTGCCAGCGATAAGGAATTGCTTATAAGGATTATTTGTCTTTTAATCAATAAGGAATATGGCCTTAAAGCAATAGAACAAAAAATTAGAAATTCTGAAGAAAATGAGGATAAAAAGAATATAGAGTCAATTACCGATCTCCTGGAGAGAGCCATAGTAGGTCTGGGAGAAACTGCGGTGGGAGCTGTTAAAAAAGCAGTTGACGCAGCCGGAACGATGACGGATATAACACATGGATTGGCAAATATAGCTGCAGGAGCAGCCGGAACAGCAGGGGCATTGGCGTTAACATCCAGTGGATTAGCGAATGTATCTGCGGGAACAGCCTTAACAGCAGGGGCGGCGGCGAGTACAGTACATGGAGTAGTGGAAGTACCAGCGGCGACAGTCTTAACAGCGGGAACAGTAGCAGATACAGTAGCAGAAACTGCAGGCCTGGCAGCGGCAGGGGCAGCCACAGTGGGAGTGGCAGGAGACATAGCGGCAGAAACCGCAGGCTTGGCGGCAGCGGGAGCAGCAACTGTGGGAGTGGCGGGAGACATAGCGGCAGAAACCGCGGGCCTGGCAGCAGCGGGAGCAGCCACCGCAGGAGCGGCAGCAGACATACTGGCAGAAGAGGCTGGAGCAGCCGCAGCAATATCGGGTACACAGGCAAGTTTGGCCGACATAGTGGAAGGAGAAGCAGCCACAGCCGCTGCCGTATCGGGAACTATAGCAAGTGCGGCAGAAACAGTCAACGGAGCGGCCGCGACATCAGCCGCCATATCCGGAACGGTAGCCGCCATATCCGGAACGGTAGCCGGTATAGCCGGGACGGCAGCCGGAGCAGCTCAAACCGCCGCAGGAGCGGCCGCAACATCCGCCGCAGCTTCCGGGACGGTAGCTGATATAGTCGAAACAGCCGCAGGAGCGGTCACAACAGGACCGGTTACTGCCGGCGCTGATGCCGGCACTGTCCAGGTGTGGGTACTTAACAATAACAATGAAGCAACAGGAGTAATTGATATTATCATGTACAATATGACGGTTACTCCCAAAACCGGTTACTACAGGAATAGTTCTGCAGTACCGGCCAGAAGCTCGGTTTTCTTCACCATCGCCTCGGTACCTGCCGCATATGAAGTACAGATAAGGGGACTGGCACGCAATATAATTGCATATGCGGTTTCTCTGAATGGAATGAAAGACAGTTTAAATATGCAGGTACCTGTTGAAGCCAGGATTTTGTTCATGTATCCCTAGTGGTCTGTAACATCTAAATTCATATATTGCCGGCGGTTGAATTTCCCCGGGACTGCGTTGTCGTCAGTTGAGTTTCCGGGGAAAATTCATTTGTATTCTATTTTTGGGGCTTATCATATATAATATAGCAGGATGATCTGTTTTCATCATAAGAATTATATTCCGGAGGCGGCCCCATGAACCTGACAACAACACGTGTAAATTACAGACTGTTTGAGAAAGAGGATTTTGATATTTTTTATTCTGTTTTTTCAAATAAGGATATTATGAGATATGCATGGATAGATGAATTTAACAGTGAGCAGGAAATACTTCCGTTTTTTGAAGACTTCCTAAGTGTGGAAGATATGCCCAACAGGAATAACTCCTATGCTTTTGCAGCCTTCTCAAAAGAAGATAACAGTTTTATCGGTTTTGCTGATATACAGATACACAGCCGGAATGATGGGGGAGGCTGCGGCGAAATAGGGTACTTTCTGATGCAGGAGTTCTGGGGAAAGGGCTATGCCACTGAAGTGGCGGGCGCAATGACGGATTTCGGCTTCGAATGCCTGAAACTTCATAAGGTCTGTGCCCGCTGTAACGCCAATAACTTCAGATCGGAAAATATTATGAAGAAATTGGGAATGACTCTGGAAGGCCAGCTGAGAAAAGTAAGATATAAACGCGGAGACTGGGATGATGAAAAGTATTATGGGATACTCCGCGAGGAATGGCAGTCAAAAAAAGGGTAGCTATTCTTTCATATTTTCAGTGCACTTCGGACATATTCCGAGAAATTCAAGACTGTGCCCCGTTATTGCAAAGCCGGTTTTACGTGTCAGATACTCTTCCATATTGGTCAGCGGACATTCATCAATGGGTACGGTTTTACTGCACAAGGTACAGACAAGCTGATGCTTGTGCTGGTGATTGTTTATCTGGTAATAGGTCTTGCCGTCCTGGCTTAAATTTTTAAGCAGTATTCCCTTATCCGAAAGTGTTCCCAGAGTGCGGTAGGCTGTGGAAAGACTCAGATGAACATCCTTCACAACAATAGAATATATATCCTCGGCTGTCATTGGCACCGAGGATTTCTCCAATAATTTCAATATTGCCAGACGGCTTTTTGTGGTTTTTAGATCCGTTGCCTTCAAAATGTTTTCCTTCATTGGAATTCCCCTTCAATCGATTAAATGGCGGTAAATAAATATATACCACTCCAATTTTTATATGTCAATCAACTTGAGGTTATCCCTGAACGGGTACCTGTTCATAAATAACCCTCACATTTATACCCTGGTTATAGTTGCCGAAATTTTTGCCGAAAATTGTAAGTCCTCCCACATGGGCGGCTTCTTCAGGGACCGACATTCTAAAAAACAAATCGCTTTTATAAGTCAGATTCAGGTCTTCCAGCGTAATGGGGGAGATCTGAAGGCCGTCTATAAAGGTTCCGAATTTATTTACTGTCAAAAGCTTTAAAAGCCCATACTGATTCCAGACAGAAAACCACCAGGAGGGTGTGAGTATACCTTTGGTGTCGGCATAATCGCCGGGGCTGGTCCAACTGCCTAAATGTACGTTGTTTATGCAGAAGTTGACGTCCGAGGGCCAGTTGCTGCAGTTCCCGGGTGCTTCGGAACTGATTTCCATGGATATCTGGATTTCAGAGAAATCCTGTCCGGGTTTCAGATAATTAGGTATCCTGTATTCCACATATCCTTTTGTAAACCACAAAATATCGCTGTTTATTCTCTCGGGGTCGGCAAAATAGCTGGGATTGTCAACTTCACCGATTAGTTTATATTGTGTAGCCAGGCCGCAGGTTGGAAAAATCTCGTAAGAGGAGTAATGACCCACTCCGATTTCAAGTTCATAGGAATTGGCAACCTCCTGCTGGGCTATGTCTATAACAAATTTATCCTCATGCAGTGCACATATTTTTTGGATACCGTGTTTTGCTGTCAGAGTAGAGATTTTTATCAGACCACATTCCTGTAACTTTTTAATATGCATAGTAACCGCACCGTTTGTAAGATTTAACTTTTCAGCGATATCATTCATATTCAGCTGTTTATGTTCAGCCAGGAGATCAATAATCTCAATCCTTATATCGGAGCTCAATGCTTTGAATATAGGAAGGCTGTCTTTAAGTTTAGTAATGTGAATCATTTTAGTCTCCTTGTAATATTTAAAAATTAAATATTCTCAAATATAGCTAATAATATTCTAACATAAATAAGTAAAAGGTAAACAGTTCAATAATGCTGTCTAAAAATATGTTGAATATTGGTTTGAATTCATTAAATTAGTTTATAAAATGCTAAAACATTCCATGGAATATCCGTAATAATTTATTTTGTCTTTCAATTCATGCCTCAATATTTATTATATAACATAAGCTTATAAATAGAAAGATAATGATTTAGTGTTTTATAAACTATTACCGAAAATTCAGGACTATATTAAGAAAATGTAAAATAAAGCGCAAATAATTACCTAAATATGTAATATTGGGCGAATATTTTATATTAGTTTAAAATATTATATAAAAATTTAAATTTTTATATTGACAGGCTTTTGTAAAAAAGAGATAATAAACACATAAAATATTGAACAAAAATTGTGAAACTTTTTATAAAATACGTAATTTCATATTCTAAATTGTTCTAAATGGGATAATATTAATATAAAACTGTTATTGTTTTAATAAAATATAAACTAATTCAAATTATTTTAAATTATTGATTTAAGGAGAAAATACATTAGAGAATAAATTAATTAATTTGAAATCTACATGTTAATCAACGCTTTCCAGTGAAACTCTTCCGGTGTAAAAAAAATCATCAGTAAAAGCAAATATTGGACTGAATTAAAATGCAGTTTAATTATGAACCAAAGTGAGAAAAGTTATTATTTGATTGTGCGTGTACATAATGATATTAACACAAGCAGATTATGGTCTTTCTCATGATTAAAGTTCAGGTTAAATATAAAAAATAATTTAGAGGAGGATATTTTTTATGAAAAGAATTCTTTGTTTGACGCTTGCGGTATGCATGATGGCGGTATTTGCTCTGACAGGCTGCGGCAGTTCTTCCGGCCCGGCAGATTCAACAGCTGCGGCTTCCAGCTCGGCTGCGGTGCAAACCCAGCAATTAGGCTCAAATGCAGGTGCAAATGCAACAGAAATGAACTTTTGGACATTTGTTGATTTACATGGTAAACATCTGGATAAAATGTTAGGTTTGTGGAATGAGAAAAATCCTGACAAACAGATCAAGCTGAACGTTACCGTTATGCCTTACGACGATATGCATAACAAGCTTCTGATAGCCGTACAGACAGGTCAGGGTGCTCCGGATATAGCTGATATCGAGCTTGGAAAATTCCCTAACTTCCTTGAAGGAGACAACGTTCCTTTGGAAGCGTTGAATGATGTATTTGAACCCTACAAGAGCACAACCGTTCCCGCCCGTGTTGAAATTTACAGCAAAGGCGACAAGGTTTATGGATTCGACTATCACGTAGGTGCCACTCTTGCGTACTATAACACTGAAATATTGGAAAAGGCAGGTGTTGATTACAAAACTATCAAGACCTGGGATGATTATAAAAAAGCAGGAATACAGGTTTATGAAAAGACTGGAAAATATATGGGAACAGCTGATACATCAGCCACATGGCAGGCTTCATTACTCCTGGCCCAGCAGAATTCCGACTTTACAGATGACAATGGACAGCCAAAGGTCAACTCCCCTGAAATGATTAAAGCCATGGAAATGCTGGTGGATTTGCAGAAGAATAATGTTATCCACACTATTCCGGGCGGACAGCCGGATACTGAAGAAGCAAAGGGTGAATACAACAAAGGCAACTATGCAAGTGCACTAATGCCGGAATGGTTCATGTCAAGATTTATAAATGAAATGAAGGATCTTAAAGGTAAATATGCCATAGCTCCGCTGCCGGTATTTAAGGAAGGCGACCCCCGTTCGGTAGGTTTGGGCGGAACAGGTACCGTTGTTACCAAGACTGCCAAGAACGTTCAGCTTGCTAAGGAATTCGTTGCATTCGCCAAGCTTTCAAAAGAAGCTACTACTGAAATTTGGAACACTTTGGGCTTCGACCCGGTCAACATGGAAGTGTGGAACGACAAAGCCGTAACTCACAACCCTGACAACGAGTACGTTCAATACTTCAAGACCAATGCATTTGATACATTGAATGAAATCAAAAATGAAATCAAAGCCATTAAATCAGTCAAAGCTTCTCCGACTATTAATAATATCCTTTGTACGGTTACACTGAATGCTATTTTCGAGGATGGGCAGGATGTCAAGGAAGCTTTAAATGAGGCACAGGAGCAAATTACCCAGGAATTGAAGTAATAGCAGAGCATCAAGACTCATGTCTTATATATCGCATAATATGATTTAGAACTGCCATATGTTTCATGGCCGGAGGCCGCATAATCAGTGGGAGATTTATACTCGCACTGATTATGTAATTCCGGCATATGTCGGTTACTTTATCACGAAAGGGGGAATTTGAATATGATAAAGAAGTTTGTGTATTCTCAGAAGGTTGCACCATACATTTTTGTTTTACCGTTCGTAATCATATTCTTGATATTTTGGCTGTTTCCTCTTGCTAACTCATTTGTTATGAGCTTTCAGGAGAGAATGCTGGGTCAGGATCCCAAGTGGATCGGAACGGCAAATTATACTAAACTGCTTACAGATAAAGTATTTCTTAAATCAATAACAAACAGTGTTGTTTATATGGTTGGAACTCTGATTCTATTAATACCGTTCCCCATGTTATTTGCATGTCTTATAAACAGTAAGCTTATGTGGGGAAGAGAATTTTTCAAATCATCCTTCTTCCTTCCGGCTTTAACTTCAGTTGCTGTGGCAGGTACTATTTTCCGTTTGATTTTCGGTGAAATGGAAAGCTCACTAATGAATTCAATTTTATCTCTTTTTGGAATGGGTCCTTTCAAATACCTGAAGGAGCAGAATCTAAGCATGGCCGCCTTATTGACTCTCGCCTGCTGGAGATGGACAGGGGTTAACATGTTGTATTACCTGTCCGGTTTAAAAAGTATTGACAGTGAATATTATGAAGCGGCATCGATAGATGGTGCTTCGGCCTGGCAGAAGTTCAGGGCCATTACAATGCCATTGCTGAAACCGACAACCATCTACGTTTTGACGATCAGTATCTACGCCGGTCTGGCGATGTTTACCGAAAGCCTGATGATGTTCAATGGAAACAACTCTCCGAAAAATATTGGTTTGACCATAGTCGGATATTTATATAGACAGGGTATAGAAAAAAACAAGCTGGGATATGCAGCTACGGTTGGAATTGTCCTTTTAATAGTTGCTATGACTATTAATCTGACTCAGCTCAAACTTTCAGGAACATTCAAAAAGGAGGAGGATTAATGTGAACAACCTGCAAAATACAGGCGGGACAAGGCAAAATATAATTGCAAAAGTACTCCTGCTTATATTCTTTTCAGTTTTATTCATAGTTATTATGCTTCCCTTTTATGCAGTGGCGCTTTCTTCCTTTAAACCGGGTGCCGATTTGATACGCTATGGCTTGAATTTAAGATTCGACCTGGATGTTATGAGCTTTAAGAATTTTGAATTTCTTTTTACGGGGAAACATGATTATTTTATGTGGTTTAAGAACAGTATGTTTCTTACCATCGGACAGGTGACACTCACCCTGTTCATCAGTGCTTTTGTAGCCTATGGTTTTGCAGCCTATGACTTCAAAGGACGCAATCTGCTGTTTGTCTGCGTACTGCTGATAATGATGGTGCCCTTTGAAATATTGCTGCTTCCGTTGTATTCATTGATCAATGATCTTCACATGATGAACAGTTACAGTGCCATTATAGTGCCGGGTATTGCAAATGCAGGAACCATATTCTTCTTCAGACAATACCTGAGAAGCATACCGAAGGAACTTATCCAATCAGGCAGAGTTGACGGAGCCAACGAATATCTTATATTCTTCAGGCTGATCCTGCCGGTTATGAAGCCTTCCTTTGCGGCTATGGCCATATTGAACGGTATGAACAGCTGGAACAATCTCCTGTGGCCGTTCATGGTATTGGGGGATCAGAACAAGTTTACCCTCCCGATAGGTTTGAAGACCCTGCTGACACCGTATGGCAATAACTACGACCTGTTGATTGTAGGATCTTTCTTTTCAATAATCCCTATATTCATACTGTTTGTGGCCTTCCAGAAATATTTCATTGACGGTATGACGGCAGGTGCGGTAAAAGGCTAAATTTCAGTGTCACGGACAGCTGGGGCAATGTATTGAAAATTGTGAGCCGGGAGTTCACAAACTGTTGGTTAAGGGGGCTTTCATATAAAAAAATTTATTGCAGTTATCCTGGCAGGATTATTTATTTTTAATTTAACTGCCTGCGGTGATAATGAAGATAATCTATCTGCAGCGTATCCGGAGGAACCTCCAAAAGAGACTCTGTATGACCACTCTGTGACAAGTGATGAAACAAAATGGGGCAGCCTGAATTTTCATGATCCATCCGTTATTAAAGACGGTGAGTGGTATTACACAATCTCAACGGATGTAAAGGTCGGGGGAACGCCTAAAGGCGGAATACCCATAAGAAGATCAAAGGATCTTATCAGCTGGGAATGGGTGGGCAGAGTTTTTTCAAAAGTGCCCGAGGATGCCCGCAAGTGGACCAGAGCCAGGACGCTGTGGGCACCGGATGCAATAAAGTCCGGCGACACCTTTTACCTGTACTATGCAGCCTCAAGATTCGGTACAAATCAATCCTTTATAGGACTGGCCACCGGCAAATCCATGGAGGGCCCCTGGGAATACAAAGGGGAAGTGATTAAGTCAACAAGCTCCTCCATCTGGAATGCCATCGATCCCAATCCTGTTTATGATGCGGAGGGAAACCTGTACATGTCCTTCGGCTCCTTTTTTGGCGGAATTTTCATAGTTGAAATGGATACAAGCACGGGAAAGCTCAAAGAGGGGTGCAAGCCTTCTTTGATTGCAACCAGAAGCAATAGTGTGGCCTCTGCAATTGAGGGCCCGTATATTGTCTACAATCCCGAATGTAAAAAGTATTATCTGTTTGTATCATATGATTCTCTGTCAAAGGACTACAATGTCAGGGTGGGCAGGGCTGATAAAATAACAGGACCCTATGTTGACTTTAATGGGAATGTTATGACCGATACCGGGCTGCCCCCCAATGATGTGGGCACCAAAATAATGGGCGGATACAAATTCGGCCGAAAGGACGGCTGGGTAATGCCGGGACATAACTCGGTACTGAAGGAAGGCAATGACTACTTTATTGTGCATCATGCCAGAGGAGACCGGGATACCAACTGGCCCTATCTGCACATAAGAAAAATACTCTGGTCGGATGACGGCTGGCCTCTGATATCACCTGAAAGGTATGCCGGTGAAAAAGAACAGAAGCTGAGTAAAAAACTTCTGGTTGGGGACTGGGAGGTCATTGTACTTGATAAGGACAATAACCTGCAGCTTTCCTCAAAAAAAATTACTCTGAAGTCAAACGGAAAAATTGATGACGGAACAGGCAAGAGCACCTGGGAATTCAGAGCTGATAATACTATTTGTATGAAGCTGTATGACCCGGGCAGGAAGCCGGGAGCCGAATATATTGAGCAAACTTCGAAGGTGATGCCTTCGTGGGACTGGGAAAATTGGAAAACCACTTTAGTGTATACGGGAATAGACAATTCGGGAATCTGCGTTTGGGGTAAAAAAGACTGAAAGACCATGACAACTGACAGCGGACAATTGCTATAACCGTAACATTAATAAACAGCATTGCGGGGATCAATTGATTTACAAAAATTACGATGACAAGGGTGAAAATGTAATGGCAGAAAAAATTTTAATAAAACCGGTTTTGGAGCAGAGAGCAGATCCCTGGATTTATAAGCACACAGACGGATTTTATTACTTTACGGCATCTGTGCCGGAATATGACCGGATTGAGGTCATAAAATCAAAAACTATAAGCGGTCTGGCCGGCAGCCAACCCGCCGTTGTATGGAGAAAACATAAAAAAGGTATTATGAGCGAGCATATATGGGCTCCCGAAATACACAATATCGATGGGAAATGGTATATATACTTCGCCGCCGGAGAAGCGGGAGATGCGTGGAAAATCAGGCCATATGTGCTGGAGTGCACAGGCTCCGACCCGATGACCCACATGTGGGAGGAAAAAGGAAAGATCCAGAGCGAAACAGATCCAACTGCATTTACCGACTTTTCATTGGATTCCACTACTTTCGAGCATAGGGGAAAAAGATATCTGATCTGGGCAGAAAAACGCAGAAACCTATCAAACCTGTATATTGCCGGGATGAGCAACCCCTGGACTATAGCTTCAAAGGCGGTAATGATTTCAAGTCCCTCTTACAGGTGGGAACAGATCGGCTTTCATGTAAACGAAGGGCCTGCTGTTATAAAGAGAAACGGCAGGATATTTGTCAGCTATTCCGCAAGTGCAACGGATTCAAACTACTGTATGGGTTTACTCAGTGCCGATGAAAACTCAGAGCTGCTGGAGGCCGGGTCCTGGACAAAGGCGGCAGAACCTGTATTCAAAACAAACGAAGATACAGCGCAGTATGGACCGGGGCACAACAGTTTTACAGTATCCGAAGACGGCAAAAAGGATATCCTCGTTTATCATGCCCGTACTTACAGAGAAGTGGAAGAGCCTTTGTATGACCCCAACAGGCATACGTTCACCAGGGAATTAAGATGGAATGAAGACGGTACGCCTGATTTCGGGAGACCGGGAGAACAATAAATTAAAACTGTTGATTGTACTTAAAAATAGGGGAATGTCATTTTAAATGGACATCCCTTATTTTTATTGATAGCTTAAAATAATCTGAGCAGAAATCTGGTTTCATTGTGGACAACATCATACTTTGCCACGATACCGGGAATTTTTACTATGCTGAGAAGCTTCCACATACAGTAACCAATGAAGAAATTTCATATTCTGCCGGTATACTTTTCCAGCTCCTCCAGGGGCATATCTCCATGGCTTGGATTCATAAGCGCCTCCACTCACAATATAATTTTCTTACTGCTGAGCAATTCAAGATTCCCTGAAATCAGCTCTATTCGCTGTTGTACACAGGCATAGCTTCTCAGAGGGTCCTCGGGGGTGTTCATTACATAATCCAGCATTTTGTCCACTGTGGTGGCTGCAACATGACACCTTGTGTCAGAAGAGGCATAGTAAATGAGAATATCTCCGTTAGCCCTTGCTACAGCGCCATTACAGAATACAACATTGGATACGTCACCAATACGTTCTTCACCTTCGGGGGCTATGAGGAATCCGCCCGGGCGTTTTGTGACCTGTTCCGGATGCTCAAGGTCCGACAGGAAGGCATAAACCACGTAACGCAAGCCGGCGGCGGTGTTTCGTACCCCGTGGGCAATGTGGAGCCAGCCTTTCGGTGTTTTTATGGGAGCAGGACCCTGTCCGTTTTTGACCTCTTTTATGGTGTGGTATTCCTTGCATTCCATAAGAATTTCTTCATCAATGCATGCATTCTCCATACTGTCGGTATATCCGAACCCAATACCGCCGCCTTTTCCGGTGTCGATGAAACCGTCCTGGGGCCGGGTATAGAGAGCATACCTGCCTTTGATGAATTCCGGATGAAGCACGACATTGCGCTGCTGCGGGGAGGAGGTCTTAAGGTCGGGCAGGCGCTCCCAGTCTCTCAAATCCCTTGTTCTTGCCATGCCGCATGCTGCAACGGCACTTGAAGTATCACCGGAGGGTGCGGCCGGGTCCTTCCTTTCTGTGCAGAAAAGTCCGTATATCCAGCCGTCCTCATGTTTTACAAGCCTCATATCATATACATTTACATCAGGATTTTCAGTTTCAGGCATTACAACAGGGTAGTCCCAAAACTTGAAGTTGTCTATTCCGTTATCACTTTCGGCCACGGCAAAGAAGGATTTCCTGTCGGTGCCTTCCAGCCGGACCACCAGATAAATCTTTCCGTTTAATTCAATGGCTCCCGGATTGAATGCGCAGTTGACACCAATTCGTTCCATGAGATACGGATTTGTGTTGTGGTTTAAATCGTATCTCCAGAACAGAGGGGTATGTTCATTGGTGATTACAGGATATTGGTATCTGTCAAAAATACCGTTTCCCCCTTTTAATTTTGAATTTTTCCTGCCTGTCAGACTGTTATGCTCCTGTACCAGATAACGGAGCCTCTCATCAAATACCATAATTTTCTCTCCATGACCATAAAATATTTTGTTTACTTTAAGGGATATACTTACCCAGTCTTTCTATCATTTCAAAACACATCCGGCTGTTGTGGTAGGGACATTTCCAGGGCCCGGCTTTCTGATCTCCGATGATCCGGGAACCGTCGGCTGTGGTTCCCCAGAACCATTCACCGTTTACCCTGTCGATAATATGCTTATCAATGAATTCCCACATGCTGCAGGCTGCATCCAGGTAGCAGTTTTCTCCTGTGAGCTGATAGGCATTGGTGAAACCCACTACGGCTTCTGCCTGTGGCCACCACTCCTTAAAATCTTCCAGTGAACCGTTTTCCAGCTCATAAAAAAGTCCTCCGTTGATTCTGTCCATGCCGTCGGAAAATACCTTTCTGGCCATTAAAACGGATATCAACCGCACTCTTGAGAGCAAGGCCTCATTTCCAAGCACTTCTGCGGCCTCATACAACAGCCAGCTGCCCTCGATATCATGTCCGTAGGAAACAGCTTTGGAAAGGGAGGTCCAGCTCCTGTCAAAGAAAAGCCGGAATTGAAAGGTGAGAGGATCGATGATGTGGTCAATGGTGACATTTATCAACTCCCGGAGACTTCTTTCCAGGCTTTTGTCCTTCCACACCCTGTAGAGATTTGTGTAGGCCTCCAGCACATGCAAATGAGTGTTCATGGATTTTTCAGCATTCATATCCTTACCGCTTAAACTCATGTGGGGTGTAGGTGACCAGTCTCTTGCACGGGCCTCCACGTAACCTTTTTGGCCGGCATCATAAATATTGTTTTCTATTGAATGGTACAGCCGTACAGCATGATCCAGACTTTCTTTTATGCCGGCAGCCCTGTAGAATTCCGACAGGCCGTATATTGCAAAAGCAATGGAGTAGGTCTGCTTTTTTGTATCAACAGGGTTCCCTTTGTAATCCAGCATCCAATACACACCTGAATATTTATCGTCCACAAAGTGTTTGATTATATAGTCGTAAGCTCTTTTTGCCATGACAAGATACTTTTCATCCCTATAATATCTGTAGGCTGCGGAGAAAGTCCACAGTATCCTGAAATTGAGGACCGAGGCCTTGTCATGTCTTATATCGGGAGACAGGTCGTTGGATATATAACCGTAAAAGCCGCCGTTTTGAACGTCAACTGAATGATTGATCCAGAACTCCAGAATATTATTCTTGAGTTCATGCTCAAATCCGCTTGCGAGATTTTTAATATCATGCTTCTCCATATTGACCTCCTAAGCCATATTATGGCTTGAGCCGCATGGCGGCCGCAAAATGAATGAAATTTGTTCGCTCCTCTACCGCTATAAGGCTAATAAAGGAGGTTAATTTGCAATACTTCACTATCTGTATTCCTCGGAGTCCCCTGCCGCAAGCTCGGAATTTGCTTTTATAAAGCCGAGCAATTCATCTGCTTTGGCATATGCCAGGGCTGAATAGGTGTCGGCAGCACCGTAATATATGGCGATTCTCCCGGTGTCGGCATCCGTCAGGGCTGCGCAGGGGAATACGACATTGGGGACAAAACCCGCGGTTTCATAAGGTCTTTCAGGAGTCAGCAGGTAATCCCTGGTACGGTATAAAACCCTGGAGGGATTGTCTGTATCGAGAAGTGCCGCTCCGAAGCTGTAAACAAAACCGTTGCAGGTGCCGGACACGCCGTGGTATAGCAGCAGCCAGCCTTCGGTAGTTTCTATGGGGACAGCTCCGGCTCCTATTTTGACACTTTGCCACCAGCCCGAGCCTCCCTTTTGCATCACCCGTCTGTGCCGTCCCCAATGGATCATATCCGGGCTCTCACTGAGAAAGATATCTCCGAAGGGTGTATGCCCGCTGTCGCTGGGCCTGCTGAGAAGCAGGTACTTTCCGTTTATCCTTCTCGGAAACAGAACACCGTTCCTGTTGAAGGGGATAAAAGGGTTCTCGAGGCGTATGAATTCCCTGAAGTCCCTGGTCATTCCCAGACCAAGGGCGGCTCCGCCGAAATCAGTGCACCAGATGATGTAATATGTACCTTCCACTTCTACAAGCCGTGGATCATAAGAATAGTTGGGCTGATAGGGTTTACCGTCACTGTCCTGCCATCGTATGGGTTCATCTTCAATTTTCCAGCTGAGGGCATCGTGACTGAAACCCACATGAATACGGGCTTTACCGTCTTTGTGATCTGCTCTGAAGATCCCTGCAAAGCCGCTGCCCCAGGGAACAACCGAACTGTTATATACTCTTGCCGTGCTTGAAGTAGGATTCCAATTGATGATGGGATTTCCCGAATGTCTCCAGACAACTCCTCCGAAACCTTCGGGTTTTTCCTCCCAGGGGATATTTTTTAAAGCTTTGCCAATAATTTTCATTACAGCCCTCCTTAAAAAAATAATATTATATATTCATTAATATTTAAATTGTGTAACATGAAATATTAATATATGTAATATTATAATACTTAAAAATCTTAAAAATGTAAAGTAAAAATAACATTATATGTAATATTACAAAATGCTTTGAATAAAGCACTATTTATGCTATAATTCAATACATAATTACGAAGGAAGCATCAAATATTCACACCAATCTTGAGTCTGGAGGAAGTATGCCAAAAAAAGTAACAATGGATTCCATTGCATTAAAACTGGGCATTTCTAAAAATACAGTTTCACTTGCACTCCGCGGCATGCCCGGAATAAGTGAGGCAACAAGAAAAAACATTGAGGCTGCTGCAGAAAGCATGGGCTACAAATATAAAAGCAATGCCCGGCAGCAGACAACACGAAACCTCTGCCTGGTTATTGCCAAAAGCACCCGGGATTCAATAGGATTTTTCAGTTTCATACAGCTGGGAATTGAGGATGAAGCAAAGAAGAACAACGTTAATACCATCATACACTACTATGACGAAAAAGATGAAATATTTGAAATACCAAACTGTGTGAAAGACGGTATGGTTTCAGGTATAATAACTCTTGGCAGGATTTCCCGCAAGACCATCAATGCTATAATAACCTATGATCTGCCCGTTGTTATGGTGGATAATTATTTTGACGATCTGGTTATGGACTGCGTATTGACGGATAATCAATGCGGAGGTTATCTTGCCGCTGAACACCTGATAAACTGCGGACATACAAAGATCGGTTTTTTAGGGAATATTTATGCCTCTGTCAGCTTTTATGACAGGTATCAGGGATACTTAAAGGCGTTGAGAGAATACGGGCTCCATTATAACCCCGGGTACTCGGTAATTGACCTCAAGCTCGAAAATGTTGTCAATGAAGAAATAGCATTGATAATTGAGGGGATGAAAGCCGGAGAGGGGATTCCCACAGCGTTTTTCTGCTGTAATGATGCCGAAGCTCTTGTCATACTGAAGGTTTTATCAAACATGGGAATAGCAGTACCCGAGGAAGTGTCCGTTATGGGTTTTGACGACATAGAGACATCACGGAGTGTAACTCCGGAGCTTTCAACCATGAGGGTACAGAAAGAAATGATGGGCAGAAGGGCCGTATGTAAACTGCTGCAAAAAATGAGTGGCATTGAAGAACCCACGGAAAAGATACTGTTATCCGCAAATATAATTAGCAGGAACTCTGTAAGGAAGCTGGATAAATACAGCCCCGGCGGCGCGAACTTGTAAAATATACGTTTAATCCGGCTTTGGACTATAGAAAATATAGTTGGATTACGCGGCCTTTAGTATCCGGTCAGCAGCTTGAGTACAACCTTTGCCGTACCTGGGCCGGTCATCGGCACTTATACTGATTAAAGCAATTGTTAAAAGTTCAAAAACAAATCAATGGTTCAGTGGTGTAATAAGGTAATATTTTATAGAAAAGGGAGAGGTTTGTCATGAATTATAATGATTTTGGAAAAACAGGTGAAAAAGTATCCTCACTGGGATTCGGCTGCATGCGTCTGCCTGAATACCAGGAAAACGAAAAATGGTTTATTGATCAGGATAAAGCATCCGAGATGATAGGCTATGCGTTTGAAAACGGTGTAAATTATTTCGATACCGCACCTTATTACTGCAATAAAAACAGCGAAGAAGCGCTGGGTAAGGCAGTAAAAAAATTCCGCAGCAAGGTCATGCTCTCCACAAAAATACCCTTGGAAGTGGTAAAAGGGCCTTCGGATTACCGGAAAACCCTTGAGGCAAGCTTAAAGAGAATGGATACCGATTATGTTGATTTCTATCATTTCTGGGGTATTAACAAAGGCTCTTTTGATAACATTATCATGCAGCATGATTTGCTGCTTGAAGCGCAAAAAGCCAAAGAGGAAGGCTTGATCCGCCACATCTCCTTCTCTTTCCACGATGAACCCCAGAGCATAAAATACATAATTGACGGTTCCATCAAGCGTGGCATTTCAATGGAAACAATGCTTGTACAGTACAATCTGCTTGACCGCAGCAATGAAGAAATGCTGGCATATGCAGCGTCAAAGGGTCTGGGTACTGTTGCAATGGGGCCTGTGGGCGGCGGAAGACTTTCAGCACCTACCGACTTGTATACAAAGCTGACCGGAAAACCTGCAATTGCCACATATGAGCTTGCTTTTAAATTTGTACTGGGAAATCCCAATCTAAGCTGTGCATTATCCGGAATGGAGACTCTGGACATGGTTCAGAAAAATGTTAAGATCGGAAATGATCCGGCCGTGCTCTCCGAAATGGAATGGGAGCAGCTTGGGAAAGCCATGGAGCAGCTCAAAAAATTCAGTGAATTGTACTGTACGGGTTGTAAGTACTGTCAGCCCTGTCCCTCTGAAATCAAAATTCCTGACATATTTAATTTCTATAACAACCATAATGTTTATGGCTTAACGGAAACAGCAAAAAACCAATTTGCGGGCTACAGGAAAGATGGCGGAAAAGCAATATCCGACTGCATAGACTGCGGGGTCTGTGAAAAAAAATGTCCTCAGCATCTTAAAATCCGGGATGAGCTTGCACGTGTTGAAAAGATACTGCTTTCACTTTAAGAAACTTTCTGGCGGCTCATTGAATGGGATAATTTACAACGAATCAGATATTTTATAATATGTTTACGGTTTGGAGGCTGTTTATGCAGATACTTGTTGATGCTGACGCATGTCCGGTTAAAGATATAATAGTGAGAACTGCAAAAAAGTACAAGGTTCCGGTGACCATGATCATTGATACAAGTCATGAGCTTTCGGACGGCTACAGTACTGTGATCACTGTAGACAAAGCAAGGGACAGTGTGGATATAAAGCTTATAAACCTGTTGAAGCGCGAAGACATTGTGGTTACACAGGATTACGGCGTTGCCGCAATGGGGCTGGGAAAGGGTGCCAGAGTATTAAATCAGAACGGACTCATCTATACCGATGATAACATTGACAGACTGCTTTTTGAAAGGCATCTGGGGCAAAAGGTCCGCAGGGCGGGAGGCAGGACCCGGCCTATAAAAAAACGTACCGGAGAAAATGATGAGGTGTTTGAAAAAGCGCTGGTGAGCCTTCTGGAAAGACAGAGATTGGAGGGAGGGCCGGGATGAGTCGGATAAGACCGGGAATATACAGACATTTTAAAGGAAAGGAATACAGAGTGCTATACATAGCCAGGCATAGTGAAACACTGGAGGATATGGTGGTGTATCAGGCACTTTATGGTGAAATGGGAATATGGGTTCGTCCTGCCTCCATGTGGGATGAGATGGTTCAGCGGGACGGTCAGAGCTTCAGGCGTTTTGAATACATTGGAGAGTAATATGGGGAAAGGGGTTAAAACACTATGGATATGAATACTAAGGCAATTATCGGAAAAAGAATAGACAAAACAATGAAAAATCTTGAGAAAAACAATATGCAGGTACACTATGTTGAAACAAAGGCCCAGATACCTGAAAAGGTCTGTGAACTGCTGAAGGACGGGGATACTGTCGGAGTCGGCGGTGCCATGACTCTGTTTGAAAGCGGTGTCATAGACCTGCTGCGTTCTGGAAGGTACAAATTTCTGGACAGGTATGAAGAGGGGCTCACAGGCGAGCAGATAAATAAGATATTTATTGATTCCTTTTCTGCTGATGCATATATAAGCAGTGCGAATGCCATAACCGAAAACGGGGAACTATATAATGTCGATGGCAATTCCAACAGGGTTGCGGCAATTTGTTTCGGGCCCAAATCGGTAATTATTATCGCAGGTTATAACAAACTGGTAAAGGATTTGAACGAAGCCATAATAAGGGTAAAAACTATTGCTGCTCCCGCAAACGCTACAAGACTTTCCTGCCAGACCTATTGTAAGGAAAAAGGGGAATGTATGTCCTTCAACGGCCATCCCGGCGAAATGGAAAGCGGCTGTTCGGGTCCGGCCAGAATTTGCTGCAATTATGTGGTTTCGGCTTACCAGAGGCATAAGGACAGGATTAAGGTAATCCTTGTCGGAGAGGAACTGGGCTATTGATTTACTGCCATGACAACAAGTCGGCTTGCGTATCCGGGGAGGCTTTATGATAGTATCGTCACTGACTGTTAGGCTCTATGCACCAACCTGCCATTCCCTCAAGGATAAGAGGATGATTGTGAAGAGTCTGGTGCAGCGGGCACGCAACAAATTTAATATTTCCATAGCAGAGGTGGATGAGCAGGATTACTATCAGACCATCGTAATAGGTGCTGCCTGTGTATCCGGCAGCAGAGCTCAGACCAATGCCGTACTGGGCCAGGTCCTGCGCTTCATAGAGGAGAATTCCGGCGCTGAAGTGGTGGATTTCCTGTATGAGGAGAGATAAATATTTATTTAATAACCGAACCTTTTTCCATTTTTTTTGTATATAATGTGAATACCCGGGTGATTTTGATATTAAGCTTAAAGGGCAAAAAAATACGTTATTTCTGAATTTTTACATCCCCGGCGGCTTCTCCGTGGGTTACAAAAAGCATGCATATTATTGCCAGAGCAAAGGATATTGAAGAATATACAAAAATGGCATCGTAACTGCTTACCATATCCCGGATGAAGCCGAACAGTATTGGGCTTATTATTGCCGCACTGAAGGAGAAGAAATAATAGTAGCCTGTATATCTGCCTATATCCTTCCACTGAGCCATTTCAACCACCATGGGAAGTGAGTTGATATTCACACAGGCCCAGAAGATACCTCCCAAAAGCAGAAGTATTCTCAATGCCCATATATTATCGGTAAAAAGCATCAGTGTGAATAAAAGTGTCACACCTGCAAGTCCGGCAAGGATAGTTCTTTTCCGGCCCAGCTTTGAGGAAATAAAGCCCGCCGGTATTGAGAAACCCAGAAAAGTCAGTGAGAACATTGCCAGCAGCAGTGAGGCATCACCGGCAGTAAGAAAATTTCCCGAAGTATCCCTCAAGGTGTTGGTAACATAAAGGCTGAAAAAGGTTTCTACTGCATTATAGCCCGTAAACCAGAACAGGATGGCAAGCAGCAGAAAAACAAGACTTTTGTTTCTTCCCGGCTCGGCCGCATGTGACCCGTCGGGACTTTTCTGAGGGAAACCATGAATTTTGGCCGGTACAGCAGATTTTTCAGGTTCAGCCGGCTCAACTGCCAATCCAGGCAGTTTATTATCCGCAAGTTCTTCTTCCAGCTCCTTGCCCGTTTTCTCCCTGACAAAAACTTTTAAAACTATAACTGCAGCGAGCATGAGAACAGCACTGGCTGCGAAGGGCAGCGGCATGCCTCCCAGCTTGAACAGCAGGCCTCCGGCAAAGAAGGAGAACAAACTTCCAAGGCCCCCCATAAAGTTGATGATCCCGTTGGCCTGGCTTCTCAGCGGAGCGGGTGTCAGATCAGGCATGAGGGCTACAACGGGGGCTCTCCAGGTGGACATTACAAAATTGAAAATTATAATGACTGCCATTAATGAAAACAGTGATTTGGTAAACGGTATGAAGGGAAAGACTACTGCGCATACGGGTATCCCCAATAATACATAGGGCATTCTCCTGCCGAAGCGGGTCCTGGTTTTGTCCGATAATGCTCCGAATACAGGCTGGAAAATCACCCCGAAGATATTGTCAAAAGTCATTACTATTCCAATCAGAGTGGTACTTGAGAGATAGTTCTTTAACAAAACCGGCACATAATTATTGTACATGGCCCATGCTATGGAGCTGGCAAAAAATCCAAAGCCTATCAGAAAGGTCTGTTTATAGTTTAGCTTCATAAGTGTTCCTCCCACTGCAATTTTCCAGATGTTTCACAGGTATGCTATTTTCAGAGGTATACTATTTCCATGGATATACCATTTTTATGGATATGCCATCACATCATGCCATCTGTCTTCTGATTTTAAAGGCTGTATCAGGATAATTTGTGATAACGGCATTAACGCCTTCCTTATACATCCATCCAAGGTGTTCGGCGGTATTTACCGTCCAGGGATTGACCAGGATACCGTTCTCCCTGCACTTTTTGACAGTATCGGGGACCGCAAGTGTATAGTAAAAGGGATGCACTGCCTCGGCCGTCAAATGGGCCGCATAGACATGGGGATCCACCATTGCCTCGGTGTACAGCAGTCCAATGGGGATTGATTTGTCGATCTGTTTTATCAGCATCAGGCTGTAGTGGTTAAATGAGGAGTAGATGACTCTTTTCTTCATGCCCGTCTTTGAAACCAGAGAGGTGACTCTCTCTTCAATGCCTTCATAATTAACCAACCCTGACTTTATTTCGATATCCACTGTCAAATCAGTACCTTTTACAAAATGCAATACCTCTTCCAGGGTAGGAATTTTGACGTTTTTATAGTTGGGGAGGTGATTTGAAAAATCATAGGACAAAAGCTCTTTTAATGTCTTGTCGATTATGCGTCCGCTGCCGTCTGAACAGCGGTCTATTGTTTCATCATGTGCAACTACCAGATGTCCGTCTTTGGTCATGTGAATATCCAGCTCAATACCGTCAGCCTGCTGCTGGTGTGCAAGCTTAAAAGCCTCCATGGTATTTTCAGGAGCATAGCCCGAAGCGCCTCTATGGGCCCAGATTAATGTCTTCATTGCAATTCACCTTCCTAAAATGATAATATGATATTATCTATTAACTATAATATATGGACATAACAAAGCTTTATATCTCACTGATGTTAATTAATATTAATTAATGTTAATTGTTATTAACATCTATTTTAGCACTTTTGCCTAAAAGTAACCACAATTAGGTAAAAACGGAAGCCTGGTTTAAAAGCCTTTTGTTTAGGGTAAATTTAACTGTAATAAGGCGTAAAGATGGAGCGTTATAAATAATATAGTAAAAAGGACGTGAAATTATGATAAATCCAAACAGAACTTTTTCTGAAATATGGCTGGCAGGCGGATGTTTCTGGGGAGTTGAAGCATTTATAAAAAATATTCCGGGAGTAATTCACACTGAAGTCGGATATGCCAACGGTAAAACCGAAAATCCGACCTATGAGGAGGTATGCAGCAAAAACACCGGACATGCCGAGGCTGTCTATTTAAAATACAATCCTCAAAGACTGCCCTTGAACATACTCCTTGACTACTATTTCCGCATAATAGATCCCACACTTCTAAACAGGCAGGGCCATGATATCGGAACTCAATACAGAACGGGGATATACTACAAAAATCTTGCCGACAAAAGAGTCATAGAAGAATATGTGGATAAAAAGCAAAAAGAATACTCCAAAAAGATTATGACCGAAGTTTTGCCCATCCAAAATTTCTACAGAGCGGAAGAATATCATCAGGCGTATCTTGATAAAAATCCCAACGGATACTGCCATATTGACTTTGAATTGATAAACAGCCTAAAAAGGGAAGCCGGCAAAAAGGTTGACAAATCCAAATACTCAAAGGCTGAGGAAGAAGTTCTGAAACAACAGTTAAGCCGTGAACAATATGAGGTTACTCAGAAGAAAGCAACTGAAGCACCTTTTGAAAATGAGTTCTGGGATAATAAAAAGAAAGGCATCTATGTTGATATTGTCACCGGAGAGCCCCTATTCGTTTCATCGGACAAGTTCGATTCGGGCTGCGGCTGGCCAAGCTTTACCAGACCCATTGATGATGAGGTTATAGAATACAATGAGGACAAAAGCCACGGAATGTACAGAACGGAGGTTACCAGCAGAGTGGGAGGAAGCCATCTGGGACATGTTTTCGAGGATGGTCCGGCCCAGGAGGGCGGCCTGAGATATTGCATCAACAGTGCCTCTTTGAGGTTTATACCAGTTGAAGAAATGGCGGACAAAGGTTACGGAGAATTCATACCTATGGTAAAATAGTCCCTGTATACCGGTATCCGCCAATAAAAGCCCCTTTGAAGAGCTGCGTGGCAATCATTGACGGATACCGGCCGGGAACACTATGATTTTGCATATATTGGTTAAGAGCTGTATTCAAGTTTTGTGACAACTTACTTATTTTCATCAGTGGTTTTCCTTGTGAAGAAGTAAGTAACAATCATGGTAGTACAGTTAGAGAAGAGCAGGAAAATATCCGAGTCGATTTTTTTCCCCGACAGAACAATTACAACAAGAGTAAAAACCAATGCAAGAGTTACAATACTTTTTACATTGATTAAATTTTTCAGTTTATCCTTCATTTCTTCATACCTCCAATTCTTTTGCCTGTTGCTTTTATTTGAGCCTTTTGACCCGGGATTCCGTCCACCTGTGACGAGGTCAGGGCTTGAAACCCTTTAATGGCCATAGTATAACCCTCTCCTTTCAATATGCGGTTTCTTATGTGAGTTTCGGGCTTTCGCTTATTCCGGTCGGTTCAATCAATTGGATATGCCAGGGTCAAAATCCATGCATACTGATTTATGACTGGAAGCAGCTTTGGATAGACACAGGACTGTTCGGGATACTTAACTTTTACACGACACCTCTTTTCCCAACTCCTCTCGCAGCTCATTAATCCTTTGATGAGCCTGTTTGGTGCTTTCTTCAACTCTTGCCAGCCTGTCCGCATGATTGTTAACGGTCTTGTTCAGGCATCTCAATTCAAGTAAAGTCGTGTCACTGCTGCGTTTTATATATTCTATGTCGGCTTTGAGCTGTCCGACTTCTATTCCGCTTTGCTTTGACTCTCCCTTTACCCTTGCCTGGAGGGTAAGATATCCAAAAACGACCCCGCTGACTGCCGCTATGCAAGTAATCAATATATTTGTTTCCACCTGCACCCCTTCTTTCCTGACAGATATAAAAGGACTACCCTTGCCAGCAAGTAATCCTCGGTAGTCTAAATACAATCTTCCGGAAAAATTTAAAAATATGTCATCTGGTCATGAACAATATTTATGAGTTCGACTCGTAGAGATTGAATAGCATCTTCTCTGGGCAGCATTATGTATCTGGACAAATATTCGATATCATCAGAAAATAAATTGATAATTTCATTCATTGACACTTTATCACCCTGCTGAGCCTGTCTTACTATTTGTATGAATCTGTCAGGGTTTGTCGTAACAATTCCAATCCTTTCTTTTTCCATTTATTCACCCCCTGTTGAGTCATGTTAAGTTCACAAGCGACCTCCTGCTCCGTCATACCGTCGATTATAGTTCTCCGGATGATGTATCTGCATTTCTCCCATGGTATAGAATCCAATAACTCTTTAATATAGACATTTGATAAAATTTCTGCCTCAAACCCGCTGTCGTGTACCTGGCTTTCAAAAAGGAGATAACATTCTTTTAACTGTTGATTACGAGCCTTATACTGCAATCTCCATGCTGCTCTCCTCAGTAGCTTTCTGTAGTTTTCTACCGAGATGCCATCGTTAGTTTGCATAAGAAACCTCCGTCCTGATGAATTTTATGGACTTCAATATTAAATTGTAGGATTGTTTTTAAACTGGTATATTTTGTAACTTATTTTAGTGGTTTTACTATTATAGTAATACTTTTTATCTATATAACAACCAAATTTTTTAATATCATACAAATTATGTATATTATGGATGAGATTTTTCGAGTTGTTATTTTTGACATAAAAATTCCTTTATATGAGAAGGGGGTTTCATCAAAAGTTGCCTGTTTAAAATCAGGAGGCAGGTAACAATTTAAAAGTCGGATACCAACCAATTCAAAACCAAATCTTATTGGAGGAATGCAAATGAAACATTTAAAGGAACCGTTTAAAGCTTTTGCTAGGTACACGGGTAAACAATTTAAATGGGTATACTGCTCGCTCATAATACTTTTAGTTTCTCTGGCAGTAATCCCTAATGTGAATCAAGTATATTCCGCCGGAGAAACGGGGGAGACCTTATATGCGGTTTCTCCGCTGAACCAGCAGATAAAACTGTCTCAGCCCACTGCATCAGCACCGGGAGGACGAGGCTTCATGCTGCCGCAGGCAGTCGTGGTAAAAGATGCCTCCGGCAGGCCTGTTGCAGGTCTTTCTGTAACCTTTGAAGTTTCTGCCAATAGCATGATAACCTCAATTATGAGAGGCTATAACAGCAGAATCTTTACGGTTACAACCGATTCCAACGGTATGGCGTCGGCTGCCAATACATATCCAAACTATGTAGGCGAAGGGTATCAGGTCTATTCAACATATGCCGGAATTATTCAAACCTTACAGGTAAAAGCCAGTATTCCCGGAGCTAATACGGTTACGTTCAACGTGGAGGTAGGGACATACAGTTCAAATCTGGTAGACAAGACTCCGCCTTTTATTTCAGTTCAGGCAAAAGATGACACCGGAGCCGACTACATTGCCGGAACCTGGACAAGCCATTCGGTATCCGTGGCTTATACCGCAACAGATTCTCTTTCGACCATTAAATCCTGCACTCCTGAGCAGATATTCAGTGAAGAAGGAGCTAACCAGACTGCAACCGGTACTGCCGTTGACAGTGCCAACAATTCTGCAAGTGTGACCTTTGGACCCATAAACATTGACAAAAGTATGCCGGTCACAACAGCTACCTACCCAAAGCCGAAATCGGGCGGCTGGTATGATGATAAGGTAACTGTAAGCTTTGACTCAACAGACAGCGTTTCAGGAGTCAATGCAATATTCTACAGGATCGGTGAAGGTACTCCCGTTAAACTGGGGGGGCAAAGCGCTACTGCGGATATTGATCTTGAAGGGACAAGCGTCATAACTTACTGGGCGGTGGATAATGCCGGAAACCAGGAGCAGGCAAAGACCTTTACCGTCAAGATCGACAGGTCTGTTCCCACAGTGACGGCTAAACTGAGTCCGGAAAAGAATGAAAATGGCTGGAACAAGTATGACGTAACACTCACTCTCACAGCAAAAGATACTCAATCAGGTGTAAAGGAGATTCGTTACAAAACCGGTGAGTCAGGTGAAGAGAAAACCGTTTCGGGAGACAATACTGAAATACTCTTCAAAACGGAAGGAATAAGCCGGATATTCTACTGGGCAACGGATAATGTGGGCAAAAGCAGTCCCGTTGAGAACATTGAAATAAAACTCGACAAAAGCACCCCTGTTGTTATTCCGCCCCGGGATATCACATTGGAAGCAACTGCTGTCAGGACACCGATAGACATTGGAACAGCCCAGGTAACAGATGTAAGTGACTGGACACTGGAAAATGATGCTCCAGGAGACGGATTCCCTGTGGGAACCACAAAAGTCATATGGAAGGCTACCGACTCTGTGGGTTTTGTGTCTCAAGCCGTGCAGAATATTACTGTTAATGACACAACAAAGCCGGTCATTACGGTGCAGGGAAATGTAGTAGTTGAGGCTACGGCAGTTGAAACCCCTGTGACTCTTGAGCCTGCAACTGCTACAGATATATTTCCTGTAACAATTTCAAGCGATGCTCCGGAGAAATACAAGCTTGGTGAAACATTTGTAACCTGGAAGGCAAAGGATGCAAATAACAATGAGGTGACTGCAACACAGAGAGTCGAAGTGATTGATTCAACGAAGCCTTTATTGAAATTGCCGGACAACCTTACAGTGGAAGCCACAGGCAGAAGGACTCAGGTGGATATAGGATCTGCTTCGGCAACGGATATTTTCAAGGTAACCATAACCAACAATGCTCTGCCCGATTATCCCATAGGCACCACATATGTGGCCTGGAAGGCTACCGATGAAAGTAATAATGTTTCCGAAGGTGTTCAGGAGATAAAGGTTCAGGATACCACAAAACCTCAGCTGACTATTCCGGAAGATATAACCCTGGAAGCACCGAGCAGATATGTTAAATTGAATATCGGGAAAGCCACGGCTACTGATATATTCCCTGTGGAGATTACCAGTAATGCACCTGAGGAATTTACGGTGGGAAGAACCGAGGTTAAATGGAAAGCTGTTGACGAAAACAAGAACGAAGACACCAAATCACAGTATATAACCATTACCGATAATACTCCTCCGGTGATAACCATACCGAAAGATATAAGAGTGGAAGCAACCGGAGAAAAGACAAAGGTTCCAGTAGTTCCGCCCGAGGTATATGACATATTTGAGACAACCATCACACGCAACGGTCCCCAGGATAATCTATTCCCTGTTGGTCAGACAGTTATAACCTGGGTTGTAAGAGATGCAAACGGGAACTCATCTTCGGTTGAACAGTCGGTATATGTTGAAGACACCACAAAGCCCGTACTCACTCTGCCCAAAGATATAAAAGCAGAGGCAACAGCCAGGAGAACTCCTGTGGAGCTCGGCACGCCTTCAGCGTTTGATATCTTCCCGGTCACCTTTACCAATGATGGTTTGGCGGATTACCCTATAGGTTCTACCCCGGTAACCTGGAAGGCTACAGATACTCATGGGAATTTTACAAAGGGAATTCAGCATGTCACTATTGAGGACACTACAGAACCAGTTCTTCATGTCCCGGTGGATAAAACCATTGAGGCTACGGCTATCCTGACGCCTGTAGATATCGGTAAAGCGACAGCAACAGATATCTTTACGGTAGAAACATCAAGTAATGACATCAAATACTATCCTCTTGGCGTCACCGAAGTAGAGTGGAAAGCCCGGGACGAGAATAATAACGAGGCAACCGGTACTCAAAAAATTAATATTGTTGACACAACGGCTCCTGTAATAAGTGTACCTCGTGATGTAACCGTAGAGGCCACCGGCGATAAAACTCCTGTGGAGCTGGGAAAGGCCGAGGCATCGGATATTTTCGCAGTTACTATTACAAATAATGCACCAGAAGACGGTTTTGCCGTGGGTACTTTTGAGGTCATCTGGACTGCAGCCGATTCAAATGGTAACTCCAGCACCGGAGTACAAAAGGTAACTGTAAAAGATACAACTCCTCCGGTACTTAAGGTTCCCAACAATATATCGGTAGAAGCCACCGCAGTAAAAACACCGGTGGATATCGGAGAAGCTGCTGCAACAGATTTATTTAAGGTCAGGATATTAAATAACGGTATAGGAGCATATCCTCTTGGAAGAACAATTGTAACCTGGACGGCAATTGATGAACATAATAATTCTACTGAAGGCACTCAGGAAATTACCGTAACCGACAGGACTCCTCCCGTTGTAACACCGCCTGAGGATCTGACTATAGAAGCTACGGCCAAAATGACAGAGGTTACCGACATTGGACAGGCAAAAGCAGCCGATATCTTTGAAATCAAATCGATTAACCACAATGCTCCGGGGATATATCCATTTGGTACAACGAATGTAACCTGGACGGCAAAAGATGTTAATGGCAATGTTGGTGAAGGTATTCAGAAAATTACAATTATAGACACGACACCACCTGAGCTGGAAGCGCCTCTGGATTTAATTGTTGAAGCTACTTCAGCAGATGGAACACCTGTGGATATAGGTAATCCTGTATACAGCGATATTTTCGGCGTGGAAGTGTCGAATGATGCTCCCGGGTTATTCCAGATAGGAACAACCGAGGTGACCTGGACGGCAACCGATGAGCATAACAACAGTACCACCAGGATACAGAGGATAATAGTAAGGGATACAACACCGCCAGAGCTGAAAGCACCGGCAGACAAGGTGGTGGAAGCAACCGCGGCAGAAGGAACCCCTGTGGAATTGGGAACCCCTGA
>NZ_JHYD01000044.1 GCF_000621505.1 Ruminiclostridium cellobioparum DSM 1351 = ATCC 15832
TACCACGATGAACACAGTGATTAGGAGATACAAAATCGTTTCTAGGAGTAAGAGCACGATGCCTTTTGACCTCTTTTGAAATAGTAGTAGGATCTTTACATAAATATTTCGCAATCTCTTTAAAAGGTAATTTGTTGTCTAGTGATTTTTCAATAAAAACTCTGTTATCTAGGGTAAGATGCTTTTGGTTTCCTGGTATTAAGTCAGACATAATTAACTCCTTTCACTGCGGATATGGAAACCAATTTAATTCTATATCAGGTGGTGGAATTTATGTAAGACTAAATTCTATTTAAACTTTTTAAAACTGGAATTTACTTTTTCATTCAAGGGACATCAAAGTACTTGAAACAACAATGTCAATAATCAGAAACGGCAAAAATATTAAAAATCCAAATTTAAAGGCAACCATGAGCTCACTGATCAAAAAAGCCGGTGCCACTATTGTCAATGACAGCTTTGAAGCATCCTGAACCTTAATGGGGTCTTTCTGACCGCTCAATGTCATAAATAGTTCCAGGTCCTTCTCCCTCTTATTGCTGAAAATCTGTTTTACCATCCACGTTTTTATAGTGTCAGAACTTTTTTCAATAGCCTGCTGCGACGTAATTTCACCTTTGGAATAAGGCTGAAAAGCATTATCATTTATATCTGCAAGCACCGGAGTCATAACAAAAAATGTTATAAATAAAGCCAGACCTATTATAACCTGATTTGGCGGCATTTGCTGTGTACCAAGGGCATTTCTCAAAAATGACAGGATGACAATTATTCTTGTAAAACCTGTCATCATTATAAGAATTGAAGGAGCGACGGCCAGCACTGTGAGCATTAACAAAAGCTGAATACTGGACGAAACATCCTTCGGATTTTGAGACGCACCGATATTTATTCCGTCCTGTGTAACAGAAATACTGGGTTCAGCCATAGCCTGTCCGCCCATCAGACAAAAAACAACTACCATAATACATGTTATAAAGATAAACTTTTTAATTTTACTTTTCTTGTTCATTTTATCCCCGTCTATCGTTCATACTGTTGGTTATGTGTTTCAGTTTCTCAAGATTGTTCTTGAACTTGTCATCATTTGAATCCCGTTGAAAATTTTCCGGCACTTTATCAACTACGGTTTCAGCAGGCTTTGTTTCGGCAGCAGCTGCCGCATTCCCGGAATTGAACCCACGAATATATTTCTTTAAAACAGATTTGAAATCTATGACCTCGGATATGGGATTTTTGATTTCTGCTTCTTCAAAATCACTGATATTAACTCTGGCCAAAAACTCCACATTCTTGTTTGAAGCAGAAAGTATAAAAAATTCCTTATCCACTTTCACGAGATGTAATCTGTTATTGACTCCAAGACTGAGGGACTCTATTATTTGCATATAGTTGCCCTTCATCATCTTCTTTGACTTATATGTCAGATATTTTGTTGTCAACAGTAAAATGCCCATAACAACTAAAAATGCCAGGATTACTGTAAAATACCTGAAAATTTGATCCATAGTAACCTCCAAGAGCATATTATGATTTTGAGCCGCAATGAAATAAATTTTTAACAAAACTTATTTGCCACCAGATTTTTGAAGGTTAAAGATCCATTTACTATAAAATATCCTGCTGTTATCTAACAAAAATCATATAGCAGTGGAGAAACCGAGCCATATAAATTTATTACAATCAGCAGGATATTTTCATTAAATGTTTATCTGACCATTAACCTATAACTTTTTTAACCGCCTCAACAACGCGGTCTGCCTGGAATGGTTTAACAATGAAGTCTCTTGCGCCTGCTTGTATTGATTCAATAACCATTGCTTGCTGTCCCATAGCTGAACACATTATGATTTTGGCGTCACTATGTAATTTTTTTATTTCCCTGACAGCTGTTACCCCGTCCATTTCAGGCATTGTTATATCCATAATAACCAAGTCAGGAGTAAGTTCCTTGTATTTCTCTATAGCTTTTAATCCATTGTCGACATCTGCTGCTATATCATAGCCATTCTTGGATAATATATCCTTGATCATCATCCTCATAAATGCCGCATCGTCAACAATTAATATACTTTTCCCCATAACGCTCTCTCCTTAACTATTCGTTAATTTTCATAAATTATAATCGTTTTGATGGATGAATTATATCTGTAATTCTTACACCAAAGCTTTCATCAATTACTACAACTTCTCCCTTAGCAATAGCTTTTCCGTTTACCAATATATCAACTGGCTCTCCTGCAAGCTTATCCAATTCAATTATTGAACCTGAACCGAACTCTAAAATATCTCTTATAAGCTTCTGAGTCCGACCCAATTCAACAGTCACCTGCAGAGGTAAGTCCATTATAAGGCTTATGTTTTTCTTTTCAGATGCGGACAAACCGTCATCAAAAGCCTGGAACTGAACAGGCTGCACACTTACCGGATTTCTCGGCCTTTGCATGTCCTGATAGCCCATATCATACCCATAACCCTGCATTGGCTGCTGCATCATGGGTTGTTGCATCATTGGCTGCTGCATAACAGGCTGTTGCATGACCGGCTGTTGCATTACAGGTTGCTGCATAACCGGCTGCTGCATGGCAGGCTGGGCTTGTGGCTGGGGAGCCGCAGGCATTTCCGGTTCGGGAGCGGCCTTGGCTTTTTCAGAATTGAGCAGGCTGTTGACCAGCTCCTTGGCAAACTTCATTGGAAGCAGCTGCATTATTTCACTGTCAATCAACGTACCCACTACCATCTTGAATGCAATTTTTACAAGGACATCATTCATTTCAAATTCCCCGAAGGGATCTCCGTTACCAAAACTAACAACGAAAGCTTTCGGAGGTGAGATGTCTATTCTCTTTGAAAACATTGAAGACATGGATGTGGCAGAAGAACCTATCATCTGGTTCATAGCTTCACTGATGGCACTTAAATGCAGATCGGTAAGCTCACCTTCAGCTATTACTCCTTCTCCGCCCATCATTAAATCAGTAATGATTTTAACGTCATCCTGCTTTAATATCAAAAGGTTGCTCCCTATCAATCCATCGGTATACTCAACTTTTACCGCAACATATTGTGAAGAATAACTCTTGGAAAGATCAGACCATGAAGTTAACGAAACATTTGGAGTGGTGATGGTAACTTTCTGAGACAACAGGGTAAATAAGGTTGTAGCAGAAGTACCCATACTTATATTGCCAATCTCTCCCAAGGCATCTATTTCCTGAGTCGATAAACCATCATTTGAGCCGGCGCCGCCAACATTATCCGTGGATTCATCCGAAGAGGAAGTGCCATTTAATAAGGCGTCAATTTCTGCTTGTGTAAGCATATCTCCCATTCTATTCTTCCTCCCTTCTAATCACTTCTGTAATTTTCACTGCAATTTTATTCTTTTTAACACCAGGTTTTGCTAAAAACTTCGGCAAATCTCCCACCAGTATCTCCAAATCTCCGTTTATACTCGTTTCAAGCGGCAAAACGTCACCTTTCTGAAGATCAAGGAACTCGCCTATGTTTATTACCGTCTTTCCTAAAACAGCTCTCACAGGAACCAATGTATTTTCAATCTTGAACTCAATATCCTGCTTATTATGTTCAGTCTTTTCATTTTCAATATTTGTGAACCAAAGCTTTGTACTGAGCTTTGGCATTATTGGCTCAACAGTCATATGCGGTATGCATATGTTAATCATACCCTTCACTTCGCCGACTACTACATTGAGAGTAATCAGGGCAACCATTTCATTTGGGTGAATTATTTGAGCAAACTGTGCGTTGGTTTCAATTTTCTCCAGCCTTGGTTTTACTGAAATAATGCTTTCCCAAGGTTCACGCATCAGGTTTAAAATTTGTATTATAATCCGCTCCAGTATTGCCAGCTCAATTTCGGTAAAAGACCGGACTCTTTCCATGGCAGATCCCCGGCCTCCAAGTATCCTGTCTATCAAGGAATAGGCTATACTTGGATCCATTTCAAAAATAACCGAGCCGTTCAGAGGACTGAAGTCCACAATTCCCAATACTACCGGATTTGCCAGTGAATTGCTGAATTCACTGTACTGCAGTGCATCTACCGATAAAACGTCCACCTGCACCAGTGACCTTAAATATCCTGATAAAAAGGTCTGAACCAGTCTGGCGTAATTTTCGTTTATAAACTGTAAAGTTCTCTTATGGTCATTGGCAAACTTCGGTGGCTTCTTAAAGTCATGTAATTTTACTTTCTTTTCAGTTTTGGTGGTTTGAATCTGCTGTACGTCTATATCCCCTGTGGTAAGTGCTTTCAACAGTTCATCAATCTCATTTTGAGATAGTATATCTCCCAATCAGCTCACCTCCTATTGATAAAACCAGTAATCAAAAACTATGGAGTAAACAAGAGGACTAGCCTTTTTATCGTTATTAATCAAAATATCATTTATTATCTTTTTCAAATCCTCGGAGGCTTTTTGTTTGGCATCTGCCTGACTGACATCCTCAAGTGTCAAACCCTGGAAGTAAGTACCTATGGCAGAGTTTATCTCCTTGTTGTAGAAATCTATCTTTGCAGCTATTTCTTCCTCGGATTTCATTCCATCTACTTTTTTGTAATGCTTCATGCATGCACTTAAAACGATTACAGCAACCTGTTTGTCATTGGTTTTCTTAAGATTAAAGTTGGTTTTTTCAAAAATTACCTTATTTGCAAGTTCATCATCGGTTGGAATCTTTTCTGTCACCATAACTATCTCTTTCTCAGGAGTTGAGCCATGGCTGTCGAAAAAGAAATATCCTATTGCAAGGAAAGCAAGCGATATTGAAAGAAATGCAACAATAACCAGTAAAATAAAATAACTGCTTTTTCCTTCCAAAATTTTTTCCCCCTTAACGTTTTAGCTATAATAATACATTAGCAATAATTATTAACGTCTAAATCAAAATAACTAAAGTAAAAATCAAGTCGAAATTTCTTTTATTTTGATAATATTTCCTTTGTATTGTATCACCTTGTCAATCACTTCATCAACACTTTCGAGAACGACATATTTTTTACAGTTTATTGTGGAAATAACTGTATCGGGTGTACTTTCTACAGTTTCAATCAATTCACAGTTCAGCACAAAGGAAGACCTGTTTAGCTTAGTTAATCTAATCATAATATTTTTACTCCAAAAAGACAATAGATAAATTCCTTAAAACTTACAAAATAAGACTAAAAACATTATTTTACTACTACCATGGACCCAAGGTCTTACCCGGGATCCATGGCTGTAATACTATTTAATTTACCTCTTTAAGTTTACCAGTTCCTGGAGCATTTCATCAGAAGTTGTTATAATTCTGCTGTTTGCCTGGAACCCTCTCTGCGTAATGATCATATCGGTAAACTCTCTTGAAAGGTCAACATTCGACATTTCAAGCGTACCCGGACTCAGTGAGCCCACGCCCTCCGAACCTGCCTGAAGTCCCTTTGTAAAGTCACCTGAATTGGTAGTCGGGATAAACAGGTTATCGCCTATCTTCTGCAAGCCCGCAGGATTTGAGAAGCTGGCCAGTGCAACCATTCCCAGAGGCTGCTGCTGCCCGTTGCTGTATATACCTGTCAGTACTCCGTCGGAACCTATGTTGAAGGTAACCAGATTACCGGTTGTATACCCGTCAATATTGGTAGGTTTAACCGAACAGTCGGCCGAGAACATGGTGACGTTGGAGAAGTCAAGAGTTATTTTCAATTCAGCTGCTCCATTGCCTAAGTCTGTGATTAATAATTCGTCAGGTTCAGTTGGAGGCTGAAACTTTCCATTAGCGTCAAATGTAAGTGGAGTGGTAGTACCAGATACTTCATCATATCCTACTTCACCAGTATCAGGGTCTATAGTTTTCTCAAACACCTTATAATTCCACGTATTAGTAGTACCATCTGACGTATTCCAATAGCATATAGAGAATTCATGGGAATTTCCTAAGCTATCGTAGGCGGTAAATGGAACTGAAAACTGGCCCTCTGAAGGTTTTTGTGGATCAAGCATTGTAGGATCAGTTTTAATCGACGAATTTAAATTTCCTGAAAATACGGCATTTGTGGTAGCCTTTGGTGCAATAACTCTCTTGTTTCCATTGAATTCATCATTGTACAGGTTAATGGGTCCGATTTCGGATTCTGTGTCGTATTTTATCGTTCCGTCAGGCAGTCTGTCATATTTCATCCACCCGTACACATTCATGCCGCTGCCCGATACAAGGTTGCCCAGCTTGTCAAGACCGAAGTTGCCTGCTCTTGTAAACTTGAAGGTATCGGCATTTGAACCTTTTACAATGAAGAAGCCTTCTCCTTCAATTGACAGGTCGGTTGGATTGTCGGTTCTCTGTGAGCTTCCTCTTGTCATCATTGTGTCGATAGCTCCGACACCTGTACCCAGACCGATCTGCATGGGGTTGGTACCCCCTCTGCCCAGCGCTGCGTCAGGTGCGCCTGCACCTCTTAAAGTCTGGTTGAACACTTCCTGGAAAGTTACTCTCCCTGACTTAAAGCCAACTGTGTTTACGTTGGCAACGTTATTACCAATAACGTCCATTCTTGTCTGGTGTGCTCTTAGTCCCGACACACCAGAAAACATTGATCTCATCATAATTAAGTGACCCCCTATTTTAGGTTATCCCGGGTTCCGTCCGTCATTCGGGAACCCTTTTCAGCTTCCCCTAAGGGTCCAGCTGATTGTTGTCATGCAAAAATTGCACCGTCGATATTTGTAAAAACATTTTCCTTCAACTCATTGTTGTTTACTGCGGTAATGACAGTTTTACTTGGTACATTAACCACAAAAGCCATATTGTCCAGTATCACCAATGAATCTTTTACGCCTTTTTGCTGAGCCATGGAGACTGCGTTGTTTATCTTGTCCTTTTGAGTCTGTGTCAGATCAATATTTCTGGCCTGCATTCTCATCTCAGCATGTTTTGAAAATTTTACTGCCCCAGTCTTGTCTATTGCCTGCTGCAGGATATTTTCAAAACCAACTCCGTTAACATTAGCGGTATTGTTATTTTTTACACCGTTTGTCTGAATTCTTCCGGGTGTTAAAGGCGAATTAATTATCCTGTTTGGAAAATTATTGTTAATCACCATAACTCACCTTCTTTCAATTTCCGGTTGTGCCGTCTTCTGCCGGTGTCTCCTGTTCTCCGGTTCCGGCCTCCTGTTTCCTGATATTTGATACGCTGTACACTGAAACATACAAATCGTCAAGAACTGCTGTAATCTTTCCTGTCTTCTCATCAAGATTATAGCTCTTCAACGTTGCTGTTACAGGAACCTTGCTGCCGGTTTCGGAATCCTTGATGGTTATCTTTACTTCCTTGCCCAGATTCTGTTCCAGATAGTCCTTGGTATAAGCAGGACTTGTTGATTTTGCACCTGTTACCTCAGCTATTTCCACATCAACATCATCCATTACCGCGTAATCTTCATTAACGCCTTTCTGGATCTCTTTTACATCGCCGCTCAGGTTGATCAGATTGCCATTGGATGAATCATAAACAGCACCTTTGACTCTGAAGCCTATCAGGTTTGTATATTCCGACAGGTTGCTGTAGGTGTTGTAAATGCTGTCATTTACTTCAACCACCTTATCGGCTTCGACCTCCTGATTGTTTACAAGCAGGAATGCCTTTCCGTCCCTCATTTTAACTGTAGTAACGTTACCTGTGACGGTTTTGACCTCAAAAGTCTTCGGATCGGTAATATTGGCAGTTACATCCTTGCCTATCATATTGAACGCCTGGGATTTTGTCAAAACCCCGTTCATGTTCTGCATCTGTTCCAGAGAACTGAACTGTGCCATCTGTGCAATAAATTCCTTGTCGTTTGTAGGTTCCAGAGGATCCTGATATCTGAGCTGCGTTACCAGCAGGTTCAGAAAATCGTCCTTTCCAAGCTCTCCGCCGGTTTTTCTGGTTTCCTTCTTGCTCTGGGTGCTTTGAATAATCTGATCTATTGTCGGATTATTTGATACATTGCCTGTTGCCATTCCAAACCTCCTTCCTCTATGCTGTCAGATTGATTGTATTGGTTTCATATGAATATTGAGCGAGTCTTTCAGGTAAAGTCTCCAGAATATTTCCGGTTACTCCAATACCTTCCTGCCTGCCCTCCCCATGCTTGACCCTGTCTGCCGAACCGCTGCTTTTGCCTGCATAGGAATTTTGCTGCTGATAATCGCCTTTTCTGTCCTGGCCCACCTGAACGCTGACAGAGTCAATTGAAATACCCTGTTTCTCAAGTGAATCCTTGAGCAGCTGCATATTGGTTTCAATTATTTCCTTAACCTTCTGGTTTTCAGCAATAAACTTTGCAGCAACGATACCCTGTTCTGTAACAACTTTCAACTCAAGCTTGCCCAGATGGTCAGGCTTCAGCTGGATAACCATTTCAGACTTGTCCTGGCCCAGTATGACTTTTGCATTTTCAACCACCTGATTCATGACTTCGGTCGTTCTGACCGGCTGCGGCATTGTAAACTCGGATTTTGTAACGGTATTCTGGGTATTGGCCATATTGACCTTTACATCTCCGAACACCTGCACATTCTGCTGCTGATTCTGGTCGTTGGACACGTTGACCTGAACTCCCGCGGATTTGGTATCAACCGCTGAAGCTGCTTTATCGGAAGCTGCTGCTTCTTTTACAGTCACATTCTCTTCAGCCCCGTCTGTTTTGGTCTCTTTCTTTATTTCCGGTTTAACACCGATATTTTCAGCTGTGTTTTCCGGTTTTAAGGAAATTTCCGAAGGGTTGTCCGAAACGCTGCTCACACTGACCCTGTTCTGTGCCTGTGCCTTCATAGAAGCAAGAATTTTTGAAATCTCCGAGCTGATTGATTCAGAATCGGTTTTTCCCTCTTTGATCATAGCGTCAATTTTAGCTTTTAAGTCAGCCGACAGTTTGGCCAGCTTATCGGCATCAAGACCCGTACCGTTGTCAGAAGCGGCGGTTTTAACAGTTGATTCTGCGGCTCCGGCATCTGCGGTTTTTTCAACTGCTCCAGCCTGCCTGCCTGCTTCCTCCGCCATTTTTAACAATATCTCTTTTTGAGAATCATTAAGTTCCAGTACATCTCCCAGCTTTTGAACAAAAAGGGCAAGTTTCTTCACATCTTTAAGATCTTCGGCAGAAAAACCAAGCTGCTTTGCCAGCTTCATCAATTCGTTGGGTGATATTCCAAACATTTGAGCAAGCAATACGATTTGATCATCGTATTTATCCTCTTTTGTCATGGTCCCAGATACTGTATCAAGTCCTTCTGACTGCGCTCCGCCCGACACTTTCCTGACATTTGACTGATTTGAAACGGCTGCTCTTTCAGCCTGTACATCCCTGAAGGAATTGTACTTCGGCTTCACCTCGGCATTCCCGGAAGCCTGTCCGTCATTATTTGAATTCAGAGCATTGGATGTATTCTTTGCAGAATTGGACGAATTGTTTAATGTCTTATCAAATACCGATTTAAAGTCAGATGAAGAAGAGCCCTGGGAAGTTCTTGCCTTCAGGTTCACCAGTGAATTGTCATTGTTCTGGGAAACCATGAGCATTGGTGCGTTATTATATGAAATCATTTTTTCACCTCCTTTCAATGCATTTTTCTTCTATATAATAGGAGCAGGCTGCCGCCTTACCCTCTATTAACCTTGTAAGCGTTATTTCTGCTGGCTGGAAGTTCCCACATTATAGACCTTTGCCAACTCTTCGGTCACCTTTGCAGCAAAATCCGGAGTCATTTCAGTCAAAATTTCGGCTGTTGTCTCCTTTTTGAGATTTTTCATTATCTCAATTATCAAAGACATCTTTCCTGTTCCCATCTGTTCCATAACTCCAGCTACAGCCGATGCATCCATATTTTCATAAATGGATACATATTTCTTCACTTCATCGTTCATTTTCTGATCCTTGAGCACCTTTTCATATAAATCGGCAGCTACCTTGGGATCAATCTTGTCAAAGTAATCCTTATATGCTTTTGGATCTCCTTTAGCTATAACGGCCGACATCTCATCGTAGTCTTTCTTTAATGCTTCATATTCGGCAGCCTGTTTCTGCTGGGCTGCTTCAGCTGTCTGTCTCTGCTGCTGCAGAAGTGATGAATCGGTGTCCTTTGCGGATAGCTGGCTGCTCAGTTTTTCAACCTGGCCATTCAGTTCATCCACCTGCTTTTCAAGTGCCGATTTATCAGCTCTTACCTGGGTATATTTCTGTCTTACCTGCTCTTCAGTCATATTTTTTTCGTCCTCAGGTTCCGGCTTGTCCGGAAGTGCCAAATTCATTACCGGTATCTTTTGTATGGTATCTCTCATATTGTCGGCAATCCCGTTAACATTGTTCTTAATGGCAAAAAAGAATGCGCCTCCCACAATCAAAAAAACAAGTAATAAAGCTGCCACAATGGATAAAACATAAAACAGAATACTGTTCTTCTGAGGACCTTCCTTATCAGTAACCGGCTTTTTATTTAATTTTTTTGAACTTTCTTCAACTTCCGGTATTTCGGCATTTTTTTTATCGGGCATTTTTCTCTCCTGAACCGTCTTTGAATTTATAGCTGTTTAATTCATCTATTAAAAGCTGTTCTGATTTATTTTCTTCTTTTAAATATTCCTCATATTTTTTTTCTTTCAGTTTCTCTATGATTTTGCGTTCCTGCATTGCCTTGATGAGAGCTCCTCTATTTATATCGACATCATTTTGTGCATTATTTACATTTTCTTTCTGTGATACAATCTTATTTTTCATTAAAGCAAAGAAACCGTTATAATTCTTCACCTGGTATACGGGAATCCCCTGATCAACTGCCGAAGAAAGGCTAGTCATTGATGCTTCTTTAATATCCTCCAGTTCATTCAGGCATTCCCTCTGGTACTCCAGTTCTCTTGCGGCCCGGGCAAGGTTGTTTTTTGCATTGTCTTCAATTTGAGTTCTGAGTTTAAGCACTGATTCAAGTCTGAAACCAAATTTCTGCACTCCCACACCTCCCGGCAATTCCGATCTTCTAAATTCCAAGCTTTAATATACAGCAGATATTGTTTGTGATCACTTAAGCAGATTCAATATATTTTCATGTACTTCATCAAAGGACACCTTGTGATCTGTTTCCTGCTGCAAAAAAGCAGTTATATCATCAATACATTCTATGGCATAGTCAATCTTGTCATTGCTGCCTTTTACATAGGCTCCGATGTTTATGAGATCTTCCGCATCCCTGTGGATGGCCATGGTCTTTTTTATATCCGAAGCACTTTTTTTGTGCTCTTTATCGATAATATCACCCATTACCCTGCTGACACTGGCCAGCACATCTATTGAAGGATAGTGATTTTTATTGGCAAGGGCTCTCGACAACACAATGTGACCGTCCAATATTCCTCTTGCTGTATCTGTAACCGGCTCTGTCATATCATCACCGTCAACCAGAACGGTATACAGGCCGGTAATGGAACCCTTCACATCAGTTCCCGCTCTCTCCAGCAGTTTGGGGAAAACTGAAAATACCGACGGAGTATACCCACGCGACACAGGAGGTTCTCCTATGGAAAGCCCGACTTCCCTCTGAGCCATTGCATATCTGGTAAGGGAATCCATCAGGAGCAGTACATCCTTTCCCCTGTCCCTGAAATATTCGGCTATGGCTGTGGCGACCATTGCGCCTTTCAGTCTTATGAGTGCAGGCTGATCGGAGGTTGCAACCACTACTACAGATCTTGCCAAACCTTCTTCAGTCAGATCTCTTTCTATAAATTCCCGGACTTCTCTTCCTCGTTCCCCTATAAGTGCGATTACATTGATATCGGCTTTGGTATTACGTGCTATCATACCCATCAGAGTACTTTTACCGACGCCGCTGCCTGCAAAAATCCCCACTCTCTGACCCTTGCCGATTGTAAGGAGTCCATCTATCGCTCTGACCCCTAAAGGCAAAGGTTCGGTTATTCTCTTCCTTGTCATGGGATTCGGAGGTTTGTTGTCGGTCCTGTAAAAATTTTTGGTGTTCACAGGGCCCTTATCATCCATAGGTCTGCCAAGCCCGTCCAGAACTCTGCCTATAAGTTCTTCTCCAACTGCTACCTTCAGGATGTCACCATTTGCGGTAACTGTACATCCGGGACTTATTCCCGTCATGTCCCCCAGTGGCATGAGAAGTACCTTTTCATCCTTAAACCCTACTACTTCCGCCTTAAGCGGTCCGCCCTTCGACACGTGTATATGGCATAAATCGCCGATACTGGCCTGGGGACCATCGGCCTCTATAGTAAGACCTACAACCTTTGATACTTTACCTATATAGTCAATATAATCTTTAGTCCCTAACGCATCTCGGTACTTTTTAAGGTCTATCACTATAATCGTGACCTCCCGGACAAAAGTTTAGTAAATAGTTCAAGGTACACATATGCGTACCTTAACTGATTTTTTCTTCCAGCAGCTCTTCAAAATCATCAACAATTTTCTCAAATTTTGTATCGGTGCCGGCATCTATGCTTCCAAAAGGTGTTTCTATGACACAGCCGCCTTCCTTTAAGGACAGATCTTTTTTTATCTCAATTTCTTCAGATCTTTGAAGCATGTTGGCAAGCTGTTCCTTGTTTTCATTGACATAATCAAAGTCCTGCTCGGATAACTTAAGCATGGCCTTATGATCCTTTGAACACTTTTCAAAGGCCTCCTTCACCAGAAGCAGGATATTTTCCTTACATTGAAGTTCTTTGCTTATGACTTTTCTGGCAATATCAATGATTGTATTGACCGCATCCGACTCCAACGAATCCAATACCTGTCTGTATTCCATTCCTGCCTGCTCTTTTATTTCCCTTGCCTCCCGGAGCAAGCCCTCATACTCTTCCTGAGCCTGGGCAATGCCGACATTATAACCTTCTTCTCCGGCCTCCTGCAAAGCCTTATCCCTTAATTCCTGCACTTCAACCGAAGCTTTTGATATAATATCCTTAGCCTCCAGAAGTGCTTCCTTTATTATGTAATCTGCTTCGATTTTTGCTTTATTTAAGATTTCTTCTCCCATAGCCTGGTAATCCACTTTCGGAAGCTCTTCCTGCCGTGCCTGACCGATCTCCCTGCCGGGATTATTTACCCGTAAAACCGGAGGCTGATAGGTTACAGGTGATTTTACCAAAAATGGGATTCCCAAATTAACCTGATTATTTTTAAATATCTTGTTATTAGACAATTATTTCATCTCCTCCGCCTCTGGAAATAACTATCTCACCTGCATCCTCTAACTTACGGATGATATTGACAATCTTCTGCTGTGCTTCTTCAACATCCTTAAGTCTAACAGGTCCCATAAATTCAAGGTCTTCCCTTATCATTTCACTCAAGCGCTTGGACATATTTGCAAATATAAGCTTCTGCACATCGTCGGTCGCACCCTTGAGAGCAACTGCAAGCTGATTGTTGTCAACTTCCCTGAGAAATCTCTGAATTGATCTGCCATCCAAGGTGAGTATATCTTCGAATACAAACATACGTCTTTTAATTTCTTCGGCCAGATCTGTATCTTCAATTTCAAGAGTTTCCATAATAAACTTTTCAGTACCCCTGTCAACAGAGTTCAATATGTCGACTATGGATTGAACACCACCGGCAGCCGTATAATCTTCAGTTACAAGTGAAGACAGCTTCTTTTCAAGTATTCGTTCCACTTCCTTTATTACATCAGGTGAGGTTCTGTCCATTGTTGCGACTCTTCTGGCAACATCGGCCTGCTTGTCCTGCGGTAAGGCCGAAAGGACAACGGAGGCCTGGTGCGGCTTTAAATATGCCAGTATCAGCGCAATTGTCTGCGGGTGCTCACCCTGAATAAAGTTTAAAAGCTGGGATGGGTCGGTTTTTCTTACAAAATCAAAAGGCCGGACCTGTAAGGAAACAGTGAGTTTATTTATAATATCAACAGCTTTCTGAGTACCCAACGCCTTTTCAAGTATATCCTTTGCGTAGCCGATACCACCTTCGGCAATATACTCCTGAGCAAGACATATCTGGTAGAATTCATCCAGAATCCTTTCTTTTTCATCAGGAGTTACCGCACGTATATTGGCTATTTCCAGTGTAAGCTGCTCTATTTCGTCTTCCTTTAAGTGTTTAAATATCTCGGCAGACTTTTCAGGTCCTAACGAAATCAGCAGCATGGCCGCTTTTTCCTTGCCGGTATATTCTGTCTTGGTGCTATTTCTCGTCAAGTTTTCCACCCCACAAATAATAGACTCAATTATTCATAATCATCAGTTAACCAATTGCGGAGTAATTGAGCAACCGCATCAGGTTTTTGCTTGACAAATTTCTCAAGCTGCTTCTTAACTTCCGATCTTTCTTCTATATCAATCTCAGGAATAGGCTCCTGCTTAACTTCCACATTATATTTTGACGGAATTACTATTTCTTCTGCACCTGCAAGTAAAGGTTCGAGTTCCTGCTTCTTTGCTTTCCTTGGCAAGGCTACAATTACAAGCGCTATCAGCATCAGTATCAGGAGTGCCGGTAATCCATATGTAGAAAGTAAAGCCTGTATGGTTTCTGCCATAGTAGGTGTTTCCTGAACAGGCGCTGCAACCTTAAGCTTTGTAACTGCCAGATTTTCCACCGGAATTCCAGTCGCTTTACTTGCCAGATCCTTTACCTGGGTGATCAAATCATCAGTCAACTTTGAATCATCGGGAACGCGGCTTCCATACAATAACGTAATAGCAGCAGTTGTCCTCTCCGGAATAACCTCTCCCAGAGATTTCTCAATTTGCTTTGAAGTCTCATTATATGCCCAGTTTTCAGTTGTATCGGATTTTTTGTATGATTTTGAATCAGAAGAACCCATAGGATATGAAGGGGTCGTGCCGGGATTTGAATTGACTCCTGCAGCAGTATCGGCGGAATCACCGTTCTTCAGATCTTCCTTTACCTCTTTCCTGCTGACTATAGCGCCGGTTTCCATTCCATCGGGATTTGAAATTTCTTTTGACGATTGGGATAATGTATCGAAATCCAGAACAGGATTTACTACAACCTTGGCTGCATCAAAACTGTCAAACTGATCATTCAATACTTCTCTAAGATTTTTTTCAAGATCGCTTTTTACTTTCTTTTTCATGTCATACTGTGTTGATGTTTTCTGCATGCCGGTTTCATCCTGCTCTATACTGAGAGGATTTCCATCCTGATCCACAATAGTGACATTTTCAATATCAAGGCCTTCTACACTGCTGGCAACAACCTTCACCATACTTTCTGCCTGTTTAGGTGTTATGTCACCAATTTTCGTAATTACTACAGAGGCTTTGACGTTTTTAGTGTCTGTATCATCAATAAAAAGCGTTTTTTCAGGTTTTGTGATTGTAACACTTGCGTCTTTAACATTTTGAAAAAGCTTTAACTGTCTGGCAATATCGGATTCATCAAGCTGCTGCCATATATGCTTTTTGTCACTTTCAGTAGTGTTGATTTTTATACTGCTCAAAGCATCGGCAAAAGTAAGACCATTTTTGGGATATCCGGCTGAAACCAATTCAAAGTGAGCTGTATCACTATCTTTCATATTAACTATTATTCCGGATTTATCGTCTGTCAGCTTGTAAGATATACCTTTTTCAGTCAGAATTTTTTGCATTTCCGCGACATCAGCAGGTTCGGCATTGTTTATGACAGTTGTATAAGACGGTCTTGTAAGTAAGAACAGTCCTAATCCAACCGCAACAACGACTATTCCTGATGTGATATAGATTCTGATTTTTTGTGACTTATCTAAGCCTTTCCAAAATTCCTGAATCGGCTTTAATATTCGAGATAAAAATTCTGGCAAATCTACCACCTCGATTTATAGTTATTTTGTCTTTTGTACTGGCTCTGATGCCCAATAACATATTGAATAAACATTAAGTAAACTAAATTTGCATTCTCATTATTTCTGAATAAGCATCAAGTATTTTATTCCTGATCTGCATTGTAAACTGCAATGCAACACTGGCCTTTTCACCGGCAAGGAGCACTTCGGGAATATTATCCGTTTTGCCGAGAGCAAAGTCCTCTTTTAACTGGTCTGAATTGTTCTCCAGATCGGTTACTTTCATAAGGGCGGAGTTCAGATATTCACCAAAGCTTATACCGGAAGCTTTGCTCTCCTCATTTATATTGCTCAGCCCTACGCTATCAGGGATTAATTGCTTAACTTCCGAAATACTGTTAACTGACATATGTATCCTCCGAATTATTTACCAATTTCCAGAGCTTTCAGTGCCATGGATTTAGTTGCATTTATTGAAGTAACATTAGCTTCATAGGAACGTGTAGCTGAAATCATATTTACCATTTCTGTGACTATATCAACATTCGGCATGCTTACATAACCATCTTTATCTGCATCGGGATGACCGGGATCATACACCTTTTTAAAATCGGTAGGGTCTTCAATTATCTTGCTGACACGTACGCCCTGTCCATCGGTCAGATTGCTGCCGGCATTGGAGAGTATTGAGGAAAAAGAATCTTCTCCTGTACGCTCCTCAAATATGACTTCTCTTCTTCTATAGGGTGAACCATCCTTTGTTCTTGTAGTATTGATGTTTGCAATATTCTGAGATATTGTGTCCATTCTGAGTCTCTGGGCTGTCAGGCCCGAAGCGCCGATATCAAGCGAAGTAAAAAAACCCATTTTTAACTTCTCCCTTCTGAAATAACACTCTTTATCCTGCTGTAACTGCCATTGATCATTTGAATAAGGGCATTGTATTTAATCTGATTTTTAGCCAGATTAGCCATCTCACTGTCTATATCAACATTGTTTCCATCAATCCTCATACTGGAATCGGAATTATCCTCAACCAGCGCCGGCTCAATTTTTTCAACATTGCCGCTGTTTATCGGAATATGTCTTTTATCGGTAAGATTGCCTTCCAGACTGGTCTTTCCCATTGAATCGTTAAGAAATTCTTCAAAAGCAATATCCTTACGTTTATATTCAGGAGTGTCAACATTCGCCAAATTTTGCGATATAACATCATTTCTGGCCCAAGCTGCATTCAGCGATTTTTCCAAAACACTACTTTTACCGTATAAATTTTGTATCAACTCAAAAGCACCCCCACAAAAATATTACATAATCGAATATTATTAGATAAATTCTAGCATATTAATTTTAAAAAGACAATAAATATAGATAGAATGTGACTTAATATAGGACTAATTACTCAACCCAATTTTTAACATTTGCATATATATGGGATAAAATACTCAGTGATTTGACAGCATTTTCTGCATTTCTTTTCCTTTTATCGCGAATATCCGAGCTTATATTACTAAATAAACCAAAATTTACATTCATTGGCTGGAAATTTTTAATGCTCGGATCGGATATATAATTACTTAACGCACCGATTGCCGTATTGGCTGGAAATTCCACCCTCTCCTTGTCCAATATCCGGGCAGCCGCATTTATTCCTGCCAAAAAACCCGAGGATGTGGATTCAATATATCCCTCCACCCCTGTAATCTGGCCTGCAAAATATACGGAATTGTTCTTTTTCAGATTATAGGTATTATCAAGAAGCTTTGGTGAATTTATATAAGTATTTCTGTGCATAACGCCATATCTGACGAATTCTGCCTTCTCAAGGCCTGGAATAAGACTGAATACCCTTTTTTGTTCGGGCCATTTTAAATGGGTTTGAAAACCTACAATATTATATAGAGTTCCGTTTTTGTTATCCTGTCTCAATTGAACAACAGCATACGGCCTTATGTTTGTCCTGGTGTCCATGAGCCCAACCGGCTTCAGCGGGCCGAAGCGCATGGTATCAGGTCCCCTTTGGGCCATACTTTCTATGGGCATGCAGCCTTCGAATACCATGTTTTTTTCAAATTCCTTTATATGGGCAAGCTCTGCACTCACTAAGGCGTTGTAGAAGGTTTCATACTCTTCCCGGTTCATGGGACAGTTTATATAGTCCTCTGATCCGCGTCCATACCTTGCAGCTTTAAAAGCCCTGTCCATATTTATTGAATCATATGAAACAATCGGTGCAGCGGCATCAAAAAAGTGCAGGTAATCCTCTCCCAGCATTTCCCGTATGGAATTGAACATTCCCTCGGAGGTCAGCGGCCCCGTCGCAATTATGGTGATGTTATCATCCGGGATACCTGTCTGCTCCCCGAAAATGATCTCGATATTGTCCATTTCCCTTATCGCTTTTGTAATATATTCTGCAAAACCCTCACGGTCCACGGCAAGAGCTCCTCCTGCAGGTACTCTTGTAGCATCGGCAGCCTTCAATATTAACGAGTCCATGGTTCTTAATTCTTCCTTTAACAGACCAACCGCATTTTCAAGCTGATCCGACCGGAGCGAGTTGCTGCATACCAATTCCGCAAAATTCGGGGAATGGTGGGCAGGAGAATATTTTTGGGGCTTCATTTCATAGAGCTTAACAGGTATCCCCCGCTTTGCCAGCTGATAAGCAGCTTCACAGCCTGCCAGACCCGCTCCTATCACATTGACTGTTTTGTTCATATACCCTCCGTATGATACATTACTTATTCAAATAATGTACTATCAATATTATAAAATATACATGTTATAAATAAATTAGCCTTATGTTAAAACCATTATTAAATAAAGTTAATATTCCCATACACTAAATAAACCGAAAGGCTTTTATGCACTTCCGGTTTTATTATATCATTTAGTTATCCTTTTGGACTGAACCTATTTGGTCTTTTTTGCAGTATCTTCACTGTTGCTTGGACATTTTTCATTGCTGCATTTAAGTTCGTTCTTCCTGCCAGAAGACTTTTTCAGCATAAAGCTGCCGCATACACTGCAGGTTTCGTTGCTTGGCATATCCCAGCTCATAAACGAGCATTCGGGATTCCTTTCGCAGCCGATGTACTTCCTGCCCTTTTTTGTCTTTTTGTATAATACTTTTCCCTGACAGAGAGGACACAATACTCCGGCTTCTTCAACAATAGCCTTTGTGTTCCGGCACTCCGGGAATCCGGGACAGGCCAGGAATTTTCCGAATCTGCCATGCTTAACAACCATGTTTCTGCCGCATTTATCACATATTACATCTGAAATTTCTTCAGGTACTTCAACGTCACCGATGGATTCCTCGGCCTGTTTCAGCACTCCTGCAAATGAGGAATAGAAATCCTTCATTACGTCCTTCCATGGCTTTTCTCCGTCTTCCACAGCATCCAGTTCATTTTCCATCTGGGCTGTAAATTCCGCATCTACAATATCCACAAAATGCTTTTTCATTATATCGTTCACTATTTTTCCAAGCTCTGTGGGCAGCAGGAATTTCTTTTCCTTTATCACATAACCTCTGGACAGAATAGTAGTTATAGTGGGAGCGTAAGTACTCGGCCTGCCTATGCCTCTTTCTTCAAGTGATCTTACCAGGGTTGCCTCGGTATATCTGGCAGGCGGCTGTGTAAAATGTTGCTTGGGAGTATTTTTCTTAAGCTCCAGAACATCTCCCTGCACCAATTCAGGCAGATTGTTGTTCTCCTCCTCGTCGCGCTCTTCGTCACTGCTGCCTTCGGTATCCCTGCCTTCAATATAAAGTACCATGAAGCCCGGGAATTTAACTTTGGAACCGTTTGCCTTAAAGATGTACCTGCCTGCCGATATATCGGCACTTACGGTGTCATAAACCGCAGAGGACATCTGGCTTGCTATAAATCTGCTCCAGATCAGCTTATACAGCTTGTATTGTTCAGCGCTCAGCGAGTCCTTTATATCATCGGGTGCCATGTCTATATAGGTAGGACGGATAGCTTCATGGGCATCCTGTGAAGCCGATTTGTTTTTATATACCTTGGGAGTCTGAGGAATATAAGCCTGCCCGTATTTCTTACTGATATATTCCCTGGCTTCACTTTGTGCCTCGGCAGATATTCTGGTGGAGTCGGTTCTCATATAGGTTATGAGACCAACCGAACCATGTCCTTTGATTTCAACGCCTTCGTACAGCTGCTGGGCCACCATCATTGTCCTCTTGGTCGTAAAGCCAAGCTTTCTGGAGGCTTCCTGCTGCATTGTACTTGTTATGAACGGAGCCGCTGCCGCGCGCTTTTTTTCCTGTTCCTTTACTTTTTTAACAATGTATTGGCTTTTTTCTATTTCTTTTAAAATTGAATTGACCTGTTCCTCATTGCTGAGCTCAAGTCTTTCATTTTCAGTACCGTAAAACCTTGCTTCGAAGTTCGGACTTACTTTGGGTTTGGCAAGCCTGGATATAATGGTCCAATACTCCTGGGAAACAAAATTATCAATTTCTTCCTCTCTGTCGCAAATCATTTTTGTTGCAACAGATTGAACCCTGCCGGCACTCAAACCCTTCTTTACCTTTTTCCAAAGCAAGGGGCTTATCTTATACCCGACAATTCTGTCAAGAACTCTTCTGGCCTGCTGTGCATCAACAAGATCCATATCAATTTTTCTGGGCTGCTTTATTGCACTTTTAACAGCATTCTGAGTTATCTCATTAAAGGATACCCTGCATTTCTGACCATCATCTATATTCAAAAGATTAGCCAAATGCCAGGAAATCGCCTCACCCTCACGGTCAGGGTCAGTAGCCAGATAAACTTTTTTTGCAGCCTTTGCTTCCTTCTTAAGCTTGGATATAACATCACCCTTGCCTCTTATGGTGATGTATTTGGGCTCAAAGTTGTTTTCTATATCTACTCCAATTTGACTTTTAGGCAAATCCCTTACATGACCAACCGATGCTTCCACCTTATAGCCTTTTCCCAAAAACTTGCCGATCGATTTAACTTTTCCGGGAGACTCCACAATAACCAGGTTATCAGCCATTTTATTCCTCCGTGTTAATTCATGTGCTTTTTGATATTACAATTTTTATCAGACAAATACTAATTTAAACTGCTTTTTTAAATCTGTCAACCTTACATTGAGGTTTTGTACTGATAAAATAGTAAATTCTGTAATTATTTATGAATATTTTTATAATTTTTATACCACATACTTAATTCTGGAATTATTCTTTCATCACTTAATCAAATTATGCACATATTAAATAAAATTATGACATCAGGCTGATATTTATATATGCCCGGTGGTCTGTAACATCTGAAGCGTATATTGGCCGGTGAGGAAAGTTTTTGCAGCATAAGGCGGAGGACGAAGGCAATACTGTATGTACTGGCAAGGGCGGCAACGAAATTCTGCGGGAATTTAACCGTCGGCAATATGTGATTTTTAGATGTTACAGGCCGCTAGAGGTACATTTCAAAAATTTTCCCCGGCTGCTGGGTAATGACACCCTTCATTTCAAGCATGAAAAGAATATTGTTTATCTCCTTTACGGAAATATTGCTCCTTTCAATTATCTCATCAATGTGGCGGATACCTTTTTGAATTATTTTTACAACATGTATTTCTTCTGTACTCAAACCCATATAGGTCTTCAGTCCGGTATTTATGCCTGTTCCGGAAGTTTGCCCTGAAGGTTCATTTATTTTTACATCCTCCCTATAGTCAAACTCCTCCAGTATATCCTCCACTCCCAGTACCATTTTTGCACCGTCCCGTATCAGCCGGTTTGTGCCCTTGCTGTAGGAGCAGTCAATATTTCCCGGAACGGCGAATACTTCCCTTCCCTGCTCAAGCGCATAGCCGGCGGTTATCAGTGAGCCGCTCCTGCCGGCGGCTTCCACTATGAGAACGCCGGAGGATATTCCGCTGATTATTCTGTTCCTGGCCGGGAAGTTGTGCTGGAGCGGAGGGGTCCCGGGAGGGTACTCGGAGAGTATCAGTCCGCCCGAATTTAATATGTTTTCATAGAGCCGGAAATTCTCGGGCGGGTAAATGTAGTCAAGTCCGCAGCCCAAAACTGCCGCTGTCCTCCCGCCTGCGTCCAGACAGCCCTCATGGGCAATGCTGTCGATTCCTCTTGCCAGACCGCTCACTATCTGAACACCTCTCATGGCAAGCTCATAGGATAGCTTTTTGGCTGCCGAAGCGCCGTAATTTGTTGTCCTTCTCGACCCGACCACTGCTATTGAAAATTCAGACAGTCTGAGCTTTCCCCGGTAATACAGGGCAACAGGAGGATCATAAATATGTTTCAGCTTTTCGGGGTAATTGCTGTCAAAGATGGTAGCCATTTTAATATCATTTTTAAGCATTAAATCGTTTACTGAATTTACCCTTTCCCTTTTTTCCTTATTCAGAATCTCTTCTATATTTTTCGGTGAAAGCTGTTTATATGCTCTAAGTTCCTGCACTGTAAGGTAAAAAATTATTTTGGGCTCCCTGTAAGCCTCCAGCAGCTGTCGGGCTTTGACAGGGCCCAGGCCCGACAAGGATGAGAACCATATCCAATAATCAATGTCTCTCATTGCACTCTCCTCTATTGTTTTTTGTATTAATATTTCGAAACCAGCCTGTCAAAGCTCCTGTACTGTATTGCCTCTGCAACATGCCAGGATTTTATTGCATCAGCTCCTTCCATGTCTGCAATAGTCCGTGCAACCTTCAGGATTCTGTCATGTGCCCTGGCACTCAGGCCCAGCTTTTCAAACGCCCTCCTCAGCAATTTTGAGGTCACCCGGTCAAGCTCACAGTATTTTCTTATAAGGGCAGGGGATAATTCGGAGTTTGAAAAGATGCCAAGACCCCGGTACCTCTCCAGCTGTACATTTCTCGCCTTATTGACCCGTTCCCTGATCACGGCCGAAGGTTCCTCCTCACCGGCCTTTTCCAGATCATCGTACCTTACAGGCCGTACTTCGGTATGTATATCGATCCTGTCCATTATAGGACGGCTGAACCTTCCAAGATACCGTTGAAGCATTTTAGGAGTACAGCTGCACTTCCTGGAGGGATCTAAATAGAAACCGCATTTGCAGGGGTTTGCCGCGCAAACCAGCATTGTTCTGGCAGGATAGGTAATACTGTTGTTTGCCCTGGAAATACATATTTCTCCGTCCTCCAGAGGCTGCCTGAGGACTTCGGCAGCCTCCGGGCCGAACTCGGGAAATTCATCCAGGAAGAGAACACCGTAGTGAGCCAGGCTTATTTCACCAGGCTTTATTGGTTTCCCTCCTCCTACCAATGAAATGTCTGAAATTGTGTGGTGGGGATTTCTGAAGGGTCTGGCCGAAATGAGTGAGGATTTGTGGGGAAGAAGGCCTGATACACTGTATATTTTGGTCAATTCCAGAGCCTCGTCGAAAGTCATCCGGGGCAGGATGGTGGGAAGTCTTTTTGCCAGCATGGTTTTTCCGCTGCCGGGAGTGCCCGCCATCAGCAGGTTATGTGCCCCGCAGGCCGCAATCTCCATCGCCCGCTTAACACTTGCCTGCCCTTTCACATCGCTGAAATCCATGGAGTCGGAAATACTCTGTGAAAATATGCTGTTGATGTCTACTGTATAGGCCGGAATGACTTCCTGTCCGTTGAGGTGCCTGACGATTTCCAGAAGACTTTTTACGGGAATTATGTTTATATCCTTTAAGACGGCTGCCTCGTCAGCATTTGCGTCAGGCACGAATACATTTTTTATCCCGTTGGATCTCGCACAGCAAGCCATGGATAATATGCCCTGTACAGCCTTAATCCGGCCGTCAAGTGATAATTCTCCCAGAAACATATAGGAGCCCAGCTCTGTTGACGGAATTATTTCCGATGCAGCCAGAATGCCCACTGCCACTGCCACGTCATAAAACGAGCCCTCCTTGCGGAGATTGGCAGGGGCAAGATTGATTGTTATGCGCCTGACAGGAAAGTCAATACCGCTGTTTTTGACGGCAGCTCTGACCCTTTCCCGGGATTCCCTGACAGCGGTATCTCCCAGGCCCACAATATCAAAGCTGGGAATTCCGTTGCTGATGTCAGTTTCAACCTCCACTATGCAGCCGTCAATTCCTGTAAGTGCGCAACTGTTGATTTTTGAAACCATAAAAATTTCCTTTCCATATTAAATTTTATTAATTTTGATATATGCCGGATCAACCAGATAACTGCATTTTGATATAAAATATCCATCATACAGTATGATTATGTTTGGAACAGAATTGACTCACAATTTTAATATACTTGTGTAAACATTACAGATAATAAACTGTTTTTAATTAGTGATCTGGATATAAAAGATTAAAATTTATATCTATGCAAATTATGAGATTATTGATTTCCTTTAAAGGAATACAGATTGAAAACTATCCTTTTTAAGTATAGCACAGCTATTTTAAAAAATCACCTATTTTTTACATAAAAGCAAACAGCTCCACAAACTTACCATGGAGCTGTTTTAAAAGTATTTATTAATATACTACTAATTAAAATTCTTTAATTTAATGCTGTTCTACCACTCAAAGCTGGTTTTAGTCAAATTTGCTGCTTTGATGTTTGCCTTTCCTGCACTATTGGTACTTGAATATTTTTTACTTCACTTGTTATAACACTTAGTGCTGCACTTTCATCAGATACATTTTCAGCAGCATCATACGCCTTTATTGTGTATATATATGTTGTTCCTGCAATAACATCAATATCCGTAAAATTAGTAGTTATTGATGTCCCGATTTCTTTTCCATTTCTATATATATAATAACCTTCAACTTTTACATTATCTGTTGAACTATCCCAACATAACACTATAGCTGAGGATGTTGTAGTTGATACTTCGAAATTGGTTAGATTCTGAGGGTTTGATGGTGCTTGTGTATCTATTTTAACACTTGATGATGCGTCTTCTTCCAATCCATGCTCTGATGATTTATCTGCTTTTACAGTGTACGAAAAATCTTTTGGGGCTGAAAAATCTAACACTCCATTTTCAAAACTGTATTTAACTGAATATGTAATGTTTGATTTATTATACATGCAATCATGGCTCGTATAATAGTAAAACTCTAATTTTGTATACTTTCCTACTGGCAGATCACTATGCATTATAATACCGTTTGCTGTATATTGTAAATCAATCTGCTCCCATTCTCCGGTAATTTTATTAAATCCCTTTACTCGCCCATAATCATCACCTGAATGGCCCTCTACAGAAGGTACTGTAAATGTATACTCAATTATTGTGGCTCCTTCAATTCCTTCCTCAATAATTGTTGATTCAGGTCCAGTTAGTACCACACCACCGCCATGTGTTTCATCTGCAACGAAAAACTCTATTGCAGCCCATGCTGACTCTGCTCCGGATGAATCTACAGCCTTAACTTTAATAGTGTTTTTTCCAACAGGATATACTGATTGTTGTGCAGGTCTTCCTACCCATACATATGTAATAGTATCACCATCTGGATCTGTTGAAAGTGCATCTATCATAACAAGTGTTCCCGGTGCTACACTGCTGGTATTTGGATTCATTGTTATTATAGGGGTTGTTGGTGGATTGTTACTATATACATGGATAGTATCTGAAAAGCTATATGTATTTCCTGATGAATCAGTTACATTGGCAATTAAGGTATAATTTCCAACAGCCTTAAATGTGATACTACCACCATTTTTGTCAAGATTTGCAGTTGCTACGGTCTTTATATCAACAACGATACCATCTTTTTGCATTGTCCATATAACTGTTCCGACTCCAACAGGATTTGTAGATAAATTTAAAAGATTGTTTACACGGATTCGTTCAGGCAAATCGATTGTTAATTGCAACGGGACATTAAGTTCAGTAGTAGCTGTTACTTCGTTGCTTGGCAGAGATATATTTCCCATATAGTCAAATGATTTTACAGTATAGATATATGTTGTACCATCTTTTAAACCTGTATCAGTATACTGATTTGTAGTTGAAGTACCTATTTCCTGGCCATCTCTGAAAATTTTATATCCCGCTACGCCAATATTATCTGTGGAAGGGTCCCATAATATGGTAATTGAATTTATCGTTTTTGATAAAACATTCAAATTTTGCGGTGTAGTTGGAGCTTGAGCATCTTTGTAATGATGCGGATTAGGTAAGTCTCTTAGGTATGCATAAGTCTCGCCTTCAATTATGTGCCAGATATTTGTAAAGTCCCAGTTAACATATGTGGACTGGTGCATCAATTCATCTGTTGTTCTTGCTTGGGTAGTAGGGGTTGTAAAACCAGCGGTATTCATATCAAAATAACAACTAGTTATTGTTAAATTAATCGAATAATTATTATCACCAACCAATCCACCTATAGAATTTCCTATACCTGTGACCACTCCTGCTGAATAGCAATTTTTAACCTTTATGGTATTTGTATACCCAAGTAACCCTCCACACCTAGCACTACCTGTTGAACTAGTATTCGTGGTGGCTACATTTCCAAGTGCAAAACTATTACTAACACTTGAGTTATATCCATGCCCGATTAATCCACCAAGGTTCTGGACTCCAATTATATTCCCCGTTGCATAACACTCTGTTATATTTGAAGAGTCTACTAAAGTCCCCATCAATCCACCGCAACTATTTCCTCCAGTAACATTCCCTGTCGCATAACTTTTTTTAACGATTTTCCCGTACCCGACTAAACCTCCTCCTGAGCTAGTTGTTACATTTACATCAACAGTTGAACTACATCCATCAACAGTACCTGTGTCAGTGCGGCCTAATAATCCTCCTACAGCTGATACACCTGTTACAGTTCCATTTCCACTTACATAATTATTTTGAAGGTTTGTTTTTCCCGTTGCAAACCCTACTAGTGCTCCTACGTTATTCTTCCCAGTAACGCTTACATTATTTAATTTTACATTTTTAATTGTTGCATTATTTATATTTCCAAACAGTCCTATATAATCCTCTGTTCCTTTACTAATTTGTAAATTACTAATTGTATACCCACTTCCATCGAATACTCCAGTAAATGGTGCCTCCTTACTTCCAATAGCTTGCCATTCACTATTTTGAATGTCAATATTTTCAGATAACTTGTAATATCCTAATAACCCAAACTTTACATTATTTAATTGATCTACTGTACATATTATATATGGATCAGTTGGAGTACCTACTCCAGCTGCCACATCATCTGCTGGAAATCCTTCGTCTACACCAGATGGTCTGCTAACATCTTTGAGATATGGATATGATTTACCCTCATCCAGATTCCATATATTTGTAAAATCCCACCCATCATAATTCGCTTTTGTTTTCATTCCTGAAGTTAGCAAACAAATATCATATGAAGTTTTAGGTAAAAATTTTGATTTAAAGCCATCATAGTAACAGCTAGTTATTGTTAAATTATTATTATTACCAACCAATCCACCTATAGAATTTCCTATACCTGTGACCACTCCTGCGAAATAGCAGTTTTTAACCTTTACGGTATTTGTATACCCAACTAACCCTCCACACCAAGCACTACCTGTTGAACTAGTATTCGTGGTAGCTACATTTCCAAGTGCAAAACTATTACTAACACTTGAGTTATATCCATGCCCGACTAATCCACCAAGGTTCTGGACTCCAATTATATTCCCCGTTGCATAACACTCTGTTATATTTGAAGAGTCTACTAAAGTCCCCATCAATCCACCGCAACTATTTCCTCCAGTAACATTCCCTGTCGCATAACTTTTTTTAACGATTTTCCCGTACCCGACTAAACCTCCTCCTGAACTAGTTGTTACATTTACATCAACAGTTGAACTACATCCATCAACAGTACCTGTGTCAGTGCGGCCTAATAATCCTCCTACAGCTGATACACCACAAAACAATTATTTTGAAGGTTTGTTTTTCCCGTTGCAAACCCTACTAGTGCTCCTACGTTATTCTTCCCAGTAACACTTACATTATTTAACTTTACATTCTTAATTGTTGCATTATTTATATATCCAAAAAACCCGATATAATCCGCTGTTCCTTTATTAATCGTTAAGTTATTTATAGTGTAATCGTTTCCATCAAAATTTCCTATAAAAGGTGTCTTCTGAGTTCCTATTGGTGTCCATTCGGCGTTCTGTAAGTCTATATTTGTAGTAAGTTTATAATAAGCCGACAAATTATTCTTAACTTCTTCTAATTGTGCTCTTGTTGTTATCTCATACGGACTTGCTGAAGTTCCAGCTCCTGACCCGGAGAACGCAAAAGCTTCTATCGTTCCAATCTTACTAAACATGCAAAGAGTCAAAACACCAAGAAAAACAAGTATAAAAACATTTTTTCTAACTGCGAACCTCTTATTCATAGATTACCTCCAAAAATAATTTTTTGTGCATCTTAATGTTGAAACAATTTCGATAGGTTAAATTCTTAACTTAATTATTACCTCCTCTTTTTTGTTTAATTTTATTCTCATTACAATACCAAAACTTCCATCATTTAGCATTATATCATGTAGAATTATGTAAATTTGGTCGAACTTTGGTAGAAAAAAACATCGAAAAATATAACATTTGTTTGTAAAACAAAAGCTGCCCCTTAACTCGTCCATGAAATTTGTTGATACCTTTAATCTGGCGATATATCGATGCAAATCGTTACATATGTAACTTCATTATGGTTAACTTTGAGGTTACCATTTCTCCAATATCTAAAATAGTTACTTCCATTGCTCAGAGAGTTATAGAGCTGAGTTTTTCTATTTACAACAATAATTCTTTGAATATTGCGAAAACTAGTCTGATTTACCTGTTTCACTTAACATTAATCACATTACACAATGCAAAAATTCATTACAGTCATAACCACCTGTAAAACGGGTGGCTTGTGTTAGCCCTATAAGGGCTTGTTACCGGCCAGCGCTTGAAGACGCTGGCTTTCACTTTGTTCAAGTTACTATTGCCTTTGCCACCTTTGCTACCCCTTGAAGGGGTCTTCATATTCTTTAAATTTTAGTTTATCCACCATAATATCGTGTTTCTCCTGCTCTTGTATATACTTTCTAATAGTTGCTTCATTAAGCCCTACCGTGCTTACATAGAATCCTTCTGCCCAGAAATGCCTATTCCCAAACTTATACTTTAAGTTTGCATGCTTATCGAATATCATCAATGCACTTTTTCCCTTCAAATATCCCATAAACGTTGAAACTGCTATTTTGGGTGGTATGCTTACTAACATGTGTATGTGATCTGGCATTAGATGCCCTTCAAGTATTTCCACTCCTTTGTACTTGCATAATCGTATCAGTATTTCTCGTATACTTTGTTTGTATTGATTATATATCACTTTTCGTCTATACTTTGGAGTGAATACTATGTGATACTTACACATCCATTTGGTATGTGCTAAACTATTTTCTTTATTTGCCATTAAAATCACCTTTCCTCTCGTTAATATAGTAGCTTGAACAACTCTATTTTAATGGAAAGGTGATTTTTTTGTATAACTTCTGTTGCGAACCCGCATAGCGGGTGGTTTATTGTTTCGTATGGCTCATTTCTCTGCCGAGAAACTCACTCATACTCAACAGGCTAAAGCCCATAAAAAAGCCATGTATATAAGCACCGTTTCCCGTGCTTATATACATGGCTTAAAAACTCTTAACATATTAATAGTTTTATATTTTATTACTTTAATACTTTATCAGCCTTGGTGTGACCAGTACTCCCATTTCTCTCAGCTGATACTCATAGGACCATTTCTTCCCCTCCGTGCGCCAGCTGTTGGGACCGTGCCACTTTTCAGAAGAGTCTGAATTGTGCAGGGCCCCAAAAGAATTATATCTGTTGCCGCAGCATAAAATATCAATGCTGTGTTCTCCCTTGCCCAACTCCCCCAAATCAACGGTATACGGAGCAAAGGCAACTATTCCCCGTTCCTTGCCATCCGCAAAGACCTTCATGACCGTTGAGCGGTATGATGAGAAATCCAGTTTATAATTACCGCTATCTACATTTATTACATTATGGTACTTTATATTTCCGGTGTAGAATGGGAAACCCTGACTGCCATAATCACCAAAATTGATGGATTTCGGCATATCTATCAGCTTTGCGGCACTTCCGGCAACACTGACCCCAAAGGAGCCCAGCAGATAGCACCATTCCACATTGGTCCTTGAATAGAAGTCTATGTATAGTATTATCTGATTTGTGCCCTTTTTTATCGCAGGGAGCTTCACCTTTTGAATGCATTTATCAACAAAATAACCCTCGGTTTCTTTTTTGACACTTTCACCGTTGACAATAATTTCTGTTCCTGAAATGTTTTCAAGTGCCAGATAGCAGTCCCTGATTTCAATCTCCGATTCAAAACTGTATCTCAGCCCCAGGACATGCTTTTCCTCTTCCTGCCTTTCAACCGACCAGGGCTGTGCCCAGGCTTCCATACGCAGGGGATAGCCAAGCAGTTCTCTGAACCTGTTATCTATCCTCAAAACCTCGTCCCTGGAATTCCATTCCTTACCGTCAAATGAATACTCGGCACAATCCAGAACCAGTGAATTAGGTTCAGAAAGACTGAAAGAAACCGGCTGTGAAAGCTCTGTAAGCCTTTGCACATTATATTCATATGGTTTTTCCGGCTCCCTGGCCCGTCCTTCCTCAAGCAGCAGCAGCAGACTGTCATGGTCATAAAAGGAACGGGAAATTACAGTTTTTCCGTTGTCATATTCTGCGGCAAGAGGGTGGATTTCTCCCGTTAGAGTATCGTAAAGCGTCGGTTTCCAGACTCCCCCCACTGTTATTTTCAATTTGTCCTCCCTGGGTATATCGGGATTTTCCGCAGGTTTCGCATTACATATAAAGAGCCACCTGTATTTGCCGTCTTTTCGAAGCTGGTAAATATACCTGTCCGGTCTTTGGCCGTTTGTATTGATGATGTCGACGTCTCTGCTGCCGGAAATTGCACTGTGGATTTTATTATAATTGAATTGGATACATTCGCATTCCTTTACAAAAGCCTGAACCTCCTGTGAAGGCCCGGCATCCAGCAGAGTAGGCGTTTCCCCGGCGAAGACAAGCCTGCCCCCGGCTTTTTTGAAGGCTTTAAGCTGCTGCAGGGTTGTACTGCGCAGAGTTATACAGTTGGGAACTATTATGGTTTCATATTCCATTTCACCCACTGCCAGTTTCCCGTCATATGCCTTTGGTGCTTGTGACGGCAGAAGTGATTCCGCAATGAAATCGAAATCCACCAGACCAAACAAAAGCCAGTTTGTGATTGCATGAAAATTATCATCCAGCTCTTTTTTTCTTCCGGCGGTTTTATCGTTGGGCCCATAATACAGCCAGTATGATTCGACAGGATGAATCACTCCAACCCTGACCTCTGCCTTACCGCTGGTCAGTGCCGAATTCAGCCTTGCAAAATGGTCTTCAATATAACTGTATTCCTTATACCATGGGGATTGATAGCCGATGCTGGCAGGGTAATCGCGCTTTGCTTCCCCATTCATCGACACCCAGGTCAGATGGTGAACCCGCAGTGTCACACCGAGAGCCGCCTGCCAGTCACCCTGCAGCTTGTGGTTCCTGAAATCAAAATCCCAGTTTGTAACTCCATACAGTTCACTTAAAACACCGGTTCTACCATACTGGTGCGCGGCAGATTGGGCCTGCTTTGCAGTTGTATATTCCCTCCAATCGCAAAGCATATCAATACCGGGCATATCAAATGAGCGGTATGACCGCATGGCTTCTCCGAGAGCGGCTGTTTGCGACTGTAAAGTCGGCTCCTCCATCATATGCCCTGTAAGCTTTATATTATGGGCTTTACACCAATTTCCGACGGTGTCGGCAAAAGCTGAAGAAAATCTTTCGGCAACATGATCGTGATAATTATATCTTGCGGCGGAAATCTTACCCTCGGGCAATTCCCAGACCAGTTCCGGCAAATGATCAATAATACTTTCACCATATACCGACTTGTATGTTTCCTCAAAATCATCGGTAAACGGCAATGCGATATTAGTTCTGTCAGTGGAAAATTTCAGCGTCTGTTTATGTGTAAATTGAGGCTCATCAGTGAAAATTGAGGGAATTGCCGTACCGAAATCGTCACCGAACTTCTCATAATATTTTTCGTGGGTCACCTCTATAAACCTTTCGATGGCTTTTTTATCCAGAGTGTTAACATAGGCCTGGTTGTTGAACCAGGGATTATCTTCGGCTATAACCAGGGCTGCCTCCCATACCGACGCCCCGCCGGTTGCGGTTTCAGAAGCCTGCAGCCGTTTATATTCCTGCAGGAACCCGTCTTTCAGAGTGACCGCAAATCTGGCAATGACGGATTTGCCGTCACTTTCCTGCCTGCCGGCGTTATCCTCCGAATTTGTTGAAATGCTGTTATTTTCATTAACATCCGCCGGACCAAAGCTCAGATACCTTGCCCGGTACTTTCTGTCTTTTGTGACGAGGCCGCCGCCCGAACCCGAAGGCCAGCGGTCTTCATCGTAGAGATAGCACAGCATTTCCTCTTTTTTGGCCTTTTCGTTACATGCTCCCACAAGCTCCATATATTCCTCACCCAGATATTCCGTTTCCAGCCCTGAGCGGCAATGTATATGGAAGCCTCCCATCCCCATTGCCTTAAAAATATCAATTTGCCTCAAAAGCTCATCCTTTTCAAGCTTTGTATTCCATGCCCAAAATGGTGCTCCTCTGAACCTTGCAGGAGGATTTTTGAAAAGTTCTTCATTATAATGGTCATTATAATTGTTCATGGCTTATCTCCTATTCTTTTACCGAACCGATGGTCACACCCGAGATAAAATACTTTTGCATAAAGGGATATACAAATAAAATCGGTATTGTTGCAAAAACAATCATTGCTCCGCGGAAGGAACGGTCCGATAATTGTTTCAGCCTGTTCACATCAGCGGCACTGAAATTGCTGAAATCTATTGTGGTAAGCATATTGTGAAGCAGCGTTTGCAGCGGCCATTTATTTCTGTCATTTATATATATCGTAGCTCCGAACCAATCATTCCAATGTCCCACCAGCTGGAAAAGAGAAAGTGTGGCAATGGATGCCATTGAGAGCGGAATTACAATTTTTAAAAGAATAACAAATTCATTTGCCCCATCAATGGAAGCCGATTCAAAAATACTCTTATTTATTCCTCGGAAAAAGTTCATCATCATCACTACGTTAAATATCGGCACACAGCCCGGAAGAATCAATGACCAGATACTATCCAGCATATGAAGGTTTTTTACCAGTATAAACAGAGGTATCAAGCCTCCGCTTACCATCATGGGAATTATGAAGAAGAAGCTTAAAAATTTTCTTCCCTTAAGCTCACGGTTTTCTTTTGAAAGCGGATAAGCCGCCAAAATTGTTACAAGCATATTGACCGAACAACCTACGATAGTTCTAAAAACCGATACACCAAGTGCTTTTATAAAAGCCGAATTGCTGAACATTGTTTCATATGCCGCAAAATTGAATCCTTTGGGCCAGAACCGTACCGAGTTTGAAGTGGCGGACACCGTATCGCTTAGCGAAAGAGCGATAACATGGATCATTGGCAATATGCAGGTCAAAGTAATAATGGCAAGGAGAAAATAATTGAAAAAATTAAAAATCCGCTCTCCCTTTGTATAGGTTATATTCATTGTTATCTGCCCCCTAAAAAATTCTGTAATCGGTATATTTTGTTGCCAGAAAATTAGCTAACAGTGTCAGTGTCAATGCGATAATTGATTTGAACAAACCAATAGCGGTTGATAGTGAATATTGCGCCTGCAGAAGTCCCTGACGGTATATGAAAGTGTCGAGAATGTCACCCGTTTGATATACCGCAGGGTTATAGAGCACAAGTATCTGCTCGAAGCCGGCATTCAATATATTTCCTATACTCAGAACAGCCAGCATAACTATAATTGAACTTATTCCCGGTAAAGTGACATTCCATATCCTTCTGAACAGACTTGCCCCGTCCATGATTGCCGCCTCATAAATCTCAGGATTTATGTTGGTCATTGCAGCCAGATAAATTATTGCTCCCCAGCCGAACTCTTTCCAGGTTTCAAGGATAACTACAGTGGGCTGGAACCATTGGTTGCTGCCTAAAAAGAATATGGGCTTGATTCCGAAGAGACCTATAAGCTGGTTTATAATTCCCCTGGTCAAAAGCATATCTGTAAATATTCCGCCGATAATAACCCAGGATAGGAAATGAGGAAAGTATGTTATTGTCTGCACAGTCTTTTTGTAGACTTTATTTTTGATTTCATTTAAAAGCAGTGCGAATATTATGGAAAAAACCTGTCCGAAAATAATTTTCCCAACAGCAATAACAAATGTATTTCGTAATATAAACTTAAAATCCGGCATATTAACAGCTGTTTCAAACCACTTTAAACCGACCCATTCACTTCCCCAGAAACCTCTTGCGGGACTGTAATTTTTAAAAGCTATCACAACGCCATACAATGGAACATAGTTGAAAAGGATTACAAAAAAAACCGGTATTACAAGCATGGCATACAATGGCCATTTTTGCTTGATGTATGTTGTGTGCATTGTCGCTCCGTCTCCTGCTGTTTTATTTGTACATGGGCCAGCCGGATTGGCCTCCCATGTACAAATAAACAACAAATTTATAGTTAAAATATAATTGGTTCAATTAAAGCCCCTTGGCCCATTCATTTACTTCTTTGGTTATCTGATCTCCGCCGTTCTTTTTCCAGTTCTGAACGAATTCATCAAAAGCAGTGATGGGCAGTGACCCCATTATTATACGGGTATAGGTTTCCAGCTCCAATTTATCGAGATATTGCTTCTTTTCTGTCATGGTCGGAGTTGCAGCTCCTGAAAAGGCGTCTGCCGAAAACTCGTCGGTTTTTTCAAATTCGCTCCAGTAGTTATATGTACTTGCAAAGGTTGTAAGCATTTTAGGGTTGGTATTGGTCCACTCGGCGTACATATTCTTTCCTTCACCGATCAGAACAGAAGTATCATTCTTGTTTACCGCATCAGCCATGGATGCCAGTGCGCCGTTTGCTATGCTGACCGGTCCTCCGGTAAATCCGAACAAGACTGTATAATGTGTATAGAAACTGTTCATAAATCCGCAGCCTTCAAGGTCTGCCGGATAATCATATTTCCAGAGCTGTCTCGGCTGAGCCGCACCGGGATAATCCCTGGCAACCTGGTCAACATTTAACGGTTTTCTTTCTTCGGTTACAGGGTACTTAAATTCATATCCGTATTCGTTTTTCATCTTTTCACGGAGATCCGTGTAATTTCTATAGAAGGAATCCCAGTTTTCATTTAAAAGATACATTACAGCCTCAGGATTCTTGCAGGCCTTGGTTATTGCTCTTGAGCCATCAAACCATGGGTTTGCCATTACTCCAGTCTTACCGTCTTCCCCGGTTAAATTTGGCATACAGGTCACATTGGAACCCGCTACCTTGCTCCACATTCCGTTAAAGGGCGCTGCTATGCTTGCCCAATGCCCATAATAGGTCAGTATATTTCCCTGGACAACATCTTCCTGAAGCTTGGAATTGTCTTTTACGGCAAATTCCGGATCAATATAGCCCTTTTTATACCATTCGGCCAATTTTACAAGAGCCTCGCGGGCTTCAGGCTGTATGCTTCCATAAACTATCTCTCCGTTGCCGGTTTTGACCCAGTGCTTCGGATAAGCCTTATATGCCGCCATAGGTATTGCCTGTGCACTCAAGGTGTTATCCATACCAAGGCCATAGCCCTTTGGATACTGCTGATGGTATTTTTCAAGAACATTTTCATATTCGGCAAGGGTTTTAGGTACAGCTACACCCATCTGGTTTAAAATATCATCCCGGATGAAGTTTGTGTTATAATAATCCATCAATTCCTTCATAACGGGAAAACCGTATATTTGTCCGGCTTTTGTAAAAGGCAGGAACAAAGAACCTTTTGTTCTTTCTTTCGCTTCCCCAATAGCCCACTTTATCAATGGAGAGGCATAATCTTCAATCAGATTATTCAAAGGCAGAATCTGATCCTCCGCAACATATTTTGCCAGCTGTTCTTTAGTTGGACTGATAACATCCGGGAGATCTCCGCTTGCAAAAGCCAGATCAAGTTTTTGCTGGTCGGTGGCTCCGTCAGGTGCAACCCATTTCAGTTTCCATATTATACCCAGGTGTTCCTTCTGCCATTGAGTCCAGGCATTATTTTCAGCTGTCCCGCCGTCCTGATACATGGTATCGGCACCGACAACCGCATGTGTTGTAAGAGTTATAGGTTCATCGTATTTTTTAAAATAACTCTTTTCCCCTGATGTTCCCGAAGCCTGCGCACCTGTACCGGAACTTGAGCTTTGGGTTTCCGAAGCCGTTGTTCCCGAATCAGAGCCACAAGCAGAAAACAACAAAGAACCTGCAATTAACATGCTTGCCACCGAAATCAATTTTCTTTTCATGCTTAATATTCCTCCTCCAAATATTAAAATATTGTCTGCTACTTTATCAATGTTAACAACAGAAAGATTTTGAGTACATGATTTAATCATATTTTATTTGCACTAATCAGACATCATATACAAAATAGACAAAAATAAGCCGATTTTACTTTAAAAATTTTATGTAAAGTGTTAATATTGTCATGCGAAATATTACTTACTTAAATATATTGCTCATACTCAGGAGGATTTTATGAAGGGCCTTCAAAAGTTATTGCACTCTTCCATTATAAGAATACTGGCGGGGGGTTTTCTGCTTGTAATAGTTCCTACCATAGCCCTGTGCCTTATATACAGCTATTCCAGCATGGATATGCTGCGTGACGAGTATGACATTTCCTATGCAAACAATACAAAGTTAATTTCGGATCAGTTTTCCGACAAATTAAGAGATCTTGAAATGACAGCTGCTCCGCTTTTAGTGGATGAAGATCTGGTCAAAATGTCGGTCATGGATAAAAACAGCCTGGATTTGTGGAGTTATACCATTTTTAAATCGAGGCTGTCCCTCTATTTCGCATCCCGGTTTATTGCCTCAAATGTATCGGTCATTCTTCCCATTCAGAAGCGTGTTATTTCCACAAAATACGGTGTTGACTCCTTCAGCAAATACAATATGCTTGGAAATTTGCAGGAATTGAACAGAGATCAACCCATATGGGCTGTCAGGCCTTCACTGAGAAACCCCAATGAAAAGTGCTACTCTATTATCAAAGGCTATGCCTACCCCAGGCAGAGCCGCCCGCTGATTTCCATAGAGATAAGCGAGTCGGAAATCGTGGGGCAGCTTAAGGCTTTATTTGGAGACAATGACAAAATCATGGCTTCCTTTCTTATAGACATAAACGGCAAAGTCTTTAAGCTGGACAAGGATAATATATTAAATCAAAATATTCTTCAGAATATTATGGAGCAGAACAACAACAATACAAAATCCGAACCCTTTACATATAAGGACAAGGACGGCCTTTACCGTATAGTTTTCAGCAAACTGGATACTTACCAATGTATAATCGGAATCATATATAATGAAAAAGAGATCCTCAGTCCCGTTACCCGGATGATGTCGTTCCTGGTAGCCATCCTGATTTTTGCCGCCATTGCGGTTGCCTTTTATATTATTGTTTCATACAGAAAAATATATTCCCCGGCCAATGTACTGGTGGATGCCATGAAACGGGTGGCAGAGGGGGATTTTCAGTCTCATACCCATATAATCAATAATTCGGAATTCGGCATGATGTCGGTACAGTTTAATAACATGGTGGATCAACTGGATAAATCCTTAAAAGAAAAATATCTGGCACAGGAGAATTTAAACAAAGCACATTTAAAGTTTTTAAAATCTCAAATAAAGCCCCATTTCCTGTACAACTGTCTTTACAGCATTTATAATATGATAAAAAGCGAGAACCTGGATAATGCCGCAGATATGACCATGTATCTCGGACACTTCTACCAGAAGATCACCCATTTTGACGATAAGGACACAACAATCCTGCGGGAAATGGAAAATATTAAACTTTATCTCAAAATACATCAACTGCGCTCCCCCGAAAAGTTTGATTACAATTGTCTGATTGATGCCGGGCTTGAAGAGATGATCATTCCTTCCCTTTCATTGCAGACCATAGTTGAGAACGCCATTTCACACGCATTTGTAAATCATAACAGGAAAAATTTCATAGATATAAAAGCCATATGTGTAGACGAAAATGTACAGCTGATTGTTGAAGACAATGGAATAGGCTTAAGCCAGGAACAACTCGGGAATATTTTAAGCCAGCTAAACCTGGATTTCTCAGATAAGACACACGGCATCCAAAATGTTTTCTCCCGCTTCAGGCTCATGTACGGCGGGGAAGTGGAGTTAAACATCAGCACTGATATGGGTCGCGGAACAAAATTTACCTTCAGTATTCCAAAAACAATAATAAAACAGGAACAGGAGCTGCTGAAAAATGTATAATTTATTACTGGTAGATGATGAAAAGAGCATACTTGACGGTCTGTATTACAATATCGATTGGAACGAACTTGAAATCAGAGATGTTTTCCGTGCTGCCGATGTCCCCTCTGCATTGGAAATACTGGGAAGCCATCATATAGACATAGTGATTACCGATATCCGCATGCCAGGAACCGACGGTCTGACATTATGTGACAGGATACTTAAGCTGAATTCGTATACAAAAATAATTATTTTGTCGGGCTATAAGGATTTTGACTATGCCCAGCGGGCAATCAATATCAAAGTTTTCCGCTACGTACTTAAACCCCTTGAATATGAGGCTCTCAAATTAATAGTTGCAGAGGCATTATCTGAGATTAAGCAGGATTTGCAACAAAGCTTCATAGTCGAAGAAGCCAAGAAAAAAATAGACCAGATAAGACCTTTCATACAGGAGAGATATCTCAATCTATGGCTTGAAAAAGGTATGGAGGCTCCCTGGAAAACCTCCGGTGCTCTGGCCGAAACCGGTTTAGACATATATCCGGGGGATTATGGCTTTTTTGTTACCATAAAAGTAGATGAATGGATCTCCCAGCCTGTTAATTCAAGTATCGTGAATATTGCATTAAAAGATCTATCCTTTCAGCTTTTATGTGAAAATTGCAGAACCATAACCTATCACAGCATGACGGACAGCTACAATCTTCTCTTTTTAAGCCAGGACCGGGGATGGCTAAACTTATTATTCAAACAAATTGTAGACCGGCTTGAGTTTTTCCAGCTTTCCATCACCGAATCACTGGGCTGCACTGTCTCCATATTCTGGGATTTCCCTGTTGAACTGGCTAAAATAGGAGAAGCCTATCAAGGCATATCAGAGCGTATAAGGAGGCGGATCGGCATGCTGTCGGGCGGAATACTCGGGCCGGAAGCAGACGATAAAAAGCAGTCCAGTGAACTAAAAACACTGCTTAAGCGACCCTCCTTGTTAACTCTGCTAAGTACTTTTCAAAGGGAAAAATTGACCGGCAGGATAGCAGAAATATTCAAGGAGCTCAGACAGCCCGAATATCAGACCCAGGATAATATTTTGCAGACATATCACGCTGTAACGGGTACTCTCATATCGGATTCCCTGCAAAGGAATGTCCGCATCAACCAGTGGGGAAAAAATTATAAGGAGTTTTTTGAAGCTTCAAATACCCTCATATCACTTGAGGTTTTTGAGGATTTATGTTACGGAGCCATCAATCAATACATGGATTACATTGCAAATATGCAGCTGACTCAGAACAGGAAAGTTGTTGAAAAAATAAAATATATGATAGAGGAGCAGATTTCCTCAGATATATCTGTAAGCAGCCTTTCAAGAGCCTTTAACTACAATTCCAACTATCTCTCCCGGATTTTCAAACTGGAGACTGGAACCGCACTGCAGGACTATATCATACAGGTGCGTATTGAAAAGGCAAAGGCTTTATTGGCCCAGGGGGAACGTGTAAGCGATGTCTCTGCCAAAGTGGGATATGAAAATTTCCCTCATTTTAGCAGGATCTTCAAGAAAGTAGTCGGAGTAAGTCCAAAACAGTATCAGGTAAATTTTACGGGCTAATCCCGTTTTTTGATCCTATAAATATAAAAGCTGCTTCTGTTTATTTAAGAAGCAGCTCACAACCAGTGGTCTGTAACACCTAAAAGTCACATATTGCCGGCGGTTAAATTCCTATTTTTCGTCTCTCAGCAGATTTTTCAGCTCATCCATGAATGTATTGATATCTTTAAACTGGCGATACACCGATGCAAATCTTACATATGCCACTTCGTCCATGTTCTTAAGCTTTGCCATTACCATCTCTCCGATATCCTCGGTAGTTACTTCCCTGATGAGGGAGTTATGGAGCTGGGTTTCTATATTTTCAACCATTTTTTCAAGATCATTAATTGATATGGGCCTTTTTTCACATGCCCTTAAAAGTCCGTTCATTAACTTTTCCCTGTCAAAGGGCTGCCTGGATTTGTCCTTTTTTATTACCATCAAAGGAAGGCTTTCAACCTTTTCATAAGTCGTAAACCTTTTGGAACACTTTATGCACTCTCTTCTTCTTCGAATAGCCGAGCCTTCATCGGTAGGTCTGGAATCAATGACCTTATCTTCAATAAAACCGCAAAATGGACACTTCATTTTTTAATCCTCCATAATTCAATATCCATTTTACCTTATTTGAAAAAATTTGTATACCTTTTTTGAATACTGCTAAAAAGTCCGGCTGCCTGCCCGCCTCAGATATACTTTTTCATATGCATCAGAGCTGTTTTTTCCAGCCTGGACACCTGAGCCTGTGAAATTCCTATCTCATCTGCAACTTCCATCTGGGTGCGGCCTTCGAAAAATCTTAGATTGAGAATAAGCTTCTCCCTGTCATTGAGCTTTCTCATGGCCTCCTTCAGGGTTATGGTCTCCAGCCAGTTCTCATCAATATTCTTGTCGTCACTGACCTGATCCATTACGAATATTGCATCCCCGCCGTCATGATATACTGATTCGAATAATGAAATGGGATCCTGTATGGCATCCAGAGCAAATACAATATCCTCCTTGGGGAGCTGGAGCTCGGCTGCAAGCTCTGCGATGGTGGGCTCCTTGGAATTTTTCGTAGTCAGTCTTTCCTTGGCCTGCAAAGCCTTATAAGCAATATCTCTCAAGGACCTGCTGACCCTTATGGAATTGTTGTCTCTTAAATATCTCCGGATTTCACCGATTATCATAGGAACAGCATAGGTTGAGAATTTAACATTTTGAGAAACATCAAAATTATCAATAGCTTTAATTAATCCGATGCAGCCGACCTGGAACAGATCGTCCACATATTCGCCTCTGTTATTGAACCTCTGAATCACACTTAAGACCAACCTGAGATTGCCTTTGATGAATTCATCCCTGGCAGAATTATCACCCTTATGCATTCTTTCGAACAGCACTTTTTTCTGTTCATTTGTCAAAACAGGAAGTTTTGAAGTATTAACACCACAGATTTCAACTTTATTAATAAGCATATAAAAACCTCCCGAGCTATAATAACAAAGTCAATTATTAAGATTGACTTTGTCAATATCATTATTGCCATGGAGGTACTTTTTATACTGTTTTCACAAGTAAAATATTTTCGTCAAAGGCCTTGACAAAGCCTATTTTAAGGCCTTTTGCAGTCCTGTCAGGTCATGCGGCTGATTTCCTTTTTCAACCGGCTTATTATTCTTTTTTCAAGACGGGATATGTAGGATTGGGAGATTCCAAGCATATCTGCTACTTCTTTTTGAGTTTTTTCCACACCGTTTGTGAGACCGAATCTCAATTCCATAATTCTTTTTTCCCGGATGGATAATTTTTTCATTGCAGTATTGAGAAGCTCCTTATCGACTTCGTCCTCAATGCTTCTGTGAATCATATCATTTTCAGTTCCCAGAATATCCGATAACAGCAATTCATTTCCGTCCCAGTCGATATTCAGAGGTTCATCAATTGAAATCTCAGCTTTTACCCTGTTATTTCTCCTGAGATACATTAGTATTTCATTTTCAATGCACCGTGATGCATAAGTTGCCAGCTTTATATTTTTTGAGGGGTTAAAGGTATTTATAGCCTTAATCAGTCCGATCGTGCCAATGGAAATAAGGTCTTCAACACCAACACCGGTGTTCTCAAACTTTCTTGCTATATAGACTACCAGCCTTAAATTTCTTTCGATCAGAATGCTCTTTACGCCGTAATCACTCTGTTCAAGCTTATGCAGAAGATAGGTCTCCTCATCAACGGTAAGCGGTGGCGGCAGGGCCTCACTGCCCCCTATGTAATGAACAGGAAATATCCCTCCTAATTTCAGCTTTCTTAAAAGCTTCTCATAGCTTATAAGAAAGCACATTTTCAGTCTGGTAAAAAATTTCATTTGGCTGTCCCCTTTCAAATGTGGATAAATTGGTAAAGCGTAATTAAAATGCAGTTAAATATCCTGTGTGCATTTGTATGTTACATATGGCTAAGCGACTAATTCCGGTCCCAGTAATGCCTTGTACTTATCATTTCCGGATAAGGATCTGTTGTATATTCCCACAATTACATTTTTTATGTCACGTTTTTCTTCTTCCTCTCCAACTTCAATAAAATCCGGTTTAAAACCTATAAGCATGCCATTTTCTTTTCCCAGAGAACTAAAGGGGATCAGTCTGAATCTGGAAAACCACCTGGAGGTTGATATTGTCGCAGTTACACAATTGAGATCATCCTCCTTGGAGTTCTCAAAAATACTTCTTATTTCCGACGGCAGAAGTTCTTCCAATGCTTTAAATTCAACTACCATAACCGGAATATTTGTAAGGGGGTCCCTCAGTGAATTACCTGTATCCACCAGAGCCGGCAAACCGATTATTCTATTATCAAAAGCTATCTTTACAGGGATAAGCAGCTTATCCTTGTTGATCCTGCTTTGAATAACCTCCATGAAAATCTTGACGATTATGCCTACCGTCACAATACCAAAGAACATCAAACTGCCCCTGGACTGTCCGAAAACATATATTATGCCATTTCTTACAAACCCGCCCTGCTGGTTGAAATACAAAAAGGCCAGGGCTGCCCCTGCAAATATGAAGGTAGATATGTAGAAGATCACCAATGTTTTTAAGAACGGCAAAACCTTCCGCGGCGAAAAGGTTATTGCTATTATGAAAACAGACAGCAGTATTTTGGCAAATGCCGTATAATATACCTTCATTCCCGGCTGTAATATTATGAATATCACATAAAGTGCTCCCACTATTGCTCCTGCAAACAGTCGGAGAGTACTGACCCTTACCCGGGAGAACTTTGCTGTAACATAAAGTATCAAATAATTTATAACTAAATTTTCAAGTAACAGAATATCCAAATATATTTCCACTTTGTTTCCCTCACCCAATAGTAAAATAACGCATAAACACTATTAGTCCATACTTTACTATTATTCAAGCGCCTTTGTTTTTATGCCGAGTTATTACATCAACCTTCTTTTTTATCCATTCCTAATTATACATAGTTAATTTACAAAAGTTTGTCAAAAACAAATGTAGAAAAAGAAATATTGTGTGACAAGAAAACTCACCGGGCTCATTTCTCTATCAAAATAATATATAAATTCCTATACCGGGAAACTAAAATAAACAGCATATGCTCCTGCCAAACTGCCAGGGAGCATATGCTGCTTACTTCAGATCTTCCTATCCAGTACAATATTCTGTATATTGTACTAGTTCATTTGCCTGACTATGCTGTAGTATACTTTGGATGTAAATATATAACTCAGTCCGTACAACACTGCAAAAATACAGGATACAACAACACCCGTCGCTATTATTAATGTCCGGTTGTACAGGAACAGTACACCCAGCAGTTCTGTGATCATTCCAAACCCGGCCAGTGTATGAAGGACTGCAAATACCAGCGGCAGGAAGAATACCAGGAGAATCTGGCGTTTGATGGTGCCTTTTACCTCCGGATCACTCATGCCTACCTTCTGCATGATACTGAATTTATCCCTGTCATCAAAACCTTCGGTTATCTGCTTGTAGTACATTATCAAAAGCAGGCACATACTGAATATGATACCGAAGAATATTCCAAGAAACAGCAATCCTCCGTTCATTGAAACTGTTTCGTCACGGCCCACTATTCCATTCTTTAATAAAACGACTTCTTTTTTATCCTTGAACCAGCCGCTTAAGAGATTTGCAAATTCTTTTTTATTTTTATCCTCCCCATTTACCTGAAAGGCTATGGAATCAGTAAAATCCTTTTCCGGGTTGCCTGCCTCCACCATAATCTTTTTTACTGTATTTTGATCCTTCACAATGAAATAATAATCCTGGCCAAACCGTGCGACCGAAGATTTCCGATCGAAGTTCGTTTGGGCCAATTCCTTTTTTACCGTGTAGGTGTCACTGCCAAAAAGTACACTGCTGAAACCGAAATCAGCCCCAGTGGAATATACAAGAACCTCATCTTCCCCCAGTTCTTCGTTCTGACGCTCCATCCGATTATAGTCCTGAAGCGTAATCAGCTTTATGGTTTCAGCATTTGGTAGAAACCCTTTCCCAGACTTTTTGGCAAATTTGTTTTCAGTTTTCAGTGCACCGGTATCCATATAGGCATAGGAAATTTTATCATAGACATTTATATGAGCTTCCCCGGACAACTGGGAAAGCATGGAATCCAACCCTTTTCTGTCTATGGAACCGCCTGACTTATAATCAATCCGAAAATCAAAGGGGTATTGGAAATCAAGTACACCGGATGTTCCAAACCATAGAGCAGCCGTACATAACAATGTAATTATGGTCATGGTACTGAATATGCATATATTTGCCAGGCTGGCGGCACTTTTCTTCATTCGGTACAGCATTCCCGATATGGTGGTGTAATTTGCCTTGCGGTAATAAAAATTCCTGTTTCCCTTAAGTATACGGAGCAGCGCAAGTATCCCGGCCTTGAAGAAAAAATGTGTTCCCAGCACCACCAACGCAACTGCCAGAAGAAAATCGGTGAAAATACCTGAATCAACCTTTGAGATTATAGCGATATAATATCCCGCCGCAAGTAATACTATTCCCAGCAGAGCAGATATCCATAGGCGTTTCGGGGGTTTTTCCCCTGATTTTGCCCCCTTCATCAAATCATTGGGATTCGATTTGAATACCTGCACCAGATTCACTATCAAATTGAGCAGACTGACCCCTACAAAGTAATAAAATGATATTTTAAGAGCAATGAAACTAAAAGTAAATCCAGTGTCTACCGGCAATCGTGTAAGATTCAGCAGCACAAGGAACAGCAGTTTTGAAAAAACTACTCCAAGAATGATTCCGCCTGTAAATATAACAAGAAAAATATACATGGTCTCAAAGAACATCATAATGGCTATATGCTTTTTCTCAAGCCCGAGAATACTGTATAATCCCAGCTCCAGCTTCCTTCTCTTTATAAGAAAACTGTTTGAGTACAATAAAAACGGTACCAATATAACGCCCAGGAGAAAAAGCCCAATCCCCATAAGAACCACTAAATAAGCACTGTGAGGAAGCTTTTTCATCAACTCATTATTCATTATGGATGAAAAAACGAAAAATACAAAAACTGAGAATATTCCTGCAAGCATATATGGAAAGTACGTTATTCCATTTTTCTTAATACCCACAAAAGCCAGCTTTGGCAGAAGAAACCTCTTATTCATACTGTGTTCCTCCTGTTTGCAGCACTGTCATGGTATCGGCTATTTTCTTAAACATTTCCTCCTTGGTGGCGTTCGCACGGTATATCTGATTGAAGACACAGCCGTCCTTGATGAACAGAACTCTGCCGGCATGGCTTGCAGCCTGTATACTGTGAGTTACCATCAATATCGTCTGACCCTCTGCATTTATTTCCGAAAAAAGTCTGAGCAATCTGGCAGAAGCCTTGGAGTCAAGAGCACCGGTAGGTTCATCTGCCAGAACGATCTTGGGATTTGTTATCAGGGCCCTGGCTGCCGCTGCCCTCTGCTTCTCACCGCCCGATACCTCATATGGGTATTTTTGCAGCAGCTGGTCAATTCCCAGCTTTTTGGCCAACGGTTCCAGTCTCCTGTGCATTTCATCATAGGAATGGCCCGATAAAACAAGGGGCAAAAAAATGTTATCCTGCAAGGAAAACGTATCCAATAGATTAAAATCCTGAAAAACAAAGCCCAGATTATCCCTTCGGAAAGCCGAAAGCTCACCTTGCTTTATTTTTGACAGATCCCTGCCGTCCAGCATGACCTGTCCGCTGGTGGCCTTATCAATAGAAGCCAGAATATTCAGAAGCGTTGTCTTGCCAGAGCCCGACTCTCCCATTATTGCCACGTATTCACCTTTCTCAACCGAGAAGGTGACACTGTCCAAAGCCTGTACCTTATTTCCTCCAAACCGTGAAGTATATATCTTCTTTACATTTTTAATTTCTAAAAGTGCCATGTTAACCTCCATAAATCGTATTGTTGCTTTGAGCCGCACAGCGGCCATAATATTTCCGGGACAGGCCGTGTGCCTTTTCATTTGTTTAATAAAAATACTTTATGGATATATTATGGAATATTTAGAAATTGGCTGCCATAGACCTGACTTACATTTCCACGGTTAACCTTACATTTCTGTAAGGTATGTTTTTGTTCTCTTAAAAAGTCCTGACCGAGACATCTATGCAGGCTTTTGTACCCCTGCCCACCTCTGAAAAAACCTCTATCCTATGGGACAATTTGTCCAGAACCTGTTTGCATAAATAGAGACCAATTCCGGTAGATCTCTTGTCAAACCTGCCGTTATATCCTGTAAAGCCTTTTTCAAAAATCCTCGGCAAATCTTCAGACTTGATTCCAATGCCGGTATCCTGAATAACAAGCCATTCTTTATTATTGTTTTTTTCCAGGCTTATTGTTATACCTCCGACTGGAGTATACTTGACAGCATTGGTAATAAGCTGTTCTATAACAAATAAAAGCCACTTTTCGTCGGTTATGACCCTACAGTCAAAGTCCCTGATATCAATGGAAAGCTTGCTGTTGATAAACAATACGGCATTTCTTTTAACAGCCTGATTGACAATATCCTTTAACCGGTATTCCCTCAAAATCATATCGGAAGACATGCTTTCCAGCCTGAGATAATGCATTACCATTTCTATATATTGTTCAATCTTAAACAATTCTTCCTGCAGGGCATAAGAACTTATCTCCTTCTCATCATTCTGGAGCATGAGCCTCATTGCCGCCAGAGGTGTTTTTATCTGATGGGCCCACAGCGAGTAATAATCCTTCATTTCCGACTCTTTGAGATTTGTATTGAACTGCAATTGCTGCATTTCCTCATACAAGCCCCTGATAATCTCCTGATATTGTGTTTCCTTCCGGTCGGTTGCCTGAGGCAGCAGTTCAATTACATTTTCAAGATTTGAACACATTTCTTCAGTTTTTGCTATCCTGTCAGCATACTCCGTAAAATCCCATACACCGATGCACAGACTTATAAAAATGGAAATATAGACACCGTAAAGAAGCTTGTCCAGATTTTCCAACTGATACAGTGCACATATGGCACCAAAAATGAGCTGGTACAGAAGAAACATCAAGATTACTTTTCGCCTGTCCCTGACATATTGCAGTAACATCCCTAAAGAGCGCCTGTCCCTCATATTAACCTCCATGAGCCGCATTGCGGCCACAAAATGTAATGAAAACCTATATCCTTTATCGCAATGTGGCGAATAAAGGAGGTTAATTGGCCATGTGCGCTTTCAAAGTATTGCAAAATACTTTGAATATTTCGCACGGCCATAAATTCACAGGTTAGTTTGGAAGACGAGTATTGGCGAAGTCTTTCACGCTAACCACCTATAATATATCCTATACCTTTTTTAGTCTGTATAAAGTTTTCAATGGAAGCGTCCTCCAATTTTTTGCGCAATCTGGTCATGTTTACCGTAAGTGTGTTGTCATCCACAAAACAATCATTATCCCACAGACGCTTCATAATTTGCTCCCGGCTCACTATCCTTCCAATGTTTTCATAGAGCAGCTGTATGATCCTCTGCTCATTCTTGGTAAGCTCCAGCTTCTGATCGCGGTATACCAGAGTCCCGTCCATAGAATTGAACAAAACGCCATTATGCTCCTGGTAAGCCGTCTGTTCATTGTAAGCATAAGTTCTTCTTAATATTGCCTGGACCTTGGCTGTAAGCACCTCAAAATCAAAGGGCTTTGCAATAAAGTCATCTCCCCCCATATTTACAGCCATTACGATATTCATATTATCACCGGCGGAGGAAACAAAAATCACAGGGATCTTGGATAGCTTTCTGATCTCGGTACACCAGTAAAAGCCGTTATAAAAGGGGAGGGATATATCCATCAATACCAGCTGGGGATCAAACTTTATGAATTCTCCCACAACATTGTTGAAATCGCCGACACTATGCACGTCATAACCCCACCTTTGCAGATGCTTTTTGATCTCTGCCGAAATTACACCGTCATCTTCAACAAGAAAAATTTTATACATGGTACACTTCCTTTGAAAATTTATTTAAACTCTATAATCAGCATAAACTTGCAACTGCAAAGCTGTGTAACAATTTTACAAGTTAACTTAACGTGTTGTGCTAGTTATTTTAATTTTTGCTTTACCTTTTTAATTTTTTTATATCAAATGGTAACTTCCGTACTAACTTCATGAAATAAGGATGCCCCCAAAACAATTACGAAAATTGTATCGCCTCATTTAAAGCGGTTTTGCCGTCGCTCAAACTCGACCTCCTGTCTTGATTTGAAGCTCAAAGCAACGTCCTGTTGCTTTGCCGGCAAAACCACTTTACCTTCGTCGACAATTTACCGCAATTGTTTTTAACTGTGCATCTTATTTCATGAAGTTGTACTCACGTACCAGTTGATTCTGATTAAATCTATCTGTAAAGCAAAACAAAAATTTTAATTAGCACAACGGGTCAACTTATTAAAAAGGAAGTGCACATCCCACTTTAACAGTAGTCTGCGGCACTTCCCAGATATTTTACCATATTCTTAATATTCCATTATTTAAATCTGTTCCTTCTCAGGAAGGTTGGTATGTCAAGCTCGTTATCAGAAGAAACTGCATTGGCATTATTCTTTTCAGCAGTTGCTGCTGCGTAGCTGCTGCTGTCATGAGCCGGAACAGCCGTCGGTGCCTGCTTCGGTTTTTCAGCAGGTTTGTCAAATTTCTTTAAAACCGGACTGTTCTCAAAACCCGTAGCTATAACCGTTATCATCAATTCATCCTTAAGGTTGTCGTCAATAACAGCTCCAAATATGATATTTGCTTCGGGATCTGCCGACTTCTGGACAAGCTCCGCGGCTGTATTAACTTCAAACAAACCCAGATCGGGACCGCCGGTGATATTTACCAGTACTCTTCTTGCCCCTTCGATTGAAGTTTCCAGCAGAGGACTGTGAATTGCCTGTCTTGCCGCTTCTTCGGCCCTGCTTTCACCATTGGCTCTTCCTATACCCATATGGGCAAGGCCGGAGCTCAGCATTATAGTCTTAACATCTGCAAAGTCAAGATTTACCAAGCCAGGTACGGCTATCAAATCGGATATACCCTGAACACCCTGCCGAAGCACATCATCAGCCATCCTAAAAGCTTCCACCATAGTAGTGCGCTTTTCCACAACCTGAAGCAACCTGTCATTTGGAATGGTGACAAGTGAATCAACTGAATTTTTAAGGTTCTCTATTCCTCTTTCAGCATGCTGCATGCGCGTTCTGCTTTCAAACATAAAAGGTTTTGTAACAACCGCTACTGTCAGAATTCCCATTTCCCTGGCAAGCTGTGCTACCACGGGAGCAGCACCCGTACCGGTACCACCGCCCATACCTGCGGTTACAAATACCATGTCTGCACCTTTTATTGCCTGGGCGATTTCATCTCTGCTTTCATTTGCCGCCTTTTCTCCGATATCGGGATTAGCACCTGCTCCAAGACCCTTTGTAAGCTTGTCTCCAATTTGAATCTTGGTGTTTGCCTTGGATAAAAACAAAGCCTGTTTATCTGTATTTATAGCTATAAAATCCACACCTCTAAGTCCTGCATCAATCATCCTGTTAACGGCATTGTTTCCTCCTCCGCCGCATCCTACTACCTTTATCTGGGCAAAATGATCCATATCAATCTCGAAATCTAGCAAAGTAAATCCCCCTTTAGCATTGGTAAATTAGACTTGAATTGCCTACCTGTGTATATTGATTAAATGGTTAATAATCCAAAAAAGTTATAAAAAGCACATAATAATAATATAGTAAAAATGTAATTTAGGCAAGTTTTGTTTATATTGCCTAATAAAAAAAATCTTTCAAAGCACTGATAACCTTCTTGAGGAAGGTTCGTTCCCTGACCTTTTTATTGGCTTTGGGAATACTCTTTATACTGATGGTGCTTGCTTCCCTGTCCTGCCGCGCTATATATTTCACCATTCCTGCTGCAGTACAGTAATCAAGTGTGGGTATGTTTTTCACTTTTGGAGCGGCAACCCTGACAGGGATGTCAAAAATGTCATATGCTATCTGCATGGCACCATCCAGGGTGGATATCCCATTTCCTGAAAGTACAACTCCCGCACCGTAGCTGCCGGGGCAATTTGTATAAACGAGGTCTTTGCAGAGGCTGAATATTTCATATACTCTTGCCTCTATAACTTCTATCGCATCGGAAACCTTTATATTTTTCTTGAAACTCTCGCTCAGATCATTAACAGATATTTCCTGATCGTTTTTGATAAGTGTGGTCAATGCCAGTTGGAATTGTCTCTTGATTTTTTCAGATTCGGCATAAGTCATTTTTAACGCTATGGATAAATCATTTGTGATATGATCCCCGCCTACAGGAAGGCATCTGTTCATCACAAGCTTTTCATCCTTATACACACTGATCTCGGTGGTCCCCCCGCCAATATCAATGAGTATGACACCCATATCTTTTTCATCAGGGAGCAGAATGCATTCTCCCGCGGCAAAACCTTCGGCAATGAGCCCGTCCACCTTGATTCCCGCTTTTTCCATACTTCTGACAATGTTCTGTATGGAAATAATTTTTCCAACCACGACGTCAAAATCCCCTTCAAGCTTGGTTCCCTTCATTCCCACGGGATCGTTTATCCCATCATAACCGTCGACAATAAACTGTCTGGGAACCACATCTATTATCTCGCTGTCAGCAGGTATTGAAATGGTTCCTGCCGCATAAAGTAGCTTTTCCACATCATGCCTGGAGATTTCCCTGGAATCGCTGGCTATATTCGTATATGTCTTATGATTGATGATATCAACATGCAGACCGGAGATGTTGACGTAGGCTGAACCAACCTTCAACTCTGCCTGGGCTTCCGCTTTTTTTACAGAACTTTGTATTGAATTGGAGGTAGCTTCAATGTCAACAATTATTCCTTTTTTTATACCCGAACAGCTTTCAATACCTTTGCCTAAGATTTCAACTTCACCTGTATTATTGGTTTTTCCAACTACGGTGCTTACTTTTGAAGTTCCTATATCCACTCCTACAATAACATCAGACACGAAACTGCCCCCCTAATTTATGCATCAAAAATGCCTCGAAATGCGCTTAAATATCCTCTTTTACTATATTATCTTTTTTGAGAAATTTATTCAATAGATATCTTCTAATTAAAGCAAAGTTTAAAAAGAGCCTGTTTCCAAATGCAAATATTGCGGCAAGATATATCTGAATTCCCAGCTTGTCTCCAATATATGCCAGACCTGCGGCCAGCAAAGCATTTCCAAAAAATCCGGATAAAAATATTCTCATTTCGAATTTTTTGTTTATGGTGGCAACTATTCCCCCGAATACCGAGTCCATGGCGGCCAGAATTGCAACAGCCACATATGTAAAGTATTGGGACGGAATGGTAATTGGAATGAACAGTCCAATAAGTATTCCTAAAATTAATCCTAATATTGGTATCATAGCATTTTACTCCTTTTCTCTCTTGTTGTCTGTTAAATATTTTTAGATTGGCATTAGCTTTACTTGATTATATGTATAATTCCGCCTGTAAAACCATTACTCTCCCGGTACAAAGTACGGATTGCTCCCCTTTGTAAAATCCAGAGTACCTTTTTGCGTTTCATTGATATTATTAACAAATAAATGTCTAAAAACACTTATCTGATAATCTGTATACTCCAAATCTCCAAATTTGGCGGTAACTCTTTTGTCAAACTGTACAGACATATAAGGTACATCGGACAAATCAACCGAAGTAATTTTTTTATATAATTTTAATTTTTCATCCTTATCACTTTTTGCAATAAGATCACAAAAACTTATCAGATCAATTAAGGGATTCTCTCCTTTAAATTTTACAGCTTGTCCCAATTTATAGCTATCCACCGAAATACCTATTATTTTAAAATAATCCTTCAATTTCGGAGATTTGCTGTCAAGGAGCTCCAGCACATAACCCTCCCTGTCAATGAGGAGATTTGTCCCTCCATTATCAAGAACTGCAAACGGTGTTCTTTCCTGCACTTTTATTTTAATTGATTTTGGTAAGGCCGGCCTTATGCTCACAGACTTAACATACGGCATAGAATTCAATACTTCCTGTTCCAGTTCGCTAAAGCTTAAAGTCAGCAGATTCTTTGGTTTTTCTCCCAGCATGTTGAATACATTTTTCCCGGGAACAAGACCGGTACTCAGAATTAACTCATTTGCTGAATATTTTTTATTGCCTGCTGTTTCTATTTTATCGACGATAAAAACCGATGATCTGGCAAATATGATTATCCCCGCAGCAATCAGAACAAAGAGGAAAAACCGCCGGATTCTTCTCATTCTTCTGCGCACTTTTTTGCTTACTTTCTTTTTCTTTACATTTGAAGCTGGTGGTGTTTTTTTCATTTGTTAATTCCTTAATATATCTGCTCCTAACGAAGCCAGTTTTTCTTCCACTTTGTAATAGCCCCTGTCAATGTGATCCAGACCGGATACAAAAGTTTCTCCGTTTGCAGCAAGGCCTGCCAGTATCAATGCAGCTCCGCCCCGCAGATCCCTTGCCGCCACCTGGGCCCCGTTCAGCCTGCCGACTCCCTTTATTACGGCCATACGGCCATCTATTCTTATATTTGCTCCCATCTTTAAAAGCTCATCCACATGCTTATATCTACTCTCAAATATGGTTTCTATTATTATGCTCGTGCCTTTGCACACGGTGAGCAAAGCCATTATCTGAGCCTGCATATCTGTGGGAAAACCTGGATATGGTAAAGTCCTGATAACTTCAACCGATTCCAGCTTGGACCCTGAAACAATTTGAATATCGTTTCTTTTAATATTGATCTGACAGCCAATATCCCGTAAAACCGACGCTATTGAAATAATGTGTTCGGGGATAATATCCTTGATAACAACATTTCCGCCTGTAATTGCCGAAGCAACCATATATGTACCAGTAATGATCCTGTCAGGAATTACGTTGTATTCTACATTATTAAATTTCTTCTCGAAGCCCCTGATCCGTATGACACTTGAACCTGCTCCGGTTACCCTGGCGCCTATCTTTTGCAGGAAGTTCTGCAGATCAACTATTTCGGGTTCTTTGGCAGCATTTCTGATAATTGTATCCCCCCGTGCATAAACAGCTGCTATCATGGCATTTTCAGTAGCGCCTACACTGGGATAATCCAGATATATGTCACAACCAATAAGTCCGTCTGTTTCACAGGTGATATATCCGCCATTGGTGTCATTGATTTTGGCTCCCAGACTTCTTAAAGCTTTTAAATGGAGATCTATTGGCCTGGGGCCTATTTCACAACCACCCGGATGTGTTAATCTACGGGCATTTAACAGGATAATTATATCATAAAAATGTATTGCCCATCAAATAAGATGTTAATAAATCTGTTAATAATAAGTATATAGGTAATTTAGTTTATTTTATTTAGTAATATCGTATTAATGTTTTGCATATTGCGGTATGGTGTTATAATGTTTTATATTAATAATACTATAGGCATCTGCCAAGAAATTGTATCATTATGGTATTAAACGATTAGGAGCATTTATGAAATTGAGACAGGTAATATCTATTTTTATATCAAAACTTGCCATAAAAGTACTCCGGCTTATAAAAAAGGGCGGAACTACTCTCCCCGGCAAACTGGCCTTTAAAATTTACCCCGGCATACTCAGATCGATTGCCGGGAACTTTGAAATAATCATGGTAACAGGTACAAACGGCAAAACCACAACCACCAGAATTATAGAAGAGATTTTGAAAAACAACAATATAGACTACATAACCAATAAATCCGGAGCAAATCTTTTAAGCGGAATAACAACCATATTTATTCAGGCTGTTACTCTCACAGGAAAGCCCAGGCACAGGGTGGCACTTATTGAAAGCGATGAAGCCGCCTTTAATCAGGTCACCAAGCATCTTCAGCCCAAAGCTGTCGTTGTCACCAACTTTTTCAGGGATCAGCTTGACAGGTTCGGTGAGCTTTATTCAACCCTGAACGCCGTCAAATCAGGCCTTGAGAGGGTAGGTGACAATACAGCCCTTATTCTTAATGCCGATGATTCCATGTGTGCATCTTTGGGCAGAGAAACAAATAAACCCGTATTTTACTACGGCATTGCTCCGGAGGCCCAAGCCGGTGATACCCTGAACTCAGGTGATATTAATACCGATGCCATATTCTGTATAAACTGTAAAAGCAAATATCAGTATACCCATCATATTTATGGTCACCTGGGGGGATTTTTCTGTACCGGCTGCGGTTACAAAAGACCTGCTGCCAGCCTTGAATGTACCGGTATACAGGAAGCAGGCAGCAGCCATACCACAATAAACTGGAAATCCGCTCCTCCCCTTTCCGAAACTTTGCAGGAATATACCACCCGCATCAATCTTCCAGGCCTGTATAACGTTTACAATGCAATGGCAGCAGCCACATGCGGCCTTGCTTTAAACTATGGTGCCAATACGGTGATCAGTGCCATGCAGTCTTTTGAATGCGGGTTTGGAAGAATGGAAGCCATAACGGTTGGAGATAAAACAATAAAACTTATCCTTGTAAAAAATCCCACAGGATTCAATCAGGTATTGAGCTTTCTTGCTCTTGACGAGCAACAGTTAAATGCGGCGTTTCTCATAAATGACAAGCTGGCCGACGGCACTGATATCTCCTGGCTTTGGGACGTGGATTTCGAGCAGCTTAACAAAAGCCCCGATAAAATAGGCAATCTGTTTGCCTCCGGACTCCGAGGCGAGGATATGGCCGTCAGATTGAAATACAGTGGTCTGGACACCAGAAAAATAAGGATTATTAAGGACTACCAGCTGCTGCTGGACCGCGGTCTGGAGCAAACTCCCCCCGGAGGCTGCTTCCACATATTGCCCACCTATACTGCAATGCTGGATATTCGTGGTATCCTAAAGAAAAAGTACAATTTAAAGGAGTTCTGGAAATAGCGTAAAAAACGCGAAACATATAGAAGTGCGAACATTGTCTATTTCGCGTTGCAAAAACCCTCAGCGGGGTTTTCATCACTAATGAGACGCTGCACAAGCAGCTGATTGGAGATTTTATGTATGATTTGAACATTTGTCATTTATACCCCGATCTGCTCAATACCTATGGGGACAGAGGCAATATCCTGGCCCTGCAGAGACGAGCCCAGTGGCATGGAATAAACACACAGATAACCAATATTACCATCGGTGACTCTTTTGATTCATCAGAGTACGATATTATTTTCCTGGGCGGCGGACAGGATTACGAACAGGAAATCATCCAGGCTGATGTGTTAAATCAGAAAGGCAGTGAAATAAAGACAGCCATAGACAATATGAAGGTCTTTCTGTGCATTTGCGGAGGATATCAGTTAATGGGCAAGTACTATAAGACCTGGGACGGCAAGGAAATAGAGTTTCTTGGCGCACTGGACCTGTGGACGGTGGGCGGAAAGGAACGCATGATAGGAAACATCGTGTTTGAAAGCGATTTTATATCGGAAGACGGAAAACCTTTAAAAATAGTAGGTTTTGAGAACCACTCCGGGAGAACTTATCTTGGAGAGGGTATCAGACCCCTGGGTAAGGTTCTTTCTGGCAGTGGCAATAACGGAACCGACGGTTATGAAGGCGCAGTGTACAATAATGTTTACTGCTCCTATTCACATGGCAGCCTTCTTCCAAAAAATCCTCGGCTGACGGACCATTTGCTCACTCTGGCACTAAAACAGAAATACACTGATTTTGATACTTTGGGACAATTGGATGACACCTTTGAGACCGCTGCCAGATCCTCGGTTATCGAAAGAATACTTAAGAATATATAGATTATTTTTTGGGAAATAGTAATAAATTCAAAAAAGTAGTTGACATTAAAAAAAGTAACATGTTAAGATATCTATTAATATAATAATCGTAAGCTTAAATGTGATGAATGGGAAAACTGATTCTTTAAGAAATAAATCAGTTGGCAGATCATATGATTCTTCAAAGCGAGCAGTAGGCGGTGAAAGTACTGCAGGATAATATATTTGTGAGTTCTCCCATGAACAGTGTGATTGAACTTTATTCGTAGGTCATACCGGGTCCTTCCCGTTATAGTAGGAGTGTATCGGATATGTATGATTATATTCCCGTACATGATTGAGATGGTTTTTTACCAATTTGGGTGGTACCGCGTGGATTATAAGTCCTCGTCCCTTGTTTAAGGGATTGAGGGCTTTTTTATATTTTTTACTTTTTTAAAACAATAATATTATGAGAATACTCTCGAAAAGTAATTGGTAATTTCGAGAAAAACCAATACTTCACTCCATTTTCTTTGTGAAATGGAGCTATTTGTAGAAAAAGCATTGTACCTTGAGAAATTAATAGTTGTGTAATTTTGAGCCCAGATTTTTTGGGACAGCAAATAAACCTTTGAAATTCAAAGATTTTTAAATGCTGTTTGAAAAGTTCTTGTACTATTGCAATAGACTCAGAATACTAAAGGATTTGTGTTTGATCCAAGCATCCAGATGTATATTAGCAGCAGCGAAAGTGGCTCTTGCAAAACGGTGCTTTGAGCTCCTTGTTTTACCAGCTTCGATGTCATA
>NZ_JHYD01000045.1 GCF_000621505.1 Ruminiclostridium cellobioparum DSM 1351 = ATCC 15832
AAGGAGCTCAAAGCACCGTTTTGCAAGAGCCACTTTCGCTGCTGCTAATATACATCTGGATGCTTGGATCAAACACAAATCCTTTAGTATTCTGAGTCTATTGCAATAGTACAAGAACTTTTCAAACAGCATTTAAAAATCTTTGAATTTCAAAGGTTTATTTGCTGTCCCAAAAAATCTGGGCTCAAAATTACACAACTATTAATTTCTCAAGGTACAATGCTTTTTCTACAAATAGCTCCATTTCACAAAGAAAATGGAGTGAAGTATTGGTTTTTCTCGAAATTACCAATTACTTTTCGAGAGTATTCTATAAGTTGTTTTAATATATTACAATGATATTACCGGAGCGTACATTATCAAATTAATATTTCTATGAATTATATAGACAATTTTAAGAGGATTTTGGCAGTACTTTGTAAAAAGACCTTCCTTCTGAATTCCTAAAAAAACAACCATGTACTATTTTATGATAATTAATAAAATAGTACATGGTATTAATTTTTATGCTTTATATCCTTTGGAGTGATACCGAAATATTTTTTAAACAATCTGTTGAAGTAAAATTGATCATTGATCCCAACTGCCGATGCTGCCTCCTTTATAAGAAAATTTTTGGATACCAGGAGCTCATAAGCCTTTTTCAGCTTTAACTCGTTTATATAATCGATCATGCTTTTCCCCACATCCGACTTAAACACCCTGCAAAGGTATGTGTCTGTCAGATTTACCCTTCTGGCAACCTCCGGAACAGTAATTTTACGGTAAATATTATCTTCTATATATTTCAAGGCTTCATGGATTTCCTTACGGTATGTTTTCCGGGTTTTAATGCTTTGTACGGCCGTTTCAAATATATTTTTCAAAACAAGCTTCAAAGCCTCTTCACTTTCTGCGGTAAAAATCACGTCTTCATCAGTATTGTATTCATCAAATATCTCCTCGTTGCAAATCCCCAGATTCATTAGCCTTTTTTCCGCATCCCGCAAAACCCTCTTTATTATTTTCTTAAGTCTGAAGGGGTTCAGAAGAGTTTCTTCTCCGGCTTTTATTATACTTTCAAGAGTTTTCAATATACCTTCAACATTGCCGCCGGCAACCTCATTGAAAATACGGTCTGCCGACGATAATGCCAGCTCTTTCACATATTGTTCATTGTCATCCGGTATGCTTTTATTATCGGTACATACATCCGAAATACTCTCATAAAACATAAGCTCACAGGCTCTTTTACTTCTTCCCGCTTCATTTATCAATGATTGTGCATCCCGGGCAAAAGCTCCGTAAATAACGCCTATTTTCAGGTTGAAGTACATATAGGTTATATCCTTGATTCTCTGGGCTGTCTCCTGAGGAGATATTTTAACTTCATCCGTTGGGAAATTCACAGCAACAAGAGCGGAATTATTCTCAAAATCCAATGCAGATATCCAATTGGATTTGTTGAATATATTACCGGCAATATTCTTAATAATTTCCCCCACTTTTTGCCCGGTCTTTTCCAGAGCTGCCCGGTCCCCGCACCTGACCACAAATACTTGAATACATTCATTCCGCCCTGAAGCAAACATTCCGGAAACTGCCCCGGCTTGGGCTGCCGCTTCGTTTTCTGGCCCGAACCACAGCTTGTACAGGCAGTTATATCTCTCAAATTCAATGTCCTTCATACTTATTTGAGGAACAGCTTCCTTTCCTCTTCTGGAGTCAAGCTTTTCCTTTATCTCATACAAAACCCTCATAAATTCCTCAGAGCTAACAGTTACCTTAAGAATATAGTCATGGGCTCCGTATTTCATAGCTTCCCTGACGAGCTCAAAATCATTGTAATTGCTCAAAACCAAAATTTCTCCGTCATAATTTGTATCCTTAAGCTTTTTTATCAGTTCAATTCCGTCCATATGGGGCATTTTTAAATCTGTAATTATTATATCCGGTCTGGTTTTCTCACATATTTCAAGGGCACGTGAGCCGTCGGATGCCGTACCTAAAAGCTGAAATCCGCTATCCGCCCAATTGATCATGGATTTTATGGCAAGCTTTACAATCTTTTCATCATCCACGATTAAGATACTGTACATTATCATCACCCTCCCATAGAATCAAAGGCAGAATTATCTCGGTAACGGTTCCTTCGCCCTTTTTACTTTTTGTTGTGAGCCCATAGCCATCTCCAAAGTTGAGTTTGATTCTCTCGTTCACGTTTTCTATTCCTATTCCGGACAGCTTGTTCTTCCTGGATTCCCCATCCATACTTTCAGTATCAAAGCCCTTCCCGTCATCAGCTATCCGTATAAGGAGCACATCTTCAATATTGCCTACCGATATTTTTATGCTTACTGTCCTTTCATCCTCATCAATTCCGTGAATAATGGAATTTTCAACTATGGGCTGTAAAAGAAATTTTATAACCATGCACTTTTCCAATCCTTTTTCTATTTCATAACTTAATGAGAAGGAGTTGGCATAACGGATTCCCTGAATAGTGGCATAGTTGTTTAAATTTTCTATTTCCTTTTCCAAAGGTATGATTTCTTCCTTATTCAGTATTGTGTCCTTCAATAAACCTGAAAGAGCTCCCAGCCCATCTTCAAGAGTTTTATTACCGCTGAGCATGGCAGACCATTTGAGAGAATTGAGGGTGTTAAACAGGAAATGAGGATTTATTTGAGCCTGGAGCATCTTCAATTCGGCTTCCCTTTTTCTGAAATGCTGTCTCTCAATTTCCACAATCAAAGCTTTCAGTCTTTCAACCATTGCCTTAATATTGAAAGTCAATTCACTTATTTCATCGTTATACCTGTCGTCAATTTCTTCCTCCAGATTCCCGTCCCTTATGTTTTTTGCCGAGTGCAGCAGTGATTTCAAGGGTATGGAAACACTTGCATAAATAATGAGAGACAGGATTATTGAAGCAGAAATGACAATAATGCTTGCAAATATGACATTATTCTTGACCTCGCTGGATTGCGAGCTTATAAACCTGTATGGGATCTTTCCGACTATATACCAGTCGAGAGAAGGCAAAAATGACCCGGCCACCAGGAAATCCCCTTCGGGAAACCTGTATCTGAAGGTATTGTTGTTTTTGAGATAGTTATTGTATATTTGAGTCTTAAGGTTGTTATCCTTTATGAAAGTATCTTTTTTTATACTGCCTGAAACTGTGGAAACCACCGCTCCGTCGCTCCTCATGATGAACAGGTCGCTGCCCTTCCCAAGGTCTATGTTTTTATAGGTATTCTGTGCAAATATTCTTTCGTCGATGACTATTAACAGATAACCCCGTTTTTCCAGATAGCTGTGTTTTGAATATACCACCCTGCTGAGCACTATACAGCTGTTCCCAAGGTTTGATCCAAGTCTTGTCCAATATGTGTTTCCCATGGCATTGTCGGTGTGCTTTATTATATCAATTATGTCGTTCTCATTGAAAATCTCGTATCCAAGGTCATAAAATATATTTCCGTCGGGAAATCTGATACTTATATTCTTGACGTTTTTATAATTGAACAGTTCCCTGCTGAATTTATTTGTCAGCAGCTCCATCAGTTTGTTCTTGCTCACATCATTCATATCATTGAACTTGATAATCCCATCCTGTACATCGTCATTCATAATAATTGATTCGCTTAATTTCTCATACTGATCCGTTTCGTTTTTTACATTTTTTGTGATTTCCTGAACCAATTGACCGGAATATGAGTTAAGTTTCGATGTAATGGATTTCTCGTAATTAGAGTTGGAATAGGTTCCTACAAGAGCGATTGGAAGCACCGAAATAAGCAAAAAACCGAGAAAAATACGCTGTATAATGGGTATTTTTCTCACTTTTAAAATAAAAGCAATTGATTTATTCTTAGCAATTTTATAGAAACGCACCCTTGCGTAATCAGTATTTTTGGCTCCACCAAGTTTATGTTTCATAATATGCACCATCATACGCAAATTTATTTTTTATTATCTACTAAAATGTGATTCTATCAAATATTTAACGTTATTGCAAACCATAATACGGAAATAGCGGGTTATCTATCTCCAAATTAACAACTTTATTATTTAAATAGTGCACTTATTTCAGCATTGATTTTCTGCGGATCAACAGGCCCGGCCGGTGCATTTCCAAGCGAATACCTCTGCTTCAGCTCCAGTACCCTGTAAACACTTTCATCCAGCCTCCCGGTACTGATCTGTCCTGTTTGTGCGGCAGCCAGCAGAGCTTTTATGACTGTCTCCTGCTTGTCAAAGCCGTGGCAGACCAGCACTATGTCGGCACCGGCCTGAATGGATTTTACTGCCGCCCCGCCCATGTCGTAGTTCTTCTCTATGGCACCCATGGTAAAATCATCTGTGATAACGACGCCATTAAAGTTCATATCTGTTCTCAATAAGTCTGTAATAACAGCTTTGGAGAAGGAGGCAGGGTTTTCCGGGTCAAGTTTTGGAAGCAATATATGGGCTATCATAATGGCGTCAGCACTATTTTCGATAGCCGCCTTAAACGGCACCAGTTCAAAGCTTTCCAGCCTTTTAAGATCATGGTTGACCCGGGGCAGGCCTACGTGGGAATCCACCGAGGTATCCCCATGGCCTGGGAAATGCTTGACAACCGAAATAACATTTTCAGCCCTGATACCCTTCATGGTTTCTATTCCCAGCCTGCTGACCAGGCCGGCGGTTGTTCCGAAAGACCGGTCACCGATCACAGGGTTTTTAGGATTGCTGTTTATGTCCAGTACAGGAGCAAAGTCCATATTAAAACCAAATGAGCTCAGTTCTCTCCCCAATATGTTTCCTATCTGATAGGACAGGGAACTGTCGTTTTTTTGTCCTATTACTTTGTTGGAGGGGAATTTTTTAAATTCATCTGGAAGTCTGGACACTCTGCCGCCTTCCTCATCCACCGACAGGAACAAGGGCACTTTATTGGAGGCCGCATTTGTCTCCTTCAGCGAATTAAGCAGAGTCAACAGCTGGGCGGAATCCTGTATGTTCTTTTTAAATAAAATGAAACCGCCTGCGTGGTATTTATCCATGAGCTGCTTTGAATGTTCGTCATTTTCATAGCCGTCCACACCCACAATTACAAGCTGTCCCACTTTTTCTTCAAGGGTCATACTGTCAATCAAAGCTTTAATTTCATCGGTCTGGCTGTCCTGCCCCGGTTCTGCCGTATCAGGACTGTTCTGTGCGGTTGTATTTCCGGGGCCTCCGGCCATTCCCGAAGTTGCGGCAGCAGTACTTTCAGCTGCTCCGCCCGGCCTTGTGCCATCCGAAGGTTTCAATACCTGCGGCAGGCCAAAGTTCTGTATCAGTACATACCCCAATACAACCGCTGCTACTGCTATCAGTGATAATCCGATTCCAACCCTGGATCTTCTTTTCCTTCTGTAGGTTTCTTTCCTGCTGCCCTTATTCATAAGCCTCCATTGAAATATAATATTCATAGTTATATTTGCTTTTATATAATTATATGCCTCCTGACCGCAAAGTACCAGACCGGTACGCCTATCACAAAACCCCGTTCACCGGACACTGACCAAGCATGTATCCGTTTAACGGGGTTTTTTAAATTTATATTAAATTTCAGTTATGCGTTTATTCAACTGTAAACGTCACTTCCAGAGGTGCCTTTCCGCTGAGTCTTTTGCTGACTTTGTCGGGCTGCGTCCCGCCCACAAAGAGAGTAAAATCGCCGTTCTCAACATAGCGCTTTCCTTCTTCATCCACAAGCATCATTGCCCTGGGGCCGATCTCAAAACTGACTGTCCTTTGCTCCCCGCTCTTCAGGTGCATGCGCTTAAAGCCGCACAGACTGTGATTGGGTACTCTTACCGATGCCTTCAAATCCTTGATATAAACCTGAACGACTTCATCGGAATCCCTGCTTCCGGTATTCCTGACATCCACACTGACCGTTATGCTGTCCCCGTTCTTGATCCTTGAGCCGGAGCAGACCGGGTTTGAATATTCAAAATTTGTGTAGCTCAGACCAAAGCCAAAAGGATACAGAGCATCCTGCTTCATGAACTTATAAGTCCTGTTTTCCATTGAATAGTCTTTGAAATCCGGCAGTTCTTCGGTTGACTTATAGAAGGTCACAGGCAGTCTTCCCGCAGGCGAATAATCTCCGAACAGCATTTCAGCGAAAGCCTGACCGCCCCTTGAACCGGGATACCAGCACTGTACAATTGCCGCTGCCTTGTCGGCCGCATTTCCTATGCTGAGCGCACTGCCTGAAACAAGGGCCACAATTGTGGGCTTGCCGGTTTCAAGAATTGCATCCAAAAGCTTTCTCTGTGATTCCGGGAGATTAAGGTCGGCCTTATCTCCTCCGGCATCCAGGATTGCCGTACCCTGGTCGTTCTGCTCTCCCTCAACTGATGCGTCAAGCCCCAGACAGAGAACGACAACATCACTGCGTTGGGCAGCCGACACGGCTTCCTTCAGCCTGTCTCCGGGAAGTGCCAGATCTTCCTCCCTGTTCATGTGGAGGTGGCTGCCCAGAGCGTACCATACACGGGTTTCAGGTGACACCCTGTTTCTGATGCCATCCAGCAGGGTTATACTGTGGGACGGCGTACCGCTGTAATTTGCTATCAAAGCCAGATCACTTGCAGCATTGGGTCCGATAACAGCTATATTCTTTATTTTGCCCGGCTCCAAAGGCAGAAGTCCGTTATTCTTCAGCAAAACCATTGATTTTCTCGAAGCATCAAGTGATAGTGCATTATGTTCCTTGCAGTCATTTATTTCATAAGGTATGCTGTCGAATTCGCAGTCATCGTCAAACATACCAAGTCTCATTCTGGTAGTCATAACCCTGATTGCAGCACGGTCAATATCCTCTTCGGTAATCAGGCCTTCTTTTAAAGACAATAGGAGCAAGAGATAAATATTGCCGCAGTTCAGGTCACATCCGCTTTTTATGGCCAGTGCAGCAGATTCGGTTGGAGTCTTTGTCACTCCGTGACCCTCATGGAAATCCTTAATTGCCCAGCAGTCCGAAACCACATGGCCGTCAAAGCCCCAGGAATCCCTGAGAATGTCCTGCAGCAGTGTTTTGCTTCCGTTGCAGGGTTCTCCGTTGGTCCTGTTGTAGGCACCCATTACCGCTTCAACTTTGGCTTCCTTTACAAGTGCTTCAAACGCAGGGAGATATGTTTCAAACATATCCTGCTTTGAGGCTATGGCGTCAAAATGATGCCTGTCATCCTCGGGTCCGCTGTGTACTGCAAAATGCTTTGCACAGGCTGCCGCCTTCAGATGTTTCCCGCTGCCCTGGAGCCCCTTTACAAAAGCCACCCCAAGCCTTGAAGTAAGATACGGATCTTCCCCGTAGGTTTCATGTCCCCGTCCCCACCTGGGATCTCTGAAAATATTTACATTGGGTGACCAGAAGGTAATTCCCTTATATATGTCACGGTCGTCTTTCCTTGAACTTTCATTATACTTCGCTCTTCCCTCTGTTGCGATCACATCAGCGATTTTTTGCAGATACTCATCATCAAAAATGGCTGCCAGACCTATTGCCTGTGGAAATACCGTAGCAACACCCGCTCTGGCAACTCCGTGAAGCGCTTCATTCCACCAGTTATACCTGGGGACACCCAATCTTTCAACCGCCTGCGCATCGTATCTAAGCTGTGACGCCTTTTCCTCAAGCGTCATCCTCGACACCAGGTCGGCCGCTCTTTCTTTGAAGGAAAGTGATTTGTCCAAATATTTCGGCTTTTGTTCCATATTAACCTCCTAGTTTTTCTCGCTTTCCGCTTTAATTTAACGCGTTGTGCTAATTAATTAAATTATGTACTTTATAATTATTTGCCATAACTGTTGCTGCAATCAGCTTAACCGTCATGCCGGTCAAATTGGTTCCCGGCTTTGCAGTTAAAGGAGTTATTCTTATTATACAGGTACAGTTACACAACTTCAAGCAATGGACGGCACGGTAAAGTACCTGCTGATATTTGCTTGTGAACAGCAAATATTATTTAAAGCAAGCGCCTGGTGTGCAATCCATTGATTGAAAAGGAAAACTCATGTCAGCCCTTGACGGCCCCAACCACCAGGCTGTCCTGTACTTTCTTGCTCATGAATGCATATATGATCAGGGTTGGGATTGTTGCAACCATGAGACCTGCACCTATGGGGCCCCAGTCAGTGGTGTACTGGCCGGCCAGAGACTGGATACCGACTGTCAGGGTTTTGAACCGGACATCGCTGATAAACACCACTGCAAACATCAATTCATTCCAGGCCTGCAGAAAAGTGAATATGGTAACTGTTGCCATGGCCGGTCTCATCAGCGGCATTATTATGCTGAAGAATATCCTGTAAATACTGCAGCCGTCAATACACGCAGCCTCCTCCAGCTCTCTGGGCAGGGACGCCATAAAACCGGAAAATATAAGTATGGCCATAGGTATTGCAAAGGCTGAATAAGGTATGATCAAAGCCCAATAGGAATTGACCATTTTCAGGTTCCTCAGCATGACGAATATGGGAAGCAGAGCCGAATGGAGGGGGACAGTGAGCCCAAGGATAAAAAAGGAATTCATTTGTTTTCTTATCTTAAATACCATTCTGGTCAGTGCATAGGAGGCCATGACGGAAAATATTACCGTAAACAGAATTGTGGCAGCCGTGACTATTACACTGTTTATAAAATAATGCCCTACGTTACCGCCCAAAAGAGCATTGCTGTAATTGGACCAGAGCCATTTGGTGGGAATACCCAGGGGATTCCCACCGAATATTTCCGAGTTGTCCTTCAAGGAAAAGGTAAACATCCAGTACAGCGGAAACAGCTGTATAAATGCTACCACAATGAGGGCGGCATACATAAGTATACTTGATATGGATCGTTTGGAACTGCTCACCGTTGTATGTCTGCTCATCTTTTTGCACCCTCCCTTTCTCTGAACAGGAAACCCACCAGGATTGACAGTACAAAGCATTCAAGGATAACGAATATAGCCATTGCACTTCCGTATCCGTATTGGTTTCCTTTAAATATGGTACTGACCATATACGTACCTATAACCTCACTTGCGTGGACAGGGCCCCCGCCGGTCAAAACATATACAAGATCAAATACCTTAAGCGCTCCTGTTACTGCAAATATTACAGAGACATTGAGTACAGGCTTCAGCATAGGTATGGTTATTTTCATGGATGTATTCCACCAGGAAGAGCCGTCTATTACCGCAGCTTCAAAAACATCGGTGGAAATGGATTTAATACCCGCGTACATCAGCAGCATATGATAGCCGATATACTGCCATATTATAGGAATAAAGGTAGCGCCCAGCGCATTTCTGGTATCTCCCAGCCATTCCTGAGCCCAGGAATCAAGGCCTATTGAACGCAATAACAAATTCAGGATACCGTAGTCATAATTATATATTTTCATCCACAGCTGACCTATAACAACTGTGGAAATAATAACCGGTACAAAATAGACAGTCACAAAGCTTTTTTCAAATTTGACACCCTTTGCCAGAACAAGAGCTAAAAGCAGTGAAATGGGGAGCTGGATAAATACCGACGCAACTGCCAGAATCAGCGAATTAACAGCCGCTTTAACAAATATGGGATCAGAAATGAGTCCCTTATAGTTGGCGAGCCCAATAAAGGTACCTTTTCCGAATCCGGACCAATCCTGCATGCTATAGTATAATGACATAATTATCGGTACTATAATAACGGCTATAAACATAACCAGGGCCGGAAACAGGAAAAATACTATGGCTTTCTTATTATTCAATACCCTATCCACAAAACTCACTTCCTTCTTTTATTAGTTTTTATTAGATTAATTATTGCTCTAATCTTTATTACATTTTTCATAAGTATTTGGCGTCCATTTGCCACCGGTGAATTACCAAATAAGTATCAAATGGACGCCAGGTATATAATTTCAGTATCTGTTATTTGCCGTATATTGACTGCAAGCTGTCTACAAACTGTTCCGGTGTTTTTGCCCCCATGAACAATTCCTGCAGAGCATTCAGATAAGTTTCAGTATCCTTGCCTGCAAGGAGGGTATCCCACCAGATTGTAAAGCCTTCCGCATCTTTTGTAAGATCAACAACCTTTACAAGTGTGGCCGGCAATTTGCTTTTATCAACATCCTCAGCCTTCCAGGCAGGCATTGCTGCACCAGCCAGGTAGGATTCCTTTGAAAAGTTTTCCGCAAAATACATCTGGAATTTAACAGCCTCATCCTTGTTCTTTGTGTTGGCACTGACCATTACCGCGTCAACCGCTCCGCCTGTAAACTGCTTTGCGTTTCCCTTTCCGTCGGGTATTGCCGGGAAGGAGATGACACCGATCTTGCCGGCAACCTTGGAATCCTTGGCATCAGCCTTACCTGCCGCCCAGCTGCCTTTGAACATCATTGGTATTTTTCCGTCATAGAAGGGCACTTCAGCTTCATCGTTGGATATTCCGGCCGCACCCTTTGAGAATGCACCTGCATCTACGAGTTCCTTAAATCTCTTAGCCGCATTCAGGAATTCCGGATCTTTAAAGGAACCTTCCTTTGTAAGGGTTTTAACTATTTTCTCAGGTCCTGCCGCTCTTAATGCCATAACGTCAAAGTACATCGCTATGGTCCATTTATCTTTTCCGGATACGGCCATAGGAGTTATTCCCTTCGCCTTGAAAGCTTTGATGGCTGTAAGCAGTTCATCATAAGTGGCCGGAAGTTTCACATTGTTCTTATCAAACAGTTCGGTGTTCACGAATAAAGCTCCCGCCGCAAGGAAGAAAGGCATCCCATATATTTTATCGTTGTAAGTCAGGTTGTTGAAGGCACCGTTAACCAGTTTGCCCTTGGTTTCAGCCGTAATGTAATCATCTATAGCCAAAACTGAATTTGAATCAATAAATGGCTTTGAGAAGCCCCCGCCCCAGGTTGAGAAAAGGTCAGGCAGTTCATTGGCCGCTGCCATGGCTTTTATCTTTGTCTTGTAGGCTTCGTTTTCGTTTGTGTCAACTGTTATCCTTACATTTTTATTAGCCTTCTGGTAATCATCAATTACCTTTTTAGCAGCCGGCATAAAAGGATCCGTTGCTCCGCCCCAGATATGGCTGAACTTCAATTCAACCTGCTTTCCGGCACCGGCATTGGTATTTCCGGCATTTGTGTTGGTGGCAGTACCGGTATTGTCCCCGGCAGGTTTCCCACAAGCTGTCATACCAACCGCCAAAGCTCCTGCAAGTATAAATGCCATTCCTCTTTTTACTAGCATTTTGTTCATGGTTATTCCTCCTTGAAATAATTGTTACGCTTAATGATACTAGGTAATTATGCCTAAAGTAAACGTAAAATGGTTACCTTTCATTGTGCAATATTATTACTTTTAATTAACCTTTTCATAAATATTTTTATAAAACTCCTCTAAAAAAGGTAAACTAATTTTATTGAATCTTATGGTATAATAGCAGCAATATACAAAATTATTATTCGCAAAATACACGGAGTTATTAATGAAACCTATTATGAATATTATGGAAAAAATAAAGTCTGCCTTTATGGATTTTTCTATCCGGCGTAAAATGCTTTCAATATTTATGGCATTTATGCTTTTTTACATTGGAATCAGCATAATAATTTATATACAGATCATTAACAATGAAACCGTCAGCCAGGTAAAACAGCGCTCTCATGAAACCACCGAGCTTATCAGGAAAAATATTGACACATTGATTGGCAGTGCCAACAACGTATCAAAAATCCTCACAACAAATTCCCTTGTCAGGACTTATCTGCATACGCAGGACCCGGGGCTGGCTCTGACAAAAAGCGTTAATGAGTTTTTGACAAGTATTCATATCACCTCCCCGAATATCGATTCCATTTACGTTTATGATTTTCACGGCTCATCGCTGAAAACTACAAAATTTCTTACCGTTTCAACAGTGGAGGATGTACGGCTGGCGCCCTGGTTCAATGAGCTTAGGACTCTTAACGGAGGCTATAAAATAAGCATCAACGCCGATAATACCCTCAAAACCACTTCCGGCAAGAACCTGGTATCTGTTATGCGGATATTGAATGATCTGGACAGTATCACTCCCATAGGTGTCCTGGTACTGAACATTTCAGAGGACAGCGTTTTCGACATTGTCAAGGAGACCACCAAAAGCGGCTCCTCCACTTTTATCCTCCTGGATAAAAACAACAGTCCGGTTATCAAGGATGATCCCGGTTATCCTGTTTACTTGAAATATTTGCGTGACATGACGGGCTCCGAAAGCATCGAGACGGTAAATAATCAAAAAAGCTATATCTACACGCTGGGCCTGGAGGACATAGGCTGGAGGATAATCAGTTTTTCCAGCCTGTCGTTTACTTCACCCGAAATTAAAACCCTGAATGTCGTCTACATGGTTTTTATAGTTGTGACCCTCTTATTGTTTATTCTGGCGGCACTGTTTACTTCCGGGCTCATTACCGCGCCCATTCAAAAGCTGATCAAATCCATGCAGGGAGTTGCAAACGGCGTATTCAAAAGGGTCAGCTATAACACGGGGAATGATGAGATAGGCGAATTGAAGAACAATTACAACCTGATGATAATGCACATTAACGATCTTATTATCAGGCTGGTGGATGAGGAAAAACAAAAGCGCCGTTTCGAACTGGATGTGCTCAATGAACAAATAAAACCGCATTTTCTGTATAATACTCTCGACAATATTGCCTTTCTGGCCCTGCAAAACAATAACAATACGCTGTACGAAGCCGTCAACGCTCTGGGAAGCTATTGCAGGATCAGTCTGAGCAAAGGTTCCGAGACCATCAGTCTGGCTGATGAAATAAGACTTATCAGAAACTATCTGGCCCTCCAGAAGCTGCGGTACGGCGATATGATAAACGATGAATACAAGGTGGAGGATAATACTCTCAATATAAAAATTTTAAAAAACATTTTGCAGCCCCTGGTTGAGAATTCCATTTACCACGGCATAAGGCCCAGCGGTGAACCTGGCCTGATAACCGTATCCGCCAGCCTGGCTGAGGGTTACCTTTTCCTTTCTGTCCAAGATAACGGGCTTGGTATGGATGAGGACGAAATAAACTCCATATCCGATGAAAATCTGGCCAGAAATCAGTCAAGTTTTGGCCTCCGGGGAACGATACAGCGTCTTAAAATCCATTATGGAACAAATGATATATACAAGGTTGAGAGTAAAAAATATGAGGGTACAAAAATAATTTTGAAAATTCCTGTGGAGGTGAGCAGTCATGAATAACAGAGCTTTAAAAGTACTTATTGTGGACGATGAAAGCAATACCAGAAGTCTTGTACGTATGTCCATAGACTGGGAGGGGCTGGGCCTTCAGGCCATCGGCGATGCCACCAGCGGTCTTGAAGCACTGGATATGATAGACAGTGAATTACCCGACATAATAATTACAGACATCCAGATGCCGTACATGGACGGACTGTCCCTGAGCAAGGCTGTAAAGGAAATGCATCCCGATATGGCCATAGTCATACTGACTGCCCATGACGAGTTTTCATATGCACAAAGTGCTGTTTCAATAGGTGTTTCAGACTTCATACTAAAACCCATTGATAAGGCACTGCTCAATGAAACTCTTTCAAGGCTGGCCGACAGGATTAATTCACACAGGCTCAGGCTGGGTGAGCTGGAGCTGTCACACCAGTATTTCAAGAACAATATCGGTGTCTTTCAAAACAAGGTCTTAAATGATCTCATATCCCCCAACAGACCTGGCTTTACTTTTGAGCCGGGGGAATTCGACATGGTTGAACTGGACTTTGATTCCGAATATAATACCTGCCAGATTGCCCTTATTAATATCGCCATGGAAAAAAACAGGTATTCCAACCTGGAAAGGCAGGTTCTGCTCCAAAACTGCTGTTCCCATATTAAAAACAATTATTGTCCGTCGGGCAGGGCTTATGTTTTTACAGATGTAAACGGTAATATAGTCTTACTTGGCAATGACAGAAATATCTCTCTTAACGATATTTCCGAATATGCTGCGGCATATTTTAAGGAACAGCTTTCCACAGTTGTATACTGCGGAATAGGAAGAACCGTAACAGGTATTGAAAATGTGCACATTTCTTACAATCAGGCTCTCAATGCCCTGAATACATGTTATATCACCGGGGAGGAAATAACCTATGCCGAGGTGCAGGTCACAGGGTATGAAAGCAAAATATTCAACAACAGTTCCTCCATCGAAAATATGAAGCTGGCCATCAAGTCCGGTATGACAGACCGGGCGGTACATTATACCAAAGAATTGCTTTTTAACTATGCCAAGGAAAATATCAATGACCTGGACGGCGTGAAAATAACTGCCATAAACATCAGTACTTATATCAAGGAACTGCTGAACGAGATGAAAATTTCATATATGGCTGACCTGTCGCTTTCAGGTGAGATGGTCCTGGGCATATTTAAATACGATAAATATTCAGACATAGAAAATACCGTAACCGCTATGGTTCAAAAGGCCTGCGAGCTTATTAACGAAGCTCTGAGCAGTAAAAACAACTCCATGGTGTCGGAGATAAAAAATTATATTGATGAAAATTTCAGCAATTATGATCTGAATCTTAAGCTGGTTGCAGATAAATTTTATCTCAACTCAAGTTACTTAAGCAGAATTTTTAAAAAGGGTACAGGAGTGTCATTTTCAGAATATCTGATAAAAATACGGATGGAAAAGGCCATTTCCCTGCTTAAAATTCAGGATTACAAGGCATATCAGCTGGCGCAGTTCGTGGGAATACCCGATCCGAACTATTTTGTAAAATGCTTTAAAAAAATTGTTGGAATTCCTTTTGCAGAATACAAATTAAGGAAATAGCCCCTTAAAGATCAGGTCAGCAGGTATTTGAGCCTTTGAAAATTGAATAACTTTTTAATTTTTGGGCCATATTGATTGCATATGTATATTGATTACACAGGTTAAGAGGGATTTATAAAATGAATGATGAACAGCTTCTGGAGTGCCCAAACTGTAAAGGCCATAATTTTCTAATAAAGTACGAAGCAACCTATGTCTATTCGTACAACATAGACTCTGATGCTCCCGGCTTTAAAAATACAGGGGAATTTCTTCCTTTTATGTTTGATAAAAGAGAGCAGAAAGACGCCCATCAGTACCTTGAGTGCAAAACGTGCGGTAACCAGTATCCCTGCTATCTCAACGAATGGGACAACAAAACAGGAATCCTGAAACTTCAAAAAGCTGTCGGCCAGCCTACAAAAAATATTGGATAAATTACCAATTAGTAGAGGAATTTGTATTATAATGTAGAACTCATAATTAAGTGTTCAAATTTATTTTGAAGGAGACGCTATTATGGGTATATATAATCTTCTTTGTAATGTACTTGTATTAAAGAATCCTAAAGAGCTGTACAAAAAGTATTCCAAAGAAATAAATGAACAGATTCTCAGGCTTAACATTGTCAGGATTGTAAATATAATGTGGGTTCTATTATTCGCAAACAGTATTCTGGTCCTGACCGATATTCTGATTTTCAGAGGCAAATTGGCTGAGTCTGCCTACAAGAATGTGTTCTACCTGCATTTAAGCCTGTATCCCATCCTATTATTTTATCTGGCTTTATATCATATAAAAATAAAAAACCTGAATAACTATAAATATATTAACCTGTCCATAAATATTGTCATGATCATTTGGTCTGAATTGATGTCCTTCAATGCCCAATTCATACACAGCCAGATTTCGGCCTATCTGTTAACCCTGTTCTGCATGTCTGCCCTGCTCATTATGCCCCCTGCCCAAAGCCTTATTCTATTCCCATCCGCTTTCATATCCTTGTTAATCGGCATGTTGATTACAGGTATCCCGGAAACGATACTTTACGGACATATAACCAATTCTTTCTTTATGGTTATAATTTCTTTATTTATTTCCATCATAAGTTATTGGACATTTTGCGGCCATGTCATAAACCAGCAGATTATTGCTGATAAAAATAAGGAAATAGATGCTCTTAACGAAGAACTTATCAGGAAGGTTCAGTCGCAAACCGACGAACTAGTTAAAATGAACTCAACACTTGAACTTGAAAAACTCAGGATATCGTTATTTGCAAATATTTCTCATGAATTCAAGACCCCTATTAACGTTATATTATCTGCCGAACAGCTGCTGGAGTATAAACTCAAGGATGACCGGTCTCCCATTTCCGCTTCCTGCATGAAAAAATACATGTCCTCAATAAAGCAGAACTGCTACAGACTAATCCGTCTTGTAACAAACATCATAGATATAAATACCATTGACTGCGGAAATATGAATCTGCAGCTTGAGAACCAGGATATTGTCAAAGCCACCGAAGATATTGTCCTGTCTGTCGCAGGCCTCATTAAAAATAAGAATATTTCCCTGATATTCGATACCGAGATGGAAGAGAAAGTGATTGCAATTGATTTGGATAAAATAGAAAGAGTTATTTTGAATCTGCTTTCAAATGCCATGAAATTTACTTCTCCCGGAGGATCCATCACCGTAAATATGTTCGAGCAGGATAATTATGTAGTAATATCGGTAAAAGATACGGGTATAGGGATACCCGAGGAGCTGCAATCTGCCATTTTTGACAGGCTGGTGCAGGTGGACAGATCCTTTACCAAGAGTTCAGAGGGAAGTGGTATAGGTTTGTCAATTTCCAAATCAATTATTGATATGCATAAGGGCATGATATACGTAAACAGCCGGGTTGGGGAGGGAAGTGAATTTATTGTTGAACTCCCCTCCTATACAATTGAGGGGGCAAAAGCAGAAGTAGCTGCCGTAGATGAACTGGGCAGAATTGAAAAAGTGAAAATCGAGTTTTCTGATATTTATTTGTAAAAATCGCAATTTCGCGTTCATGGTCCTTAACCGGCTACCTTGACATAATAATACTGCAATATACAATACGTACTAACAGTCTGTATTTTGGGTGAGGTGATAAAATTTGGCACGTAATAAGTATCCGGAGATAGCTGTAAACCGTATCCTTGATACAGCAATGAAATTATTCATGACAAAAGGGTATGAACATATAACGGTTCAAGACATTATCAATGAATTTGGCAATTTAAGCAAAGGTGCCATTTATCATCATTTCAAATCCAAAGAATATATAATGGGTGCTGTAAATGCCCGCATGTTAAATGATTTCGAGTTGTTATCCGTGAGTTTTCACGGGTGTTATGAAGAAAATGCTACCAAAATAATATTTTCAGGATATTTGTTAGCATAGTTTTGCATCGCCCAATCCACCAGCTTTATAGCGATGCCGGGTTCCATTAGCGTTTCCTTTTTAAGCTCGATAGAGCCGGTACACCATATTTCCTAATTATAGCTGTTAAATCATAGATTGGAAATCCGATAGCATGTCCATTTGCATGAACTACGCCGCAAGCTTGCCCAATGGCATGGCACAAAGCTATATCTTCAAGAGAGTCGATTTCCTTTGCCACTGCGTGAGCCTGCAAAATCGCGCGCTTGGCCACGGGCATTTTCACTTTACCAGCAGCCCAATCTTTTGATGTCAGCACAGCGGATCCAAGTCGCTTTTTGTTTGGATAACGCTCAAACAACTTTTGAGCGGTTTCATCGGCAAATTCAAATGCCCACAAGACCATTGTCCGATGATTTTGTTCTTGAATCAATGCGGTTAAATCAGCTAAAATTTCACTATTTTTAGCAAAAAGAACCTTATTCTTTCTGTTAAACTCTATTTTGCACTTCGTTAAGCCAATTCATATTTTCTCCTTTGACAGATAAATTCCCATTATCTGATACTTCCAATTATATGATTGCACATTAACTGTGAGAAAACTTTATCAACCTATCCTCCAGTTGATGAAGAACCAAGGGCCATGCCTGTTCATGCTTGTCCCTTGATTCTTCATCTGAAAGCCCTGCATGATTTAATCGTAATATTGTTCCACTCTCAACCATTTCTAATTCCACAGTCACAACTGTTTCTGCACCTTTAGTTCCGTCAGCACCCGTTAGCCATGTAAGCGAGTTTGGGTGCGTAAATACGCATTCCTATTTAATCGCAGTAAACATCCAATTGATGCCAAAGCGGTCGCGAAGCGAACCGTGCAGCACGGCGAAAAACGACTCTGTAAGCTCCATATAGATTTCGCCATCCTGCTTTAGTATGTTCCATGCCCTTTGGATGAGTGCCGCGTCCTTTGTAGTGATGGAAACGTACATATTGTTACCCGCTTCGCCCCGCTCGGACGCATCGGCACACATAATTTCCCCGCCGTCCAATTGGATACGGGAGTGAAGCACAAGCTCTTTGTTCTCCTCCGGAACAGGGAAGTTTGGGTTTGGCGGCATATCGCCATATTTTTGCATTTCAGTTATTTTCGCATCAAAGGCCTTTTCGTAGACTAAAAGAGCCTCGGCACAATTCCTGTTAAACATGAGATAGTGCCCTAACATATTGTTTTCCTCCTTATTTTAAGATTCAATTCTTCAGCAAGATAAAGATTATAGAGATAAGTATATCACAAACATTTCAAATTATATAAAGAGTTAAATCAACTTTTAATAATATAAAACGTCCACATAGATAATGACACACCAGGACGCTGGCAGCAAAGACTGTTGAAACCCTTCTTTCACCTTCTTATGCGATTTCCAATGAACCGCCGAAGCGAGAATGAATTGATGGATGCTAACCGCAAGATATTCATTGCGAAATGGTATCTGATTCTGTATCAGATTAAAGATCAGTCGGTGTACGTTGATTATATTGTGGATTGCAGGCAGGATTATGGATGGTTGGTAAAATAGATCAGTCCATTTATTAAAAGGGCAATAAATATCATAGGAACAAAAAATTAATTAATAGAAGCAATGCAGGGATAAAAAAGAGGAAACTCTTTTTTATTGAAAAATTATAATGAAAAAAGCCCGCAAACGCACTAAAATTTTATGTATAAAACGCTGAAAAGCCTGATAAAATCAGGCTTTTCAGGCAAATTGTGGCGGAGAGGGCGGGATTCGAACCCGCGTGACGTTTCCGTCAAACTGATTTCGAGTCAGCCCCGTTATGACCTCTTCGATACCTCTCCAAAATCAGCTAAAGCCGTTTACTTGTTTATATTGTATGTCAACTAACTTCAGCATATATATTCTACACGGAAAACCACAGTGTTTCAAGTTTTTTATTTTTCCATATTCTTTCAGTAGGAAAACTATAGCTCCATTCCATCATACAACTTCTGAGTAAATCCCATTGAAATGCCGTAAATTACGATATCCAGCAAAATCGAGACTGCAAAAAAGGCGGAGACATTATTTAATACAGCAATATCAGGAATTTTTTGAAGATTTTCCGGACTGACACCTTTAGCTATAACCCCGACCAGAAACATTCCTATAAAAGGGATGAAAGTAATAAATCTGCCTTTAATGGCACCAAACTTGAAAAACCCCGGCAGTTGTATCGCCGTAAAAAGTGTATACAGCATCAATCCCACGCTTACTGCTATTACTGTATCCTGATATGAAAATGATTTTTTTGTAAATGTCAGAATTACAACATTCATTACCACTCCGAATAAGACGGCAATAACTCCTGTAAGTGCTGAGAACATATATCTGCCTGTCACAATATCTCTCTTGGTCACGGGCAGTAATCCATAAAGCCTGTTGAGATCATTTTTCTCAGCTATGGAAAAGGTGTAGCTTGAAGTCATTGCCATAATACTCATACAAAATATAACTCCTGAAATTATATCCTGTGTTCCGAATATTACAATCAACGGAACCAGAAAAACTATCAGCAGCGATTTGGAATATGGTTTGATTAACGAAATATCAAGCTTTATCATTTTTATAACATTATTCATTATTACTGCCTCCCTTGCTGGTAAAAATAATAATATCGTCTATTGAAACAGGTTCACAGCTCATGTTACTAAAGCTCTTGATATCACTGGTCCTAATCAATCCTTCAAAGCCTGTTGAATACTTCCTTATACCCATAAGCATTCTTTCCTGTTCTCTGCCAAGGTCATTTTTGCCCCCCTTGACCATCCTGAAACCGTCTATAAAATCATCCTTTGACCCGGTGAAAAATAAATTACCATTATTTATAAACGTAATATAGTCTGCAATCTTATCCAAATCAGAGGTTATATGGGTAGAGAACAGCACACTTCTTTTACCGTCCTGTATAAATTCAGATAAAATATCAAGAAATTCATCTCTGGCCACAGGATCCAGCCCACTGGTAGGTTCATCAAGAATCAGCAGTCTGGCATCGTGGGACAACGCGCAGGCCACCATTAATTTCATCTGCATTCCCCGGGAAAGTTCTTTAACCTTTTTATTTTTATCCAGACCAAAGTTTTTAATCATATTATGAAACTTTTTACTGTCCCAGGTTGAATAAAAAATACCAATGGATTTTTCCACCTGCTTAATGGTCCAGTCCTGTACAAAATAACTGGAATCGAATACGGCGCCTATGTTTTCCTTTATCCTGCCCTGGTCGTCAATACTGTCCATACCAAGGATTTTTATACTTCCGCCTGACTTTTTTATCATATTGAGCATAAGTTTTATGGTTGTAGTCTTGCCTGCTCCATTTGGCCCTATGAGCCCCATGATATACCCTTCCGGCAATGAAAGGTTTATATTGTTCAGGGTAAATTTATCATATTTTTTACAAAGGCCCTCTATTTCTATAACATTACTCATTTTCATCCTCCTCCATAAGTATTCCAAGCATTTTTACAAGTTCTTCCTCTGATACGCCCGCCCTTCTTGCTGATCTAATCGCCGAAACCAGATTATCCTCTATTTCTCTCAGCAGCTGTTCACGGATCAGTTCAGAGCCCCTTCCCATAACGTAGCAGCCCTTTCCCTGAACATTTGTCACATATCCCTCCTGCTCCAACTCGGTATATGCTCTGGTGGTGGTAAGAACGCTTATTTTAAGATCTCTGGCCAGCTGGCGCAAGGAGGGCAGAAGCTCATTCTCTTCTATTTCCCCCGAAAGAATGGAACTTTTGATCTGCTCTTTTATCTGTTCATAAATGGGTATACCCGAGGTATTTGAAATAATAATTTTCACTTATATCCTCCGTTCGGATGTATATACTGTTATATATGTTACATATACAGTATATACATTAATGACAGCACTGTCAATAAAAAGCCGCAAAAAAGCCTGCATGCTTGCAGGCCCATAACAGCAGGTGTTTTGAATATTAAATTTTTTTATTACTTCAGCAGATGCTTTAAATATCAGCCACTCCTTACTTGGTCACCTTTTGTTTCAATTCTTTCAGAGCTTCCTTCAAATGGCCCAGCTGTGCGTTATACCTGACGCTGCGCATTCCAGGAAAAGCTTTGATTAACCTGTGTCCGCTGCCTCTTTTGGCAGTTAGGGCTTCAAACTTTTCCCTCAGCTTTTTATTAAGTTCCAGTTTGCTCTCCTCAAACTTGTGATTAAAGCCTGTTTTACTTTCTTCGATTATCTGATTTAAATTTGCCTTACTTTCCTCCAATTTGTTATTAAGACTTGTTCTGCCTATTTCTATCTTTTGATTTATACCGGCCTTGCCTTCTTCTATGATGATTTTCAGCTTTTCAAAGCTTTTCAGGAATTCCCGCTCATTGAACCATTCCTGAATATCGGTATTTTTACGGAGTTCCTCTGTAAATTCATATAGCTTCCTGAGCCGCTCATTAAGATTTACCAGCGTATTAAGCGTAAAGATGCTGTCCACGATAAAAACTACAAATAATAAAATGTCTATAATCATCAAATAGGAATAGGGTATGTTCCCAACCAGCTTTTCGGTTATTGGATGAATGACCTCTATAAGCAGGACGCCCATCATTCCAAAACAAATGGAATTCTCCAGACATACCCGGCCTTGCAGGTTAAACCTCTTATTACTGTAATCCCACCATCTTGTTCCGAAAAAAGTCTCAAGCAGCCAGCCTGTTATATACTCAATAATGCTTGTAATTGCCATACCGGTTATAAAAACGAACGGCAGACTAAAGGCTACAGGTTCCAGCAGCCATATAATAAAAAGAGCTCCAAAACCGTACACAGGACACACAGGCCCCGCCAGAAAACCTCTGTTTACAATTCTTTTTGATAAAAAGGAACAGAATACAACCTCACAAAACCATCCAATAAAGCTGTAAATGGTAAAATAAACAAACAATTTTTCCACTTCCTGCAATCGGATTCCCCCCTGTCAACATCCCTCAGCTATTTATATAAATTATACGAAATTTTTTGATTAAAGTTTATAGGTTAATTGAAGAAAAATGTATTAATTTGTAATATTAAGGTCTGAAATAAGGTCTGAAAAATGGCGACTGATGATATCATAAAGAGCTCGTGGAATCCATACCCTCAAATGTATTGTATCGGAAAAAATGCATAAAACCTGTATATACAACTTTACCAGCTATAGCCCAGCATTTTTATGGATATTTCATCTGAAATTTCATTCCAAATGCAATGGGTTTATAGTAAAATAATTCTATATTATGTCATAATTTAATATATAAAATAATAAAAGGTGGTAAAATGGATCTTCAAATTCCAATTATAAATATGGTTTTATCCCTCTCAGGCGCAATTGATTTAATTGACCGCAGCTTGACCAATCATCACAAGAGAGTCACATATATAGCATTCAGTATAGCAAAGCAACTGAATTTTTCGGATCGGGAGCTGAAAGATATCGTTTTGGCAAGCCTGCTGCATGACTGCGGTGCCGTAAATGTATCAGAAAGAAATTCATTATTCGAATTTGATTACGGAAATTCGTCAATACATAGGCATTCCCATGGCTATAAGGGATGGTTTATTCTCAGTGATTCTGAAGAATTGAAGGCTGCTGCCGAAATAATCAAATTCCATCATGTTTTTTGGGAAGAACAGGACGAAGGATATCTTCATACTGATGAAATACCTGTAGCCAGTCATGTCCTCCACCTGGCAGACAGAATTGATATACTTATCAATAGAAATAAGGAAATTCTTGATCAGAGAAAATTCATCCTTAATCAGGTTGAAAGATGTAAAGGTACAATGTTTATGCCGGAAGTTGTAGAGGCATTTGAAACTCTTGCACCCAAGCCGTATTTTTGGTTTGATATTGTCAATCCCTATCTTGATGAACTGATCAAGAATGAAATGTCCTCCTACCTGGTAACCCTGAACAACAAGAGTTTATTGGAGTTTGCCAATGTAGCACACAGGATAATCGACTTCAGAAGCAAATTTACTGCCACCCATTCAATCGGAGTTGCAACCAGTGCCAGCAGTCTGGCTTCAAAGCTGGGCTTCAGCAAAGAAGACTGTGAGCTTATGCATTGCGCAGGCCTGATGCATGATCTTGGAAAGCTGGCCATATCTGAAAGGATTCTGGAGAAATCGGGGCCCCTTGACAAGCATGAGTACAATATTATTAAAACCCATACATACCATACATACAGAATTATAGATTCCATACCCGGCCTTGGCAAAGTCCGAAACTGGGCGGCCTTTCACCATGAAAAGCTGGATGGTTCCGGGTATCCCTTCAGGCTGAAGGCCGATGAACTTGATTTGGGTTCAAGAATACTGGCCATAAGTGATATGTTTACAGCATTGACCGAAGAGAGACCCTATCGGCGTGCACTATCTGTCAATGCCGCCATTGATATCATAATGAATACAAAAGGTCTGGATCCGGATGTAAAGGACTGCCTGTATAAAAATCTTGAGGAAATAAACGAGATACGAAGGGTTTCACAGGAAAATATCTTTCTTAGCTGCCATGAAGTATTGAATAGTCAATATGATTTTGCATATTCTAAATTAAAGTTATCCGGACAAATTAAGTAATTCTTTTTACATAACACACATTGCTTTAACAGCCAATCGAAAAAAGATAAAAAAACAGCCGGCCATCCAGCCGGCTAAATTTATTGTTAAGGGTATTTCATAACTATATTGTATACCTGATCGGGTTTAATTACACTGTCAATACATGCGTCAGGAGGAATGTTATACCTGTATATGATTATTGACAGTTTGCTGTTGACAAGTACCATGGTGTAATGTAAAATATAAAAGCGGCTTAAGGCCGAATTAAATATTTTATGTGGAGAGATGGCTGAGCTGGTCTAAGGCGCACGACTGGAAATCGTGTGACGGCTAATACCCGTCCGAGAGTTCGAATCTCTCTCTCTCCGCCAAAATTTATCTGAAAGTCCTTGTAAATCAAGGGCTTTCAGTGTTTTATACATCGAATAGGAAGTAGCTGATTATTTCAGATACCCACCTTTCAGTCGAGTAAATAAGGGGAGTTTCACCCCAAATTTTTCAACAGAGTCGGCTTCTCCCTTCTTGCTATACATAGGTACTTTTTTACAAGCTCCTCCACACAGGGAGATCGTCATATGCTCATTCGTCTGGCTTGAAAAGACATGGCTGCCCAAGAAGGTAAGTTTGTTTACACATGTCAGAAAATATTTTAATAAAGCAGCACACTGTACAGGTCTCGTTACGATACGGGCATTACTTGGACATTTTGCTTAATCATTTTCAAATGAGAGGTTCTCTTTTTTCAAAGCTCATCTTATTTTATTACAGAAATGCTCATATATCGTACATTCACTGTCCAAAATACTGGAAGTATTTTTTTCAGTATTTGCTTCCCATTGATATTCTGTTGTGATACAATACTCATTGTAATATTCCCTTTTTAAGTAAAATAAGGGGTATTATTGTATATACAAACAATCCCAGGTCCAATTAAGGTGAGAAATTCCTTTAGAAACATGTAAAAAACTACAGTGAAATCAAATCGTAAGATCTTATATGAAAAACTAAGTATACGGTAATATTATGTCTTATCACGCTCTTTACAACCCGTCAAGTAAATGAAACTGCACAGGAGGTGGGATTTACCATTAAACCTTTTAACATAGTTTAAAACTTATACAATAGGCACATAGAAAAAGCAACAGCTACACTCAAAGAGATATACTTGCCTACCAAACTTATCAATCAAGTTCACCTTAACGATAAGCATAACAGAAGAATTAGACACAATAATACCGGATGACTTGATCCAATAAGAAAACTCGACGCATAAAATTTTGAAACTAGTAAAAGGACTATGCTTAAAGGAATGAGAGTTTAATAAGGGAGGAGAATTAATGAATCGGAAAACATTGTATATGCAAGATCCGATTGTAAGTACATATACATCATATGGAAGTTTATTTTCTATAATCCAGGATAAAATGTGGCCATGGGTTTTTAATAATTTTATTCAAATAAGATATGCTCGTGGGTGGAAAATATATGCTTTTGACAATCATCACATGTTTTTGAGTAATTGTCCAAATATTGCATACTATATATTACCGCAAGGTATAATAATAAATAAATGGAATAAATCCTTAAAAGAACTGATTATTGATTCGGTAAATTCAGATTATTATCTATTCTTATACGTGGATCGTTATTATATTTCTAAATCAGATTATTACTTAAACTATCATTTCCCACATGAAATCTTTATTTATGGTTATGATTTGGAAAAGGATATAGTCTATATTGCAGATAACTTGCAAGGTGGTAAATTTATTAAGACTGAATGTTCATTTGAAGAAATTGAAAATGGTTATTGGCATGTAAAAGGTGATTATACTTTTCTTATAGATGTTCGGTTATTAAAACTCAAAGATGATATTTCATCTAATTTCGATTTGGAACAGGTACGCTTGGGATTAGATAGTTATCTTCATTCTAAGAGAACAGTTGACTTATTAGACGAACAAAAATGTGATTTTGGATTTGATGCAATCAATAGACTCTTTTGGGAACTAGAGAATCAATCAAAAGAAAAAGCTGAAATTGATATACGTCCATTTCATTTATTGTATGAACACAAGATATTAATGGAAATGAGAGTTAAGTATATGGTTGAACAAGGATACATATTAGATAATTGTAATTTAATAAGGAACTTATCTGATTTAAAAAATGATTATTTCTCATTAAGAAATATGCTCATAAAAATTAATATAAAAAGAGATTCTAAGATGATGCGCGATATAATAAATAAATTTCAACTCAATATTATAACTGAAAAAAGCTTGATTACTAATCTGCTACAAACCATAACCAGCTCTACTCCAATTTAAAAATACCCCAAATGCCTATATATATTGAGAGTGATGCTATAAAGCAGACGATATGTTCTATCCACTTCGGAGAGAGATAATTTGTTAAATATTTAAAGCTGAAAGATGAATGGAAAACAAATAGGGAATTTAGTATTTATTACAATCTCTTATCACTAATTTTTGCTTCATGGTTCTATAAAAAGAAATTGCAAAATTATTAACTCATGCATTGGAGAGAAATTATGAACTATTTATTATATTGTGCTTTTGGAGAGACTAAATATATAAATATGGCTGTTTATTCCATACTATCTTACATTAATTCTTATGGTAATCCCGGCAAAGAAATAAGCCTCGTAATATTTACCAATAATGTTATCCCTTTTAAAAAGGCATTATCGGAATACGAAGGGAATATCATATATGAAAAAATATCAGATAGTACATTAGATGACTGGCTTAATGGGACTAATTACATGCCCAGGCTAAAAATTAAATCCCTGCAGTATTTTTTTGAAAAGTACACTGGGAATGTACTTTTTATAGACTGTGATACCTTCCACATTAAGAATATTGAACATCTTTTCGATAAAATAAATGATAATCGTTTTATCTTATTTTCAAAATGTCCCTCAATAAGAGAGTATTTAAAGTTCCTTGGTGAATATTTCAAAAAATATCCAACGGATTTTCCTTTTTCTCTATATAAGTTGTGTCTCGACTTGGAAAAGACAGGTTTTATAACAGATGGGCAAAAAAAATACTCTATATCTTTATCCTTCTGTGAATATAATTCAGGTGTGATTGGAATGAATGCTAAATATTTACCTCTTCTTGATGAAGTGCTTAATTTGTCTGATATTATTTATAAAAAATATCACTATTGGTGTGCAGAAGAATTTGCATTCTCTTATGTGATAAGCCAAATTCAAGAGATAGTAACCTGCGAAGATTCAATATACCACTACTTCAATGATAAATGGTGTAGATTTATTTTAGCAGATTTATTCGGATGTAATGATGAAAATGATATAGATGAGTTTGATAAATATTTAAAGCAGAATAACCTTGCATCCTTAAAAGGCAGCATTAATATCAATTGTGAGGATTTACCGTTCCTAATACAATTTGTACGTGAATATATACTAAAATTGGGTACTGATATACTACATTTTTTTTATTTCACTGATGATTCTTATCATGCATTTGTTGTAAAAAATTTCAAAACATACAAAAAAATTGAGCAACTTATGAAAGCACAATCCCATCTTTAATTTTTACAATTCTATCTCCGTATTTTACAGACTCCATAGAATGTGTAACTTGTATGATAGTTTTTCCCTTTTCTCTATTAATTCTTTGTAAAAGGTTCATAATATCCGTTCCTGTTTTGGAATCCAGATTTCCAATCGGTTCATCCGCCAATATAATATCCGGACTGTTTATTAATGCTCTTGCGATTGCAACCCTCTGTTGTTCACCTCCGGATAATTCTCTTGGTTTATGCTTCATTCTGCTTTCGAGACCAACAATGTGTATAATTTCATCCAGTTCCTTTTTGTAAAACTTCTCTCTTTTACCATCCAGTAGTAAGGAAAGCATTATATTCTCTTCTACATTTAAATTTGGTATTAAATTATAGAATTGAAATATAAAACCAATATCCTTTCTTCGCATGGAACTTGCTTCCTTATCTTTCATACTTGAAATACTCTTGCCTTTTATTTTTATTTGACCTGATGTTGGATTATCAAGCCCACCGATCAAATATAGAAGGGTGCTTTTCCCAGATCCCGATGCGCCCATAATCGATATAAACTCACCTGAGTATATATTTAAGTTTACATCACAGAGTACTGGTAGCTCTACCTGGCCTAATTTAAATACTTTATGTAATCCAATTACTTCAATAGCTTTATCATACGGCATGATAATCCCTCCCTTTAACACTACATTTTTTTAAGTTAACTAAAAAATTTTATAATTCAATTCTCTGCAAAAATTTGGCCAAACTGCTTTTCAAAAAGATTTTCATACAAACCATTTGAATTGATAAGTTCTGCATGACTGCCATATTCAGATACACTGCCCTTTTCAATGGCATATATAACATCAGCGTTTATAACCGTTGTCAGTCTATGTGCAATAACCAGCACCGTTCTTTCTCTTGCCAAGTTTATTAAAGCTTTCTGTATTGATCTTTCTGATTCAGAATCCAAAGCAGATGTAGCTTCATCCATTATCAGAATGGGAGCATTTTTAAATAATGCCCTTGCAATAGCTATTCTCTGTTTTTGTCCTCCGGATAAATTTTTTCCTTTCTCGCTTATAACACTATTATAGCCCTCAGGTTGACTCATAATAAATTCATGAGCATCAGCAGCTTTAGCAGCCTCTGTAACCTCTTCTTCTGTTGCATTTACACATCCAATGGAAATGTTATTAAAGATCGTATCATTAAACAAAACAGGATCTTGGGGCACATATGCTATTAGCTTTCTCAACTGTTTTAAAGAAAAATCATTAATATCTCTACCGCCAATCTTTATACAACCGCTTGATGCTCTATAAAAGCCTAACAATAGCTTTACAATGGTACTCTTTCCCGAACCACTCTCTCCAATAAGCGCAATTGATTTTCGATTACCTATAACCATATTTAAATTTTTTAGAACTACCGTATCTTTATATGCAAAGTTTACATCTATAACTTCGATTGAATAGTCTTGCTGTTCCAGATTATCCTGAATAAAAGTCTCCTGCTGTTCAACTTCCGTTTCTGAATCCAAAATTTCAAAAACTCTGTGAACTCCTGCCATTGAACTCTGAATATCTGCAACGAAGCCGCCCATTCTCCTAAACATAGCGTACATATTGCCTTGGAGTGTATACATCGCCATAACTGAACCAATATCGATATAGCCCTTAATTAACATAAATACGCCTGCACCTAGCAATCCTGCGGTACTTAGCTGCATAAAAGCTGCATTGATACTGTTTAGCCATGCATATGTATTACCTATTTTCCTGCACTCTTCTGTTAATATCTCACTTTTCATTACAACTTTGTCATTGACTAATTTTTCAAGTCGAAATATTTTAGATAAATGTACACTGGAAAGTAAATCAACAACACTTTGAATCATATGACTGTAAAATACTCTGATTTTATCATTTGCCCTTCTCACTGATTTAGAGAACAATGTATTAGTGATAGTTACAAGCACACCAAGAATTAACAAAGGAAAACCTATTCTCCAATCGATAGCCATTATACTGAGCATTGCACTCAATCCCAGAATAATTGAAAATACCAAGTTGCTAATATGTCCCCAATAAAGTATTTGTATGGTATCAATATCGCCTGTAACTCGTGATATATAATCTCCCGAATGGCTATTCTCAAAACTTTTTAGCGGTAATTTCTGTAGTTTACTGAACACTTTTATTCTGATTTCAACCATAGTTTTCCTTACAGAGACTCCGAAAAAATACTTACAAATAGGTTGCAAAATGAATGCACTCAATGTTGAGACACACACAATGATAACAGCCCTGTTCAAAAGTTCTCCATTCATTTGAGCAGCAGCATTGAACAAGTCTTTGACTATAAATGCAAAAATAATATTGAAGCATATGGCAATTATAATTTGATCACCAAGTAAAGCCAGTGCATAAATCCAAAACCTCTTTCCAAAAAATCGGAAAACTCTCACAAACTCATTTTTCATTAACTTTTTAATCACACAATACTACGCTCCTTAATTCTTAATTTATATCTCCAGAAGTCTGAATAGTATAAAGATTTTTATAATAGTCACATGTGTTAAGCAGATACTCATGCCTACCACTCCCAATTACTTCTCCGTCCTTTATGACGATAACTTCATCGGTATCATTTGTTGCTGATAGCCTATGAGAAATTATTACTACAGACTTATCCTCAAGGTAATCCTTCATACTTTCTTGCAGGTCAGCTTCTGTCTTCGAGTCAATGGCAGATGTCGGCTCATCAAAAAGTATTAATGGTGCTTCCTTCAAAAGTGCTCTAGCTAAAGCAATTCTCTGTTTTTGACCTCCTGATAAGTTTGTGCTATTCTCACTAACAATGGTATTATATGCCTCTGGAAATTGCACAATGAAATCATGTGCATTGGCAGCCTTTGCTGCTTTTATAATTTCGTCATCTGCAGCCCCGCTTCTTCCCATTGCAATGTTCTCCATTATTGTTACAGGAAATAGATATGTATCTTGAGAAACTATAGCAATATTTTCTCTTAAACAATTCTTACTTATATCATTGATATTTTCACCAAACACCTTGATTATCCCCTTTGATGGCTTATAAAACCCACATAGCAGCTTGAAAAGAGTTGTTTTTCCACTTCCACTTGCTCCTGCAATCACTAACTTCTTTCGTGCAGGCAATTTGAAATTTATATCATTTAGTACAACAACATCATCCTTATAGGAAAATGCTACATTTTCAAATTCCAGAGCCGTATTGTTATTATTATTCAAAGTCTGAATATTTCCGAGGTTTTCTTCATATGGTTCGTCCAACACCTCAAATATTCGTATTATTGCTCCTTGTGCCGTTCTTATCATGTTGAATATTCCCCTGATATTATTTATTGAACCTGTCAGGAAAGGCAGCAAATACAAAAATATTACAAAGTCGCCAATAGTTATTTCATTTTTAAAAGTAAGATATCCACCATAAATATTAACCACCACCATAGGTACTATAATTGTTAAAATATTTAAAGGTGTTATCAGTATGTTTCTCTTTTCAATACGTTTTCCCCACTGGAAAACATTTGACATAGTTTCGCTAAACTTTTTAATAAATAAGTTTTCAAGCTGAAATGATTTAATAATGTGAATTCCCTCAATAGTCTCCTGTATTAGAATATTAGCTGACGAGTTCTCCCGGGCTATCATATTTGAATAGTATGGAAATACCTTTGTCAGGAGATTGTTTACAAACAAAGTGAGAGGAAACATAATTACAGTTGCTAAAAGAAGCTTCCAATTTATTGTAAAATCATAAACTAAAACACCTACAAATATTAGAGGCTCAAAAACGATACTGTTAACATATTCCAGCGACGTCGCAACCGAACCGATATCGTTATTCAATCTGGAATTTAAATCACCTGAATGTTTAGACTCATGGTATGGTATGGATAACTTACCCACATGATTAAATACATAATTTCTCAAATCCCGAATAGTATAAATAACAAAACGGTTGTGAGTTAGTGACCTAAAAAAGGATACCGGAATATTTGCAACAAAAGCTGCAATTAATATATAAAAGTAATCTCCGAAAAAACTTTCAAAATCTTTACTTAATGCGGCATTAGTAAGTCCTTTAAAAGAATATGCAAGCATTAATGGAATAGCAAAGCTAATAAGACTACAAATTATATTAAGTGACAGATATATTTTATGATTTTTTATAAAAGGCAGTAACCTCTTGTAAATGTTTACTGCGCTTATCTTCCCGCTTATATTCAAATTATCACTCTTTCACTTATTTAATTATTACTTATTTCGACATCTATGCTTAACTGTGGTAATAAAAACCCTCCGCCATCAATAAACTCTATTTCCACAGGAAAAACAATCTCACCGTTCTGTGTAAATCCATCACCGGAAATAAATGAAACTTTTCCGCTAAAACTTTTTGATTTATCTGCTATTGGTGTTATTTTTACTGGGGCATCCAACTTTACATTTTTGATATCCTCTTCACTAACATCAACTTCAGCAATCAATTGATCTAAGTCTACAATGCTGCATATTTTCTTAGTACCGTCAAGCTGATCATTTTCTTTAAAGCCTAATTCGGAAATGCTTCCATTTTCAACATCTGAGATAATCGTTCCATCTTTTATGTATTCTTCGCTTAATAATGAAATATAACTATCCAAATCTTCCTTCGCCAAACGGGCTTTTTCCTTTAAAACCTCAATATCATTTTCGATCATTTTGGCGGCTTCTTTATTATCACTATTTTGTTTATCAACCGAACTTTGGGCCTTTGAAATAGAAAGTTTCAGCTTCTCAATATCAATTTTTTTCTGATTAACCGACTTTTCAGCCAGTTTATATTCTTGTTGTGAGATACCTCCCATATCCAGCAATTGTTTACTTTCAGTTAATTCTCTTTGAAGTTCAGCGTACTCCTTTTCCATTGCCTCAAGCTGAATGGACATTTGTTCCATATCATACGGATCTACCTTAATAATTTGCTTTAATTTCTTTAACTGTTCCTCTGATTTTTGCAACTCAAGGTCTGCTAGCTTATATTGACTCTCTTTCTGGCTTTTCTGTAATTCATACTCCTGCATATTAATAGTAGCTATAGTCTGTCCTTTTTTAACTTTCTGTCCGTTTTTAATAAGAATCTTTTCAATTTTAGCTGGAAATCCGATATATATATCTCTGCTTTTAAGACACTTTATACTACCAAAAGCTTCAACAGGCGCTTTGCTATAGTTATCATAAGCAACCACATTTTTTACGGGCTCCTTTGAAGTGTTGCTGCAAGATGCCAATAGCGCTGATATAATCAATAACGTAGATATGATAATACCCTTTCTCATAATCCATTCCCCCTCATATATTGTATTAAACATTAATATATTCCGTCAAGCAAATTCATCCTTTTCTTCCATTTACATGCAACAAAGCCGTTGCCACAGGTTAAGAAAAATAGTTTATAAAATCCTGCTTTTCATATATTCATAGAGAATGTCTCGGACAGCAGATAAAATTGAAATATCTAATTTTTCAGCTTCCATCAGTTTACATCTCACTAATTCTAAATATTTTATATCCTGTGTATACCAGTACTTTATCGACAATTGATGCATCTGTTCAAGCAATGTACCTAATGCTTCGGTGCTGTCTATTACATCTTTGGAAATTGAAACATATCCATTTTCATCAAGATATTTCCAAATAGACACAAGTCTTGATTTATTTTCAGCCAGTGCTTTCAAGGCTCCTTCGATCGGGTCCATTCTTTCCAAGGATAAAGTGGCTAAGTCGCCTGTCATTTTCAATAGAATATTGTATAAATCTTCATAGTAACTTTTATAAATAGAAACTCCGAATCTCCTTACTCCCGAACAAAAAATATCACCTTCTGTTTCAGGAACTAAGACTTCTCCTCCCCTCAAGCATTTTGTTATTGATGCATATATAACTTCAAGCCGTGGCTGCCTGTCGAAACTGTCTATTAAGTAAAAAACCGTTGCAGGTAAATGCAACCTATATAAATCAATGTATTCGTCTATATTTTCAGACATAGTACTTAATGAGCTTTGAAAAGCAACTTCAAGTTGATTGTATTTGATGACATGTTCGGCCCAATATTTGTTGTTAATACTAAATCCCACGAAACAAAACTCCATTGACTCATTGTCGTAACCATAAATCAGTATATTATGCAGCCGATGCTTGCCTAAATATTCTTTGCTTCCTTCAACATAGTAGTAATCACATAAAAGAACAACATAACCATTATTGTCAATTTCCTGAATTATTTTTTCAACTATATTTGTTTTATCGATTATATTTTTGCATGTTATAATTTCATCATAATTACAAAGAGCCTCCAGTGAATCCACCTGACTGTACCCAAAAAAGTAATTCTCATCAACCACACAATAAATGAATCTTTCAATGAACCAAGGAATATATTTCGGTGATGACAATATTGCAGCAAGCCTGGTAAATGTCCAACATTCCGTTGTAAGCTTCGTATTTAAAGTCACAGGTAATTTCTTCATTACAACGTCTCTCCTCCTCTATTCAAACTGATATACTTAAAAACCAATTTTAATTCCTATGTTCTGCTTCAGGAAAAAGCAAAATCAATCTCTTCTTTTATTGATCGATCTTCCTTTTCAACAGTGTAAACATTATTAAACTTAATATCTATTATTCTTATCTCCTTGTTATCCAGCAAAGCATTTAGAACTTCGCAAAAATTATTACTGATACTTTCGATTGTTTCTTTCTTAAACAAGTTGGTATTATATTCAAACCGACCTTCAATTGTATCATTCAAGTCTATGCAAAAAAGGCTCAGATCAAATTGGCTGGCTCCCTCATTTTCTGGAGGGATAGTCTGATAAATCTGAAACATGGTGTTAAATATCGGATTTCTGCCAAAATCTCTTTCATAGTTCAGTTTGGTTACCAATAGATCAAAGGGGTAATTGAAATTATCGTAAGCCTGCAGGTTTTTCATTTTTATATACTCCAATATGTTGACTAAAGTCATTTGGTTATCAATCTTCGCTCGGATACAAAATGTATTTATAAACAGACCTACAACGTTTTCTATCTCCTTGCTGTACCTTCCACTCTCAGGTATTCCAACTATAATATCCTCGTCAAGGGTTATCTTGTGCATAAGAACAATATAAGCAGACAGCAGAAGTATATGGGGAGTAACCTTTAATTGCCCGCACATTTCTCTGATCTTTGTAGTATGTTCAGCAGAAATAATAATTTTTACATAACTTCCGTTAAAGGTCATTGACTTCGGACGAGAGTAATCAAAAGGAAGGTTGAGCAGTGGTAGCACACCAGAAAGTTCATCTTTCCAATAAGAAAGCATCTGTTCAGCTTCGGCACTTTCCAGCCAGATTTCCTGTTTTCTTACCCAGTCAAGATAAGTTGTACTTAAAGGAATTAATTTGGGCTGCCTATTTTCAACAAGAGAATTATATATTTCGATTATTTCTTCCTGACATATTAATGAACTCCATCCATCTATAATAATATGGTGCAAGTTAAAATGTATGCAGAAATGCTGATTTTCAAGCCTATAAATTTTTATCCTTATTAACGGCTTATCTAAATTAAAAATATATTTGAAATCATCATCAAGCATCTTATCGAGATCATTCCCATTCCCAGAACTGTCTGTAATATCTATGATTTCCATGTCAAGCTTCATATCACTCAGAACTACCTGTCGGGGAATCCCCTCCCACTCTACAAATATTGTTCTAAGTGCACTGTGTCTTTCTATTAATAGATTTACTGCCATTTTAAATTTTTCTATATCCAGTTCATAATCTACATATATATTAAACGGGACATTATACGCTATCATATCAGGATTAACTTTTTGCAGGAACCAAAGTCTTTTTTGGGAGTTTGACAGGTTAAATCCTACGGTTTTCTCAAGCTGATAACTTCCTGAATCTTCTGCCGGCTTAATATCCTTTTCTTTTCCAAGTTCCTCTATGTATGAAGTGAAGCCTGTCACTGTTGGATTATCGAGTAAATCACTTACAAGAACATTCTTACTTAGAATTTCTTTAATTTTGTTTACGATTTTAGTTGCTACAATAGAATCTCCCCCCATTTCGTAGAAGTCATCATAAACATTAATTTCCTTTAAGCCCATATACTCAGCCCATATTTTCGCAGTGATTTTTTCATTTTCCGAAATATCCTCAGGGTTCTTACCGGATATCTCAACTTCATACTCCTTATTAGCAATTACCTCTTTTTGAAGAATGGTATCTGGCTCCTGTCTGACTTTAATATGATCAGATAATTTTATAAAGCGCTGAGCTTCCCAATAATTTCTGTTCAATTCATAATCCGGCTTACCAATAATTACTCTTGCTTGCCCACTGCTAACTGCTGTATCAAAACAACGGATTGCCGTAACGGTATTAAGTGCTTTGAAAATTCCATCGTAGTTTACGCCATAGTTTACAGCCATTCCAACTTGTTTCCATGTAGCCCAATTAATTGATAGTACCTTATTCTGTCCAGTTCTATTGGCATATGCTGCATAAGAATCAATATATGAATTGGCAGCAGTATAGTCACTTTGTCCTCCTCCGCTGAAAATTGATGTAATAGAAGAGAACAAAATAAAGAAGTCGGGGGCATCCTGTCTTGTCAAGTTATCAAGTATCCATGTTCCTAACACCTTCGGAGCCAATACTCCTGCTATTTCCTTTTCCTCCTTCCTGATGATAAAGCCTTCTCCTGCAACCCCGGCGCTATGAATTATGCCGTTTATTCTTCCGTACTTTTTCCTCAAATCATTGATTAACAGTTGCATATCCTCCAGTGAAGACACATCGGCACTAACGTAGAAAATGTTTGCACCCTTACTGGTAAGGTCTTTTATTTCGTTAAGTCTTTTATAAATTTCAGCGTTATTTGAACCCGTGCCATTTCCCTGATATTTTGTCAGATCGGATCTGCCGATTAGAGCTATATTAATTAGCGACTTCCGCGCTAAATGCTTACAGATTTCAAACCCTATTCCTCCCAGTCCACCAGTTATGAGGTATACACCTTCAGTCTTTATTTCAATTCCATTTTCAGATTCACTGTTGATTTCAAGACCACTTTTAATTTCAAGTCGCCTGAATACACACTCATAGCGAATCCCTTCACGGTAGGAAGTTATATACATGTTCCTGTCTGCATAAATCTCACTTATTAATTGTTCTACAGATATATTATTCTCATCAATGTCAATACAACTGCATTGAAGATTGGAATACTCGTCCTGGATTGATTTACCGAATCCATACAAAGCAGAGTTTTCAGGATATATATTTTTTTCGCGCCCCGTAACTTCATTAGCATTTTCCGAAACTAGATGAATCCGGATATCTGTCCTTATTTTATTATTTGACAGAGCTTTAATGATATAAAAAATACTATACACCCCTTTATCCAGCTTTAGCCTCAAATCCCGGATTGTGCTGACTTCACTGTAAGAATTTGTGATCGACATCAGGTGTACAATCCTATTTATATCTTTACAGTCCGAGGTACTGAAAAGTTTGTCATAGTCCCCCGGATTCTCACTTATGAAATAGGTGTATTCATCCTGCACTTCATAGCTTTCGCCAATACTCACTTCTATGACGTCATTACCTGATTCACGGAGAGCTGCGGCCAACTTTTTACCTATACCCTTTTCGTCCATAAAAATTAATATTTTTTCTTTTATCCCCTCGCTCATGGTGCAGTTCTCTTGTTTGCTTACCTGCCATTCACATTTGTGAAAAAATTCTTCAATATTCTCATTTATATCAGCTTTATTAACTTCAGGTATTTCAACCCAGCAGCGATCACGTCCAAAAGGATATGTAGGCAAGCTTACCTTTCGCACCCTATTTTGCGAATACAACACTTCCCATTTCACATCAGCACCCTGCACATACAGGCTGCATAAAACCTCTATCAGGCTATCAAAACTGTTTTCGTAGCTTTTATCGATGATCTGACTAAGTTTTTCAGCTGCATACTCATCCAGATTATGTTTATCACTCTCGAATAGTTCTCCCTTTTCTTTAATGGGTTTATTGTAGGGAATTATCTTATAATTTCCGAAATATACCCCTACCGGAGTTATATCATCGAACCTTGTAACTGAGACTGTTCTAAGCTTCTGTTTCAAATCATCCACGCTGTTGCATGGGATAGCAATCCTATAATTATAGTGCCCCCTGCCCGTATTTGCCGTAAAACAGATATCCTCTAAAATAGTGTCACCTGAATCCTCAAAAAATGCCTGATATTTCTCAACAAGCTTTTTTAAAGAGGCTTGACTTTTGGCCGACAAAGCAAAAATCTGAGTTCTAGCCTCAGAAATGTTTTTTGTTCTCTGTGTAACTTCACCCTTATATTGCTCCAAGACCACATGGCAATTGGTACCACTGAGGCCAAAGGCACTTACACCAAATCTGGCCGGGGTATCTGACACCTCAAGTTCGGTCAGTCTCGTATTAACATAAACGGGGGAATTTTCAAAGTCGATTTTTTTATTTGGTGTATTAAAATGTAAACTAGCTGGAATTTTTCCGTTTTTTAACGACAATACACACTTAACAAGCCCAGCAAGTCCGGCAGAACTATTCAAGTGACCAATATTAGTTTTGACGGAGCCTATTGCACAGAATTGCTTTCTCGACGTGTAATTTCTGAAGGCTCTCTGTATTCCCTCAACTTCTATAGGATCTCCCAGATCTGTTCCTGTACCATGAGCTTCAATATAAGATATGGTTTCTGGATTAATCCCCGCATCTTTCCAGGCTTTAGTTATTACCTTTTCCTGTGCTAACGGGCTTGGTGCCGTGATTCCGATTGTCCTTCCATCCTGATTATATGCACTTCCCTTTATTACCCCATGGATATTATCCCCATCAGCTACAGCTTTTGCCAATGGTTTAAGAAGTATAGCAACCACTCCCTCTCCCCCTCCGGTACCATCTGCACTATCATCAAATGTTTTTGATCTTCCATTTGACGATTCTATTCCAATAGAATCTTTTACATTACCCATAGTGGTTAAAAGGCTTAAGTCCACGCCCCCAGCAATTGCATACTCGCAATCCCTATTTTTTAAAGCCTGGCATGCAAGGTGCACAGCTACCAATGAAGATGAGCAAGCTGTATCTACCATCAGTGATGGCCCATTCAGGTCCAAGAGATACGATATTCTACTTGCAACAATAGAACGTAAATTTCCGGGCATCGAGGAAACAAGCATTTCCGGAGCGACAAGGTATATAAGAGTTTTATAGTCCAAAACCAGGTCATCGCCACAGCTAGCAAATACACCTGTATTGGTTTCCGCAAGTCTGCCGCCTCCATAGCCCGCATCCTCGATAGTTCCCCAAACCGTTTCAAGAAACAATCTCTGACGGGGATCCATAAAACTTGCTTCTTTGGGTGATATATTAAAAAACTTATAATCGAACTTGTCTATTTCATTCAAATAACCAAGCTCTCTATACTTTATATCCTCTGTATTTACACCTTGGAAGCTTAAAAAAGCATCTGAATCTGTTTTCCTCGTCTCGGGGATATTCCTGATGCAATCCTTTCCCATCCTAAGAATGTTCCAATAATCTTCTATGCTGTCGGCTTGGGCAAATCTTCCCGCCATTCCTATAATGGCGATATCCTTTTTGGAAACACTCTCCATTTTAAACCTCTCTTTGGTTGGTACCTCATTGTCGCCTAACACTCTCAAGCTAGCCATTTTACATGTCCCCCCACTAATCATTCCTCATATGCATTATAGTAAAATTTGGTTATTTTTTCAAGTTCTTTCAAACTAAGCTCTTCATCCCCCACATCATACGGTGTCACTTCGCAGATTTTTTTACCCATGCAGTGCTCAATGATTTCACACAGGTTTTTCCTGTACACTTACGCAAGGCTCTTTATGGTCTCTTCACGGTACTGCTTCCTGTTATAGCTGAAGGTGAGGGTCAACTTTCCTTCCACTGTCATTCCGTTTATGTCAAGCGCAAAACTCCTGTCCATGTCGGGGCATGTGCCTTCCTCCCGCAGCTTCTGCTCTAGCCTCCACTGCCACCTCTTCCGAATCATATAAGCCATTTAAATATCAGTACAAAATCTAGTCAGCAAATGTGTAACTCGACAAAGCCTGAATAAGCTCTGCATAATGATATAACATACCTTCAATCTTATCCCTGTTTAGCCTTGAAGCATTAAACTCACAGGTAATATATAGTTCATTATCCTCACAGGCTGATAGAATAATATCATATACCCCCAAAAGATTGCCATGCAAAGCCGAATCACAAACAAACAACGGTATTATTTGGTTTTTTTCCTTTTCTACAATTATTGAATCCAGTTGTGAAAAGAGATGATTAGTACCCGCTTTTAAACGCTGTTCATTTACTTGACTGAGCATAGTGTCAATTTCCTCTAAATCTTTAAGGCCTATATCCATAATATTTACAAGATTATCCGTATGCACAGCCGAATGTAATTTAAAACTTTTAAGCCCAGAGGCATCTGATAGCACGCAGGCAAAAACGCTCATCAGGATATCCGGTAATTCGACCCTTTCCCTTGATGCCAGTATCTTCAGTCTGTCATATACAGAATCTTCAAACCTCACCTTTAATATGTCTTCCTCCTGCTCAACATCTGTAAAATACTCATCAGGCAGTATCATCTTATCCAATTCCATTAAGGCTGCAGCATTATGTCCCCTGCTTTTTATATGAAGCGCCAGCTTGGAAATGGTAGGATAGGAAAAGATGTCAGCTATTTTTACATCTCCGGGGTATTTCTTTTCTATCTGGCTATGCAGCTTAATAGCCAATAGTGAATTACCTCCTATTTCAAAGAAGTTATCATTTGCTCCAATCAGATCAATATTAAGTAAATATTCCCACAAGCCTTGTAAATCCTTTTCAATCTCTGTGGATGGAGCTGCATACTGATTTCGAAGTATTACTCTCTCATTATATAAAGCTTGTAAAGCCTTACGGTCTACCTTTCCGTTGGAAGTAACAGGGAAGGCTGGCAAGTAAATATACCCATTCGGAATCATATACTCCGGTAAGGTCTTCGACAGGTGAATATATAGTTCTGATACAAGCAATTCACTGTCGGCTGTATAACATGCTATCAATTGTTTACCTTCGAAACCGTCATCCCTTGAAACAACTATGCACTCTTTAACATTTTCATGCTCTTCGATGCATTTTTCTATCTCTCCCAGCTCAATTCTGAAGCCCCTGATCTTTACCTGATTATCTATTCTGCCGAGATATTCAATATTTCCATCCTCAAGCCATCTGGCGAGATCTCCGGTCTTATACATCCTATCCAAACCTGGAGTATCATCATCTTCGAAAGTATATGGGTTCGGGATAAACTTTTCTTCGGTTAATTCCGGATTATTCAGGTAACCCCTTGCCAATCCGGCTCCGGCTATGTATAAGTCGCCTGCAATTCCAACGGGCTGCAATTTTTTATTTTTATCCAGTACCAGCAGCTTTATATTGTCTATGGGTTTACCTATAGGCACAGTGCTATAATTCTCCGCCTCCGAGCAATCAAAGTATGAGACGTCTACTGTGGCTTCAGTAGGACCGTACAAATTATGCAACTTAGTCCCTAACTTCTCGCCGAGAAGATTATTGAACTTTCTTACTTGCTGGAGTCCCAATGCTTCTCCACTGGCAAAAACTCTCTTCAAGCTGGATAATTTGTCATTGTGTGAAATGTATTCCAGATACTCCAGGAACATGCTCAACATCGAAGGTACGAAGTGTAATGTGGTTATCTTATTTGTATAAATTGTTTCGATGATGCAATCCGGATCTTTCTCCCCTCCAGGCTTTAAAAAGCAAACCTTTGCACCTGCATAAAACCACCAAAGAAGCTCCCAAACCGATACATCAAAGGTATATGGGGTCTTCTGCAGTATCACATCATTTTCATCAAGGCAGTACTGCTTTTGCATCCAATTAAGTCTGTTTATAACAGCATGGTGCTCTATCATAACTCCTTTTGGTTTTCCTGTAGTTCCTGAGGTATAAATTACATATGCCAGGTCACCAGGCGCATTTGTGCTGTCAATGCTCTCCTCATTCTCACTGTACAGGGAATCGTTCTCAATGTTTATGATATCTACAGGATAATCCGTATTATCTGCATAGCGTTCCTGTGTAAGCAGAATTCCTGCTTCGCTGTTTTCCAGCATAAACCTTATCCTGTCGTGAGGATAGCCAGGATCTATGGGCATGTACGCTCCGCCGGCTTTTAAAATACCCAGGATGCCTACCATCATCTCCAGAGAGCGTTCCATCATAATTCCTACAATAGTATTTGGTTTAACTCCCTTTCTTCTCAGCATGTTGGCAAGCCTGTTGGATTTTTCATTCAGAGCTGCATATGTCAGTTCTAAATCTCCAAAACACACTGCAACCCGGTTGGGGAACCGTTGAACCTGTTCATTGAACAAATCATTTAATGTCTTTTCCCTTGGATACTCACTTCTGGTATTATTAAATCCGCCAATGATTTCTTCTTTTTCAGCGCCGCTTATAAGTTCAATTTCTGAAAGCACAATTTCAGGATTAGAAGTAACTAGTTTTATGATATTTACAAAATGGTCTGACATCCGTTTAATAGTGCCGCGTTTATAAAGCCTTGTGCAGAACTCAAAAGCAAAGTCCAAATTATCTCCGTCCTCTATAGCGTACAAGCTTAAATCAAACTTTGCTATCCTGTTATCAAAGCCATAAGAACCAAACACTAATCCATCTATGGATATCTCCATACCTTGATTGTTTTGCAGCGAGAACATTGTATCAAACAATGGGTTCCTTCCCATATCTCTGTTAAGTTCCAGAGAATTTACAAGATCCTCAAATTGATAGTCCTGGTTCTGGAATGCTTTTAATGAATTATCCCTGACCTTTTCCAAAAATTCATAAAAGCTATATTCTTTAAGCGGATAATTTCTCATTGCAAGAGTATTTACAAATACCCCTGCAACCTCCTCCAAGTCAGCATGGTGACGTCCTGCAATGGGTGTACCCACCACTATATCTTCCTGACCGGTATACTTTGACAACATTATGTTATAGATTGACAGAATAACCATATAATTTGTCGTCCCGGTCTCAGAAGCAATAGTATGGAGCTTTTCAACCAGTTCCCTGTCTATTCTGAAACCAAGGGTATCACCCTCAAAGCTCTGTACTGATGGTCTTGGATAGTCTGTAGGCATATCAAGTAAAGGTATCTCACCTTCAAAGATTTTTAGCCAATATTGCATTTGTACATCCATCAGTTCTTTGTGAAGGATGCTGTTCTGCCACTCTGAAAAATCTTTGTACTGAAGCCTTAAGGACGGTAATTCTCTGCCACTGTAAATTGCGGCAAATTCCCTTGTTATAATTCCCATTGTCACACCATCAGTAACAATGTGATGTATGTCCCACATCAGTATATGTTTGTCCTTGGAAAGTTTTATAAGAGCGACTCTTATCAATGGAGCCACAGCTAAGTCAAAAGGTCGGATAAATGCATTAATACCTCCCTGTATCTCTGATTCATCCTTTTCCAAAAGCTCAACTTCGAAATTAACCTTATCATGTATAATTTGTACTACTTCTTCATCAATGAAGCTAAAGGATGTTCTTAATGCCTCATGCCTATCTATAAGCTTTTTAATGGTTTCTTCAAGTCTTTCAATATCCAGCGGTCCATCAACCATCATTGCCATCGGAATATTATAAGCAGTATTCGCCCCCTCCAACTTGTCAAGTATATAAAGTCTCTTCTGTGCAGCAGATACAGCATAGTAATCTCTCTTTTCAGCTTTTTCAATAGACAGATATGCTGTTTTCCCAGCCAGATCAATATATTCTCCAAGATCTTTGATGGTAGGCTTTTCGAACAACTGCCCCAAAGGTACCTCAACATTGAATTCCTTATGTATCTCATTCAGCAAAGCGGTGGCTCGTAATGAGTGCCCTCCGATTTCAAAGAAGTCATCTGTTGTACTTATTCTTTCTTCATTAGTTGATAGTACCTTTGCCCATAGTTTCACAAGATTTTCTTCAATTTTATTCTGCGGAGTATTAAAATCTGCCCCATCTTTTGCCGGCTCTTTTACATCAAATTTGGCTAAAGCCTTCCTGTCAATCTTACCGTTATCAGTCACGGGAAAGCTGTCTATTCTGGTAAATGCCGAAGGCAGCATGTAATGCGGCAAACTTCCGGACAAGCATTCTCTCAGTTCCTGCAGGTTTATATCCTCGTCAGAAACATAAAATGCATAAAGGCTCTTATCTCCGTCCATGTCGTCAATATCAAGCACCACTGCTTGTTTTACAAGGGGATGCTGCTGTATGGCGTTTTCAATTTCCATTAATTCAACCCTGTATCCCCTTATTTTAACCTGATAATCCGACCTTCCCAAAAATTCTATATTTCCATCTGCGTGCCATCTTGCCAAATCGCCTGTTCTATACATCATACTGCCGGGTTCAAATGGGTTTTTAACAAATCTCTCACATTCAAGCTCAGGCCTATTCAAATATCCCCTTGCCAACCCCTCACCCGAAATACAAAGTTCTCCGGTTATTCCTATAGGCTGCAGAGTGTTATTTTCTCCAAGTATATATACTTTAGTATTCGCAATAGATTTTCCAATAAAAATAATCCTGTCTGACTCTAAATTTCTGCATATGGTTGTTGCAACGCTGTTCTCTGTGGGCCCGTATTCATTTATCAGCTCAATATTGCTGGATTTGGTCCTGCTTTTTGTAACCAGAGTGGAGCTTACCTTATCCCCAGCCAGCGTTACTAATCTGAGGGAGTGTAAATCCTCTGCAGACGTATATTCCAGTATGGAATCATAAAGGTGTGGAACTGCAATAAAATGTGTTACTTTATACTTTTGAATATAACCAGCCATTGCCATCGGGTCTTTGGAATGTTTCTCAAGTAAAATTACAGCGCTGCTTCCAGACACAATTGGTGTAAAAAAGCTGGTAAGAAAACCATCGAAAGTATGTGAGAATAATTGCAGAACAACGTCTGCCTCGTTCAGTGCATATTCATTCTTTCTCCATTGAATTGTGTTGCTTATGCTTCGATGTTCAACCATGACACCTTTAGGCTTACCTTCAGTACCCGAAGTATATATGATATAGGCAAGGTCTTTAGATGAATTCACCTTGGCGAGATTCATGCCATCACCTATAAATGATTCCTCACTGCTTAAGTTTATAATTTCACCATTAAATCGGTTTACCTTGCTCAGTAAATGATTTTGCGTAACCAGTATTCTGGAACCCGAATCCTCCAGCATATATGAAATTCTGTCCTCAGGATAGCTAAAATCTACAGGCATATATGCGGCACCTGATTTTAATATACCAAGTATTGCTATGGCCATATCATGTGAGCGTTCAACCATCACTGCAACAACTGTTTCAGGTCCCACACCTTTTTCTCTCAAATACATAGCCAGTCGATTAGCCTTTTGATTTAATTCTCTGTAGGTTAGTATTGTATCATCATAAATCAGAGCAATATTATCCGGTGTTTTTTCCACCTGCTGCTCAAACAGTTCAGTAATGGTCTTGTCCAGGTCCAACTCATATTGGTTTCCATTGAAAACCTTCAGCAGTTTTTGTTTCTCCTCAGTGGATAAAATATTTATCTGTCCTAGTTTCACATCTGGATTTTTTGCTATTTCTTGCGCTGCACTTAATATATGCCCAGCCATCGCCTCCATTGTTTCTCTTGCAAATAGTCTCGTACAGTAATTCAAACTAAACACTACCACATTATCCAACTCTGAGGCTCTCAATGTAAAATCAAAATTTGCCGCATCATTTCCCGTTCCAAAGGAAGAAAAATTCAAGCCGTTTATACCGATTGAGGGTATATCCATATTCTGCCATGCAAATACAGTGTCAAACAATGGATTTCTGCTTAAATCCTTCTTAATCCTTATATTTTCTACCAACTCTTCAAACTGGTAATCCTGGTTCTCATATGCTTCAAGTGCCCTTGATCTTACATCCTGAAGGAATTCCCTGAAAGTAATGTCATCCTTGGGATAATTACGCATGGCCAGCATATTAACAAACATTCCTACAATATTGTTTAAATCCTCATGAGTCCTTCCTGCTACTCCTGTACCTACAATAATATCTTCTTGTCCTGAATACTTATGCAGTACTATATTATAAACCGACAGGAAAACCATAAACAACGTAGTACCAGTCTCTAAAGCAAGCTGATTCAAATTTCTGGTCAATTCCGCATCTGATACGAAGGTGAAACTATCTCCCTCAAAGCTCCGTATTGCTGGTCTTGGATAGTCTGTAGGTATGTTGAGTACCGGAACTTCACTGCTGAATATATTCATCCAGTATTCCTTTTGTTTTAATACTAGGTTTGTATTTAAGAAATTATTCTGCCAGACCGCAAAATCCTTATACTGTATTTTCAGTTCAGGAAGCTGAATTCCTTCATAGAGTTTTACAAACTCATACATTATTACCCCTATGGATGTACCATCCGTAATAATATGGTGCATATCACAAATAAGTATGTGCCTTGTTGAGGATACCCGTACAAGTCCAACACTAATTAATGGGGCTTGTCCCAAATCAAAAGGTCTTACAAAATTCCGTATAACAGCCCTGGCTTCATCATCGCACGTACATTCAAAATAAGAAATTGAGAACTCAACCTCTTGATGAATCCGCTGAACTGGCTCACTTTCAACTATTTCAAACGAAGTTCTGAAAACCTCGTGTCTTTTTATCATAGCCTTTATAGTTTCCTCAAAACGCTCCCTATCAAGTGTACCTTCTACTGCCATTATCAATGGGAGATTGTAGTCTGTACCCTGGCCCTGCATCTGATATATAGTAAACATCCTTTTTTGAGCAGAGGATACAGGGTAGTAATTTCTTTCCTCAACCGGCTTAATTGCATGGAATGCTTCTTGCTGCGTGTTCTCTATGCACTCGGCAAGCGCCCTTATTGACTGCAGCATAAATACTTCTCTCAATGTTATCTTTACATTAAATTCCTTGAATATTCTAGAGACCAGCTTAGTTGCCTTCAGAGAATGTCCTCCTACAGCAAAAAAATTGTCATTAATGCCTACCCTGTCAAGCTTTAAAATATCTTGCCATATTAATGCAAGCTGCTCCTGCGTGTGGTTCTGCGGTGCCACGTACTCTACCCCGGCGTAAGTCTCGTTTTTAATATCCCGTAGTGCTTTTCTGTCAACCTTGCCGTTAGAGTTCAAGGGAAATTCCTGAAGCTGCCTGTAATATTGTGGTACCATATACAACGGAAGTCTCTTTGATAAAAATTCTCTGATTTCATTAATATTCAGTTCACCTTCACAAACTATATATGCACTCAGGGTGTCATTCTTATCCCCTCCGGCTATTACAACAGCTTCCTTCACAGCTGGGTATTCCAGCAGCTTTATTTCTATCTCACCCGGCTCAATTCTATAACCTCTGATCTTCAGCTGATGGTCGATGCGCCCTATGTACTCTACGTTTCCATCAGGGAGCCACCTTCCTGTGTCCCCTGTCTTAAACATCCTTGCATCATCAATAAACGGGTTTTGTATAAACTTCTCATTTGTGTATTCAGGCATGTTCAGGTAACCCGACGATAGGCAATCTCCGGAGATATAGATTTCTCCCGGAATCCCGACAGGCTGAAGCTGAAGGCTAGGGTTCAATATATAAACCTGTGTATTATGAGATGGCTTACCTATTGGTACAACACGAGTGTCTGTATTATACAGAATATGATAGTGCATGGTATCATCAGAGCATTCGCTCTGCCCGTAAGCATTTATAAGCTTTATATCATATTCGCTGTAAAATTCATTAACTAGAGAAGAAGTAATCTTTTCCCCCGTCAAAATCAGTTTTTCAAGTATGGGCAGTTTGAGCTTCCCTGTTTGGTCCATATTTTCAAGATAAGCTCCAAGAAGTGAGGGGACTACCTCCGCTATTGAAACCTTGTCTTTCTCAATATTCTCAAACAGCAAATATCCATCGTTAGATACACTCTTAGGATATATCACCAGTTTTGTCCCGATGAACAATGGAGCAAACACCTGCCAAATGGAGGCTACAAATGTTATATTTAAATTAAGGCAAAGGATATGATGGTTTTTAATTTCAAGCACATCAATTTTTGTGTATATGTGGTTTATAATACCTGTATGTTTCAGAATTACTCCTTTTGGAACACCGGTAGAACCCGAGGTATATATTATTACTGCAACATCTGAGGGTTTACTTATCTTTTCCAGATTAACACCACTTCCAGACTCTAAGTCCTGTTTATCCAAATCAATAATATCGCCCTGAAACTTAAATTTATTTTGATTACCGCCAGTGATTAATAAAATATCTACCTTGCTGTCTGCAAGCATAAATTCAATTCTCTTGGCCGGAAAGTCGGGGCTTATTGGCAGATATGCTCCACCTGCCTTCAGTATTCCAAGTATCCCGACCATCATTTGAATCGACGGCTCTGCCATAACTCCCAACACATTACCTGCTTCTACCCCTTTTTGTCTAAGAATTCCGGCAAGTCTGTTTGCTCTTATATTGAGCTCACCGTACGTCAAACTTATACCTTCGCACTCAACCGCAACATTGTTTGGCACTGTATCGGCCTGTTCTTCAAAAAATTCATACAGCAGTTTTTCTTTGGGATATATGAACTTTGTATTGTTGAAATCAAGCAGCTTGTTCTTTTCCTCATCATCCAGCAGCTCTATTTCAGAAATGGTTTTATATGGGAATTCGGCTATTTGGCTTAATATATTAACAAAATGTCTTCCAAGTGATTTAATTGTTTCTTCGTTGAATAACCTTGTGCAATACTCAATCTCAAAAAATATGCCATTATCTATTTCAATAGCGGTTAGAACAGTATCAAATTTTGCAATACTTTTTTTGAAACCGTAATGACTGAATACCAGGCCAGGTATTTCTACTTCTACATTTTGAGTATTCTGCATGATAAACATGGTGTCAAAAACAGGATTCCTGCCTGCATCTCTCTTCAAATCCAGTTTCTCAACTAATTCCTCAAACATATAATCCTGGTTATCAAAAGCTTTGATTGTATTGGTCTTTATTTCCTGAAGGAATTGCTCAAAGGTCTTATCTGCCTTAGGATAGTTCCTATGGGCCAATGTATTTACGAACATACCAATTACATTTTCCAAATCTGCATGCTGTCTTCCAGCGACCGGAGAGCCTACAATAATATCATTCTGTCCTGTATATTTTGATAACAGCACATTGTATGCTGCCAGAAGCACCATATACAATGTTGCTCCCGTCCTCAGAGCAAGACTGTTTAATCTTTCTGCCAAAGTCTTATCTATTGTGAATGTCAGAGCATTTCCTTCAAAGTTTTGCATTGGAGGCCTTGAGAAGTCGGTGGGAATGTCAAGGATTGGAAGTTCACCTTTAAAGGTATCCAGCCAGTATTCTTCCTGTCTGTTTATTTCTCCTGATTTAAACAGTCTGTATTGCCATTCACAAAAATCCTTGTACTGTATCTTTAGTTCGGGAATTTCCATACCTTTATAAAAGTCGGCAAATTCCTTTATCATTATATTCAATGACATGCCGTCCGTTATTATATGGTGCATATCAAACATTAATACATGCTTGGTATCATTTATCTTTGCCAGCGTCACCCTTAATAAAGGTGCTTTACTTAAATCAAACGGCTGTATAAAGCTCTGGACTGTTTGATCAATCTCGCTCTCATTTATTTCAATATAACTAATCTTAAAGTTAACTTTTTCATGTACTTTCTGTACAGTTTCTTCACCTGCCAGTTCAAATGAAGTTCTGAAGGCTTCATGCCTAAGAACCAATTTCTCCACTGTCTCCTCAAAACGTCCCTCATCCAAATCTCCGTCTACAGTCATTACTACAGGGGTGTTGTAGGTGACTCCTGTCCCTTCATATTGGTGGAGTATATATAACCTTTTTTGAGCAGACGATGCCGGATAGTATTCTTTTTCTTCTGCTGGTTGAATAGCTATATGCAGCTTTTCATCAGAATCTTTAATGTATTGAGCAATTGCAGCTATAGTTGGCTCTCTGAATATTTCTCCCAGAGGAACCTCAACATTTAGCTCTTTGTTTATCCTATTGATTAAAACTGTAGCTCTTAATGAATGACCTCCAAATTCAAAGAAATCATTGTACACACCAATATTATCGATTTTAAGTATATCCTTCCACATCCGTACCAATTGCTCTTCGATTTCATCTCTAGGGGGCACAAAATCTACATGCGCTGTTTTTACTGGAGATGGTAATAGATTTACCTCTACCTTTCCATTTGATGATACCGGTATGCTTTCAAGTTGAACGAAATAAGCTGGTATCATATACTGGGGCAATTCTCGTGAAAGGTAATTCCTTAACTCAGGCTCATGCTTCTCCATATCTGCGACAAAGTAACAACAGATATACTTATTACCGGTATTGTCCTCTTTCATCGTAGCTACAACCTGCTTCATACCGCTGAAACTCAAGAGTCTGTTTTCTATTTCAGACAATTCTATTCTGTATCCCCTTATTTTTACCTGACGATCCGCCCTCCCTACGTACTCCAAATTACCGTTTTCAAGTCTTCTAGCAAGGTCTCCCGTTTTGTACATTCGTTTAAAAGGAATAAAGGAATTTAATACAAATCTCTCATCTGTGAGTTCACTATTATTTATGTATCCTCTTGCAACACCATCCCCCGCTATATAAATTTCACCCGTTACAAGGTCAGGTACAGGATTCAGATCTCTATCCAGAATATATATCTGAACATTATCCGCCGGTTTTCCGATAGGTACTGATACCCTTCTATCAGTTTCAGGATTATATCTATAAATCATACAACCCACTACTGTTTCGGTAGGTCCATATTCATTATATATTTCCACATTTTCACCGAATCTCTGGTAAACAACCTCTGCCTGTTCGGTTTTGAGGTCCTCTCCTCCCACAATTAACTTTTTTATCTGCGTCTTTTTAAAGTTCATTTCTTCCACTAATTTAAGATGTGTTGGCGTTAATTTTATTATCCCTGCCTTGTTTTCTTCAATAATACGTCTGATTAATTGCAGCTTGTCCTGCCCTTTGTAAATAAGTATCTTACTTCCTGAAATTAGCGGTGTAAATATGGATGTCACTGTCAAATCGAATGATACTGATGAATACAGCGGAAAATCTACTTTTTCACCATTTGTATACACCTTCTTTGCCCACCATACATAATTAACCAATCCTTTGTTAGTTATCATCACCCCTTTAGACTTGCCCGTAGTACCAGAAGTATAAATAACATAAGCAAGGCTTTCAGGTGAATTAATTCTTTCCGGAGAAGAACATTCCCCCGAGTATAATGCTTGGTCATCCAAATCTATAACTACTCCCTGAAAGTCAATATTCTTATAGTCTGGCTGCCCTGAAACCAGTAAAACTTTTGCATTACTATCATGGAGCATATACCGTATTCTTTCTGATGGATAACTCGCATCAATAGGCAGATATGCTCCTCCAGCTTTTAATATTCCCAGTATTCCAACAATAAACCCTTTTGAGCCTTCTGACATAATACCGGCCACACTGTCGATGGTCAAACCTTCTTCCTTTAGTAAAAAGGCAATTTTGTTTGCTCTATTGTTTAATTCTTTATATGTAATACTGGTATCCTCATCTACGATAGCCACATTTTCCGGTGCAAGAATGGCCTGTTGTTCAAAGAGTTCTATAATGGTTTTATCTTTAGGGTAATCTGTACAGGTATCATTCAGTCCGTATAAAATCCTCTCTTTTTCTTCTACTCCAAGTATTTCAACTTCAGCAATCTTTAACGCTACATCCTGCAGGACTACATTCAGTAAATTTATCAGGTGGGCAGCGGCATTATCTACAATCAAACCCCGGTATAATACCGGATTGTATTCAATGGAGAGTTCCAAACCATTGTCTTTAGTTGAGAAACAAAAAATAAGATTACACCGGACCTTATCCAGACATCTCTTATTATGGATACTGTCCAACATGGCAGCTATTTCGAAGTAGGCTAAACAATCTTTAGGAACTTCTATCCCCGCGTATTCCATCACTTTACTAATAGGATAATTCTGATTTGTTATAGCCTCTTCAATAACTCGTCTGGCCTCATACAACAAATCTTTGAACATGGTATTTCCGTTAACTCTATTTCTTATAGGCAAAACAAGATTTATGACTTCATCATCTATATCCTTTTTAAAAACCGGAGTCCCAAATAATATGTCCTCATTACCAGAGTATTTATAAAGCAATACACTCAAGCCGCACGACAAGATGGTAAATAGCCTTTGTTCTGAATTATTACTTAATTTAATGATTTTTGAGGATAGTTCCTGTGGAAAGCTGTAGCTAACACTCTCTTTCTCTACCTGCGTCAGACTGTTTAAATGGTTATCATGAGGCAATCCGCTTTGGGTCACCTCACCAGCCATCTTTCCCATCCAGTACTCTCTCTCTCTTTCTAAATATTCACTTTTGTCAATTATGCTATTTATAAAATTATCGCTCATTCTATTTACTCCCTTTCAAAAACGTCGATAACCGCTATTTAATAATGTAAGGACACATTTTTTTATAGATACTTCTTATTTTCATTAATGAAAACTTTTCTGTTCTTAAATTCAGTAATTAATGGCACGGCATTCTTGTGCAATTTTTGCCATCTTGTATCCGCCAAGTATACTTCTCTTAATGTGTAAGGATTTGGAATGCCCAACTTTTTACAATGTTCCACAAACCTAATTACTCTCCGGTAAATTTCTTCCCATGATGGCTCTACATTTAAAGTCCAGGTTTGAGTCACGATCATATCCGTCACGTCCTCTGGGAATAACAAAGCTGCACCATATTTATTAGCCCAAAAATCAGAATCAATCTGTGAGCTGGGGAAATATTGGAATGGATTGCACTCTGCTTCATAAATATAATCCTTAATTTCCTCTATTAAATCCAGTGTCTGCATGAAATCCTGCTCTGTTTCCTCCGGATGACCCACTACCCAGTAAGTAGTCGTTTTTATTCCAGCTTCGGCAAGTGTTTTAACCGAGTCCCTTATCAAGTCAGGTGTTATTTTTTTACTCATAAGCTCCAATATCTTCGGTGAGCCGCTTTCAACCCCTAATCTGGCCCTGTAGAATCCTCCACGTCGCCACTGACGTACCTTCTCTACGTCACACGCTTGCCTGTCCGCTCTCAAATATCCATCCCAGTAGAGTGAGAGCTCCCTGTTAATAAGTTCTGCAGAAATATCGTCAATTACAGGATTGACCAATGAATCTCCAAAGAGAAACAACTGCAATCTATATTTGTCATAGAGTTTCACCATTTCGTCAGCAATCTGAGTTGAGCCCTTTTTTCTGTATTTTCCCCATTGAACTGTCTCCGAACAAAAACTGCACTGGAATGGACAGCTTCTTGAAACATATACTGCCAACTGAGGATAGCTCAACACGTCCAGGCCGGTAAAATCAGGAACCTCCACATTTGATATGTCAATAGTCTCATTGCCGTTATCCTTAAGTGTAAATACCTTTTGGTCTTTCGGTAGTTTTCCCTGTAAATATTTTAGTAAAAGGTCCTCTCCCTCGCCGACAATGATTTTATCAATATATTTTGCATACCTCTCTGTAAAGTGTTTGAAATTGGGTGAATTAATAGAGAGCTGATCAGCAAAGATGCCTCCCCCCATGACCGTTTTAATCTCCGGACATTTTTCCTTGATTAATTTAAAAGCGAAAAGTGATGCAGGCAAAGTTCCTGTATATACCGAAATGCCAACAATCCCGGGTTTATGCTCCTCGAGTGCTTGAAGGATATTTTTTTCAAGCTTTGAATAGAAGGATTTCAATATCGTATCTAACTGTTCAACCTGCTGATCATTTATATCGGTAAAATAATGCTTTGATATCAACAATTTTACAAAATTATAATATTTCTTTTTTTCCTGATTGTTTATTGCAGCCATTGCATGATTGCGAAGAACCTTATGGGCAGTATTATAAAAATTACCCTGCTTCTCTTTTGGTATAAATCCATTCAGAACATCGTTATAATTATAATAGATTTCTGATATCTCCAAATCCGTATTGATATCATCCAGGACAACTTCGTATCCGTGCTTGTTTAAATGACTTTTTAAACATGATATACCCAGCGGTGGAATAAGCGGTGTCCAAAAGGGCAATAACATCAACATAACCTTTTGATTTTCCAATCCATTTTTCATTGGTTGATTTGAAAGCTTTTGCGTATACATAAAATCTCTCTCCTAATTAAATTTATTTTAGAAATTAAAATCTCCCTCATCAATCACTACTTCAAGAGTTTTAGCGGTATCTATTGTTATTTTAATGTCCTCGATCTTTACATTTGTATTTGCTACTATTTGGTGCAAAATCTCAATGTAATGCTGTAAGATTTTTTCTGCAGTGGATCTACTGAACAACGTTACTTTGTACTCTAAATTCAGCAATGTACCCCAACTGTACTCAAGAAACTGAAGAAACAGGTCAAATTTCGTCGTTTTGTTCAATACCGGATATGATTTTACACTCAGTTCGTCAACAAGTTCAGCATCAGCTTCCACCTGCAAATCAAATTTTTCCACCGTAAGACATGTCTCAAATAAGGGATTCATTGCACCATCCCTTCTAAGTCCGCATTTATCTACAAGATCCTCATACTGATAATCCTGATTTTCAAACACCTTCAATACCTCTGTTTTAACTTCTTCAAGAAACTCTAAAAAAGTCTTGTCAGGCTGGGGATAATTTCTCATGGGGAGCATATTTACAAACATACCTATCAGGTTGTTCAGATCGGCATGTGTTCTACCTGCAACAGGAGTGATAACAACAATATCCTCACGTTTGGTATACTTATTAAGAAGTATGTTATATACCGCCAGGAAGAGCATGTAAGTGGTTGTCTTGGTCTGGGAATTTATTTTACAAATTTCTTTTATCAGGTCGTAATCTATCTGATGGGTGATACTATCTCCCGTAAAACTCTGCACTACGGGTCTTTTATAATCTATTGGCAAATTGAGTTCTGGGACAGGTTTAGAAAATTTACTTAACCAATACTCCTCCTGCCTTCGAAACATATCTGTTAAAAACAAATTATTTTGCCATACAGCAAAATCCTTGTACTGGATTCTCAGTTTTGGAAGTTCAATACCTTTATAAAGATCGAGGAACTCTTTCTCAATTATTTTCCATGATTCGCCATCTGTGGTGATGTGGTGCATACTTAGCATAAATACATGCCTATAGTCAGATATTTTCAGCAACCCTACTCTGAAAAGAGGTACACGGTTTAAGTCGAAGAGCTCGTTGAAATTCTCAACTATACTATCCACTTCCTCCTCTGTTACTTCCCTGTACATTATTTCAACATCAATTTTCTTATGTATTATCTGTACAATATCATCATCCACAATATCAAACGATGTCCTGAATATCTCATGTCTTTCAATCATACCTTCGATAGCTTTATCAAAGCGTACCCTGTCAAAATCCCCCTCAATAATTCGTACTAAAGGAATATTATAGCTTTTATCTGCACCTTCAAACTTATTATGTATATATATCCCTCTTTGAGCTGATGATGCAGGATAGTACTCCTTTTCTTCAACGGGCTCTATGGTAACATATATGTTTTCCTCCGCATCTCTTATGTACTCTGCAAGACCGGCAATCGTTGGAGTCTCGAATAATCTTCCCAGCGGTACCTCTACATTAAACTCCTTGTGTATCCTGTTTACAAGGAATATAGCCTTTAAGGAATGGCCTCCCAGTCCGAAGAAGTCATCTTCTATTCCTACCCTTTCCAGATTCAGCACCTGAAGCCATATTTCTGCAAGCTTTTCTTCAATTCTATCCCTTGGACCTATGTACTCTTCTTTCATTCCCCTTCCCTTTTTTGGGTCAGGAAGAGCTTTGGCGTCTACTTTCCCGTTAGTTGTCATTGGTATGCGCTCTACCTTTACGATATATGAAGGAACCATATAGACCGGCAGCTCCTTTTCAAGCCTTCTTTTTATTTCATTCTCCTCCGGTTCCCCGTCGGATGTAATGTAAGCGCAGAGATAGCCTTCCG
>NZ_JHYD01000046.1 GCF_000621505.1 Ruminiclostridium cellobioparum DSM 1351 = ATCC 15832
CTTTTGGATTGGAAAATTCGCTCCCGTTATCCGTCAGAATTACCGGAAACAGCTTTTGGAAATTTTCCTTTCCGATGATTTTTCTGATATTACTGAAAATATCAATAACGGATTGAGAAGTATTTGCATCCCGTAAAAAAGCCAGCATAAAGGAGGTTTCAACAAAATGTATAGTTAATAAAACTTTACCACCCCTGCTTCCAATAACTGAATCCATCTGTACGGCAGAGATATCTGGATGTTTCTCAATGAATGTCTGAAAATCCTCATAGTTACGTCCAATCCGGCAACCTTTATCTACTTTGAATTCGGGCTTTTTATAGCGAGGACGGTACTTCACTTTACGAGGGAGATCAATGTTCCTTACATCAAAAAGGCAGGCATCAATATAGTTGTAAATTGTTTTTTCACTACACATAAGCTCATCCACATAAGTTGCATATATCTGATGGATGGATTGTCCCTTTCTAACAAGTGGAGAAATAATAGAATTTAAGCGTGCTAACTCTGCTTCGTTTGAAAGAATACCGCTTCTGGATTCAGAAATATTTTGTGAAAAAGCCAGGTGTGCATCTTCAGCATCATATACTGATTTTTTGAGTGTGCATTTATGGAGTTGCATACAACCATTACAAACGTATGGAGGTTTGAAACGGCATGAGCATACTTCTTCCTCATATTCAGGACAGAAGTCATTACAGTAGTTACACAACTTGCAGTATACAGTAGAAGGTCTTCTACAATTGGTTTTACCACAAATATACTTGACCTTGCAATTGCTACGTTGTTTACAGGCATTATATGCCCATCCACTGTAGCCGGACTTTCTCTCAAAAGAGTGTTTTTTTATTTCCTTTGCTATTGTAGTACGATCTTTACCAATAAGGTTTGCAATAGCTCCAAAGGAGAGGTGGTTCTTTAATCCGCCTTCAATTTCAAGGCGTTCTTCATAGGTTAAATATTTAGACATGGTTCCTCCCAATCTGCCACCAGTATTAGGAGCATAGCCACCAGTTAGAATATTTTAAACCAATGAAATATAAAAGGAGTCTGGCTTTAAGGAACGGGGGCTCTGCCCCAAACCCAGCGCTCATTGCCGCGCGGCTAGACCCTCAAAATATAAAAGAAGGCCAACCATTTAAGGTCAGCTTGTATATTTTGTAAGGGAAGAATCCATATTCCCTGTTAAGGCAATAAAAATAAAACTAAAGAGTAAAATGAATTAACTGGTATGGAAATTCATTTTACAATTGAGCACCCATTCTTGACCCATTCTTGAAAAAAATCATTTGATTAATTGGGATAAAATAGTATAATTGATACAAATACTTTTGTGATGGAATAGATATATTTACAGGTTGACATAAATTTATGTGTATAGTAAAATAACGCATACAAAGTATTTATAAAAATACAATTTAAAAAATGCAATAGAATATAAAAAGCGATGATCAAGAACCAGTAACAGTTTTACCAAATCCTTCAGAGAGTCTTCGGCCGGTGAAAGAAGGCAGGATACGGTATTGTGAATTCATCTTGGGAGCTGTGCGCTCAAAGGCAAATGCCCTGTAGGTGGCTTCGGGTTCCGCCCGTTATAGTGGAAGAACAATATTGGTAGTCTGTAACATCTAAAACGTATATTGTCCTGTGAGGAAAATTTTCTCAGGACAAGGCGGAGGAAGGCGGAATAATCGCTTTATTCCAACTGACGACAACGCAGTTCTGGGGAAATTTAACCGTTGGCAATGTATGAATTTAGGTGTTACAGACTACTAATGTTCGTGTGAGATTGTGCAAACAATGAAGCAAGGTGGTACCGCGATATTAATTCGCCCCTGTAAGTTTATTACTGGAGGCGATTTTTTATTGTCTGGAGCGGTGGTTCAAAGCAGCTCAAAATGAGCTGGTTGAATAATAAATTAATTAAATGTAGGACGGAGGTACGGTTATGAAAAAAATTAATAGGGGTTTGGCGTTATTAACGGTAGTTGCCATGATGGCAGGTGTAGCAGGCTGCGGCGCAAACAACAGTTCAAACAGCAGCTCAAATGGTACGGATGGGGCTGACACAAAAAAGCTGAACATCGGTATCGTTCAGTACATGGAGCACAGTGCGCTAGATAGCGCACGGGAGGGCTTTATAGAAGCCTTGAAAGACAATGGATATGTGGATGGAGAAAAAATAACCATTGATTTGCAGAATGCTCAGGGTGATCAGAGCAATCTTTCTACCATCAGTGATCGTTTTGTAAGCAATAAAGCAGACCTGGTGCTGGCAATAGCAACTCCGGCAGCCCAGTCCATTGCAGGAAAGACAACGGAGATACCAATACTGGCAACAGCAGTAACTGATTTCGAATCCGCCAAGCTTGTAAATTCCAATACTGCTCCCGGCGGAAATGTCAGCGGTACCACAGATATGAATCCAATTAAGGAACAAATGGATTTGCTGGTCAAATTGGTGCCGGGTGCAAAAAAGGTGGGAGTGATGTATACTTCCAGCGAAGATAACTCCATTTTGCAGGCAAAGCTTGCCAAAGAAGCTATTGAGAAGCTGGGACTGACATATGTCGAGGCTACCGTAACCAACTCAAACGATGTTCAACAGGCGGCACAGTCAATAGTCACACAGTGTGATGCAATCTATGTACCGACCGACAACACCTTTGCTTCAGCCATGCCTGTTGTAAGCGGTGTAACCACCAAAGCCAAAATACCTGTCATATGCGGGGAATCCGGCATGGTTGACAAGGGCGGGCTTGCCACTCTGGGTATAAATTACAGGGATCTGGGCTACCAGACAGGACTGATGGCGGTTAAAATATTAAAGGGTGAAGCAACACCTGCCACAATGCCAATTGAAGGCTCCAAGAATTTTGATTTTGCAATAAACGGAGCCGTAGCCGATGAAATAGGGCTTAAGATACCGGCGGATCTGGAACAGTACGTAATCAAGGGTAAATAATCAAAAAGCTATCATATAATATAATCACAAACTTTGAAGATAGAATGGAAAATGGGTGAATGTAATGTTGGATATATTTCTTGGGGCTATATCCCTTGGGCTGTTATGGGCCGTTATGACAATAGGGGTGTATATAACCTACCGTATTCTGGATATTGCGGATCTGACTGTGGAGGGAAGTATTGCAATGGGTGCTGCCATAGCAGCCAAGGCTATAAGTCTCGGAGTCAATCCCTTTGCGGCAACTGCTCTTGCGCTGTTGGGAGGCTTGACTGCCGGCCTGATAACGGGACTGCTGCACACAAAGCTTAAGATACCGGCGCTGTTGTCCGGAATCCTGACCATGATTGCCCTTTACTCGGTCAACCTCCATATCATGGGAAAGGCCAATGTGGCTCTGCTGCGTATGGATACGGTCTATACGCCGTTTACAAAATTGGGCATGAGTACGAGAGATGCCGTTATAGTTTTAGGCTTTATCTGCGTTTCGGCAGTGGTGGGAATTTTATATTGGTTCTTCGGAACCGAAATAGGCTCTGCCATACGTGCTACCGGTGACAACCCGCACATGGTCCGGGCACAGGGTATAAATACCAATATGATGAAGATCATAGGGCTGGTAATAAGTAACGGTCTGGTTGCAATCAGCGGTGCGCTGATTGCACAAAGCCAGGGCTTTGCAGATGTCCAAATGGGTACGGGATCAATAGTTATAGGTTTGGCATCGGTTATTATAGGTGAAGTGCTTTTCGGGAGGAAGAGTTTCTTCAGCCGGCTTCTATCACTGGCCCTGGGTGCCATGACCTACCGTATCATCATTGCATTCGTACTTAAATTGGGTATGCCCGCAAATGATCTGAAGCTGTTTACGGCAATAACGGTGGCCATAGCTCTGGCTTTGCCGGTATTCAAAACATATCTTCACCCAATTAAAATATCTATCAAGGAGGGTGACTAATGCTTCAGGTTAATGGAATATATAAGGTTTTTAATCCCGGAACGGTAAATGAAAAGGTTGCGCTGCGCAACGTCAGCCTGCAGCTTGATGAAGGTGATTTTGTCACTTTGATAGGGGGCAACGGGGCAGGCAAGTCAACTTTGCTCAATTGCGTGGCAGGTGTATATCCAATAGAAATGGGCTCAATAGTGATAGATAATACCGATGTGACAAAATACTCCGAACACAGGCGTGCAATAATGCTGGGAAGAGTATTCCAGGACCCCATGAGGGGTACTGCCGCCAACATGGGTATTGAGGAGAATCTTGCCCTTGCATACCGCAGGGGACAGCCCCGGGGTCTGAGATGGGGGATCAAAAACAAGGAAAGAACACTGTATAAGGAGCTGCTCAGCCATTTGGAGCTGGGGCTGGAAAACCGGCTGGATGCAAAAGTGGGGCTGCTATCGGGAGGACAGCGGCAAGCGCTGACTCTTTTAATGGCCACGCTGAAAAAGCCCAGATTGCTGCTGCTGGATGAGCATACGGCGGCCCTTGACCCCAAAACCGCTGAAAAGGTGCTCCAGCTCAGTGACAAATTTATTGAGGATGATAAACTCACAGCCCTAATGGTCACCCACAATATGCGCGACGCCATCAAACATGGCAACCGCCTGATAATGATGCATGAAGGACGCATAATTCTGGACATCAAGGGAGAGGACAAAAAGAAGCTCACTGTGGAGGATCTGCTGCAGCGCTTCGGCAGGGCAAGCGGCGAGGAATTCGCAAATGACCGTGCGCTGCTGTCATAGCAGATGTAAAAAACGCTAAATAATTTATAAATAAAAAAATCCATCCGGAGTTCCCGGATGGATTTTTTGGTGCTGTTAATCAACTTTTTAAATTCTTATTTGGCTAAAACTGCTTTAGCTTTAGCAGCAATGTTTTCAGCCGTGAAACCATAGTGCTTGAACAGAAGATCGGCAGGACCTGAAGCTCCGAAGGTGTCTATGGAAACGACTTCGCCCTTCAGACCTACATATTTGTGCCAGCCGAAGGAGGTAGCCGCTTCTACTGCAACTCTGCTGCAAACGGAGGAAGGCAATACACTTTCCTTGTACTCAGCCGTCTGTCTTTCGAACAGTTCCATTGAAGGCATGCTTACCACTCTGGCATCTATTCCTTCGGTCTGAAGCTGTTTTCCTGCTTCCAGAGCAGCGTGGACCTCAGAACCCGAAGCAATGAGGATAACCTGCGGAGTAGAATTCTTTGAATCCAACAGTGTATAAGCGCCCTTTAATGCCACCTTACCGTCAATGTCAAGCACAGGCAGGTTTTGTCTTGTCAATACCAAACAGGTCGGTGAGGATGGATTTGTAACTGCAGTAAACCAGCCGGCAGCTGTTTCGTTTGCATCGGCAGGTCTGAAATCTATGAAGTTGGGTATGCTTCTGATTGCAGCAAGCTGCTCAACAGGCTGGTGAGTAGGTCCGTCTTCTCCTACACCTATGCTGTCATGTGTCATAACATAGGTTACGGGTACATTCATAAGAGCGGACAATCTCATAGCGCCCTTCATGTAATCTGTGAAAACGAAGAAGGTCGAGCAGTATGCTTTCAAACCGCCATAAACAGCCATAGCGTTTGCTATTGCTGCCATTCCATGCTCTCTTACCCCAAAGTGGAGGTTCCTTCCGCTGTAATCGGCAGCAGAAAAATCGCCCATATCCTTCATGTAGGTTTTGTTTGAAGGAGCAAGGTCGGCAGAGCCTCCGACGAGGTTTGGAAGTTTCTTTGCCAGGTAATTTATAATATTTCCTGAGATAGCTCTGGTAGCGTTTGGCTTGCTGTCAAACTTCCAGTAGTTCTCATCATTCAGCAGAAGTTCTTCATAATTACCGGTCTGCCACAATTCCCATTCCTTTGCAAGGCCGGGGTATTCGGCAGCGTATTTCTTGAACATACCGTTCCAGGCTTCCTCGGCTTTCAAGCCTGACTGTATAAACTCCTTAGTAAAGCCTGCAACCTCATCAGTTATATTGAAACAATCATCCTTGCACATTCCGTAGAATTCCTTGGTCTTTGAGAGCCCTTCTTCACCGAGAGGTTCTCCGTGAACTCCGGCGGTACCGGCCTTTGGTGAACCGTAACCGATTTGAGTATTAACTATTATAATGGATGGCATACCGGTTTCAGCTTTAGCTTTTTCTATGGCAGTGCTGATATCATCAACACTGTTGCCGTCCTCAACTTTGAGAACCTGCCAGCCGTATGCATCAAAACGCTTTGCCACATCCTCTGTGAATGCAATGCTGGTATCGCCTTCTATGGTAATCTTGTTGCTGTCGTACAGAAGGATTAGTTTTCCGAGTTTCAAGGTTCCTGCCAAAGAAGCCGCTTCTGATGCAACACCTTCCATGAGGCAGCCGTCGCCTGATAATACATAGGTATAGTTGTCAACTACATTGTAGCCTTCCTTGTTGAATTTAGCGGCCATATGGCGTTCTGCCATTGCGAAGCCTACACCGTTGGCAATACCCTGACCCAGAGGTCCGGTAGTTATTTCAACGCCCGAAGTGTGGCCGTACTCGGGATGCCCCGGAGTTTTGCTGCCAAACTGTCTGAAATTCCTAAGGTCTTCAAGTGATACGTCATAGCCGAAAACATGCAGCAGTGAATATAACATTGCTGAACCATGTCCTGCCGACAGAACGAATCTGTCTCTTCCTGCCCATTTAGGATTTTTGGGATTATGTTTCATATGCCTGGCCCAAACGGAATACGCAATAGGCGCTGCACCGAGCGGAAGACCGGGATGTCCGGAATTTGCCTTTTGAACTGCTTCTGCTGCTAAAATCCTGATGGTATTTATGCATGCTGTGTCTAACTTACTCATTGCTAAGTCCTCCCCAATATCTATTTTATAATGCATAGGTTCAAAAGAACGTGGTACGTTCTTTAAAAATTTTTCGTCTGCAGAAAAATTTCTTACTTAAGCGCCGCTTCCAATGAAACGCCTCGTTATAACAATACCATAACCATCCCGAACTTAAAATAGGGATACACCGGTTAACTGCTTAATTTCCCGATGTGTGTTATAACTGTTAATATTAAAGTTTTAAAAAAGGTTTTATTAAAACTCAAATCACTAATATATTAACACATAAACAAGCAAAAAATAAATATAAAATCGTTACTTGTTAAAAAAATGTCTATATATTGAGGGAAAATGTATAAAACTGTATGTCAGGCAGTCATTACACAAACAGTTTCTGTGTAATAAGAATATTTTTCCCAACAAAGCAAATAAAATATTCTGTTTTAACACTATTTCTCAAGAGGAAATGTGACAAATACACAGGTGCCTTCATCAGGAGTACTGGTGAAGCGCAAGCCGTACGGTTCACCGTATGTAAGGCGGATACGCTCGTTTATATTCCAAACCCCGTAGCCCTTGTTTTCTCCGGGAGTGGCCAGCAATGCCGAAAGCTGTTCGGAACTCATTCCGACACCGTCATCTTCTATAGTTATCTGCAAAGCACCGCCGGAGGCCTGGCCTTTAATGGTTATTGTTCCGCGGCTGTCGGCTTTTTCGTAAATACCGTGGAGAATTGCATTTTCAATAAGCGGCTGCAATACTATTTTAATGATACGGCAGGAGGACAGCTCATCGGGGACATCAACCACCAAATTTATTTTATCTTCAAATCGCATATTCTGGATACTTACATAAGTCCTTACATGTGTCAGTTCCTTTTCCAGTGTTACAATATCTTCACCGTGCCCGAGACTCAGCTTGTAAAAACGCCCCAGACTTTTAGCGGCATTTTCAATTGCCGGCACTTTATTTTTTACAGCCAGCCAATAGATCATATCAAGAGTGTTGTATAAAAAATGCGGATTGATTAAAGATTGCAGGACTTTCAGTTCAAGATTTTTAATTTCGTAACCCAGCCTGTACTGTTCATCCAGCAGACCGCTGATTTTGCCGGCCATGTTGTTAAAGCTGTCGGTCAGCTCTCCGATCTCATCTTCACCGTTTTTAAGAGGCTCTATAATAAAGTTTTTGGAGCCGGCCTCCTTCATGTGGTGCTTGAGCCTGCGCAAACGGCTGGTAATGCTGTAGGAGGTAATATAAATTATAGGAATTGAAAATAAAAATAAAATGAGGACGATCCAGAACAATTGGTTTCGGTACAGATAGGCCGAGGTGAGAATATCACCGTTTGGCACAAGCATTACCAGTTTCCAGTCTGCGTGATCAATGTTATGGACCCCTACCAGGTAATCATTTTTGCTGATGTTTACTTTATGCATGGTGCCGTCGGCCGGCAGCTTATTTTCAGCTATGATGCCATTCAGGAAGTTAACCTCGGTAAGCGCAGAATCTCCTGTGGCAGTGATCATTTCATTGTGTGAATTGTATAAGGCAACGGTGGTATTTTTTGTTGTGGTCATTTTAGCGATTATTTCCTCAAAAACGCTTTGAGGGACGGTTCCTGTAATGACTCCTATATATTTATTGATACTGTTGAGGTCGGGAATTCTTTTTACAATGGAAATATAGGGACTTGGACACCCGGGATCAAAGAAATAGGAGGGAATCCACACCGTATCCAGCAGCGGACTGTTCTCAATGCGGGTGTACCAATCGCTCTGCTCGGCATTGGACAACCTTTTGAAATTATCCGTCTCTTCAAAGCTTGCCGGACCTTTTCTCATATACAGCCGTACGGTGGTAATGTCGCTGGTGGTATATGAATTGTATATAATATTCTTAATATCTTCTGTCTGAATGGTCCAATAGCCCTTGTTGTTACGATAGAAGGAGTCGCTGGTTTTCAATACGGTCTGAACATTTTCGTCAAAGCTTATTATATCAATAATATTTTTCAGTGAAAAAACCTTGTAACTTAAAAAGTCCGAGGTCTGGCTTATAACCTTTTCATTTGAATAAATAGCCTGTTCCTCACTTATCTGTGCCGAGCGGTAATAGTTTATTATAAGGATTAATGACAGGGGGAGCATCATTAATACGAGATAAGTGGCAAATAATTTGGTAACGAAGCTGTTACGCGGGATTTTGAAGGTGAGTTTTTTAGGGAAGGTCATGTTCTCTCCATTCCTCTGCTGTGCTGCAAATAATAAGCACAAAGTCTTTGTCCGCCGGGGTTCAAGGGAACTTTACCGGGGGTGGCTGTGGCGGTATTGGCTGGGAGTTTGACCGCAGCAGCGTTTGAACAGTGCACTCATATAGTTGGGGTCTGTGATACCCACCTTTTCTGTAATTTCATAAAGACGAAGGTCGGTGCCCTTCAGCAGTTTTTTTACTTTTTCCATCCTGACCTGAATAATAAAATCATTAACCGTAACATTGGTATTTTGCTTAAAAAGTGAACACAGGTAATTTTGCGACAAACCTACATGGTCTGCAATTGTCTTTACCGACAAATCACAATTGTTATAGTTCCACAGTATAAAATGTATTGCTTCCTTGATCTTCAAGTCATAGAGGTCATTTCCCAGGGTTTGAAATGCACGCATGCCCTCCAGTATGAGTTCCCGGATTTCACCCAGGTTGTATTGTTCAAAGTCTTCAAATGACATTAAGTTATTATTTAAGGTGAGTTCCATCATATTTTTATAGAGTGAGTACAGATGTTTCCTGACATTTTCAATATCACTGAACTGTTCTTTTTCAAGGAAGGAGAACACCTGCAGGGTACTGTCCAGATTGATGCTCAAGGTCTCAAAGTATTGCTCCGGCAGCATTTTTTCCCTGTGCCCATTTTTGAAGGCAATAATTTGGCCGGTTCCGAGATAAAAGCTTTGCATTGCAGCCTTGCAGGACTGCCGGTAAGCGCGGGGCAGCTCCCTGAGAGTATTGCAGACAGGACTGATGCCTATGGTTACAGATAGCTGCAGCTTTTCGGCAATGGCCTCCCTCAGGAGTGCTGCTGCCGACTCAAGGGCATTGCCGGTTGTACCGTTTAAAAGCAGCGCAATATCACCGCCTGCGGTCTGCCCTGCAAAAAAGTCAAGAGGTAAAGGGTTTGAGCTGCTTTCTAAAAAAGTATAGATTGAATTTATCAAATCCCTGGAGTTTTTATTGTATAAGGATTTTTTATCTGTATGTATACATAGAACGGCATAAAGTGAATTATTGTCCCAGGTGAAATAAAGCGGAGAATATTTGGCCCTGAAGGAATCATAGTCAAGATCCGGTAATATCAATGCCAGGGCAATTTCCTGCTTCACCAGCGGAAAAGATTCCACCAGGCCTGACAGCAGTAAATCATTACTTTGTTTCTTGAGATTGTCATTTTGCAGCTGGGTGACGGTCTCCGATATTACATTAGTGATTTCGCTGATGTCAATAGGTTTCTCTATGTAGCTTTCCGCCTTTAAGGAAATGGCGGATTTCAAATATTCCTTGTCGGAATATCCGCTCAAAAAAATTATTTTACAATCGGGATAACCGGCGCGGACATTGGTTGCCAGTTCAATACCGTCCATGTGAGGCATCTTTACGTCACACAGCAATATGTCAATATGCTTGTTCAGCATCAATGCAAGGGCTTCTTTCCCGTCGGGGGCTGTGTAAACTTCACCGATGTTCATATCCGGCCAGTTAATATTTTCAAACAGACCTTCACGAGTAAGTTTTTCATCATCAACTATTAGTAAATTGAACATAAAGCCTCCAGGGTATATGCAATGTAAAGAAGAGTGACAAAATCGGAGAATTTCTAAGATTATAGTAATATTGTTATATTAACTTTGTCAAGGAAAATCTATATACTATGGCTTAGAACGATAAAGGTCATGACCCGTTTTAAAATCAAAAATATTATCAATTAAGGAGATAAAAAGATGAGAAAAGCATTATCATTTTTTTTAGTGATCGTTATATGCATGAGCCTTTTTGCCGGCTGCGGCAGTTCAGAAGAAAATTCAGCCGGTACAGCATCTTCTGCCGGCACAGCCGGTGCCACAGATGCAGCCGCTGTGAGTACATCAGGTTCTGATCAGGTATGGAGCGGTGACCCGGTATCATTAAAGATGATGGTATTTCCGGCAACCGAAAACTATCAGAAAATAAATGAACAATTCCTGGCGGCTAATCCCGAGATAGATAAAAAAGTGGATATTAATGTGGAATTAGGCGGCAGCGGTGATGGTGATGTTGCGACAAAACTGCGTCTGTTACTTGCATCAAGACAGGAGCTGCCAAACCTCATCCGTTTAAATTATACACAGCTGCCTGAGTTTGCCGAGGCAGGAGTACTTGAACCGGTTAAGGATTATATTGAACCTTATGAAAACAACATTATTGACGCTGCAAAAAGTGTAATGAAATATAACGATGAATATTATGCTTTTCCTCGTGAGATCAAACCCAAAGTATGGTTCTACCGTGCGGATATTTTCAAGGAATGCGGAATAGACCCATACCAGGTTAAAACAATTGATGATTATATAGCAGCAGGTAAGAAGATTCAGGAGAAATATCCCAAGGCATGTATGGAAAATTATAATGCACCCAGCCAGGCTTATGACCTGATGATGATGATGTCGGGCACAGAAAACGGCCGTTTCTGTGACAAAGACGGCAATTACAATTTTGCAGATAATGCGGATGTAAAACTCACCTTTGAGCGTATAAAGAAAATCAAGGATTCGGGTGTGAACAGCAGTGTAACTGAATGGAGTGCCGATTGGGCGCCTGCGTTCAGCAGCGGAGAAATCGTAAGCCAATTGATGGGCGGATGGTTTAAAACCGACTTTATGAACTTCAAACTGGAGGACCAGAAGGGTAAATGGGCTATTGCACCATGGCCTGAAGAAATCCGTCAGGGTTCGGATGCAGGCGGAGCTATTTGGGTAATACCGGCTGAAAGCAAAAACAAAGAGGTTTCGGGCTCATATATATCAAAGCTGTGTTTTGATAACGATGCTGCAAAAATTATTTATGATGTAACAGGAATAATACCGGCATTAAAATCAGCCCAGGAAGATCCATATTTTAACGCACCGCATGCATACTATGCATCCAGTCTTGGTCCTGTCAACTTTGAAGCAATGAGCTATCTCAAGGTTTATCCGTATACTCCTGCTTCATCACAGGAAATAACCATTGCAACACAATACCTGGATGAATATATCAGAGGAAAGATGACGGTGAATGAGGCATTAAAGGCTGCGCAGGCTGATATGATAAGTCAGATCGGAAACCCATACAAGAAATAATTACGTTTAACCGGCAAATTTTATGGGCCAAGAAACCGTTTGTTTCAACCGCCCATAAAATTTAAAGGTTAAATTTGTAAGGAGGATACTACATTGCAAATACAAAAAAAAGCCGGTAGAACTCAACAAAAAATGGTACCCTACCTGTTCATTCTGCCTTTTTTGATTTCCTATATACTTTTCTTCCTATATCCTGCCATTTATTCCTTTGTATTAAGTTTTTATAAATACAAGGGTTATGGGGAGGCAAAATTCATTGGTATATCAAATTATGCAAGCCTCTTTCAATATGAAACCTTGTGGAAGTGCCTGGGGAACACTTTTTTCTATTTTATTGCAAGCTTTATTCCAACCATGATTTTTGCATTTCTATTGGCCATGCTGGTACGGTCAAAATTAATACAACGGTTCCAATCCTTTTATAAGCCTATTTTGTTTTTACCGCAGATTTGTGCTGTCGTAGCAAGTGCATTATGCTTTAAAATCATATTCGGTGAGCGTGTCGGCGTATTCAGCCAGCTTTTAAACACTCAAATACCATTCCTGACCGATGACCGGTATATGAAGTGGACCGTAGTAATTTTAATAACCTGGCGCGCCATCGGCTGGTATTTTATCATATATCTTTCGGGGCTGACAACCATCAGTGACGAAATTATGGAAGCGGCGACCATAGATGGGGCAAATAATGTTCAGAGCACTTTTTTCATTACAATACCTTTGATGAAACCCATATTCATGCTGGCGTTTATCACAAATGCAATTGGATCTCTTAAAATTTTCACCGAGCCAAACCTTGTTCTGGGTATAAACTATGATCCTCCCATGAAGGCTGCACCATTTATCAATATAATTTTAAACAACCTGAATGGCAGCCAGTTTGGTATGGCAAGTGCCGCCGGCTGGATACTGGTCATGGTTATTTTTATACTGACATTGATACAACTTAAATTTTTTAAAGGAGAAGAATGATGAAAATAAATGACAGAATAAGTTCAATATTAATTCATATCGTTTTAATCCTTTTCAGCCTTCTGGCAATTTATCCGGTTTTTATAATGGTGTCCGGTTCACTTAAGACTGCAACCGAGCTTTCGGCAAATGCATCCGGATTTCCCATGGCTCCGACACTGGAAAACTATGTACGTCTGTTCAACTTTGATTCCGGACTGATAGTGAGAACATTTTCAAACAGTATTTTTGTTGCGGCCGCATATTCTGGTTTAACTGTAATTATAGCCAGTCTTGCAGGTTTTGCATTTGCCAAATATAAATTTTTCGGAAGAGATATATTATTCGTTATGCTGCTGATAACGATGATGATACCGGCAGAGCTCAACATGACTCCGCTGTATCTGATGTTTTCCAAGCTACACTGGCTGAACACCTACAAGGTACAGATATTTCCGGGAATAGCAAATGTATTTGCACTGTTTTTAATGAGGCAGTATATGGTCACAATTCCCGATTCACTTATAGAAGCTGCCCGTATAGACGGCGCAAGGGACTTTAAAATTTTCTACAGGATTATTATGCCCATATCAATGCCATCCATCAGTGCATTGGCAATACTGCAGTTTTTAAGCAAGTGGAATGAAATACTTTACCCTAAAATAATGCTTACAAAGAAAGAAATAATGCCTATTATGATAATACTTCCCACTCTGAATGAGTTGGATTCGGCCCGCAGCGTTCCATGGGAACTGGTTTTGACCGGTTGTACTCTTGTTACGGTCCCTATCATAATCGTATTTTTAATTTTTCAGGATAAATTCCTTTCCAGTGTTACATTGGGCGCTGTAAAAGGATAATATATTCAAAAGGAGACGAACTATATGAATCGTATTGATAATATAAGGCAAAAAATTGCCGAAGGTAAACTTGTAAAGGGATTCTTTCTCACCATGGCGGATCCCATGGTAAGTGAAATTGCCGGCTATGCGGGGTATGACTATGTCTGGATAGACGCAGAGCACGGGCCGCTGGACCGTCAGGAGATATTCCACCACATTGTGGCAGCTCAGGGATCTGGCTGCTGTGCTTTTGTACGTGTACCTGCTGCCGATCCGGCTGCAATGAAAGCCATTCTGGATATGGGGCCTGACGGCATAATTTTCCCGTTTGTAGACAATAAGGAAATTGCTCAAAGGGCGGTGCAAGCCTGTGCCTATCCTGACGGTGAAATTCATGGAGTACGCGGTCAGGGCCCTATCCGTGCCATAAAGTACGGACTTGAAGATGAAGGAGCCTATTTGAAAACCGCATATGAAAAAGTCTTTAAGATAGTTCAGATAGAATCCCTGGAGGGCTATGAAAATCTGGATGAGATCATGCAGGTAAAAGGTATTGATTCAATCTTCATCGGTGCTGCGGATCTGTCCAGAAGCATAGCAGGCAGGGGTAATGACCTGGACCTGAATACGGTATATAATGATATATGCAGCCGGGTGCGCAAAAACAACATGGTGCTTGGCGCGGCCATCGGAGCAACTGCTGAAGATGCCGCCAGAGTTACGGCTAAGGGTGTTCAGTACGTTGTGTTCGGTCAGGACGCCAGAGTGCTTGCGTCGGGCTTAAAAGCCAACCTGGATGCACTGAAGGATTTTTAACATTATTTATTACAATTTGTGGCCGCTATTGCGGCTCAAAGCCATAACATGGCTTGGGAGGTCAATATGGAGTATACGGCAAACACGGCAAGATATGAGAAAATGAAGTACAACCGCTGCGGAAGAAGCGGTTTGCTGCTGCCTGCAATGAGTCTTGGACTCTGGCACAACTTCGGTGACTGCGCGCTTTATTCAAACAGCAAAAACATGCTGCTGGGCGCATTTGATCTAGGCATTACGCATTTCGATCTGGCAAACAACTATGGACCAAGTGCCGGCAGCGCCGAGGAAACCTTTGGAAAGGTTATAAGTGAGGAACTCAGACCATACCGCGACGAGTTAATAATTTCAACAAAAGCCGGCTATTACATGTGGCCGGGACCTTACGGCGAATGGGGCAGCAAGAAGAACCTGGTGGCAAGTCTGGACCAGAGCCTTAAAAGAATGAAGCTGGACTATGTGGATATTTTTTATCATCACAGACCCGATCCCAATACCCCTCTGGAGGAAACCATGGATGCGCTGGCTGGAATAGTCCGCAGCGGAAAGGCTTTATATGCGGGTATCAGCAATTATAATCCCGAGGATACCGGGAAAGCTGCTGTTATTTTAAAGGATATGGGAGTTCACTGTCTCATTCATCAAATGAACTATTCAATGTTCAACCGGCAAACGGAGAAGGTTCTGGATGTGCTTGACGAGCAGGGCATTGGAAGTATAGCCTTTTCGCCTCTGGCACAGGGGCTGCTGACCGGCAAATATGCAAATGGGATACCGTCTGATTCCAGAGCGGCAGGGCACAGCGTGTTTTTGACAAAGGACAGTATTACACCGGAGAAAATAGAGAAAGCCAACCGGTTGAGTCAGCTGGCTGCCGAAAGGGGACAGAGCCTCACACAGATGGCTCTTGCCTGGGTATTAAGAAGAGACAGGGTGACAAGTGTTATCCTGGGGGCAAGCCGTCTTGAACAGATCAAGGAAAATATTGACGCTCTGAACCGGGCGGAATTTACAGATGAGGAACTGGCACGGATCGACGCAATACTTAAGTAATCCTCAGGGAATAAGTGTTGATGGAAACTAAAATTGCTGGGAGAATGTTATATGGTTTTGGACTTATTTGAGAACAGGGAATTATATTTTAATATGCACAGCGGCTTCAAGCCCGCCTTTGAGTTTATTGAAGCCTGTATAAGCGGAAATCCCCTGCCGGGCAAATATGAGATAAATGCTGAAAAGGTATATGCCATGGTCCAGGAATATGAAACCGTCCCGGGAAATGAAATCCTGTGGGAAGCGCATAGAAAATATATTGATATACAGTATATTTACCGGGGAAGTGAGCTCATCCATTGTGCAAATATCCGCGAAATGCCGCCGGATACAGTTTACAATGAGGAGAGGGACTGCCTGCTGTGCAGTTTCAACGGGGGGATGCAGCTGAAGCTGGATACGGGCAGTTTTGCCGTATTTTATCCCCACGATATGCATAAGCCTATGTGTATGGCGGATAGCCCGTCAAAAGTTAAAAAAATAATTGTAAAGGTGGCGGTGCAGGAGTAAAAGACTGCCACCCGGAAAATTATAATACATCCTAAACAGCTGTCTTTGACAATTATTAATCATGATTGTTTGAGGGCGGCTCTTTTTTCTTGTTAATACAGGGCTTGCGTTTTCTGTGCAATATTGTAAATATCAAGTTTATTTTGGTATACTATTTAAATAGGTATTTTAAATACTCAGCGGGTGTTTTACCGGCTGGGATAAACGAAGCAGTTTGTACTTGAAAGGATATCTGCAATGTCGGAAATAAATGCAAGGCACAGGGAAAAATGTGATGTCAATAAAACCTGCAGCGGGTACTGCTGTACTCAAATAAAAGACTTTTCGGTTAGGATAGGGAAAACAGAGATTTTGCACGATGTGAACCTGCATCTGCACTGCGGAGAACTGACTGCTTTGATAGGTCCCAACGGGGCAGGGAAGAGCACGCTGCTGAAGGCAATCCTTGGAGAGATAAAGCATGAGGGATCAATTGTTTTTGCAGGCTCCAACGGGCAGAATAGTGCCAAACCCATGGTGGGCTATGTGCCGCAGCAGTTGGAATTTGATACTGCGGCACCGGTGAGTGTGAAAAACCTCTTTACAGCATGCATGGGCAGAAAGCCTGCCTTTCATAGCACTTCCAAAGAATTGACCAAAAGGATATCGGACTGCCTGGCGCGGGTGCAGGGTGAAGGCTTAATTGACAAAAGGCTGGGGGCTCTGTCGGGAGGCGAACTTCAAAGGGTACTGCTGGCCCTGGCCCTGGAACCTGTTCCCCAGCTGCTTCTGATGGACGAGCCGGTATCGGGGGTTGACCGGAAGGGGCTTGAAGTATTTTATGAAATAGTCTCGCATATAAGAGAAAAATATGACCTGACAATCATACTGGTATCCCACGACCTTGATCTGGTAAAAAAACACGCCGACAGGGTTGTGCTGCTGAATAGGACAGTAATTCTGAACGGGCCTCCGGATAAGGTATACAGCGATAAAAAGTTATCCGAGACTTTTGGCCTGACTGGATTAATCGGCAGCAGTGAAGAGGGGGAATGAGCTTGAGCCAGATATATAGTTTGTTGAATACCATCCTGCCGTTTGAATGGCTGGGATATGATTTTATGAAGAATGCCTTTCTGGCTGTATTGCTGATAACACCCATATTCGGTATTTTGGGAACCATTATTGTCAACAACCGCATGGCCTTTTTCTCAGATGCCCTTGGCCATGGAGCTTTTACAGGAATAGCCATAGGAAGTGTAATAGGGATAATTCAGCCGATATGGTCGGCAGTGGTGTTTTCAGTCGCTTTTTCGGTACTTATTACACTTATAAAAAATAAAACCAAAACTTCAACAGATACGGTAATAGGTGTGTTTTCGTCAGCCGCCATCGCTCTGGGTGTAGTGCTGGTGACTTCGGGCAGTATCAGCTACAACTCTTATCTGGTGGGAGACTTGCTCAGCATAAGTCCCCTTGAGGTAGGAATCCTGCTCATACTCGCTGTAGTTATAGTTATTTTATGGATTTTATTTTACAATAAGGTTTTACTGGTCAGTGTCAATATATCTCTGGCCAGAAGCCGCGGCATAAATACCATGGCTGTGGAGCTGGCCTTTACTGCAATAATAGCTGTTACGGTCACCCTGGTCATACAGTGGATAGGCTTGCTGATAATAAACTCACTGCTGGTGCTGCCGGCCGCCGCCGCCAGGAATGTTTCTGCAAATGCACGGCAGTATAACGTCCTGACTATACTGATCTCAATTGTCTCAGGGCTGATCGGACTGATATTGTCCTACTACATGGATACTGCCACAGGTGCAACAATTGTAATCGTTTCTGCAATAATATATTTTATAACACTGGGTCTGCGGAAGAGGTTTGCCTGAGTATCTTGAGTATAATAAAAATAAGAGCATAAAAATACCGGTACTGTGATAGTTCAGCACCGGTATTTTTTTATCCAATTGACATAAATTCATTGCTTTATCCCATAACCACCAAAATATCATTTTTATCAGAAAGCCCCTCGAATGCGGCATAGCAGCCCTCAAGCTTTTTCCCGTTAATAATCAGGTGCTTTACTCCTTTTTCAACGCCTGCCGAATTATCCACCTCTATATTAAGAAGCTTTCCGCGGAAAATCTTTGTCATACTGAAGGATTTCCATGCAGCAGGAATGCAGGGATTTATATTTATTCCGTCATAGTCCGGCTGGAGTCCCAGAATTCCGTTGACAGCGGCAACCATCACTGTTGAGGCCGTACCGGTGAGCCAGTGCACATGCGAGCGGCCGTGATTCAAGGTGTCGATGCCTTCGGTTGCCTGACCGTGAACATAGGGCTCCAGCACCCTGATTTCGGCCTGCTCATTCATGGCGGCAGGATTAATTTCATTAAAATATTCATAAGCTCTGTTGCCGTTGCCCACAATAGTTTCGGCCAGAATAAGCCAACCCTGGGGCTGGGAGAATATACCCGCATTCTCCTTTGTTCCCTCATTAAAGAGTACCATCCTGGCAACAGGCAGCCCAAACTTCTTGAATGCAGGGTAGAAAAGCATGGCACCATATTTGGTATTGAGCTTCCTGTACACCTGCTCAAGTGCAAGTCCGGCTCTTTCCCCGCCGGCTGCGCCGCTGATGACGGCCCAGGTTTGCGGATTCAGCCAGAGACTGGCCTCTTCGTTGTCTTTTGAGCCTATGGTGTAACCGGCCTCGGTAAAGCCTCGGACATACCGGGTCCCTTCCCAGGCAAAATCGTCGAAGGCCTCGCTTAATCTCTCCATATGCTTATCAGCCCATTCCACATCAGAACCATACCCTTTTCTTGAAGCAAAATCCTTGAATATGGACAGGGCGTAGTATAACTGGAATGCAACAAACATGGATTCGCCTTTGGTTCCCAATCTCAGGCAGTCATTCCAGTCGGCAAAGAGGCCGGCAGGAAAGCCGTGGGGGCCCTGTCTGTCCAGATTGAACTGTATTGCCTGCTTAAGGTGGTTATAGACTGATGCCTGTTCTCTGTCGGCATAGGGGATAACCTCATCTATAAAGTTCCAATCCCCGCTTTCCTTGATATAGGTCATAACCGTGGGGAAAAGCCACAGAGCATCATCCGCCCTGTAAAAGGACTGTCCGGTCTTTCTGGCATATTCCGATTCATCGGGGGTTTCAACTTTTCCCGGGACATGGTCGAACTTTACAAGAGGAAGACCTCCCCCGTTTGAAATCTGGGCCGACAGCATGAGGCAGAGACGTTCCTTTGCCAGCCTGTGATCCAGGTGAATTATACCCTGGATATCCTGAACGGTATCGCGGTAACCCAGGCCGTTTCTCAGACCGCAGTACTGGAAGGAGGCCGCCCTCGACCACAGGAAGGTTATAAAGCACTGGTACGCATTCCAGACGTTGACCATGTTGTCAAATTTATCATCGGGAGTATCTATCTGCAGCTTTTCCAGCCTTGAGTGCCAGAGATGCTTTAACTCCCCCAGCTGCTGCCCCGCCAGATCGGTATTGTTTGAGAGGGCGGTATCATAGGTGTTGATGATTTCCCTGGCAATTTCCCCGTCTCCGGCACCCAGCAGGAAAATCATTTCTTTTTCCTCGCCGGGATTCAAGGTTATATCGATTTGGAGGGCACCGCAGGAATTACCGTTATAAGCGGGTGTGTTTGAGCATCTTCCGGCTTCCACAGCCGCAGGATTTCCATAATTTCTATAGCTGCCTATGAACACGTCTCTTTCACCGTCAAATGCCGCCACCTCAGCCCCGGCCACTCCGAAAAACCTGAAGGAGGGATCACCCATTGCATCACAGCCTCCGTCAACATCAGCGGCTGCTTCACTGCCATTTTCGTTTATTACCTGGAGAATGTGATTCCCTTTAAAATAAGTTTTGCTGATGAACTGGGAATACTGCAGATTTACAGTATCATTTTCATAGTGGTCATGATTTGTAAACTCGACCATTCCAAAGACAGACAGCGTTCTTGCAGATGCTCCGCTGTTTTTTATCCTTAGGCCCCATACTTCATGGAATTTATTCAGGGGAACAAAATATGAGGTATTGGTTTCAATATCCCTGTATTGGGACTTTATTGTTGTATAGGCCGTCCCATGCCGGCATTCGCTCTTATACGAGTCCCGAGGCTTGCACACAGGCTGCCATGACCCAGACCAGTAATCCCCGTCGGAATTGTCGCGTATGTAGATATACCTCCCGGGCTGATCGTTGGACCTGGAGTTTAGCCTGAAGCGGGTAATTCTCCCGGAGGCTCCTGACTTCACAAAACTGTAGCCTGTTGCGTTATTGGATATTATTGCACCGTAATCCACCGAACCTAAATAGTTGCACCAGGGTGCAGGCGTATCCGGGCGGGTAATGACGTATTCCCTGTTAAATTCATCAAATTGACCAAATTGCATCGGAATTAATACCTCCAATCAGTAAAACCGTGTTCACAGTTATTAAAAAAATAATAAACTCAAAGCTATGAGGAAATGATACCATAACTTGAATAAATCTCCAAACATTTTTAATATAAATTTTTTAAATTGAAACTCTATTAAAAGTACATACCTGAAATCGTAGCTAAAACACTTGTGATTAACTATACAAATTTCAGGTATGTACTTTTGAGCAATCCATTTATTCATTCTGCAGATACTTCATCAAAGTGCGGAGCTTCGGTATTGTAGCTCCGGGCATGTATTCATGTCCGAAATATCTGAAAACGGCTATTTCTTTTGAACAGGTCAGCTGATTGTAGGCTGAGAAAACTGTTGAAGGAGGAGTTATGTCATCCACCAGACCGGAACTTATCCAGGTATGGCATTTTATCCTGGGTGCAAGATTCATCACATCAAAATATGTAAGAGTTTTCTTTGCCCGTATTTCAATTTCGGGAGAGGGATTTCTCCTGAAATACTCGTTGAACTCGTTGTAGGGGCCGTTTGGAGCGATGTCTATAGCCCTCTCAAAGTTTGAGAGGTAGGGACAGTCAGCAACAGCAACCACAGGTATACCGCTCAGTGCCGCCGCCGCCAGCGTCAGTCCTCCGCCCTGGCTCCCTCCGTGTACGCCTATCCTTTTGGCGTCGACATTATCAATGGCGGCCAGTACCTCCAGCGCCCGGACAGCATCCAGATATACCGCTCTGTAGTAGTATTCCATGGGATCAAGGATACCCTTTGTCATCCAGCCTGAAACTCCTCCGGTGGTGGAAGTCACATTGTCACAGCTATAACCCTGCTGTCCGCGGACAAGCATCTGAAAAGCTGCATAGCCATGTAAGGCCCAGTTTACGGTATCTCCCACGCAGCCGTCCATGGCCCAGTTATAACCGTGGTACAGCATCAGGCCGGGATGGGGGCCCTCTTTGTCAGGGATAGCAAAGTAACCCTGTATATTGGCATTATTAAAGCCTGAAAAATTTAGTGTAAAAACCTTTACCCCTTTAACCGGATAATCAAATGGTGTCAAAGTATATTTAAGAGGAATTTTAGACAGCTCATTGAGAGCATTACTCCAGAAATCATCAAAGTCAGGCTGTTTTGTCAGCTCAGGTTTAAAATTCTTTAACTGCTCAAGAGGCAGATCATAAGGCTGAAGCATAATATTAGTCTCCTTAATTTACAAAATAGAATAATAATACAATTATACCCCTGCCATTTTATTGTAACAAGACTTTTTAGACTTGAGTATTAGTTGTTAAGCACTATTATTCTATATCTTTTATTCCTAATATTGCTAATTTTTTCAAAATTCTATAATATAGTATATAGAAGTGTACAGGTAAGGAGGCTGAATCATGGGTAATAAGAAAGCTGTTGTATTGGTTATGCTGCTACTTATCTCAATATTCACAGGAAGCTGCAGCGATTCCGGTGAAAGAGCCGGTGTGGTACCAGGAGTGAATGTTTCGGTGCCGGACAACGGATACGATGAATTAGAATCCTTATATGATGAAAAGAAATCTGTCGATGAGAATATTTCAACATTCCTTAATGAAATGACACTTGAAGAAAAGGTAGGCCAGATGCTTCAGGTTGAGAGAAGGTCTATTTCCTCAAAAGATATCCAGAAGTTTTTTATAGGGTCGGTTCTGGCGGCGGGAGGGTCGGTTCCTGAGAAAAATACCATGGTGGAGTGGCGCAAATTGACCGACGAATATAAATCTGCCGCCGCCCATACAAGGTTGGGCATTCCGCTCCTGTTTGCCATAGACGCCGTCCATGGTAACAATAATCTTGAGAATACCGTGATATATCCACATAATATTGGGCTGGGGGCAGGCAGTGACAGCGAATTGGCGGGCAAGATAGCAGGTGCCACGGCACTGGAGCTCAATGCAGCCGGCATTGACTGGAACTTCTCTCCCTGTGTTGCCGTCAGCAACGATATACGGTGGGGAAGGAGCTATGAGAGCTTCAGTGAGAATCCCGATCTTGTGAGCATAATGTCCATCCCGTATATTACAAACATGCAGAAGAACGGTGTGGTAGCCTGTGCAAAACACTATGTGGCTGACGGTGCGGTAAGCTACGGAACGGGAGACAGCGGTTACCTGATGGATCAGGGGAACGTGAATATAAACCAGAAGGACCTGAACGATACATGCCTGTCTGTATACCAGGAAACCATCAATGCAGGAGTTAAAAGTATTATGGTGTCCTACAGCAGCATTAACAATGAGAAGAACCATGGGAACAAGTACCTTTTACAGGACCGGCTCAAGGACGATATGGGCTTTAACGGGATTGTGATAAGTGATTTTGAAGGAATTCACCAGCTCAAGGGTGGAAGCTTGTACGACAAGGTGATCCTGGCTGTTGATGCGGGTATTGATGTACTCATGGAGGCGTCCCAGTGGAGGGAATGTTATGAAGCGCTGATTGAGGCGGTGGGAAATGGCGACATACGTACCGAGCGTATAAATGATGCTGTAGCCAGGGTCCTCAGAGTGAAGATGGAAATGGGAAAGTTTGAAAACGTTTCTTCAATACCTGCAAATGAATATTCGCTCCGTAATATAATTCACAAGCAGATTGCAGAGGAAGCAGTACTGAAATCGCTGGTACTGTTAAAAAACAAGGATAACATCATACCCTTCGGCAATAATCAAAACATAGCTGTTATAGGGCCCGCGGCAGATAATATAGGTATTCAGTGCGGGGGATGGACAAAAACCTGGCAGGGCGGCATGGATAATGAAGATGGACGATGGATGAGCGGCACCACAATCTTAGACGGTTTTAAAGAGCTTGCAGGCAAAAAAGGTCATAAAATAATAACGGATATTGCAAAACTCGAAGAGGCCGATATTATTGTTGCCGTACTTGGAGAATACCCCTATGCAGAGGGGAAGGGGGATGACGACAGCATGGATCTTGTCAACGGAACTGCATTGGCCGATAATGAAAGAACTCTCAAAGCTGCGTATGCCGCCAAAAAACCAATAATTGTAATACTGGTCTCAGGACGTCCAAGAATAATAACCGATGAAATAGACAGGTGGGATGGCCTGGTACAGGCATGGCTTCCGGGAACAGAGGGAGGAGTGATTGCAAGGGCATTTTATGGAGATGCTGAATTTACGGCGAGACTGCCGGTTACCTGGCCGCGGAATCTGGAGCAGCTGCCTATAACCCTCTATAAGCAATCGGATGGTTACAATGCTCTTTTCCCATATGGATATGGACTGAATGTGAAGAACTAGTTTTCCACAGTTGTCCCAGCCATGTAATTTTACGTTATTCACAGACTTATACACATTATCCACAGGGTAGACGGAGCAAATAAATAACATTGACATAACAACTAGACGCTTGAGTTTTCAGTATGTTCAGATATTTATACAAGGTTTTGGCCCGGATATTTCACATATCCACACATGAGAAATTAACAGTTATCCAAAAGTTATCAACAATGAAATAGAAGGCGGGGAATCATCCCCGCCTTCTATTAAACCGTCCTACCGGATATTTTTATAATTCTTCTTCCTCATCCAAATCATCATCATCAAGAGCGTCATCATTGGTGGTCAGTTTTTTTTCAGAGTCGTCCAATCTTTCAAGATAATCATCAATAAGGTCTACAGCTTCCGATTTACTCATAGCTTCCAGGTTAACGTCGCTGATATCCTCTCCCAATTGCTCGGCAAGTTCTTTTATATATTCGACCTGCTGAGCGGTTGCTAATTCCACCATGGATTTAATGTGCTGATCGCATTTTTTGTTTGTACAGCTGCCGTTAATCTTTAATGAACCACACTTGTTACAAAATTCCATAAACAATATCACCCCGCAATTATTAACTATAGCATATTATTAGATAATCGGGTCAAAAGTCCCCTTGTGATAAGGCCAGCACGACCAGTCACTTAAAAATAATTGATATTATATATTATAATACGTGCTAAAGTATTTAATGTAAATATATAATTTCTATTTTTACTAAATAACTATCACAATATTATGCATAATAGTAATAAAATACAAGAGGTTTTTAAAAATTTCCCTACTTTTGTACTATTCGGAGCAGAAGGCTGCCTGCCGATTTAAAAATTAGAAGGAAAATGACAGAGTTGATCCCGGCTTTCATTAAGTTAAAGGGCAACAGTATCGGGACAATCATTGAAATGACCGCATCAACCGGTGTGCCTGCAAAAAGCGGATAAAAGATCAGATTCAGCGGAATCATCACAGCTGTCATAGCCAGAGTTCCACAGAACAAACCTATTATTAATCCCTTCATGTTCCTGTTTTTTGAGTAAATCGCCGAGGAAATCCCAACCAGGGCAGAAGCGGCGAAAATGTGCATAACGCAGCCAATCCAGCCACTGCCGCTGCTTACGGTCACAGCCTGGACAATCGAGGTAACGGCGCTCAGAAGTATACCGGCCAGAGGTCCGAATATGAAGCCTCCCATAAGAATCGGTATATCTCCGGCATCATACTCCAAAAACGGTGCCGCCGGGAAAGGGAATCTCAGCGGTGAGATAATCAGGATTATGGAAATGGCTATTAAAATTCCCATTGTTGTCAGTTGTTTAATTTTACTGCTGTTCATACAAAAAATACCCCCCCAGGTTTATTTGCGTTCTTACAGAATTGAAAGGAAGAATTCAGGTACGCCTCCAACTTCATTTTTTACTTATAATATAAATAATATAAAAGCCCTGTGAATAAAATAATCCACAGAGCCCAAAAAGCATTTTAAACGCCAATTCTTCTTCCATCCAGACTGTACTGTCGGCCACGGGATCTCACCATGTCTGCTTTCGCTCGCGGGCTAATGCATTCAACTGCATATTACCGCCGGTAGGGAATTCCACCCTGCCCTGAAGATACGCAATATTAAATTTAATCATACTATAATATTTTTCCTGTTTATTGATAAAATTATATCACTGGTAGTAAAAAAGCGTCAAGAACTATATACTCACAATTTTTTATATTTTAGGGTAATAATTTGCATATGTCTGTTAGATAAAATGTAAATGTGTTAAAATTGGAAATATATAAGCAAATATAAATAAAGTAATCTGGAGGAGTTATGAAGGTAAGAAAAGCGATTATTCCGGCGGCAGGTCTTGGAACAAGGTTTTTACCTGCTACAAAAGCCACACCTAAAGAAATGATTCCTATTGTGGACAAGCCTACAATACAATACATAGTTGAAGAAGCCGCTGCAGCAGGCATTGAGGATATACTTATCATCTCAGGCAGAAATAAGAGAGCCATTGAGGATCACTTTGACAAATCCTATGAATTGGAGGAGGAACTCCGCAGGAAAGGCAAGCATGAGCTTTTAAGCTGCGTCGAAGAGATATCGGGTATTGCGAATATTCACTATATCAGGCAGAAGGAGGCCAAAGGTCTGGGACATGCTATTTACTGCGCCAAATCCTTTATAGGAGATGAGCCCTTTGCAGTCCTGCTGGGCGATGATATAGTTGATTCCAAAACGCCATGTATAAAGCAGCTGATGAATGTTTACAACGAGTACAGGACAACAATTCTCGGAGTCCAGAAAGTACCCCTTCCCGATGTGTCCAAATATGGAATAATAGCAGGGAGCCAGATTGATGAAAGAGTCTACAAGGTCAAGGGACTGGTTGAAAAGCCCGAGGTTGATCAGTCGCCGTCAAATATTGCAATGCTGGGAAGATATATTATTTCTCCCAGGATATTTGAATTCCTCGAAAAGGCCACTCCCGGCAAGGGCGGAGAGATATGGCTCACCGATGCGCTTCAGCAGCTCATGGAAAGCGAGGCCATGTATGCTTTCGATTTTGAAGGAGACAGATTTGATGTTGGAGACAGAATAGGCTTTCTTAAGGCCACAGTGGAATTCGCACTGAAGAGGGAGGAGCTGAGTGAGGATTTCACAGCCTTCCTGAAAGACAGAGTAGAAAGATTGCCATAAAAATTGAACACCGTTTACCGGAATTAAAAAGCTGCCGCGAAATTACGTTTTAACATATTTTCGTGACAGCTTTTTTGCTGCTTTATTTTGATTTGGGTTACTGTGTAATTTTTTATATCAGCTGGTAACTCATTAATTTAATGCTTTAAATTGATATGTAACAGTATCACCTTTTACTTTAACCGACACATATTTTGCGGCCGCTTTGTTTTTGTCACTGAAGTCGGCTGCGTCGAAACCTGCCGTAGTAATATACTTTACTCCCTTGTCCATGTAACTGGAGTTAGAGGAGCCCTTGTAAAATACCCAGACATTTTTTCCGGGATTTTGCTTTTTATAATCTGCCAGCATATCCTTTAGAACCTGGCCTTCCTTGGTATCATTAAAACTGGAAGGATTCTGGGACAGGAATATAAACAGATTATTACCGGTAAAGGAGCTGAGCTGGTTTTTGAACCAGAACCACTCGTTATAGTCGGTAGCACGTAAGCCGCCTTTTGTAGTATTGAGCTGTATGAGCCTGCTGCCGTTCTTGTCCATGGCTTTGTAACTTGCCGTGGTAGAGAGCGAAGGAACTTTAAGAGAAGGCCATAGATTGTCATAGCTGCCAACAACCACAGAGGCCTGCATTTCCTTGTTTATTTTAGCAGCCAGGGAATTCAGCATACTTGTCTGTGTCTTGTCTTTATTCTTGTCATAACCAACCGACTGTCCAAAAACTGAAAAACTTAAGGAATCGGTGCCTGATACGGTACGGTCCTTATAGGTGTCATCCTTTGGGACTGTAGTTACAGCCGATTTTGATGGCGCAACCTCGGGATATCCGGAGTATACCATGGTAAGATCATCAAAATACAAAGTACCTGAGGACTTTTTCTTGGTGGTTTGAATTGCATAAACCTTTGTTATTTTTGCCGGACCGCTGATATCATCAAGCGACATCTCGAGATATTTCCATCCGGTCCAGTTTACGTCCTTTGTAAAATACTTATAGTGGGGAGTACCTTTTTTATCATTTATAATAGCACCGATCCACAAAGGCTTGTTATTTGAGCTGTAGACCCACATTCCCAGCTTGGTTGCGGTACTGTCCAGAGTTTTTCCGCCGCCCGGAAGGTTGATGTATGCAGCACGGTTCTCCTGAAGACCCTTTGTGAAGTCATAGGTCAATTTTCCAGAATAGGGACCCGACTTGTATGCGTTTGTCGCAGGATCATACTTTGCTGTTACGGTTTTGGCCGACAGATCAACGCTTAGAGCGGTACTGCTGTTGAAATCTTCTATAACCTTTTTAATGCCGGGCTGGCTGATGGATACCGGACAGAAAACCGAAACTCCGGCAAAAGAGGCCGACACATAGCCTGTTCCAGACTTACCCGCAGTAAATACATTGGATTCGACAGTTCCAACCTTGTTAAGAACGCTCCATTTCACATTTGAGGGGTGTATGCTTGCGCTGAAGCCATTTTTATCCCAACCCTTTACAGCAAAGGTGGTAGCTTTTCCGGGAGAGGTATTTAATACGTCCAAATTCAATTCCAATTTTACAGGAGCACTCAATACTGTCAGAGGGCAGGTTCCTATTACCGAATCTCCTATTTTGGCGGTTATTACAGCCTGACCGGCCGTTGTGGGAGTAAAGACATTATCTTCAAAAGTACCCTTGACTCCTGTTACAGACCACTCAATGTCCTTGCTGTCAATGGCAACCGGATTAAGGTATTTGTCAACACCCTTGACAGTAAATGCCCTTGCTGTGTTAACAAAAGCATAATCCTCATAGGCACTGACCAGCAGGGAATCAACCGGACCCTGCGGTCCTATTGAAAATACTCCAAGGGATGCCGACACACCTCTCAAACCTTCCGAAGGGGTATTTACGGTTGTGATATCGGTATCACCTTCCTGCCTGGCCACCATGGTAGTTGAACTGCCGCCGTCAAAATTTATTGCGTTGGCGCAGCCCAATTCTTTCATATATTCGGCCAGTTCGGCCTGGGTCATGCCGATGCTGTCATTCTTTTGCCTGCCGTCCACTGTTACGATCAGGAGAGTCTTGCCGTCCTCTGTGGTTCCTGCGGCAGTTCTTGGCTGTCTGGATTCTCCGGCAGCAGAGTGGGTAAAGTAAGGTGCGACCTTGCCGCCCTGAACCAGCATGGAACCGCCGGTAAGGGCCATCTGCATCTGACTGTTGTCCACATTGAGCTTTATCTCATAAGAGACCGGATCACCCACTTTGAAATTATCTGTAAGGAATTTCTCATTTCCCATGGTTGCCATTACAACATATCCGTTTTTGGGAATGGGAATTCCGGGTTTGTTTTCACTGAATTCCTTTACAACACCATCCTCAACAACCATTTCGGTCCACACTGGATATTTTTTTGAAACTCCGGGGGTAGTACTGCCCCACTTGGAATCAACTATGTACATATTATAATTGTAATATCCGTTGTAATTGTTATAAGCAGCCACATTTTTACGTGATTCGTTGGGTGTTATAAGCTCGATTTCTGTTTTCCAGTATTGGTAAAATGTCCTGTTCAGCTTATCGATGGCAAATGTAGCTATATAATCGGAATTATCTCCGGCGTTTGCCATTGCAAACTCTCCGTTTCCGGCAACCGGTCCAAAAGGAGTGCCGGTCGAGGTGTCAAAAAAGCATGCATTTACGGCTGCCAATGCACCGTTGCTTTTTGCAAGATTATTGACTGTGGAGGTTTTTTTAATTCCGGCTGGATTTATCAGGCTGTCCACCTTGACGTTTTCATTTGACAAATCAACTCTTAGCACGTTTGTGCGTATCCAGCCGCTGGTGGTGAAACGGTTGTACTGTTCCAGAACAACTCCGGAGGTTATATTCTGTTTTTCCACTGTCTGGTTGATTACCAGAGGTGCGGCTATAACACCGGTACTGAGTGAAACGATTAATAGTGCCGACATCAATATCAATGCCAGGCTTCTTCTTATGTATTTAAGCATTGTGATCTCCATTTCTTTATTACTTTTACCTTAGCGGCCTGCAGCGCTTAAATCCATATATTGCCGGCGGTTAAATTTCCCCGGACAATATAACTTTTTACAAACCACTAGCTTGTTTCTCCCATATAAATATATGAATATTAATAAACTTGAAGAGCTACTCATGCCAGCCGTCGATTTCGGCACGCTTTATTGCTCCAAATAGATTGCTTTTGATATCTCTGTTTTCTTTTTGAAGCTGATAAATCAAGTCTTTAACGTACTGACGCTTGGTTTTTCCATCGATATGACAGGGACTTTTAACTATTGGGAATTGTCCTGATTTGGCAACGGTCTTTATTTGTTTTTCTTCTGTATAAATAAGTGGCCGGATAAGATACAGCTCTTTTCTGTCCAGATATGTAACCGGAGAAAATGTATGTAGGTTGCCTTCAAAAAAAGTACTGAGCAAAAGGGTTTCTATTGCGTCATCCCTGTGGTGTCCGAGTGCGACCTTGTTACAGCCCAATTTTTTTGAGACATTGTGCAGAGCTCCTCTCCTGAGATTTGCACACATTGAGCAGGGATTCTTCTCCTGCCTGTATTCAAAAATAATCTTTCCTATTTGGGTTTCTTCAATAGTATAGTTAACGCCTATTTGGCGGCAATACTCGGCAACCGGTGTGAAATCGGCATTTCCTATTCCCATGGTAAGGCTTATGGCTTCGATTTCAAATTTTTTAGGATAGAACCGCTGCAACTGTTTCAGGGCAGTAAGCAGTGTCATACTGTCTTTTCCGCCGCTTACCCCAATAGCAATTTTGTCGCCGTCACCAATCATGTCATAATCCTGGATAGCTCTTCTGACCTGCCCAAGAATTTTTTGTATAAGCACCACTCCTTTAGAATCATTTGCAATATTTAAATTGTCTAATTATTCCTTATTATAGAAAAAGTCGTATGACGGTTCAAGTCTTATTAGATTTCAATTGTATTACATATGAAAAATGTGCTTAAATACACTTCAAATAAGGGATATGAGAGCTTGGTTTTCTCTATTTATATCGGACATAATAAATAGACGAAAAAATAAGTATGCTAAAGAAACGTGGTGATAAATTCAAATATGTGTATATTTCACATATTGCTTATATATCATGGCTATAGTACAATACTTTTGCACTTGCGAAAGTAAAAGCAGAATATAACGGGGTGTAGCGCAATTGGCAGCGCGCTTGGTTTGGGACCAAGATGCTGGAGGTTCAAGTCCTCTCACTCCGACCAAGAGGCGCTTGTATTTTCTGCGGAAAATACAGGCGTCTTTCACGTTGTTCAGACGCGAAGCGCCTTACGGGCGAGACCAGTCTCCCCGTATGCCCCACTGGCCTCCCGGCGGGGATAAAGGCTTAAAAGATACTTTAATTAAGGCGTACTTCTGTAAAAGTCATTACATTTATTTTATCAAAAAATCTTGCCCCGCTTGGCCTTATTGTTTCGTTAGCATATCGTAGCGTTTTTTGGCAGTTTTGTTTCCCCTGAAATAATACTCCCATATAGCGTTTTTTTCTTTCCTGCTTTCTGCCTTTTCCTCTAAAGCCTTGATGAGCTTCAACACCTGTTTATGATAAAACATTTCATATGTATGTTTTGCCTTTGCTTGTGTCATACGCAATTCTTTCGCTATAGCCAAAAAGGACGCTTTTTCAACCTCCCGAATTTCCACAACACGGGCAATGGTTTTCTTACTCAAATTCGGCTTGAATGGGGGCATACTCTTGACAAATTGTGTCGGCATACCCGGTTCCCCGTCCCTGTATTCGGTTAAAATATCTTTATACTTCTTCTCCAGATACGCACAGGCATATGACCACTCCTGATAGCATTCGTAAGCATCATCATAGACTTTTCTTACTTGTGAAGTGCCCTTATATCCAAAGACTACCGCAATATGATTGATGTACAAGCGTATTTGTTTAATCTTTAGTTTATTATATATCTGCACTACCCTTGAAACCGATATTTCACATTCTCTTGCAATATCGGTAAATGTGTTGCCATACTGGTCACGGAGCACCATAATCTCATACGCGCGTTCGTCCTGTTTTAATATACTATATGGAATGTCTTTCATAAAAAGTTTACCCTCCGTTCGTCGCATATAATGAATATCTGTATTACAGGTATAAATTATACCGTTTACGGGTAACGATTACAACGATTTGAGGTAGATTTTATTTGGGAGCGTGGTAATGTGTTACGATTAAAAGAATTAAGGGAACAGCGGCGGCTAAATCAAGAAGGATTAGCCCTGAAACTTAATGTTTCTCAATCTACTATCAGCGCATATGAAGTAGGTGAAAGAGTACCGGATTTAGAAACTCTGATTGCTATTGCAGATTTCTTTAATGTTTCACTTGACTATCTTGCGGGCTTGTCTGACTTAAAACAGCAAATTAGACAAAGTGACTTATCACCTAGTGAGCTTGAGCATTTACACACATACCGACAATTAAGCGATACTGACAGAGAAAAGATAAACGCATACATTGACGGTTTGCAAAGCAGGGGATAAAGAAAAAAGGTACGCAGAATTTCCTGCGCACCTTTTTTCTTATGTAAATACTTCTTTTCAACTGCCATGAAACCATTGATATTACTGGGATTTTCAAAAAGTTCTGTATCGCCACTCCGACCAAGAGGCGCTTGTATTTTCTGCGGAAAATACAGGCGTCTTTCACGTTGTTCAGACGCCAAGTCCTCTCACTTGGTCGGATTACCCGTATCGGTTTTGGGGTATGGTTCAATAAGTTTCCCTATTAAACCGGGTCTTTGGGCGACCTTCTTTTTGTATACAGTTTGAACCATGAGTTTGACAACCGAATTATAGTATGTCCTTATCTAATATGCTTTGAACATTTTGTTTCCCATGGAGTATTCGATGAATTTCCACCGTCTTATTCGATTCATTTACTACATAAAAAACGATATAGTCATCCACCGGAATATGTCTGTAAACAGGAAAATCTGCATATACAGAATACATCAGCGGCTGTGTACGCAGGGTATCTATACATTGCCGCAAATCCATAACAAATCTCGATGATGTACCCGGATAAAAACCGGAAAGATATTTCAGAATATCGTCCAAATTCTGACGCGAGACAGGAAGGTACCTGATTCTATATTCCATCGGATGCATCCTCAATTCCCGCCCAAAAATCTTCATCATCAAGCCACTGGGTATCGGATGCGTGTGCTTCTGTCTGTGCCTTCCTGAGTTCACTAAGAACATACTTTTTGTGCAGATAATCCTCGTAAGCAGCGTACTCATCAAAATTAATTAATACAGCGGCACCGTTTCCGTTTTTTGTTATGATAACCTGATCGTGCTGCTCTAACAGCCGCGCAATCTCAGGAAAATTATTACGCAGTTCTCTTGTAGCCCTAACGTGAGTATTCCTCATATATTCACACCTTCTTTCATTAATATTGTATCACAATTGTGATACAATATACAAGGTAGAAAAACACGACAAAAGGTCGGATTATCCGCATATGTTCGAACAGGCTGCGCAGTCCGTGGGATTGCAGGTGCGCGCAGTGCCGGAATATGCCAAAACGGTAAAACCGCAGTCGGAAACCCGAAAGAAGGTTTCGTTCCTGCCGTCTATGATTGTGACGGTGCCGGTGTCATAATCAAACGCCAGTCTCAATCCTTCTGTAATGAAAGTCTCTCCGTCCAGCGGATTGACGGTCTCGTGCGGACTGAACGTAACCATCCGCCCATCCCCGGTCTGTACCGCAAGGCGATTGTATACAATCGTCAGCGCAGTGACCCTGCCGGAGATGTCAAATACAAGAGAATTTTGATCCGCGTTGATTCCGACAGCGTTTGGGTCAAAAGCGGCAAGCATGCCAACCGGGGTTTGGATCATCGCCGGTTCTGCCGGTTCCAGTGATTTAAGCTCGCCTGTTTCATAAAGAGAAAAACCATTTCTGACAGGAATAGCGCCATATGCCGTTGCTATGTGAATCCTTTCACCGGGAAACAGCGTTATACTGCGGATGCTGCCGTCCTGATAAAAGCCGGTGCCGCTGATTATGGCTTTAAACGAAGCAAAAGGCAGTTCAAATGAAAACGGAATGGCCAGCGACTTCTCTTCTTCCTCGGTCCACATGCCGCTGAATTTTCCGTCCAATGGAAAGAACCGCTTTAACTCCCCGGTTTCATAAAATGTTACCAATTCAGCGGGAAACTCGCCGATTGGCGTATGAATTTCCTGCTGATCATTGAGCGCGACGGCCTTTATCATTCCGTTTTTATAAAATTCCACCGAATACTTGCTCTTACGCCGATGTGTTTCAGCGTACACCGGAATCAATTCGCCTGCATGCGTAAGCAGAATATTTTTTTCACACAGCCGTATCCCTTCCAACTCGCCGCCCGCATAGCAGGAATAGCTTTCCACTCCCGCGAATACGCCAGTGGGCAATTGAATGGCGTTGTTTTCCAGTATGTTGAAGTTTTCCATATAACATTCCTCCCAGTCAGCATTTCCGGCTGACAATCGCTTTCACTATGCCGTTTCCGGCCTGCACTACATCAATCCGGTATTTTCCGCTGCCCTCGATCCACGGCGGAATATGCCTGCAAATCAGATTGAGTTCCAAAAAGGGTGTGTTCTCCAGAAAGTCTGCCATTGCCTTTTTGGATGAAACTTCCGGACATTGGCTTTGCAAAGCCATCAGGTCCAGAAAATAAATTCCCGGCGTACCGGTTTCTTTGGGCCGTGCGTTTGATATAACCGCCTCCCGGGTCTTTATCGCGGCGTCAGAAGCCTGCGTTTCCTGAAAAATCCCGTCAAAAACTTCATACGTTATGGTGCTTATTTCAAAAATATGCAGCCCGGCGCGGTCAAACACAGAAAACGGGATTCCGACCAGTGAGCCTCCCGCCAACACCTCGCAGCCGTTTATAAGCGGAAGCAGAGCCTCGGAGTTTTTGCGCGTCAAAGCGGCAGAGAGCGGGGAAATGGGGTCAAACGGTATTTCGTTTAAAAGCTGCCAACCGTCCGCACCTCTTTCAAATATCAAAAATCTGTCGGCTTCAAAAAAGTCGCACAGCGCCGAATATCTGTTTGTGAATACCGCTATTTTGCTCATAAGCTCACTCCCTCAGCAATAATACATGCTCCCGCAAAAACGCCAGCTCCTGCGGCATATCCCGCAGGGCGGCCCGGTCTTTTTTAGGCATTTCCCACCGGAGGGGCAACAGGCCGGACCCCTTCTTTCGCACCATCAGAATATTCGAAAAGGTATCCTCGATTTCACTTATAATCTCAAAGGGGAAAGCGGCGGCGATCTCACCCTCCGGGGCACGGCAGGCAGGAATGATATAATTCGCCCGGATGCCTATATATTGAACGCCGCTATCCGCGCCGTCACAGTCAAATTCAATCCCCCAGCCGGGGGCAATCAACCTGCCGTGCTGTACCGCTGTTTCCGTTATATTCTTACAGCCGGTCAGACGCGCTGCGCCAACGGTGAGCGGCTTTTTAAAAATTTCCCATTTTTGGCCTGTTACCTCTGATTTTCCGTTGTTCATCACCGCAATATGGTCACATAACCGATACACCTCATCACGGTTGTGGGATACATACAAAACCGGTCCCGCGAACTGTTTCATCACAGACGCAAGCTCCAGCTCCAGTTCCCATCGCAGGTGGCTGTCCAACGCAGAGAAAGGTTCGTCAAGCATGAGAATATCCGGCGACCCTATTAAAATCCGCGCTAATGCGCACCGTTGCTTTTCCCCTCCCGAGAGCTGGTGGGGGTATTTGTTCAGGTGCTTTGCAATATGGAAGGTCTCGGCCAATTCGACGGCTGCCCTCCGGCACTCGCGGCGCGGGCTGATCTTTGTGCCTGCCATAATATTTTTCAACACAGTCATATTGGGAAACAGGGCGTAATCCTGAAATAAAAATCCCGTATTGCGCTTCTGCGGCGGCAGGTTGATGCCTTTTTCAGAGTCAAACAGGGTCACGCCGCCCAATACGATTTTCCCTTCGTCGGGTTTTGATATACCCGCAATACAGCGAAGGGTCATGCTCTTGCCGCTGCCCGACGCGCCCATCAGCGCGGTAATGTCCGAGCTTGCGGTGATATCAACATCAAGGGAAAAGCCGCCCAGCTTCTTTTTAATCTTGCATGCAAGCATAGTATCACCCCCTGACCTTGGGCTTGCTGAATATGTTGATCAGAATCATAAACACAAACGATACCGCAAGGTTGACCATAACCCACCAAAATGCCGCGTCTTCCTGATTGATCTGCCAAAAATACGCGACAGAAGTAGAAATGGTAGCAGTTTTCCCGGCAATGTAGCCCGACACCATGCTTGTGGCGCCGTATTCGCCAAGTCCGCGGGCGAATGCCAGCACCGTTCCTGCCAGTATGCCCTGTTTGCAGTTGGGGAGCAGAATGCGCCCGAATATATACCATTCCGAAAGTCCCAGCGTCCGGCCCGCGTCCAGCAGATTTTGGTCGAACGCCTCAAACGCGCCGCGAACCGTGCGGTATACAAACGGAAACGCAATTACGGTAACCGCGATAACCGAACCTTGCCACCTCATGGTAATCATTGCCGAAAACCATTTATACAGCCACCCGCCCACCGCGCTTTTGGGCGATAGGTATACCAATATGAAATACCCTACCACGGTCGGCGGCAATACCATCGGGATTGTAAGCACAGTGTCGCAAATGCCCTTTAAGATACGAGGCATTTTTAGAACGGCATAGGCTGCGAGAATACCGAGGGTGAATGCGAGGACGGTGGCGATTGCTGATATCCTGAGTGAATTGTAAAGCGGAAACAAGTCCACGCGGTCCACCTCCTTTGGGTTCAATTATTTTACAACCTCAAAACCCGTCTGTTCAAACACTGCTGCTGCCTCCGGCGAGCTCAAATAATCCAGAAATGCCCGGGCCGCTTCCGCATTTACCGAACTCTTCAGCACGGCGGCAGGATAGATCACCGGCGAATGGCTGCCTTCCGGCGCTTCCGCGGCTATGGTCACCGCTTTGGCTGTAGCCGCATCGGTGGAGTAAACCACGCCGCAGTCCACACTGCCGCTTTCCACCTGCGACAGCACCTCTTTCACGTTAGAACCAAGCGATGCTTTCTTTTGTATCATATCCCATCCGTTTAAGTATTTGAAAATTTCTTCCGAATACTGTCCGACAGGCACGTCGGCGTTGCCCAATGCCATCAGCGACACCTTGTCGGTCAGGCAGTCCTCGAAGGAAGTGATTCCCTTTGTGCTGTCCTGGGGAACTATGAGAACAACCTTGTTGATCAGTAAATCCCTGCGCGTGCCGGCATCTATGTAACCGTCCTCAAGCGCGTCCATCTGCTTTTGCGCCGCCGAAACAAACAGGTCTGCTTCGGCTCCGTTTTCAATCTGGGTTTGCAGCTTGCCGCTGGAGTCGAAGTTGAAGGTGAGTGTCACCGCGGGTACTTTCTCTTTGTAAAGTGAGGCTATCTCGCTCAGCGACTCGGTCAGGCTGGCTGCGGCGAACACCGACAGGGTGACGGGTTGGCCGGACACAGGCGGCACGGATGTTTTCACGGTGCCGCATCCTGTGAGAAAGGCGGTACAGAAAATAAAGGTTAATAGAACTGAAAACAATTTTTTCATAGCAACACCCCTTTTCATAGTCATTTTCTTATTGTTTTTCATTAACAATCTCTAAAAATCTCTCCTGCAATTCCCTTGCGCCGGTGGTTGTGATTCCCCAGTCAAAAACCGACGCGCTTGCATGGACCAATTGAGCCAAATCGCAATTTCCGGCGCGTTCACCGATGCCTCCTACGGTCACGTCGGCATATACACAGCCCGCTTTTGCCGCTTCCACCGTGTTGGCAACCGCCATACCTAAATCGTTGTGGGCGTGGAATCCCAACTCTGCCTTGTTTTCGACTGCGGAAGAAAAGTCTTTAATCACCCTGCGGCATAAAGACGGCGTCGCCACACCCACCGTATCCGAAAGACGTATCCGGGTAATCCCGAAATCCAGCAGCACCTGCACCACAGACAGCATAAATGCCGCTTCCGAGCGGAACGCATCTTCAAAGCCCACCGAAAGTCCGATGCCGCTCTTTTCAATCATGCCGAGGCACGCGTACAGTTGATTCATAACCCAATTTTTGTTTTTTCTCAGTTTCGCATAGATGTGTACATAAGATACCGGCACGCTGACATGTATCAGATCGGGGCGGCAGTCTATCGAGTGTTCGATATCCGAGGGCATAAGCCGCGCCCAAACCGAAATAACCGCTTTTTTGCGGTTTTCCATGATTTTTATGATATTTTCCTTTTCAATCTTTGACGACGCAGGCACACCTGCTTCTATTTGGTGTATGCCATATTCGTCCAACAGCCGGGCAATTTTCAGCTTCTGCTGACTGGTGAAGGAAACGCCGGGCATCTGCTCACCGTCCCGCAGGGTGCTGTCTAAAATGTATCGTCTTGGCTTCAACTCCGGCACCCCCTTACGATCTCAATAAACTCCAGGTTTGTGAGTGCGCCGTTTTTTTCGGCACTTGTCTGTTTCACACGCTCCAGTATCACAGGTATGAACGTTTTGTCGCATGTCAGCCCCAACTCCTCAAGCTTGATCAGCACCGACTGCGCTCCGCTGTGTTTTCCAATTACCACCTTGCGCGTCAGACCAACCACTTCGGGAGGGAAAGGCTCGTAACATTTGGGCTGTTTGGCTATGCCGTCCACATGAATACCCGACTCCACATGGAAGATCCGTTGGCCGATGACCGGCTTGTTGGGGCGAACGGTTTGCCCGGTGATTTTACGCAAAAGCTCTGCCATCTCAGGAAAAAACTCATAAGTTTTACCTGCCTTGCGGAGTCTTTGAACACGCAGAATGATAATTAATTCTTCTGTAGGCGCAAATCCGCCCACACCGCCGAAGGACGTTACAATATCGGTTCCCGTACCGGACAACACCCACTCGGCCGCCAGAGCAGCGGCACAATGAAAGCCATTTGCCGGGCAAAACTCAATATCACCGAAAAAACACTCCTTCAGGTGCCCGAATGTTCTTAAATAGTCGCCTGTCAACATGTCATCCAGTCCGCATATACGCAATTTCGCACATTCCGCATATCTGGCTATGGTGTACGACTCGCGGATATCGTTGAGTAAAATTTCGGTACGGATTTTATCATTAGAACCGGCCGGAGCGTTCCGGCAGACAAAACGCGGGATGTCCGGAAATTTTGTAATGTCTGAAGCCTGCCCTATCTGAAGCACATACGACGAATATGGGGGAAGAGGAGACAGCAGTTTGTACATTTTTTCAGAAAGCTCAATGGCATCGGCATCCATTTCTATGAGGAACTCCAGAAACCGGGACAGTGACGGCACATCAGGAGGTACATCATCAAGACAAGACAGGGTACGGTCAGTAATCCGGATCATCAACATCGCCTCCTTTTCCCATAATTCAAATCAGATTCTGTATTCCTCCGCAGGCGTTCCGCCCTCCATGTGCTTTTCGCAGATTTCCTCTACTGCATCCTCATCCAGATTGCCGTACCATACCCCTTCGGGATATACCACAGCAATCGGCCCCTTGTCGCAAATACCGAAACAGCCGGTGTTTGTGACAAGGCAATCGGCAGAAAGCTCCCTGGCCTCAATTTCTTCCATAAATTTTTGAACCAGATTCACACTTCCCTTCTGAAAGCAGAATCCCTTCTGCATACCGTTAATACGGCAGCTTGTGCAAACAAAAATATGATATTTAGGCGATTCCATTCATAGCGCTCCTTTCCCTGGCCGCCAGCGTGACGGCTGTCTCAACTCTCTCATAGGTGGCAATTGCGTCAATTCCGTTCTCTTTCAACCGTTTTTCGGGAACCAACCCGATTCTGAGTGCCAGTACAGCTTCACAGTCTGCCACCGCGCCAATGACCGACTCCCATCGATCCTCCTTATCGTCGCATTCCAGGCCATTGCAATACCGGCTCACCTTGCGGGTTTCAACAAACCGCGTGTCCTCTCCGTCGCTCTCGAAGATGTAAAATTCTTTTGCGTGACCGAAATGTATATCCACAATTGCGCCGCTTTTTGTGGCCACTGCGAACCGCTTGTAAGGCCTTGTTTCCGATGCGGGCTTTTCCCGAAGGTGAATGGAAATGTCTTCGTCCAGCGTTCCAGCTGCGTCGGAGCGGCATTGGCGGCAGTGTGCCATTTGCTTGATGTTTACTCCGCACACCTCCCGGATCGCCTTGATCTCCATATTTGTCATGCGGTCAAGCGCCTCAAAGGAGGAGCCTCTTACAGGAATGTGCGGCATGATGTTGGTCATAAAAGCCCCGAGCGCCGCGGCCTGTTTTGTCACTTCAAAGATATGACTGTCGTTAATCCCTTTCAGCGCGACGCAGTTCACCTTGCACATAATATCCGCATCCGCCAGCATTTTAATTCCCGCCAGCTGATTGGCAAGCAGTATGGAAGCACCCTCTGTTCCGGTATATGTCTTTCCCATATAGTTGATATGTTGATAGATCTTTGCGCCGACGGATGGATCGACTGCGTTTACCGTCACGGTTACATGGCTTACGCCAAGTTTTTTAAGTTCCGGAACATACATCGGCAGCATCAGGCCGTTTGTGGCAATACAAAATGTAATGTCGGCGTCATACTCCCGAATCAGCCGCAGGGTCTCGCGGGTTTCCTCAAAATTCGCCAGGGCATCACCGGGTCCGGCTATGCCCACCACCGTTAAGTTCGGCATGGATTCCTTCAGCTTCATGTACCGCTCCAGCGCTTCGGCAGGCGTTAAAATTTTAGACGCTACTCCCGGACGGCTTTCATTCATACAGTCAAAGTTGCGCAGACAGTAGTTGCACTGAATGTTGCATTTGGGTGCAACCGGCAGATGTACCCGTGCGTTTTTACAGGCGTGTTCGCCAAAGCAGGGATGGGACGCGGTCTTGGCATGGATGTCGGCCGGCGGCGCGGGCCGGGTTTTAAAAAACCTGTCGTACAGTGCGCCGCGAAAACCGGTTTCCGTTTTCTCCAGCATACAGTTGGCCGACTGATCCAGCAGGTTCAGCGAGCCTTCAAAGCCCAGCATACGCACTCGCTGCCCGCCCACGTAATCGTGGATGGGAAATGCGCACCGAATCAGGGGAATATCCAGCTTGTGGGCGATACGGCGTCCGTCGGAACTGCCGATGAGCAAATTTACGCCAAGCTGCCGGCAATATCTTTCAATTTCGTCAAAGTCGCTGTCGTCCAATATGGCCATTTCCTCTGCCGGATAAAAGTCCTTATAATCTTCAAACTCTGCGTCAAGCAGCTCTTTCAATCGGGGAGATACCGAGCCCGTCGCCGCCAGTAACGGCAGTATCCCGTTTTCACAGCACAGCCGTATAACCGCAGTTACAAAGTCGGGCTCGCCGAATACAGCCGCCCGCGCTTTCGCGCAGTATTTGTGGGAATCTACCATCGCGTCCAGATACCGTCCCCGCGCTTTTATCATATCAACGGTGACAGCACCGCCCGCGTCTTCCAATGTGGTCAGCAGCTGATCCATGCCCCGTACGCCCACGGGAAGCGGCAGTTTCACATAGGGTACCCGGTAGGTCTCATAAAGATATGCGGCGGGAGAAGCTTTCTCGTCTGTAAACTCCGAAAACTCAACTGTCAGCCGGGCTCCCGCCATTTTTGCAATGTCGGATAAGGAGGTTCCACCCGTTTTCAGGCGGTTGTACCGCTTTTCGGTCACACCGTCCAAATTGTCCGAAAGGTCGGGCAGCAGGATAAAATCCATACCCGCCCCGTTTAGAAGGTCTTTCAGCCAGCGGGTATCCGCGGGTGAAATCATGGGCGTTATGACATTGATTTTACCGTTGGGTGCTGTGCTTTGTTCGGTCTGCTCCAGCACCGCGCGAATTGCGGCGAACCAGCCTTCGTTTTGTGTACCGCCGTATCCCGGAGCCGCCACATGGATGATTTTTACCCCTGTACCGGGATTTTGTTCATAAAATTTTTTTACAATCGCACCCACATCCTCGCCGATGGTTTCGGCCAAACAGGTGGTGCACACCCCGATTGCCTCCGGGGCGTACAAGTCAATGAGATTGCGCAAACCTTTGAGCAGGTTTGCTTCCCCGCCGAACACAGTGCCTTCTTCGGTAAGGGAGGAGGATGCGATATCCACCGGCTCGTTATAGTGTGTCGCCATATGCCGCCGGATATAAGTCGCGCACCCCTGCGAGCCATGCAGGATGGACATGCAGCCCTTTATCCCGCAGAGCGCACTGACCGCACCCATTGGCATGCACATTTTGCAGGGGTTTACGTTTAAATTAACTAGATTTGCGCCCATGCCGGTCCCTCCTTCACATATTTCCATACGGGACTGTTAATAGTTGTATGCACTTCCCGGACAAAATTCTCAATTCCCTCAAAGCCCGCCAGCGGATGTTTTCGCTCATGGTTGTGATCGCAGAAGGCAATTCCCAGTTTATAAGCCAGCGGACGTTCCTTCACGCCGCCCACTAAAATGTCGGCCTGTTTCTCAAGCATGAACCGCTCCAGTTCGGCAGGATTCGCATCGTCCAGTATCACCGCCTCACCGTCTGCCAGGGCGCTGATGATTTCATATTCATCCTTTTTGCCGGTCTGGGTTCCCGCAACCACCGTTTTCATACCCAGTTCGTTGAACTGGCGAATCAGAGATATTGCCTTGAATCCGCCGCCCACAAAGATGGCTGCGCGTTTGCCTTCCAAAGATGGCTTGTATTTTTCGATAACGGGTACAACCTCCGATGTCCTGCGCTTTGCTAACTCACGTGCCTTTGCCGAGATTTCGGGCTTCCCGAGGGCGTCCGCGACGCGAAACAGCGAAGCTGTTGTGTCCTCAATGCCGAAAAAACTCACCTTTATATAAGGAATATCCATTTCGGAGTACATACGCTCGGCGAGGTATGTGGACGAACCGGCACATTGTACAAGGTTCAGCACAGCCGTGGGTGCCCGCATGAGCTTTTCGTATGACGCGTCGCCTGTTATTGTGGATATAACCGGAATGCCGATTTCCTCCAAATAACTTCTGATAATCCATGTTTCACCCGCAAGATTGTAATCTCCCAAAATATTCACACCAAAGCGCTTCGATTGGTTTATGCCGGGCAAAATCAGCGCCATAATGGCGTCACATGCCAGCTTATAACCTTGCGGCTTAGTGCCGGAGAAGCCGGGAGCTTTTACGGGAATTACCCGTATGCCGTATTTCTTTGCGGCCGCACGGCAAACCGCTTCTATGTCGTCACCGATTACACCTGCAATGCAGGTGGCGTAAACAAATATCAGTTTAGGCGCTGGTTCCGCCTTTTCCATCAGCTCGTCAATGGCTGCCGACAGCTTTTTTTCCCCGCCGAATACGATATCGGTTTCCCGGAGGTCAGTGGAAAAACTGTTGCGGTAGGTTGACGCTCCGGAAGTGAGGCTTCCGCGGATATCCCAGGTGTAGCTGGCGCACCCGATGGGTCCGTGGACGATATGATATGCGTCGGTGATGGGATTCAGCACTACGCGTGCGCCGCAGTACACACATGCCCGCTGGCTCACCGCGCCGGATACGCTTTCCCGCTCACAGCATATCCCACGTCCATGTTCGTTCATATCTGAAATAGACGCCTTACGTTCTTCCAATACACTCATATGCACAGTAACCGCACCTCCTGACACCAAAAACTCTATAATTACATCACAATCTCAAAATCCTCATCCGCACAGTCACGGTCAAATCTGTCCATCAGCGCGCCTGTGATTTTTTCCACCAAACGTATCCCGCCATTATAGCCGACTATGGGCAGAAGTGTACCGCCGTAACGGTCAAGCACCGGGAAGCCCGCGCGGACAAAGGGAATATCCTCTGCCCGGGCAATCTGCTTGCCGTAGGTGGAGCCTATCATCAAATCTACCGGCTCATTTTTAATCCACTGGTGCAGCTCAAATAAGTCGGAGTTGGCTTTGGCAATGCAGCCGGTTACGCCATATTTGGCGAACAGCGCATCAATTTTGCGAGTAAATTCCTCTTTTGGGGTTCCGGTGATGACATACTTTGGAATCATACCGATTTCCAGTGCCAATGAGGTCAGCCCGATTACCACGTCCGGGTCGCCGAAAATCGCAACCTTCATCTGATAAGTATACTGGTGTGAATCCAGCATCAGGTCCACCAACTGTCCGCGTTCGGCCTCCAATTCAGCGGGCACCTCCGCTTTGGACAGCTTTTGCAGTGCCGACACGTACGCATCGGTATAGGATACGCCTACAGGCATCGGGAGGAGGGTAGAGGGTACCTTCCACTTCTTTTTGAGCAGTTCGGCGGGTTCAACGCCGATAATCTCACCCAGCGCGATAAGCCCCTTGCTGTCACCCAATCCCCGGATTTCCTCTATCGTCGTACCGCCTTCGGGGTAATACTCATACTTGCCCGTCATAGGTGCGTCCAGCACACCGCTTTGGTCGGGGAAGAAGGTGGCGGGCACGTTCATAAGCCGGGCGATACGTTTCATCTCACGAATATCGCCGGGGTTTACCCAGCCGGGGAATACGGCGGTTTTGCCGTTGGATGAGCCGGTACTTTGTGTCAGGTAATTCATAAAGCCCATCATCATATTAAAATATCCGTTGATATGGGAACCTACGTAGCTGGGAGTGTTGGTATGAACCACTGTCTTGCCCTCGGGAACGTCCATATCCATGATGTAGGAGCCCAGGTCGTCACCGATGGTTTCCGATAGACATGTGCTGTGTATGGCAATAATGTCCGGGTTGTATATGTCGAATATGTTCTTTACCGACGTATTAATATTACTCCTGCCGCCGAATACCGACGCACCCTCGGTAAATGAGGAAGACGACGCGATAGCGGGTTCCTTGAAATGGCGGGACAAAACAGTTCTGTGATAGGAACAGCATCCCTGTGAACCGTGACTGTGCGGCATACACCGCTTCACTCCCAGCGCTGCATACATCGCGCCCACCGGCTGACATGTTTTACAAGGGTTTATCCGAAGAGCACTGCGTTCCTTTACTTCTTTTGGTGTTAAATCCAGCATTATTTTTCACCTCCTATTGTGCCGACCAGCATGGGCTCATGCTTCCACGGCGGCGTAACCAGACTCCAGGCGTTGGTATAAAGCGCCATTGTAATATCCCGTCCGAAGTTTACTGAGCCCCTAAAGCCCGAATACGGTCCGGAATAGTCATAGGAGTGAATCTGTCTTGAAGATACGCCCGCCTTCTGGATGGAGTATTTATCCTTGATTCCTGAAAGAAAGATGTCCGGCTTCATACGCTTGATCAACTCGTCGGTTTCAAAATGGTTATAGTCATCCACCACCACGTCTCCTGCTTTCATAAAAGGAATCATGCCATCGTAGGTGTCCAGCTCTATGCCGTCCTTACCGGATTTGAGCGCTGCGATTTCGTCTTCGGTATAGATTTCGCGGTAGAACCTCTCATCCGGTGATACCGTTATGCTCTCAATGTTTTTGTTGTCGGCGTCATTCTTGATTTGAGGGATAATGTCCCGCCCTTCATAATCGTCACGGTGGGCAAACTCATAGCCTGCGATCACCGTCTTTATACCCAGATCCTCCAGCAGCACCTGATAGTGATGCGAACGGGAGCCGCCCGAAAAGATGCCTGCCGTCTTGCCGGTCAGCCGGGATTTATAGTACTCCATGTCGTCATAGATGGCCGCCAGCTCATCGGCGATGACCTCCTCAACACGCGCCGTTAATTCCGGGTTGTTAAAGTATTTCGCGATTTCCCGCAGGGATTTGCAGGTAGCGCCTACGCCGATAAAATTAACTTTCAGCCAGTCCATGCCATATTTGGTTTTCATCATTTCTGCGATATAATTGATGGAGCGGTGGCACATAACCAGATTCAGATGCGCCTGATGGGCGCTTTTTAAGGATTCATAAGAAGCGTCGCCGGTGAACATGTTTATCACCTCAATGCCGCACCGCTTCAGGATGCGCTCTTCCTCCCAGCCATCGCCGCCAATGTTGTACTCGCCCAAAATATTGACTGAAAAACTCGTCCTGGGCGGTTTGTCGCCGGTGCCGATTACATACCGCATCAGCCCGTTGTTGGCGATATGGTGTCCGCCCGACTGGGAAACACCTTTATAGCCTTCACAGGAAAAGCCAATTGCCGTTATGCCGTACTTCGCTTCGGCACGGCGGGCAACCGCCTGCACATCATCACCGATAAGACCGATGGGACAAGTGGAGCATATCATGATACACTTAGGATCAAACAGCTCCATGGCTTCGTCAATTGCCTTTTCCAGCTTCTTTTCGCCTCCGAACACAATGTCTGCCTCCTGCATATCGGTGGAAAAACAGTAGGGCACGAAGTTTTTATCGGTATGTTCGTCCGGTTTTGCCTTATTGCGCCGGGTAGCCCAGCTGTAGAAGCCACATCCGACAGGTCCGTGAGTAATGACACACACATCCTTGAGCGGACCTACCACAACACCCTTGCACCCGGCGTAACAGCAGCCCCGGGCCGTCATAACACCGGGAAGGGCACGGGTGTTGGCGGTTATGGAATTGGATTCCTCTGCTCCATCCATCTGTAAAATATGATCTTTACGGTTTTTATAAACCTTTGCCGAATATTTTTCCAGTAATTTTTCTCTATAGGTCATTGTCAACCACCCCCTTAATATGCCTCCACGGTCGGCTCTCCGCTTCTGACCGTATAGGCTTCCAGAATGGGTAATACAAAAATCCTGCCGTCACCCGGGTTACCGGTTTGATTGGCGGCGATAATGGTATCAACCACTTTTTGTACATCCTTATCATCCACAATCAGCGTGAAGAAACGTTTGGCAATCAACCTCGTGGCCTCAGTCAGGTTCTCCCCGATTGTGTTCAGCGGAAGTTCTCCCTCCGCCAAGACAGTCCTTAACAAATCCGGATCAATGCTCTTTTTTCCGCGCCCAAGACATTTCCGGCAGGTAAAGGCGGGGAACCCGTTGTCTGCCAACGCTCTTTTTGTGAGGTTGACCTTATTGGTACGAATAAAACACATGATTTCTCGCAATACAAAGCACCTCCCTTACAGCCCGGATGCGCCGGTGCTGATGGTGTAAGCGGATTCCACAGCCGATACGAAGATACGCCCGTCTCCAAAGGTTCCCTGACCGGTTCTGGCGGTGCGTATAATGATTTTTACCAAATCGTCCTTATCCTCATCGTTGCATACCACCAGCAGCATATCTTTTGGGATTTCATCATAAGTGACCTCACCCACGGTAATACCCTTTTGCTTTCCACGCCCGAACACGTCCATTTTGGTAATGGCGGGGAAGCCCGCCGCCGCCAGCTCGCTCATAACCGCTCCCGATTTCTCCGGTCTTACAATCGCTCTTACTAATAGCATAGTAGTCTTCTCCTCCTCTTAATCTAAAATTCCGTGTTCCATCAAAATTGCTTCCAGCCTGTCGATGGACATAGGTCTGGGAACCACAAACATGTCATTGCCGTCAATCTTGCGCGCCAATGTCCGGTATTCGTCGGCCTGCGGCTCATCGGGCGAAAAGTCGATAACTGTCTTTTTATTGATTTCCGCCTTCTGCACCGCATTGTCGCGGGGGACAAAGTGAATCATCTGGGTTCCGATCTCCTTCGCTACCGCGCTGACCAAATCCGCTTCGCCGTCTACCTTACGGGAGTTGCAGATCAGTCCTCCCAGACGCACGCCGCCGGTGTTGGCATATTTTGAAATCCCCTTTGCGATATTGTTTGCCGCATACAGCGCCATCATCTCGCCGGAACACACGATATAAATCTCCTGGGCCTTGCCCTCACGAATGGGCATCGCGAACCCGCCGCACACAACATCCCCAAGAACGTCGTAGAATACATAATCCAAATCAGCCTCATATGCACCTAAACGCTCCAGCAGGCCAATTGAGGTGATAATGCCGCGTCCCGCGCAGCCGACGCCCGGCTCCGGTCCTCCCGATTCCACACCCTTGATTCCGGCGTATCCTACCTTCAGAACCGTATCCAGCTCAATGTCTTCGCCTTCCTCGCGGAGGGTGTCCAAAACCGTCTTTTGCGCCAGACCGCCCAACACCAGACGGGTAGAGTCGGCCTTTGGATCACAACCTACAATCATAATTTTCTTGCCCATCTCTCCCAACCCTGCCGTGAGGTTCTGAGTGGTTGTGGATTTGCCGATGCCGCCTTTTCCGTAAATAGCTACCTGTCTCATAAATTTACCTCCTTATCATGATGAACGAAACTTCTTTTAACCTATATAAATAAACAATGGGGTGGTGTCCGCACGTGAAGCATATCTTCACGGTTGAACTCCCACCCCATTGTCGGGTTAACGATTCGTCGTCACTTATTATGATTTAATTATAGAGGCCCGCCAGAAGCAATTCAATACATCATATTGTCGAATCCATACAATGCAGAACCCCCATTTTTTGTTTAATTTAACGAGAAATCGCATATTCATCCTTTGATTTTGGTTGAACCTGGGAAGGCACGAAGTGTGATATAATCATCCAAGGTAAGAAAGCAATTTAGGTCAAGAGATGATTGCCCCGGATATGTTAGACTTTCTTCAGGTGGTAGGAATGTTAAGCAATTGGGAAAAAATAAATGCTGTACAGAGAATGCAGGAATATATCATGGCGCATTACCGTGAGGAAATAACTTTACAGGACCTGGCTAAAGCTGCGATGTACTCGCCCTGGCATTCTTTGCGTGCTTTTTCAGAGCTGATGGGGAAAACACCCTTTGAGTATCTCCGAATGGTCAGACTGTCAGCGGCAGCCAGAAAATTACGGAATACCAGTACAAGCATACTCGACATTGCGTTGGAATCTGCATTTGGCTCCCACGAGGGCTTCACCAAAGCTTTTTCCCGCGAGTTCGCCATAACTCCGCAAGAATACCGCAAAAGGGCGCCCCCGCTGCGATTATTTTCCTACTACCCCATCCGTGATTACTATAAGTTATTTGAAGGAGGAAAGGAAGTTATGTCTGATATGGTTGTTTTTACGCAGGTTATCGAAAGGCCGAAACGAAAGCTCATATTAAAACGGGGAATAAGGGCTGCGGAATACTTTGCCTATTGTGAAGAGGTGGGCTGCGATGTGTGGGGGATTCTTGAAAGCATTAAGGGCGCTTTGCAGGAATCAATTGGTGTCTGGCTACCCGAAAATATGCGTGTGCCGGGCACATCGGAATATTGCCAGGGGGTCGAAGTTCCTGTTGATTTTTCCGGGGAAATTCCCGACGGTTTTGATATTATAGATTTACCCGCCTGCAAATATATGGTTTTTCAAAGTGAACCGTTTGAGGATGAAAAGTTCGGTGAAGTAATAAGCACTGTATGGAATGCTGTTAAACGCTACAATCCAAAACATTTCGGATGGGATTGGGCACCAAACGACGGTCCGAGATTTCAGCTTGCTCCAATAGGAGCACGTGGCTATATTGAAGGAATTCCAATTCGGGAGTATAAAGGTGAAGGCAGCCAAAATATTCAAAATTACTACTAATTCTGGTTAACCCTTGACAGGTTTTCTGTCGAGGGTTTTTTGTACCCCAAAGTAGCTTGTTCATGGCAACATGTTTTTTCCGCTATTTAAATACAGGAATCCAACGGACAGTTAACTATGTTTCAAGGGCTGAAAAGTATCCGGAAACTCTGTGGAGGAAGGCGTTTAAAATGAGAATTTGGAGTACCGTTTTTTATATAATAATCAGGACCTAAGGCTCGGCAATGAACTTACCCCGTCCCAGCTGCGGAATTTGGAGGATTCGCTTGAGAGGGAGATAATTGACAAAACTATGCTCATACTTGAAATCTTAACAAAAAGAGCGAAAACGCGGGAAGCAAAACTTCAGGTGGAAGTGGCACGGCTTAAATTTATGCTTCTCAGACTGGAAGGCCTGAATGATAATCTAAGCAGACAGGTGGTTCTGGTCTCAGAAATAAAGGCTCCGGAGAAATAAAGCTGGAACTCGACAAGAGGAGGATAGAGTCTAAAATAGCTGAGCTGAGTAAAGAGTTGGAACTGCTTGTAAATGAGAGAAATATCCAGCGCAGCAAAAGAAACAAAGCCAGACTGCCTTCTGTTGCATTGGTAGATTATACGAATACAGGCAAATTAACGCTGATGCTGTCGCGGCTATGCAAAATTACTTTCTTTTTGGTCTGTTATTTAGCAGGACTAAGGCATTGTAAGGTGTTACTGCTACAGAATAAATTGTAAAGAGCGAAAGGATGAGTTATACCTTAAAAAGAGAACGTACTTGGTGGTCGGCTAAAGATCTTGAAATTTTTACTGAAGTATAGCGAACGGTATATTTTCTACAAGCTGAACGGTTTTGGTAACGGGTGCTACCATTTTTATAGATTCATACTTTTGTTAATAGATAACCATCGGGCAGATAGTGGTATTGTCTCCATTACGGGTCTGGAAATGAAGCTTTAACTATTTATAAACAGACGTACTTTAGATCACATATTTACTAGTAAAAAATAGAGGATTTTGTAATTGTACATAGAATTATTTTATTAAGATTATGATGCTAATGGAGGATAAAATGAATGAGAGGAATAGAAAAATACCTAGTAGAAAATATACAAAAGGTTGATTTTGGCGATATAGATGGTTTATATGATGCTAATTTGGAAAAATACTTTCTTGATGATAACTATTGGCAGAAGATAATTGAAGAAAATACATTTTACATTATTGGCAGAAAAGGTACTGGTAAATCAGCAATATATAAATGGATTCAAACCCAATCGGTAATACATGGATGTTTAATTTCAAATTTATCATTTAAAACTTTTCCATTTGAAAAACTTTTAAAACTGAGTGATGATAATTTCTCAAAACCAAACCAGTACCAGAGTATATGGAATAACATAATATTATCTGAATTTGCATCTTTAATCGTTAGAGATGAACTTGCTACGATAAATGACGAGTTTAAAGAAATGAAATCATACGTTGATTATGTTTTTGGCGAGGATTTAGTTGATTTGCATAAACAAATTACTACAATTGCTGATAAAAGCTCAACAGGTATATCGATTAAGTATATTACTGGACAAACGGAAAAATCATGTAATAAAACTTTAAATGATGAACTTGATAACATAACTAAAATAAATAGGCGATTGGAAAATTTAATTATTAATTATTTAATTAAGTATTCGGGTAGCAATAGATTTATCATACAGTTTGACCAATTGGATGATAATTACAACCAATTGCAGGACTTTAATAATTATCATCAAGCAATTATTAGTTTGTTTAAAGTTATTTATGATATTAACCAAACTTTTCGTTCTAAAAATATTAAAGATTCGAAAGTAATTGCATATTTAAGATCAGATATATTTTATTCAATAAATGCATTTGATTCGGAAAGTGCCAGATGGGATAGATACAAATTAAATCTAAATTGGTCTATCGTGAATAAAGATGATTGGCAAAACCCAAGGCTAATACAAGTGATTAATAAGAGAATAAGTTCTTCAATTCGTTCTATTGATGAAAGGAATGCATTCTCAACTATTTTTGACAGTAAAGTTATACGTATGGAGGATAATGGAAGACCCATAAATATTTTTAAATATTTAATCCATAGGACTTTTCATAGACCTAGGGATCTTGTTCAATTCTGTATTAAAATTCAAGATGAAGTTAAAAGCACTGGTAACCTCTACCATAGGACAGTTAATAATGCTGAGAAAGAATATTCCTTATGGCTGCTTTCTGAAGTAGAAAATGAAATAGGCGTAAAGGTTAAAAGAATTGATACACTTTATGAGTTTTTGAGATTAATGGGGTCTCAGTCATTCCCATTAACAGCTTTCAAAAGCCAATTTAAAAACTTCGAGGATAAAATTGAGATGGAAGCAGAAGAACTATTAAAATACCTTTACAGTATGGCTATAATTCACAATGTTAACTATACAACTAATAATACATACGATTATAAAAATAGATATAAAAAGGGTTATACGGAATATTTTTCTGTCATTAGAAACGATAGATCAACTTTTAATAGAGATCTAAAAATCCAAATACATCCGGGGTTTTGGAAAGGGTTGCATACATAAAATTACTCTAATAGAAGGTAATCAAAGAGTTAGGTCTCTAAAATACCAAAAAATTAGTACTTGAATATGGGTTTGCATCAACATTGTATCGTCTACCCCGAACCAACTCGCTGATTTGTATTGAGATGTTTTTGGCGCAGATGTCAACGTGGATCACAGTGAGACGCACTGCATTGAAAATCTTGTTCGGAAAAAGAGATGAAACCACTAACTGTATCGTCGGGAGTTACGATGAAGGGTTTATGCTGCAGACATTAAATGCATATCAAGGCTTCGAGTTCAGAGTTACGGATGCTGACGCAGAGTACAACGGATATGGGATTAGGCATTGAGGTTAAAGAACCTTCGAAAGATTTGCCTTGAAGGTATTGACTTCTCAATATTAAAAATCCAGATGGAAATGACACGATATTGTAGCTTCGCTATAATGCTTTTTAGTTGTGAGAGGACGGGACTAATCGTTTCCTCATACTCTATTGCAGGAAAATATGGTATTATCTTATAGAGGTCATTACAACTGCCTGAATTAAGAAGGAAAAATGAGGGTTATTATATTCCAGTGAAGGAGAACAAGTCCAATGTGATTATACCTATGTCTATAGATTATGCTACTCAGATATTTGGATGAACATATGAAAATGAGTATTTGATTTTTAGTTTTCATCGTCCAAGACAACATGTAGAATTGTTTTTACTAATGGATTTTATAAATTGATAACCGGCCAATCTCATGTTATAATTAAATAAAATAAAAAGAAATTGAGGTGTTAAGAGTGAGGATTTTCTTTATCAGAATACGCAATTTAGTTTAATCAAAACTAAATAAAAATAAGGTAATCGACCTTTCAGCAGGTCTGTTTGTGTACCTTATTTTATGGATTCTTGTAAAGAACATCATACTTGCTTTTAATATTACCATTCCGAGATTCGTCAGATGTAAGTGTAATTAATACATCATTCATGTCTTTTTCGGTACATTTTTCGATTTTGGTGATGAAAAAATAGGGCTGCAGGTGAATTTTGTTCATTTGCGGCCTTTTCATATTTATTCCGTTGTTCGAATACAGGAATCCAACAGACAGTTAACTATGTTTCAAGGGCTGAAAAGTACGGTTTGTGACGTAGCCTCCAATATCAATGGAACAAGTGAAATCATGACTCCGTGCTATAAAGTATTTATTTTAGCATATCGAAGGAGCGATTGATTATGATACAAAAACAAAGAGCACTTTTAGTAGGTATAAATATAAATAACCAAACATTTTTTAAGGACTCAATGGAAGAACTTAAGAATTTAGCGGCTGCATGTGAGCTGGAAATTGCAGGGGTGGTCGAGCAGAATTTGAAAGCAGTTAATACCGCTTACCATATCGGCTCAGGCAAGGTGAAAGAGGTAAGGCTGCTGATTGATGAAGTAAAAGCGGATGTTGTTGTTTTTAGCAATGAACTCACCCCGTCCCAGCTGCGGAATTTGGAGGATTCGCTTGAGAGGGAGATAATTGACAGAACTATGCTCATAATTGAAATCTTCGCAAAAAGAGCGAAAACGCGGGAAGCAAAACTTCAGGTGGAAGTGGCACGGCTTAAATTTATGCTTCCCAGACTGGAGGGCCTGAATGATAATCTGAGCAGGCAGGGAGGCGGTTCTGGTCTCAGAAATAGAGGCTCCGGAGAAACAAAACTGGAACTCGACAAGAGAAGGATAGAGTCTAAAATAGCTGAGCTGAGTAAAGAGTTGGAGCTGCTTGTAAATGAGAGGAATACCCAGCGCAGCAAAAGAAACAAAGCCGGACTGCCTTCGGTTGCATTGGTAGGTTATACGAATGCAGGCAAATCAACGCTGATGAATGCGCTGGTTGAGGTTTATCAAAAGAATGCTGATAAAAAAGTATTTGAAAAGGATATGCTCTTTGCTACCTTGGAAACTTCAGTCAGAAATATTACTCTGCCGGATAAGAAAGCCTTTCTGTTATCCGACACCGTGGGATTTATCAGTAAATTGCCTCATGAACTGGTCAAGGCCTTCCGCTCAACATTGGAAGAAGTAAGGACTGCAGATCTGCTCCTGCATGTGGTGGACAGTTCGAACCCAAATTTTGTTCAGCAGATCAATGTGACTAATGAAACATTAAAGCAGATAGGTGCCGATAAGATACCAACCATACTTGTATTCAATAAAGCTGATCTGACCGATGTGACAATCCCCTGTATTGAGGATGGAAAAGTATATATTTCAGCTAAAAAGAATTCAGGAATGGAAGAATTGGTCGGGCTCATTGGTAAAGAAATATTTACACAGTATATGGAGTATAAAATGCTGGTCCCATATGACCGGGGAAATATAGTGGCGTATTTTAATGAAAATGCAGATGTTAAGGCGGTAAGTTATGAGAGGGACGGAACATTGCTTACTGTGGAATGTAGGGTAAGTGATTATAAACGGTTTGAAAAATTTGCTTTTAAGGGATAATCAAGTATAAGGCAATGCTTTAAAAAATAAGTTTATGCATAAGTTTATGCAATGGATTTATACTGCAGCTGTTCACTCTAACCAGCTGAAACCCTGGGAAAACTAATCTTCCCAGGGTTTTTTCTGCGCACGGCACGGGCAGTCGGAAAATATTTAAAAATCCGGGTGTTAAATCAACTTCAAAATTTACTATTCAATATAGGAATAAATTTTAGGAGTTGAACAGGATGTACACCAGAGCACCTGATAAATCGGCAGCGGCACAGAACAAAAACCT
>NZ_JHYD01000047.1 GCF_000621505.1 Ruminiclostridium cellobioparum DSM 1351 = ATCC 15832
GACATCGAAGCTGGTAAAACAAGGAGCTCAAAGCACCGTTTTGCAAGAGCCACTTTCGCTGCTGCTAATATACATCTGGATGCTTGGATCAAACACAAATCCTTTAGTATTCTGAGTCTATTGCAATAGTACAAGAACTTTTCAAACAGCATTTAAAAATCTTTGAATTTCAAAGGTTTATTTGCTGTCCCAAAAAATCTGGGCTCAAAATTACACAACTATTAATTTCTCAAGGTACAATGCTTTTTCTACAAATAGCTCCATTTCACAAAGAAAATGGAGTGAAGTATTGGTTTTTCTCGAAATTACCAATTACTTTTCGAGAGTATTCTTTTTATTTATGAATAATTGAAGTCAGAAAACGCTGATGATACCCAACAGATAACTTTTCACAAGTGCCAGATCGATTGAATTCACCGAAGCATCCCTGTTCACGTCGGCAGCCTTTAAATTGATACCTGTGGCATCCCCCGTCAATATATACTTCTTTAATAAAGCGAAATCCAGGGCATTTACCGTACCGTCATCATTTATATCACCATAAATAATAACAGGATTTGCAGCATCCCCGGCCAGATAAATAGATGGTTCGGGAGGTGTACTCATACCGTTTCCAAGAAAAAACCCGGTATGGGGCAGCTGGTTATAGGCTGTATTCTGCCAGGCAATCCCCAGCCTGTAGACAGGATCATGCATCAGGGTATATATCCGCCGGCTTGTCACATCTGTCGTTGTATAAATGTTCAAGTATTTATTATCCGACGTTCTCCAGACGGCTTCTTCACGCCAGTCCCCCAAAATGTCGGCCTGCAGGCAGGGAGTAGCTTTTGTGCCGTTGTTGGAGGAACAGCCGCCAGCTGAAAGCAGTGTTCCTCCGCCGTATTTGGTGATGCTGGTATTGTCCAGAAGTTCACGGAGTTCATCCCCGTCCCACCATATGGCGAAATTCTTGGGAGAAGGCGCCGCACCTATATTCTGCCCTGTACTGCTATATAAGGAACTTCCTGCCGCCCAAACCTCCTCTCCGGCATATTGCGCCGTCAGGTCGGCCGAGCATGCCCTCCCCACATCACCTGAAGCAGTGAATTTCCACAGTACGCTTCCTGTTTTGGCATCCCGGAAGGATGCGCCCACTCCTCCATTGCCGGCGGAATCCTCATGGCAGGCCCAAACCTCAAGTCCAGAACGGTTGGGGTCAAGATCTCCCACATGCATTGCATCCCCATGCCTCAGACCTGTGGTATACAAGCCTTTACCGTTGTCGTCTATGGTGCAGGAGCCGTAGATGATCTCGTCCCTATCGTCGTTGTCCACATCGGCAACACTCAGGTTGTGGTTGCCCTGCCCCGCATATCCGGAATTGCCGCTGCTGTTGCTGTCGAATATCCAGCGCCTGGTCAGGGTTGAACCGTTCCAGTCATATGCCGCAAGTACCGTCCGTGTATAGTAGCCGCGGCACATGACAAGACTTGGGTGTACCCCATCCAGGTAGGCAATGCATGCAAGAAAACGGTCCACACGGTTGCCATAGGAATCCCCCCAGCCGGAAACTGTTCCTCTGGCAGGTTCATAGTCCCCGGTATAAAGTGCCTTGCCCGTGATTCCGTCAAATACTGTAAGGTATTCCGGTCCCGACAGAATATATCCCGAGGAGTTGCGGTAGTCTGCGCCGGCATTGCCTATTGTGGCACCCGTACCGTCTTTTGTTCCATCCGCCGTCTTACAGGCCAGTTCGGCTTTACCGTCACCGTCCAGGTCATATACCATGAACTGAGTATAATGTGCTCCGGCACGTATGTTTCTTCCCAGATCTATCCGCCACAGCCGTGTGCCGTTCAGCTTATAGGCATCCAGGTAAACATTGCCGGTATATCCGCTTTGAGAATTATCCTTGGCATTGGAAGGATCCCATTTCAAAATAATTTCATATTGTCCGTCACCATCCAGATCTCCCACACTGCAATCATTTGCACTGTATGTATATGCCACCCCGTCTGGTGTGGTCCCCCCGGAAGGGATCTGGAGGGGAATCTGCATGAAGTTGCTGCCCCATACACCGACAGAAGGTGACTTTGGCAGTTCGGTACCGCCGGCCACGGCACTTACCGAGTATTTTGAACCTGCGGTGCCCGCTTTATCCACATAGTTGCCGGCGCCTGCAATATTAGCCACCAGAGCTGAGTCACGGTAAAGATTATATGTCACATTGGATTTCTCAGTACCCAATATACGCCAGCTTACAAAAACTCCTCCGCCGACCTTGACAGCCACTGTCCCGCGGTCCAGATATTCCATCTGACGGGATGCTTTTGCCGCTGCTGCCTGCGGATAGGCAGAGAACATGATCAGCAGTGCACCCAATAAAAAACTGTAAAATATTTTTCCCAACATATTCTGACCTCCATTTTAAAAGTCAATTACTATCGGCCCAAAGCCAGCTTAAAAGCAATATTACGCCTGGAAAGCTAAGGCTTTCAACCGTAATTGACTTTTGTAAAACTAATTCGGCAATCCCAGTATGTATCTCCTTATTACCCCCCAGCTCAATGATTTTGTTTATCAAGGATACATAACTGTAACCCGTAACCATTACAACCCTGTTGCCTTCATCCATAAGAAATGCATTGGGCGTGGACTCACTCAAGGCTGCCTTGCCTTCCAGCGAATAATTATAACTTTCATCAATTCCCACTTTCCTTATCTCCTCCACTGGAATCCGGTCTTCCCGCACCAAAGCGTAACTTACATTTTTAAAGCTTACCAGTCTAATGCCTGAATCATTTTTTCAGCATACCTCTTTCCAAAGGTAACCTGAGAATCATGTCCGAAGTGGAGTCGGTATTGCGTATCGGCTGAATCCACAACAAGCCCGTTTGCAGAAACCACATAACAATTTGATATTATAGAAGGCAACTGGTTTACCAGCGTATTGTGGCCTGCACATGGGCCGCTGTAAAGCAGCTCACCTGCAAGGAACGGAACGTTGCCCAGATTGAGATCCTTCCTCAGATCCTCCACCAGAGTTTTTACTTTTCCCGGCCAGCTGGTATCGCCGCTGTTTGATTCCCCCTGGTGGAAAATGATACCTTCTATGATTCCTCCCTTTTGCTGTGCAAGTTTTGCACGATTGATAATCCAGTTGTATTTACTGCCTCCGGACTTCATAAAGGTCTCTATTTTCTCACCGCTGATAGCACATGGTATCAACCCGATAGTATCACCCTCAGGAACTTTTTGTATCAGGGTTTTTCCAAACCAGTCTCCCGGGCCGATGGCACCATTCCACGCCTCATGCAGCGGAGGGCATGCCACATCCCACTGATCGGTGACACGGCCAAGGGCGGAGTTATTGTCGTAGCCTAAAACAAGCACCCTTGGGTCTTCTACCTTATCGGAATCCTGAGCCTTGGGGTATCCAGCCATATTGGATTGCCCCAGCAGAAGGAAGCAGTGGAATTTAGGATTTTCCGGGTCTGTATTCTGTCCTGGGAAAGTAGATATTATTCCCAGCAGATATTGTTTCATAAGTGAAAAATCTATAGCATTTATTTCTCCGCTGGCATCCAAATCACCCGCTTTTGTATTTTCTATTGTTCCCAGACCGAGAAGATATGCCTTGATAAGCTGTAAATCTATTGAATCTATTTGTCCGTCTGAATTTATATCACCCAGTTTTGAGACCGGTTCTACAGGTTCATTGCTGAAAGTAAACCAGTTGAGGTTAAATAAATACCCGCTTCCTCCGGTGTATTTAAGATACAGGTCATGCTTTCCGCTGACACCGCTTACACTGCATTTTACATCTGTAAAGGTCTGCCAGCCTCCGGTTCCGCCAACTTGACAGGTTCCCACCAAAGTACCGGAAGCACTGTCCAGCCTTATCTCAATATTGCCTCCGGCGTTGGCGCTGGATACTCTGGCCTGAAAGCCTGTGGCGCCGCTTCCGAAATCAATGCTCTTATAGACGGTGTAATCACCGTTTTCGATATAACCAACAGCTTCCGTGCCCTCGTCACAGGTTACGTTCTGGATTCCGGACTGGTCGTTGAAACTCTCGGCCTCTATCTTTTCAAAGGCTGTTCTTGGGTCAACAGGTGTATCAGGACTGCCGGTGTAATTTCTTATAAGACCAAGATCCCAGGTTATCTTTTGATAGTCACCTGAAAGGCTGGTCGTTCCCTGAATAAGAAAATCAACCTTGTTGATATCATTAATCTCCAGCTTCTGGTTATAACCTGCACGAATCAGTTCACCGTGGGAAACATTGGTTGTCCACTTGTCCGAATTGTATTTGGTAAGGTTACTCTTTGTGGCCCATTTATTATTAACCAGCGTCCAGGGACCTCCGGCATTTGAGGAGGTGAACAGTTCATAGCTCCTGCCGTCAAGCATGGCTTCCACCAGCAGGTAGTATTGATTGTCGGCCAGACTTTTATATACTGCCGCGCCTTCAAAAACATTGGAGCATGCAACTGTAGGTGAACTCCATCCCTTATTCGGGAAATTTGCAAGTGTGGTTCTGCGCATATACAGTTTGCCCGAGCCGTCATCCGGAGTATTATACATGTAGGCGTACTGATCGTCGCAGATTACGTAATAATCCCACCCCATATTACCGGATATCCCGAAGGATTTCGGCCCCGACCAGGAATTTGGATCGCTCGGGTCTGTGGATGTGGCATAAGCCGCCCCGTGAGTTCCGTCCTGGTAAACCAGGTACCATAATTTCTGCGGCTCAAAGTAGAATAATTCCGGTGCACAGAAATAGCTTTCGCCTATTTTGCTCAAATAGGTGCGGGAGGCATTTTTCAGCCCTGAAATGGTGCTTGCGGAGGTAAAGCACATCTGCCAGCCTCCGCTTTGATTTGCTCCTGTGTAGTACACAAGATATTTACCGTTATAGTAAACAATAGTTGGGTCCTTTGCGGCGTAATAATCGTAGGGTTTGCATTGTCCATGGAAAATTACCCTCTCGTCCACATTCCAGGACGGGTTCGGGTTGGCGGCTCCATAAACCACCGAGCCTGAGGCTGTTAATAATAAAACCATCCCTACAGCAATTGCAAAAAGTTGTTTAAGAAAATGTTTCATAGTCTCATCCTTCCTTTTATTTTAATGATTTCATTAGATTTAATTTCTTCTTTCCTTATTCTTGCTGTTCCATCGGATTACCCAGCAAATACTGCTTAAGTATTGAAAAATCAATCGCATTAACTTCACCACTGGAATCCAGGTCGGCTAACTTGGTGTCTTCTATATTTGCCAGGCCCAGAAGATATGCTTTCAACAATTGGAAGTCCAGAGCATCTATCTGCCCGTCGGAATTTACATCTCCCTGTTGGTAGTAACCGCCTTTCCCGAATTGGAACCAGTTAAGGTTGAACAGGTATCCGCTTCCCCCTGTGAACTTTAGATACAGGTCATGCTTTCCGCTTGCACCGCCGATATTGCATTTTACATCGGTAAAGGTCTGCCAATCCCCGGTCGCTGCCACCTGACAGGTTCCTATCAGAGGACCGGTTATGCTGTCAAGCCTGATTTCAATATTACCCCCGCTGGCAGGGCTCGATGCTCTGGCCTGAAAGCCTGCCGCACCGTTTTCGAAATCAATATTCCTGTAAACAGCGTAATCACCGTTTTCAATGTAGCCAATAGCATCTGTTCCCTCGTCACAGGTTACAATCTGAATACCGGATTGTGCGCTGTAGTTCTCTGCTTCGATTTTTGAAAAAGCCGATACGGGCTCGGGGGCTGGAGCATCCGGACCAGGCGTATCATTTAACCTGAACCAATCGACATCCATATAACCTGAACTTCCGGAGGGATTGAAATTCAAAATAGCATACTGTTCACCCTGAAATGTGCCATACTGCCAATCAAAGCCCATGGTTATTGTTGTTCCCAGTGGCTGCCAGCTTTTGGCTTCCCCATCTTTCCAGAAAAACTTTGCCTGTTTGTTGCTGAAATTCATTTCTATACGGAAGTACAAAATATTTGAAGTTATATTATTGACAGTAGCTTTTACACTGTCTTCCTCCGACATTATAATGCGCTTCGGATTACCTGTTACTGCGATATAGCCCCTCGGATCGCCTAACATTCCCAATCCGCCTATGTCTCCCGGCTGCATGGCACTGCAGTCTATTTTAATGGTGCCTGAACTGGTCAATCCCTGGCCTTTTTGAGTTAAACTGTTTCTTGCATGCCAAAAATCCGAGCCGGTAGTAGCTTTTAATCTCAAAGCTGAGCTGGTAAGTGACCATTTTGTATTATCCGGATTATGATTCCACATCCATTGAAGTCCCAGGGTGCCGCCATTAAATTCATCTGATGCTTGCGGCACTTTGACGGCCTTATTCAGAATTGGTTTGGCATAGGACGCTTCAACCACTCCCAGGTGTCCCTCTCTTCCGAACATTGGCCAGCCATTTTGCCAGGTAATGGGACATATTCTGGTCATACGGCCGATTCCGCCATCATCCTGGTGCAGATAGCCCCAGTAGCTTCCATCCGGCAAATCTACAATACCGCCCTGATGGCCGCCTTTTCCTGCCGTACATAAGGTGGTAGTCTCACCATAAGGCCCCCACAGGCCTGACGCACGGGAGCATACTAATTTTTGTGCGGGAACAGCGTTAAATAAATAATATTTTCCTTTGGCTTTTACTAAATGAGAGCCCTCAACATTATTATAAGAAAGAATTACCTTTTCAGACCCCGTCGTAGCACTCAATCCGGAATTCAGCTGTATCATGCTGATCTTATTCTGCCACGCTCCGCCAAAGACCAGATAAGGAATACCGTCATCCTCAATAAATAAGGCGGGATCAAAATAGCTACCATTCAACACACTGTACTTCCATGGTCCTGCAACATCAGTGGCACTGTAAATACGGGTATTTTCTCCATTAGGAGTAACCACCACATAAAATGTACCGTTCCTGTAAGCTATGGAAGGAGCAAAGCACCCGCCGCCGTATTTCACTCCGCCCTGCATGTTATATGCATTGTTTCCGGTAAATGTATCTATGCAATGGCCCACAATTTCCCAGTTGACCATATCCTCGGATCTGCTGATAACCAACCCGGGTACATTGACAAAAGTGGAAGTTGCCAGATAAAAATAATTTCCAACCCTGATCATGCTGGGATCTGGATAGTCAGCATACATCACCGGGTTGTTGAAGGTGCCGTTTCCGTTGTCAGACTGCCATGCGAAAGCAAAAGTAATTTGAGAAAGCAATAAACACAATATCAAAAGAAATATGTAATATTTTTTTAATCCAAAGCCTTTTTTGTGCCTCAAAATACTTAACATATAACCCCCCCTAAATAAATATAATTTTCTTATGCCTGCCCCGGAAAATTACTAATGATTCCCAATAAATATTGCTTCAGCAAGGAAAAGTCCAGTGCGTTTATTTCTCCATTTGCATCCAAATCAGCCAGTTTTGTATTTTCACCGGTAAATTTGAGATACAGGTCATGTTTTCCGCCACCCCCGCTTACGGCACAATTTACATCAGTAAATGCCTGCCAGCCTCCGGTTCCTGCAACAGGGCAGGTACCTATGAGAGTACCGGTAATACTTTCAAGCCTTATCTCAATATTGCCGCCGCTTGTAGCACTTGATACTCTGGCCTTGAAGCTTGCCACTCCGGCTTTTCCCCCTGTATTTATTTTAAAACCCCATACCAACTTTCAATTGGGAAAGCACTTGGAGCAGGTGCTGCTTTCCCAATTGAAAAGTCAATCAGAATAAGGCAATTTCGTAACGGTACCCAGCAGGAACCTTTTAAACACTGAAAAATCCAGCGCATCAATTACACCGTCGGAATTGAGATCGCCTGCTATAATATCATTTTCAACAGGAAAATCGTTTATTGCGCCGAGAAGATACATCTTCATCAGTGCATAATCAGTTGCATCTACACTTTTATCACCATTCAGATCTCCTACTATAATCTCAGGAATTGTACCTGCGGGTTCACCCATTTTTATTCCAAAGCCGTTAGTACCGATATATACACGGCCATAAACCCTGCGGTCGCCTGTCAGATCCGCATTGGCATTACCAAATTGGTTGGCCGCGTCATTAATTTTGACCCAGGTTGCTCCTGCATCGTCGGAACGGTAGAAGCCGCGTACATTGTCAACTACCCCCTGAATGTATATGGCAGGATAGCTCTGTCCCGGTGCTGCCATGCCAAAGCCCACCGTTTCAGATTTCTGAACATTGGAAAGCTTGGTGAATGATTTACCTCCGTCAGTGGAATGCCACAAACCATTTATCCCTTCAGTGTTATCTCCTCCCGGAGCCAGCCATATATCCCCTTCCCTGCCAAAAACAGCCTTGAAGTTACCGGTGCTGCCCTTTTTGGGAAGACCTGCTGCCGCCGACTTTGTAAAGCTCTTCCCCTTGTCGGTGCTGTAGTAAAATTCTCCGTCCTTGTATGCATAGAATTTATTCGGGTTGACACGATCGGAGCGCACTTTTGCTTTATTCGGGACCCCTCCCGTTACAGGAGTCCACGTATTACCGTTATCTGTCGAGTAGCACACCGGTACATAGTCTACTGCAGGAGCATATACAACCGCAGTACCGTCGGCGTTTGCGGCTATAGTACCGCCTCCTCCGGTCATGGGCATGCCGTTGGGTTCGCTGTTGCCCTGGAACCAGTTTTCACCGGCTGAATATGAAAAACCCGTGCGGTTGGTATTGGGATTCCATTGCTTGTCCACGTCTCCGCAGCGTACCCAGAACTGCGGATTATTTTCAGCGTAATCTATACAGTGGTTGCTGGTAAGATTGGGCTGTACAAATATCCACGGGTGAGCCTTTGTCAGGTCGGTGTGTAAAAAGCCTGCAATGTCACCCAGCCCGCTTACCAGATTTGGACCGGTGGGAGGACTGACCAGACTCAGCACCGACGTTTCCTCCATACCAATGGAGCCAACCTTGATAACCATTGTTCCGTCATCCCATTTATCCGCATTATCGCATTTCCATATACCCGCACCTGTACCGAACATGAATCTGCTGGAGTTAAAGGGGTCTATCTCAAGCGACGCCATCATCGCTCCGAGTTTAGGAGAAGTCTCAGGCATTGATTTTAACTGTCCGAAGTCCATCCACGGTGCCTGTGATATATCAAGTGTATACTTGTTGACACGGTTGGGATAACCTGCCATGCTCCAAATCGGAGACCAGGTATTACCTCCGTCCTTACTGCGCCAGATATAACCGTCAGGCCACCAGGAACTCAGGGATGCTGCCATTATGATGTCGGGATTCTGCGGATCAATTGCCAGTCCGCCGTAGCCAAAGTAGCAGTTGGCCGTATCTGTGGAAGGTATGGGACTTATCCTTGTCCATACTCCGGTTGCAGTTTCAAGTTTCCATACATCTCCCGTACTTCCGTCATAAGGCCCCTGGGTGTTGTTGTACGGAACATACAGTATGCCTTTTGGGCTCATCTTTCCGTGCTGAGGCAGCATGCCTGTCGGCTGGCCCGGAACGGCCTCCCACGTATTGCCTCCGTCGTTGCTGCGGTATATACTTTCTTTGAGGTCGGCTACACCGACGTAAATTGTTTTTGTAGCATTCCCGGCAGTACTTGACTTTTTATCAAAAGTCACCCATACAACCCCAGGATAATGGTTCAGGTAATCGTTGGTGTCGTTGGGATCTTGAATATAAGTACCCGGGTTGGGGAAACTGGCTACTTTTGTCCAGGTTGCTCCATAGTCCGAACTCTTCCAAAGCCCTTGTCCCTCACGGGCACCCATGAAAAGAATGCTGTTTTTATTCGGGTCTATGGCCAGACGCTCACCCATGTTACGTCCAGGCATATTTCCTCCGACCTTGAACGGAAGCTCTGTTATCTGGAACGTATTTCCCTTGTCGGTGGATCGCAGAACCGCTCCTCTTGAGCCCCAACTGTTGGTATACAAGCCGCATTGCAGATAAAGCCGGTTTGGATCTGCTGCATCGGTAGCCAGACTGTCTACCCCGGCAAGCTCCCAGTCCTCATAGCTTACCCAGTTCATGAGCTGGGTCCAGGTATTGCCACCATCGGTGCTGCGGTAGGCACCTCCCATGTCGGTACGGGCATATACCAGGTTTTTCTCGGTTTGGTTAAAAACTATTCCCGGTATGTATCCCCCTCCTCCTTCAATCTTTACATTTTGCCATTTGTACGGTTGTGCAGCAGCTGCCATTGATGCCGTTGGCAATACTATACTCAGCATCAGGCTAAGGGCTGCTATCAGACTTCCAAAGTACAGTAATTTTTTTCTCATTGTATATTCCCCTTTCCAATGTGTATTAAGTTCCAGAATAAATAATGTATTGCGACCTTCAGGGTAATACAGAAATACCCAGCAGCAACTTCTTAAACGCTGCAAAATCAAGTGCGTCAATAACTCCGTCCTTGTTCAAATCGCCTGCTGCAAGGTCATTCACTACAGGAAAATCGTTAATTAATCCAAGAAGGTACTTTTTCATCAGAGCATAGTCTGTTGCATCAACACTTGCATCTCCATTGAGATCCCCGGTAAGTATCGGTGTTCCGGTTTCCTTGGAAAACTGGAACCAGTTAATGTTAAATAAATATCCGCTTTCTCCGGTATATTTCAGGTATAAGTCATGCTTTCCGCTTACCCCGCTGACAGCACACGATACATCGGTGAAGGCCTGCCAACCGCCGGTTCCGGCAACCGGACAAGTTCCTGCCAAAGAACCTGTAATACTGTCAAGCCTGATTTCAATATTACCTCCGTTGGCAGCACTGGATACTCTGGCCTGAAAGCTTTTAGCACCAGCTTCAAAATCCATATTCCGGTAAACGGTGTAATCCCCGTTTTCAATATAGCCGACTGCATCTGTACCTTCATCACAGGTAACATTTTGGATTCCCGATTGACTGTTATAGCTTTCAGCCTCAACCCTTTTATACGGAGATATTGGCTGCTCAACCGGTCCTCCGGTTGAGGTTATGGTCACACTGCCTGCAGACAGTCCATTCGAACTTGCTGTTACTTCAATGGTGCCGCTGTTTTTGGTTGATTGGACAATTACAAGGCATTTACCGCTAAAGGCCTTTCTGCTGTTCGCTTTATACGGCTCGGTGCTTATGGAGTTTCCATTATCAACCCCAACAATCACCCCTGGTCCTGATATGGAAAAATTCACACTGTTGGCTGCAGTCGGAACTGTAACATTGCTGGCATCGGCAATATCGGTTTCAATATAGACCAAATCCCTGCCATCAGCGGTAATAGATGTCCTGTCCGGTTTCAGCAAAACTTTCGAAGCTGCTCCCGCAGTAACAACCTCATCGTAAACTACCGTACCGCCTTTGGTACCCTTGGCCCGCAAAGTCCCTGAGGCCCACGGAACGTTCCAGGTAAGGTGTCCGGAGGTCCCAACACTCTTGGAACCAAGCGAAGTCCCATTCAGGAATAACTCAACCGCATCACAGTTACTGTAAGCCCACACCTCCACATTAGTGCCGTTTGACCAATTCCAGTGCGGCAGGATATGTACCATTGGCTTGGTAGTCCACTTACTCTGATAAAAATAGTAAATATCCTTCGGAAAACCGCAAGTGTCCACTATTCCAAAATATGAACTCTTGGCAGGCCATCCGTAAGGTGTAGGTTCACCGATATAGTCAAATCCGGTCCATATGAATTCGCCGGCCATGTAATTGCGTTTGTTGATTTCATTATATGATGATTCGGCGCTGCTTCCCCAACTGACCACACTGTTGTCATAAGAGGAACACTGGTTGTCGCTGTCGGTCAGGATATTTTTATTTGTCGGGGTTTTATAGATACCCCGGCTTCTTACTGCCGAACTGGTCTCACTGCCAAACATCTTCCAGCCCGGGTGAGAGCTGTGTCCACTGTCATACGTATACGGAAAATAATTATATCCCACCAGATCGAGAACGTTGGCAGCAGCTATTGGACCTGCATCGCCCATACTCACAGCAAAAAAGCCACAGGTTACCGGCCGGGTGGTATCGATGGCCCTAACCCAGTTTCTAAGGTTGGTAGCGGTAGCAGCTGTGGGTGAAGGAATCTCATTTCCAATGCTCCACATTATAATCGATGGATGGTTGCGGTCTCTGGTGACCATAGCCTGAACATCGGCCTGCGCCCAATTTTTGAAATAGAGATGGTAGTCATTGGAAACCTTCCCGGTTTCCCAGCAGTCAAATGCCTCCTCCATAACAATTAAGCCTAGCCTGTCGCAAATTTCAAGAAATTGCGGATCAGCAGGATTATGTGAAGTACGGATAGCATTACATCCCATATCCTTCATCATCTGCAGCTCTCTTTCAATAGCACGGTAATTAACTGCCGCTCCCAGAGCCCCCAGATCATGATGCATGCAGACACCGTTTAATTTCGTATTTACCCCGTTCAGGGAAAATCCGGTTGTTGAACTAAAATTGAAATAACGGAAGCCCATAGTGGACCTATAAGTATCAACCACGGCCCCATCAACAACAACCTGAGTTTGTACCGAATAAATATATGGTGAGGCCGGAGACCATAAGTGTGGGTTGGATATTGAGAAATCCTGGCTGAAGGTATTGTTGCCTTTAGCTGAAACATTAACTGCCGCTGCTTCATTTGATGCTACTGAATTACCGTCTGCATCTGTTATGGTGGTTTTCAGGGAAACTGATTTCGCCGAACTATCCTCGTTTAATATCCTGGTGCTGACATTGGCCGTAGCTGAACTACTGCTTACGGTTGGTGTTGTAACAGCCATTCCGCAGTATGCTACATGTACCGGCTCCACTACCGTCAACCATACGTTGCGGTAAATGCCGCTTCCCGAATACCAGCGGCTGGTCGGCAGGTTGTTATTAAGCTTGACTGCTATAACGTTATTGCCTCCAATATTAAGATAAGGTGTCAGATCGTATTCAAAGGAAATATAGCCATATGGACGTGTTCCCAGTGAGGTGCCGTTTATCCATACCTGACTGTTCATATAAGCTCCGTCAAACTCTATGAAAACTTTCTTGCCGGCATAATCAGAGGGCACTGTAAAGCTTTTCCTGTACCATCCGATTCCGCCGTCCAGATATCCCCCTCCGGAACCTGAAGCGGAATTCTGGTTGAAAGTATTATAAATACTCCAATCATGCGGTAAAGTAACATTTGACCAGCTGCTGTCATTATAGCTGGTATCTTGCCCGTTACTTACATCACCCTTGTTAAACTTCCAGCCTTCATTGAAACTCTGGCCTCTCAATCCGTTGTATATATCCGTACCCATCAATTTTTCCGTTGCAGCCATTGCCGGCTGCTGCGGAATGGTAATTACGGACAGCATTAATGTTATCGCAAGAAATATGCCTAAAATCAACTTTCTTGTCATATTAACTATCATTCCTTTCGCTGTGCTCAAGGCACAAAAAGTGATGAAAAACTTATATCCTTTATCGCAATGTGGCGAATAAAGGAGGTTAATACCTTATGGAACAAGTTCTTAAATAAAATATTAAGCACTTAGCCCCGGCATACTTTACTAGATCTGTTAGGGCAATTCTGTGATAATGCCCAACAGGTATTTCCTGAAAACGGCAAAATCAAGCGAATCAATTACACCATCAAGGTTCAAATCTCCAGCTTTAAGATCATCTTGTACGGGAAAAGCGTCAATTAACCCTAGAATATATTTTTTCATCAGAGCATAGTCTGTAGCATCGATGCTGTTATCCCCGTTGAGGTCACCTGTGGTAACCGGAGTTACACTTTCTCCGATAAATTTGAACCAGTTTACATTGAACAAGTACCCGCTTCCTCCTGTAATTTCAGATATAAGTTATGTCTTCCGCTTGCTCCCTTTATACTGCATTTTGCATCAGTCCAAGTCTGCCAGCCGCCGGTCGAAGCGACAGGACAGGTTCCGACCAGTGTGCCGTTTGCACTGTCAAGTCTGATCTCAATATTGCCCCCGTTGGTGGCACTGGATAATCTGGCCTGGAAGCTTGCAGTTCCGCTGTCGAAATTCATATCGTTATATACCACATAATCCCCGTTTTCTATATTTGCTACATTCAGCCCGCCTTCGGAACAACTTTCAGTTGATATGCCTGTCTGACTGTTGTAACTCTCCGCTTCAATCTTTGTGAAGGGCGATCGTGGACCACTTAAAGTAAAGTAGATTCCATATCTGTCTTTATATTTCTGATAATAGGGGGTGAATACCAAGCTGCTGTCAGCGTCGGTATTTTTCAATGTGAATTCCAATTTTCCCGGTGTCTGAACCAAATTGGTCCTAATATTGCCGAGCCAGTTATCTATACTCAAACCGGACCGGTTGGGGAATTAATATTAATGCTCTCCTTGACAGTTACGGTTTTTGTGGCTGTCGTTACTCCCCATCCCACAGAGGATGTTGTCATACTTTCCGATCCGAGTCCTGCACATAAAACAACCGGGCCATATGTAAAAGCTACAACATTTTGATTATCAGTACATCTTGATACCTGTAACTCCGAAGGAATGGTCAACTCACCCCTGTCTCCCGCGCTCCAAACTCTGCCGACATCAATATAGCCATCTACTTTGGAGATGTTAACTGCTGTACCGTTGATCTTAACCGTCACACTTTTGCCTGAGGCAGTCCAATATGGTGACCGGAATTTAATTTTTAGTGCAGAAGCAGGTGCACTGTTAATTGTAAACGTCACGGAATCGGATAGAGGAATATTGGCTTGCTGTGTTAATGAAAGACCTTTCTCACTCCGGTAGCCTTCCCTTCAACAACATCAAATTGCGACGGTTGTTCCGCATATATATCCGTCCCCTCTTTTGTTCTGACAAGCCTGTAATTCAGGAATAATCAGATCAATCCTTTTCTTTAAACCAGCATTTACCGTAGGATTGGTTTTGGTATTTTTATATGCCTGAGCCAATGCCTCCATGTAATGTCCGATCGTATGACCTTCAATCGGTGTGCTTTCCCAACCGCCGTACTTGCTGTAGTTGGTTGACAAGCCCGCGGTTTGTTTAAATCCGACCAGCAAACGGTTGGGATCAATCGATTGCAGATACGCGATTTCTTTGTTGAAAGCATTTGTCAAATAAGGGTCTGTAACGGTTAGCTGTTCCATATCGAATGGGTGTAGCAGTTCGGTGCTTGCCGCAGACACCGATGGAGGCATTGCCAACATCTGTGATAGTGATAATGCAAGCAGAAATATCAGTAATAGGCAAATTGTCTTTTTAGTTCTCATATGCATATATTCCCTCCCGATAACAAAATAGCTGTTTGGCTAACTGAAAATGTAATAACTCGCTGTTTTATGGATCTAAATTCCTAATTAATGCCCAACAGATCTTTCTTAAAAATAGCAAAATCCAGTGCATCAATTACACCGTCCTTGTTTAAATCACCTGCTTCAAGTCCATTTTCAACAGGAAATTTCTCAATCGTTCCAAGAATATACATCTTCATCAGCGCATAGTCTGTTGCATCCACAGTATTATCACCATTAAGGTCTCCGGCAAGCGTTTGGGTTGTGCCTGCTGTAAACTTGAACCAATTAAGGTTAAACAGGTATCCGCTCCCTCCAGTAAATTTCAGATACAGATTATGTGTTCCGCTGGCACCGCTGACATTGCATGCTGCATCAGCCCATGTCTGCCAGCCGCCTGTACCCGTAACCGGGCAAGTTCCTACCAAAGTTCCGTTGACACTGTCAAGCCTGATCTCAATATTACCTCCGCTTGCTCCGCTGGCTACTCTTGCCTTAAAGCTGCTGACACCGCTGCCGAAATTGAAATTGTTGTAAACCGCAAAGTCTCCGTTTTCAATATATCCCAAATTCTGTCCGCCTTCGCTGCAAGTTTCAGTCTGGACACCTGACTGCGAGGAAAAACTCTCTGCTTCAATCTGTGAAGCAGATCCGCTCACTCTGAGCAGTGCAGCCGATTCACCTACCTTGGCACCTGACGGATTCACTACGAATAACTTGTAGGTTCCGGCAGTTTCGGGAGTTACAATAGCTGTGGCATCTCCTGCAGCCTTGGTCATAGTTGATCCTGCGACAAAACTTGTTGTCCCGGAAGGAGCAAACCATACCGTATTTGCCGGGTTTCCGCTGCTCCTTATGTTTAAGCCTGTTCCACCTTTTGTGGAACAGCTGGCAGGGAATACATAATCCTGTACCGGGAAAAGCGAATCCGGCAAAATGCTCCTGTAAGCATCCTGCACTCCGGCATTCAAGACGATATTGTACTGTGCCAGAGGCCATACATTATCTGAAACTGCAACTGGTGTATCTATGGTACTGTTCGGAGGGTTTTTACCCATTTTATTGACTGTTGCGTAGGTTCTCAGTATTGTTAAGTCGTGCTTCTCACCGTAATCCTCGCAATTAATTGTGTAGGTTACCCCCGGGCTGATATCAAGTACATTATCATTTTCCGTTATATATGCACTTCCTTCATCGTTGTGCAGTCCGTAGGTAGGTCCGGTCGAATTGTCGGGGATCCCCTTAACATAGTTTTCATTAATAGTGGTATAAGGCATCTGCCCTATTGTGTATATTGCTCCGCTGTCATGGAGTCTGTTTAAGGCATTATATACCCGGTTATTATTTATTACGTTGTCCTTGCAGGTGGTTGAGTCTTTGAAATTGCGCCAGCCCCATCCCAGCGTTATACCGTTATATCCTGAGGTATGCACAGTGTTATTCGTTATTTTAAGCTTATTTACAAAGAAGGCGGTTATTCCGGCACATCCCCCGAAGCCGGGGGCAGTACTGCAGTCCCACAGCATATTATTATTTATTACGTTATTTGTACAAATACCCTCTATACCGGGAGCGTATTTCTGATGTTCTCCGCCATCGCCTAAATATACATGCTGCGGATGGCCTACTGTAACACCGCTGGCTGTAATATCATAGATAAAGTTACCTATAAGACTGGAATTGATAACATCGTTTACCATGGTAATTCCGTCGGCACCGCTGTGCTTGACTATATTGCCTATAAAGTTGATGGAATCACTGCTGCTTACGTTTATCATTCCGGGATATGTATCGAGAAGAGTGTACTTGGTGTCGTGCCAATTGCCGTTATAATAGCCTATATATGCGTCAGCACTCTGGCAGGTGGTTCTGCCGTATGAATCTCCAACTTTTACAAGGTTCCAATCGGTATTTGCAAAGGTAATGCCCTGGAAGGTTATATTCTTTACCCTGCTTGTGTTAGATTTCCCTGCAATGTCGATCAGCTTATCTACAACTGGAGCCTCAACATCGGCAGTAGCCATATTCTCACCTGACCGTAAATAATAATAAAGCGTTTTTGTAGTCTTGTTAAAATAGAATTGCCCCGGAGAATTTAAAAACTCGAAGGCATTATATATTGTATGGGTACTGGTGGTAGTAAATGCCGCACCCCAACCAGGCAATTGTGCCATTGCTCCATAAGGCTGCTGTAAAAGAAGTACCCTGGAAGAGCCGGATGTAATGACGTCCCTGGTACAGACAACATTCTCATTCCAGGTGGAGCCGTTCACTATCTCAAGATCATCCTTATTGCTGGTGATTTCAGGTACATCCGATGTGTTGTACTTTACTCCGTCACTATTGCTGCCGCTTGTCCAAACCCAGCTTGCCTGTCCTTTTGTTACGGAATAAGTTCCATACCCCCCTTGACCTTTCACTGTTTTTTTGGTCATCTGAGCCCTCTTGTCATTCACAAAAAGGTACCTCAGTTTGGTATTGCGGTTCAAGGCAGCCTTATATATGTTGCCGCTGTGCTGGGTCCACCCGGTAACCTTTGTTGCACCGTTCAAAACAGGGACTTCTCCCTGGTACGCCTGGTAATATATCCTGTATCCGTTTGTCCCGGAATCCTCCGGTCCAAAGGTAACAGTACTGGTTATGCGATAGTCTCCGCCCCTCAAATAGACATAAATATCACCGGTCATATTTTTATTGATTGTACGGACAGCATCACGAGCCTTAACTATTGTCTGGAAGGGTGCATCAATAGTTCCGGGATTACTGTCGCTCCCCGTTGGGGATACATAATAGGCTGCCTGCGTCGCGGCAGAAACAGCAATTGGTGAAATTGAAATTGTAAAAATACTGCATAAAATAATCAACAAAGAAAGAATAAATGAAACCTGCCTTTTTGGTGCATTCTGTTTTATCATACTTTTCCCCCTATATGAAAATTTTGAATCATCAGCTAAAAATACCTGCTTGGTATATGGTTAAAGGGACATCGCCCGTCAAGCAGTCCCATTTTATTCCGCAATTGCATATCTGCAGGGAAATTGGAGTTCTTCCCAAGCAGATATTTCTTTGTATAGAAAAAAATCAATTACATTTATCCTGTGGTTACAGTTTTTTTGAGGCAGCAGTACCCTCTATTGACAACGTACAATACGTTTTTGAGTGGTTAATTTGCCCTTCGGCTGCGTTGAAGCCACTTGCAAGGCATAAAGCCTTACTGCACGCCTTTGCCTTGCCGCAAGCCAAGGACGACGACAAAGAAAAGTGGCAAAATAGCCGGCGTGAGGCGTGTTATACATTGTCAATAGAGGGTATACCTCCACCAAATAAATTCAACAGATTACCACTGCCTCATGTATATTTCAGGTATAAGCTATTTGTCCCTTTTGAGCCGCTTAAGTACATCCTACAGCCTAAGTTTTCCAGCCATAGGCACTTGCAAATTGTACCCGAAAATTTATATTATTTTTCAATTAACATTCAGCAAGATTTTCTTGAAAATAGCAAAATCAAGCGCATCTATAATACCGTCATTGTTCAAATCTCCGGCTTCCAGGCCATTTTCAGCAGGGAACTCCTTTATTGACCCAAGGAGGTACATCTTCATCAGAGCAAAATCTGTCGCATCAACACTATTATCGCCATTGAGGTCTCCTGCTGTAACAGTTGCACCTTTTTCACCGAATTGTATCCAGTTAAGGTTAAACAGATACCCGCTTCCTCCGGTAAATTTCAGGTACAGGTCATGTTTCCCGGCTGCCCCGCTTACACTGCACGTTGCATCCGCCCATTTCTGCCAATCACCTGTTGCTGTAACTGGACAAGTCCCAACCAGAGTACCTGTAATGCTGTCAAGCCTGATCTCGATTTTGCCTCCTTCGGCGGCACTTGCCACTCTGGCCTTGAAGTTCTTAGCACCATTGCCGAAGTCAACATTGTTATACACAACATAGTCACCGTTTTCTATATACCCGATACTCTGTCCGCCCTCTGAACAGGTTTCAGTCTGTATTCCCGACTGATTGCTGAAATTTTCAGCTTCAATCTTTGAAAAGGCGGATATTGGTTCAGCAGGAACAGTGTCCGTAAATCCTTTAGCGCATGCCATTTGCGAAAAATTCCACAGGCTTTGCTTCCAAACATTCCAATCGTGGCCTGCTCCCTGAATAAGGAAATATGTATTGGGGATATTATTGGAATCACAGAAGTTGTGTACACCTGTGCCGAAATTTATAAGGCTATCATTTGTTCCATATGAAATAAACAGAAATTTCATCAGCTGTTTAGCTGAGGTTCCGTTGTCAGGAAACAGCTGTGAATTTGAAAGAGTATTTGGCGCAGCTGAAAAAGCACCAACATATGGAAACCGATTCAGATTTAACAGTCCGATATTGAAAGATTGTCCGCCCCCCATTGAAAGACCGGCCACTGCCCGGTGCAGGCGGTCGGTAGAAACGGAGTAGTTTGACTCCACATATGGTATAAGACTATTTATCAAATCGCTTGTGAAATTTGTCCAGCCATCCGATATGCCGCTTCCTGTTGCGTTGCCGTTGGGCAATACACATATAAACGGCTGAATTTTACCGGCTGCGATAAGATTGTCAAATATAACATTAGGTGAGCCGTTACTGTACCACTCGTCCTCATTACCTCCGATACCGTGCAGCAAATACAGGACACTGTACTTATTGCTTGTGGAATATCCCGGCGGAAGATAGATTCTGGCTCTTCGCTGACTGTTTGTAGCCTTGGACTGATAAGTGATATAGTTTACCTGTCCATGCGGAATATTGCTCTGTACGCTGTCATATCCTGACGGTGGTGTCGTTGGCAGCGTATCTGCCGCCTGACACATTACAGGTATTCCTGTCAGAACAGCACAAGCCAGCAGTACTGCGCCCATTTTTCCCCGTACTTCTTTTGCCAAGTTTTTTAGTTTCATTTTTTAATTACCCCTCTCTTTTACAATACTTTTTATCTTTACGGTTATATTCAAAAATACGGTATTTATTGAACCTTTATAAAGTCCTCATAATATTTTCTTCAATTCCCACTCAGCAGGTTTTTCTTGAAAACTGCAAAATCAAGTGCATCTATTATGCCGTCCCCGTTCAGATCCCCGGCTTCCAGACCGTTTTCAGCCGGAAAGTCCTGGATTGCCCCCAGGAGATACATTTTCATCAAAGCAAAGTCCGTTGCATCAACACTGGCATCTCCATTGAGATCTCCTGCCAGAGTTGGAGTTACATCCTTGGTAAAGGTGTACCAGTTGAAATTAAACAGATATCCGCTGCCTCCGGTAAATTTCAGATAAAGGTCATGCACTCCCGAAGCACCGCTCACAGAGCAGGTTTTCGTAGTCCAGGTCTGCCAGCCGCCTGTTCCTGTGACCTTGCAAGTTCCCACCAGCTTTCCGGAAGTGCTGTCCAGGCGAAGTTCTATATTACCGCCGTCGGCTGCTGAAGCAACCCGTGCCTCAAAGGCTGCCGCACCCTGTCCAAAATCCACACCCTTTACCTTTATCCAGTCCCCGTTTTCTATATAGCCTGCATTCATTCCGCCTTCACTGCATTTTTCGGTTTCCACCCCTGATTCCCAGCATATGGTCTCTGCCTCGTTTCTGACATAGGGGTTGAGGGTACCTATCTGTGCCGGGCCCCCGGAGGTCATGTTTATAACTGGAAATGTGCCGTCGGAATTGTACTTGAATTGCTCGGCGCAAACCGAACGGTGAAAGCCTCCTCCATCCGGCAGGGCGCCGTTATGATAGAAAAAGTACGAGTTGCCCTTGTAATCCACAACTCCTGCATGATTGGTAAAACTGCCGCCCTGGGTAGGCATGATTTTCCCCCGGTACTTCCAGGGGCCAGTGGGACCGGTGCTTGTGGAATAGGCAATGTGTTCTGAAATAGGGCCTCCTGCAAATACCATATAGTAGAGTCCGCTGCGTTTGTAAAACCACGGGCCTTCTTCATAGGATGTCGGCCTGTCGTTTTTGCTGCGCGCCCCGAAACTTTCAACAGTCAGCGGCACCTTTACAACAGAACCGGAATAGGAAATCATATCCCGGTTTAACTTCACATAAAACAGGTTTGGATTTCCCCAGTACAGGTATGCCTGCCCATCGTCATCAATAAAAACCGTGGGGTCAATATCCCCGGTGCCGGTGCTGACCAGAGGACGGCCCAGCGCATCCTTAAAAGGCCCTGCAGGATTATCGGCCACTGCAACACCTATTGCCATCCCCCCGTTTCTTTGAGTGACAGGTACGTAATAGTAAAACTTGCCGTTTGCAGGAATACACTGGCCTGCCCAGGCATCCCCCTTTGCCCAGCTGAAATCGGTATAGGCCAGCGGGGAACCCAGATCGGTCCAATTGACCATATCGGTTGAGGAATAGCATCTCCAGTCCTTCATTGTAAAAAAGTCATTTTCCAGTTTGTCTTCATCATGTCCCGTATACACGTAACATACACCGTTATAAACCATTGGAGCGGGGTCGGCGGTATAAATTGTCTGAACTATGGGATTTTCAGCATAAACCGCCGTTGGAAGAAATAAGCCGACAACAAGTAAAAGCACTGCAAGCTTAAGCATATTCTTCATACAGCTACCTCCGTTGAATCAGTTTTTCTGAATATTGCACACCATGGGCCAGCTCGCCTGTTTAAGCAGGTTTACGACTCAGCCGGAAATTTTGTTATCATACCAAGCAAATATTGCTTCAAAAGAACGGAGTCCAGGGAATCAACCGAACCATCCGCATTCAAATCTGCCGGTTTTGTATTCTGAAGTATTTCTGTTCCCAGGATATGCTTTGTAATCAGCTGAAAATCAATGGCGTCTATTTGCCCGTCTGAATTCAAATCCCCATATTTTATTGAACTATCCTCTTTACTGAAGGTGAACCAGTTAATATTAAACAAATAACCGCTTCCACCGGTAAATTTAAGATACAGGTCATGCTTTCCTGCTGCTCCGCTGATTTTGCATTTTACATCGCTGAAGGTCTGCCAGCCGCCCGTTCCTGCGACTGCACAGGTACCTGCAAGAGTACCGTTGATACTATCCAGCCTGATTTCAATATTACCCCCGCTGGCGGCGCTGGACACCCTGGCCTGAAAACCTGCCGCACCGCTTTCAAAATCAATGCTTTTATAGACAGCATAATCTCCGTTTTCTATGTAGCCGATAGCATCCGTGCCTTCGTCACATGCCACATTTTGGATTCCCGATTGTTCATTGTAGCTCTCGGCTTCCAATTTGGAAAATGCACTTCTGGGATCCACCGGCGTATCCGGATTATCGGGAACATTGGCCATATACTGCTTTAACCATGTAAGTGCAGGCCTCTCAGAGCCGTCGCTGCGTATCAGATGTGAATTTGGTATCCAGGTACGGCCTTGCAGATAGCCCCAGAAGGTAATACCTTTTACCGCAGAATGCTCATACATAACCGGGAAAAGCTCCTGCAGCTTGTTTTTCTGTGTATTGTCATCGGCTATATTAATATCCAATTCTGAAATGTATATGGGTACTCCTGTGGCAGCGAGCCTGTCCAGCCTTGACTTCAGATTAGCGGCACTTGTATTTTCAAGTCCGTGTGACTGGCAGCCCACACCATCAATCAAACCTCTGGCTTTTAATATATTTACAACCTTTATGTAATCATTAAGGACGGAATATTCATTCAAAACATTATAATCGTTAATCAGCAGCTTGGCCTTTGGAAAATATTGACGGGCCTTTTCAAAGGACCAGACTATCCAGTCCCATCCGGTGCCGTAAAGGCCGTTGTCACCACCGATGTCGTTTTTGAATGGGAACGGCTGATGTCCAGGCATGGCTTCGTTTACAACATCAATATACTCTGCATCGGGGAAATTCTGTGCTGCTGCTTTATACCAGTTTTCAATGGCTGTTTTCCTTGCCGAGCCGGACAAGTTGTTCAGCCAGTTTGGATACTGCGCTCCCCAAATAAGAGTGTGGAATTTAAAGGGAATTTTATTTGTCTTGCAGTAATTGTACATGGCTTTAGCCGCATTGAAATTGTAGACACCTTGCTGGGACTCGCATGATCCCCATTTTGTTGAATTCTCGGGAGTAAGCTGATTCCAGTAATCTCCGAATTTGCTGGGCATATTTGAATCGGCCCATATGTTTCCTACCCACTTGGCCTTCCCTGTGGCCATAGCTGCATCAGCCGACATCGTCAAGCTGCTGCCGATAATAAAAACAAACAAAAGAGTAAACGACAGAATACTGAATATTCTGTATTTCAGGTTATTCTTCATACTTAAAACCTCCATTTAAATTATTTTTTTATTACTTAAGTGGTTACTTACCACACTTATTACTTATCTGTAAAACCAGGAATTACATCTCCACCGGAAACTGAGTTCTTTTTCCAAGCAGGTACTCCTTCAACAATACATAATCCAGCGAGTCTATACCTCCGCTTCCGTCCAGATCAGCTGCTGCCAGTCCATTGGAGGCAGGAAACTCCGATATTGTTCCAAGCAGATATTGTCTCATCAGGGAAAAATCAATTGAATTTATATCGCCGCTGCCATCCAGATCACCGTATACCGTTCCGGCTGCAGCTGCGTTAAACTTCCAGTTATTTAAATTGAACAGGAACCCGCTGCCTCCGGTAAATTTAAGATAAAGGTCGTGTATCCCTGCGGCACCGCTTACGGCACATGATTTTGTTGTCCATGCCTGCCAGCCCCCTGTTCCGGTGACGGCGCAGGTACCCACCAGCTTTCCTGTCGGACTGTCAAGACGGATTTCTATATTTCCGCCATTGGTTGCCGAGGCCACCCGTGCAGCAAAGGAGGCTGCACCCTTACCAAAATCTACTCCTCTTATCCTTATCCAGTCTCCGTTCTCAATGTTGCTTACATTCCGTCCTCCCTCACCGCATGCCTCGGTTTGGATTCCCGATTCCTGAGCCAATGTTTCGGCTTCATTGTTCCCGTAAGGATTTACGTACTTCAGCTGAGTAAGGCCATCGGTTGTAATTGTTACTTTTTGAATGGTTCCGTCTGCATTGTAATTGAGGCGGTCAATGCAAACACTTCTCTGATAGGTTCTTGCATCGCCTGCTGAAGCCCCATTGGCTATGGCAAGTGCTCTGTTATGGTAGGCAATATACCAGCTTCCCTTATAGGACAGAATGGTATGATGGTTATTGTTGCCCTCATTTGAGGGTGGATTGGGCAGCACCGTTCCCACATACCGGAAGCCGGACATGGGAGAGTCGCTCATCATATAGTCAATAGTGGCTGCACCTTTGGAAAAGTTTGTAGAATAAGAGTAGTAATATTTTCCATTGTACTTGTGAATCCATGAATCCTCAAAAAATATTGGAGCGACAATCTTTGATGCCGAGCCGATGATACTTGTCATGTCAGTGTTAAGTTTTATAACGCGGGTATTACCCTCCCCGTTACCGCCAAAATACAGGTATGCCTGCCCATCCTCGTCCACAAAGGCTCCCGGATCAAAGCACCAGAACCCACTCGGCGGGTTTACACCCGGAGTATTTCCGTTGACAAGTGCTCTTCCCAATGCATCGGTAAACGGGCCTGACGGGCTGTCACTTACGGCAACACCGATGGCACTTGCTCCATTTCCAAAATACATGTAATACTTGTTATTTCTTGCGACAACAACAGGAGCCCATGCCAGTGAAGCCCATCCCGAGGCTTTGAATACTTCTCCGTGATCGGTCCAGTTCTTCATGTCGTCAGTCGATATGCAGGTTATATCATTCATGATATAACCCGGCTTGTTCGGGTCATATACGTCGTGGGAACAATAAAGATACAGCCTTCCGTTGGCCTCAATACCCGAAGGATCGGCCGTATAGCGCTGATAAAATATAGGATAATCTGCATAAACGGTGTTTGCGCTTAAAATGGCAATCAGAATACAAATCACCAGCAAAACCGGCAATTTTCCAACTTTTTTAGTCATATTTTATGCTCCTTTAAATTTTAATAACTGGCCTGCAATATCTAAAATGTATATAGTCCGGCGAGGAAAAATTATCAGGAGTTACAAGCCATAAAGCTTCCAATATCAGATTTTGAAACGCATAGCTATGAGTCCGGTATCATATCCGGATAAACGGATTTGAAAATTTGAGCCCCCCTTCTTAAGTGATGTCAAATTATGTCCTGGGCGGGTATAAGAATGTGAATGGAAAATTTGTATATGTTGTCCATGTATATTTTTATTATAAAATGTAAATATTTACATCTCAATATAAAACTTTTTGACATATTGTCAATAAATTTTGTAATAATTACAATATTATTCCAAAAACAAGTTCATTATAATTATTTATATTGTATTTGTACGTTTTATTTTATTTTTTGTTGGTTTTATTGTTTTTCTCCCTTTCTATACTCCTTTGGGGTAATCCCAACAGCTTTCTTAAAAATATAACAAAAATAGTGCGGATCGTTATACCCCACAGTATATGCAATTTCTGTTGATTTGAGCTGGGTTGTCTTTAATAGCTCCTTAGCCTTTTTGACTCTGACCTTTGTAAGGTATTCTATAAAATTTTCTCCGGTTTCCTGACTGAATATGGTGCTGAAATGGCTGGGGCTGACATTGACAAAGGATGCTACCGAATTAAGTGAGATGTCGGAATTGGATACATTCTTTTGTATATACTCCTTGGCTTTTAAAATAATACCCTCATACTTTTTCTCAACTCTGGTATCCCTGAATTCCAGAACCTTATTCAAAACAGCCTCAGACACCTCACCAAACTTCTCTATTGAATCAATACCCGTAACGAAGTTTTCCAAATCCACCACCCAAGGTATCAATTGCTCTACTTTTCCACCCATTTCACTTATGAACCTGGATATATTTAATACAATATCCATGAATGAGTAATATAAATATATGAGAGACTTCATTTCTACCCTGTTCAGGTTATCCATATATTGATTGACAAAATACCCCACATCGGATTTCAATCCGCATTTCAGAAAGTCATAAACATCGTTCCTGAATATATTTACAAACTCTTTTTTACCGCCTATTGCAGAACTGATATCGTTAAAACCAATAATTTTATGTTTACCATAAATATGCCGGTAATTTTTTATCAAATCAGCTTCCCGGTATGATTGAGTAATACCCTGAATCCGTTCTCTTACACTGCCGATACTGATTTCAAGTACGCTGGAAGATTTTCTTTCCACCTCGTATTTAAGTGATTGAGCCAGAGCATATGCCGTTTCCTCAACGTTTTGTACATTATTTCCTTTTATAATAAGTATTGTTTCTCCGAAAACCCTGTTGAATTTAATAACCTCATTATTTATTTCCACCACCTCATCTATGAGCGCCTCAGACTTAAGCATTTCCGAGTACTCTCCCTCTGAAGAGCCGGTGTTGGTAATTTTCAGTTCTATAATCTCAACTATATAAAATTTGGAAATAATATTGATATTAAAATCGGCGCAATTATCAATGACCTCAACTGGAGAAATCGATCCAAGCAGCAATTGATTTAAAAATTTGTCCCTGAACAAGGAAGTATTCTGTATAAGCTGCTTTTTTATTTTTTCAGTATTTTCTCTTTCACTTTTTTCATTTTCAATCTGAATTTCCACTTTTTTCAAAGTTTCCAGGATATCTCCCGAAGTCACAGGTTTCAGCAAGTACTCGGTAACCCCCATACGCAATGCCTCTCTGGCAAAAGTAAACTCTTCATGCCCGGTAAGTATGATAATCCTGACCCAGGGCATATTTTTCCTGACTATCTGACTTAACTGCAAACCATCCATAAAGGGCATTTTAATATCTGTGATAAGGATATCAGGCTTTATTTCCTGAATAAGTGACAGTGCGAACTCACCATCCGGTGCTTCGCCTGAGAACACAAAATTAGTTTCTTCCCAATTGATACAGTCTCTAATCCCATTGCGAACTACTATTTCATCGTCTACAAGAAATACTTTATACACCTGTCTCACCTCTCCATAATGTAAACCTTGTCATGCCTTTATAAGCCCGTAAAGTTCTTTTTGTTACATCTGGATATAACTTGCGTTATGCTGTCAAAATAATATTATTCCTGATTTTACCTTTTATAATAATTTTACCCTATTTATAACAAGTTTCAAGTCAATTATGTAAAATAATCAAACCTTAAATAAAATTATGAAAAATACAAATACTTATTTTGAGGTGACTCATGACCAATACTATGGCTGATATAAAAAAAGAACTTTTCCAGGCATCGTTAAAGAATTGGTTGGACTATGAATTCCTGACCTGGAGATGGTTTCTTAAAATAACTATTATTTTGATATTTTTATTAATAATCTGGAAACTGCTGGACAGAAAAAGAGGGCTTGAAATAATAGCATTTGGATTTTTAATATCCCTGATCTCAACGCTTCTGGATATAGCAGGGACTTATATGGTATTCTGGGAATATCCCTATAGAGTTTTACCTCTGGAATTCTCGGAAATCCATGATTTTGTTGTCATACCTGTTTCGTTTATGCTGGTATATCAATATTGCAGGAGCTGGAAATCCTTCTTCCTTGTTAACGGTCTTCTGGCAGCATTTTCTTCTTTTGTAATGGAGCCGGTATTTATGCTGCTCACCTTTTACAAACCAATCATCTGGCATCATATTTATTCTTTTCCCATCTTCTGGATATTGCCGTTAATTTGCAGGTTTGTCATTGACAGACTCAAGTCAGGAGCCGGTACGGAATAGATAAATTTAGTCTGTCAATGCGCCCATTGGCTGTAAATCATGTTAACCCGGAAATTTACTTGAATTTTTTTCTCTTTAGCAGCTGAGAAGTATCAAGGGTATTGGATTCCTTTGCCTGTGAACCCTCCTTATCCGGCTTCTCCTTTGGTACTGCCTCCTGCTCAATGTCGGTATAGAGGTCAATATTCCCATAACTTTCGTCAGTACCTGATTTGTTTGAACCGGCTTGATCACTGTTCATATTTTTGGGCCTTATATTATCATCCGTCTTAACGTTGGCGGTATGTACCATATTGCCGGTTTTCATTGGTTTTCGTACTATTGCTCTTATTTTACCGCCTGCCGTTTCAAACGCAAGGTGCAATTTATTTTTATTGAGGTTTAACCTTCTCAGTGCAATGTCCAGCATGAACAAAATGAGAAAAAGCGATATCAAATATGCGGTCAGATCCCTCTGACCCCTTTTATATTGCAGGTCACCGGTATAAACCTCCTTGGGTTGGGTGATCATCTTTCCCCCTACCCCGGCAACAAGTTTCTCAAGGTTATCACTGCTGTTGATCTTGTATTCGGGAGAATACTGAACAGCATAGCCCTGCTTTACGGCGTTTATCAATTCACCGTTCAGTTCCTGCTTCCCGCTTACCATGTAAACCCCGTCTTCCTTAATATCAAAGCTGCCTGAATATTGCCCGGGAGCAACGGGGTTCAACCGGGTTTCAAAGGATTCCCCCGAGGGAGAAATTACAGTTGCCACAGAGTTCAGCTCATTTTCAAAATTTTTATTTTTTAAACTGACTGTTGCCTTTGAGCCCTGTTGAGTTATTTCAAGTGATGCATTCTCATTGTCATAATTCTCCACGGTAAAATTTATAATATTCTGCCAGAGCTTGAGATTTTTGTTCCATGGGATATAGTTGGCATTCCATTTGCCGGAAACGTCGGAATTCCAGGCCACAGCCTTGCCAAGCCCATACTGCCAAACGGTCAGGATAGGATCGTCCTCATCACTTTTCAAGATCACCCTTGCCGTTTCCTTCTGAGATGCACCCACATATCCCAGAAGCGAAGGCAGGCCCCCTTCTGCAACTCCTTTAAGCACCGAGTGCTCATAATTTATTGCAGGAGTAAACTCCCTGTTGTTTAAATAGGTTCGGGCTGCCATAAAGGTCTCTTTTGTGAAAATGGAAGGTATATTTGTATAGGCATCAGTTATATAAAATCTGCCGCTGCATCTATTGGCAATCATGGAAAGCAGCTGTTTGTCAGAATCCTGCCCCACCGCTACCGTAGATACCGTTATGTTCTCCTTCTTTATGTTACTCAGCAAAGTATCATAGCCGGTTCTTTCGGCAAGCCCGTCGGTCAGCAGTATAATATGCTTTATTTTTGCGTCACTTTCCTTAAGTGAGTTATAGGCGGCTTCAAGAGATGGTATAATACTTGTCCCGCCGTCGGCGCGTATGGAACCGATATCCTCTTCAATGGCCCCGGGGTCATTGATTACCTGCCTTTTTACCACCCAGCTGTATGCACCGTCCAGAGACAATACACCAATTTCATCCTTTCCCGCTCTTAAGGAATCCAGACTTCTTATGGCACCTTCCTTTGCCATGTCCACCTTGCTGATACCCGCCACACCTTCGGACATACTTCCAGATTTATCGATGATGAGCAGCATTGCCATTTTGGGGGCTTCTTTCTTGCCCCTCATATCCATATAAACAGGCAGAACCTTTTCCAGCGGTGTCTTTGAATAACCTCCCAGGGCGAAGGAATTATCTCCGCCGGTGGCAATAAAACCGCCTCCGAAGTCCTTTACATAGCTTTCGATGGAATTCCTGAAACCTTCATTCAAGCTGTCTATTTGTACATTACAGGTTATGATTGTCTTGTAGATATTCATATCCTGTATATTTCCGGGCGCAGCCCTGGCATTTACAACTGTATAATCGGCCGAAGATGCCTTAAGCATTTTTACAAGCTCCTCCGACTCGCCCTCATTATCTTCAATTACAAGAATCCTGGGTTTGGCCACTATATTTGTATAGCAGGAAGCTTCATTGTTTTTGGGCTGGCTGTCCTTTTCGGGTTCAATGAGTACGTTATAACTTTTAAAGCCTCCTGTGACAGCCTTATCCCTGAAAACAAACTTGTTCGAGCCCTTTTGCAGCTGGACTGTCTGCTCCGAAAGCTTGGTTCTTTCACTTACAAGACTAAGCTTTGCTTTTTGAACGGCTGTGCTGTTTATTGTAACCACAAGGTTGAATTCCTCATCCAGTGCCAGTCTTTCGGGAACCTCTATTTTTTCAACAAGGGCTTCCTCTCCCGCGCTCTTCTCAACTTTATGATATTTGAAATCTATGCCCTGTTCCTGCAGAGACAGGGCAATCCCGCCGGCATTGCCGGAATTCTCCTCCCCGTCCGAAATCAGAACCATCCTTTTATTGCTGTTGGCCGGAAAAAGAGACAGTGCGGTCGCGAGGGCATTTTCAATATTGGTATAATTTCCGTTAATTTTTCCTTCAATTCCGGAAAAGTTCGTTTCATCACTGATAAAGCTTTCAACCTGTGCATTGTCGCCAAAGGATATAACGCCCAGCTTGTCTTTGGGGCCTTTGAGTTTATAGGCCTCTTTTATGAATTCCTCCATATCGCCTTTGCTTGAATGAGTTGAATCCGAGGCATCTATTAAGAAAAGAGTTGTGACATTATTGAGTTTCCAGGTCAGACTCATGCCGCTCAAAGCTAAAACCAGAAGGGTTAAAACTGCACAGCGCAGTGCAACTATCCAGGTCTTTTTACTCTTATTTAATCTTTTGAGCCATTTGGTTGAAAGCAGCAAAACCAATCCCAGCAGGATTGGGATCAGAAGCAGCAAATACGGCCTTTCAAAGCTAAGTCCCATAAATAATTTCCTTTCAATATTCCCTTCCATATTACTTTTGGAATGACCAAATAATATCTTTCAATTTCTTCAATGGTTATTTCTCAAGTCCGGTACTGCCTTGTGTAGACTACCCATTCCAGAATAATTGCAAGCAGTGCGGCAAATAAAAGTATATTCAGCAAATTTATGCCTCCGCTGTTTTTCAACATACTGCCGGGCTTGCTGCCGGTATTTTCTGTTACGCCATCGGTCTCTTTTCGGTCTTCGGTCTTATTGACTGAATTGTCAATATTTGAGGAACCGCTCTCGGAAACCGGAAAATTCACCGCAATAGATCTCTCTATTTCCTTGTCACCGACTTTTTGTATTATTTCATATATTCCCGTTGAAAAGGTTTTATCATAAGGCTTTACAGGATATTGGGAACCAAGTTCGGTTCTTTCGCCTTCCGGGTCTTTAACGAATATTTTCTCGGCCTCGGGTAAAGGCGTTATGTCTATATCCTCTCCGCTGTTATACTGGTTATTTGCCATGGTATCTCTATCTATCAGATATGAAATCAGGTTGTTTATGAAAATGGGAAACTCCAGAGTCAGCGGGAAATCCGAATTGTGCAGATCAAACCCCAGTACGGCTACCTTCTGCCCCTTAATCTCTCCCGCAAAGGCCGCATTTTTGTCATCTATTTTAATTAACGGGCTGGCCCAATATGGCATTTCAATGGGATTGAATCTTGAAATAACAAAATCGCTGTTGTTCATATATTTGGTAACCGCGTGAGCTGCAACAGAGCCCCTGCCTCCGGTCAACTCTTCTTCAACCTTGAAAAAGGAATTGCTCTGCTGAGGATTTAAAAATAATATATTCCCTTTTTCAGGCAGTTTTCCTTCATAGCCTCCGTCGAATATATACAGATCAAATTCTTCGTTTATTTGCTCATCAGGAAGCGTTTTGAACAATTCTATATCTTTAAGTGTGTTCAGGGCTTTTTCCAGAAATATATTCTGCTGGGTTGAAAGCAGGACTTTTTTTACTTCCTTTTGTTTTGTAACGGAATATATCCTGTTGTCCTCCAAAAGGCCGTCCTCTTTTGACAGCTCTCCGTATATGTACTTATTGTCGTCAGGCACATTGTCAAAATAAACTGTTTTAGTTTCATCTGGCTTCAAAACTTCATTCTTTATGGAGATAAGTTTTTCTTCACCATAAAGGCAGAGCTCGGCATCCGTGCTTTCTGCCCCGTGATTCGTCATCCTTACCATGACCTTTAAACCATTGCCGGTCTTTGTGCCGGCAATATAGTCCAGGCTCACATTGGGCCTCTCGGGACCAAGCTCCACAACTTCACCGTTCAGGTCCTTAATGTCCAGTGGGTGATCAGTGAAATATACCACTTTACAGCTTTCATATTGATCACATATTGCTTTTACAAGGGAATGGGCATCTTCAATACTGCCCGCACTATTAGTGGGTTCTATGTCTTTAAGACTGTTCAGGAGCTCCTTTTTGTCGGTACTTCCGCTGATTTCCACTTTTACGTTTCTGGCAGCCGAAATCAAGGTCATCCTGGTTCCCGGCGACAATGAGTTTATCAGTTCCTCAGCTTTTATCCTGGCCTCATCCAGTTTCTTTCCGCTCCCTCCAAGGGCACTCATGCTGCCGGAATTGTCAACCACCATGACAATATTCTCATAATTGTTGTTTTTCCACCATAAGAAAGGCCTGGCAAGTGCAAAAATGCACAGCAGCAATATGAGCAGCTGCAGAAAAAACAACAGGTTCTTCTTTAGCTTTTGAAAAGGGCTGGTTGCATCCAGCTCCATTATTACCTGATGCCATAAGTACAGGCTCGAAACCTGTCTTTCCTCATAACGCTGCTTTAGTATATACATCAGAACAAAAACAGGGATGAGTGTTAAAAACCACAGTCCATTGGGAGAAATAAGTCTCATAGCAACCCCTCCCTGGCGAAATCTTCAAATACTATTTTTTCCAGGCTGTCAGAGGTGGATATATGAAAAAATACCCCTCCGTATTTTTTTGCCGAAGCCTTAATTCCGGTCTGCAAACCTCTTAACTTTGCCTCATAAGCCTTTAGCAGCTTTGGTGTTATGGTAAGATTCATTTCAGCCTCTGTTTCACTGTCCACAAGCCGGACCTGTCCGCCCAGCCGTGGGTCAAGTTCGTCCTCACACAATACCTGTATCAAAATAATCTGTTGCTTTTTAAAAGCAAGATATTTTATTACCTCGTTAATTGAGCCCGTTGTGAAAAAATCTGAAATGACTACCGAAATCCCTCTGCTTTTCAGCTCTTTTCTTTTTATGCTTTCGGCAAGATTGGTACTCCCCATGAAACTGCCCGACTCAAGAAACTGCAAGGCCTTTTGAAAGGAGCTTTTACCCATATAGGAAGAAGAAGTAACTACGGCACCTTCCTGCAATCTGTTCAAGCACACCCTGTCCAAATTGTTCAGAGCCAGATAAGTCAATATTCCTGTTATTCTCAAAGCCATTGCAGCCTTGCTTTTTTCACCGAAATCCATGGATTTGCTGCAGTCGCAAAAAATATTCAAAAGGGCTTCTCTTTCCTCCATGAAAAGCCTTAGGAACAATTTGTCAAAACGCCCGTAAGCATTCCAGTCAATTCTCCTGAAATCATCTCCCGGCGTGTATTCCCTGAAGTCTGAAAACTCCACCGAGCTGCCTTTTGCCTTTGATTTTCTCCCGCCGGCCGCCCCGTCGGTCAAAGTCATACGGGCCTTTATTGAAATACTCTCCAGTTTTCTGTAAAAATTCTCGTCAAACACCTTTTCCTTCATAGTCATCCTCAAACCTTTGCCGTATCCAATTGACCTGTCAATATTTCCTCTATTATTCCTTCCGGAGTAATTCCATCGGCTACGGCGTCAAAATTCATAAAGAACCTGTGGCGCAGTGCTGACGGGGCCACATATTTGATATCCTCAAAAGACACGTTATACCTGCCTTCCATAACTGCTCTTACCCTGGCAGTTGAAATTATTGCCTGAGCCGCCCTGGGACTTGCCCCGTATCTAATATATTTCCTGGATAGTTCGGGAGCCTTTTCATAATCTGCGTGGGTTGCCAGAACAACTCTTAATGCATATTCCTCAACCAGCTTTGACATGGGTACCTTTTTCAGAATTTCTCTTATTTCAAGAATCCGGTTTCTGTCAATGATTGTTTGCAGCACCGAAGTCTGATTGTTTACAGTAACTCCGATAATACCCTTTAACTCTTCAAGATTGGGATAGGGTACCATCAGCTTGAAAAGGAATCTGTCCAGCTGTGCTTCGGGCAGCGGATAAGTGCCTTCGTTCTCCAGAGGATTCTGTGTTGCCAGAACCATAAAGGGTTCCTCCAACTGGTACGTACTGTTTCCCACAGTGACGGTATGCTCCTGCATGGCTTCCAGCAAAGCCGACTGGGTTTTGGGAGTGGCCCTGTTAATCTCATCGGCCAACACCATATGGGCAAAAACAGGTCCTTTTTGAAATTCAAACTTACTGCTGCCTTTCTCATCCTTCATTATAATATTTGTACCTACCACATCGGCAGGCATCAGATCGGGTGTAAACTGTATCCTTGAAAAAGACAGATCCATTACCTTTGACAGTGTTTTTACAAGCTGGGTTTTACCCAGGCCCGGTGAGCCCTCCAGAAGCACATTTCCACCTGTAAAGACAGCAATCAGCACCTGTCTGATAACATCCTTCTGTCCTATGATGGCTTTTCCGACCTCATTTTCCACAGCCTTTATGGTATCTGCAATACTTAAAATTTCCTTGTCCTCCATAGAACCTCACCTCCATGAGTTTTTCAATCCTGCAGCGAAGCAAAATAATTTTTAATTATATCCTCCATTCCCCCGGGGATGGAGGAATTATCCATGCTCTCCATAGCCCTCTCACTGTATTGGCCGACTACCTGATTATACGGCATCAGCTCCCCTAAAGAGGCATCTGCATTATTTGTTATTGTCGTTTCGGATTTTCCGTTATTATTGCCTTTTCCCGTTATTACCGAGGTCTCTCCCTGCCCGCCCAGTCTGGAGGGAGTAAAAACCTTTTCATATTCTTTCTCCTGTCCGGCAGAAGGAGCTTTGTTTGCAATACCTCCCTGTCCGTAGGGTGTAACCCCTCCATCACCGTTCCCGGTACCGCTGCCCGCACTGCTTCCACCTGCACCCTTACCCTGGCCTGCCCCCTGACCTTGACCGGAACCCTGGCCCGTGCCGCTGCCCTGTCCCTGTGCTTTCCCCTGGCCTTGTCCCTGTGCGGCACCTTGACCCTGACCGGAGTTCTGGCCCTGATTCTGGGCATTGACGGCATTGGGCTGCAAGTCATTCTGGGCCTGCGCCAGAGCGTTGTTCATATTCTTTTGAGAAAGGCTGTCGTTGACTGCTCCATTGAGTTTATCAACACTTTTGTTAACTGCGTTTTCATCTCCGCTGTTCAGAGCGCCGCCCAGGCCATTCAGACTGTCCTTGAGCTCACTGTCCCCAAGGGAATCGGCAGCCTTTGACAGTGTATCCTTAAAATCGTTTTTTTCGGCGGCACTCATAGACTTCAGTTTATTTTTAAGGTTTTCAAATTCCTTCCCGATCTCTTCCTTTTTCTCGGATTTCAAAGCATCTGCCAAAGCCTGGGCTGTCTTGTTCCCTGCTAATTTTTCGGCAAGGTTCTTCAAATCGGCTTCCTTTGTTTTATCAATTTTCTGCTCCAGCTTTTTTGCAAGCTTTTCCAGGGCTTTATCGGCCGCCCTGGTATCCTGGGACTTTTTGAGTTCCTGCTTCAAAGCTTCCAGTTTGTCCAGCAGATCTTTTTTCTGCACTTGGGTAAGCCCGGTATTCTTCTCGACTTCCTTCTCTGCTTTTTCTACCTTCTTTTTCTGCTCCTTTTTATATGCGTTTAATTCATGGGCCTGCCGGGCCTCTTCCAGCAGCGGCTGGGGCAGCAGCACGGTCGCGCCGAAAGCCAGCGTGAGAAATATCACTGCCGCCAGAAGCTTTTTATCTGGCAGCAATTTTATCTTTTCCCTGTAATTAACGGTGTCAAGTTTGCTTACGGTATCCTCCAGCAACAGCTCTTTGTATTCCGAATCTTCCTTTTCCAGCTCCAGAGAAGTTATGATCCTCTCCTGCAGTCCAAAAGAATCAAGCAGTCTGGCTACTGCTTTTTTCTTTGGAAGGAATAAAAAAACACTGAGCAAGGACAGCAGAAAAATGCCCGCACCGGCATATCCCCACAGGACATACACCCTGTATATGGGTATAAGTCTTGAGAGGAGCTCCAGAATAATCCCTGCCGCCAGCGCGGTGCACAGACCTGCCGTCACATTCCGCAGGGTTATGCTTAATATGATTCTGTTACGGGCCTTTCGAAGCACATATGATATTTTTCCGTAAGGCTTGTTTAAATTCATTTTTTACCTCTTCCCAACCATTTCCTTTTAACCGGATTGAGTTTCAAGGCGCTTAAAAACAACAGCACCACCGACAGACCGGCATTGAATATTGCATTAATATGCCACAGATGGAGCTTTCCCTGCTGGACTGTCAAGGTCAAACCCTGAAACACCCTTCCGCCGCCTTCCTGGAACTGATCCATCACCAGAGAGATCAGGGCCACGGCAGGGTTTAAATTAAATACCCAGAAAGTCCCTTCGTATTGACTGTTTGTATAGTTTGGCATGATGACCAGCTGTACATAAAACACCGAGATTAAAATGGTGCCCAGATACAGGAAAACCACAACTGCATAGGTCAAAACATTTGCTGCGGTACTTTTCTTTATGAAAGTCGAAAAGAAAATACCTATACTGCCAAGAGTTACCGCTATAAGGATAAAAAACAGATAAACCTGTAAAAGCTGTACCAGACCTATGCCGCCATATAGAAAAATTATTGAAAACACAGGGATGGAGGATACCAGCAGCAATATGATCTGACTCAGGGATGAAAATAATTTACCTGTAATTATGGACCTATGATTCAAGGTGGTTGACAACAGGATATCCAGCGTCTGCTTTTCTCTTTCACCTGATATGGCCCCGGCGGTAAGTGCGGGAGCTATAAGCGTTATCAAACCGAATTGTGCAGCCACCAGAAAGGCATATGTACCAAATATGGTTGCCTGGGTGGGAGCTCCTATATCGTTGTTCATAGTCAGCTTCATTATAAATATGGTCAGCAGGAGGAGTACAAAATTGTAGGTACCTATTAAGATTGCCGCTTTCCAGCTTCTCATCCTGACCTTGAGTTCTTTAAGCAGTACGGGATTTATTCTGAAATACCTTTTTTGCGTATTGGCGCTCATTGTTCTACCTCCCCTGTTGCAGTAACCTTCATAAATATGTCTTCAAGATTTCCGTCCAATTGGTTAAAGGCCGTTACCGGTATATTATTCTGTATTAACCTGACCAGGAGCGCATTCATGAATACCTCGTCACCGTTGAAGGAGGCTTCAACTTCATTATCGCCCACCGGGTTTATCCCGTCGATGTCGGGATACTCCTGAAGCACCCTTATGGCTTCCTCCAACCTGTCTATTACTTTTATCCGTATGGTTTGGGTATGATAGACCTTTCTGGTGATTTCATCCACAGTGCCGCTCATAACTACCCTGCCCTTTTCTATTATGCCGATGGCTGTACACAGCTCTGCAAGCTCGGGCAAAATATGTGAGCTCACCAATATAGTCTTGCCCATACTCTTCAAGGTTCTCAATATTTCCTTCATTTCAATTCTCGCTCTGGGATCCATACCTGAGGCCGGTTCATCCAGAATCAGCAGCTCCGGATTGTGAACCAGGCTTCTGGCCAGACAAAGCCTCTGCTTCATGCCCCTTGACAGGCTGTCCACATAAAAGTCCTTTTTATCGGTTAAGTCCACCAGCTCGAGAAGGTCCTGACATATCTTTCTGCTGTCGGCACCCTTGATATTGTATATGGATGCATAGAATTCCAGATACTCCATTACCTTCAGGTCATCATAGACCCCGAAGAAGTCAGGCATATAGCCTATTTTGCGTTTCAGCTCCTTTGGCCTGTCAATTACGTCGATCCCATCGGCATATACCTTTCCCGAGGTAGCGTCGAGAAGTCCGCATATGATCCTCATCGTGGTAGTTTTGCCCGCTCCGTTTGGCCCCACAAACCCGAATATTTCACCTTTGGGTATATGAAGGTTCAAGTCATTTACAGCACGGAACTTTCCATAGCTCTTACAGAGATTTTCTATTCTAAGCATTATTTGCTCCTCCCTTTTGCAGACATCTGAGGTACTCCGATTTCCCCGTCGGTAACTTCAACCTTCATTTTTAATGTGTTTCCGGGAGCTAAATAATCCTTTAAACTCTCTCCTTCTACTACTTTATCGGTAACAGCTTCGTAGGTCTCCTTATTTATATTGTAAATACTGTAGCCTGCACCCAAGGACTTGGTCTGCAAGCCGGAGGTATTTATCCCAAATTCCTCTACCAGCATGTTCCTGTCAAGCTTGTAAATCAACTCCGCCGAACCGCTTCCGTAAAATCTGCCGCTTGCCATATCATAATTCAGATTTGACGTATTGATGACTTCAAAAGGTACAAAACCCAGCGGGTATTCCACTTTGCCTTCATCGGTGAACTTCACGTCAACAGGCATGAATAATAAATTTCTTTCATTTTTTTTGGCAGGAGCACCGTTTACAAGCAAGGGCTTATGTATTTGGGTTTTTGAGAAACCGATAAAAGTAATGCCGTTAATTTGCCCGTTTCCATAGTCAGACATTCTTTGAAGAATGTTTCCCTCCTGCCTTAAATCCAAATTTCTCTTCCTGTCTGTCCCTGCTGCACTGGTATTTGGATAGCTCCGGCTAAAGAACACCTCTCCTATCATTACGTGAAAATTACCTTCATGTCTTCCCGGAGTGATGGTATCCAGATTTACAACTGCTCCGCTTTTCAAGCTGTCGATTTTATAATAGCCGTCAGGCATCACAAGCAGACAGTCTGCCAGCTCCAACCCTGTAGAATTTTTAATGGTGCCTGTAATTTTACCGTTCTTTAATTTCAGATTGGTTTCGATTTTCCCGATATCAAGGGAATTTTCCTGTATCTGCAGAATTTTTGTATCCAGCAGACTGCTGTTTTTGTATTCTATCCTTCCGTTTTCACCTGCATAAATTGTTGCTTCAAGGGCCTCTTTTTCAAAAGTCTGGTCGGAATAATAATTATTATTGACCGGAAGCAGCCTTTCACCATTTTGCCCTGAGATTTTTACCCTGGATTTATTTGTATTTAAAATACCGGCATAAGTATCGGCCGAGGCATTTCCATTCTTATCCATACTTATAAATGAAACAATATTCGTAGTTATCTGGCTCAGTCTTGTGCCGCTTCCCGTCACATATATTATTGCGCCGAAAATAATTGCCATAACCGGTACGGTAAGCCACATCAATTCACGTTTGTCAAGCTTCTTCAGAATAAAATAGCTTATAGGGGCGACCACCAAAACATAGACAAGCAAAATGAGATAATAACTTGAGGTTTTTGGTGCGGCCATTTCAGAGAACTGGTTTACCGCCTCCTGCAATGCATATGTATTGTTTCTGAAGGAATTGATGTTATTATTGCCGCTGTTTGCATTTGTACCTGTCAAACCCGGATTGACAAGTTCCAAAACCTTTACCATAAAAGCCGTATTGTTATTCCAGTTTGCAAAAGGTGCCTTTCCCAGGTCAAACGCCAGTATACCAACTACTCCCCTGCCTTTGTCATGAGCCTGTACAAGACTGACATTCCGGTCCTCCAAAACTATGGTGCTGTCCTTGATATTTAAAGGCAGAACCTCCAGCTTTGTTTCATTCCTGTTATCACCGTTTGTGGCCAGCTCATATATTTTTGAAGTTGATATTTCCTGTACATTTCCCTGAGAGCCCTCGATAAAGTCATCTTTAAACACCGAAAGCGTCTTGTTATATTTAGACCCCGTTCCTATGATTAATGTTCCGCCGTTTCTTACCCATTGTTTTAAAATTTCGTATTGCGGCTTACTGAGCCTGGAAGTGTCAAAATCATTGATTACTAAAACATTAAATGCATTTAAAGTAAAAATATCCTCGGGAAAATTCTTCTCGTCAAGCTTTATGGTTTTTGTAACCAGGGAAATCCCTGCGGAAGCAGGAACTGAATTGATATAGGACAAACTGTCAAAATCATCGCTAAGTATACCTATAAAAGTGGTGACATTGTTTGAGGCAACTGTAGTAATGGTATCCTCAAAAATCCGCTCCCCGCCGTCATAAATATTCACTGCATATTTCGTCCTGCTGTCATTGCCTATGGGCACATTTATCGTTATATTTTTTTCAGCGCCTTTTTGAAGGCTGACCGGCTTCACATAGCTCATATATTTGCCGGGCGAACTTGGAACACGTATTTCCACTTCTCCGTTGATGTCCTTGGAATTGTTTTTAATATTTACATTGATTGGTGTAGAGTATCCTATCTTGTACACGTCATTAAAGCCCACATTGATTTTTACGTCAAGCATGCCATTGTTCTGGGCTGCTTTCTCGGCACCAACTCCAAGGAATGTCGAAAAAAATATTACCGCAACCATTAATACTCTGACTATTTTCTTCATTTGAGTCTCACTTTCTGCCTTTGTAACATATTTGTTTATCTTCCCTATTATACCACAGGGCATGTACTGCACAAAGTCACAGACTCTTAACAATTTCTTAACATTTTATGTACTTTTTCAGAGTATCTGATGTTGTTTTGCCGAAAAAAATGAAAGACATGAGGGCTCACGGCAGGTCATAGCCTCGCTCATAACACACACGCCTTTGGCACCGGTTTCAAGGACAGCCTGTACCCGTTCCCGGGTTATTCCGCCGATGGCAAATACCGGAATATCGACCCTGCTGCACACTTCTCTCAAACAGTCCATCCCCCGCGGCGGAAGTCCCTTTTTGCAATCAGTGGGAAATATATGGCCTGCTATGAGGTAACCGGCGCCCAGCTCCCGGGCCTCCACAGCCTCATCTGCCGAGTGTACCGATACACCTGTGCATTTAAACTGCCCCAGCCTGTTCCTATTCAGTCTCAGATCCTCCATTGACAAATGTATAAAGGGAATGTTCAGTTTTGCTGCAATATCGATATTTTTGTTAATTATCAGCTTGACTTTATTTTCTTCGCAGATTGACAGTACCTGTCGTGCCAGCTTTTCATATTCCTGCTGTTCCAGATCCTTTTCCCTCAAAATTATTGCCTCCGGTCCTGTCTCTGCCAACCGGCCAAGCCGTGCCAGAAAGTCATCCCTGCATAGCTTCCTGTTTGTAACCAAAATCAACATACGCTCTCCTATACTCTCACATAATCGGTATATACCGGCTGTAAACCCCTGCCTGCTATCATTTCATGTATTTCACCCACACTGCGGGAGTCGGAGATTTCAAACTGTTCATCACCCTTTTCACGGTTTTTGTGCCCCCCTACTCCCACACTTACCCCTGCTGAAATTTTTGTAGCCGCCAGACCTATTATATGATCCCTGAAGTTGGGCTTTTCTCTTGTAGAAATGGTTATTCCGGCAAAGGGCATTAATAAACGGTAGGCCAGCATGACCTGTAAAAGCTGCCTTTCATGAACCCCGGCAGGATTGCTGCCGGAATTGTTGATATATGGCCTTAGCCGGGGCACCGAAAAGGAGATCTCGGCATGGGGATATTTTTGCTGAAGAAAATATGCGTGCATCCCTGCCGCAAAGGCATCCTTTCTAAAGTCGTCCAGCCCCAGCAAGGCGCCTATTCCAACGCCCCTCATTCCGCCCAGCAAGGCTCTTTCCTGCGCGTTGAAACGGTACGGGAATATCCTTTTTGGTCCTCTCAAATGCACCTGTCCATACTTATCAATATTATAGGTTTCCTGATAGACCGAAACAAAATCCGCCCCGCATTTATTCAGGTAGGCATATTCCTCCGAGTTCAGAGGGTATATTTCAATGCCGACAGTGGAAAAGCGGCGGGCAGCTCGCTTGACGGCTTCCCCTATATATTCCACACCCGAGGCATTACGGGCTTCTCCCGTTAAAATCAGAATCTCCCTCAGGCCGGTGGCGGCAATGGCCTGAAGCTCTTCTTCCATTTCCTCCATAGACAGCCGGCCACGCTGAATTTTGTTCCTGCAGTTAAAACCGCAGTATACACACTCATTTTCACAATAGTTTGAGATGTACAGCGGCGTAAATAAACAAACCGAATTCCCAAAGTGCTTTCTTGTCTCAAGCAATGCCTTGCGTGCCATTTCTTCGAGATACGGCACTGCGGCAGGAGATAAGACAGCCCCATAATCGTCAGGTGTCAACAGCTCTTTGCCTAAGGCTCTTTCCACATCCTTGCCGGCATATTTGCCGTATTCATAGCTGCCGGCCAGCGAAAGCACCCTGTTCATAATATCCGGACTGACAGCCTCCATGCCGTCAAGATAATTCATATGTTCCATATACTCCATATCAGCCATATCTAATCCTCCAAAAAGCCTGTCAAAGGGCTTGACGCTTCGGCACTGTATTCCAGAACCCTTCCCGGGCAGGCCAGATATGCGCCACGCCCGGCCTGTATAGCCAGCTTGAAGGCCCTTGCCATGAGGGCTACATCGCTTGACGTGGCAACGGCGGTATTGCACATGACGGCAGCAGCCCCCATTTCCATGGCCTCACATGCCTGGGACGGCCGCCCGATACCAGCATCCACTATGACTGGCAGATCAATTTCGTCTATGAGGATTTTTATAAAATCCCTGGTGCTCAAGCCCTTGTTGCTGCCTATGGGTGAAGCCAGCGGCATTACCGCAGCAGCTCCCGCATTTGCCAGGTCCCTTGCGGTATTCAGATCGGGATACATGTAGGGCATAACAATGAAGCCCTCCTTTGCCAGCATTTCCGTTGCCCTTACGGTTTCATGGTTATCCGGCAGCAGATACCTGGTATCCCGGATAACCTCCACCTTTACAAAGCTGCCGCAGCCCATCTCGCGTGCAAGGCGCGCAATCCTCACAGCCTCTTCTGCGTTTCTGGCACCCGAAGTATTGGGCAATAATGTGATTCCTTCCGGTATGTAGTCCAGAATATTTTCTTCTCCGCCCACATTGGCCCGGCGAAGGGCAAGAGTTACCATTTCGGCCCCTCCCTGTTCGATTACCGCTTTTACAAGCTCAAGAGAAAACTTTCCCGAGCCCAATATGAACCTTGAATTGAACTCATGTCCTCCAATTATTAATTTATCAGTCATCTTTAAACCTCCTTAACCCTGTTACGGCTTTGAGCCGCACAGCGGCCACAAAAAATAAATGAGTTTTTATCCACTCCCATATCCGCCATAAGGCGAACAAAGGAGGCTTTTCAGGCTTCTTCCAGCCCCAGCAATAATCTTAAAACCATATTGGCCTGGTGTCCGGCACAGACCATGACTCTCGGAGCCATTAAACCGCTGCCTGTTCCTGCTCCGTTTTCCAGGTCTCCGCATAAATACAGGCGCTTCATAGGTTTTACAGTTCTTATGAGGTTTGAGCTTTCACAGCCTGCCATACCCGAAGCTGCCACCACCTTAATGTCCGGAAGCTGCTCCAGTGCAGTATTCACAAGGACGGCTTTGGCCTCCGGCCTGTCAAAAGCCTCACACACAATGTCATAGCCTCCAAACAGTTCCCTGACATTGTTTTCGGTAACCCTTACCTCCCTCAGCTCAACTTTTACAAATGGATTTATTTCCTGTATCTGTTTCTTTAAAGCAGCAGTTTTAGGCATTCCCAGGTGGCTGATACTGTAGCTCTGCCTGTTCAGGTTGCTTGGCTCAACCACATCAAAATCTACCAGCAGCAATTGTCCGACTCCGACTCTGGCAAGCATTACAGCTATATTTGAGCCGAGGCCGCCCAGTCCGGCAACAGCAACTTTACCTTTTTTCACCTCGCTGTGTACCCTGGGAGTATGCCTTGCCATCATCATGCTTTCAAGTTCATCTTTCCCGGGCATTACGCCTTTGGTGATAATATTCAAAATATCATTTTCCGAAATTTTGCAGTCCTCTTCAATTTGAAAGCCGTTTAAAATGACAATGTCGTTTGGTTTTCCGTATCTCTCCCGTACCTCAAAGGCCCAACCCGCATCCAGCTCTATTTTCCTGCCGTTCAGTGTTATCCTCATATTCAGCCCCCGCCCACAAATCTGACTACTTCTATTGCAGCCCTGTCATCGACGATGGTATTCTCATATTCTCCCTTTGAGATTATTTGTCCGTTCAATTCCACTGCCACAATTGCAGGATTGTAACCCCGGGCCTTTAAAAATTCATCAAGGGTCTGGCTTTTATCAAGTTTGTGATCTGTTCCGTTTAGTTTCATTGCAACCTCCCAGTAATTAACGATTATGCCGGTAATTAATATGTCTTCAGCTTAATAGCTGTACAGACCTCAAAGAATAGCTTCAAGTCAATTCCACACCATCAATAGTGCTTTCGTCCGGTATCCAGCATGGATTGCCCACGAAGCTCTTGCCTGAAATAGTATGGCTTACTCCAAACACATGTTATTGATAATACGTTTTTTTTGAAGCTGTATCCCAATCAGGCAACAGCTATTTATAACTGAAAGCATCCACAAAATTTAACTGGCACAACGAGTTATTTAATGTGTTCTATTAAACAAAAAAGCACAAAACAAGGAACACCCTTTCGGTGGTGTTCCCCATTTTGCGCTTTTTTAATTATTTAAATTTTAAAAGATTTCTATTCCTGTGTCAAGTCGGACTTCCATCCCGGCATCACTTGCTTTTAAAACCAATGAAATAAATTGCAGTCAGGAAGTATATTCCAAATCATTCCAGTCGGTTTTGAAACAATAGTGCCATATGATCATTGTAATTACTGCCGAGACAGCAATGTTGACAGTTACACCAAAGGGAATAAATTTGGCACCAAAGTGGATTAAAGCCAGAAATCCCGATAAAAACAGAAGCGCAAAGCTCAAAGCTGCATTGGTGCCCTGCTTCATGCCCTGGAATTCCTGTGAAAACGGTAAGCTTTTAGCAGCTATTCTGAAAAAGCATATCAGCAGTAAAAGCATATTTATAAACATCAGAATGATATCCGGAATGATACGGGGTCCGTACAACAGCACGCATGCCAGACTCAGAACGGTGATCAGTGGCAAATTGAACTTAAATATAAAAGCTTTCAGAGCACCTCTTAATATAATGGCCGGCTTTTCAACCGGTAAGGCCTTATATATCCATGCCCCCCTGAATTTTTCGCTTTTACTTATGAAGCTGACCGAAATACTTGCCATGGCTATGCCGATGTAAACACAGAGATATGTGTTACTTCCTTTTATTCTAACAAGTCCTTCTGCAAAATTCCCTTTAAACAGGTTCATAAATATAAAAATGAACGGCATTATAAAGGCAAAAACAAGGCTTGGATATAATTGGAGCTTCAGCTTCCTTTCGCTTGAAATCATGTCCCGGGTAAACTTAAAGACAGCCCTTTCCTGCATATCAGGGCAAGCCGCAGCGGAAACAAGTTTTTGCAGTCCGGAGTTCCTTTCCTTTTTTTGATTTTTGCCGCTGCTGTTGTTCAGCTTTTGCAAATTCCTTTCAAAATAAGGAACGATGTATTTTATATAGACTCCAAAGGAAATAACAGGTATTATCACTGCTAAAGCTGCCGAATACATATAAAAACCTGCAAAATCCTTTTCGGCAAGCATATTCAGCGGCGCTGCGAACCAGGTTGTCGGTATCAGGTAGTTCCACCATTTGGGAACAAAATGCACGCTGGTTTCCGAAACATCAAACATTCTGCCTATAAACTGATATGCAATGGTTATAAAGACTGTAAGAGTTATTTGAAAATAATTTATTATGTCCTTCAGCTTCTCACCGTCAAAGAGTCTGAGAATCAGGAAATAAAGTATGGAAGTCAGAAACATTACCAGACCGGAAATCAGAATAATCTCCAGCAGAAAAACCAGAGAAAACAACATGCCGTACTTGAAATAGCACATTACGATAGTAGGGCCTGAAAGCGCCAGGGTTATTCTGACCAAATAATAAAAAACATGAATGGTTTTGGCCAGTTTCAGGGTCTTTTCTTTAACAGGTCTCGGCATCAGTATATTTTTATCTTTAACATCCAGTAAAACAGTTGAAAAATCGGATATCATCGTAGCAAGAATCATAAAAATAATCATGCCAAGAATAATATTCATTTTATAGAAGGTAGAAAATGGGACCCAAACGAAAATTGATATCATCAGTCCCATAAAGCCATACATAAACATGGACAGCAGCGGGATATTCCTGTTTTCAATATTTCTTGTGCCCGACAGTACTGTAGGCACATTTCTGGAGTCCAGAGTCAGCTTTATTTTCAGGATCATTCTCAGCTGCAAATAATCAATATCATTTTTTTTCAAAGCCCCGGCTGTTTTGTCCAGCAGTCTTATCAAAACAAACTCTTTCATTTTATGCTCCTATTATATTTACAAATTCATCGGCCAGCTGCTTATGTTTGTCAAAACCGGTCAGCTGGTTGAAAATATCTTCAAGGCTGCCTTCCTTACTCTGATCCTTAAGCTGGTCAAAGGTTCCGTCGGCAACAATGCTGCCGTTGTTGATAAGAATTATCCTGTCGCTTATCTTTTCAACCACCTCCATTATGTGGGAGGAATAGAATATTGTCTTGCCCTGTCTGGCCAGATGGCTCATGATCTCCTTAAAGACCATAACGCTGTTGGCATCCAGTCCGCTCAGGGGCTCGTCCAGGAATAAAATATCCGGATTGTGAATAAGGCTTGAAATGAGCAGTACCTTCTGCTTCATACCTTTGGAATAGGACGTGATCCTTGAGTCATATACCTGTTCTATACCGAACAGTTCCATCAGCTTATATGCCTTTTTATCGGTCTCCTCATATGCCATGCCGTACAACTGGCCCAAAAAGGTTATGTATTCACGGGCGGTGAGATTGTCGAATATTTCTGCGGTCTCAGGTACATAACCGATTTTTCTTTTATATTCTACACTTCCATTTGATATGTCCTCTCCCATTACCTTTACGACACCTTTATAGCCGGTCAGCAGTCCCAGAAATATCTTTACCGTAGTACTCTTTCCTGCGCCGTTCGGCCCGATATAACCTATTATCTGCCCCTTTGGAACATCAATGCTGATTCCTTTTAAAACCTGTTTTGACCCGTAACTCATATATAGTTCCCGGATTGATATCGCAAGCTCTTCCATTAAATATCCTCCAACTATCCAGCCATACCATTAAAATTTTTAAATTTTCTATTCTCTTTCAGTTTTCCATTATTTTCTAATTATTTCATTATAGTGCATAATATGGCCACTTTCAACTTTTCCCATACAGCCTTATATTTTTCAATTTTGTAAAGAACTTAAATATAGTGGTGGACAGCATTATTCCAAAACCTATGCTTCCGCCTACGGCCAATGCCAGAACCCCTTTGCTCAATGCCTGGGACATATTGTTTTCAGCAATATACCTCAGCGCGGTATACGCCGTAAACCCCGGCACGAGCGGAAATATTCCCGGTATCAGAAACTCAAAGGCCGGGGTTTTAAGCTTTCTCGCCAGTGACTCACTGTAGCAGCCCACAACTACTGCACCAACAAAGGTAGAAGCAATGGCATTTTGAGTGACGTTAAAAACCAGCAGGTACGCAAGCCAGCCCAGAGCACCGCTTAAACCTGCCCAACCTATTTTCTTTCTGTCTATATTAAATAAAACAGCAGGAAATATACTTCCGAAAAACGCAATAACAACCTGTAATAATTGAACGGTTGACATAGATACCTAGCCTCCATCTATCATCCATAACTTTAATTAAGCTGATGAATTTGTTTAAAACCATTTCATAAAAATGGAAAGTGCCGTTACGATTCCCACGCTCATGGCCACTATGATCAGTATAGCTTCTCCCAACTTTGCAAATCCCGAAACATAATCCCCATAAAGCAAATCCTTGATCCCGTTGGTCAGTGCCACTCCGGGCAGGAGAACAATTATTGCGCCTGTTATTACATTATCCTTGTTGATCTGGGGAAAAAACGAACCAATTGCAAGGCTTACCGCTCCTATTATAAAACCTGAAAGATAGTACTCCAGAAATTGAAAGGCGCCTATTTTAGAGATATATTCCAAAAGCAGGTATATTCCAAAGCTTATTAAAAGTGAGACCAACGCATCCAAAATGCCTCCGTTAAAAAATATGGCATATGAAAAAGCCGTCAGTCCTGCCGCCAAAAGCCTGATACCCAGTGAAAAATTGGGCGCATTATATATCTCCCTCAGCTTGTTTTTAGCCTCCTCGTAAGGCAGAGGATTTTCAGCAAGGCCTCTTGAAAAGGAATTTATAAGTTCAACCCTGTAAAGATCAACACGTCTTAGATTAATTCTTTTTACCGAAGTTACAAATTCCCCCTCCTGGTCGGATATTGAAATAAAAATACCTGTGGAGGTGGAAATACATTCGCCGTTAAAACCATAGGAAGAACATATCTTCTTTATTGTCTCCTCCACCCTGTATGCCTCGGCACCGTTACTCAAAAGAATTTCACCGGCAGATGTTGCAATTTCAGCAACTTTTTTAGCTTCCATAAATACACCCGTGTCCGGCATTTCGTACAAAACACAATAAACGAAATGGCATGGGCCGGGTAACCTCCTCTACTCATTTTATAATTTTTTCAGCCTCTTGCCTTAATTTTTAAAATTGTTATAGAACAAATATCAATTATACCATTGGTATGAATTGCTTGACCGACCATATAATTATAACAATTTTACCTTGTGATTAATATCTCCCATTAAATTTATATTTAATTTTGAAGGGAGTATAAAAGGAATTATTAGTTGAATAAAAAAGACAATTCATCAAAATATATTATAAGCAGCTTATAAATATAGCAGAAAGGAGTATTTTTATGAGTCAGAAGGGAAATAAGGAACACAAAAAATCGTCTAAGTCCAATTCTAAAAACAAATCCGAAAAAAATAGAAATCCGGATAATGAAGGTTCGGATTTTAACAACAAAAACAATGTTAAACCCCGCAACCAGCCTTTATTCTAGAAATTGGCAGTGAACAAACGAATAGAAAGCCTGATTTAAGAAACAATATGTACTGTGATACAGAAATGTATCCGTTGGATACTCAGGTATTCATAGGATATTTATGTATCCGCCGGGCAAAGGTTTAGCTGACCAAAAAAGTTGGGAGATGATACCTTTGGACTTCTTTGTTTCTCTATCAATCGCAGTAATTGATAGTAAGGTTTTATGATGTTAATATACTGCAGCAATGTATGTAATTAGCATTATGGGACTTGCAAGTTGTTTTTGATGTCGAGCATTGGGAGATGATGAAGTTGATGGTTTTTAACTTTTTTTCTGCCATACCCGTAATTGAAAATTTCTTGCGTCCGATTAGTGCTCGAGGTACTGCATCTGCTCCAAGAGGGTGGCCGCAGTTAATAAGAGCAGTAACGGATTAATGCAGGGAAAACAAAAGCAGTTCGGTTAGTTTCTTAACCGTTGGTTAAATCATTAGCTAGACAGCAGGGATTCTATTAATCGGAATCCCTGCTTGTCTTTTATTACAGTCCCAGTTTCATAATTTCCGATCCAATTTCTGCAAATATTGGAGCTGCAGCCTCACCGCCGCTCCTTCCGTCTTCGATAAAAACGGCTACCGAATATTTTGGACTTCCTGCCGGGAAATACCCTGCAAACCAAGCCTGGATAATTTTTTCTCCATCGATGTATTGCCCTGTCTCAGCACTTCCGGTTTTTCCTCCTGCTCCGCCGTATCTATCCATATTGGCCTTTTTCCCGGTCCCTTCACTTATGACTCCCTCCATCAGGGCCATTATTCTGTCGGCACTGGCTTTTGAAATCACTCTCTCCTGGGAGGTCTCTCTAAGATCCCTTACTTTGTTTCCGCTGCTGTTGACAACGCTGTCCAGGAGATTAACATTATTTTTAATACCGCCGTTGGCTATGGTTGCGACCATATCAGCAATCTGAACCGGTGTCGCCATAATCTGCCCCTGTCCTATTGACATATTTGCAATGTCACCGGGATTTTGAAGGTCGGCTTTCGTGGGAATTATTCCTCTGGCTTCACCTAGCCCCTGCTTTGTCAAGGTTGTATTTTCACCAAGTCCAAATTTTTTACACATGTTTAAAATAGGGTCGGCACCCAGGTCCAGTGACATATTGATAAAATACGCATTACAGGACTTGGCCAGGGCAGTGTTGATATCAACCGTGCCATGTCCGCCTGTTTCGTATGAGGAGCATTTGAATTCGGTATCGGCTATCTGGATGTATCCCGGGCAGCTGAATACCATATTGTAATCGGGCTGCTGCTCGAAAATAGCTGCCAGGTCCACCAGCTTGAAAACCGAACCGATATTGTATTGTGCCACTGCACGGTTGAACAGCGGCCTTTTATTATTTGAGAGATATTTTTCAATATCATTGGGATCAAAATCCGGTTTGCTGCATATGCCCACAATATCGCCGGTTTTGACATTCTCAACTACAATCGCCCCGGTCAGATTTCTGCTGTCGAGAGCCTTTTCAATAATATCCTGAATGTGATAATCCAGTGTTAATTTTATATCCAGCTTGCTGTTCTTTTTGTCATCCTCTTTAATGATTCTATATCCAAGACCGGTGAGCAAATCATTGCTTCCATCGGTAATGACTGCTATACTGTCCTCCTTACCATAATTGAGCGTTTTTTCAAACAGCTTTTCAAGCCCGTTAATACCCACATTATCAACCTTGTTAAGATAACCAAGCAGATGTTTGGCCTTTGTATCGGTGTTATACCTGCTTAAGGAATTGACAAATGATACCCCTTCTATGTTCATGGAGGTTATAAGAGCCTTTGTCTCCTGATCTATCTCAACTAATATGGGTGTATTTTTCCGCTGGATTTCTTCCATTGTCTTTTCGGGCTCAAGGCCAAGTATGGCACACAGCTGGTTTATAACCTGGGATTGATCCCTGAGCAGCGCCGGTTTAAGCACAGCTGTTATCTTTTGAGTCCTGCCGGTAAATTTGATGCCGTTTTTGTCCAGAAAATCTCCTCTGACACTCTCAATCCGTACATTGTTCACTCTCTGAGCCGATGCCTCTTTAGATAATAGTCCTCCTCCGACTGTCTGAATATAACATAATCTCGTCAGCAAACATGAAAATATAGCTAAAAATACAAATAATATAATTCTTATTCTTCTCAACATAAAAAGCCCCTTTATCCGAAATTATCCAATACATAGAGTGTTTCCAGATAAAGAGGCAAATTATACCACGGGTAAATATTAAAAGACTCTCCTTCCCCGCTCATTACTGAATTTCGATCCACGTTCCTACGAGAGGAACGACCAGCA
>NZ_JHYD01000048.1 GCF_000621505.1 Ruminiclostridium cellobioparum DSM 1351 = ATCC 15832
TAGGTATAGGTTATGGTTTCGGAGCCTATGGTCTGGGTCAGCAGTCTGCCGTGTATATCATAGGTGTAGTTTATGGTTTTTCCGTTTCTGTCTGTTTTTGCAGCCGGTGTTCCATCCGTATTATAGATACTGGTTTCTGTTTTTGCAGGGTTGTAACTGTAATTGCCCGGCGTTCCTGTACGGCCACCCTGGTCGATGCGTTTTGATACTTTGTTGGCTGCATTGTACTCATAGGTTGTTATGTTGCCTTTTGCGTCTTTTTGTGAAAGCAGGTTCCCGTTCAGGTCATACGAATATTCCGTACTTTCATTTTTGGCGTTTGTTACTTTATTCAGCCTGTTGTATTCGTCATATTGGTAGGTGGTCTGGTTGTTTCTTCCGTCTTTCTTCGTTGCTATATTGCCCAATTCATCATAGGTCTGGCTGGTTGTATGGCCTTCAGAATCTGTTGTTGTCAGCAGTCTGTTGTTTTTGTCATAGGTGTATTGTGTGGTTTGGTTTAACGCATCATAGGCTTTTTCCTGTACATTGTTATGGTTGTATTCCAGCTTCTGTATGCTGTGGCTGTATGCGTCTTTTTGTTCTATCAGCCTGTTCAGGCCATCATATGTGCTTGTGGTTGTGTTGCCCCTCCAGTCGGTTTCGGCGGTCTTGTTGCCATTGGCATCATATGTGAATTTGGTTTGGCGGTCCACTCCCGATACCGTCTGCCTTGCTGCTATGAGCTTATTTTGATGGTTGTATATATATTCTTTTTCATTTCCGTTTGCATCTGTGGAATACCTTACGTTTCCGTTTTTATCGTACCTGGAGCCTGTGGTTATTGCTTCTGAGCCGTCCTGTGCCTGCTGTGTATGTGTCAGTATATCTCCCTGATTGTTATATGTATAGGTGTCAACTGCTCCTTTTGTATCCTTCTGTATTTTCAGTCTGCCCATCACATCATATTGGCAGGTTATTTCATTTTGAGGTATTGTTGCATCTCCTGGGTATACTGCTCTTCTTACCTTACCTAATGCATTGTACTGGTATGTTGTCGTGTTTCCAATTGCATCTGTTTCGGTAAGCAGATTGCCCAAATAGTCGTAAGTGCTGGTTTTTAGTACCGTTTCTGCCGCAGTTGAAGTTTTCCTTACTCCTATTTGTGTTATGTTTCCCGCATCGTCATAATAATAGTTTGTAATGACTCCTTTTGCATTTGTTTCGGAGGTTTTATGTCCGAGTGCATCGTAGCTGTATTTTGTTGTAAAACTCAGTCTTCTCTCTTTTGATACGGGATCCAGTACCGTTATCGGTTTGTTTGCCAGATTGTAGGTGTATTCCGTTCCGTAGCCTGTGTTTATCTGTGTATCTATGCCCGTTTTGTCTGTTGCTGCTTCGAAGCCCAGCCCATCCAGTACTTTTACCGGATTTCCGTTGTTATCGTACTTGTATGCCTCCTGTACTATTCTTACCTGCCGGGTTGTCCATTGGTGCGTGTCAGTATCCAGTCTCTTTTCCTCTCCCGCATATGTTTTGGTTTTTATCCTGTCCATCAGGTCATAGGTATATTCCACTCTGTTCATCTGATCGATTGTCTTTGATGAATCATAAGCATTTGGAGCTACTTCGGCTGTTTTCCTTCCCGCCCTGTCATAATAGAAGGCTGTTGTATTATTGGCAGCATCTGTGGTTCGTACCAGTAATCCTCTCTGGTCGTATGTATATGTTGTTATATTTCCATTCGAATCAATTTTCTCAATTGGCTGGCCCTGCCAGTCATATTTTGTTGATGATGATATATTCGTCTGATTGCCGTATTCATCCATGCCCGGCCGGCTTACGCCGGTCTGGTTGTTCATATTGTCATAGGCATATGTGGTTGTAACGTTGTCCGGAGTTGTCATTGTCTCAAGGTTGCCGTTCTGATCATAGGTATAAACCGTTATTACACTGACATCTTCGGTACTGTTGATATCATTGCCTTCAAAGTCCCCTGCTTTTATGTGTTCAGTTTTTTCTGCGACCTTACCCAAGTGATTGTACCGGTAATCTGTTACAATATAGTTTTCAGGATCTGTATATACCTTTTCCTGAATTGCGTTTCCGTCTGCATCGTATTGGTATTCGGTTTTTCTTCCTTCATTATCTGTAACGCTCCTTACCTTGCCGTTTTTATAGTACTCATAGGTTTTTGTTATCTGTTGGGTAGGTTTGCCATCTTTGAGGACCGTATCTTTTCCGGTTATTTCCTGTTTTACTTCTCCGACCTTGCTATAGAACGTACTATTGTACGTAAATCTGGTGCTGCCGCTGACTGTTTCAAAAGGAGTCCATTTTTCAGTCAATCTATTTAAGCCGTCATATTTATAATATGTAACATTCCCTTTTGCATCGGTGGTATAATTTACTGTGCCGTTTGCATTATATGTTGTAGAAATTGTTGTGCCGTCAGGCCTGGTTTCCGATATTTGTCTCCCGGCATAATCAAATACGCTGACAGTGACTGCAACTTCAGTGTCATTCAAATATTTTTTGTGTATCTGCTGAGTTTTCCCTCCTGCCAGAATTTGATAGGTATTTTCTTCAAGCAATACCTGTTCTGCCGTGGGATCTTCCTGGAAATATGTTCTCAGGGGTCTGTTTATCAGATCATATTCATTTGTGTATTTGGCTCCGTTGGGTTTTGTTTCTGTTACAACATTTCCATATATGTCATAGGTGTATGATGTTGTATTATTGTTCGGATCTGTAACCGTTCTGACCTTGCCGTTGTCGAAGTATGTATACCTGTACCCTGCATTCCCGGTATACCGGTGGTTTTGTATGTCGTCTTCCGAAGGATCGTACAATTTTGGAGATATTTCTTTTGTTTTCCGGCCTTCCGAGTCGTAGGTTATTCTGGTAGTTTCTCCTCCATCCGTCACCTGCCTTTCAAGGTTTCCGTTTTTGTCATATACATACCCGGTATTATTTCCATTTGGTGTGGTGGATTTTACAAGCCGGCTTGATGCATCGTACTCGTTAGCACGCGTGTTGTTTTCGGCATCTGTTTCTGTAATGATATTTCCATAGGTATCATATGTGTATATGGTTTTATTCCCCTCAGGATCAGTTACGGATTTTATCAGGCCTTTAGCTTTATAACCTAATGCCGCACCTTCGGAATCGGTGTAATATTCATAAGTAGTAATGGCGAACTTCTCCGTATCGGCAGTTCCATCGGTATACTGGTCGGTCCCGTTCAGCGGCTGCACTTTTTTTGTCAGATTCTTTTTACTGGAATCGTATACATAGAAGGTCATTTTCCCGTTTTCGTCTTTTTGACTTGTAACATTATTTTTTTCGTCATAAGTCATTACCCTGGTACTGGAATCTGGATTTGTAATTTTTGTCACATTGCCGTTGGAATCCCTGTCATACTGAGTTTTATTGCCATTGCGGTCAGTAACGGATTTTTCCTCGGAATATTTGTTTATTCCGTTTTCATCCCTGGTATATTCATATACTGTGGATTTGCCCTCAGCATCGGTTGAATTAATTATGCTGTAGGAACTGTCATATTTTTGTGTTGTCACCCTTCCATTGCTGTCTGTAATGGTTGTAACACAGTTTATATTGTCATATGAGTATGTAAATTCGTTTCCGTTTGCGTCTGTTCTCTTTTCAACCTTGTCCTTGTTCTCTCCGTCATGAATGTAGGTTACAGACTCGATTAATTTATAAAAACTGTCGTTTACCTCAGTCATGAAGCCTTCGGAGTCGTAGGTGTAGCTTGTTGCATTGCCCATTGCATCAGTTACCTTTACCAGCCGGTCGTCAAGGTATTCATATGTTATCGTTCTGTTGCCCGTATTATCTTTTATGCTTTTTATTAATCCATTTTCATATGTTACGGTAAAGTTCCTTCCAGCCTGATCGGTTACCCCCTGCACCCTGCCTTCGGAATCAACGCTTACGGTAACGCTGTTGCCGTTCTTGTCTTGCATTTTAACAAGATGTCCGTTTGAGTCAAAATAGAATATATCCTGCTGCTTTGATGTAAGAATATATGTTCCATCAGGGTTTTGTACCAGTGTGTTGTGGGAATCATTTGCGGCAAAGGTTCCGTCACTGTTCATCTTAAAGGTCTGAACACTTCCGTCGGGCAGTCTGACTTCTCTTGTATCAGTGCTGTAGAGTGAATCTTGAATGCTGCTCTCGTAGCTGAAGGTCCATCCTCTGCCGAATACCGAAGCTTTATCACTTCTGGAGTTGTAGGTTCTGCTGAAATCAATGTCATATCCCGGCGAGTCCATAGTCAGGTCGGTATAGGTACGAGAAAAGTTTCCCGTAGCAGGATTCATACCGCTAAGACCGAAGTATTGCTCGTAGCGGTAGTCCTCTATGAGAATGTTCCAGATTTTATAACTGTTAAATGTATAGCCTGAGTCTATGGGTTTTGTGATTATGAGAATGTTGAATTTATTAGAGGAAGGTTTATCAAAATCAACTGTTTGTATATTATTTCCACTTAGTATTACTTTATGAGTGCCTGAAGCATAAAAATCATTATACCAACCGTTATAATCACGTTGTGTAAAATTCCTCTTAACTTCTATTGTTCCTGCTGTTAGGGTTGAAACACCGCGATATACATATGTCTTTACATAAAAGTCACCTTCTATTAAAATATAATCTTCATTAAATGTCATATATAAATATTGCTGAGTAGTTCCAAATTCCACCGTAAAATTTCCTTTTACGTCAATCCTTCCTTTATTTACAACTAAAACTCCTTTATGATATAAATTGCCTGCAACAATTAACTTCCCACCATTTATATTTACAGAATCATTATCATTGTACATATTAAAATTAACATTACCCAGAACCTCTAATGTTTTGCCATTTAGATTTATATTATTACAAGTTAAGTCTCCTTGAATAACTTCATCTTCCGTGAGTGTCCATTTTGTATATCTTAAATCTAAAGTAGGTAATTTAAATCCATTCGTTATTAGTGTATTTGTACTTAGTTGATTGTTAACCACTGATATTCCTACACCCGGTTTATGTCTTATTTCCAGAATATTAAATCTGTTAGCATCCGGCTTATCAAAATCTATTATCTGTTCTTTATCACCACTTAATACAACTTTATGAGTACCTGAAGCCTTGAAGTCACTATACCAACCGTTATAATCTCTCTGGGTAAAGTTTCCTTTTACCTCCATTGTTCCAGCTTTTAATGATGACAATCCATTGTATACATATGTTTTTACATAAAAATCACCATGAATTTGAATATAGTCCTCATCATAGCTCATTATTAAATATTGACCTGATGTTCCTTCAACGGTATAGTTTCCATTTACTCTTATGTTTCCTTTATTTACATCCACAACTCCGCTGTGATTTAGATTCCCATCCACAATTAAATTTCCACCACTTATATTGACATTTCCGTTTATGGTTATATTGCCTTCTACTTCTAATGTTTTACCATTCAAATTTATATTATTGCAGGTTAAGTCTCCTTCAATGATTTCATTGTCCGTCAATGTCCAATCCGTATATTTCAAATTTATTGTTGGCAATTTGAAACCGTTTGTTATTAATATATTTGTGCTTAATGCATTTATCACCGTAATCGCTACACCAGTTTCATGTCTTATTTCCAGAATATTAAATCTGTTAGCATCCGGCTTATCAAAATCTATTATTTGTTCTTTATCACCACTTAATACAACTTTATGAGTACCTGAAGCTTTGAAGTCATTATACCAACCGTTATAATCTCTTTGAGTAAAATTTCCTTTTACCTCCATTGTTCCAGCTTTTAATGATGACAATCCATTGTATACATATGTTTTTACATAAAAATCACCATGAATTTGAATATAGTCCTCATCATAACTCATATTTAAATACTGACCTCCGCCAGTAACAGTATAGGCTCCTTTTATTTCGACTTTGCCCTTGTTTATAACTATTATTCCACCTGTTTGTATTAAACTTCCATAAATTATAATTGTGTGGCCATTCAGATCCAGCGTCCCCCCGGACAGATATACATCTCCGAAGACCTTGTCTTCGGTTAAGGTCAGATTACTTTTGATATAAGTAGCTGCAATTGTACTCACTGTCAGCGGATTGCTGAGTGCCGATTCATTTCCTGCTTCGTTGTAGGCTTTAATTTTATAAACATATGCCTGCCCATCTGCCAATCCTTTATCAGCGTATGTTACAGCAGATGTTGTTGTTACCAACACATCATCCCTGTATATTTCATATCCTGTAGCTCCCTCCACCGCTTCCCATGACAGATCTATGGATATGGCAGATGGAGTCGCCGTTATATTTACAGGTGTTGAAAGCAAGGTATACTTTTCCACTCCTGTGCTCCATTCACCGCAGCCTCCGGCATTAACGGCTCTTACTTTAATTGAATAAAGTGTATTTGGACTTAGCTCATTAAAGACAAATCTGTTTTGGGTCGTGTTGGTAATATCTCCGTTTATGGAAATATCATAGCTTTCAGCTCCCTCTACAGCATCAAAGCTAACTGTTAAGGTCCTGTCGGTTGCCGCTGCCGAAACATTACCAGGAATATTCAGCTGTAAAGCCGGCGTACTCACCATTAACGTTTCGCTTAAAACCGACTCATTGCCAGTTTCGTTATATGCCTTGATATTGTAAACATAAGTTTTTCCGGCTGTTAATCCCATGTCGGTATATATATTGGCAGCTGTTGCCCCTACCTTTATGTTGTCCCGGTATATTTCATACCTTGTGGCTCCGGCTACGGTTTCCCATGACAGATCTACAGATATGGCAGATGGAGTTGCCACTATGTTTATTGGTGTTGAAAGGAAGGTGGAATCGGTGCTTGTTGTCACTGCTCTATCAGGTTCTGCTTCATTTGTATCTGAGAGTATATCTGTATCAATTATTACAGACGGAGTTTCTTCTTTATTCGAAGCTTCATTAGCTGAAGTTTCCTTATCCGGAGCATCCTTAACTGAGGTATCCTTATCCAAGGCTTCTCTATCCGCCGCTTCCTCCATTGCAGCCTGTAATTTGCCCGATGTTACAATTAACTCGGAACTAAAGCCGGACATGTTTCCATTACGGCTATATGCCTTTACTTTGTATGTACAGGAACTGAACTGCTCCAAAATCATATCTTCATATGCATTGGTATCGGAGCCGCCTATTTCCACACCATTGCGGTATATCCTGTAGCTGTCGGCTCCTGGTGAAGCTTCCCATGTTAACTCTATGGAAGTATTTGATTGATTTGCCCTAAGCCTGGCAGGTGCAGCAAGCAGGGTATACTTATTTACTTCCCTGCTCCATTCACCGGCATAAGCCTTACTGATTGCTCTGACCCTGACAAAATATTGGGTGCCGGATTTAAGGCTGGAATATGTACGGCTTGCTGCCGCAGCCTTGGTAATACTACCATTCAGGGATATATCATAACCTTCCGCTCCTTCAACCGCATCCCAGCTAACTGTCAGACTCCGTTCTCCCGGGATAACCTCAACGTTCCGGGGAATGGCTATTGCTGATGCGGTTGTCTGAACTGCCGGTGCACTTTGCTTCACTGCTTCAATCGCTGAGGCCGGCGGCTCAATTGCCATTTCTTCTGTTCCGGCACCTCCTGCCGGATTTATAGCATTTTGTCCAATATTGTCCGATTGAACGGAATTGCCTGTTTGTCCGGTACTGCCTGATGCACTGCTCCAGTCACCGTTTCCGGCCATTCTGTTCTCACGACTGACATTTTCACGTATAACACCTGAATTTGCACCCTGCATTCCCATTGCTGAAAAATTAAATGTTTGCAGAAGTAAAATAAAAACCAAGAGTACTGCTAAATATTTTTTACAATCCGGCATTTTTCAATCTCCTTTATTCTACCAAAAATACTTATTTTTAACTTCTCAATACAAATTATTATAGGCCTGATTGTAATTTTTGTAAATATTATGCAATATTATGGATACTGAACAAACAACCAGAAACTCCGTTTCCGTAGTTTCTGGTTGTTTAAATGCATCTTAACTTTATTTTACTGGTGCTTTATTTCTATCCTACTGCCGTAATCCGGTATCCTGCCACCTTACCGCCAAGATTGTCTACTTGTACGGTAAAGTCCCGATTTTACCTAAAAGATACTGCTGGAGTATGGCAAAATCAATGGCGTCAACCGAACCGTCAGCATTTGTGTCGGCTGCCTCCACACTTGGTAAAGTACTTGTCTTTCCCAGGAGATAACTTTTCAGCAGAGCACTGTCCAGCGCATCAATAGCATTATCCTTGTTTACATCACCGCATAAAAACGATGGCGTTGCACCCCATATCTTAAAGTTACCGCTTAAATGAAGCATTCCAAGCATATAAAGCATTCCGTCATAATAGCGGTACTGCCCCGAGGGAACAGCAGTATTCCACAATTCATCTACAAAGGGCTTTGCACTCTGTACATCTGAAGATAAAGCTGTAACAGCATTCATGGCTACCAACCCCGGAGAATGGTCGTTGTTAAGCTTCGAACCTGCCAGTGTGTAATTGCTTCCGTGAGTGCTTATACCCTCTTTTTGGAAAAAGCTCTGAATTCTTGGAGCAAATGTTGTGGAGGCCCAGGCATCCTTTTGCCACCAGGCATAATCTACACTGATATTCAAAGCCACCCTCCAGGCGTCATATCTGAAATCGGCATGCCCCGAACTCCAGGAAACATCCTTGGGCGTTCCGTCAAAGTTAGCATAGTCGGGATTCAATCCTGTTGTGGCATGTGTCGACTTCTTGAAGAATTCTCTGCTTGTTGCGGCAATCCTGGTCCAGGTAGTTCTGTCATTCGCATCCTTATCCCATAATGCCCATAATTCATAAAAAGCCGGGAGATGGTAGGAGGGATCGGTAAACGTTGCAGAACCGCCATTAGGGCAGAAAACAACCTGATTCTGTGTTTTATCGAACATATTCACCCCAACACCGTCATCTGCCTGATGCAGCATTGCATCCAGTATGGTCTGCGCTTCTGCTTCATAGTTAAATATCCCGGTTCCGTTGCCCCACCTGCGTGCCGCAAAGAGGAGAGCCATTGCAAAATACTCATCCCCGTCCGACGCAGGTGTTGTATCAATTATGCCGCCATTGTAGTTGCACTGCCAGGAAAAGAAACCCTTATACTGCCCCGAGCTTTGATACATGTGGTTTCTTGCCCATTTCCACAGCATGTCGAACTCCTTCTTTTTATCCATCTGGACACATATCATCATACCGTATGACATACCCTCCGAACGCACATCACTATTTCCGGTATCTCTTATGTAGGCCTCGTCACTTCCCGACTCATAAAATAACCTCTGATTGTTGGTATCCCCCTTGAAGAACTTGTCAAACATGGAATCCAGCTTGTCCTTTACCTGAGTCTCTGTCCTGCCTGTCTCAACAAATACATTCCTGTAACTTCCCGTGCTGTAATAGCCCCCTGTTGCTGCGTTAAGTGAGGTTACGGGTACAGCTGTAAACACGAAAGTCAAAACCAGCAAGTACGCTAAAACCCTTTTCATGTCAAATACCTCCTTAATAAATTAATGAATTTTGTACTGCCTGTCCAATTGTAAATCCTTACTGCTCCCAGGGCAGTTCCGGAAGCTTCAGGAATTATACAATTGAACATTGATACAAAAATTTTTACCAGTTGTCTGTAACAGGTCCGATGTCCAATCCAGATATTTTTATATAAACCGTATTTTCGGCGTTCAGGTGAACCAACTGCAGTCCGTTTACCTGCTTGCCGGAAAAGAAGTTATTGTGCCGAGAAGATACATTCTAAGCAATGCAAAATCCAGTGCATTGACGGCCTCATCTCCATTTACGTCCGCTCTGCTGTATGCCTCCTGATCCAGTTCAATACTCCCCAGCAAATATCTCCTCATAATTGCAAAGTCTATGGCATCAACACTGCTGCTGCCGTCTATGTCACCGGGGATGATACCGGTTACTATGGGTTCTATTCCATACTTGAGACTTCCTTTTACATATGCCGTGATTTTATGGTTTTCACCTGGGTCGCCTGTTATTGAAGAATCATACGAATAGTCATTTGTCTGGTCATAATCCGAATTGCTCTGTATTCTGAAAGGTATTGTTCCGGTGCTTCCGCCGGGTGCAAGTTTTCCGACAGCATTTGTGAAGCCTATTTCACAATACGTGTCGGCACCCGACACCGGGTTGTTTATGCTGAAGAAATTCCCCGTTACCTTCTCAGCTCCGAAAGCAGCATAATCACAGGCAAACGAATTATCCTGGTTGCCGTCGCTTGTAAACCAGTAGCGGACCTTTATGTCGGATAAATTTACGGGAGCAGTTCCCGTATTCATAATGCTTATGGCCGACCTTATGGTATTTTTTGCAGAATCCGGGGTTCCGCACCTGTATAATACCTTGATTGAAGCAGGAGCCGTCCCGGGGTCGTCCGGATCGTCAGGACCGGGTTCCAATTTGGGAGCTTCCTCACCGTATACCAGTACTCCGTTCAAATATACCGGCACATTTGCGGTAACAGCATAGGTTCCGGTAACGTTCATTCTGCTGTAGTCGTTTGAGGAATCCCAGTGAGTGAGATAATTGGAATCCTGCTTTGCTCTGAAGGAAATTTGCAGTTCCCTGTCTCCGTAAATTTTACTTCCGCTCCAATCAAATTCATAGTAATATGTCCCGGCGTCATCCCATTTGAATGGCCCCCTGTATTTTATGGGGTCCTGCTGCAGGGAAATCTGTTCGTCATACTCAACGGCAAATATCACATCATTAATATCCTGGCCGTTTTTTATCAGTTCACTTATATTGAAGAAATATTTCACCGTCATTCCGGTCTCATAATGCGGAGGCTGGCTGGATTCATTGTGCACCCGCAAAACGATCTGCGTACTGTCCCTGGTTTCTCTTTCCACCCGGGCCTCGCAGTAGTAATCGTCCGTTCTTGCTTCCCGGGGCGGGAAATCGGCTATTGGCTCCTGCCCCTGGCCGTAGTATTTGTACAAGCCGGCACAGGCGCCTACAAATGCGGCATTATAGTCAACGGCAACTTCATTGTAGGCATACTCGGTGGTTGAATCTATGTGATAATCGTTTTTATCCGGTCCGCCTGCCAGTGCTCCCCATAATATATGCCTGTGTTCTGCAGGATCATTCATGCTGTTTGTTTTTGAGCCGTGGGCAGCCCTGTGGTGCGGATGATGGGCATAAGGCAGGCCCTTTTCATAGCCGTAGCCGACTATATACGAATATCCCATGGGATTCCTCCCCATAAGGTACTCCATCTGGCTTCTGGCCCACTGGCCGAAATCAGTCCTTTCAGGATGGTTCTTCATATACACGAGTGCACACAGCTGAGCCGCCGTATTGTAGCGGGCAGAGCCCCAGCCGTTTATCATTGTATATCCTGCCGGTGAAGGTATTGCATAATTCCTGTCATTTGGGTCTTTATGCTTTGCTGCGCCTCCCGACAAATACTCGACGTTCCAGCTCGCAATAAAGTCGAACAGCTCATTCTCCGGCAACAGCTGGTTCAGCTTCAGGAATACTCCTGCCCAGACCGCATCCCAGCAGTGGGTCCAGGAATTATACCAGGTATTGGTGTTAAAGGTTTCGGGTATTATCCTTTTCATATAACCTGTGTAATTTCCGGCAGAATCAACCGAATCTATATCCTTTACATAGTCCGCATTTCCGGTGCACTCATACAGCCATACCGCAGCCCAGGCCAGTTCATCCTCATCGTAGTCGGAAATATAATAGCCGTCGCCATTTGCCTTCCCCCTGTATTTCTTTGCAAATTCATACAATGCCTTTGCAACCTCCAGACACTTCTGTGCATATTGAGGGTCTGAATCCCTAAAGTTCAAATACGAGGTGCAAAGTGCCGCAGCAGTGCTGGCACAGACATCACTCCCGGGAGTTTCGGCGGTGGCAAAATCCGCCGGCCTGGTTCTGGCATACTCTTCGGGATACAGCTCCGGCGGTCCCCAGTAGCTGTGGTCGACATCCCCTTCACCCACCATATAGCAAAATGCTATCAGATTTCCATCCTTATCAAGAAAGGAGCAGCGTAAAAATGTATCGGTGAAGTACCTTAAAATCTCAATCATATGCTGCTCTTCCCCTATTGCCTTAAAGGAGTCCCTGAATTCATAAAAGCCCCACCCCAGGGTTCCTGCCGTATAGCTCTGAGGGAGCCCGAACCTGACATGGTCGCCGGCATCGTGGAAGCCGCCGTGTACGTCCACCGTTCCGTCTCCGTCAGGATCAAGAATACTCTTGTACTTTTCAACAAAAGCAGAAGAGAGATTTGTATATTTAAAGGGAATTTTTGCATCTCCCTCATGGCAGGAGCCCCTCCATTCAAGCCTGCCGCCTTTATCATAACCGGCATCGGCACCGCATTTTTCGGCATCATAAAAATAAAGTGATTTTTGCAGCGCTTCGGCAAAATTGAAGTAATTGTAATTCTCCCAGTTCTCAACAGCCGCAGCAGCCGGATCGACCGGGGATTCAGGCAGGGCTTCTGCCGCTGCCGCACTGAATGTGAAAAACTGTACCGTAATAAGGCATAAAACCAAAAAGATTGACAGAGTCCTTCTATAGCTGTCCTTATGTGTCCTGTACATCTTTTTTCCCTCCTTAAGGCAAGATTTTAAATAGGCAGTTTATCGATTTTACCAAGCAGATAAAGTCTCAGATTTGCAAAATCTATTGCATTTATCTCTCCATCCTTATTGACATCGGCATTTCTCAGGTTTATCCCGGTAGGATCGGTATTCAGCAGGTACTTCTTCAACAGGGCAAAGTCAATTGCGTCCACCTGCTTGTCGTCATTCAAATCTCCGTACAAAATTTCCTCCCCACCCGAGGGATCCTTGCCGTATACTTTTACACCGCTTTTGTATACCGGGATATTTTCGGTCTTTTTATATGCATCTGTCAGCCCTGCTGTGGAAAAGTCATTTGAAGAATTCCAGAGAGTACTTTCATAATTGTTAATGGCAAATTGCACATAAGTTCTTGCATACAGCTGCTGACCGGGAAAAGTTACTTCCACATAATATATGTTTTTGTCCTTGTCCCAGGGCTGGATTGCAGATATTTGGGCACCTGCAGGAGAATAATACACTTTGGTAGTGAATTTTGAAGGATTTATGCCTGCCGAAGCATATTCCGACAGGTCCATAAAATATTTGCAGGATAACCCGGTCTCATACTGCGGCGGTGCCGTAACAATATTGTACATGTTAAGGTCCACCGTAACCCCCTGATTATTTGCCTTATATATTTTAGCTTCGGTATAGTACTCGGTCGGCTGGCCCTCAATACCCGGGGTGGCTTCGGGCAGCTGGTTTTCTCCGAAATACCTGGACATTCCTGCCAGTGCGCCCACAAATCCCGCATTATAATCCAATCCGGTTTCCGAATAAACATACTCATTGACATTGTCATGATATTGATCGTTTATGTCCGCTCCCCCCACAAGAGCACCGTATAAAATATGCCTTTCGGGAGTTTCCTTCTTTTCATCGGCAGGAGGCCCTTCAAGCATCCCGCTTGCAGCCCTGTGGTGCGGGTATTTGGGATAATTGTCACCGAAGCCTACCTCATAGGACATATGGTTGGGATTATCCCCGAGAATATAGTCGATTTGTCCCTTTGCAAAGTCAAGACACTTTTTGTCGCCGGTATATTTGTAGTAAACCAGCTGAACCATGCTCTCGGCTGCCGGATACTTGCATACTCCCCAGCTGTCCAGATATTTTAAGCCTCCCGGAGTGGTTTTAATACCATTTTGCCAGTAGTTCAGATGTTCTTCTGCAATTGTTTTATATTTGGGATTGCTTGAAAGTGTCGCAAGCTTTATAAAAACTCCGGTCAGGACATAATCCCAGCACTGGGTCCAGTGGTCGTTGAACATGTTGTCCCCGCCTATGTTCTTCTCCACCATCAGCTTGTCCACATTATCCATATATGTCTTATCGTTTGTGGCCACATAGAGCCAGATTGAACCCCACATAAGTTCATCCAGGTAATCCCTTGGAAGATAATAGCTCTGTCCCTTGCTGTTGCCCCTATAGGTCATGCCGAAGTTATAGAGATCTTTTGCATAAGTAAGGCATTTATCCGCATATACACTGTCCCGGTCCTTGTAGTTCAGATACATGAGAGCAAGGGCGGCAGCAGCATCACCTGCCACATCCGAGCCCGGATTTGACGGTGTTGCAGCGTAATAGGCAGGCCTGTTGTTTGTCTGGAGCTCAGGAGGTCCCCAGTACTGATGATCCACATCCCCGTCACCCACCTGGTAGTAAAATGTGGTCTTATTTGGGAAACATTTCATGAAATAATCGCAAAAATGCTTTAAAATATTCAGCATATACTCATCCTGCCCCTTGGCAATGAAGGTATCTTTGAATTCGTAATAGGCCCAGCCGAGAGTGGATGCCGATGCACACTGAGGCAATCCGAACTTGACATGGTCTCCGCAGTCGTGAAATCCTCCTGTCAGGTCGATTCCTACATCCTTTCCGTCTTCGATATGGCAGGGCCCGCGCCATTTTATCCTGTTGTTTCCCGCATCAGGGCCGCACCAGTTAGCTTCATAAAACAGAATTGATTTGGCAAAGGCATCAACATAGTTGAAGTTTGTTCCGGCTGCCGCAGCAGATTGCGGAACTATGCTCACCATGAAAACAGCAAGCAAAACAAGTACACTTATCCTTTTCATTATTTACCCCCTCCTATAAATAAGTTTAGTCTCCCGAAAACTTCAAATGCTTTCGAGGTGTGGTAATATTCAAAGAATTTATCTAATAACAGCTGCTTTTGAAATTTGTTGAATTAATTTGTAGCAAAACCACAATATTATTATACCAAATATATACAAAAATGTAATATTTTTTTATTAATAAACTTGACTAATCCTGTCCGGGTAAAAATGAGCCTATATTAAAGAAAACTGCTGCATTTTATATATAGATCATTGCCATTGCCATTATTTGGTAAATACAGGAATTAACAAAGCCAACTTCAAGGAATATACTTCTAAATATAAATATTTGCAACTTAGATATATTTGATTTTCAAAGTATATCTAATGCTTATTAAAAAAACAGCAGAGGAGTGACGTAAATATGGATGCATCCCAATTTTTCCCGGATTTTAAAAGAAATTTGGTGGGTCAGTATGAGGAATGTGCAGGATACCGGTTATTGTGTAAAAACCAATCCTTTGACCCGTATAATGATTTGAACTGTGAGGATGACATGAAAAAAGTTCCTTTTGTAACCACAACCCTTTTCAAAAAATCAAACATGCTCTTTAAGGAACTTCTCAGATTAAAGCCGGATGAGATGGATAAGTGGACAGTCTCCAGCAGTACAACCGGCGATCCCAGCATTGTCGGCAGAGTCGAATCCGACATTTCGCAAATAAAAAAATTTGCCGAGTTTCAAAATGATATTTTTCATCCGGACGGAGGTTATGACTGTGTGTTTTACCCCCACCCCCTTGAGATGAATGAGTATGCCAGTCAGCTGATCTCCGGAAAACCCACAGAATCATATATCGGAAATGTGATGGGTATTTTTAAATTCAGCCGGAATACCGACTTTTTATTAAAATTAGTTAATAATGAATTTGTTCTGGATATTGATACCTTTATAGCCTTCCTTATCCGTCATAACAATAAACATGATGATTTAGCCATAAGAGGTTCAACTCTTTTACTCTACAACACCGTAGAAAAGCTGAAAAACGAAATTCCTCCCGTCAAGCTGGGAAGGAATGCAATTGTACATACCGGGGGAGGAGGCTGGGACGGCAAAAAGGGAAATATCACCTCCGAAAAGGAAATTGAGCGTTTCAGATTTGTAGAAGAAATCTCCAGCTTTCTGGGCATCCCTGAAGAAAATTTTCTTGATACATACTCCTTTACCGAAAATAGTGCTCCAATTACCGGACATTATTCAAAAGAGTTCAGGGACTACTATTTCCATGTGCCGGAATGGGCAAGGGTAATTATAAGGGATATAAGGACCCTTGAACCTCTTGATCAAAGGGGAGCAAAGGGCTTTATTCAGGTTTTGAATGCTTACGGCACAAATGCTTACGCCGGAGCATCCGTACTGGTGGATGATATTGCCGAGATTATTTCAACAGAGAGCTGTCCGGATTGCGGACAAAAGTGTATGACCCTTAGTATCACCGGAAGGGTAAAAGGCTCTGAGGCAAAAGGCTGCGGCGCTACATTGAGTGTAAGGAGTGAAGTGGCATGAGAATAGAATACTCAACAGGAAGTAATATTATAAAAAAGAAAATAAACGGACTTGAACTGGAATTGGCTGCTGCTGCCGAAACAGAACTGGCAGAGGAAATAGCACGGCTTAATTCAAATAAGAAAAAGGTCCATGATATCACACTTGAAGAAACCGTCAGCATACTTGATAAATGTGCAAAGCTTTGGCTGGATGGAAATTATATGGCAAAGCATTTGGATATTCTTTCCAGGATAGTAAATCAAAGTCCCGAGCTTGTAAAAATGGAACTTCAAGGCTCGCTTTCCATGCTTCTCAGAGAAAATACCGAAAAGATGATAAAGGAGGAGCTTGGCAGCCTTCATGTCCTGGACAGCTGGGTAAAGACGGGTTACGGCTATGTGCAGAGGCAGCCCAGAGGAACTGTTTTTCACAATATATCGGGCAACGCCTTTGTAGTAATTCCGGTGAGCCTATCAACAGGGCTTCTGACGAAAAACTGCAATATTGTTAAAGTATCGGGAGATGAACCCTACTTTGCATATGCATTTTACAAAAGCCTGTGTGAAATAGACGAAAGTATTGCAGACAGACTGTCGGTCGTATATTTTGACAGCAGCCAGTCCGGTATTTACGAAGCGGTTATTAAAAACTGCAACAGTGTCGTCCATTGGGGCGGGGAACAGTCCGGAAAAAGCATTGCCGAAATATGCGCGGCACATGGTGTTGACCTTATTACACACGGTGCAAAGATAAGTTTTGAAGTGATCGATGAAACGGAAGACATTCAGGAAACAGCCCGTGAGGCAGCGACGGATATCATACTGTGGGAACAAAAGGCCTGCCTGTCACCACGGATCGTTTTTGTCAACAAGGAGCTGGACGGAATAAAATTTTCACAAGCCCTTGCCAGCTCCCTGAACAGTCTGGCCTCTGCTTTCCCAAAAGCGTATCTGTCTCCGTGGAATTCGGTTAAAACCATACAGGACAGGCAGTACTGCATGCTGAAATACGGCTTGAAAAACAAGGTCGAGGTATTTTCTTCATTTAATGCCGATTACACGGTTATATTGAACAGTGATATGCCTGATAAGGAAGATATGGATAAATGCTTTTACAGATTTGTATTTGTCTGCCCATACCAAAATATTTCGGAGGTATACAACTATGTTGAAGGAAACCTCCGGTCATATCTGCAGACAATGGGATATTGCGGGACTAATGAAAATTTCCTTGAAGATATGTCAAGATTGGGAGTGAGTATAATTACACGTCCCGGTAAAATGTCCATGCACTGCCCCGGAACATCTCATGACGGAATCTTCAATTTACAGGAGATGACCTATGCAGTGAGCCGGCAGCTTTAAAAAATCAGTAAAGCAATTAACAGTAAAATAATTATTAAAAAACATTTATATGAAAGCAGGTGTTTTTATGGATTTAAACGGCAGAAAAATCATTTTGACCGGGGCTTCTTCGGGTATCGGAAAGGAAGTATTGAAAGAACTTTCAAAATATAATACCCACGTAATAGCAGTTGCCAGAAATATAGACAATATACCCGGAATAAGCAATAGAATCATACCCTATGCCTGTGACGTTTCAAGCAGGGAAAATGTCGATATGCTGTTTGAGTATGCAGGCAAAACCTTTGGAAAACCCGATATCTTTATTGCAAATGCCGGTTTTGCCTATTGTGAGGAAATATGCGAGGCCGACTGGGAGCATATCGAAAATATATACCGTACCAATGCAGTATCTCCGCTGTATTCGCTGGAAAAAATGAAGGTGTTGAACAGAGGGCGGGAATATTCCGTAATTATCACCTGTTCGGCTGTCAGCAGGGTTGCCCTGCCGGGTTATTCACTGTACTGCTCCACCAAAGCAGCTGTTCATTCCTTTGCAGACGTATATAGATTTGAAAAAAACGACAAAGGGCATCTTTCAATTGTCTATCCCATTGCCACCGCTACCAATTTCTTTAAAACCGCCGGCAATATGGCTCCCGTACCCTGGCCTGTACAGCCGGCCCCAAAAGTGGCCAAAGCGATAGTTAATGGAATTTTAAAAAACAAAAGACTTATTTATCCGTCAAAATCTTTTGCAGTTGGAAATACACTGAACAGGGTTCTCCCATTTATATATTATTTTTATTCCAGAAGTAATGCCGCAAAATTTAAAAGATGGCTTCAAGCAGAGCGGCGGCTTATTAGTTCAAGTCCTCCCAAGTAATATAATAGTCTCAGTTGCAAAAAGCTCTTTTCATATTCTGTCCGGAATACTGAAAAGAGCTTTTTGTATTATAATTGTGTTAATTATCTATAATGTGAAAAAGATACACTTCTCAGCGACTGCTAACCGGAATATAATAATCAAGGATTATATCCCCATTTTCATCAGGCGCAGTAAAGCGCGGACAATTGTACAATTCCATACACCATTTCATTTGGTCGCAGCTGTAACCCTTTTCTTTAACGGCATTTTCAGTTAAGAGATGTGCACAGGAACAGACATCAGCTACGTTTTTACCCCTGACCCATCCGATTGCCGCCTCTGTTTCTTCCAGTTCCCTGCTGCAATAGCCATCCGGAACGGCTGCGCCTTCTTTCATTAACATTCCGGCTATGTAGGAAAAATCACCGTCACCTTTGTCCCAGTCAAGCATTACACCAACGTATGCATCGTCATAAACATAATCAGCCTGCTTTTCAAGCAGTGAGAATATATCGTCGGCAAAACACTTGTCCCAAAAAGCGGGTATCCTGTTGTCTCCCTTCATATGAGCCTCCATGTTATACCTGAGCTCTTTTCCTACCAGCTTAAGTTTTGGTAATCTTGATATTTCGAAATTGACCAGTTCTCCCATTATCCTTCCTCCCGCTTTAATTTTATGGTTCTTGAGCGCATACACTTTTTTACATGCCCTTGAACATATAAAATATATCACAAATAGTTACAATTCTGAAGCATATTGTCATTAAGTTTATTTTTGTACCGATATAATTTCTGGGTTATTTCAGCTCCATAAATTTTTCCCATTCTCCCAATGTAGTAACCTTCTTATCTCTCAACCGCATACGGTAAAAATCAATATATCCCTGCAATATACCATATTCAGAAGATGCTGAACGCTTCATTGCGCCAAAGGTTTGCGGCAAAGCCGGATAGCATGATATAAATTGAAGCTGTTGTGTTTCCAGATCATACTCCCAGTATTCAAGTACTGCAGGAAGGTATTTGCTTGTAAATCTAAAAGAACCTTCCTCCTGGGAGCTGCCCCTGTAGACATATTCAAAACTTATAGAATAGGATAAATGTATCCTGGAATCACCGTCATAATCTGCCGAAGAGGAAAAATATGTATCAGCCTCAGGCTGAACTGATTGAGGAAAGAATAAAGTACTGCCTTCTGCAGGATAATCCCCGGCAACCAATCCATCCGGCTTGTACCATGTTTCATTAAAAATTTGTAATCCGGTGCCATGATTTGCCTCATGTTTGACAACCAACCAGTATTTTGTATTATCGTTGGATTTTTCAACCCTGTATTCCGGTTTAAATCTTTCCTTCAGGTAGACAAAACCGTCAGCTGTCCATTTATCTCCGCTGTTTGAAAGCATAACGTAAATATACAAATGCCCCTTATTTATCTGCAATATTGCAACTGTTTTGTTCCCAATACTGAAACCACTGATTTTAACATCTGAGTAGTTCGAACCGGTATATTCTTCGATGGGTACTTTTGCCATTATTTTATCATAAATACCGTAGGACCGTAAAAGGTTGTCCACCTGCTCATTGTCAATACCCATTTCTCCGCCTTTTTCAAGGTTTTCAAACCGGGTAAAAGGGGATAACACCTCACTTGACTTCGCCGGTGACTGTGAATTTAATGCCTGACCGCCGGTTGAAATGGAATTACAGGAAGTCAAAATAAAAATGACGACAACTAAAAGCAATAATTTTCTTATGATTTTCATTTACTTTCCGCCTTTCATAAAGCATTGAGCAGCCATGCCTGCTTTCAATACTTCTATAAATACCATGTCTCCCGGACTGCTTATTTAATTTTACAGCTTATTTCCATTATATAAGTTACAGAAAAGAAATAATACTTATTCAATAACACATCTCTTACCTTGTATTATGGATTTTATTAAAATATAATTAGACTGAAATATTGGGCAGAGGTAAAATCTAAAATTAATTTTGGGAAAGGCCGCTATGAATGAGCATTATTATGAAAAATTACTTAATATAAGAACATTGGGAGATCAGAAAGTATTTAATGAATCTGTTCACTATCACAGATATGAACCAACCTCCTATCCGGCATTGGAGATATTGTCGCAGCAATATGAATTTACACAGGAAGACAGTGTGGTTGACTTTGGCTGCGGAAAGGGAAGGTTCAACTTTTACGTTAATCACTTTTTCAGCTCCTCTGTTACAGGGATAGAAATGAATAGCTACTTTTATAAGCAGGCTGTTGAAAATAAAAAATTCTACTTCCAGACAAATAAATATAAAAAGGACAATATTGATTTTTTAAACTGTTTTGCCGAAACATATCACATTAAATCAACAGACAATAAATTTTATTTCTTTAATCCTTTTTCAATGCAAATATTTGCAAAAGTAATAAAAAATATTCTGGTTTCTGCCCAAACAAATGAAAGATCAGTAGATATTATACTTTACTATCCGTCTATGGACTATATTTATTTTCTGGATACCACCTCCCCTTTCACACAAAAAAAAGAGATTAAAGTACCTCATATGTGCGATACTGATCCCCGTCACAGGTTTCTGATATATGGGATGTAATATCGCCGGTAATTACATTACTTTCCGATATTCATTATAAGTTATGACCACATACAGAACCTGTGGTAGTCGTTTCACCCAATTTCTCTTTATCTAAAACAATATATTCGTTTCCCAGGCCGTGAGTTTTTACAAAATTGTTCAAGTTTGCCCTATTCAGCATAATATATTTCATATCTTCAAAGGTTAATTGAAGCTGGCCTGCATAATACTCACTCTGTTTTACAAATGTAAATCCGCATTTTTCTATAACTCTTCTGGATTGATTATTAGATGAAAAATGGCCGATGGTCAATGCATCCAGTTTGCATTCATCAAAACAAAACCTGATCACAGCATTTACTGCTTCAGGCATCAAGCCCCTTCCCCAATATGCTTTGGATAAGACATATCCGATTTCTTTAATTTTCAAATGTGCGTACCTGTTCTCTTCATTAGCCCAGGAGTTATGCAGCCCCAAAGAACCGATCACTTTCATATTTTCCTTATTTACTATTGCAAAAACATTTTTTTCCGAGATGAAAGACTGCAATATTTTCCTGGAAACCTCGATTGAATCATGATGTTTCCAACCCGCCATTTCTCCGACACCCTCAACAGACGCATATTCGTAGAAGTCGTTTACATCTGTTTCCCGCCATGCCCGCAAAATCAATCTGTCGGTTTCCAGTTCCGTTTTTGTAACATCAATAGTTAAGTCCATGTCATCACCGCCTGATAAAAAGATAATTTATATTTTTCTATTATACAGAATGGAGCCATAAAATGGAACTCAACTTAAGTACCTATGTAAAATATTTTTCCAATTTATGATATATGTCAGGACCCGGTTCAATACCAATGCTGTCCAAAGCTGAGAGAAAAGCTCCTGCAGCCGGCGGAAGTGCCGGAACTATAAAATAGGCCTTCGGCACTTCTCTGTGCACTGTGGTAGTAAGTTCATCAATAAGCAGAGGATTATCTCCCTTATAAACACTTCCGCCAAGAACGACAGGTACTTCAAGATTTTCCATTCCCAATTTCTTTATTACGCCTAATATCATTTCACCAATAACATGCCCCATATCTATAAGGAGTTTCTGGCACACGCAATCTCTGGCATTAGCAAGCCTGAACACCAACGGCGGTACACTTTTAAGTTCCTCCTCCTTCACAAGCCTCTTCGGATAAAACCTTGTCAGTAAATTTTCCATATTGTCAACACCGAAAAGCGGAGGTATTTCTGTAACCAGGGCTGTACCCCTGCCTGTGCCTTCATGGGCCCTGAAGGCATGGTGAAGAGCCTTCTCGGTTATATGCCCGCCTCCGCCGTAATTTCCCAGTTCATAGCTGAGCGCACTTAAAATTGTCCTTCTCCCGTCAGGGCTGCAGGCTCCGGCATTTGAACCGGTGCCGCAGATGGAAACTGCACCCCAGGTGCCTTTCAGACCGCTCCTCATACCTATCCAGGCATCATTGACAACTTTGAACGTGCCGGCCTGAAAAATATCCCTGCAAAGCTTATTCAAAAACTCAAAATCAGATGGAAGGTCAGCACCGGATAAACCCAGATACACATATTTCATATCCTCAGTTTTAAGCTTTGCCTTTTCCAAGGCTCCTTTATAAACCTCCTTTATAACGGCCTTTGCCTGACTTTTGCCGGCAGTCTGATGATTGGAAGCGCCGAGGGTATAATCTCCAAGGATATTACCCTTGGTATCCCCGACGAGGCACCTTGTTTTAGTGGCGCCTCCGTCAATTCCTGCAACATATGCCATGATTATCGCCCCCTGAAAAAGTTTGGCAGGTATGTTTTGTTTGCTTCAATTATTTCCTCCAGCAGCGCTTGTGCGGTATCGGCGCCATGCACCAGCGGGTGGTTTAAAAGCGCTTTGAAGCCGGCAGCCCTGTCGCCGTTGACAGCAGCTTGAATGGTGTACTTTTCATACTGTTTTACACTTATAACAAGTGAACGGACCGCTTCGGGCAGTTTACCGGCGGCAACAGGACGGGCGCCGGACTTGTTGACAATGCAGTTTGTTTCAATAACCGAGTCCTCCGTCAAATCACTGATCGCTCCATTATTGCGGACATTCAGTACATGGATGCGGCCGTCGTTGGTATGAATGCTCTGTATCAGCGACAATGCCGCCTCCGAATAGAGAGAGCCTCCCCTTTCGGACAGCTGCGGAGGCTTTACATTGAGAGCCGGATCTTTATACAATTCAAATAATTCCTTTTCAACTTCCTTAACCTTGTCTGCCCTGGTCCCCTTCCCATTATTCAGCGACTCCTGTTCTTCCCTGACCATTTCCTTTTCAAAAAAGTAATAATCCAGATACGGCGACGGGATCAGCTTGAGTATGTTTACAACCTCCCTGCTGCCATTTACCGATGGTATGTTTTTCATGACATTTTCCTTGAAAAGAGCTTCTTCAAACAAGGCATCCGTTTTATTCACCCCGTCTACATATACCTTGGTTATCCATGACAGATGGTTTAACCCCACAAACTCGCAATAAAGTCTGTCTGCCGGAACATTCAGCTGTTCGGACAGGTGTCTTTCCATATTTATTGGTACATTGCAGAGACCTATACATCTTATTGACGAATAAGTATTTACAGCTTCGGTAACAATTCCCGATGGATTTGTGAAATTTATGAGCCATGCATCGGGGCATAGCTCTTCCATTTCCTCTGCTATTTCCAGTATTACCGGAACAGTTCTCAGAGCTTTGGCAAATCCGCCGGGTCCTGTTGTTTCCTGCCCCACGGTATTATACCTGAGCGGAATTTTTTCATCTGAGGAACGTGCCTCCAGACCTCCCACACGGAATTGTGTAATAACGTAATCCGCACCGTCCAAAGCTTCTCTTCTGTCCATGGTAGCCGAAATTTTGATATCAAATCCACATTTCCCAACCATTCTTTCAGTCAGCTCTTTTATTATATGTAATTTTTCTTTTCCCCCGGCTATATCCACAAGAACAACTTCTGAAGTGTTCAGTATACTCTGTCTTATAATTATTCCTTCCATCAATTCAGGAGTATAACTGCTTCCTCCTCCTATTATTACTAATTTCAACCCTTTCATGAGATTATTCTCCTTTCCTTTCATGTTTTTAGTTAATGAATATTTTCAGCAGCACTTATACATCTTCTTTTAAACATATTATCATACAATAAACCGCAGTACAATATAAGCGCTTATATTTTTATTTTATAAAAATTAGTAATTGCAATATTTAAAAAGCTATTTTATAATAAATTTAAAAGCGCTTATATTTACTTTAATCTTTGTTTCTTCTCTGCGGCTTCACATTTATACTTTGAGAAAGGACTGATTTTATTGAAATTAAACGAGAACGGACGTCAGCGGTTAAATCTGTACATATTCTTATCCCCCTGGATAATAGGTCTTCTGGTATTTACCCTATATCCCATCATCTCATCCCTTTTTTACAGCTTTACCGATTACAACATAATTGATGCGCCGAGGTTTATTGGAATTAGGAATTATACTGATTTAATGAATGACGACCTGTTTTTCAAATCCATCAAAGTAACACTGTATTATACCTGTTTGAGTGTACCCGTCCAATTGATCCTCTCACTTGCTCTTGCCTTGCTTTTAAATCAGAAGGTACCCTTTATGGGTTTTTTCAGAACATCACTGTACCTGCCCAGCATGGTATCGGGTGTTGTTATGTCTCTTCTCTGGCTGTGGATATTCAATTCCGATTTCGGTCTGTTTAATTATCTTTTATCACTGGCAGGAATTAAAGGACCCATGTGGCTCATGGATGAGAGTTGGGCCATACCAGCCCTGATATTGATGAGCCTGTGGCTGACGGGAAGCGGTATGGTAGTATTTCTGGCGGCGCTCCAGGGTGTCCCGGTCTCCCTGCAGGAGGCAGCAGTGCTGGATGGAGCCGGCAAATGGCAGCAATTGAGAGTTATTACTCTGCCGATGATCTCTCCCATCATATTATTCCAGCTCATAATGGGTATCATAGATTCCTTTCAAACCTTTACCCAGGCTGTGGTAATGACGCGAAACGGAGGTCCCCACTATGCCACTTATTTCTACGTATTCAACCTGTACACCAATGCATTTAAAAATTATAAGATTGGTTACGCCTCGGCACTGGGCTGGCTGCTGCTTGTCACTGTCATGCTTCTCACCTACCTGATTTTCAAGCTTTCTGATAAATATGTATATTACGAGGGGGGGCAAAACTAATGAGTCTACAGAATAAGCTGGTCGGGACACCAAAGAAAAAATCAAATGCGGGCGGGTATATATCTGTTGCAGTTTTGGTAATTGTTACGGTAATAATGCTCTTACCTGTATTCTATATGATATCCACCGCCCTGAAAAGCAATGTGGAAATCCGCAAAGTTCCGCCTACTATTATTCCCTCCCAACTTCATTTTGAAAATTTCGGGCTGATTTTTTCAAAAATCCGGTTCGGGACATATTTCTTCAACAGTATATTTGTTGCAGTTCTTGTATTGACAGGAACACTTCTCTCGTCGTCCCTTGTCTCCTTTGGCTTTGCCAGGTATAAAGCCCGGGAGAAAAACCTCCTGTTTATGCTCCTGTTAAGTACATTGATGCTCCCTTATCCCGCATTGATCATTCCTCAGTACTTATTGTTCAGAAATATCGGCTGGGTGGACAGCTTTCTTCCATTGATTGTCCCTTCGTTCTTTGGCTCGGCATATATGATATTTTTACTTAAGCAGTTTTTCGGTTCACTGCCCAACGATTTATTCGATGCCGCCAAAATCGACGGCTGCAGTGAGTTCAGAACCTGGTGGAATATTGCCCTGCCGCTGTGCAAACCGGCTATGGCCACCGTTTCGATTTTTACATTTTTGTGGACCTGGAATGACTTTATAACCCCTGTTATATACCTTAACACCGACAGCAAATTTACACTGCCCATAGGCATGAGCGGCATGATTTCAGCTTTCCGGCTTATCCCCTGGAATCTGATTATGGTGGGATCAATATACTCTTTGCTGCCCGTTTTTATTTTGTTCTTCATCGCCCAGAAATATTTTGTGGAAGGAATAGTCCTGACCGGGCTCAAATAAGCCTGTCAGCTTATAACGCTCACAGGATAAACTTCTATAAATATAAATGTTAATTAAAGTTTAAGGAGGATTCTCAAATGGTAAAAAGTAAAAAGTTTCTATCAGCTCTCCTGAGTGTTTGCATGTGCTCGACTTTATTGCTCTCTTCGTGCGGAGGCAACAGTCCCGGCAGCAGCGATACCGCCCAGGGAAAAGACGGAGTGTCGGGAAAGGTTACATACCTGACTTTAAATCAGGAGGACAGGGATTACGTGACCAAACTCACTCCTGATTTTAATCAAAAATTCCCTGATGTAAAAATCGAAGTTGTTACGGCTCCATATGATCAATTTGATCAGAAGCTTCAGACAATGATAGCCGGAAATACTCCTCCGGATGTCACTTCACATTTCGGGCAGGCAGGCTTCATGGAATATTACAACAAGGGCATGCTGCTGGATTTGACACCGATGATGGAAGCCGATGAATATGATCCTGTAGCTGTGGGTATACCAAAGGAAATTGCAGATATCTATAAAATCGAGAATAAATACTACGGGCTCCCGCTGAATACATACGTATCGGTACTGGCTTACAACCAGGACCTGTTTGACAGGGCGAATATTCCGTATCCTACCGCCGATTATGAAGACAAAAGCTGGACCTGGGATAAAATGCTTGAATATGCCAAAAAACTTACTGTAAATTCAGACAACATGGAGGCTGCTACATACGGACTTGAATGGTTCTGGGCCGAACCCGACATGAGACCGCTGTATTTCGGAGCAAAGGTTTATTCCGATGATACCTGGACAAACGGAGGAAATCCTTCGGAAGTATACTTCAACTCACCTGAAGTAATTAATGTATACCAGAAGCTTTCAGATCTTGTGTTCAAGGATAGGGTCAGCCCCACCGATTCAATAGTTCAGGGGCTGGGAGGTCAAAGCGGCGAGTCCTTCACCAGCGGAAAGATTGCCATGAAACCCGCAGGTGCCTGGATACTCAGCGGTACCAATGAATTGCCTTTCAAGGTGGGCATTGCTGCAATACCAAATGCCGGAAACGACAAGATCAGAGATGTCCTTTACGTGGATCCCTTATTTATTTTGAAAGGCAGCAAAAATCCAATGGCAGCATATGAATGGATTAAATTCAATCTTGAGCCTGAGATCCAGGAAAAGATGATTGATTTAAGCGGAGGAAATCCTCCTTCAAACATGAAAGCCTTTGAAAAATATTGCAGTTTCTTCCCCAATATTGATCCAAAAGATTTGAAAATGGTTTATGACGGGGGTATCAAATATGGAACCGAATCCTACAACCATCTTGTAAACAACTATTCACAAATTTGGACTATCGTTAAGAATGAAACCGATCCATGCCTGCTTACCGGGAAGTCAACCGCTGCTGACGTTGCTCCTGCAGTTCAGGAAAAGGTTACAAAGCTTTTGAAAGATATGAATTCAAAATAATATTTATTGCATTTTAGAAATTTGTTATAATGGTACAGGTATCCGGTATCTGTACCATTATAACTTAAGGAGAGAACCATGAAGTATAATATATACGATGTTGCCAAAAAGGCAGGAGTATCCATTGTTACAGTTTCAAAGGTCATCAACAATTCACAGACCGTCCGCGAAGGCAACAGGCAAAAAGTACTGCAGGCCATGAAAGAACTTAACTATAACCCAAGTGCTGCCGCAAGGAGTCTGGCCAGCGGAAGAACCGGTGTTATAGGTCTTCTGATAGATAATCTTACAGATTCTTTTTTATCCTCGGCTCTTGGTGCCATAAATGAATACCTGGAGGATAACGGATATTTTCTCGCACTCTCCCTGATAAATGAATCCAAGATAAACAATGACAATATCCCTTTTCTTTTCCAGCAGGACAGGGTTGACGGCTTGCTGATCGTATCTCCGGTATGCGAGGATACGTATATACTGGACTTAAAAGGTAAAAAAATACCTTTTGTGTTAATGGATAATCAGAAATTCCACCCTTCGGTTCCATCGGTAATTGTCAACAACTATAAGGGCGGATATGATGCAACCCGCCATCTGCTTGAGCTTGGGCACAAAAAAATACTGCACATAAGCGGTCCGGGGCTTTATATGTCCAGCAACGACAGGGAAGCCGGCTACAGAGCGGCGATGACTGAAGCAGGATGCGCACCTTACGTTATAAACAGCAGCAATTTCTCAATAGAAAGCGGTTATAAAATAGTAAAACAGCTTATATCGGAAAATAAGCTGTCCGACTTTACCTCAATATTTGCTGCCGACGATTATATTGCCCTGGGAGTGATTGATGCCTTTAAAAATTCAAACATAAAAGTGCCCGGCGATATATCGGTTATAGGCTACGATGATCAGGAACTGGCCGCCTCCTTTCATCCCGGTCTTACTACCATCAGACAGCCTGCCGATGAAATGGGGCGTATAGGCGCAGAAATGCTGCTCAAGATAATAAAAGGCGAAGTTAAAAGATATAATACCATCAAACTTGATCCGGACATTGTAATAAGAGAATCCACTGCTGCTCCCAAACAGTAAGGAAACCATATCAATAAATTTAATAAAAATATGTTTTTGTACAGCATGCGGGGAACCGATAACTCCTACCGGCCCCGTCACTTCAAAAGCATGTCTGTTATTTTTTATTCTGATAGGTTTCAAATTTTTTGAATAATGAAGACAGTTCTTTTCTAAGTAATGCACTGTTGCATATATAATCGATTGCAAATTTTTTTAATAAATCTACAGGAAAATCCTTTTCATTTTCAATAAGATATAATAGTTCCAATTCCAGTTCAGTGTATCCATCACTATTAATATTTTCAATTAACTTTTTATATACTTCCAAAGACTTGATTTCATTTTCTTCCATAACACCTCTAGAATCCCTCGTAATCAGTATATACAAAAGTATATCCGTACTCTCATCACAATAAAGATATTACCATAAATTTCCCCCATGGTCAATTAATGGGTCCTCACTTAGTTGCCGTATACCAGGTACTTACATATTTTTCCAAGGTGTAACCGCAATCCGAATATAATGAACATGCTCTTTTATTTCTGCCGGCCACAGATAATTCCACACTATTATAACCCCTGGACTCAAGGTACTGTTCAATGGTTTTCAGAGCAAGTTTTCCGTAACCCTGACCCTGTCTGGACCTGTTAATTGAAAAAGCTGAAATTTCCGGAATATCACCGTATTGGATTTCAAATGTCCCGTATATCATACCATTTTTTACAAACAGACCGGCATCGGTATTTGGGTCTGCCAGAATTCTATCCACTTCGCCTTCATCTATCAGTACCGAAAGCGGCACGCTTAAAAAAGCTTCATTGTGCAGCTCCATGTAAATTGCAGCACTATCCTGTGTTAAAAGCTGTATATCAAAATAACCAGCTTTATTTTCAGGCACAAAGTCCTTCCTCAAAACAATATAGTCAGTATAGTACTCAAACATATATCTGCCGGTGCAAAAATAATTTCTGTCCAAAGAAACCGCCTTGTCCTTGCAGGTGAAGTATATTTGACCGGCACCCTTCATAGCAGCGGAATCACAGACAGCTTCGGCCGCTGCTTCAAAGCATTCGCCGTTTAAACTGTCACAAATAATATAACAAATTCCCCTGGTCCCTATATCTTTATCGATTATCCTTATCTCTGCTTTCGTGGCATTCTCTCCAGTATAATGAATTGTCCGGAGTATTGATATCCGTCCGATGTGAAAATTATAGCATAATTAATGGTCACTGTAACCAATCAAGCTCCCAGGAAAATGGCCTCAAATTCCTCTCCCTCAACCTTTTCCTTCAAAAGCAGAACCTCTGCCAATCTATTGAGCTTGCCAATATTGGCTTTCAGCAGAGAAAGAGTTTTTTCATAGGCACTGTCAATGATATGTTTTACTTCGCTGTCAATAAGACCTGCAACCTCGTCACTGTAATTGCGTGCCTGTCCTGCATTACCTCCCATAAAAGCATCATCGTTCTCATTTTCAAAAATCATATTGCCCAGCTTACTGCTCATACCGTATTTTGTAACCATATTTCTCGCTATTTGATTAACCCTCTTCAAGTCGCCGGCCGCACCGGTGCTTATCTCATTTAAGGTAATTTCTTCGGCAGCTCTGCCGCCTAAAGCAACTATTATCTCTTCAATGAGCTGGGCTTTGGTATGATAGCTCTTTTCCTCCATTGGCCTGCTGGCTGTATAGCCGCCTGCCGTTCCAGCCGGAATGATTGATACTCTGTCGACATTCTGGCTTGAAGAAACAAGTTTTATTGCCAGTGCATGGCCTGCTTCATGGAAGGCAGTGACCTTTCTGTCGTGCTCGCTCATGACGCGGCTTTTATTCTCAGGGCCCATCATTACTTTGAAGGCGGCTTCCTTTATATCTTCATTCCCGATTTTTCTCTTATTGCTTCTGGCTGCCAGCAGCGCGGCCTCATTGAGCAGATTCTCCAGTTCGGCTCCTGTAAAACCGGGTAACAATTTGGCTATATCACCCAGATTAACATCCTCAGCCAGCGGCTTGCCTTTGGAATGAACCTTTAAAATCTGTTCTCTCCCCTTGATATCCGGCAAGCCGACAACAACTCTCCTGTCGAAACGTCCCGGCCTTAAAAGTGCGGGGTCAAGTATGTCAGGTCTATTGGTGGCAGCCAGTATGATGATCCCGTCATTTATACCGAAACCGTCCATTTCCACCAGCAGCTGATTCAAGGTCTGTTCCCTTTCATCATTTCCTCCGCCCATACCGGCACCTCTATGTCTTCCCACGGCATCTATTTCATCAATGAATATGATACAGGGTGAATTTTTTTTAGCCTGTTCAAACAGGTCGCGGACCCTGGATGCTCCAACACCCACAAACATCTCAACAAAATCCGAACCGCTTATACTGAAAAACGGAACTCCTGCCTCACCCGAAACGGCTTTGGCCAGAAGGGTTTTACCTGTACCCGGAGGCCCTACCAGAAGAACGCCCTTCGGTATTCTCGCCCCCAGTTCTACAAACTTTTCAGGTGCTTTTAAAAACTCAACTATTTCGGCCAGCTCCTGCTTTTCCTCATCAGCTCCTGCCACATGTTCAAAGGTTACCCGCCTCTTGTCGTCAACAGACAGCTTTGCACGGCTCTTGCCAAAAGACATCACCCGGTTGCCTCCTGCACCGCCTCCCTGCTGCCGCCTCATAAAAAAGAACCAAAACAATATGGGTGCTGCTATCAGCACAAGTGTAGGCAGTATTGCCAACCAGACCGGAGTCTGCTGCGGCGGAGCCACACTGTATTTTTCAATCTGCCCGTTGTCCAGGGCATTTGTAAACCTCTCGGATGCCGAAGTGACATCCGGCGGAACAATAACCGTATAGTTTATGGCTTTGCTTTCGCCCAACGGATTTTTAAGCTCTACTGCAGCAGTGCTCATTTGCAGTTCTATAGTCTTCACATTACCTGTTTGGATCTGCTGCAGCAGTTCGGAATAATCCATTTTTGGCGGCTTCTCAGATGGAACAAAAAATGTTATTGCTATTAAAACAACTAAAAAAATTACTATATAAAAACGTAAACCTTTGAAATACTTCAAATAACTCCCCCCTATCCGGTGCCTGCATATATTTTTAAACCAACTGTATTTTCTATTAATTATACCTGTAAAACGGCTTCTCCAAAAGCCTTTTGACCAAATACATGCTCTATTCTGGGCAGGGATATCCCTAAAGTTTCCCTCAGTACATCTTCAGCAGCCTCTACAGGTATGATTGTAAGCTCATTCCTGACCTCTTCCGGTACCTCCTTGAGGTCAACGGCATTATCTTTGGGAATCAAAACCTTTTTAATGCCGGCTCTTTGAGCTCCCAGCAATTTTTCCTTCAGACCGCCGATTGGTAAAACAGCTCCTCTCAAGGTGATTTCTCCAGTCATTGCAATTTTAGAGTCCACTTTAATGCCCGTTACCAGAGAAGCAAGGGCTGTAAACAATGTAATGCCTGCAGACGGGCCATCCTTGGGAACGGCACCTGAGGGAACATGAATGTGTATATCCCTCTCCTTAAAATTGAATGTATTTATTGGCAATCTGGCCTTTAACAAACTTAATGATATTCTGGCCGATTCCTTCATAACATCACCTAATTTACCCGTGAGCGTGACCTGTCCGCTTCCCGTCATATCAGTTGCTTCAATGAAGAGTATTTCTCCTCCGACAGGGGTCCACGCAAGTCCGGTAACAACTCCAGGCGGGTTATCCGACTCGGCTTTTTCATGCCTGGATATCTGCCTTCCCAATACTTCCTCCAACTGCTCCATTTTAATTCTGTATGGCAATTCTGCTTTATTGGAAACTATTTTCTCAGAGGTCACTCTTGCAAGTGCAGCCAATTGTTTTTTCAAGCCCCTGACTCCGGCTTCCAGAGTGTAATCGTTGATTATTTTTTGCAGCACATCATCAGCAATCACCAGCTGCTCCGACGTTAATCCATGCTCTTCAAGAATTGCAGGAATCAAGTGATTTTTCCCGATGTGGAATTTTTCATTAATTGTATAGCTGGATATCTGAATGACTTCCATTCTATCCAGCAGCGGACCCGGAATGCTCTCCAGCGAATTGGCCGTTGCTATAAAGAAAACCTCTGACAGATCATAGGGCAGATCCAAATAATGGTCTGTAAAACTGTTGTTTTGCTCGGGATCAAGCACCTCAAGCAAAGCACTGGCAGGATCTCCGCTGTACCCGCCGGCCATCAGCTTGTCAACTTCATCCAAAACCATAACAGGATTGGTTTCCCCTGCTTTTTTAATGCTTTGGATGATCCTGCCCGGCATAGCTCCCACATAAGTCCTGCGGTGTCCCCTGATCTCAGACTCGTCTCTGATCCCGCCCAAGCTTAAGCGGATATATTTTCTGTCCAGCGCTTCCGCAATACTCTTGCCCAGGCTCGTTTTGCCTGTTCCGGGAGGCCCCACCAGCAGCAGGATGGAACCTTTTTTGTCTTTCTTCAGCTGCATTACGGCCAAATGCTGTATTATCCTATCCTTAACCTTGTCCAGCCCGTAATGCTGTTCATCCAAAATCCGCCTTGCCTCCCCTAAATTGACAGGTGTGGTTTCGCTCTTTTTCCATGGCAGCTGTACCAGCAGATCCAGGTAGTTCCGTATAACATTATACTCCGAACTGTTGGGGCCCTGGGTTTTCAATTTGTCCAATTCTTCAAGGGCGGCATTCTTTATGTCAATTGGCATACCGGCTTCTTCAATTTTACTTAAATAGTCCTTATCCTTTTTAGCCCCCTCTTCCTTTCCTTCATTTAATTCCTCCTGGATTGCTTTTAACTGTTCTCTCAGCACCGACTCCCTGTAATATTTATTTGCCTTTTCAGAAAATCTCTCTGCCATCTGAAACTGAAGTTCAACGGTTTCCTTCAGCTTTACAAGGTAATCCATAAACTTCAGGCTTCTTTCCTTCAAAGACCGGGTTTCCAGCAACTCATACTTTTCTCCGTTTGAAAGAGGCATAAATTGCGAAATATATACAATGAGCGAATTCAGGTCTTTCAGCTCCTCAAACACTCTCAGGTATTGGCCGGCGCCTCCGTACTGCTCCGATCTCGTGTATTTTTCGCTGAATTCCCGGGTAAAGTTCTTAATATAACTTAGCATCTCCTCCCGGCTCTTTTCATTGAGATCAATCTCATCAGGTGAAAAATCGTATTCAGCATAAATACCGCCATATTCAATTCTTATGCCATTGACCTCAACTCTATCCTTAGCTTTGATCTTAATTCGCCAGCCTTTTTCGGTTTGTTCGGCTTCTTCTAATTTAAAGGAAACACCTATCCTGTAAAAATCCTCTTCGCTTAATTGGCTATGTCCAAAGTTTTGTTTTAACGGCAGCGCAATATTTGTATTATCTTCCCGTTTCAAATTTTCAAGTTCTTCCTCATCAAGCGCCGGCAGCCTCAGTATGGAGGTTACACCGGGCAGTATAACCGTATCGGATATAGGAATTACTCTTCCTGATTTACCGTTATTGTCTTGTCCCATCATAATATCATCCTTTCCCGCTATATAAACGAATGTTCATTTAACTATAAATTAAATGATAGCGGGATTTTTTTATGATACTCTCACAAAATTGTCCCGCTTTTTGCCTTATTATTTTAGTAGCACATCCTGTATGATCTCAATCATTTCTTCCAGCAATTCTGCTCTTTCCTTTTCACTTTTGTGGTCATTAAATGCAATGGACTTTACCGGATAGAATATAATTGCTATTAAATTTTCAACCCTGTAATCCTTTATTACATTATTTTTCTTCAGCTCTCCTATGAAATTATTTATATTGCATATGCCCTTTATCTCAGAACAACCGCTGGCTAATGAGGGGCAATTTGAGAACTGTTCCACAAAGTTAAAAATCTCTCTATTCTCCTGAATATAGTTATAATAACTTCTTACAAGTACTTCTATAAGTTGTTTCCCAGCCATCCCACACTGTACTTTATTAAAAATATAATCAAATATTTCTTCAGAGTACTCATGGTAAATATTCTGAAGCATGATTTCCTTGTTATCGAAGTATATATATACCGTTGCCGGCGAAACCCCTGCTTCTTTAGCTATTTTAGAAATAGAAGTACCGTGAAAGCCTTCCTGAAGTATCAATTTGATTACAGCTTCTTTTATACTTTTTGCCTTCTCATCATCTCTTCGTCTCATCTGTTCACCTCAAATATAACGCATAGCCTCGTCATATTTCTATAATAAATGATCATTCATTTATTGTCAATATTTATATTAGAATATAAACAAATCATTGACTTATTTATCAAAGGTGGGTATACTTACCTTGACTTGAAGGATAAAAATCATATAATCAATATAAAAGTTTTCTAGGGTTCCGCAGTTTTACTGGTCCGAGACCAAGAGAAAACTCATAGCTGACAGCTATGCCACGGAAGGATAAAAACCTGGGAGGTATCACGATGATATCTTTCAGGTTTTATTTTTTTAAGGAGGTGAAAACATGGCTTGGCTTTATCTGGTAATTGCAGGGATTTTTGAAATCATTTGGGCAATGGGACTAAAATATTCCCAGGGATTTACAAAGCTATACCCGTCTTTAATTACATTGGGAGGAATGATAATCAGTTTTTATTTATTATCACTTGCGACCAAAACACTCCCAATTGGCACAGCATATGCTGTCTGGACCGGTATTGGAGCTTTGGGCGCCGTTATACTGGGTATATTTCTCTTTCGTGATCCGGTTAGTATCTCACGAATTTTATTTCTTTGCTTAATACTCATTGGTATTTTAGGACTAAAACTTACTTCTGCATGATTATTTAGATATTAAGCATTTCGTCACTGTTTACGGCTAATAATGCATCCTGGAAAAAACAAATGCAGCAAATTTTACCCCGGTACTGAACCTAACCTCTTCCGTTAAGTTCAGTACCGGGGAAACTGCAGATATTATATTTATACTTTATACTCAATATGAAATACCGCTTATTGCCGGTGAGGCCTTTTTCATCTGCCTCATCAAGGCCTACTTTATTTTTCTTCCATATACACGTATAAATCTATAAATCTCACACCCAAGCAATAATGCCCCCATGGTAGTGACCGATATTACATCCTTAAATATAAAATTCCTGAGAAAACCCGGTAAATACGGAACTGTAACAATACTGGTCATCATAAACAATGAAGGTATCCCTATTATGATCAATTCAAATATAAATGTTTTTACAGAACCTTTTGGCCTGCTTCCAAGGAATGCAATGAGAGCGCCTAAAAACAGCCAACTAATCACAGCTATGCTCACAGCTGCTATGAGGTATCCCGTTTCAAACCGATAATATGCCTTCCGGCCAACGTCCTGTGCTATAAAAAGCACAATTATACCAGCTATATAAAATATAATGCCAAATAAACCTGTCCTGATATTCAGCCCTGTTTTTTTCTTCCATATGTCTGAAAGCTTTCCAAGCATTTTACTTTCATTCAGATTCTCCTCTATATCTTTCTCCGGCATAGCGTAATTCATCTGGTTAATTTTCATTTGGCATTTTTGACAGTCTTTAATGTGTGCTTCAATCATTTCTTTGCTTTCATTACTGCAAATACCATCAATATATAAGGGTAATAAATCTTCAATAACATTGCACGATATATCCTTCATGACAAATCCTCCAATCTGCCTGTAATTTTTTGTTTTGCACGGTAATAAGTGACTCTTGCCCAGCTTTCATGCTTTCCAAACAAGTCTGCAATTTGTGCATACGGCAGCTCCGCAAAAACTCTTAATGTGAAAACTTCCTTATATGGTTCGGGCAGAGAGTGCAGCATCCTGTGAATTTTTTCAGAATCAACGCTATCCGCCAATCTATCAGCTAAATCGTCATATACCATTCCTTCGGTATCGCTGTTATAGTCTATTTTTTTATTTTTGTCCAGAATGTTAAAATACAAATTTTTTGCTATCTGGCATAGCCATGTATTTACTTTACAGGTCCCTTTAAAGGAGCTAAAGCTGTCCATAGCCCTTACGAAGGTTTCCTGGGTTATTTCTTCAGCTAATGTCCGGTCTTTGCACAGGGCCAGCATAAACCGATAGACATCCCTGAAATGTAAGGCATATATTTCGTTGAAATTCACACTGATTCTCCCTCCTTTCATATATAAGACAATCGAATTTCAAAAACGTTACATTTTAAACGCTATTTAATTTTACCATTAATGTACATTATTTGTAATAAACATCTTGTAAATAACCGCACAACTAAATAATTACTATATTCATTGTTTAATTTTATGGTATTTATGGTAAATATTTGCAATTTAATGTATAATAAATTGTAAAGCCTGGATTGCTGCTGTCAACTATTTTATGAAGGGGGGTAAAATACTTAAAGACAATAACCTGATATATGATCCTGGTTTCTTGTTATACTGCCAATTCTGAATGTACCAGCCATACCCGTCCGAAAGTAAAAAATAATCTTTCGATCCGGCCGGGTACTCCCGCTTAAAACCCGTACCCTGTAGCAGAACTCAGGGTTAGTTGTAAATTAGATCTTGAGATAAGAGGTTTAATATTATCATTATTTCAATCTGTAAAGAATTTCAGTGCCGAATTCCAATCCGATATTTAATTCTCAATGCAAGTTATTAATCACTCCATTACAAAAACTACATTTACAGAGATTAGTTATGGTGAAACGCCTTATGTACAAGACGTGCAGCAGGACAAGTTTTTAAACAACCTTAAAATTGTGAATATCTTTCTGAAGTCACTTTTTACGGTTGGAATATTTTAATAGGAGATGAAAAAAATGAATTTGAGCGTTAAAAAAACAATCAGCACATTACTGGTTTGCTTAATTGTAATGTCAATGGTATTCACCGTACCGGTATCCCAAGTTTTAGCAGCCAGTGACGTATCAGTGAATTTATCTGCAGAAAAACAAGTGATTCGCGGTTTTGGGGGAATGAACTACCCCGCCTGGCAAGGTTCAGATTTGACGGCAGCCCAAAGAGAAACGGCCTTTGGCAATGGACAGGGGCAGTTAGGATTTTCTATTTTAAGAATCCATGTTGATCCCGATAAAAATACCTGGGCCAATGAATTGGATACAGCAAAAGCAGCCATTAAAAATGGAGCAATAGTTTTTGCTTCGCCCTGGAGCCCTCCAAGTGAAATGGTTCAGACCGTAAATGGCCAAAGACATGTGAAGCCCGATATGTATGCAGCATATGCAAAACATCTTAACGATTTCGTTTCATTCATGAAACAAAATGGCGTGGATCTGTATGCCATTTCTGTCCAGAATGAGCCTGATTATGGAGACGAGTGGACCTGGTGGACCCCACAGGAAATGCTTACCTTTATGAAGAATAATGCCGGCTCAATTAATTGCAGAGTAATAGCGCCTGAGTCCTTCCAATATCTGAAAAATATTTCGGACCCTATTCTGAACGATCCTCAGGCACTGGCAAACCTGGATATACTCGGCGCTCACCTTTACGGTACCCAGGTCAGCAACTTTCCCTATCCCCTTTTCAAACAAAAGGGCGCTGGAAAAGATCTCTGGATGACAGAAGTATACTACCCAAACAGTGAAGCAAACTCCGCAGACCGCTGGCCCGAGGCACTGGATGTTGCTCAGCATATGCACAATGCCATGGTAGAGGCAGATTTCCAGGCATATGTATGGTGGTTTATCCGAAGGCAGTACGGTCCTATGAAAGAGGACGGTACCATGAGCAAGCGCGGTGCTATGATGTCTCATTTCTCCAAATATGTACGTCCTGGCTATGTAAGGGTTGATGCAACAAAAAATCCTAATACAAACGTATACATATCTGCCTATAAAGGTGATAACAAAGTTGTTATTGTTGCCATTAACAAAGGAACCGCCGCAGTAAGCCAAAGATTTGCCCTGCAGAGCGGCTCAGTATCAGGATTATCCACCTGGGTAACAGATAGCAGCAGGAATCTTGCGGCCGGAACTGTTAATGTATCCGGAAGTTCTTTTACAGCTCAGCTTCCAGCCCAAAGTGTTACGACCTTTGTAGGCAACCTGGGAGCTTCGGTGAAAAAGGGCGATTTAAATTCCGATGGATCAATAGATGCCCTGGATTTAACGGTACTGAGAAAACACCTTTTGGGTATCGAGCTTTTGACAAATGAAGCATTGGCTGATTTAGATGCTAACGGAGGAGTCGATGCCCTGGATTTATCGCTGCTCAGACAATATTTGCTGGGTATTATCCCCGGTTTTCCCGGGGAAAGCGGCACATAAATAAATATACTATGCTTTATAAAATGGAATACTTATCGTGATCTTAATATGCTGCCGACCTCCATATAATGCCGGGGCAATCAGTTACCATAAAAATAAAAACTCCCGGACCTGAATCTTTTTTCGCAAGGTTCAGGTCCGGGGAACATCACAAGTATACTGGTTATTAAGATGAAATTTACATAAAAATTATTTACCAAAATCTAATGAGCCATCAAAGCTGTTTCCATCAAAAGTAGTGCCGGTGAAATCAATATCCGGGATAATATTTTTATCAAAATTAAATGTTTTATTATCCTTGAATTTACAATTGGTAAACTTTATTCCACTGGACAAACTAACTGCCAATATATTTGTATCTTTTATAAATGCCTCATTTTCAGATATCTCACATTTATCGTAAACAATATTTGACGAAGAATAAATATTAATTAAATTAGAGCTTTCACATTTCCTGAATATGCTGTTGGTAAATGTAAAATCCTTGCAGTCACTCATTGTCATTGCTCCGTTGGTACACTCCTCAATAATGGAATTATTAAATTTTAAATTCTCAGTATTCATGGCAATAATACCGTAAGTCCCGCAGCCATATAAGATGCTGCTTGAAATATCTATGTCCTTTGATGAATTAAAATTCAACACACCCCCGGCACACTCACCCTTCTCTATGGTATGCCCGGCTTTAATATTTTTTAATGATATTTTATTACAATATATAAATGTGAAAACATCCGCATATCTTGGCTCAACAACTATTTCAGCGGGTTTATCCCCTATACCTTCCAACGTCAGATTATAAATTTCATCCAGTATCAGTTCATTGCCGTCGAACTCTTCTTTCCAATAGATGTTCTTACGTTCACTGTACCCCTGTTTCAAATCAGATAAATTATAAATTCCAGGTTTCAGCTTGATATGCTTGTTTGAGCCAAGTGCGGCAAACAGTTCCTCAACATTGGATACCGTAACTTCCTGTACTTTAATGTCAGTTTTTTTGCCTATGTAGATACTCTTTGTATTACCGTCCCAACTGACATCTTTCCCAAATATTTTACTTATTGCTGCAACAGGTACATATGTAACACCATTTGAAATAAAGGGTTCAATTGTTTCTCCGTTAGCGCCCTTAGGTTGTGAAAGGACTCCATCCACATAAATTTTTATGTTATCATATACAACCGATATCTTATTTTCCATAGGTTCCGCTAAAACAGTTATTCCCAGTGCAGATACCCCTAAAACCGCTGTAAATAGCAATCCTGAAATAAAGCCTTTAAGTTTGTCCTTGTTTATCATTTAAGTTCCTCCAAGTTTAATATTTTATTTATAATACATGCTTTCCCGGATAATTTTTATATTAATATTTTATATTAATAGCCAGATAATTACAATTAGGATAAGACCCCTTATTCAGGCTCATTTGTGAAGCTCGAATTTCCGTCATATTGCAGGTATACAAATACCAAATATACCATATACCTAAATTGTGCCATTAATCCATTTTGGAATCGTGGAACTTTTTAAGCCAATCTTTTTTATTTTTTATTTCGCTTTTTGATAGCCTATATATTTCCTGACTATAATTTTTTAGCAGGCTTCTTTTGTTAAAATCAAAGAGAGTCTCATCACCTTCCGAGTTTTCTTTATCTAACGTAAAACATTCTCCCTGGTTATTCCATGTATAACGCACTCTTCTATTTGCAGAAAATAGAAACGCATCATCCGGATTTTCTAATTCATTCGCATTGCTGTTTGTGAATTTTATTTCATAATTGACATCTATATAAAACCCATCCTGGGAATCTGTTAAGAGGTAAAATGGTTTTATTTCAGACATTGTACCATTTATTGTTATATATGCAAGTTGACTTGATGACCCCCAATCACTTTTTTGTGTAATATATCTTAAATCTTCAGATATACCATTATTTCTTATTCCATACCATACGTCATCAAATTCAATAATGCCTGTACCATAAGCATTAAGTTGCTTAAATACAAGCCATGCCCTTTTTGAATTAACATCTTCTTCTATCCTGAAATTAGGCTCATAATTAAGATTCCTGCCTGGCAAATTAATGTTTCCCATATAAGTTATATTACTTTTGTCCTCTTCAAATACAAGATAACTTAATCCTGCTGCAGGTAATACCATCTCGATTAAACCAATATTCTTTGAAGTATATTGAAGTTTAAAATGATAGAGATGTGCTGAAATTATTCCCTCCCTTTTCTCAGTATCGTCAAGAATGCTATTTTTTACTTCAATGCCATACTCTTTTAAGGTACTATTGACAACCTCTATGGGTTTTTCATTGATTCTATTCACAATATCATTTGTATTAATTTTGTTAACTAATAAATTTAAATTATCAGAATTAGAAGAATGTAATGTGGTGGTTGAAATATCTCCTTTTTGTATTTCTGTTTTTGTAGATTTAATATTAACTCCAACGCCGGTATTTTCAGGCTTATCCAAAATAGTAGAGACCAAAAGGAATAATATAATGAGCAATAAAAAGCATATAATTTTTGCATTTTTCATTTTCCTATTCCTTTCTCATAATATTAAGGGGGTTCGTAATAAAAGTTGATTGCAAACTATATTGGTATTTTACAACTTATTACCAGAATATAAGTTACAAAATTGTAATATTAATCTACAAAGTTCATATCCCGGAAATAAAAAATCCAGAGATACCCATTAAATCGGTATTTCTGGATTTTGTATTTTTCTTAACTCATGTAAATTTCTTATACACATAACTAATATTTCCGAAAAACTTCGTTAGGCAGCTTTATTAACTGCAAATGTAATATAGGCAGTAAACCATTTATATTTTCAACACATTTCTCAACTTCCTGCTTTTGTTCTTCCTGGGATAAGTTGCTGTCAAGCATGGGACTTCTTATATAATTTATAAAGGCATTCTTTTCAATATCAGCCAGTTCTTTAAGCTTTGTTACGATATCCTTTGCCACAGTCAACGGTACACCCAGATCAATAAAGTATTTAACAAATCTGCAGACTGTCATGCTATAGGCCGGAAACATTGTATTACTCTTGTCTGTCGAGATAATTATGCGGAGATCAATCAGTTCGTTTATATTTTCGTCACTAAAACCAATTTCCTTGATTTGCGATATGCTGACCTGGTTTTGATCAACGCCAAATGGCAGCAATTTATTTACAGACTCAAGTATCTGCAAACCAAAACCATTTATTGTATTTGTATCGTAGTTTACCAACCTCTTTATTTGATTCAACGTAAAATCAGCATTCCTCATTTTTTCAATAACCTTTAATTTCTCTATAAATTCTTCATCATAGTAGGCCATATTCTTCGCGGATTTTTGCGGTGCTGGCAAAAGGCCCTCTTTAATATAAAAATTAATTGTGGCCCGAGTCATATTAGTTAATTTTTCAAGTTCCCTCATTGGAATCTTTTTCTTGCGCTCGGATTCATCCTTCATCTTATCACCCCGTCATTGAAAGTATAAATTAAAGCTTTTTACTTGTCAATTTTGTTGACAAAACTATTAAACTTGAATATATTATGTATTAAGTAACACCTTTTACTTTGTGACATATATTACATTAAGCAAGCAATGAATAAAATGGGGGTTATTTTATATGAAGTACAAAGCTGAAATTTTTGATCATTTACAATATTTATATAACACGACAGGCTTTAACGATCACCAGGTACATTGTGTAATCAAATTTGAGAAAAAGGTTGATTCTATTGCTATGAAAAAAGCTGTTGAAATATTGATTAATACTGTACCTATATTATCACGAGTATACAAACACGGCAACAGCAGTCCGTTTTGGGAGGACTCTGGAAAAATACATATATCAGAGTATTTTTATGTTGTGGAAAGTTATAAAGAATTTGAAGCTTTTACTTTTTCCAAAACAGATGAAGAGTTTGGCCCGCAGATTAAAATTTGTTTGCTGCGATCAGAAAGCGATTCACTGTCCATTGTAATTAACCATATGATTACTGATGGTGCGGGAATCAAGCAATGTGCCTATCTTTTATCTGAAATATACTCACGGCTTCTTATAGATCCGGATTATAAGCCCGAATATGTCATTGACAGTGACAGAGGCTTTAAGCATGTCATTTCAGGATTAAGTTTAAAAGATAAAATCAAAATCCTCATATTCAATAAAAAAGATAACAATCAAAGCAGCGACCACAAATTCCCAATGAGTAGAAATAAGAGTATTTCACCTTTTATACTGACTCACGAGGTTTCAACTGAAAGGTATGCACAAATCCGGAATTTTTGTAAAATAAACAAGGTAACCGTAAATGATGTAATGCTTACTGCATATTTTAGAGTTCTGTCAAGAATATTAAAAATCGACGGAGAACTCTTTGGTATACCAATTATGATCGATATGAGAAGACATTTAAAGGATAAAAACTTAAATTCGCTTACTAATCTTTCTTCAACTGTAATTATAAATGCATGTGTTTATCAGGAGGAGAGTTTCTCTCAAACTTTAGAAAAAATAAGTAATGAAATGAAAAATAAAAAAAAGAATTATTTAGGGCTAAATACTTTCTTAAAATTAGACACTTTATTTAGGTTTTGTAAAGGCAGCCTTCCTTATAAAATACTAAAGCATTCATTAAAAAATCCCAATATATGTATGACGAACATTGGAATCATTGACTCAAAAAAGTTAGTATTCGAAGGCTCTCCTATTTCTAATGCTTATATTTGCGGATCAATTAAATACCGTCCACATTTTCAGATGGCTGTAAGCAGTTTTAACAATAGGATGACACTAAGTGTTAATTTGTATGGCAGTCAAGAAGATCGTGATACTATTAGAGAGTTTTTCTCTCTAATAGATGCTGAATTAATAAAACTTTGATGAATTGGCAGAGAATCGACCAATTAAATCAAATTAAATATCAAATTTACAAATACTCAAATACAAACGGCTGAGAGTCCTCCTTAAAACCATATTATAAGGTTAAATCAATATTTTACTCCCTGCAGAACATGTTTCTTTCCGCCACATCCAGGATATTTATTAAGTATAAACCCAGCTTCTATGAGGGCGCTTTTTACATCACTTGCCACAGTAAAAGTGGAACATGTACCTCCCTGTTTTGTCTTTTCTCCAATTGCCATAAGCAACTCAGGCCGCCAAATTGAAGGGTTCTTTTTGGGACTATGCCCATCGAGAAACCAGACATCACAGGATTTCTCCAAGGATTCAACCATTTCAAGTGCTTCTCCTATCCAAAGATTCAGCTCAATCGTTCCAAATGACTTCTGTATTTTCGCTGAATGCCAACCTGCCACGGTGATATCAATACTTCGATATGTTTCCACAAGTGCATCGATCTCCCCACTGACTCGATCTTTAAATCCACTTAGGATATCGAGCATTCTCTCAGGACTCAAAGGGTACAGTTCAACTGAGTTATATTCTATAGAAATATTTTTCAAACCACTTTTTTTAACAAACTCCATAAGCGCAACTACCACACGCCCAGCGCCAAAGCCTGTTTCACCAATGATAAAAGGGGTTCTCGATTCTATCCCCATAGTAATTCTCTCAATTAGATTATTATTCGTAAAATAGATCTGCTGTGCTTCATTCAGCGCATCCACTACATCAAAATAACGATCATCAAACTGTTCATTCACAAGCTTGGATGGTATTAACATAGTTCACATTTTCCTTTTCATTTTATAATTCATATAATTATTTCACATTTTTCAATAACATCTAAGGAATTTATGGTTTTCACTGTAGATTTTGAGCTCTCTTTCAAACTGCTATTATTTTATCCAAAGCAATCTAGTTATTATAGCATTTTTACATTATTATAGCAACTTGTACAAATTATTGAACTCGCCATCTATAATCGTCTCTTATAATATTTTAGATATAAATACGTAATGTTTCGGCTTAGGTATTTTCTTAGAAGAACCTGAAGCATTTATCATGGAAATGAAAGAAGTTAAAGAACTCATTCAAATATTTTCTGATTGTTAAACCTCTCTTGCATCAGAAGTTATACTGGGAAACTCCGATATTACCCTTGAAAATTCACATATTGGAAATGGGAGTGGTTATGTAGACTGAATTATAATTATTTATAGTCTCCTTGACAATTTTTAAAGTGTTTTCTTATTTCTATGGCTGTAAAACTAAATATATATTACCTTTTTTATTTTCTTTTAACGTAACATTTAACCATGATATATTATCTGTTTCAGGAATAAATCCAATAACATTCAAAGTAAACGAATCTCCAGCTTTAAAATCTTTGGCTTCAAATGTATCAACAAACACTGTCTTATCTTTTTTAGGGAGGGTATTAGACTCATCAAATGCAATACTTTGATCATTAATAAAAGTGTATCGATTATTCAATATAGTAACTAAATTCGATTTATTAAACCGAAACGTATTTCCAACTATTTCATAATAACCAGAACAAATTACAGGAGATACTTCTTTATAAACATTAAATGATGAAATCAGCTTGCCATCTTTATCAATTAATAAATCACCTGGAAGATTCCCCAACGTAAAAAGTTTATTTCCATCATAACGGATAAATGTTGGATAATATTCTCCGTCAAAGCCTGAATCCATAATAACAATCTCTTTATATGGGTCATTAATATCAAGATCAACAATCTGAAAATCTTGTGAAGATCGAACGTCGTTTATGAATAGGTTAAGATCATACCCGTTTACTGAAATCGTATTATCACTGTTATTGTGTAAAGCACAGCTTATTTTATCTATTTTCCCATCAGAGTTTAGATCAATCTCGCCTTTTACATTAATAGTATATTCTAAATCATCTTCCGAGCAATCAAGATTTAGGTCACTTATTTCAAATGCATCTTGAATTGGCTTAAAATTATTAAAATCTAAAGTATCTTGTATCTTATTGACTTTTTTCTCTGTTTTCCTTACTAATTCAGTATCTGATGCTTTTCTTTCAACTTTCTTAAAAATGCGTTTCTCATCTTCAACTTCTAATATAATCTCTCCATTAACTATCTTTCCTTTGTATTTTCTCGTGTTGTTATCTGATACTTCTATTATTTGTTTATTTTGCCAAAGCGGATTCTCGTTCATCGGTACATCCTTGCTATATTTATATTTTAGGTTAACAGGTTTGCTAAACATGTCATCTTTAGTCAAATAGATTTCAAATGAAATTTCATTATTTCTGATTATCAAGTTTTTCATATCAGCCACAAAAAATCCAGGATAATATCCTTCTCTAGCCAGATCAAAATCGTCACTTGTACCATAATATCTACCGGTAATCTGACCTTTAACATTTTCGAGGACAAGATAATAATCTTCAATTAAGTCAAGTGCATCATCTTCGTAATCATAACAATATATTCCGACATAATTGTCAATATTAGATTGAACATTATCTTTTGACTCATCAGTATTAAAATTATCTTTAGTGTTTGGTGAAGTTCGTTCTTTATCAATACCAGAAGCTGCTAAAACTGAATCGGTTGTGGATATTGAGTTTTCTTGCGATAGTGTTTCAGTTTTATAATTTGTATTTGAGGCTTTATTGCTACATCCGGCCAATGCCAGAATAAGTATCAGAAATATAGCTACTTTTTTCAAAGCTAGAACTCCTTATAATATATTTTTAGACCATTAACCTATAACTCACAATCATAACTTACTTGATAATAATTCTACCATTTCCAATTTATTCTATCAATGTGCATAAAAAACTCCCGGAGCTGAACCTTTTCATAGAGTCAGCTCTGGAAGGGCGTACAAATACGTAAATATTAAAATGAAAAAAACAATTACTGACGCAGATAAACCTATAAAATATTTTAATAAGAAACATGCCATTAACTTGTCTATCAAGTGCTTATAAAAAAGATATCCTAAAATAACCACGCATTATTAACTAACTAACAAGTAATTTTTGCCCAAATTCGTTGCTTCCAATCCTTCCAAACCAACTTTTCTAGTACCAAAATCCTGCTTATAATTTTCTAGTAATCATCTTGCTCCCTTAATGGAGTTCTAATCCAACTCCAGTGTTTTAATATATCTGCTTCTTTTATGTCATTTTCTTGATAATGGTGCACATGTGGAAATGGTATAGAAATTTTATTTTCATTAAACCCCTTTGATTTTAGATATTCTGCCATCTTTGTTATGTCATCATATATATAAATAATATTATGTCTGTCATATACCATCAGCTGCTTGGTCTTAGTTGATGCTAACCATAAATGGTGCCTTCCATCTGTCTCTAGTAACTTCTTATATCTGTTAACAAATTCAGATATCTCCACATAAGACATTGGATAAGGGCATTGATATCTTCCTTCTTCATTTTCATTTCTAGGCACTACGAGCACATATAAACACCAATATGGCGGTTCAAAACTCTTAAGAATATCCAGCATGAGGTCAATTTGATTTTTTATGGGTGCAACAGTTATCCTTTTATAATTGGGATAGCTTTCAATACACCAGGAATCATTATAAAAAAACTCTTCATCAGAATCTCCGACTACAATACCAAACTTAAATATTTTGCTCATAACTTTTCCTCGTTATATAATGCTTTTCTAAATATATTGATATTCTATCTTAACAGCAAATTAATTACAATCGTAATAAACTTTTGCCAGTTAACCATCACCCCAATAATGAAATAACTTGTTTGCCTGGCAACAAATTTATATAAAACAAACAATATAAGGCTTCCTTATTCAGGCAACCTTATTATATGAAGTATTTTATAGTTCATTCAAATCTAGAATTAAATCAAATTTAACTTGATTTATTCTAGATTTGGAACAATATTTTCTGGTTATTTTTGTTAAACCTCTCTCGTATCAGCACTTACTAAGATTATAATATAAGAAGGTATACTGGGAAACTCCGATATTACCCTTGAAAATTCACATATTGGAAATGGGAGTGGGTATGTAGACTGATTGCTTTTTGTTTCGCATTATCCACATACATAGTATATGGATAATGCGAAACTGATAGAAATAGTTCAACTTCCCATTGTGCTTATTTTATATGCTTTTCAAGTTTGGTAATAACAGTTTTAAATCTCACGTGTTCGCGTACCGGTGTAAAAATTTCTCTTGATACTAAGATTTCTTTTGCACCTAAAGTCGTATTTTTCATATCATCAAAGTCCTTATTTTTCAGGCAGGTTTCGCCTTGAAAAATAATCGACGTATACGTAGATATTTCCGGAAGAACGTCCCATTTTATACTATGTTCCACAAACTTCTCTATACAGTTAAGTGCATTGTCATAATCTTTCAATTTTATATAATCTTCCGAAAGCCAATAATAAACTGCTCGTAACCTTAAATTTTCATAAATATAATCATTGTTTTCGTGTAATATTTCTTCAATACCTATAAGTTTTTAAATAGTTTTACTCTCTTTTCTGCATTATCCTTATATTTCGAGTTGGCAAGATTTTCAATTGCATATTCAAACATATCCGATAACAGCCATATATTTTGAACAATCTGATTTGATCTCGCTTCCTCGTCAAGTATTTCCGGAAGCACCATATCGCGCGAATCACGTGCAAGCGGTAGTTTGTTTGCTGTTTCAATTGCTTTTTATTTTTCACCTATATCTTTATAAGCGCGTGCAAGCACTTGAAGCGAACGAAAACGCAGATTGTCGTCCGTGCAATCAACTAAAATACGTTTGCAAATTGATATGGATTCCCGTAGATTTTTCTGCTTCTCTTCTTCATTAAGGAATACATATGGTTTTTTCGTAAAACATAAAGTTCTTGCAAGACAGTACAATAAATCATAATTATTCGGAAATTCTTGAATGGCGTTTCTGAGCATATCAATTATTGTACCGTTGTACCATTTTATGCTCCTCTATTTTACTCCACTTCCCTTAATATTAATAATAACTACCTCAGGTGGGTTAAATATACGTGGTAAGCGAGGATTAAATGAGACTCCTCTACTTACTATATGTCTTAAAGATTCATGCTTATACATCCCTCCGGCATACTTTGGAAACCAACCTTGATTTGGAGCATATAGGCCATTTAGTATAAATGGAATTCTCACCTGCCCGCCATGTGAATGCCCTGATAATACCAAATCAAAACTAAATTTCTTATATTCTTCAATTAGTTCAGGACGATGAGCCAAAAGTATTTTAAATGCTGTATTATCTTCAAGTTGAATAAAATTATTATTCATTTCCC
>NZ_JHYD01000049.1 GCF_000621505.1 Ruminiclostridium cellobioparum DSM 1351 = ATCC 15832
ACTGTAGCATAAATCGGGCAACGCTGAGGAGCGACCCAACGCTTGCTGCGGCTTATACGATGAATGGCGAGCCTTGTTGTTCGCCTTTTTTCTTTTCATCGGTAAGTTCTTGCGGATAAACCTTGGGAGTCTGAGGGCAGAGCCCTCAGGGCTTTTATGCAACAAACCTGTCTGCAAAGTATATCATTATCTGGCTATACGCCATTGCCCAGTCCCTTGAAGGCTGCGTCCACTTCTTCGTAATTTCTTTTGCTGAAAGGAATACCACCTTCCGAATCGAGTCATCGGTGGGGAAAATGGATTTTGCTTTCGTAAACTTCCGCACCATTCTGTGATATGCTTCCACTGCGTTTGTCGTATAAATCAAATGCCTGATCTGTTCGGGATAGCTGAAAAAAGTGGTAAGTTCTGCCCAATTAGTATCCCAGGACCGCAAGATGGATGGGTACTTCTTATCCCATTTTTCCCTGAATTCCTCTTTTGCATACTCGGCATCGTCAAGATTCACTGCTCCGTAGATTTTCTTCAGATCTGCGCATATCTGCTTCCTGTCCTTGTACTGCACAAACTTGGTTGAATTTCGTATTTGATGAACAATACACAATTGCTGCTTAGCCTTTGGAAATACTGCATTTATCGCTTCACCGAGCCCTCTCAAATTATCATGGCAGGCAATGAAGATGTCCTGCACACCGCGCTTTTTCAGGTCAGAACAGATTGACGCGTAAAAGCTTGCACTCTCGTTTTCGCTAATCCAGATGCCCAAAATATCCTTCTGACCGTTCATATCTATACCCAAAACTGAATAGACACATTTGTTGATGATCTGGTTGTCCTTGCGGCTTTTGAACATTATCCCATCAAAGTATACGATCGGATATAGCAATTCCAACGGCCGGTTCTGCCATTCGTTTACTTCCGGTAGAATTTTATCTGTTATTTTGGAAATCAGCGTCTGCGGTATCTCTGCCCCGTAAATCTCCCTCAAATTGTCCTCGATGTCGCGCTGGCTCATCCCTTTGGAATACATCGCCATGATTTTCTGTTCGATTTCATCCGTCCTGGTCTGCCGCTTTTCGAGGACTTTCGGGTCAAACTCGCCGTTGCGGTCGCGGGGCACGGCAATTTCACTTTCGCCGTAATCGCTGATGATGGTCTTGTGATTGTAGCCGTTACGGCTATTTCCGGAATTGTTTCCTTCGATACTGTTTTTTTCATAGCCCAGGTGTTCCTCCATCTCAGATTCCAGCATCTGTTCGATTGTACCGGCGAACAACCTTTTAAGTTTTGACTGAATATCACCTGTACTTTGGCAGTCCTGCATCAGCAGACTAACCAATTCCATTTCCTTGTCCGTGAGAATGTTCTTTGACTGTCTCATTTTCATAACCTCCGTTTTGTTTGTTATGGAGATTATTGACATTTACACGGATTAATATTCAGCCTCGATTAGATAAATTATTATAAAGTAAACTTATTGTGGGCGGTTATCTCAAAAGAGGTAGCTGCCTTTCTTACGTATCGAGTAGGCATAATATTAATAATTAGAAACCTCCAATATCAACCCCATTGCATAAAATCCGACCACTTATGCCAAATGCCTTTCAGCCCGCATTGTGGGCTGATGTAATCCGAGGGGAGGTCGCTTGCGACCATCCCTCTTTAACCTGCTATAATTTTCGACCCCATGGTCCACACTAAAATCGGTAGCATAACTCCAGTGGTTCACGAAATGGTGGAATAAGAAACGGAATCGAAGAATACTCTTATCAAAGATAAGTCTCATTCTGAAGAATGTTAATAGCAAAAGGGCTTAAAAGACTTTCTTTTCAGCGTAAGCATGCGAATAAAGGTTGTCGGAAAGCCGTGTGCGGGAAATCCACACGCCTAGTTCTGTGGGGTCTGGGCTGCGAATTGCGCAGCCCTTCTACCCGGAGCGGGTGAGAAATATCACCCGTCTACTCTATCAGCACCAGAATCAATATGGGAATTCAGCACAATTTGTTCGGAAAAGTATCGAAACAAACAGTCGCCAAATTGCCCTCAAATTCCTTCTCAATCTGTGCATGGGTATTTACCCTACGCTGCTTGAAAATGGAAAGCAGAGGTAACACGTCGCTGACAGGGGTAAGGATTTTCAACCAAAGAACTGATGTAAAAATCAGCTCAATCAGCAGAGAACAGAGCTGGGGCTAACGGCGTACATAACAATCCATAATACTTTGGGCTGAGAAACTGAAAAAGCATGGAATAATCAAGGTTCTAACAGATAAAAAACATCTGTTAAGACCTTTTTTTATTTTCGGTTGTTAAATCCCATTTATAATTTCCATATTATGTGAGGAAGCACAAAAAGCCTCAACAAAATAAAGAGTAAAAAAGGAGAGCCCGTATGGAACAGCTTAGAAGCGTTATCGAAATGCTGAAAAAAATCAATTCCAAAAACAGTTCAGTCCTGGACTCATGTAAGGAAGAAAAATTGCAGAAGGATATCGAATATGAGAATCTTTTTCAGTCTTACTGGTCGTCCAATCTCAGAGTCAGCAATGTTGTAGTGCTGTTGGAAGCCATTGAAAAAGAACTGTCGGCCATAAAATTGTAAAAAAAATTAAAAAATTTTTAAAATCAGTTGTAAAGTGCTTTTTATTTTTACCATATATAGTGTAAGAGAAAAAACCACAATATATTGATCAATATTTATATATTAATCAATATGTATTGTATTCCCTGAAAATCACACAGGTATGGCTAAAAAAATTAAAAGGGTAGGATCAAATGAATATTACAGAATACGACTTGAGCAAGACAACCAGGGAAGCTGTCATACCGTTTTATTCAAGCCTGGAGTATATAGAAGAAGAACTGAAGCGGCTGGACCTGAAACTTATATTATATATCCAGAGCTGCCTGGATGCCGGTACTATAAACTCCGATATGCCGGAACTCACATCCGAAGATGAAATATTTACTTTACTGAAGGGTTTCAGCACCTATGGCAGTGATAAGGAACAAATTGAAAACCAAATCAGTCAGCTGGACATACTGATTGCCGAAAGGTTGGAAGCCGGAAGGGAGCAGGGCAGACACATCTCTCTTCAATACCTTTCATGGATATACGGACTTGGAGAATTTGAGCAATTTTGCATAATTGCCTGCCTGGCGCCTGAAGTCGATCAAAAATACCAAAAGGTATACGGTTTCCTGCAAAATGATATGACAGAAAAAAAGCCCACCATTGATATGCTGGTCCAAATATTCCAGCTTGAGGAACAGGAAAGAAATCTTATCCGGAGTGTATTTGATATTCAGGCGCCGCTTGCCGGATATCTTATGGAACTGCACAATGAGCTGTCGGACAGTTGGATACCCTTGATCACCAGGCATTTGAAACTGGATGACTGGGTTGTAAACTATCTGCTTGATATTAACATACCGGATGCCCAGCTTGTACAAGTGGCGGAATTTATTATGCCGGCCGGCAAATGTAAGTATGGCACATCTCCTGCAGTAGAAAACAGTTTTTCGTCCGAACTGGGAGATAGAATAATCAGGTTTGTTGACTATTACCGGGATACGGGCAGAGAAGGACTTAATAAGGTTTTTTATTTCTATGGCCCCCAGGGGGTAGGGAAAACAGAACAGGTTATTGCTATCTGCGACCGCCTGGGACTGCCGCTGATTATGGTGGATGTGGAGAGAATGCTGCTGGCAGATGGCTTTGAGGAATTATTCAGGCGGCTGGAGCGTCAGGCAAGGGTGAGCAATGCAGCCATATGTCTGAAGAATGCCGATCTCCTGCTGAAAGAGGCAAATCATCAGAGCAAACAGAACAGACTCCTTCAAAGGCTTCAAAGTCTTATACCTTTGACCTTCATTCTGGGACATGCTCCATGGAATCCGACAGATACAAGCAATACCGCTGCCTTTGCAGGAATCGAGTTTCCGTATCCCAACGGGACAGAAAGAAGGAACTGCTGGGAACAGCAGAGCCGGGAATATAATTTGGATGATGATGTCGATCTGGATAAATTTTCGGAAAATTTCAGGTTCACCCAGGGTCAGATCAAAACGGCGCTCAGGCTTGGCGAAAGCAGCTCGGTATGGAACCTGGCCGAAAATGGAAGGATTGGGAGAGAAGAACTGTACAATTCCTGTTATGCCCAATCCAATAAGAAACTTGGCACCCTGGCCACTAAAATAAAAGCGCTTTACACCATGGAAATGCTGGTACTGCCCGAGGAACAAATGGAACAGATGCAGGAGATATGCAACCAGGTGAAATACCGTTCACTGGTATATGAAAAATGGGGGTTTGAGAAAAGGTTATCTCTTGGAAAAGGTTTGAATATTATGTTTTCCGGGCCTCCGGGCAGCGGCAAAACAATGGCGGCAGAAGTAATAGCAAATGAAATCAGGCTTGAAATTTACAAAATCGATGTATCACAGGTAGTCAGCAAATACATAGGTGAAACCGAAAAAAATCTTGAAGAGATATTTAAAGAAGCTGAAACTTCAAATGCCATACTGTTTTTTGATGAAGCCGACGCACTTTTTGGAAAACGTTCGGAGGTAAAGGATGCCCACGACAGATATGCAAATGTGGAGATCGGTTATCTGCTGCAAAGGATGGAAGAGTATGACGGAATTGTAATTCTGGCCACTAATTTGAATCAAAATATTGATGAAGCATTCCTGCGGAGACTGCATTTCAATGTGAACTTTCCCTTCCCTGACAGGGAACAGAGGAAACTTATCTGGCAGGGTATATTTCCTGCAGCGGCTCCGGTAGACAGGGATCTGGACTATGACTTCCTGGCAGAAAAATTTGTACTGGCAGGGGGGAATATAAAAAATATTGCATTGAACGCTGCTTTTTATGCAGCCCATGCATCGGGCAGCATAGGCATAAAGGATATAATGCTGGCTGCCAAACGGGAATACAAAAAGCTGGGCAAGACATTTTTAATGTCGGATTACGCCCCATATTATCAACTGATTGAGGTGAAGAAATAATGCCTGTGGAATCGCGCACAGTAATAAGAGATGTCAGTGCAAGCTTAAAAGCTTTGATCAAGGCAAATGTACCCGAACTGAATGATGACAGCTATATCAGTTTTGGTTCGCCAAGTGACATAGATTCATCAAATATCTGCCTCTCGATGTGTTTATATTATCTTACCGAAAGCCCAAGTATGAGAAACAGTGAAAAAGAATCTCTGGCAGACACAATTTTGTTTTATAATCCACCCGCGTATCTGGACCTTTTTTACTTAATGACACCTTATGCAAAAGACAGGGATACCGAACTTCTCATACTTGGAAAACTGTTTCAATTGTTTCACGAACATGCAGTACTAAGCGGAGACGACTTAAAAGGAAATCTGGCGGCTTGCGGAAACGAGAAAATAAGAATTTCCTACAATAATCTGTCATTACAGGATATTAAGCAGCTATGGGAGGTTTTTCCCGGAAAACCTGCAAAGCTCAGTTTGTCCTATTTGATTTCTCCGGTCAAACTGCCGTCCGAAAAGATAATTACAATACCAAGAGTTCTTGAAAAAGATCTCAATGTTCACAAAATTTAAGTTTTATAGGCCTTAATAAAAACGGGCCATAAAAATCAGTTATAACAAGGAGGACTTGAAATGCCAAATTATTTATCACCAGGGGTTTATGTAGAGGAAGTTTCCAGCGGAGTAAAACCGATAGCCGGTGTTGGAACAGCGGTAGGTGCTTTTATTGGACTTGCCGAGAGAGGCGTAATCGGCAAAGCAATACTTGTAACCAACTGGAGCCAGTATGTAAGTGAGTTTGGAGGCTTCATACCAAATGCTTACCTGGCATATGCAGTTTACAATTTCTTTGCTGAGGGAGGCACATCCTGCTACGTTGTAAGAGCAGCTTCATCCGATGTCAAAAATGCGGTTAAAGTGGTAACGGATACCGAAGGTGACAATCTTCTGGAAATAAGTGCACGTTCCGAAGGAGACTGGGGCAACAGACTTTCCTTCACCATCGAAGAACCGTCAAATGGACAGCCGGCAGGTTTCAAACTGACCATCAAGTATACCGAGCTCAGTTCATTTAACGATGAATATGTTGGTGAGGAGGTAGAGGGAGAGATAGTCGAGATCTTTGACAATCTGCTGATATTCAACTGCGAGGATAAGATCAATGATGTTTCATCTTTTATAAAAATACGCCCGCTGGTTGACCTTACAATTCTGGAAAACCGTGATAAGAAACCGCAACTTACAACTGAGTTCGTGGATCTGGAAGAAGGAAAGAACGGAATATCCTCAGTTGAATACCTTGACCCAATAAATCAAAAAATTGGAATCCATGCTTTTGATATTATTGATGAAATCAATATTTTAGCTGCTCCTGATGTGGCAGATCTGGCCGGTAGCCGCAATATTATTCTGGAGATGCTGAACTATTGCAGATTGAGAAAGGATTGCTTCTTTGTTGCAGATGCTCCTCACGGGCTGACACCGCAAGAAGTCAAGAACTTCAAGGAAGGTGTGTCGGAAAGATTTGCCGGTAATGCCTTTAACAGCTCTTATGGCGCTTTGTATTATCCCTGGGTCTATATCAATGATCCGCTCACAGGGAAGAAAAAGCTTATTCCCCCATCGGGATCAATAGTGGGAACCTATGCATACGTTGACTCTTCAAGAGGCGTTCATAAGGCTCCGGCAGGAACAACCGACGGTTATCTTGACACTGTTGTAGGGGTGGAAAAAATTATAACAAAGGGAGAGCAGGAACTTCTGAATCCTATAGGAATAAATGTTATCCGCTCCCTGCCGGAAGGTATCTGCATCTGGGGTGCAAGAACACTTTCTTCCGACTCGGAATGGAGATACATAAATATCAGACGTCTGATGATGTACATTGAGGAATCGGTAGACAAGGGAAGCCAGTGGGTAGTTTTCGAACCAAATGAACCATCTCTGTGGGGAAAAGTAAAGAGAAATCTTTCAGCCTTCCTGACCAGGGTATGGAGAGACGGCGCATTATATGGATCAACACCTGAAGAGGCATTCTTTGTGAAGGTAGACGAGGAAAACAACCCTCCTGCCGTAAGAGATGCAGGCCAGCTGGTAATTGAAGTGGGTGTGGCTCCTGTTAAACCGGCAGAATTCGTAATAATCAAAGTCAGCCAAAAGACGCTGGCCAAATAACAACCAGAGAGGAGATTAAACCATGGCTACAGGCAAGAGAATAGATCCATACAGGAATTTTAGATTCAGAGTCGTTATAGACGGTATTCAGGTAGCTGCATTTTCAGATGCCACAATACCGGACACATCGACAGAAGCTGTTGAATACAGGGAGGGGACAGATGCACCTCACTCCAGAAAACTGTCCGGTCTCGCCAAATTCGGAAATGTAACTCTTAAAAGAGGACTTACAGATTCAATGGAGTTGTACAACTGGCGTAAAGCGGTTGTTCAAAAAGGTGCTCTCAACAACAGAAAGAGCCTATCCGTCATACTTGTGGATGAAGAAGGCAATGAAAAGGCACAGTGGGACGTCGTCGAGGCATGGCCTATCAAATATGATGTCAGTGCATTCAGCGCAAAGGGCAACGAAGTCAGTGTCGAATCAATTGAATTGGCTCATGAAGGAATTACCAGAGTCAAATAAAAGGAATTATTTCTAAGAAGCTATATGCAGTTTTGTGTTTATTGAAATGATAACATACTCGCAAAAGTTTATACAATGAGGTAGCAGGTCATATTCAATAACTATTTTATCAAGCTTCTTTTGCCCCTAAAATTGAAAGGCTTGGTTCAAATGTTTTGCAAGCCCTCCACATCAACCCTGGAGGGCAGGCAAAATACCTATAATTCTTATTAATAAAGTGAGGTTGCTCAAATGGATTTTTTACAGACCGAATTTAATTTTACCCTGCCCAAAGGATATGTGGATGAGACAGGTACGGTACATAAACAGGGAATTATGAGGCTTGCGACAGCAGCTGATGAGATCATGCCGCTGCGGGATGCCAGAGTGCAGCAAAATCCGGCATACTTGTCCATAATACTGCTCTCCAGAGTTGTGACAAGCCTGGGTTCGCTTAAGATGATAACACCAAGAGTGATTGAGGAATTATATACGTCGGATTTCTCCTATTTACAGGAGTTGTATAACAGAATCAACCAGAACGGTGCAAATGTTATCAAAACCCAATGTCCCAAATGCGATCACAGTTTTGAGATAGAGGCTGAGACGCTGGGGGAATAACCGGCTACCCTCTCGACCGCCTCTACGAGGAGGTAGCCTTTTTGTCCTATTACCTGCACTGGGATTACAAAACGGTAATGGGCCTGGAACACTTTGAGAGAGAACGTTGGTGCAGGGAAGTCAGCCAGATTAACAAGAAACTCAATGGAGATGAAAATGAAAAAGATTTCTTCGGAGTATAGGAATATCGAATTTTCTTGAGGTTTAGGAGGTTACCATGGAATATAAAATGGTTAACGTTGAGCAAAGAAGGAACTGGGTTCCTGGAAGCAGGAAGGATCCTTACCTCGCCTTTAACTTTGTAGTTGAAATAGACGGGGTCACCGTCGGCGGTTTTACTGATGTTTCGGGTCTGAGCATCGAGACCCAGGTTGAACGGAAAACCTTCGGAGGCGAAAATCATAAGGAATATGCGTTTCTGACACAGACAAAATACAGTGACATAACTCTGAAGCATGGGGTAACAAGTGATGATTACCTGTGGAACTGGTACCAGCAGGTAATAAACGGTGTAATAACCAGAAGGAACGGTTCCATCTGCCTGCTTGATTATTCTGGCAATCCAAGCATCTGGTGGGATTTCCTGGACGCATGCCCCATAAAGTGGGAGGGACCTGCTTTCAGTGCAGGCAGCAGTACTGTCGCCGCTGAAAGTATTGTATTGACGCATAATGGAATTCAGATGCACAGATAAAAAAAACATGTTATACGGCCTCCGTCAGGAAAAGTATGCTTGCATACACGGATTGTAAGGTTGCATACATGGATTGTAAGGGTTGGTAAACATGCTGAAAATAAAGAAATTAAAGCCGGCGGGAAGCATACCTGCATCATTAAACAAGCAAATTGATAAATATTTTGCACATAAAATATTTGAAAAATACGGGATCAACAGGTTCAGGAAGCAATTCGGCAGTTTAGTTTTCAAGATGGGTACAAGGGATTATGAAAAAACCAGTCCAATAAAAATGGAAAGTATATCCGGAGTGGTCAATAATCACAGTTGGTACTTAAATGAATATAAACCCATTATAAATATTCAAGTCGGGAGAGAGCCGGTTTATTTGAAAACAATTAAGGAAAAACCGGTACCCATTTATATATATTCGGAAAAGCTAATGAATAAGCCCGCTTTTCCGGGCGAGCAAACCGGAGGAGAAAGACTTCCGGACAGGACAGTATATATTAAAAATACCGGTCGGGCTCAAAGTGTTAAAACTTCAGAGCATACAAGGGAAGCTTCACATTACCGCACCGTAAATATTTACACTGGCCGGCCGGCAGCCGATGAGAATACCTTACCGGATTACAAAATATTGCCAGGCAGCAGCATATTGCAATATAATACGACAACTCTGCAGAGAAATTCATACCTGCATACCGGAATAAGGAATTTTAACGGCGGCACAAAGGCATATTACACAAACATACCTGCCGGGCTCAAGCCTTTTCAAAATGAAAAAGCAGCACCATTTACACACCGGGAACCGCCGGTACAAAGGTACGGCACAGAAAACGGCAAAGATACTCCGGATGAATATAAAAGCACAGTTGAGCCTTTGTTTTTCAAACAATGGGAAATGCCGCACCAAAATGTTAAACCTTATCATCAAATATTTAACTATACGAAGTTCAATAATATAACAGAGTTTTCAAACCATTACAGGATCAATAAAAACACACTGCTGCAAACTGAAGAGACATACAGTAGAGTGATCCGGGCCGGGTATGAGCGTCTGAGCCGTACTGATATCCGGAAGGACACGGTTTTGAAAGAGTTATATTACAGCGCGGTGCCGTTAACAAGGGTCTGGGGAAAGCAGGACCCGGAAGCGGCCCACAGGCAGGCTCATATGCCGACACAAAAAAATACGCCCGGGTTTTTACCCGAAAGTAAAAATTCCGGTTTGATACTATATAAACCCAAAATGGAAAAACCTGCTGCGGCAGAAAATCAGTTTGCCGGGGATATACTGCCGGGAAGGAATGAAGTATATACAAAGGCCCTGACCGCCTCTTCATACGGCAAAAGGACCAATATTGACAGTCCTGAGGAAATAAATCAGCTTGCCGAGAAAGTATACGGACTGATAGAGAAGAGGCTGGGAATTCAAAAAGATCGGAGGGGTATTAGATAATGGCACAAAAGGCACAAATAATTCCATTGGATTTGGCCGGTGCAGGTCCAATTACGGTAATGTTCAACCCAAATGAATACACTGTTTCCTTTGAAGGAAAGTATACCGGGGAAAATGACAAAAAGCAGTTCATACGTACAGAAACTCCGGAGTTTAAGGTATCACTGTTTTATGATACCTATGAAAGGCGGAGGGATGTAAAGCTTGAGACCGCAAAGATCACCTCTCTGCTGGATCCCAAAGTACCCGGCAAAAGCACAAAAAAACCTCCCGTATGCCTGTTTATATGGGGAAAGTTTACATACCGGGGTGTTCTCAGCAAAATTGATCAGAAGTTTACAATGTTTTTAGAAGACGGAACTCCTGTGAGATCACTGCTGGATGTCACATTCATATCTGATGAACCCGAAAAGAAGGTGGAGATAGCAGAAGGCAGGGAGGCCTGCAGAAAGCTGTGGATAGTCAAGAGTGGTGACAGGCTGGACCTGATTGCCAATGAAGCACTGAAAGATCCCATGAAATGGCGCATAATCGCCGAGGTCAACAAAATAATAAATCCGCTTGGTTTCCCCGATAAGAACGATTTCGGAAGGACTCTGGTTATACCGGATTAAGGTGATGGATTATGGGCAGTGTTGCAAACTATAAAATAAAGTTAAACGGTACTGATTTTCCAGGGGACCTGATGAATGCGGTAGAAGCGGTAACTGTAGAGGATGAGATAAACCTGCCTGCAATGTTTTCCATCAAGCTGAACATGGTAGACAGCAATAATGGAAAATGGCGCGGCATAGATCTGAAAACCTTCAAACCCGGAGATAAAATAGTCGTATCAATGGGGCTTGACAGGGTGGAAACCATGGTCAGCGGTGAAATCACATCACTGGAACTAAACCTGTGCAGCCACTCGATTTTGGAAATAAGGGGTTATGATATGCTTCACAGGCTTAGAATGGGTACCAGAAACAAGGTTTTCACAAAGAAAAAAGACAGTGATATAGCGGGAGAGATAGCAAAGGAGCACGGATTATCCCCCCAGGTGGACGATTCAAAAACTGTTTACCCATATGTTTTTCAAAACAATCTCAGCAATTACGAGTTCTTGTTGAAGAGGGCTGCATATCTGGATTACGAGTTATATGCCGACGATAAGAAAATGTATTTTGTAAAATCACGGGCGGCAAAAGCGCCTGAACTTCCGGACTTTACTTATAGGAAGGATTTTGAGGAATTGACGCTGGAGCTGAAGACATTGACACGCGGAAGCCAGGTGGTGGTCCGGGGCTGGGATATAAAAGAAAAGAAGGAAATGGAAGCAACGGCCAAAAAGGGCGATGAAACTACAAAAATGGATGGAAAGGAATCGGGCTTTGATATTTCGTCAAAAGCCATCGAAGAGTCGCCGGTAGCTGTCTGGGTTGAAAATCTCATTGATCTGAGCGAGGCGCAGAGTGCTGCAAAAGCGGCCTATAACAGCCTCCTGAAAGAATTTATATCGGGACATGGCAAGTGCTATGGCAATCCTCTGGTAAGGGCCGGAAAGTCGGTTAAGATTTTGGGAATAGATGAGCGATTCAGCGGAAGCTATTATATTGTTTCAACTATTCATAACATAGATAAAACGGGATATATGACTACATTCAAAGTAAAGAGGACTGGAATATGAGTGAGGGCATTAGTATTTCAAATTTTACTGATTATATAAAAAGTGAAGAGAAGATTTTTGGCGTGATGATCGGCGTCGTTGTTAAGAATGACTCGGCCAATGATTCCGACAAGCCCGGGCCCGGCCTTGTAAAGGTCAAGATACCTCTATTGGGCATGCAGGAATCAAACTGGGCAAGAATTGTTTCATTCATGGCCGGAAAAGAGAGAGGTGCTTTTTTCCTTCCGGAAGTAGAGGATGAAGTTCTGGTGGCATTCGAAAACGGAGATGTTAACCGGCCCTTCATAATAGGTGCCCTATGGAATGGAAAAGACGCTCCGCCCGATACCAACAGCGACGGAAAAAACAACACCAGAGTGATCAAATCACGGAACGGGCATATTTTGCAGTTTTCAGACAAGCAGAACGAGGAAAAGATAACGCTGAAATCCTGCAAGGGACATATCCTTGAGCTGGATGACAAAAATGGTGAAGAGAATATAAAGGTTATTGACAAGTCAGGCAATAACAAAATTGTTATCAGCACAAAGGATAACAAAATAACCGTAAACTCTGACAAGGACATTGAGTTTTCGGCCAAGGGCAAATTTTCTGTAAGCGCAAAGGAAATTGAAATGAAATCTTCGGCTGCAACAAAGTTTGAAGCTTCTTCTTCAATGGACGTAAAAGCATCGGCAAATATGACTATCAAGGGAGCTACGGTAAATATCAATTAGCTTAAAAGGATAAATTTTAGTTACTGACAGACGAAAGGAGGGGTATTTATGGGACAACCGGCGGCAAAGCAGGGGGATCAGGTTACGGCAACAGACATACATATTGTGATGATACCGGTAGGTTCCGGTAAAGTACCGGTCCCTTTGCCCCATCCATTTACGGGGATTATAGACGGAGCCCTGAGCAGTAATGTGAACATAATGGGGAAACCCGCTGCTACGGTGGACTCTACTGCAACCAATACACCATCGCACGTCCCCAATGGCGACAGCTTTCAGAGGTCCCCCAGCAATAAGGGGACAATAAAAATGGGAAGCGCCACTGTAAAAATAAACGGGAAAATGGCGGCCAGAAACGGGGACACCGCCATGACCTGCAATGATCCCTCCGATCTGCCGGTAGGGAAGGTAATTGCGGCAGGAACGGTACTCATAGGAGGTTAACGTATGAAGCTTATTTTTCTTTATATCCTTTTACAGGTTAAGCGATAAATTAATAAATATGGGAGGTTATTATGGAGGTTATAGATTTTTTAGGGAAGGGCCTGAAATATCCCTTTTCCGTAAAGAAAGCCAAAATGCGTACTTCGGAAGGCGAAGAATCAATAAAAGAATCTATTATGCTCATACTGGGTACCGCCAGGGGAGAACGGGTAATGAGGCCGGATTTCGGGTGCAGGCTGAATGAGATGGTGTTTGCCTCCAACGATTTGAATACTGCAACATTGATTCAGACTTACGTGGAGGAAGCACTCCTCAACTGGGAGCCCAGAATAGAAGTACAATCTGTAACGGCCACCATGAGCCGCCAGGAACCGGTAATAGAAATCAATATTGAGTATATTATCAAATCCAGTAATAGCAAGGGAAATCTGGTATATCCATTTTATCTTGAAAGTGTGGGGAAATAATGACTACTATTTTACCAAAAATTGACCAACGCAGCCAGGAGGAACTGGCAAATGAAATAAGACGTCTGCTGCTGTATCATTGTCCGGAATTTGAAGATATAGAAGAAATCAAATCGGACAAGCAGGCAGATGCATTGATCAACATATTTGCAAATATGACGGGACATGTGATTGAAGCATTGAATAAAGCGCCTGAAAAGAATTTTACAGCCTTTCTCAATTTGATAGGAGTCAGCCCCATTTCTCCAAAGGTGGCTAAGGCGGCTCTGGTGTTCAAACTAAAGGAGGATTGGGAAAAAAACGGCTTTATTCCCGCAGGGACAAAGATTTCAGCGCAGCCGGAAAATCAGGAGGAAGTGGTTTTTGAAACTGAAGATGATCTGACAGTGATCCGTCCCGGTCTTGTGAAGGCAGCAGGCATAGATCCTTCAAAGGACAAATGGAGTGATTTGGATTTCCTGCTGTCGGCCGAAAACACCGGCGGTAAGGCAAAACTGTTCAGCGGAGAAACGCCTGTCCTGCACCGCGTCTACATAGGACACAATAACCTTTTAAATTTAAAGGATGCGGTAATCAACCTGAAAATGAATATCAAGCAGAACGGAAGTGTAAATACTCCGGCAGATATTGACTGGTTTTATTTTAATGAAAAGGGTGAAGCCGTCCCGTTAAAGGTAGAAACAGGCGTTCGGCAGTCGGCTTTTTCTGCCAGCGGGGATATATCTTTTTCGAAAGCCGAAGGAATTTCTCAAAAAACCATTTCCGGTTATGACAAAAGCAATGAAATGAAAGACTGGACATATTATTGGATATTTGCCGAATTGAAATCTCCTCTTCTGAATGCCGATTCCATTCCCGATATAGAGAGCTTCAAAATCAGTGCTGACATTCAGGTGACCGACTTAAGATCAAAGTCAGCTGTATTTAATTATGCTCCCATAGATCTGACCAAGGATTTTTATCCGTTTGGTGAACGGCCGTCATTTAATGATGCCTTTTATATATCCTGTAAAGATGCTTTTTCAAAAGAAAGTGCCAGAATAACCGTCAATTTGAAACTGTCGGAAGGGGTGGCCTCTCCTCAGGCCTCTGGCATAATTATTGCATTGGAACACTGGAATGGGATTAAGTGGACCCAATTCGGAAAAATTGGCAATACAGGAGAAAAGGGCAATGTTACCAGGGATGAAACCGAGGCATTCACCAAAAGCGGAAAGCTGGAATTCAAATGCCCCAAGATAGACCTGTACAATTTGAACGGTGAGGAGGACTACTGGATACGGTTCAGAATAATAGCCGGAAATTATGGGACCGACAGCACAATAAATTATGACACCAGGCCGGTTACAATACAAAACGAAGAAGTAAATCTCTCTCAGGTGGTGTATACCCAGGCCAGTTTTCTTCCCCCTTCAATCAAAGAAATATTATTTGACTATATATATACATCCAGGTCAGAATGCCCTCAGGCTGTAATTACCGAAAACAATTTCCTGTTTGTTGACAGAACAAATGAGTGTTCGGCCGAGGGGAAAACCTTTAAACTGTTTTCAACCTGTACTGATACTGATCCGGCTTTATACCTGGGATTTGACAGGGATATAAGCAATTTGCCGCTGTCATTGTTTTTCCCGCTGACCGGAGATCAGGTAGGGCATAATCCTGTGGTAGCCTGGGAGTACTGGAACGGCAGAAAATGGCTTACATTGAGTGTAAATGATGCTATCAGGGATTTTACAAGAAGAGAGATACAGCAATTGGTCATACCTGCCGACATAGAAAAGACTCCGCTTTTTGGAGCCAGGCAGTATTGGATACGTGCAAGGCTTGAAGAGGGTTATTTCGAATCACATCCTGAAATCAACACAATATATTCAAATGCCGTATGGGGGGCGAACGCAAGTACCCTTAAGGAGCAAATAATCGGTTCGAGCAACGGTGAACCCGATCAGATTTTCCAGTTTGCCCGTACACCGGTTTTACCGGGACAGGTGGTAAAAGTGCGTGAAACATTGGGACAAAGTGATCCGGTAATCTGGGAGGAAGTGCAGAGTTTTTCGCTTTCAGGACCGGACGGCAGGCATTATATGCTTGATTCCGGCAGCGGAACTCTTACTTTCGGAGACGGAAAAAGCGGTATGATACCGCCTGCAGGAAAGGAAAATATAATCTCTGACTACAGGTATGGCGGCGGGGCACGCGGAAACGTACAGGCAAATACCATTAAAAAGATGTGGGATAATTTTGCCGGAATAGATTCATTAACAAATCCCCTGGCTGCCGACGGAGGCTTTGACCAGGAGGAAACCGGGGAATCAAGAATACGTGGGCCCCACACTTTGAAAAGCTGGGACCGCGGAATAACCTGTGAAGATGTGGAATGGCTGGTGCGTGAAGCCGCCCCTCAGATTGCATTGGTTAAATGCTTTCCCACAATGGACCGGGAGCTGGATTTTACACCGGGTAAGGCAACGGTAATCGTGGTTCCGGAATATAATGATCCAAAACCCGTTCCAAGCCAGGAATTGCTTAATGAAATAGACAGATATCTCTCGGAAAGAATTGCAGCTGTCCTGAATACCGCCAATTACCCCCGCCTGGATGTAATAGGCCCGGATTATATACGTATAGGGGTTGAAGCAGCTGTAAAATACTTTAATTCCGAGTCGTCAAAAATGATAGAGGGACAGATTATCGATAATCTCAGAGAATTTTTAAATCCTCTGCGGGGCGGGCAGGAAAAAACAGGCTGGACCCTTGGAAAGAATTTGTATATATCCGAAGTTTGTTCAGTAATAAAGAATACACCCGGTGTTGATTACATTTCGGATATTACCGTTAAAGCTTCGGTCCAATGCTGCACGCTCAATCTGGAACAACTTAAGGACGGGCCGTATAAACCTGATATTCCATACCCCACATACAGCGCTGTTAAAAGTAAGGATAACAGGATAGTATTCGCTCTCGCACAGAAGCTGGAACCGGGCAAGCCCGTGAAGACTCTCCTGGTTAAAGGGTTCAGGGAGGGACATAAAATAGAACTGAAGTGCAGGAACTATCCCACTGAAAAGCTGGTTATAAAATCTGTTGACGGAGATGTCCTTGAGTGTATCACAGATGAGGGAGGTCCTTTAACATCCGACTACCCTGTAGGCAGTGATATTGAAGTAGCCGTAACACAGGATCTGACAATACGCTCCTTCATATTAAATGAAATAAAGGCCGGTCAGGAAACCTTCTTTATCAAAATGGCTGTTCCGGAACCCCGCGATATTGTTTATTTAAGCCGTAATGATGAATATACAAATACAGTGCCTCTGAAGATTACCGAGGTGCTGTCGGGGGATGTTTTCCTGGAAGAGGATGAAATTGTTTTCAGCGGTGTTCATCTTATAAACAAAAAGCCCGACCTTCAATTTCCCTATCTTTTAAACAGGGATACCGGAATAATTCATGATGTCAGCAATATAACCGACCAGTGCCACATAACGGAAATTCTTAAAGAGGACAGAAGGTACCTTGAAAAGGCAAGTGATGTGACAGGCGCGGAACCCTGCAGCTACTGCATGACTTCCCGGGATTGACAACCGGTAAATACATTTGATTTACAATAAAAAATAATGTGAAAGGAGGTAGACAAATGTCGCTGCCATTACAGAACCTGGACGACGTCACTTTTGAAGAACTGGTGAAGGAAGCGAAATCCCTGATTCCGGTATATACTTCCGAATGGACAAATCACAATCCCTCTGATCCCGGTATAACACTGGTTGAATTGTTTGCATGGTTATGTGAAATGATTATCTACCGTATTGATCAGATTCCGGAAAAAAACTATCTGCGCTTCCTCAAGCTGCTTGGAATACAGCTTGCCGAAGGTGAGGAACTGGCCTCGGGAATCCGGCGCGGAGTCCAGCAGCTTTCGGAATGCACCAGAGCCGTTACTGTTGAGGATTATGAAATGCTGGCATACAGGGCATTAATGGAGAAACCGGATATTAAGGAGAATTTTCCCGATATATCCGCAAGGACCATATGTCTTGCCAACAGGGATATGGAAAACAAAAAGGCCGAGGATGCCGAACAATTCGGACATGTTTCGGTAATTCTCATCGTGTCTACTCAGAATCAGTCTGATTTGATGAAGGAGACATATAATATCAAGCAGTATGTAAAACAGTACCTTTCGGAAAGAAAGGTTCTTACAAACCGTGTTCATGTGGTGGATCCCGATTATCAGGACATCAAAATAAACATGCTGGTAGCCGCCAGGGATAAAAAACTGGCCGATACCATCCGAAGTGTCATAGAAGAGCATATAGACCCCATACAGGGCGGTGAAGGAAAGAAAGGCTGGCCTCTTGGACGAAACCTCTATAAATCCGACTTATACTATCTTGTGGAGCGGATTCCGGGGATTGATCATGTAAAGCAGATAGAGCTGGAGGCTCCGGCTCTCAAACCTCACCAGCTCATTAAATTAAAAGAATTAAATATCGAGGTGGAAGCATGAGTTATGAGGAGTACAGCAAATATACCCAATACCTTCCCAGAATATTTCAGAAGGGAAATACCCAGACCGATGACACTTATTTTCTTGGCCGGTTTTTAAAAGCTTTTGAACAAATTCTGGCTGGAGGAACAGAAAGACAGGAAACTTTCGGTATAGAGGAATTGGTGGACAGATTCGACAAATATCTTGATCCGGCCCTGGCTCCTCCGCAGTTCCTGCAATGGCTTGCAGGATGGGTGGCTCTTGAGCTGGAGGATGCGGCGGAATTTTACGGGACAGAGGACAAGGAGCAGAAAGACTCCCTGCCCACCCAGCTGCTTCCGCTGGAGCAGACACGTTCAACCATAAACAGGGATATGATAAGTGCCATTGTCCAGCTGTATAAGAAGCGCGGAACCTGCAATGGCCTGCTGGAATACCTCCAGCTATACGCAGGAGATGAAACCACCATATCAATTGATGAATTTCAGGAAACCTCCAGAATAGGGAACTCCAGAGAGATCGGGCGGAATACCATGGTTGGCAGTTCATCACCCTGCTTCTTTTCAGTGAATGCAATAATTCCGGCCCACAGCAGGAGTATGCTGAACAATAAGGTGGCTTTGATGCGCAGGGTCATAGAAAGTGAAAAACCTTTTTATGCAAATTACAAGCTTAATGTTGAAATACCTTCAATGAGAATAGGAATTTACTCAAAAGTCGGAAGAGATACTCTTGTTGGAGGTATGATAGAAGATTAGGCAATCGGTAGGTTAAATAATTATGAATATCCGGAGGAAGTGGCAATGGGTAAAGAATTAAAAAGAATGCGCTATTTTGACGGACTCCTGCTGGAAGCAGAAGACTACAAGCTTGATCAGGAATATCAGATGAGGCTTCAGCAGCTGCATAACCGGTATCTGCATACCTGGGGTATTGTAGCCGGTCTTGAGGTTGAACCGTCGGTGAAGTATTTACAAGTGACCGTCAAGGAAGGAATCGCCATAAATCAGACGGTGACGGCAAATGGTGAAAGTACCAGCCAGTATATTTATATAACGGACAATCACCCCGACAGGGCTATAGACTTATCAGATTATAGCTCGGGAGAAGATTTGTATATTTATGTAAGTTACGAAGAAGAGTTTTTGGACAAGGATGATCTGGAAAAAGGCAAGGGTAAAGAAATACACATATCGGAACGGGGACGTATCAAAATTGCCAAGGCCAAACCGCCTGATCAGATGGCAAATGTAATTCTGGCCAGAGTATGCATGCAATGGATTGACAATAAAAAATACCTGGGGAAGGACTGTATATTTGATTCGGAGTCAGACGGCACTCCGCTGAGAAGATACGCCGGTCCTGCGGGCAGTGTACTGGCTATAGAGAAAATAATATTCAAATTGAGTGAAGATATAGCCGGAATGCCATCTATTAAAGCCCTGGACAGGGGCAGTGCAGGCATAGGGCTTGAGGTTAACGCACCAAAGGCAAATTTTACCGGCTCGGTCAACGTTATGGGTGATCTCATAGTCAACGGAAAGCTGCAAAATGATGATGCCAAGGAAAATGAACTTCTGGTTTCAAATTGCTTTGTCCAGGTTAACAGCAAGCCCTCCGAGGGTGAATGGACAAGACAGGATGGCGGACTGGAGGTCTACAGAGGTGATTCCACCGATTACCCTGATGCAAGGCTGGTGTGGTCGGAATCCGAAAAACACTGGAAGATCGGGTATGGTGACAATATCTGGGATATAGCCTACGGACCCATATGGGAAAGGCTGATAAAAAATGATATGGCGGATGACCTCCACAGGCATTCGGTACTGAGCTATGAGGGAGGAAATGCGCTGGAATCGGACAATTCCGGGAACCTGTCAGTCAAAGGGAATCTCTGCCTTAACGATAAGAACATCTTGCTGAGAGCCTCTGATAATACGGCTCACGGCCTGGGCTGGTTCGGCAGCGACAAGCTGTTTGCCGGGATAAATGTGGACGGCCCGGTTTTGTATGGCTTGAAGGGCGGAATACTTGGAACCTCTGATGGCGGGCAAAAGCCGGTAATATCCTGGAACAGCCAGGGAAACGTGGGCATAGACACTCAAAGTCCCACGGATGACAAACTTGAGGTCACCGGAAGTGTACGGATATTGAGCCAGTCCAACCCTCTGAGGTTCACATCCATGTGGTCGGGGCTGCCGGACAATAATAAAAACTGTGCCGAGATAAGCAATGATACAAATTATCATAAGGCTCTGATAATAGCAGGAAACCAGTCGGCCGGACAGACCAGAAAAGTAGCCATATGGGACAGGCTGGATGTAAACGGCTTTTTATATGTGAACGGCAACATGCAGCTGTCACAGGTGCTGACTCCCAGTGCGGGAAACGGCAAAAACGGTATTATATTCCCAAGTGACCCCGGAGGAGGCTCGGGCGATACCGCATGGTTGAAATATTATGCCAGGAGCGGTGAAGCCTGCACTCTTGAAATAGGTATTTCCAATGATGCAAACGACAATATTGCTCTGATGCCATCGGGAAATGTGGGTATCGGCACCCTGAATCCGGGGGATAAATTGGATGTAAACGGTTGGATGAGGGTCCTGAGCGGGTCCAATCCGCTGCGTTTCACCTCTTCCTGGAGCGGATTTCCGGATCAGGCGGCGAATCAGGCAGAAATAAGCAATGATACCTCAAATTACAAATCTCTGATGATTGTGGGCAACAGGTCAAGCGGAACCAGAAAGGTATCCATATGGGACAAATTGGACGTTAACGGCAATCTCCTGGTCAATGGCGATGTCCAGTCCATATGTGCAATCATCCCCAGTGTCGGAAAAGGGGATAATAACGGAATAACCTTCCCCAAGGACTATTACGGAGGTACCGGGGATGCGGCCTGGATCAAATATTATTCGGATACCAGCCGCGGCGGCGGAGAGAACATGACCCTTGAAATAGGAATTTCAAATGATCCCGGGACAGGCGGATATTATGGCGGAGGAGACCGTATAAGGCTCTATGCCAGCGGAGGAGTTTATGTGGATGGTTATTTCTATTACAGTTCCTCCCGCAATCTGAAGGAAAATATTTCAAACCTTCAAACAAAAAAAGCCAAGGAGATTCTTGAGGGAATGAATCCTGTGAGCTTCAATTTCAAGGGGGATCACGAAAAAACAACATTGGGCTTTATAGCTGAGGAAATGCCAAATGCAGTGGCTGCCAAAGATCAGAAGGCCATCAGCCCCATGGAAATCATCGCTGTTCTCACAAGTGTGGTAAAGGATCAAAGGAAGGCTATAACCAAACTGCAGCAGGATCTGGAACAGATAGCTGCCCAGAAAAACTAATAAAAAGGAGGACTTACGGATGAAAGAACAAATCGAGTTGAGAATCAATGAACTGAAAGCTGAGCTGGAGGCCGGACAAAAGGTGATGGAAGAATTGGAAAATCAACGTTCCAATATTACATACACACTGCTTCGTATAAACGGAGCAATACAGGTGCTTGAGGAGATGGTGCACAAAGAAGAGGCCTCTGCTTCCTGATAAATGGCTTTATGCAGAGTATTTTGCAGTATTATGAGTATCCGGAGGAAGAGGCAAATGGGAAAAGAATTAAAAAGAATGAACTACTTTGACGGACTCCTTTTAAAAGCAGAAGACTATGGCCAGGATAAAGATTATATACGAAGGCTTCAGGGATTCCATAACCGCTATCTTCACACCTGGGGAATAATATGCGGTCTTGAAGTCAGGCCGGTAATCGACAGCAGCATGGAGGTACTTGTTACAGAGGGAGCTGCACTGGATTTAGTTGATGAGAAAAGCGGGGCCGACGTCAAAGAGAGTACAAGCAGGCAAATACTGATATATGAGGGGCACCCGGACAATCCCCTTGATCTTTCCGAATATGATGCAGGTGACAATATATATATATCCGTCAGCTACTGCGAAACAGGAGCCGACAGGGATAATGAAAAAGGTCAGGGCGAGGAGATCCATATATGGGAACGGGGGCAGCTCAGTCATAGCAGCACAAAGCCGGCCGACATCAAAAAAAATGTCCTGCTGGCAAGGGTGGTACCCAAAATTGTGCGGAAGGAAACTGAAAACAGTGATGGTTCAAGTATCGTATATGATGAAGTGATTATAGACAGTACATGTATTTTTGATACCGATACCGACGGCACTCCCCTGCGGGTGTATGCAGGACCCTATGCACGTGTACTTGAACTTAAAAAGTTTATATTCAAATTTGGTGACAAGATAGACGGTGTGCCTTTTGTAAATGCAGCAGAACAGGTTACCTCAAGCGAAAGCCAGCTGGATATGGTTTCAAAAATGGTAAATTTCAGCGGAGAAGTTGAAATAGACAAGGATCTGTGGTTTCAGGGACAGCTGGTTTCCAAAAAGGACGGCAAACCCACGCCGGAATTTGAAACAGAGGAAAACATCCTGCAGGTTAACAGTATAAACGTGGATAAACCTGAGTTATGGACTAAGAGAGACGGAGGCCTTGAGGTTTTCCGCGGGGGAAGCGCAGACGAGCCGGATGCCAGGATAGTATGGTCTGACGAGGAGGAGCGGTGGCTGGCCGGAACAGGTCTCGACCTGAGCCCTATAGCCCATGGAGCCGACTGGGATAAAATGATAAATAAGTCCTTTGCTGATAAACACGGCCACAGCAGGCTGTTCTCATCAAAGGGAGCGGTTCTGGAGGTGGAAAGTTCTGGAGCCGTATCCAGCAAAGCCGGTTTATCAATTCCGCAAAAAATATTGATTTCTCCCGGTAATTCCATTGAGGCGCTGGCATGGTACGGCAAGGGAAGAACATATTCAGGCATGGAAGTGGACGGACCTGCATTATCGGGCTTTAAGGGAGGTCTGCTGGGTACGGCGGAAAATGGGCAAAAGGCGGTCCTGTCATGGAATTCAAATAAAAACGTCGGCATAGGCACAGTCAATCCTGGTGCCGATATGCTGGACGTGGCAGGAAGCGTCAGACTGCTGAGCAAGTCAAACCCTGTAAGGTTTACTTCGGAATGGACGGCTTTCCCTGATCTTACAACAAATCAGGCCGAAATATGCAACGATACCACATACCATAAGGCTCTGATGATAGTTGGAAACCAATCGGCCGGACAGGGCAGGAAGGTTGCCATATGGGACAGGCTGGATGTGGCAGGACTACTTTATGTTAACGGAAGCATGCAGCTCTCACAGGCTCTGAATGTAACAGCAGGATCAGGAAGCAACAACGGTATTGTATTTCCGAATGACCCCGGAGGAGGTTCGGGAGATTCGGCATGGATCAAGTATTATCCCAGATCGGGAGAAGCCTGTACCCTGGAAATCGGTGTCTCCAACGACGCAGATGATAATATTTCCATAATATCGGCAGGCGGGACCGGAATAGGAACTACAGCGCCTAATGACAGCCTGGACTCATATGGTTATACACGCATAATGAGCAATTCCAATCCTCTGCGATTTACATCGGTATGGAGCGGTTTCACGGAATTGTCTTCAAAAAATGCTGAAATATCCAATGATACGGGCACCTATAAAACTCTGATGATAGTGGGAAACAGGTCGGCCGGACAGGAAAGGAAAGTATCGGTTTGGGACCGGCTGGACGTCAACGGCTCTCTTAAAGTTACAGGAAATCTTGCAGCGAAGGGTGCTATCATACCCGGGGTAGGAAACTGTGACGTCAAGGGTTTAATGTGGCCAAGGGACCCATACGGAGGCAGCGGAGATGCTGCCTGGATAAGGTATTATTCGGACGCACTCCGGGGCGGGGGCGAAAATATGACCCTCGAAATAGGAATAGCCAATGATACCAATTTACAGTCATATACAACCACTGAATTTGTAAGTACCTGTCCTTACAGCTGGGTGAAAAATCCCTGCGGTTACTACAGGACTATCAGCTATACCTATTATGGAACGGGCGGAGACAGACTGCGTCTGTATGCAAGCGGAGGTACGTATGTGGACGGCAATCTGTACTATACCTCCACAAGGGAATACAAGGAGAATATTAAAGAATTGTCAAAGAGCTCGGCACAGTCCGCACTTAACAATCTTCAACCGGTTGAGTTCAATTTCAAGGGTGATTCCAGAAGAACCACCATGGGCTTCATTGCGGAAGAAGTACCCGAGGTGTTTGCGGCCAGCGACAAAAAGGCTGTAAGTCCTGTTGAGATCCTTGCAGTTCTGGTAAGTGAAGTCAAAGAGCAGGAGAAAATTCTGAACAAGTTAAAGAAAAAGGTTGCAGCCCTTAAGGGTTCGTAAAAAGAACCTTGTAATTCCAATAAATTTAAAATCCCAAAGGTAAAATAAATTATTAAATCTATTACGAATTGGAGGAGTTGAAAAATGAAAGAACAGCTTGAGGAACGTCTAAAGGAATTGAAAAACGAATTTGAAAACGGAAAAAAGGTTCTGGAGGAACTGGATGCGAAACGCGCCAATCTGACACAGACACTTTTGAGAATAAGCGGAGCAATACAGGCTTTGGAGGACCTGATGCCTAAAGAGGAGGTAAGTAATTAGCTGAAACACAAGGTGCGGGTTTCATAAATTTGAGAATTCGGAGGAACGAAAAATGTCAAACCAAATCAAGCGTATGAAGTATTTTAACGGTTTGTTGCTGAAAGAAGAAGACCTTGCTCTTGAGCAGGAATACCACATGAAACTTCAGCGTCTTCATAACAGATTTTTTCACGACTGGGGAGTTGTAGACGGGCTGGCCGTCAACCCGGTGGGTGGCTATCCCAAGGTCACTGTATCACAGGGGCTTGCGCTCAATAGAATAGCAAAGGATGATACAAATGAGAAGTTCAGCCAGGAAATCTGGATTTGTGACGGCCATCCTGACAACCCTGTTGATTTATCGGAGTATGATGTAAATACCGATATATATATTACGGCAGTATATGAAGAGGCTGATGCCGACAAAGACAGTAAAAAGGGCGGAGACAAGGAAATACACATATGGGAGCGCGGCAGGATAAAACACAGCAGCAAGCCGCCTGTCGATCCCAGCAGGGAAATCGTTTTAGCCAGAGTAAGACTGATTCCTTCCAGTTCGGGCGGAAAGGTAATAGGCGAAGTGTCCGAAAAAGAATCCGACGGTATAACCCAGGTCCGTAAATATGCCGTTACTCAGGGTACGGCACAGGAATTTGCAAAAATATACATAGGCGAAAAGGACAAACTGAACCTGCCCAGCATAGGTGGATTAATTGACCGGACACTGGGGCAGAATGACGGCCTTGAAGTACGTTCACCCTATACCAAGTTTTCCGGAAAGGTTATCAGCGGTGAGTTGAAAACAAACGGTAATGCCAGCGTTAACGGCGTTTTCACGGTTAATGCAAACAACAGTGAAGTTTTTAAGGTTGATTCCAGCGGAGCGGTTAAAATTGCAAAAAATGCAGCCGTAACAGGAACCCTTTCAGCTGCCGGGGGTTTGAGTGTGAACGGAGAGAATACAACATTAAATACAACAAATGTTGTTATGACCGGAAATATGCTAACTGTTAACAAGTACACTCCCAACCAGGATGAAACCGAACCCAGGATGCAGAGCAGCGGGGTGGAGGTATTCAGGGGCGGGACCATACCAAATGCAAAGCTTTTGTGGGATGAGAACAAGGGGACCTGGAGAGCGGGGACCGATGCCGGCGGAAATGAAGCGGAAAGCGGAATATATGATCTGGCTTATGGCCCTGATTGGGATAAGATGCATGACGGCTCAAATGCCGACACCCTCCACAAGCATGGTACTATCAGCGATCCGGATGATAATCCCGTCCTGACTGCAGACGACAGTGGAAATGTAAATATTAAGAATAAAGTTATAGTCAACGGAAGTGTGGTAGCAAAGAGCGGTATTGAAGTCCCCAGTGAGAAGGACAATGCCAAGCTGGTGTGGAATGAAACCGACAAGCACTGGCAGATAGGACTTGGAGCCGACATGTACAACATTCCCTACGGACAGTCCTGGCAGGACCTGACCACGGGAACAAATGCAGATATGCTTCATAACCACAGTGAATTTTATAACAGTGACAGAACACTGGTAATGGGTGCGACTCCCACAGGGGATGTGAAAGTCTATTCCGATCTCTCAGTGGCAAAGAATCTCATTGTAGAAGGAGAACTGATTGCTTTAAAGGGAAAGCAATACCAGGAGATTGAACAGATTGTAACAAAAAACGTCATACTGGTAAACAAGCCTGACGATAATCAGACACCTTTTTTTGAAGGTGGTTTGGAGGTATACCGCGGAGACGAATTGCCAAATGCAAGACTTATATGGGACGAAGGCAGCGACAGCTGGAAGATTGGTACAGGCAGCAGCATGACGGTCATACCCAGCGGCATTGAACTGGAATATCTGACGCACGGTCAAAATGCCGATCAGCTGCACAGGCACGGGAGCCTTGTAGACGAAGAGGATGCTGCGGTAGTTTATATAGACAGTGACGGAAACACCAAAATAGGCAGTGATCTGACTGTAACCGGCGATATTTCCGTCGGGAGCAATGCTTCAATAAAGGGTGATGTCTCCCTCGAGGGTTCGATTGTAGTAAAAGGGGATCTTCAGGTTGACGGGACCAAGACCGTTAAGAACGTAAAGACAATTGAAGTTGATGACAATGTAATTGTAGTAAACAAATACACCGGAAGAAGTCAGCCCATAAGTAATGAGGGAGGGCTGGAGGTCTACCGGGGATCCGACCCCAATGCTAAAATTGTCTGGAATGAGGCAGAGAAAAAGTGGAAGATCGGCACCGGGGACAATATGAAGGATTTGCCATATGGGGATAAATGGGATTCACTCACCAAAATGTCTTCAGCCGATACGCTCCATACCCACAGCGTAGTAAGTGACAAAAAAGGTACCCCTGTGATAAATGTAAACTCCAGCGGTGACATCAGTATAAACAAGAATACAAAAGTTACCGGAACACTGGCTGTCAGCGGTCCGATGACCATATCGGGCGATCTTGAAGTATTGGGAAACCTGAGCTCGGTAGACAATGTAATTAAAAAGATAGACAGTGAAGTTGACGGCAATACATTGATTCTGAACAAGTTTACCGGAGAAAATCCTCCGCTGAATGAGAGCGGCATAGAAATATTCCGCGGTGAAGCAAAACCAAAGGCCAGGATGATCTGGGATGAAAATGCAGGAATCTGGAAAATGGGTCTGGGAGAAGATTTGAGGGAAGTTCCCTCGGGAAAGGCATGGGAGAAGCTCACAGCAAAGAAGAATGCAGACTCCCTGCACAGCCACGGCCAGATCTATAATGAAAAAGGAGATATACTTGCCTTAAGTACACGGGTTTCGGGAAATATAGATGTTGCCCATGACCTCACAGTAGGTCAGGATCTGGCTGTACTTGGAAATCTGGAGGTTAAAGGCGGCCTGACCCGGATAAGCAGTTCAAACATAGAAATAATCGGCAATTCCCTTATTCTGAACAGGTTTGATACAGGGGAGCTGAAAAAGGTTGACAGTACGATTTCAGTTTACAGGGGGGTTACTGAGAACAGCGCCATACTGGCCTGGGATGAAACCAACGGCAACTGGAAGATCGGTATGGCCAACAGTCCGAAGCTCTTAAGGATAAGCCAGGATGGGAGTATACATTCCGCTTCGGCAATCATTGACGATGAGATAAATGCGGGAAGTGCATATATAAATGGCAGCCTTAGGGTTAAAGACGGTATACAGATCGACAGGGGAGAAGAACCCGACCCCGTTATCAAATGGATCACAGATACAAATCAATGGATTATAGGAGTCGGTCAGGAAGGTTTTATATGCGCCGACAGCACCGGTAAAGTCGGTATTGGAAACCAGGCGCCCAAAGAGAGACTTGATGTTTCAGGGAATGCAATTGTAAACGGTAATATGGAGGTTACAGGTGATTCCAACGTTACCGGGATTTTAACGGCCGGAAGTGCTGAAATTACCGGAAGTCTTCAGGTTATGGGCGATTTTTCCCTTAAAATGGACGATCTTTCCCTTAAAAAGGGGATAGAAGTAGACAGGAATACTGAGGTATTAAAGCGCGATCCGGCCAGAATTGTATGGGATGAGGATACACAGGGCTGGTATTACGGTGTGGGCGATGATCTGAAGGAGATATCATCCGGTGATTCCCGACAACAAAATAATCTTTATGCCAAGGACAATCAAACAGTTTCTGTCAAGTCGGACCAGTATGGGAATGTTTCCATAGGCACTCAGGACCCAAAGGCAAGACTGGATGTATCGGGGGATACAATCATTAATGGTAAAATAACCGTTAAAAATACTGTGGAAACATCCGGCAGTGCTGTGTTCGGAGGAAAGGTCACGGCAAGGGAATGCTATGAAGTGTACAGAGCTCCGGGTGAAGAGATCGCAAAATTATACTGGAATGAAGACAGCGATACCTGGCAGGCAGGTTTGGAGAACAGTCTCAAGAACATATCACTGGCAGGACATACTCATAACAGCTTGTATTCGGGAAGTTCGGCTGCAGTGAATGTTGACGGCAGCGGAAATGTTGCGATAGGAAAATCAGCGGCAGATGCAAAACTTGATGTCAGCGGGAACATAAAGGCCGTAGGGATAGCAGCCTCGGGTTCAATAACCGCGGAGGCAACTTTAAAGGGTGCCAATGCCGATATCAGCGGTGTTATGAAGTCCGTTGACGGAATGATAACAAAAAATCTGACAGTCGGCGGAAATCTTACTGTAAACGGTGAGGTTGTTACAGTCAATGCCACCAATCTTGATGTGGAAGACAATATTATAACAATAAATAAATATGATCCACAGAAAGACCCGGCAGATAAGGATGCCGGAATAGAAGCCTTCAGGGGCGGAACAGCACCCAGCGCACTTCTCATATGGAATGAGAGGGAGGATGTCTGGCAGGCCGGCACTGCAACTGATATGAAGACATTGGGCTTCAAGGACCATCAGCATGACGAGCTCACTGCCATAACGGAAGTTATGACTGTAAAAGACAGCAAGATCGGGATCGGTACGGCTTCTCCCTCTGAAAAGCTGGAGGTGTCCGGAAATGCTAAAATCAGTGCAAAGGTAACGGCTGGAGAATTCTATACTACCGGTAAAACCTCAGCAGCAGAATTCTACACAACCGGTAAAATTTCCGGAGCCGAAGCGGCTATCTCGGGTATTCTCGGGGCAGCTACATTGAATGCGGGAAATGTCAATGTCAGCGGAGCGCTCAATGTCAACAGCGGTATTGAATTGACCCGTGCAGGCAACGAAAAGAAAGCGCAGATCCTCTGGAGCGAAACAGATAAAAAATGGAGGGCCGGCATAGACGGGGACATGAACAGCATTTCCCTTGAAGGGCATACCCATCCTGAAATCATCAGCATTACCGGTGTTATGACAGTTAAGGGCGGAAATATGGGAATCGGCAACACCAACCCCCTTAAAAAGCTGGATGTGACCGGAGATGCGGGTATAAGCGGAAAAGTGACAGCAGCCAGCGCAGATATAAGCGGAGCTCTCTCGGCAGGAAGTCTTAGTACAGGAACTGCCACAGCAGCAACTATTACAGCGACAAGCCTGACTGCAACCAATCTGACGGTAAACAACGGCAAGCTGAAAGCCGCCGCAGCCGACATAACAGGTATTCTTACACTGAGCAGCGGAATTGAAACTGCTGATACCGTAAAAGGTAAAATCAGCTGGGACAGCACCGGTAAGATATGGATGGCAGGGGCAGCCGACGATATGAAGCCTGTGGAGTTTGTAGGACATAAACACCCGGTTCTCTATTCCGATAACGGAAGTGAAGCCATCAGGATAACTCCTACAGGAGATGTAGGTATCGGCAAGACCCCGGATGACGGAATAAAACTGGATATCGAAGGTGTTATACAGGCAAGTAATATCACAGCAGCAGGTGTTGCCCAGACTTCTTCGGCGGTTTACAAGGAGAATATCGAGGAGCTGCCTGTAAAAACAGCCCTGGAATTGCTGAAAAAGCTGAATCCGGTTACTTTCGACTACAAGAATAACTATCTGAAGAAACATAATATCGGGTTTATTGCCGAAGATGTGCCGGGAATATTTACGACTTCGGACTCCCAGGCTATTTCAATAATGGATATAGTAGCGGTGCTGACCTCGGTAGTTAAAAAACAGCAGACCGAAATGACTGCCGTGAAGAAACAACTGAATACGTTGCAAAAGCAGGTTGCCCAATTAACAGGTGCCTGATATATCATTCCATTGAATTGAAACAAGGAAGCCCGTGATTTTTGTCACGGGCCTCCTTGTGAATTTAATAGGGGTAAAACCAACCACGATATGGGGTTTATACGAATTTTGGATAATTTCTTATTTGTCTTCACTGAAGGTTATACTCAAGGTAACTTCCTTACCGTCTCTTGAAACTACGGCACTCACAGTATCACCGGCTTTATGGTTTTTTTTGACGGCATCCAGGTCGGCCATGGATTCTATCTTTGAACCGTCAAGTTTTACAAGGACATCCCCTTTATGGATACCGGCAGCTTCGGCAGCTCCTCCCTGTGTGACTTCGGAGATATAAACTCCGACGGGCAGATCATACATTCTGGAGATTTCGGCTGTGACCTCCTGGGCGGATATTCCGATCAATGGCTTTCCTTTTACATATCCATAGGTCTTTAACTGATCAACTATGGGTTTCGCAGTGTTCATAGGGATTGCAAAGCCCAGTCCTTCAATGCCTTCAACTGAAATTTTTGCTGAATTTATTCCGATTACCTGTCCTTTTTTATTTACAAGGGCACCACCGCTGTTGCCCGGATTTATAGCTGCATCAGTCTGAATAAGGGTCAAGCTGTTATCTCCTGTTTTCAGCTGCCTGTTCAGGGCACTTATAACTCCATAGGTGACTGAACCGGCAAATTCCATACCCAGCGGATTGCCTATGGCAACTGCTGGATCTCCAACTTCGACCTCTGACGAATCACCCAGCTCTGCGGCAGGAAGGTTTGTCAGATCAATTTTTATAACCGCAAGATCATTTTCACTGTCACCGCCGATAAATTTGGCCTTTGCTTCCCTTTTATCCGGCAGATAAACGGTCAGTGCAGTATTGGCAGCACCATTCTTGGGGTCGGCGTATTGTACCACATGATAGTTTGTTATTATATAGCCGTCCTCTGTAAAAATAATTCCTGAACCTTCAGAGTCGGAGGTTGAGGACCTGCTGCTGTAAAAAGGTGACTGCCTTGTATTTGGAACCGACATTTTAATTCCCACTATTGACGGTCCGACTTTTTTTGCTATCTGTGCCACGGTCAGTTCACCCGTGCCCGTGCTGAACAAATTTGTGGCCTTTACATTGTCAGTTGCTGTGGAAAGCTTTGTAGGCGATGAACCTCCATCACTCGAGGTTTGGGTGACGGCAGCTTGTTTTAGAGAGTTTACCTGGCTGTCCAGCTGCCGGGAGAAATTCGAATACATAACACCGCCCACTGCAAAGCTGGTTACCAGTGAGGTTACCAGAACCAGCGAAAGATAAGTAATAAATCTGCCGCTCCGTTTTTTTCTGGGCTGAACCACTATTTCCTTGTAATATCCCTGATTATCATAATTAAAGTTATATTGACTTTGGCTGTTCCAGTCATCGTTGTTAAAATTATTATTCATAACCGACTCCCTTCCGCGTCTGTTGGACGCTTATAAGTATTTAATAATAAAGCATATGTTTTTTTGTGAATTACCTTATGCTTATATGATAGCTATTAATTATGTATATTTTACGAAGAATTAATTAATAATTTGTTATAAAATTTAGAACAAATTGTTAACGAATGGCAGAGGAAGCGAGCAATGGTATTTTTCCGGCAAAATAAATAGAGCAGGTAATGTATCACCTGCCCTCTGTATCTTTCTTCAATTCACCGCTTTCCGGACAATATTTCTCATTGACAAAGGTGAAATCACAAGGTATTTCTTCACTGAAAATTTCAAATAATGATTTACTGGCATTTGCATCAACATCAACAAGCACGTGCTCTTCAAGTACTGCGATAACCTTGCCGTAGCCGATAAACTTATCATCGCGGGTTATGGCTATCAGATCGTCCTGCAGAATAAATTCCTTCCTTTCACACTGAATTATCATAAATTCACCTGGCGATTAATATTAAACTCACTTTCTTATGGGAATAAACGTTTCAAATCGTGGAGAGAATTGCTGCGAAGTATGAAAGTGGCATTATTATTTATACCCTCCAGGAGGCATATTTATACCGGTTGAAGAGGTTAATTTCACTATAAAAACCAGTAAAAAAGTATGCAAAATTTTCAAAATTACCTATCTAATATTCGTTTTCCAGATATATAATTAAATATTAGAAATGATTTTCATTTGCTCATTTTGCAACAGCAGCTTTTCCGGCTTGTATGCACATATAATTGAAGATAACAATGATAAAAAAATAATGGAGGCATATATGGGATTTGTTGAATTTAAAAATGTGTTCAAGCGGTATAAAATGGGGCAGGTTACCATTAATGCCGCAAATGGAATAAACTTTGAGATAAACAGGGGAGAATTTGTAGTTATAGTCGGCCCGAGCGGTGCGGGAAAAACCACCGTACTCAATATTCTCGGAGGGATGGATACCTGTGATGAAGGTGAGATAATTGTTGACGGACAGAGGATAAATGAATATAAGCCCAGACAGCTCATAACCTACAGAAGGTACAAGATAGGTTTCGTATTCCAGTTTTACAACCTTATCCAGAACCTTACTGCAAAAGAAAATGTTGAACTGGCTTCACAGATCTGCAAGGATCCCATGGATGCCGGGCAGATTCTGGTTGAAGTGGGCCTGGGAGACAGACTGGTCAATTTTCCTGCCCAGCTTTCAGGCGGAGAGCAGCAGCGCGTCGCCATAGCCAGGGCGCTTGCCAAGAAACCCAAGCTGCTCTTGTGCGATGAACCCACGGGAGCACTGGATTATACTACCGGAAAGAGTATTCTCAAGCTGCTGCAGGATACTTGCAGGCAGAATGGAATGACAGTTATAGTAATTACCCACAATCTGGCTATAGCACCTATGGCAGACAGGATAATAAAAATAAAAAACAGCAGGGTGGAGAGTATGGTTTTAAATGACAATCCTGTCAATGTTGAGGATATAGAATGGTAACAAGTATACAAAAGTATTCAGATGGAGTCCGGAGGCTGATGTCCACCTGGAATATGGAGGTTATATGAAAAACGCTCATCTAAAAGATACATTCAGAGAAATGTGGAGGACAAGAAGCAGGTTTATAGCCATATTTGCAATAATCGCACTGGGTACCGGTTTCTTTGCGGGAGTCAAGGTCACATGTCCCGACATGCAGCTGACGGCCGACAAGTATTTTGAAGAATACAAACTGATGGATCTCAGGCTGGTATCTACATATGGATTTAATAAAGAGGATGTCGAGACGGTGAAAAACAGTCCTGCCGTCAGGGAGATGATGCCTGCTTACAGCATTGATGCAATAATAAAGGCCGGTAATGAGGACAAAGTTGCCAAGCTGCATTCCATTCCCCTGGATAAGCTGAAGCAGGAAACCGGGGGATATCTTAACAGGTATAGGGTAATAGAGGGAAGACTGCCCGAAAGGCCGGGGGAGTGTGCAGTTGAAAAAGGTAAAATCGGGGGTGTAAATATTGCTGTCGGAGAAGAAATCTCTCTGAATTCCGGCAGGGAGGACAGGGCAATAACGGATTACCTGAAGCAGTCAACTTATAAGGTTGTGGGGCATGTTGAAACGCCTTATTACCTGACTTTCGAAAAGGGGACCTCAAGTCTTGGAAACGGAACGGTGGCACTGTATGCCATCATTCCTGAAGAGGACTTTAATATGGAGGTTTACACAGATTTAAATATTACGCTGCAGAGTACAAAGGGGCTTTCAGCCTTCGGTGATGCTTACAGGGAAGCGGTGAAAACAGACAGGGAAAAGTTTGAGGATATTGCCGAAGACCGTGAGGAACAGCGCTACAATGAAGTCTACAGTGAGGCGGTGCAAAAGCTTGAGGTTTCCAAGAAGGAGCTGGCTGAAGGTGAAAAGGAACAGCAGGTAAAATTGGCCGGAGCACTGGATGACCTTAAAAAAGGTGAGGCTGCTATAAAAAGCGGAAAGCTTGAGCTTGAAAGCCAGAGGAAAATATACAATCAGATGGTTACAGCTTCAGAAGCCGGGCTTGAACAGGCTGAAAACAGGCTCCAAAGCGGAGATACAGGATATTCTGAAAATTTGAAGCTATTTGAACAAAACAAGGATGGAATGCCCGCACCTCAAGCAGCTGCAATTGAAGCAGGATTGAAAAATACCAGACTGGAACTCGATGCGGGAGCGAAGGAACTTGTTAAACAAAGAGCACTTTTTGAAAAACAAAAAAGAGAAGGTGGCGAAAAACTAAAAGAGGCGGCGCTGAAGCTGGAACAGTCGGAGAAAAAGCTGGAAGAGGGACGTGCCGAATACGAAAAACAAAAGAATGAATCGGATAAGAAGCTTGAGACTGCAAGAAAAGAAATCGCCCAGGCAGAGCAGAAGGTCAAGGATATAAAGAAACCCCAGTGGTATATAACGGACAGAAATAATAATCCTGGTTACACTTCCTATTCCGAGGATACAAAGAGAATAGATGCCATAGCAAAAATATTTCCTGTTTTCTTCTTTTTCGTTGCGGCCTTTGTATGCCTGACAACAATGACAAGGATGGTTGAAGAGCAGAGAATTCAGATTGGAACTCTTAAAGCCCTGGGCTACAGTAGTTTTGCCATAGCATCCAAGTACCTTGTTTATGCTGCCATTGCAAGCATGACCGGAAGCACTGCAGGACTGTCCATTGGTCTCAAGCTGTTTCCGTTTGTCATAACCAATGCTTACAGCATGCTTTACCGGCTGCCGCCCACCATTATGCCCTTCAGAATTGATTACGCATTCTGGATAACCCTGGGAGCGCTGGCCTGCACTTCACTGGCGGTATATTCGGCCTGTTACAGGGAACTCACCGAACAGCCCTCCTCTTTAATGAGACCCAAAGCACCCAAAATGGGGAAAAGAGTGCTTCTGGAGAGAGTGCCCTTTATCTGGAACAGGCTGAATTTTTTCAGCAAAGTGACCATCAGGAATCTATTCAGGTACAAAAAGAGACTGTTTATGACGCTGCTGGGGGTGGCAGGCTGTACTGCACTGATGCTGGCGGGTTTCGGATTGAGGGACGCCATTTCCAGCATTGTTCCGAGGCAGTATGGTGAGGTTTTCAAATTCAATGCAATGATTATTATAGATGAAAATGCAAAAGAACAGGATAAACTGGAGGTGGTCAACACTCTGCGGGCCAACAGCAATGTGGAGAAAATGCTGAGTGTCCGCCTTAAAAATTTTGATGCGGGCTATCAGGAGGACTGGCAGAAGATCAATCTCATAATACCCGAGGATAATGAAAAATTGAGCCAGTTCATTTCGGTTCACAGCATGCAGGGTAAAGAACCTCTCAAGCTTACCGACGACGGTGCCGTAATAGGGGAAAAGCTTGCAAAGGTATTGAAGCTTAAGGTTGGAGACAGGATGACAATAAAGGACGGGGACTTTAAGAGTGTAGAGGTGAAGATTGCAGCTATCAATGAAAATTACACATTGCATTATGTATATATGACCAGGACTCTGTACCAAAAGGAATTTGGAGAAAAACCGGTATTTAACAGCATTCTGGTAAAGGAGAAAAACGTATCCCCGGAAGCGGATGATGAGATAAGCTCCCAGCTTGTCAGCAAGGCGGCAGTAATTCAAATGAACTTCAACAGGACCAATGAACAGAATTTCAGCGATATGGTGGGGAATTTGAACAGCATAGTACTTGTAATGATCATTTCTGCCGGAGCCCTCGCTTTTGTGGTATTATACAATCTGACAAACATAAATATAACTGAAAGGGTCAGAGAAATAGCAAGTATCAAGGTATTGGGGTTCTATGACCTGGAGGTGTCGGAATATGTGTTCCGGGAAAATATTATTCTGACACTTGTAAATATCAGCATAGGCCTCCTGGGAGGAATTGTCCTGAACAGATTTGTGCTGGAAACCGCGGAAATTGATGTTGTAATGTTTGGAAGGGAAATATACTGGTACAGTTACCTTATGGCAGCAGTGCTCACTGTGGTCTTTGCAGTTTTGGTCAATCTTGTAATGCACTATAAGCTGAAGAGGATCAGTATGACAGAATCCTTGAAATCGGTTGAATAAAGCGCCCATATGGACGCTTTATTCACACATTTACACATATATACTACAAGTGATGGCGCACTGTATAGCCCAATCAGGTTTAATCTATCGCAAGTATCTTATAAGTACCCGGGCGCAGGAACACTTTGAAATAGGTTACACCATTACCCGGAATTCTTTCGGCTTTTGCTCCCAGTTTGTGCCTGTTGGTGGAAATCTGGCGGAGCAGTGCATTTTCCCTGTGAACTGCGATAGTAACTTCTGTGTTTGTTTCTCTGAAGGATTCAATTATAAAGGTATTGTTGTCATATAAAAACAGGCCTATTTGAGAAGGTGCTTCAATATGAAGAGGCAGTTCCCTTGATGCCGTCTCCCTTATAACATTAAGTACTCCTGCCGGATAGCTGTAAATATCCCCCGGGTTATCAGGTATTGTCAGAACATGGAGCTTGCCTTTACTGTATTTGTTCTCAAGCAGAACAGGATGGTTATTAAAGTTGTCCACTCCTACTGCTCTTGGCCAGGTGTCATTGGTTTTGAAATCTATATGGGGGATTATAATTTCCCTGTCCGAAGGATAATAGTCTTTAAAGGAGCAGGTCTCGGTTGTGGCGGCATAGGCCTTGATCAACGCCTTCCTGTCTGTGAAGTGAATTTCGGCTATGTCGGACAGCTGGCTGTTAAGTGCCCTCAAAAGACCCGACGTAATGATAACCTGTCCCCCGGCTGCCAGGCTGGACTTGATTTTGCTTACAATAGAGGGATCCTTTTTGGCACTTTCGGTGAGCAAAAGGAGTTTGCTGTCCGAGGGATATACTGGAGTGGGCTGTAAAGGCAGCCCCAGCATTCCCAGGTAGCCATGGATGAAATCTTCACCGCCGGATTTAAAAGGCTTGTAGCAGGGAATACCCACAGGTTCTCCCAACTCTCCAACAAACCTGTCCAGCTCACTGAAAACATGTCCCGCAACGGGAACGCATATGCGGTAGTCGGTTGCCAGAAGGCCGGCGCAGAAAAGGGTGATTTCTCTTGCCCTGGCAAAAACGGTCATATTCAGCTGCTCCATATACGCGTTCAGGGAACAGTCGAAGGTATCAAACCAGCCCCCGAGATTTTTTCCCGGATTGATGCTCTCGAAATATCTCATTATAAAATAGCCCAGATATCTTTGAAGGACCTGCTGCGTATACTGTGAATCCCTGGTTTCGGTTCCGGTATAAAAAGAGTCAAAAATATCGACCTGATCCCCGGGGGTATAACCTGTAAACTGGTGGTGATCATACCAGTTGGGATACTTTATGATCATATTTATAGAAGGATTTATTTGTTTTGCCGTATTCATGATTTCTTTGGATACTTCGGCCATCTGTGCCGTTCTGAAATCGGACCAGCTGCTGCTGCCCTTGGTTTCAATGCACAAATCACACTTGCAGTTGGTAAAATAAAAATCATCAAGAATGATCTCATCAAAAATACCTGCAGTGTAGGCCACTATATCGCATAATTGCTTTCTCTGCTGAGGGTCACTGTAGCAGAAGGAGCGGAAATCCCAGATGATATCGCATTTTTGGGTAGTGGTGATGGCGCCTGAAACTTTTACTCCCCTTTTGTTGAAAAAATTCTTGCAGGCCAACATGTCCTCCTTTGACAGATATGTACTGCCGCGGTAGGTTTCCAGATAAACCTTGTCAACATCAATGTGCTTTGAAAAGAACTCATAGCACTCCTCCAGCAAATTATCCCTGTTGAGTATTTCCAGATCATGCGCATTAAAGAAAATGGACACCGAAAAATTTTTGTAGGACATAAAACCCTCCCATAAGCCTTATACGGCAAAATATAAAATATTTACAGCTTTTCGAAAAAAGGTATTTTATGAGATTGATTTTAAATAATATTCAGACAAATTTCTCGCCAAAGTTTGCTGGTTACTACTCAATTATTGCTTTTTTGAAGTCGGAGGGTGAACAGCCTCTTACCTGTTTAAAGACACGGTTAAAAGTTTTAATGCTGTTAAAGCCCGAATCGAAGGCTATCTCAAGAATAGAATCCGATGAATTTATTAACCGGTTGGCGGCTTTCGATACCTTATAATTGTTTAAATATTTCCAAAAGGTCATGCCGGTGGTATCCTTGAAGAATCTGGTGAAATGGTACTTGCTGAAATTAACATATTTCGCGGCCTCCGACAGGCTGATTTCCCTGTGCAGGTTCTTGTCGATATACTTTGTTACCTCTTCCAGCAGCTCCAGCTTTTTTATCTGCTTATTCTTATCGGCAGGACAGAGCTTTTCGTTTGGAATATGTCTGATCATTCCCGCAGCCAGTTCACACAGCCTTGCAGCCACAAAAAATTCAAAGCCGGGCTCCTTGTTTTTGATTTCGTTATTAATATCCAAAATATTGCGTTCAAAATATTCATGAACCTGGGAGCCTTTGCTTCCTCCGGAGGTATCACAGGTTATTAAGGGCTCTGTCAGCCTCCTGCCCGAGATACTGTGAGCGATTTCTTCAAACAGCGACAAATCAAAATGTATTATTATTCTGTCGCATTTTTGGGGCTGCTTCAGAAAGTAGTGTATCTCACCCATGTTAATGATGAGGATATCCCTGTTGTGCAAGGTATAGACAGAATTGTTCAAACCAATATTAAGTTCCTCTCCCAGAACATAAACTATTTCAACTCTTTCATGCCAGTGAGGAGGAAAAACCTGTACGTCGGTATTAAAGACGTTGACAGGCAAGTGTCCGGTATACTTGTTTATGGTTGTTTGATGGCGGGCTTCCATAAAACCTCTCCTCCTAAAAATAACAGTCTATTTAAATATTATAAATGATTATGTATTGTATTTCCATTCACCAATGTAAAGGGTTTCCATATTATATACCAGCACTATTTTTATAACGGATTTTTTCAAATGCCAATATGTTTTGCAGCAAGGTGGAGTTGGTTTGAAAGATTTTGGAGGTCAATATGTATTATACCGAAAGATTTGATCAACTGGGTAATGACACTAATATAATTGCGGAAGCCTACGGGGATGTCAACGGGGACAACATAAGGGACTATGTTTATCTAACCGGTACCAGGACGCCTAACAGCGGCTATATTCAAAACATCACACTTGTAATACGGGACGGCAGAACCGGGATCAAGCAGAGAGCCAGGTTGAAATCCGATTCGGGCTATTCTCCTGCGGTTACCTTACAGGATTTCACCGGAGATAAAATAAAGGATATCATGATTGGTATAGCTTCCGGAGGAAGCGGAGGCATAATGTTTTATTATGTGTTTTCCGATGTAAACAACCGGCTTGCACAGCTTTTTGACTATGAGGAGTATAACCTGCGCTACAGCTATAAAGTTGAATTTGCAGATTACTATAAGGTAAATGTTACAAACGTGGAGAAGAATGTAGTATTTGTAATAGACATAACCTATAAAGGAAAGGAATATCTCGATGAGATATATACTCCGGAAGGCATTCTGAAACAGCCTGTGGAAGGCTGGGTTGATCCGCTGGGAGGTCTGTATCCCATTGACTTTGACGGCAACGGAGTTTATGAATTACTTGGATATCAGAGTATAGCCGGCAGGTATCATGCGGATTCCCTGGGCTATGTGCAAAGTGTGCTGAAATGGAACGGCAGAAAGTTTTATCTAATGGAGCAGTATGTAGGCGTATTCGGGGGAAGCCCGGAATAGGAGCGGATTTCATGCAGTTCAGCAGGTTTTGGGGGTGAAAATTATACAATAATATCTTTTTTGCAATATAAAATTTTTTATAATTTTCACATATACATATAAGCTGTATTCATATAAAATTTGTATTGTGAAAACAATCCATTCTGGCTGGTGGATTTGATCTGCCGGCTGGTCTTAAAATATATTCCTCCTGAAAATTGTAGGTCCTTGTGTTGATTATGACACGAGGATTTTTGTTTTAATTTATTATTTATTTAACATTACCCGCGTTTGGGGTTATAATGATTATTAAAGCCTGCCATATTTCCATAATTAAGAACATTTATTCGCCTTGTAGCGGATGAGGTGTGAAGAGAATTTCATTATTATTTTGTGGCCGCTATTGCGGCTCATGGAGGTTAGCTTGAAAGACTTCACTTGCGTTCGTCTTGCAAAACTAACCTGTGAATTTATGGCCGTGCGAAATATTCAAAGTATTTTAGCAATACTTTGAAAGCGCACATGGCCAATTAACCTCCTTTATTCGCCACATTGCGATAAAGGATATAGGTTTTCATTACATTTTGTGGCCGCAATGACGGCTCAAAGCCATAACATGGCTTAGGAGGTTAATATGTTTATTGATAAAAAAAGTCCTGTGCCTGCTTATTTTCAGCTGAAAAATATCATTCTTGATAAAATAAAATCCGGTGAATATCCTGCAGGCAGCCTGATACCTTCCGAGAGAGAGCTTTCCGAGAGTCTTGGCATAAGCCGTATGACAGCCAGACAGGCAATAAATCAGCTGGCTGCTGAAAATTATCTCGTCCGTGAAAAGGGCAAGGGAACCTTTGTCAACAAGATCAAGTTTGAGCAGCGAAACATTATGAGTTTTTCGGAAACCGTAAAAAGGCTGGGAATGGTTCCTAAAACCCGTGTATTGGAATTTTCGGAGGAGAAAGAATATTATGATGTGAAACTTGCCCTTGATCTGAAGCCGGAACAAAAGCTATACCGGATCAAAAGATTAAGACTTGCTGATGATACTCCCATTGCAGTCGAAGAAGTGTTTATTCCCGAGGGGCTCTGTCCTGACATAAACAGGCTGGATCTCACCAAGTCACTTTATGACCAGCTTAAAAATATCTATTCTATTGAAATAAGTCATATAGATAATAATATTGAAGCCATAAAGGCGGACAGGGAGAACAGGAAGCTGCTGATGCTGGAGGCGGGTATACCTGTACTTAACATATCGGGGATAAGTTATACCAGAGAGGGCAGAAAGCTCTTCTTCGAAAGAGATGTTTACCGTGCGGACAAATACAAATACAGTGTACGTATCCATATGAATCATGAGTAGACTGAACCGGTAAGCCAGTCTTGTTTTACATGCAAACGGAAGCCATAATAACACCGGGAAAAATTTTTCAGCAAATGGTTATTTAGCATTGCAATTTATAAAAGGCTGATATACAATATAGGTATAGTGGTATATACAACTATACCTATAATAATTAAATGAGGTGTTAACATGACTAAAATGTGGGAAGAAATAATGGAACAGCCCCTGGTTCTGAAAAAAACCATCGAAACTAACAGCCGTGTCATTGATGAGCTGATACAAGAACTTAAAACAAGGGAAATTTCTACTGTAATAATAGCTGCAAGAGGGACCTCGGATCACGCTGCGGTATATGCCAAATACGCAATTGAAACTCTTGTGGGCATTCCGGTTTCATTGGCAGCACCTTCGGTTTTCACAATGTACAATAAAAGTATTAATATGAAAAACTGTTTTGTCATAGGAATTTCACAGTCCGGAAAGGCAGCAGACGCAATTGAGGTTGTAAAGTCGGCAGCCGAACAGGGAGCGGTTACCATGAGTGTAACGAATTTTGTTGATTCACCGCTGGCCGAAGCATCAAAGTTTCATTTGTTCTGTGACACAGGGGTCGAGAAAAGCGTAGCGGCCACAAAGACATTTACCTCTACGGTTTACCTTTTAATCAACTTTATAGCAAAATGGGCACGGAATGCCGAACTGCTGGAAGAATTAAAAAGTGTTCCCGACATCATGAACCGGTTATTCCAAAAGACCGACTGTCTGGATGAAGTAGTGACCAGGTACAGATTTATGAAGGAATGTTTTGTGCTGGCAAGAGGGATCAACTATTCCATTGCTCTGGAGGCTGCCCTTAAAATACAGGAAACTACTTATATACGCGCTAAGGCCTTTGCTGTTTCGGACTTTCAACACGGCCCCTTTGCCATGCTGGAGAGGGATATGCCCGTGATAATTTATGCGCCGGAGGGACCTTCATTCAAGGATATTACAGAAATAGTCAAGAAGGTGAAGGACAGCGGAGCTGATATTCTGGTTATTTCAAATAATAGGGAATTAAGGGCTATGGGCGACAGCAGTATTGAAATTCCGGAGAATTTAAGTGATTACGTCTCGCCTCTTATAAATGTGGCAGTGGCGCAAATGTTCGCCGGCAAGCTTTCAGTGCTTAAGGGATTAAATCCTGACAGCCCGAGAGGTTTGAACAAAGTTACAATTACACGATAAATTCTGTTAAGCTTTGTTAGGAGGATGTATATGAAACTAAATAATAAAAATGCCGAATGGTTTATTCCCGATGGGGAAAATATTGAAACTGCACTTGCAAGAACCACTCATCTGGCTATCTCGGCACACCAGGATGACATTGAGATAATGGCCTATGACGGTATAGTCAAGTGCTTTGGAAACGATAAAAAATGGTTTGGCGCAGTGGTGGTCACCAACGGTGCAGGCAGTGCCCGGAATGGCATTTATTCGGATTACACCGATGAAGAGATGCAAAAGATCAGGAAGGTTGAGCAGAAAAAAGCTGCATATGTAGGTGAGTATTCTGCGCTGGCTCTTTTGGATTACACAAGCGCACAGGTGAAGTCGGCCGGTTCCAGAGAAGTCATTGAGGAATTAAAAGCCATTATAGCACAGGCCGGAGCAGAGGTCATATATACACATAACCTGGCCGACAAACACGATACGCATTTGGGCGTCGTCACAAAAGTAATTCATGCAATCCGTGAATTGCCAAAGGAGCAGAGACCCAAAAAATTGTACGGCTGTGAAGTCTGGAGAAATCTTGACTGGGTATTGGATTCACAGAAGGTGGTATTTGACGTAGCACAGCATCCAAACCTGTCGGCCGCCCTGGTAGGTGTATTCGATTCACAGATTGCAGGGGGGAAACGGTATGATCTCGCCACTTCGGGAAGAAGACTTGCCAATGCCACTTATGCGGAATCCCACAGTGTGGACCAGTCCGATGCCCTGAGCTATGCCATAGACCTGACTCCTCTCATAGAGGATGACAATATGTCAATCATAGAATTCATAACGAACTATATCAGAGGTTTTGAGGAAGATGTGGCAGCCAAGCTGGGAAAGGTGCTGCAGCCCTAAAAAACCGCTTAAATTAAATGCGTTGTGCGAATTAGTTGATCAATTCCGCAAGTAAAATTGTTTCTGATTATACCGATACTTCCATACTGACTTCAAGCAATGATGCACACAAAGCGCTCTCCATTGCTTGAAGTTGTACTTGTGTACCGGTTGATCCAATTAAATCTATCCTTAAAGCAAAATAGAATTTCAATCAGCACAAGGGTTTATTATTACTTTGCATGCAACTTGCCGCTATTTGTTATACCCAAGCAATACAGGGCACAAACCGGGTAATTACCTCCAATGTTTGCCTTTTGGACAGTCCAAAAAAAATATAAATTTCTATTGACATAAAGGACAGTTGTTATGTATAATGTAAAAGCACGTTAACGAACGGCAGACATAAATGGCGGCGTAGCTCAGTTGGCCAGAGCATCCGGTTCATACCCGGCAGGTCGTAGGTTCAAATCCCACCGCCGCTACCATCTCAAGCGATAGGTACTATCGCTTATTTTATGGCCCATTGGTCAAGTGGTTAAGACACCGCCCTTTCACGGCGATAACAGGGGTTCGAGTCCCCTATGGGTCACCAAATTGAATAGATTCCATAGAATCATGAAAAGATTATGCGGGACTCGAACCCGAGAGGGCGCGAACGCGGCAGAA
>NZ_JHYD01000050.1 GCF_000621505.1 Ruminiclostridium cellobioparum DSM 1351 = ATCC 15832
GACATCGAAGCTGGTAAAACAAGGAGCTCAAAGCACCGTTTTGCAAGAGCCACTTTCGCTGCTGCTAATATACATCTGGATGCTTGGATCAAACACAAATCCTTTAGTATTCTGAGTCTATTGCAATAGTACAAGAACTTTTCAAACAGCATTTAAAAATCTTTGAATTTCAAAGGTTTATTTGCTGTCCCAAAAAATCTGGGCTCAAAATTACACAACTATTAATTTCTCAAGGTACAATGCTTTTTCTACAAATAGCTCCATTTCACAAAGAAAATGGAGTGAAGTATTGGTTTTTCTCGAAATTACCAATTACTTTTCGAGAGTATTCTTTTAGTTTTATAATTTTTTATTTTAATAAATGCTTTCCTTGTACATTATTTTTTTCATGCCCATTGTGAGCAGCATTGCCATGACAAAAATTATAATGGCTATGACATTTCCATAACCGATATTAAAGTTCTGGAATGAATTTACAAAAAGGTGGAGCGGCAGCAGTTCGGTGGAATGATTGGGACCTCCGCCTGTCATTACATAAACCAGATCAAAGGAACGTAATGCACCCACTGTCTGAAGGATTATTACCATTTTTATGATATCCCAGGACAGGGGTATCACCATGTGGTAAATCATTTTTATTCCGCTTGCCCCATCAATTGTGGCACTTTCTATTACCTCATGGGGCATGTTCATAAAGCCCGAGTTGAACAAAATAACCTGAACACCGCATGAATTCCACGTCTGAGCTATGATTACCGCAATTAATGCCAGAGCCGGACTGGACAGGGGCGGTATATAATTTTCAGCCTGTCCTATTGCTGCCATAAAGGGTTTTAACAAACCCATTCCCGGACTGTAAATATAATTCCATATAAACCCTACTGCTACTGAGGGTAAAACTGTCGGTACAAAAAATATCACCTTGTAGAAGCGATAGCCCCTCATCTGGAGGTAGACCATGTACCCCAATGTGAATCCGAAAATAACCTGCAGTAATGTAGTTGATACCATAAATACCAGTGAATTCCCCATTGACTTCCAAAATAACTGTGATGCAAATACCGACCTGTAATTATCCAGACCCACAAATCTGCTGGATGCCAATGTATCCCACTTGAATGTACTGAGAACCACCGATTGTCCGATGGGATACAGGACCAGATATATATAAATCAATGAACCCGGTACTAAAAATGCTAAAATTACCCAAATGTTTTTTTTAGTTATATTCATATAGACCTCCACTGCCAATCTGCATTATCTATCCCTTTACAGCCCCTGCAATCATTCCCTTTTCGATATTTTCCTGTGCAAATATATAGAATAGAATACTTGGGATTATAGCCATCATAATACCTGCAGCCAATTGAGTATATTCCGAGTTGAATTCCGTAATAAAACCAATCAGACCAATGGGCAATGTTTTAAGCTCCGGCTTGTTCAGCATCAGCATGGACACAAGAAGCTCATTCCAGCAGGCCAGAACTGACAGTACCGCTATGGTTACAATACCGTCCTTGGAAAGAGGTACGATTATTTTCATAAACAGCTTCCAGACCGAACAGCCGTCTATAAATGCACATTCCTCCAGTTCCTTCGGTATGGAACTCATAAAGCTTTCTAATATAAATATGGAAATTGATATACGAAATGCCCCGTAGATTAGACCTAAAACACTTAAATTATTGTACATCTCCCACTTTCCCACCATCATATAAAGCGGAATAATAGCTGAGTGAATGGGAATCATCATTCCCGCAATAATTGTGTAGTATATGATTTTTTTTGCTTTGAAATTATACCTGGCGAGAACAAAAGAAATAGGTGTAGTCGTAACTATTGTAATTATTATTGTTAAAAAGGTTACATAAATACTATTCAACATATATGTATCAATTTTAGAGCCCTTCCATGCCTTGGCGTAGTTTGAAAATACCCACTCCTTCGGCGGCCCCCATGTATTTACCGTCAGATCTGCCTGTGTTTTCATTGAAGAGAAAAACAACCACACCAAAGGAAGTAAAATGACGAGAGCACAAATAGTCATAAATGCATAAATCAGTCTTTTCGTCGCTTTATTGCCCACTTCCAATTGAGGGTTAGGTGCCAGCGACTCTTCATTGCTTCTGTTCTTGGATAACCGGTTAAAAATCCTCATTTTTTCCCCCCTCATACGTTGATTCTCCGGTTTTACGGCATATCCGTCCCACCGGATATGCCTGTATAACCACATATGCTCTATTTTCCTCTTGCGTAGTCTTCAGCCGCTTTTTGAACTTCCGCAATGGCTCTTTGCACATCAAATTCTCCCGTGATCATTCCGGGCATTGCTGTCTGCTTGATGGCAAGGTCGACTGCAGGCGGTGCAATAGCATCCATGGAAGGTATGTAGGATGTGGCACCTCTGTATGCTTCTATCAGCTGGTTCATAACCGGGGATACTTTTGTTTTATCGTAATCGGCATTTCCTGCGTAAACAAATCCGCCCTTTTCCATAATGGGTACGTTGAATTCAGGGCTGACTATATCTTTTACAAGGTTGATACACGCCTCCCTTTTTGCATCAGGCAAATCATTTGCCACAAAGAAACCGATTATGTTACCGCCTACATTGACTTTTGTATCACCGTTAGGACAGTCGGTAAATACCGGGAAGTCAACACGGGCAATCTTATTTACAAATTCATCTCCGCCTGCCGTTGCAAAATTACCTGGTTTCCAGGCCCCTTCGTAGTACATGGCGGCCTCACCTCTTGCAAACATCTGATCCGCTTCGGTTGCACTCATTCCAAGTACTCCCTTGGGATATGCACCGGCATCGATCATTTGCTTGAATTTATTCATTGCATCTGTAAATCCATATTTCGGATCCTTCCAGCCTGTCATTGCATCCCCCAAAGTAAGGGCCTTGAAGTTATCCAGACCTGCAGACCGTGCCAGCAATGCCGACGCCAGCCAGGCAAATCTGCCGTCCTTACCTCCTGTGACCAGAGGAGAAATTCCCTTTTCTTTTATCTTAGGTATGAGTGCAAGGAGCTCGTCGAAGGTCTGAGGCGGATTCCAGCCATATTTAGTAAACATTTCGGTATTGTAGTAAAGACCGTCAATGGAGCCTTCCTGCGGCGCCATCATTATTTTGCCGTCATCGGTAGTGGCAAAATTCAGGGATACTTCACTGAACCACTGCTTAAATTCCGGATGTTTTGGATCATTGTACACCGGAGCCCAGTCGATTATTTTGTCGTCCTTTATAAATTCACGGGCATAGCTCAGTATACACCATGAAACATCAGCCGGAGTGCCTGCTGCCATCTCAACCGTCAGTTTTGTCCTGAGATCGGCACTCGGCAAGGCATCATGGGTAATTTTGACGTTGGGCTTTTCCTTTTTATAGGTCTCCAAAAGTGCTTCGATTGACTCGTATGCAACCGAGCCGGCAGTCCAGGATGTCATCAATCTGATATCAACCGGTTCGTCGTTGCCGGCGGCAGAGTTGGAAGCCGCCCCCGATGCCGACCCGCTGGAAACCGCACTGTCGTCCTTGCTTGTACCACAACCGGAAAAAGTTGCCGACAGCATTGCAGTGACCATAGCAATAGCTAATACTTTTTTAATTTTTTGGCTAATCATATTTCTCCTCCTGAAAAATTTAATATTCAAACCCATAAGGGACCAAATACAGCTTACTTTTGAGTAAGAATTGCTATATTATCCCGGTCTTTTACTCTGTGAAGATCCAGTCCCGCAACCTCCAGTAAAGTTATTTCAACCAGGTACAGTACCTCTGTGCCATGCTCCAGATGTCCTGTGTATGTTTTCTCCAGATCCGATACAACCATATGGAAATGCGGATGGCCGTCAACAACCACACCTTGCAGTGATGCGAGTTCCAGGGGTTTCTCAACTGTCACGAACTCGTCGACCGGTTCTCTTTCCATCCCGGTGACCCGGTGGAAAACCGCTTTTTTCAGGGAGCCTATGGCCCCGGTAATTATTGCGTTTTTAACACCGGCAGCAGCAAGTTCCTGCTCTACACTTTCCAGCAGCAGTTCTCCTCTTTTTAGATTCAATACTATTACACGGCCGGTGCCTTCTCCAATAAACCTTACCATTATTTATTCACCTCTTTTTCAGAAAATTTTCAGATGCTGGCAACAACTGAGTTTACCTGCTTTTGACTTGCTTTCCATAGTTAAATTATAAGAAAAAAACAGAATCACTAAAATGGACTCTGTTCATAATTTATTAACTATTTTATGATGTTTCAGTTTTTACTCCGGTCATACCTCTTCCACCCTTTATCAGCATGAATTATTTTAAGATTTGCTTAACGATTTTTATACGGATATTTATTTTATACCTGAGATACCATTAAACAGCTAATTATATAAATTATCGCTCACGGTATTTTTAACGAATTCGGTTGGTGAGCACCCGGTAATTTTTTTAAATATTTTGCTGAAATAACAGGCATTTTCGTAGCCCAGCAGGTAAGATATTTCATAAATCTTACGCTGGCCGTCTTTCAGCATCTTTTTAGCTTCATCTATTTTTACTTTGTTAACATAATCTGTAAAACACATTCCGGTATATTTGGTAAATATACTGCTTAAATAACCTGCACTGATATTCAGGCTATCGGCTACCTCCTTTAGTTTGGGAGTACCCATACAATTATTGATGATGTATTTTTTTGCTCCCCAAACCAGATTATGCTTTTCATCGTCATGTTTTCTGCCCAGAAAATTATTCATTCTATTCCTGTAGTTTTCAATGAATTCCAGGATCTCCCGGAGTGTTTGCAGCTTGTATACTGTTTCAACGGCAGGTTTGTCTTCAATCTGTGCCTTGCTGTCTATCTGCCACTCCTCACCCAGGTGTATATCGCACAAACAGAAGGTCTGGTTGCACAATTCATAAATTTCATGTTTAGACATATTCGCGCTTTGAATATTATAAACAATCGAATCGAAAATATTGTTTATAAGCGTCAAATCGCAAATTTCAATAGCTTTTGGCAGGCTTTCCTTCAGGTTGATCTGTTTGCTGCCGCCGTAGCCACTACTTTTTTCTGACACATCGTCGAAGAAAATAATACTGCCGTAGCCTTTGTAAAACAGTATGTCCATTGCCTCTTTTGCCTGGGCTAGAGCCTGGGGCAGGCTTAAATAACTGTCATAGGTATCGCTGATGCTTATTGCCGCATCGATATTAACGTACTTTTTCAGCATCTCCAGCATTGTATTCCCCATTATTTTTATTTGCCGGTCAGTCTCCTGGGCTTTGTCAGGCACTTCGGGTGAAAATACCATAACATAAGCACCAAAGGACAATTTCAAAAAATAGCAGTTGAAGAATTCGTTGCCGATTTCATTTAATATTTCAATAATCATAAAATCCAAAAGCTTCAAATCCTTATCGTTGTATTTGCTTTCGGACAGATAGAGATTTGTATTGACCAGCCCCACTTTCATCATGGCCTCATTCAGTTCCAGCTTCATGGAAGGAAGCTTGGCATCAATGTATTTGCGGTCGTCAAAATTGTTTTCAAGTATACTTTTTAAAAATTCCTGGCGCATGATGGAGGTACTCTGGGTATCGTAAACAATGGGCATGGTTTCGTCATTTATCTTCTTATTGCTGGATATTATTTTTTCCTTTACATTTATAAGCATTTCCTTCATGGACTCTTCGCTTATATTCAGCTTTAAAATGTAATCCCATGCCCCATACTTCATTGCCTGCTTTACAAGATCAAACTCATTGTAACTGCTCAATATTATAAAAGTGATATCCGGATTGTATTCCTTTGCCTTTCTCATCATATCTATCCCGTTCATTTTGGGCATAACGATATCTGTAATTACCAGATCGGGCTGGTATTCCTTAATAAGTGACAGACCGTGTTCACCATTGCTCCCTTCGGCAACCACCTTAAAACCCATATCTCTCCAATTGACCAAGGAGTTTATCCCCACTTTCACAAGAGTTTCATCTTCCACCAACAATACTTTTAACATGATAATCCCCCTTTTAAAGCTTTTCCCGTCCCTATTCCCTATTTATGTAAAGTTTTAAAACTAATGCAGGATTTTTACTCCCTGGGAATCAATATTCTGACGATACTATATTCCAGGTATTTGCTTTCAAATGACAGACCGTACTTCTCTCCGTAGGTCAATTTTATTCTTTCGTTTATATTCACCAAACCCACACTGTTATATCTCTCTCCACGGGCTTTGTCCTTTTGCAGTATTGTTTCCAACCTATCCTGTGGAATTCCCACTCCGTTGTCACGGATTTCAATAAGAATGTCACTTTCATCAACAAGTCCCGCACTGATTTCCAGCATACCCAGACCTTTTTTCCCCTCAAACCCATGTACGATTGAGTTCTCAATTATAGGCTGCAAAGTAAATTTAGGTATTTTACAGGATAACAGCTCACTTTCAATGGAATAGTTAACCTGAATCAAGCCTTTTTTCCGTATCTTTTGAATGGTTAAATACTGATCCAGAAGATTTATTTCCTCCTCCAGGGTGATATGGTTCATGGCTCCCTTGGAAGTCTCCTTAAGCAATGCCCCCAGCGCAGTGGCGGTTTCATATATTCCATCGGCTTTTTGTATCATTGCCATAACTTTGATTGAATTGAGGGCATTATAAACAAAATGCGGATTTATCTGGCTCTGAAGTACTTTGAACTCCAACTCCTTTTTGGCATTTTCATCATTTTTCACCTTTATAAGCAGTTGATTTATATTTGTTGCAAGCTGGTTTATCCCCTTGCCCAGCTCACCTATTTCATCATTTCCCTCCAGCTCGGGCTCCACATGAAAATTACCTTTTGAGATGCAATCCATACGGTGCATTATCCTTCTCAGAGGCTTGGTTAAATTGCTTGACAGAAATATTGTAAACAAACAGCAAACGGTTATGGTTATCCCCAGTATAAGGAAGGCAATTTTTGTGGCATTCGTGCGCTGTTCTTCAATAAAGGAGTAATCGACAAGCTGCACAATCTGGTAATTGGAGTATGCCGACTTATGATAAACAACAAGAACCTTTTTTCCAAAAACTTCAGAATAAAAATTTTTGTCATTTTGTTCAGGTATTGATATGGATCCGGACAGGTCCTGCCCCAGCAGTTTATTGTCACTGGAATAAAGACATTTGTTCTGCCCGTCCATTATCAGGAGCAGGTCATTGTCAGGAACTTCGAAATCTTTTATGCTGTACCGGATCAAATCCGGTGAAATGCCTATAACCTGCCAGCCAATAGTCTTCCTGGAGTCGGAGAATATGACTTTTCTGACAAAGGGTATAAAAAAATTATTGTATCTCTCTTTTGCAAGATTTTCTTCTATTCCGGCACAAACAAAGACTTCAGAATACTTTCCCTTTTGAAACCAGTCTGCAGCCTTCATTTTGTTTATATCAATGAAATCCGCTTCGGAGTACAGCTTTAAATCAACCTCGTTCTTTCCTTCAATTATGACCGAAACCACATATCTTCCTATGGATGAATTTGTAATCCTGCCGTTGATTTCCTTGTACGCTGCAGATATGTCATAGTCAAAATTATAGTTGGAATCGGTATAATCTCTTATAAGCAGCTTGTCCAGATTCCTGTTAAGATACAGCCAGTCGGACAGGTCCTGGCACTGCTGTATTTGTCTGTCTATATTGCTGAGTATGTATGTCAGATTATTCCTGGTATTGTCAATAATATTTTTTTCAAGCAGGTTTTTTGTATAATTGGAATAATAGAAACTAATGCAAAGTGATACCAGAATAAACACAATACTGAAATATAATATGAGCTTGTTTTTTAAAGTATAGGGATTTAACACGCTTGAAACCTCCAGATAATAGAGTATTCTTTCAATGGTGCATGAATTCAAGTGATTTGTGGGTTTATTATACCACAAATCAGAAGCTGTCTACATTACAAAAAGATTTCCAGGATCCGGCATATTAACTCCCCTCCGGATCTTAGAAACCTTAAAAGTAATTGATTTTTTAATTATATAAGCTTGTAGCTTTTATTCTGTTTCATTATCTTTTGTACCTTTTGATAAATTGCATTTTCGTCCAGTGAATATTTGGTCAGCAGCTGCTCGTAGCCGCCTGATTCGGCATAGCCGGTCAGGCCCATGCTATGTATCGGTACCGGATAATTCCGGGAGAGCACCTCTGAAACAGCACTTCCCAATCCTCCATACACACTGTGTTCCTCCACTGTCAGCACCATACCCGTCTGTTTTGCACAGTTGATAATCAATTCCTCATCAAGGGGCTTTATAGTATGGATATTTACAACTTTTGCACAAATGCCCCTCTCCTCAAGCATGCGGGCTGCCGCCAGGGATTTTTGCACCATATACCCGGTAGCTATGATTGTTATATCAGACCCCTCTTTAATGACAACCCCCTTGCCAAGCTCAAACTCATAGCTGTCATCATAAACGATTGGATTTGCATTCCTGCTCAGGCGCATATAAACGGGACCCTTGTATTCGCCGCAGGCAAATACCGCCTTTTCGGTCTCAACCTGATCACAGGGAGAAATAATTGTCATATTGGGCAGGGAACGCATACAGGCTATGTCAAAAATTGCCTGATGGCTTGCGCCGTCATAAGAATCCGACAGGCCCGCATAATTTCCAATCAGTTTAACATTTAAGGAATCATATGCAATCAGACTGTTTATGGGATCCAGGCCTCTTGTGGTCATAAAAACCGAAAAAGTATTTACAAATGTATTAAAGCCGCTGACAGCAAAGCCGGATGCCATAGCCACCATATTGATCTCCGAAATCCCTACATTGAAATATCTATCTGGGTACTTATCTCCAAATAATATACTTTTGGTTGAGTTGCCCACATCGGCCTCAAGTACAACAATATTTTCCTGAGTTCCTCCCATTTTTACAAGTGCATTCCCGTATGCATCCCTCATTGCAATTTTTTCTGCCATCTGAAAACTCCATTCCGCTGCTTTCAATCAGCTCAAAATTCTTTACTGCACGCTCAATTCCTCCACTGCCATCTGGTATTCCTTTTGAGTGACAGGCTTCCCATGCCATTGATTTTTACCCTCCATAAATGATATCCCTTTACCTTTTACGGTGCCGGCTATAATAATGGTAGGGCTTTCCCTGTGCCGCGCCGCCAGGTCAAAGGCATCCGATAAAGCCGCAATATCATGCCCGTCAGCAGTTATCACATTCCAGCCGAAGGAGGACCATTTGGCCTGCACATCGCCAAGAGGCATTATGTCCCGTATTGTTCCGTCCAGTTGAACCCCGTTATTGTCAAGAATGGCAATCAGGTTATCCACCTTATATTTGCTGGCACTCATGGCAGCTTCCCATATAATGCCTTCCTGGATCTCACCGTCGCCCAGCAGCACATAAACATGGCCGTTCTGCCTATTCAGCCTGTCGCTCAGTGCCATGCCCACTCCGGCGGAGAGTCCAAGGCCTAAAGAGCCGGTAGAAAGCTCTATTCCCGGTGTCTTATGGTAACAGGGATGCCCCTGCAAATGGCTGCCTGTTTGCCTTAATGTGTCTAAATCTTCAAGCTTGAAATATCCCCTGTGAGCCATATTGATGTAAAGCATGGGCGCGGCATGTCCTTTGGACAAAATCAGACGGTCCCGGCCCTCCATATTTGTATGGGCCGGATCGATATTCATCTTTTCAAAGAACAGCAGTGTAAGTATTTCGGTACAGGACAGGGAACCGCCGGGATGCCCCGTCTGAACAGAATATAAAATATCTATGAGCTGCCTTCTGAACTTTTTGCATAACCCTGACAATTCCTCTATTCTCGTTAATGATAGCGACATATATTTGCCTCCTTATAATTCTTCCAGGTACAGTCCCCAGTCACCATCCCCCGGAAATTCAGGCAGAATTATACGGCCCATGTTGTCTGCACAGATAGTACCGGTTACCCTTCTGTCGGCTTTCCATTCACCTGTGACGGGATTAAACCACTCAATACAGTATGGCGCATTGGGTTTCAGCCCCCGGACCGTCCCCTGCAGGCATTCCTGCTCAAAATAGAGCAGCAGCATATCTCTTTTGGCAGTGGCTGCGCAGTATGCCCAGCCTTTGTAGCCGTCAGCCCTGCCCGACTTGTTGGGAGTTATCAGTTCAGAATCCGGTATAAGCTCCACATATCTGGCACCCGCACGGTCAACAAACCTCTTCAGGTTGTATACAAGAGCACCTGAACGGTATTCCAGGACTTCCCACATCTTATACTTTGCATTTTTTTCAATATCACTTCCCCACATACCTTCAATCCCATATATATATCCCCCAAAACCTCCGGACAGAAAGCTTCCGTACATACCCGAACGGCAGTTGAATTCAGCCTCCTCACTTCCAGTGGCGGGATTGTCATCTGGAAATCCCGGATAATAAGGCTCCCCGTTGATGGCAGGTCTGGCCGGCTCCGAATGGAATATTTCGGTCAAATACCAGTAATGGTCATGCTCCCTCCAGTTTCCAATCTGATGGAAGGTCAGCCAGCGGTTCTCCTCCGGGCCTCCGAAATTACACAGGGTCGAGGGAGCCGAATTGGTGCCCAGCAGTGTCCCGAACGGCGGGTGACCGTATTTGTCAACCACCATGTTGGCAGGCTCATTATATTCCCTGGGGAGAATTGTGTTTCCAATATAGTCAAAATGGATTGGACTGTACAGGCAGTTGTTTGCCTGGTATCTGGCAAATATGTATTGTATGTACCTTACATAGGAATCGGGCCATCCGCAGTAGCGCTTCCAGACCTGGCTCACATCCCTGCGGATCACTTCCAGAAACACTGTAAAGCCCTGTTCATTCAGATAATCAATCTTCCTGTCCAGATATTTAAAGTATTCGGGATTGATTTTATCAAAATCCGGCACCACATTTTCATAGCCTTTAACTGTTCCCGGGAACAGGAAGGGCCTGCCGCCTTCATTGTGCATATCCTTTGCACTTCCTGAATCCATGTCCATCCACGCGGCGCGTATACTTGTTTCAAATGCATCCTTCATTTTGATTTTCGGGGGCAGCCCGTCATTGGCCCAGGTGGGATGGCCCGCCAACATGGCGATACAGTTGTAGCCCTGTCTCCTGCGGTATAGAACCATATCCTTGAAACCCATGTCCGGCCCGGCCGGGCGTTCAATAGAATCTTCATGCCAGGGATAGCGGTAGGTAGGCGCTGACCACCAGGTATCCCCCAGCATAAAATACGGAGTTTTATCGTAATACTGGAAGCCCCGTCCGTTTTCAGCCGCAATGATCATTCCTCTCCTGCACGGATTGGCCCGTTTCTCTTCCTCGTTCCACTCCACGGCCGTTATACTGCCCTTATTTCCGTTCAGCCCCTGATCATCGGTATTTGAGCCGGAGCACCAGCTCCATTTGCCTGCTTTCATGGGAGCAATCCTTACTTTGAAGGTCTTTCCCCCGTCCCAGAAGCCATAAACCTTTTTGCTGAAATCAGGTCCCTCAAGCAATACCCATACTTCCACCTCACAATATGGATTTGTATAATCGTTTTTTGCCTGTAATTCAATCTCTATCTTATCCCATACATGCACTTTGGATTCCTTCATTTTCACACTGACCTCCCCTTATTTGATAACTGTTAAAACATACTTTCGTTATATAATATATAGTCGTCGGAAGAAGTTTTAGCTGAGAAGACCGAGGCTGTCACCAGCATTTCCTTTCCCGTATTCCTTACCTGATGCCTAGAATTGGCAGTAAAGAAAACCGCATCCCCTTTTACGAAATCCACAATTTCCCCGTCAATCCAGGCTTGTCCCTGCCCTTCAACAATGTAGATAACTTCCTCAATGTTTCTGTGAGCATGCAGCGGTTTGACTATAGCCTCAGGAAAGCAATGCATTATGGCAATACTCATCTGATCCGCCCCAACGGTTTTGTCTGTTATGATCCATCTGAGATCCCTTCCTTCAAGATGTGCAGGTTCAACATCATTTAAAGAAACTTTCTTTTTCATCCCGGCTCCCCCTTCACGGTTGTTATTGTATGAAGTACCCGTCACCTTTGGAGATGGGTGCTTCTATTATCACCTCTTATAAGTTGAGTATAGTTAATAAATCAGATGAGATACAGAAACTACTTTAAGAAACTGTTATCAATTTTAATCTGTATAACTTAAGAGATTTTTACCGGGATAAAGTCTATAACTATTTTAAGATATTTATAACTTTTTTAATAATGCTGTCCGATCCTCAAAAGTTGGATAAAAAAGGAACTGCTGCCCTGATGAATAAAATTTATTCATTGTGCAACAGTCCCTTCAGGTTTTAATTAATATTCTTAATTTCCCATTACCGGCAAAAATGATTACCGCTAAATCAGCCCGATCTTGAAGGTTTTGATCTCATGGGGGTATATTTCAAAGGACAGCGTGTTATCCCCGGTCTCAATTACTCCTATTTCCTTTTCCTCAAGATCGGTTTCGCAGGCATATCCAATGGTCTTGAAAAAGCTCAGGCTGGCAGCAGTCCTTCTGTTATGACATTCATACAGCCTTACGATCAGTTCCTGCCCATTCTCAGATTTTTTCACAGTATCGATCATTATATTTTTCCTGTTGACCGACACTGTGCTCATATGGGTTGGAAGTGTTCCTACATGAGCACCTTCCTGTACGGCATGCATCGGACAGTTCAACCTGTAGGCCATGTGCATGGTATTTGCGTCCTTCCAGTCTCCCGTATGCGGATAGAGTGAATAGACAAAGCGATGGAGCTCTCTGTCGGCATCCGGATTGGGCCAGATGGGTGATTTCAAAAGGCTGAGCCTCATAACACCGTCCTTGATATCGTAGCCATACTTGCAGTCATTGAGCAGGCTGACACCATAACCGTCCTCCGACAAGTCGGCCCATTTGTGAGCACATACCTCAAATCTGCCTATATCCCAGCTGGTGTTCCAGTTAGTAGGACGCTCGACGCTTCCAAATTGAATATCGTAGGTTGCCTTATCGGTACGGACATCAACGGGGAATCCGGCTTTTAACAGTATCTGTTTCTCCTTCCAGTCGATTTCATTCACGAAATCAATCCGGGGTATATCATTATATAAGTACAAATACTGTATGAGAGTCGAATCCATGAATTTCTTTTTAATCCTTATTGCCGCTCTTACGGGACCTTCTTCTATTACCCTGATTTCATCAACTTCATTGATTTCCCACATTTTTTCCTGGTAATATATATTGATATCCCAGGCATCATATCTAAGGGGTTTATCCTCAAAAGCCTGTAGCACATTGCCCCTGGTTCCCGGTTTAAGTACTTCTCTGCGTTCAACTTTATCAAATATGGAAACGATATTTGCGCTGTCATCCAACCTTATTTCAAAAAATCTGTTTCCTGCCTTCTCCTGTGTGGCATATAGCTCAAAAGGCTGCTGCTCCGACTTACGGCTGATGTAAAAAGTCTTATAACCGTTTGACGGCACCCCCTCTACAAAGGCAATAAGGCTCCCTTCCTCCGTTCTCTGAACCGGATAAACCTTGCCTTCGGCATCCACAAGAGAAATACTGTCCTTCTCATGGGGCAAATCAAATTTAAGGATATCATCCCTGTCAAAACCCAGAGGATTAAAAGCTATGACGGCCCTATCCTCCAAATTAATCTTAGCCGTTATGTGCTTCATGGATTTATCCAGCAGCCGGTAACCTTCTGTCAGCAGCGCTTCATATTGTTCCTGTGACTCCTCATAAACTTCCTTGATGGAGGAGCCCGGGATAATATCATGAAACTGATTGAGCAGAACAGTCTTCCAGCAGTCTTCTATCTCCTCGGACGGATATGCCGCAGAGGGCTCCACCTGACTTGCAAGCATGCTGAAACGTTCTATATCCAGCATCAGGAATTCACTTTTCCGGTTGTAGTATTTGTTTCTGGCCATTGAGGTGTATGTTCCCCTGTGGTATTCCAGATAAAGCTCCCCTACCCATCTCGGCAGTTTTGGGTTGCCCGCAACTTTTTTCTCCAGGCCTTCCAGATAATTTCCCACTGTTTCCATTTTGACAACCGGACACCCGGGAAGTCCCTTTTGCATTCTGGAGGAATACTCCAGGTCATCCCTGGTTGGCCCGCCGCCGCCGTCACCGTATCCGTAAGGTACAAGCACATCATCATTGATGTTTTTCTGCTGATACCTTCTCCAGGCTCCCATAATCTGGGATGGGTTTATTTTAGCTTCATAAATGGTTCTGTGATTTCCTGACAAAACCTTGTCATATTCGGCGGCCGTGAGGAAATATGTTAAAACCTCGGAACCGTCAATACCTTCCCACATAAAGGTATCGTACGGCATCTTGTTATATTCGTTCCAGCTTATCTTGGAGGTAACAAAATACCTGATGCCGGACTTTTTCAATATCTGAGGCAATGCGGCACTGTAACCAAAGACATCCGGCAGCCACAAGGTCCTGGAATCCACCCCGAACTCCTCTCTTATAAAGCGCTTGCCATATAATATCTGACGGATAAGAGATTCACCCGAGACAAGGTTGCAGTCGGCTTCGAGCCACATGGCGCCATCTATCTCCCATCGTCCCTCTTTTACCCGCTCTTTTATCTCCATGTATACTTCAGGACGTTCTTCCTTGAGAAACTGGAGCAATTGAGGCTGACTTGCCATAAAAGAATAGTCGGGATAGTCCTTCATCAGGCTCAGGGCAGTGGTGAAGCTTCTGACCACCTTCTCCCTGGTTTGCTGCAAGGTCCACAGCCATGCCACATCTATGTGGGTATGACCCACACAACTGGCATATACAGCTTCATGTCCGCAGCTTTTTCCGTAAAATTCAGTTTTTAAAAAGGCTATGGCTCTTTCAACCGACTCATTGTATTGCTCCGAATGAGGCCTTCTAAAATCCAGCAGATTCAAGGCCTGGTTCAGTATGCTTAATGTGTCGACCCGTCTCTTGTCCTCCTTTTCAAGGAAACCGGCAACTTCAAAGGGAACAGCCAAATCATAATAGAGCTGTTCCGTTGCCCTGTCAAGTGCTGCAATGCTCGCTTGCAGCACTGCTTTCACATCGCTCATTCCTGCGTAGGCATGCATATCTACACGGTGACCTTCCCCCGCTTTTGCGTTTTGGTCAATGAGAATTTCAGTATGATTCACATCCAGGCCCTGCTTCAATACCCCGTTCAGATAGACCAGAAATTGAGGGTTGATTGCATCCCATTCCCCTTCGCGTCCTGTCTTTATTCTAAAAACCACATTGCAGTTATTAAGACTTTCCGGAATGGTGAACAGAAGCTTGAACCAGTACCGCTGATCCTTTCCCCCCCAGCTGTCACCGCTTTTGAATTCCGTCCATTCCTGTCCGTCGGCTTCGGCTTGTGACGCACATTTAAAATCGCCCTTTTTAATGAGTACTTTATCTACAGGCTCAATTTTATGATAAATGCAATTCTTTAATTCCTTTAAAAATCCCTCTATTCTTTCCTGCTCAAAAAACATAATACCTCCATAACATTACGTCATTGTACATATGAAAATAAAAAGTGTTACCTATTGTAACTTTCAGTGCTGCACAGTATAATTAAAGTCACAATAAAAGCCAAAGGGTGTTTCATATGAAATCAAGCCTCATTCATGACTTAATCAAATGTACTAAAATTGCCTTTTATATTGCCTCCGGAGCTGCGGTATTTTTTACTTTGATTTATCTCATTTTCTATAATAACGGCCATGCCAATATATTTGTGTTTATAAAAAACAGTCTATATTATATCGGTTGTTTTGGTTTTTTAATAAGTGCTGCTTTTTTTATCAAACGGGACGGTACCAGGCCTTTGCATCATGAAGAGCAATGGAAAAAGCATTTTTACAGGTTCAATCTGGGTTTTGTAGTTATGTGGATCAGCCTTTTCATCTGTATCTTCGGTATGCTTATCCAGCTCATTTTGGAAGTCCTGTTTTAAATTCGGGAAACCTTTATCACAACACCCATCAATATAGGTGACAGGAAACAAAATGCCCGGGTCCGACCTCTTTTAATTCGGGCCTTTTTTCACTGCATACAGCTTTTGCATAACGGCACCGGCTCCTGAATCTGCAGCCCGGTTCCGGATTAATGGGACTTGGTATATCTCCCTCCAGCACCACCCGCTGTTTATTTTTCTCGGCCTCAGGATCAGGAATCGGTATTGCCGATAAAAGTGCCTGGGTGTACGGATGCAACGGATTTTTATACAACTCGGCGCTGGTTGCAAGTTCTATAAGACAGCCAAGGTACATTACGCCTACTCTGTCAGAAATATGCTTTACCATGGACAGATCATGGGCAATAAACAGGTAGGTCAGATTAAGCTCTCCCTGCAGCTTGATCAGCAAATTGACTATTTGTGCCTGTATGGAAACATCCAGCGCTGAGATAGGTTCATCACAGACAATAAATTTGGGATTTATGGCCAGAGCCCTTGCAATGCCTATTCTTTGCCTCTGCCCTCCCGAAAATTCATGAGGAAATCTTCCCGCATGCTCTTTGTTAAGGCTGACAAGATTCAGCATTTCATATATCCGTTCCTGTCTTTCCTTATGCATATATAAGCCGTGGATATCCATACCCTCGGCTATGATGTCTGACACAGTCATTCTGGGATTCAGGGAAGCATACGGGTCCTGAAAAATGATTTGTGCATTCCTTTTAAAGTCTTTTTTCAACTGCTTATTCATCGTCGAAGTATTGTTTCCCTCAAAAAAAACATCTCCGCCCGTGGCTTCATAAATTCCCAGCAAGGTCCTTCCGCAGGTGGTTTTGCCGCATCCTGATTCTCCCACAAGCCCCAGAGTTTCACCTCTGCAAATATCAAAGGACACATCATCCACGGCTTTTAAAACACCGCTCCTGACATTGAAATATTTCTTTAAATGCTTCACCTCAACCAGCCTGTCCTTGCCTGGCCGCCCTTGCCCGTTTGCTGTGTTGTCTGCCGGCAGATTCATGTTTTCAGCCATCCTGCTCACCTCTTATCCCTTCTGCTATGTTTATTCTCGGGGCCTGACTGTGCTGAAGCCAGCAGGAGGCCTCATGTGTACTGCTGATTTTAGTTACCCCGGGCATCTGTTCCCGGCATATTTTCATACAAAATTTGCATCTGCCGGCAAAAGCGCAGCCTGCCGGAGGCGCCAGCAGATCAGGAGGTGTCCCGTAAATGGAAGCCAGTTGGACCTTGCTTTTCAGGTTAAGACCCGGAACGGCATTCAACAGTGAATTTGTATAAGGATGCCGTGCATTTTTAAACACTTCGTCAACCGTTCCTTTTTCTATTATCTGGCCTGCGTACATTACTATAATGTTCCTTGCCATGCCGGCAACAACTCCCAGGTCATGAGTAATAAGCATGACAGCGGTATCAAACTGTTTCTGTATATCCTTCAAAAGCTCAAGTATCTGAGCCTGTATTGTCACATCCAGGGCGGTTGTTGGCTCATCGGCAATCAAAAGTCTGGGATTGCATGCCAATGCTATGGCAATCATTATTCTCTGTCTCATCCCCCCCGAAAATTGATGGGGATAGTCATTTACTCTCTCCCTGGAATTTGGGATATTAACAACTTCAAGCATTCGTACTGCCTCATTGAAAGCCTCCGATTTGTTCATATGCCTGTGGACCATCAGATTCTCCATAATTTGTTTTCCGACTTTGGTTGTAGGATTGAGTGAAGTCATGGGATCCTGAAAGATCATACCTGCTTCCGCACCTCTGAACTTTTGCCATTCCTTATCCGAAAATTTTAATATATCCTTCCCCTTGTACAGAATACTGCTGTTTTCTTTAATATCACCCGGCGGCGTGGGAATAAGGCCCATTATGCTTTTTGACGTGACGGTTTTTCCGCAGCCCGATTCACCTACGATGGCCACTGCTTCACCACTGTCTATGGAAAAGGAGACGTCCCTTACTGCCTGTACTTCCCCTGCATATGTATGAAATGAAACTCTGAGATTTTTTACTTCCATCAATTTTGTCATAGCGTCCCCCTTACTGTCGCAGCTTGGGATCAAGCGCATCGCGCAGGCCGTCACCCAGCAGATTAAACGTTAACATGGTCAAACTGATTGCCACAGCAGGAAACAGCAGTTCGTGCGGATAATAAGACATCTGCTGCTGTCCCAGCGCAGCCATAGCCCCCCAACTGGTGTATGGCGGCTGTACGCCCAAACCTATGAAGCTTAGAAAAGCTTCGGCAAACATAAAACCCGGAATCTGAAAAGTGGTATTGACAATAATAACACTCATTGTATTCGGAAGCAGATGCTTTAATATTATTCTCATGGGACTGGCCCCCAGTGCTTTTGATGCAAGCACATATTCATTTTCCTTCAATTGCAGTACCTGTCCCCTGACCAATCTGGCAAGACCGGTCCAGCTTGTGATGCAAAGTGCTATGATCAGGGAAGGCAAGCCTTTTCCAAGAGAAATGGATACCAGTATGACAACTATCATATAGGGAATACCCACGATAACCTCTACAATCCGCATCATGATATCGTCGATAAGTCCTCCGAAATAACCGCTTATGCCGCCATAGAGCGTGCCAAATACCAGCGATACCACCGCGCCTAAAAGGCCTATAAGGATGGATACCCTGCCTCCCATCCACAATCTCACAAAAACATCTCTTCCAAGCTCATCGGTTCCAAACCAGTGCTGACTGCCCGGCTTCAAATGTGTCATAGCCACATTCTGTCCTGTATAATCAACCCTGGAGAGGATTGGTATCAGTATACATGACAGCCCTATTACAAGCAGCGTCACCATGGAAAAAATAGCTACCTTATTCTTCCTTAATCGTCTCCACGCGTCCTTCCAGTAAGTAATGTTGGGCCTGACAATGGCATCCGCAACTTCTTTGTCATACCCTACCACTTCAAACAGCTCCTGCTCATACTCTTTAATCATTTATGCAGCCCCCTATCTCTTTTCACCGCTCACTCTTACTCTTGGATCAATAATTCCATACAGTATGTCCATCAATACAATGGAGATAATGAAGAAGAATGAGAAAAATATGGTGGTAGCCATTATCATTGGGAAGTCCCTCCCATTGATGCTCTCTACATAATACATTCCCAATCCCGGTATGCAGAATATTCTTTCAATAACAAATGAACCTGTGACAATACCCGCCATCTGAGGTGCGAATATTGTAATGATAGGTATCAGACTGTTCCTGAGAACGTGTTTTTGCACTATTTCCCGTCTTGAAAGCCCTTTGGCTTTGGCTGTGAGTATATAATCATTATTCAACACTTCCAGAACAGACGTGCGCATAAACCTGGAATATGTGGCAATACTCCCGAAAGAAGCCGCCAGGGTGGGAAGAATGGTGTATTCAAAACCTGACAGCCATACATTTGTGGATGGCCAGCCGATGATGGGCAGGAGACTTCCGCCGATAACTTTTTGCAGAAGCGCCGCAAGAACAAAGCTCGGAATGGAAATGCCCGCAATGGCAATAAATATAACGGTATAATCAATCCAGGTATTTCTTTTGAAAGCTGCAATAATGCCAAGGATCAAGCCGACGAGCAGCCCGAATGTAATGGCCTGGAGCCCGAGTCTGGCTGAAGCGGGAAATTTATCCCTGATAATTGCGTTTGCGGTAAGCCCGGGAGTTTTCATAGACTCTCCAAAGTCGCCATGCAGCAAATTATTCAAGTAAATTACGTATCTATGGGTAACAGGTTTGTCAAATCCCCATTTAACACGGAGATTCTGTGCCACAGCCTCCGGGAGCAGTTTTGTACCGGTTTGTACAGGATCGCCCGGAAGAGTATTCATAAGAAAAAAAGTGGCCGTAATAATTATCCACATAGTTACAAGCAAATACCCAAGCCTTTTTAAAATATATCGGCCCATATAAGATCCTCCTCATAAGAAAAGCCGCTGCGGCAGGATTTTTCACCTGCCACAGCAAGCTTATGATGATATTCTTGGATTATTTCTTTTCTATGTAAGCATTCTTCAGTTCCCATGCGGGTCCGCCGGCCTGGACAAGAATTCCCTTGACATAGCTCTGCATATAGGTTGTCTTAACATTGTAGGTCAGCGGCGCTATGCCGGCATTGTCGGCAACCAGTATTTTTTCAGCTTCCCTGAACATGTCCAGTCTCTTGTCGGCATTACTGTCAACTGCTCCTGCATTGACAAGTTCATTGTATCTTTCATTGTCAAAGAAGGCCGAGTTGTTTGGGGAGCCTGTAAGGAACAGCTCCATAAAGGTCATAGGATCGTTATAATCTCCGCCCCAGCCGGTAACGGCCACCTGGTATTCACCCTTTTGAATGGACTTGTTGAAGGTTGCACCATCGGCAGCGGTATCTATTTTAACAATAACTCCCAGTTTTTTCTGCCATTGATCCTGCAAATATTCTGAAATAGTTTTGTTGTTGGAAGCAGCTGTTCTTTGAAGGAAGGTAACTGTAATAGGAGTGGAAGTGTTAAGTCCCAATTCTGCCACACCTTCCTCAAAAAGCTTTTTGGGATCCTCACCTGACATGGACTTCAACGGTTCTTCAACAGCCTCTCTGTATATCTTCTCACCGTTGTTCAGTCCAAACGGCAGGAAACCATATGCAGGAACATCCTTTTTTATAACATTTTGTGAATAGGCTTCCCTGTCTATTGCAAGGGAAAAGGCCTTCCTTATTTTAGCATTTGTGAAAATCTTATCTTTATCCTTGTTGTTAAAAGCTACATAGCTGCAGCTTGGGTAATATCCCACCAGGCTTGTAATATCACCTGCATCGATTTTTGTCTTAAGCTTGTCCACATATTCCGCTTTAACGTCCTGAATTATATCAAGACCTTTGCTGTCAAAAAGCTGCTCTTGAGTTGCCTGTTCGGGTACAATGCTGATAACGGCCTCATTGAGCTTTACATTTGCCGCATCCCAGTACTTTTCATTTTTCTTGAGAATAATTTTCGAGCCTCTTATCCAGCTGTCCACTACAAAGGGGCCGCTGAAAACCATAGCTTTCGGATCGGTACCATAGGTTACACCTGCTTTTTCAATAACATCCTGTCTTAGGGGCAGAATGCTCACAAAATTAGCAAGCTGTTCAAAATAAGGAGTTGGCGTTTTCAAGGTGATTTCGAGTGTGTTATCGTCGGTTGCCTTTACCCCGATATCCTCTACCGAACCCTTGCCATTCAAAAAGTCCTCGCCGCCTTTGATACAATAAAATATTCCTGCACTGGGGCAAGCGGTGGCCGGATCAAACATTCTTCTGACAGCATACACAAAATCCTGTGCTTTAACTTTGACTCCATCGGAATAAGTGTAGTCTCTCAGGTGAAAAGTCCATGTAAGGCCATCACTGGAAACTTCCCATTTTGTTGCACCTGCCGGTTCAATCTTTTTGTCGCCCAGCCTTACAAGGCCTTCCTGTGTTTCCTGGATGACCGTGTTTGCCGCACTTTCCGCTACCTTTGAGGAATCAAAGGACTCGGGATCACCTGTAAATGCAAGGTTGATGGTATTGCCGCTGCCTGATGATGCTGAATTCTGTCCGCATCCCGCCAATACGACGGAAAGCACAATTGAGAGAGTAATAATTGTTGCTAATAACCTCTTTTTCATTGTAACATCTCCTTTAAATTATGTATTTCCAAAGGGTTACCCCTTTTAAGGATGTAATCAATAATTTCTTATGGTATCCGAAAATTTAAACGGCCTGTTGATAAAGGCACCGAGCAAAGCTATACAGGCATCAACATCCCTCATGCTCACAATCCCGTGGGGGCTGTGGCCGTATCTGGTAGGAATGGAAATACCACAGGCTCTCACTCCCATGTTGGATTTGTTGATCGCACCCGCATCTGTACCTCCGCCGGTCAATACATCTCTCTGGTAAGGAATATTGCCGTCTTTTGCACACAAAACCATTTCCCCCACAAGAGCCGGATCACATATGACAGAGTTGTCCAGTACCTTTATTGCCGCACCGCCGCCAAGCACGGTATTCCCCTCTTTGTTGTCCGGTGTGTCAAAGGCACCTGTGATGTCCAAAGCAATGCCGATATCAGGGGTTATCCTTTCGGAAGCCACCGTAGCGCCCACAAGACCGACCTCCTCCTGGACGGAAAAAACAAAATAAACATCATTGTATACTTCAGAGATTTTCTTGATAACCTCAATCATTATGTAGCAGCCAATGCGGTCATCCAGGGCTTTTGCCGTAACACAGCCGTTGCACAATTCCCTGTAGGCCGAATCGTAGCAGGCAGGTTCACCTATTTCCACAAGCTCCTGAGCCTCCTTTTTGGAGGAAGCGCCAATATCTACATAAAGTTTTCCGATATCTGCCGCATCTATTTTTTCAATTTTTTCGGTACAGCTGATAATGCCGCTGATACCGTTTTTAAATACAACCCTGTTCATGTAAGAGGTGAATGCCGAGATACCTCCCATTTTTTTGACCTTCACAAAACCGTCTTCGGTGATTTTAAGAGCCGAGAATCCAATCTCATCCATATGGGCCGACACCATAATGTTTTTCTTATGTTCCCCGCCTCCTCTTTTCAGTGCAATGACATTCCCCAGCGAATCAGTAATAATTTCATCAACATACCCGGTTATTTCCTCAATAACGATTTTTGCAACCTCACTCTCAAAACCACTTACGCCAAATGCCTTTGTCAATCTCTCAAGAAGCATTCATCATCCACCCTTTCTTTTTAACCACCAACCCATAGGTTCCAGTCAATGGAAATTACTTTTTAATATTCTTATTTAAAAATTTGTGATCTGATATAAGTTTCTAAACAAGGCACCTGTCCAGGTCCTCAATCAAGGTGTTTACATTTTCAAGTCCTACGTGTATTCTTATCATTCCCTCTGTGACACAGGAACGTTTGAGCTCTTCCTGATTCTTTCCCAGTCCGACAGGTGCTATGAGACTCTCATAGCCACCCCAGCTGCATCCATGCCTGAAGTGTCTGATGTTCCTGAGGAGTCCTCCAACACTTTCCTTCCCCCCTGTCAGTTCAAAACTCATAAGCCCGGTATACCCCTCCATCTGTTTTTTTCCCAAATCATACTGGGGATGGCTTTTTAGTCCGGGATAAATAACATATTTTACTTTGGGGTGGTTTTCCAGAAACGCAGCAACTGCCATGGCATTTTCCTGATGCTGCTTTACTCTGAGCGGAAGTGTTCTCAAGCCCCGTATCAAAAGCCAGGCCTGATGGGGGTCCATACAGCTTCCCAGCATGGCGCGCTCTTCATTCCTTAATCCATCCATCACATCTTTTTTTCCAATCACAACTCCTGCAACTATGTCACTGTGCCCTCCAAGATATTTGGTAGCGCTGTGAACCACCAAATCAATCCCAAATTTAATGGGATTCTGATAAATAGGCGTGGAATAGGAATTGTCAATTATGGTCACAACACCTTTTGCCCAGGCAAGCTTTGCAACCGCTTCAAGGTCCTGCAGGGAGAAAACAAGGGAGGAGGGACTTTCCAGATAGATAAGGGCAGTATTTTTTTTGATTGCGCTTTCAATCTCATCGGTATTGTGACCCGGCACAAAAGTGGTCTCCACGCCGAATCTTGCAAGGTATAATTCCAGGAAATCCCTGGTGGGACCATATATACTGTCAACTGCTACCACATGACTGCCTGATTTAACAAAATGCATAATTGCCGCCGATATGGCTCCCATACCCGAGGAAAAACATCTGGCCTCCTGGCCTTCTTCAAGGGCTGCTATCTTTTTCTCGGCAATTTCTATGGTCGGATTGTTAATTCTGGTGTAGACAAACTCGGGCTCCTCACCCTTGAGTTCGTGAGACTGCGCAAAAAGTGTATTCTGGAAAATAGGCGGGGTAACGGCACCTTTATATGAATAAAAATCTTCTCCCAGATATGCACATATGTCTTCCTTGGACATTCGTGTGTTCAAATAAACCTCTCCCTCCGTCAAATAGGCTAAATATTCTGTTATAAGGAATTTACAGGCCGATAAATCGCCCTATATCCTATCAGCTGTCTGATAGGATATTTTACATAATTCCTCATTTTATATAATTTTTGTTTATAATTCTTGATTTAATTATTTAATTTATTTACATAATCTTATTGGGCGGCTTTTACCTCTTTGATGACCATGCTTATGATTTTTTCATTTATGGTAATTGCTTTTTTTAGATTCCGATTTCTCAGGCATTCAAAAAGATCCTTATGCAGGGGTATTGTATCTGTAAAAGGCTCCTCCATCCCAAGGGGAAATTCCCACAACTCGGAAAGCAGATTGTTAATAGAGAGTATCAGCTGCTGCATGATCCTGTTATGGCATGAATTATAAATGGCATAATGAAACTGCCTGTCCTCATTATTCTGTTTGTCGCCATTGTTGTACTTCTCTAAAACAACATTCAGTATTTTTTCAATATTATCAAGTTCTTCCTGCGTTGCATGCTGTATCACCAGGTGCAGGATTTCCCGTTCAAGGATCTTTCTTGCTTCCAGCAGCTCAAGGATGGATTCCTTTTCCTTCCTGAACTCAATCTGCGCCTGAATAATGTTGGGTGAACCGTTTCTAACATAAATCCCTTTGCCATTGACAGTTTCCACGATGTTTTTTGTCTCAAGCACTTTCACTGCCTCTCTTAAGGAGGACCTGCTCACACCCAGCATTTCTACAAGCTGTCCCTGGGACGGAAGCTTATCTCCGTTTTTGAGATTATTCTGTTCAATATACTGCTTTATGGCTTCTATTATTTCTGACTGCAACGGTACACGTTTTATGTTTTTCAATGCATTACCCCACATTTCTATATGCTATCATATAGGTTATATGTTACATATTATATTGGATAATTATTCAAATATCAAGATGTGATTTTTGGTTATAAGTGCACTACTCTTACCCTATCTTCATTTCCTTCCTTACCTGCACAAAGGCATCTATGGCAAAAGCCAGGTCTTCCATTGTATGAGCGGCAGAAATTTGAGTCCTTATACGGGCTTTTCCGGCAGGTACCACAGGATAAAAGAAACCAACTGCATAAACCCCTTTTTCCAGCAATCTTGCGGCCATTTCCTGGGCAACATTGGCATCTCCAAGCATAATGGGAACAATGGGATGAACTCCTTCAACAATATTGAAGCCTGCCTCCCTGATTTTTTCCCTGAAAAACAGTGTGTTCTGCATAAGCTTTTTCCTGAAATCCGCAGTTGTGTCCAGTAATTCCAATACTTTCAAAGATGCGTAAGCTACCGAAGGTGCCAGGGTATTGGAGAACAAATACGGCCTTGAACGCTGTCTCAAAAGGCTGATAATTTGGCTGCGTCCGCTTGTATAACCGCCGTTTGCGCCGCCTAACGCCTTTCCCAGAGTTCCTGTCAATATATCTATTCTATCCGAAACACCGCAGTATTCCGGCGTTCCACGTCCATTCCCGCCGATAAAGCCCACCGCATGGCTGTCATCCACCATGACCATGGCATCATATTTATCGGCCAGATTACATATCCCCCTGAGGTTGGCAATGATACCGTCCATGGAAAATACACCATCGGTAGCAATTAAACGGAATCTGGCATTTTGCGCCGCTTTCAGCTTTTCCTCCAGATCCTGCATGTCATTGTTTTTATACCTGTAACGGGCGGCTTTGCACAGTCTGACACCATCTATGATGCTTGCGTGATTGAGTTCATCACTGATTATTGCATCCTGTTCTGACAGAAGTGTCTCAAATAATCCGCCGTTTGCATCAAAGCAGGATGCATACAGGATAGTGTCCTCCATCCCTAGAAAATCCGAAAGTTTCCTCTCAAGCTTTTTATGAATATCCTGGGTTCCGCAAATGAATCTCACCGAAGACAGACCATATCCCCAGTCATCCAGACTCTCCTTTGCCGCAGCAACCACCTCCGGGTGGTTTGATAACCCCAGGTAATTGTTGGCACACATATTCAAAACTTTTTTACGGCCTGCAACACTTATATTGATATCTTGAGGGCTTGTCAAAACCCGCTCTTCCTTCCATAGGCCACTGCTTTTTATATTATCAAGTTCACTTATGTAAAATTCTTTCGCTTTTCCAAACATGTTCTCGATTCTCCTTGATAAAGATTTTCCTATTCCAATAGATATTTATACAAATTTTATCACTGATGTCAGTTCCACTCCAGTACCACTTTTCCCGAATTGCCTGAAGCCATGATTTCAAAACCTTTCTGGAAGTCCATAATATTAAAGCGGTGGGTTATTATCTTTGATATATCAAGTCCCGATTGAAGCATGACTGTCATCTTGTACCATGTCTCGTACATTTCCCTGCCGTATATGCCCTTGATGGTCAGTCCGTTGAATACAACCTTTTCCCAGTCAATTTGGGTACTGCTGTTTTGAATTCCAAGCAGTGCAATTTTTCCGCCGTGGCACATTAAATCCACCATTTTGTTGAAAGCACTTGCATTGCCCGACATTTCCAAACCCACATCAAAACCTTCCTTCATTCCCAGCTGTTCCATCGCAGCTTCAATGCTTGCTTCATTAATATTTATTGCCATGGTTACACCCAGCTTTTTAGCCAGTTCAAGACGGTAAGGATTGACATCTGTGATTACCACATGTCTTGCCCCGGCATGCCTTACAACAGCCGCTGCCATGATCCCTATGGGTCCGGCGCCGGTAATGAGTACATCCTCTCCCAATACATTGAATGCAAGCGCAGTATGCACCGCATTTCCAAACGGGTCAAAACAGCTGTGTATGTCCTGGGGTACCGAGCCGTCGCTATGCCACACATTGGTGACCGGTATGGCAATATACTCTGCAAAGGCACCAGGACGGTTTACACCGACACCGCTTGTATTCATGCATAAATGCCTCCGTCCGGCAAGGCAATTCCTGCACAATCCACAAACAATATGCCCTTCGCCCGAAACGATATCACCTAATTTGAAATCATGGACATTACTGCCCAGGGCTGCTACGGTGCCTACAAACTCATGTCCGATAGTCATGGGAGTCGGAATTGTTTTTTGTGCCCATTCATCCCAATTGTAAATATGTATATCCGTACCGCATATGGAGGTTTTATTGATCTTTATGAGAACATCATTTATCCCGATCCCGGGAACAGGTACCTCGTCCATCCATATACCCGGCTTTCTGTACCTTTTCACCAGCGCCTTCATGGTCCTTGCTTCAGCCATAGCAGTTCCTCCTTATATAACTTGCATATGCTATAACCTATCTGATAGCATATACCAATTGTACTACTAATGTTTTCCCGAATCAATATAATTTTTACAGGGCAAAATATTCAACTTTATTCATGGCTGAGACCGGCAGTCTGCGGCATTTGAAAAGCATATTGTCCTGGAGAAATTCAACCGCCTTGATACACTCTGAAGGCTGCCTAATGGCAGCCTTCAGGTTTTAATTCTTTACTTAATTTTTTAATTGCTTTCTTCTCTATCCTTGAGACATAGGATCTTGAAATTCCAAGCATTTTAGCTATTTCACGCTGAGTTTTACTGGTTCCGTTAAGTAAGCCGTATCTTAACTCCAATACTACCTTCTCCCTGTTTTTAAGAGTACCCTTCATTTTACTATACAACCGTTTTACCTGCATTTTCAGTTCTACTTCATCCACTACCGACTCAGAATCATTGCTGATAAGATCTATTAATGTTATTTCATTGCCTTCCTTATCGATTCCGATCGGATCCTGCAGTGAAACTTCATTTTGTATCTTTTTCGACGCTCTGATTTGCATTAGAATCTCATTTGCTATGCTCGCACAGCGGAAACAAAATGGTGCAATTATTCAATACTGCTCAGTACTACACTGTCCTATCACCTGTATTCAGGTGCATTTCAGATACATTTCAAGTCCTTTTCCATCCCATTCCAAGCGCTTTATTACACCTCTGAGCATCCCTCGTTTGATATCTATGCTTAATTGATCCCAGGCGATACACCGGGGCGGAAATATCTTACCGGCATATGTTTCTGCCGGCTCCCTGCAATTCATACTCTCAGGGCTTTTGAGCAAAAGATTTTCTATTGCGCTTATGTATATCTGTTTCTGACTGTTCAAACTGCTGAGCTGCTCCATTATTGCCGTTTCAAGATCGGAGCTTTTTTCCTTTGCCAATACCCTGACAAGGTTTTTCATCTCAAAATCCGTATTGAAAAGCTTCTCCTCCAATATGTGAAGTTCATCCTTTTTGGTGTCCCTGTTAAACCAGGTCTTCATTTCAGACAAATCCTTTTCATCGAATACGGGCGGGCAGGTCAAAAATAACTGTTCCAGCTGGCCCACAGCCATGCCGTCCACCTCATTGCCATTGGCATTTGCCATATCACACTGTACTTTCCGGCTTTTTTCCTTCAGCTCGCATATATAGTAGAATACCGGTTCACCATCCGGGCCAGGCCTTCTGCCGGCCTTGGGCCGCATGAAGCTTCCGCAGCCCGCACATCTGAGAATGCCCGACAGAAGCGCAGTATTGCTCTTAACCTTCCTGTAGGACTTGGATTTGTTCCTGGACAACAGCTCCTGTGCCTCTATCCATACCTCACCGGGTACTATCCCGGTGTGCAGGCCTACAGCAAGAATCCATTCGTCGCTTTTGCGGTATCTCTCACCGGAGCTGCCGGCATTTTGCCTGGTTTTATTATAGCCCATAAGTCCGCTCATTCCGTTAAACTCCTCTTTTTCGGAATACACCTCGTAATTGTTTGTGGACAGATATTCATAAAGCTTTTCATCAGCAACGGCATATACCGGATTGGAGAGAATAAATCTGATGGAAAACCTTCCGAAGACCGCTCCGTTCTTAGTATTTATCCTGTTTTGAGCCAGATACTTTTCAACCCTTGTAATGGATTTCAGTGTTATATATTTATTGTATATCAACTGTACCAGTTCAGCTTCTTCAGGTACAACCACCAGCTTGCAGCTTCTGATTTCGCGCCCGTTCGACCCACGGCTGCACACCATTTCCGACCTGTAACCGGTGGGTGTTGTGCCTCCGAGCCACCTGCCCGTCTTGGACAGCTGAAGCATGTTATCCCTGATTCTTTCGGCAATGGTCTCTCTCTCCAGCTGCGAAAAAACCGAGGCTATATACATCATTGCCCTTCCCATGGGCTTTGTGGTATCAAACTGCTCCTTGACAGACACAAAGTTAATTCCCCACTTTTCAAGTTTGTCAATCAATTGGGAGAAGTCCGAGACATTTCTGCTTACCCTGTCAAGTCTGTAGCAAACGATGGTATCAAACTTTTTATTCCGGGCATCCTTCAGCATTTGCTGAAACCTGGGCCGGTCGGTATTTCCCCCCGAAAAGCCCTCATCTTCATAAATAATAAAGTCCTCCTCATTGCAGTTAAGTACTTTAACAGCATACTCCCTGCACATATGTATCTGGTTCTCAACACTTTCTCCCTTACCGGTAAATTTGCTCTTGCGTGAATAAACTGCAACCTTCATAAAAAAACCCCATTTTACCAAGCCTTTACTTTAGTAATATTGGGGTCTTGTGCTTATTATTACAATAATTTATCTCAGCTGCTTTTAATCATCATTTTTACATATGGCACATATGGCTGTTTATCCAGTTTAGAATATCTCCGCTCACTTCATCCCTGTTCAATTCATTGAGGATTTCATGGCGTGAACCCTCATAAAGCTTCATTTTCAAATCACGCAGGCCAAGGCTGTCAAATATTTCGTACAGCTTTTCCACCTTCCTGCCATAATTCCCAACCGGGTCTTCCCGCCCTGCAAGCAAATATACCGGAAGATTTTTCGGAATATTGCCAAGCTTCTTTTCGTCGTACAAGTTGAGCATGGCACTCATGAAATAGTAATAAAACCCCGCCGAACAGGTGAAGCCGCAGTCCTTATCCTCCATATATTTGAGGACCTCGGCTTCATCACGGCTTAACCAGTCAAAACTGCTTTTTGGTTCTGCTATTTTTTTATTGTAGGTTCCAAAGCTCAATTTCTCAATAAGCCTTGCCGGTTTTTCCTCTCCCCATATCCCGGTCTGCAGCCGGGACAAAAGCTTACCCAATCTTATCTCAGCTCCAATTTGAGCAGCAGAGCCCGAGAGAATAATACCGTCTATTTCGTTTCCGTAACGTGTAATATATTCCTGTCCCACAAAAGAGCCGAAGCTATGTGCCAGAACAAACACCGGAATCTCAGGATATCTTTGTTTCAGCTCTTTTGTAATCAGGTATTGATCTTCAACCATCCTGTAGAATCCATTTTTACCCGTTACCCCGGGTTTACCGTTTTGCTGCGCTGTTTTTCCATGCCCTCTGAGATCATTTCCAAAAACAGCAATTCCATGGGAATTGAGAAATGCTGCCAGCCTTCCATACCTTCCGGCATGTTCCGCCATACCGTGAAATATCTGCAGAACAGCCGCAGGCTTTTCTGCTGTTTCCCAGCAGTATAAACATATTTTGTGCTCATCTGCGGCTGTCAGCCACACTGTTTTTTCTTCTGACAGTCTGTCCATTTCTGCACCACTCTTTCATATAAAATAGTTCTTATATAATTATAACCTCCATTGACAACGTATTGTACATTATTAATAGAGGTTATAACTTTTAAAGCGAAATTTTTATCAAAATTCAGCTTTTATCCGTTCAATCAGCAGTAAAATTATTTTTCTCTTCTGACTCACGCTCAAATCCAAACCGTTAAGGTATTCCTTTATCAATTTCAGATATTCCGTTCCCAGTAAACACCTGAGTGAATATGTATCTTCAGCGGAGTTGGGATAATTAACCTGCAGGGTATATTTCTTCTCTGCCATCTGCAATCTCCATGTCCCTGATATAAGGGTTAAAGGCACATTACTATCTGCATAATGTATATGAAAATCCGGCTAGTACAAATTCTATTAATCTCAAATTCATCTGCCAATTATAACTCATAGTAATTATATATGAAAACTAATGAAAACTAGTTGACATTTCAAACTACAGACTTTATAATCTAAAACATACTAAAATTATAAGATTACTATATTATAAAATTATGAAGGGTGAGTGCTGCTTTTGGATATCCATGGAATAAATAAACATATACGGCTCCATCACACTAAATTCGGTCATGATACTCATGAACACCACCACAACACCACTGTCAATGATTATGCTTCGGCAGTCTCAGAATACAAAAAAACCTTTGCCTCCAAGAAAGACGTTCTGGAGCAAACCCCTGATCCGGCTGTGAGAGATTTGCTTTTACATATGGAACAGCTGGGAATAGAAACTACCTTTGACAGGTTTGATGCACAAAAACCCCAGTGCAGTTTCGGCCTGGCCGGTGTATGCTGCAGAAACTGTACCATGGGGCCCTGCAAAATAACACCAAAAAGCACTAGAGGAGTATGCGGAGCCGATGCTGATGTCATTGTAGCCCGGAATCTGCTCCGGAGCGTTGTTGCAGGCGTGTCGGCCCACGGCGCCAGAGGAAGGGAAAGCATGCTGGCTTTGAAATATGCTTCTGAAGGAAAAATTGATATTCCGATTGAGGGTGAAGCAAAAATTCTGGCAGTTGCCGGAGCATTCGGGCTTGACACTGGGAATAAAACGGTAAAAGAGCTGGCAGGTGAGGTTGCCGATATCCTCCTTGAGGATTTATCCCGGACAGTACCCGGACCTCATAAAACTCTTCATGCCTTTGCTGCCAAAGAAAGGATCAAAACCTGGGCCGAGCTGGATATTCTCCCCATAAGCCCTTACCACGAGGTATTTGAAAGCCTTCACAGAACCAGCACCGGCAATGACGGCGACTGGAAGAATCTGATGAAGCAGCTGCTCCGCAGCGGAGTTGCCTTTGCCTGGTCAAGCGTGCTGGGCTCCTCCATAGCAATGGACAGTCTTTTCGGGCTTCCAAACAGGAGTACCTCCAGGGTAAATACTGGTGCTCTGGAAAAGGGCTATGTTAACATTGCCCTGCATGGGCACTCCCCCATACTGATAAGTGAAATAGTCAAGCTTGGAAGAACCGAGGAGTTTGACGAACTCGCAAAAGCCAACGGTGCCCTTGGCATTAAATTTTACGGTATTTGCTGTTCAGGGTTGTCGTCCATGTACAGGTATGGCGGTGTAATTCCGCTGTCAAATGCCATCGGTGCAGAGCTCATACTCGGAACAGGCGCATTGGACCTGTGGGTGGCAGACGTTCAGGATGTGTTCCCCACAATCATGGAGGTAGCAAATTGTTTCAAGACAGTGGTTGTCACCACAAATGATTCGGCAAGGCTGCCCGGCGCCGAGCACTATGGTTTTGACCATGATCACTCCAATCTGGATCAGGTCCCGGAGCTTGCGGGAAAAATCCTGAATCGCGCCATAGAGAGCTTTGCAAACAGACGTGAGGTACCGGTTCATATACCACAGTACGAGATTGAGGCCGAGGTAGGCTTTTCAGTTGAATATATCAACAGACATTTCGGCGGTGTCAAACCCATTGCAGAAGCATTAAAGAGCGGAAAAATACTTGGTATTGTCAACCTGGTAGGTTGTAACAATCCACGAATAGTATATGAAAAAGCTGTAGTTGAACTGGCAGAAATACTGCTGAAAAACAATGTTCTCATATTGACCAACGGTTGTGCCTCTTTTCCCTTGATGAAACTGGGATACTGCTCGATCAAGGCACTGGAGCAGACAGGCGACGGGCTGCGCAGCTTCCTGCAGGACCTGCCACCGGTCTGGCATATGGGAGAATGTCTGGATAATGCCAGAGCCTCGGCCCTTTTCAAAGCAGCAGCCGAAGCAGCTGAAGCAGACATCAAGGATATGCCCTATGCCTTTGCCAGTCCCGAATGGTCAAACGAAAAGGGTATTTGTGCGGCACTGAGCTTCAGGCTGCTGGGTGTGAACTCTTATCATTGTGTTCATACCCCCACACAGGGCTCGGATAACGTAACCGAATTTATGAAAAACGGAACAAAAGAAATATTGGGCTCAAGTATGATAGTTGATGTAAACCATATAGAGCTGGCAAATCAGCTGGTTGCCGACCTGAAAGAACAAAGGAAAGCCCTTGGCTGGGATTAGGCAATTACAAATCCAATACAAATCATAGGAGGCATTTTATGAAGATTTTTAAAAAGATAATTACAGCTGCATTGGTACTGGGTATTGCCGGAGGAGCCGCCGCCTGCGGGAATTCAGCGGGCACCTCTGCAACCTCCGGTCAAACCAATACCGGAACTGTTTCAGCCAGCTCCGGCATAGCTTCTAATACAAATGCCGACAGCAAATCGGCAAAAAAAACCGTTAAAATTGCATATTTGCCCATAACACACGCTTTGCCGGTCTTTGTTGAAAATGAACTTCAGGATAAAGCCGGAAATAATTATGAAATTGAGCTTGTAAAATACGGTTCCTGGCCTGAATTAATGGATGCTTTAAACACAGGGCATGTTGACGGAGCATCTGTTCTGATCGAGCTTGCAATGAAAGCCCGGGAACAGGGAATTGGAATTAAAGCTGTAGCCCTTGGCCATAAGGACGGAAATGTGGTTGTTGTATCCAATAAAATCAACGGTATAAAGGATCTCAAGGGTAAAACCTTTGCTATTCCACACAGGCAATCTTCCCATAATATACTGCTGAATCAGATGCTTAAAAATGAGGGAATGAGTATCAGCGATATCAAGGTTGTTGAACTTGCTCCTCCCGAGATGCCTGCTGCACTGGCTTCAGGACAGATTGACGGCTATTCGGTGGCAGAACCCTTTGGAGCTAAATCCGTTGCAATCAATTCCGGAAAAGTTTTATTCGAATCAAATGAACTCTGGGAGGATTCAATTTGCTGCTCCCTGGTATTTACAGATAATTTTATAAACAATAACAAAGAAATTGCCCAAAAGGTTGCTGCCAACTACAGTGAAGCAGGAAAGTTCATTGGATCAAACAAGGAGAAAGCAGATGAAATTGCCAAGAAATACTTGAAGCTGGACGATAAAGTATTGGACCTGTCAATGAAATGGATATCCTATGATGACCTGGCTATAACTCAGGAAGCCTATGAGGATTTAAGCAAAAAAGTAGTTGAGTTTGGTATCTCCAAAACACCTCCGACTTATGAGGATTTTGTTGATCCCTCCCTGTTGAAATAACAACGTCATTTGTTTACATTATTTTACGCACAATATTGACAACCTTAACTTTAATCAATACAAAGCTTACGGTGCCATGCTTACAGCGGGTACCGTGGTCTGGAGGTAACAGTGAAAAAAGTATTTCATATAGCAGTATCCTTTATTGTACTCATTTCCATATGGCAGCTGGCAGTATCCTTCGGCAGCTGGAACGAATCACTGTTTCCGTCTCCGCTGAAAGTGGTGCAGGGATTTAAAGAGCTCATGGAATCAGGCACTCTGGCTGCCGGCATCAAGGATAGCCTGTACCGGTTTGCAGTGGGCTACAGCATTGCAGCTGTTTCAGCAATCATTATCGGTATGTTTCTGGGCTGGTTCCGGAAGCTCTGGAATTTCGTAAATCCTGTTGTACAGCTCATCAGGCCTATTTCCCCTATCGCCTGGCTTCCTTTCGTAGTATTGTGGTTCGGTATCGGAGACCTTCCGGCCATGGTTATCATTTTCATTGCAGCCTTCTTTCCCATATTGCTCACAACTATTTCTGCAGTTGGTAAAGTGGATCAGACTTATATAAAGGTTGCCAAAAATTTCGGACTCAACCAGTTCCAAACGCTGCTTAAAATAGTTCTGCCCTCTGCCTTCCCCTTCATAGCAACCGGACTGCACTTGGCTTTGGGGACAGCGTGGGTGTTCCTGGTCGCCGGAGAAATGGTAGGTTCCCAGACCGGCCTGGGCTTTATGATAATTGACGCAAGAAACAATCTTCGCGCCGATATGCTCCTGGCAAGCATATTGAGTATAGGCCTGCTCGGTCTGATTCTGGACAGCCTGATTGGATTGGCCGAGAAAAAGCTTCTCAAAATATCCGGCTTTGTTCCAAATGAAAGGGGGGCTTAATTTTGTTTATAAATATTGAAGATGTTTCTAAAAACTACATTCAAAACAAAAAAACCTTTTGTGCAATGGAACATGTTTCACTTCAAATTGAAGAAGGTGAATTTATATGTTTGCTTGGTCCCAGCGGCTGCGGTAAAACCACTTTGCTTAATTCCATCGCGGGTTTTGAGAAAGTTTCGGAAGGAAGAATATCCATTGCTGGAAACGAGGTAATTGCTCCCTCAACAAAGAATGTTACCATTTTTCAGAGTTATGGCCTGCTGCCCTGGAGAACGGTTCAGAAAAATGTGGAACTGGGTCTGGAAGGTAAGAAGCTGGCCAAAAAGGAACGCCGGGAAATTGCCGCCAGATATATTTCGCTGGTGGGACTTTCCGAATTCAGCAAGAGTCATCCCGGCCAGCTTTCAGGCGGTATGCAGCAGCGCGTGGCAATAGCCCGTGCCCTGGCGGTGGATCCTGAAATAATTTTCATGGATGAGCCCTTTGGAGCTTTGGACGCGCTGACACGTATGAAAATGCAGGATGAGATTTCAAGCATATGGCAGGAACAGAAAAAAACCATTATATTTGTTACCCACGACATTGATGAAGCCGTATTCCTGGCCGACAGGGTTGTAATCATGACTCCCAATCCCGGCAAAATAAAAAGTATCGTTCCAGTTCCCCTTGCAAGAAAAAGAGACAGAACCAGCGAGGATTTTCTAAAGATAAGAGACAGGATATTTACCGAATTTGAAATGAAGCAAAAGGATAATACCGAGTTTTATATTTAATAATAAACGCCTGCAGCGCCAATATGGTTTGGATTAGTGCAATTGCCTGCTATCGAAACTGATTTTTGTTTCCGTAACGGGGTAATTGCATTTTCTATACACCTGGCTGCATAGGTAGCCAGTCTTGTTCCTTTGTCCATATTGAATGTGGATATTGCTTTAATCAAACCGATAGTACCTATTGAGATAAGGTCATCGCTGTCACTTCCGCACGAGCCGTATTTTTTAACGATATGTGCAACAAGCCTTAAGTTTCTCTCAATTAGAATATTTCTTGCTTCCTCATTCCCATTTCTGTATGCTTCAACATAGTACTGTTCCTCCTCAGAGTTTAAAGGCTGAGGGAAGGAATTAACATTTGAAACGTAGCCCAGCATGAGGAATAAGTTATTTAGCCCATCAAAGATTGCTGAAAATAGTATATCTATCAAGCAAGGCACCCCCTATTGTTTTCGAGTTATGTACCAAATTAATGATTTTTTCATAACTCAAAAATAGTGTACCTTTCTAATCTATGATAAATACTATGGAAAAATGCCAGTCCTTGTAAAAATTTTTTAAATAGAATTTGTGAATTACATCTGGAAATAAGAAATAAATAACCTGAATTAATTAATATGGGAAAAGATTGCGTAAAGGCTGACAGGAAAGTGGGAAAATAACTATTTGACACGCTTTATTATAAATTCTTCCTGTTTGGAAACCTGAGCTTCAATTCTGTCCAATCTGTCAGAGTGTTGTTTATAACCGTCAAATAAAGCATCCAGTTTATTTCCGTGATCGGTCTCAATTCTGAGAACAGCTTTTTTAAGCTCGTTTATCTCGCCCTGCATGTTATCGATTTTGCCTTCGATAGTATCAATTTTGCCTTCGATAGTACCAATTTTGCCTTCGATAGTACCAATTTTGCCTTCGATAGTACCAATTTTGCCTTCAATAGTACCAATTTTGCCTTCAATAGTACCAATTTTGCCTTCAATAGTACCAATTTTGCCTTCAATAGTACCAATTTTGCCTTCAATAGTGTCCATTCTGCTTTCGATATTACCGATTTTGCCAGACAAATCCGAATACATTTTAGTTAAAAGTTCAAAGATTTTTTCTTCCATTTTATTACCTCCTTTCAAAAATAATTATATCATATGAAAATATATGTAGCCATAAAAATTTTTATTCAAGCCTATAATTTAAAATTCTCAATTTTATGTAACCTCATCTTTTAAAATCTCATATCCTATTTATATAAAGTATATTCTGCGATTAGGAAAGGAGAAAGATATGACTGAATTTGACAATCCATATAGTCAATATACCGATTCCGATGAACGAAAATCCATGTGTGAAAAAATGGTAGTTGCTATGGCTTATGTTCCTGATCAAGATTGGGAAACACCTTATGATACACTTGGCGGACTGGACAGAGGTACATTGTTCCCAAGCCTGGATAAGCCCTGGTTGGGAGGGGGAAGTAAGTGATGAATAATAATATGACCGGAAATGTCGAGAGTCTCATGAACAATAATTTAAACAGCAACGTGGCTGCCAGCAGCAATGTAAGTAATTTGATGAATTCAAATGCAAATGTACATGCCATGCAAAAGCTATCTGAGCGTGAAAGTATGTTATTGCAGGTGCAGGCATACGAATTTGCTCTGGTAGAGGTAGGGTTGTTCCTCGACACCCATCCCAATGATCAAACTGCCCTGGCTTATTTTAGCCAATATCGCGAACTGAAGCATAGAGCCGTATCTGATTACACCAGAATGTATGGTCCTATAACGATGGATCATATGGATAATGACTTATCTACATGGAGATGGATTGATAACCCATGGCCATGGGAAACAGGAAGTGAGGGATAAATATGTGGGTTTATGAAAAAAAATTACAATACCCGGTCAAAATAGCTCAACCAAATGCCAAACTGGCAAAGGTTATTATAACTCAACTTGGCGGGCCCGTTTTCATATTTTTCTAAATTATGTATTAGGCTTGTCCTGCCCAAGACAATAGGCAGTTTGAATATTTCTTGAGAGGGTTAAAATTACAGTATTTCTTTTTTACCGCCTTTTATTACGGTGATCTCTATATCCTGCTTTTCAAGCTTATTATTGATTATCTCAATGGCTTTTTCCTGATTCGTCAGTTTCTCATATACCATCTGGTAACCTTCCAAAGAAGCTTTTATATCAGGCTTTATTTCATTTTCTATACATGTTTCAATTTTGGTCAATCTTGTATTTGTTTCTTTCATTTCTTTTTCAAGTTTATCGAACTTACCTTCCATTTTATCAAACTTACCGGAAAACTCATTATACATTTTCGTTAATAGCTCAAAAGTTTTATCCTCCATCTATTCACCTCCAATATGTTTTAGGTATAAACATTATATCATAAAATTTTAAAATATAACCATGATTTTATTCTTCAAAGGTATATTCAAATGTAAGATTATAGTCATCACCGATAATAATTTTTTTTATAATTTTTCTAACTATTTCATCTTTAAGTTCATAATTAAGGTTGTTTATGTTATGAATCAAACCTTTGACTTTCTCTTTTATTTCAAAATATCTGTCCTCAAGATTATCAACCTTTTTCAATTTTTGATCCAGAAGAAGAAGCTTTTTTTCAAGTTGTGATTTTTGATCTCTAAGTTCATTAAGCCTTATCCTATACTCATCCAATGTTATGGCGTCAGCCTCAAAGGCTAACTGCTGTCTTTTAACTGCAAAGTTAGTATTATCCAGCTTATCTTTGACTATCTCCCGGTCTTTCTTATCTTTTTCCAGCTTCAGATCATAAATGTATTGCTTTTGTCTTATTCTTTCATCAATGATATCATTACTTGCAAACAACTCTTTTATAGCATTCATGACCATATCATCTACAATTTCCATTCTGTAATTTGAGTTTTTATTTTTACAAGTTCCTGTTATCTTCTTATCGAAATAATAAAAATAATAATCATCGTCTGTTCTGTCATTTTTAGATTTTCCTTTGGATTTATTTTTCGGAATCTTCCCTCCGAACAGTTTGTTTCCACAAGAAGAACAATAAAGCAGGCCGGACAACAAATACTTTTTAGTGCAGCTCCATTCCTTATTATCTTTTTCTTTTCTGTCCTGAATAATTTGCTGAATCCTATCAAATCTGTCTTTTGAGATCAAGGGAGGATGAGTATTCTCGCGTACTATCCATTGATCCTGGGGCCTTACCATTCTTTTGGCTTTTCCTGCACTGTCTCTGACGGTTAACGTGACATTATACATGTTTATTCCTAAATAAACCGGATTGGACAATATATTCAGAATAGAGTTGGTTGTCCAATTATTGCCACCGCTGCTAGTCTTTATACCATGGGAATTTAGGTACTTGCATATTTTAAGCCTGCCCCATCCTCCAATAAATTTATCGACTATTAATTTGTAAATTTCCGCAGTATCCGGGTTTAAAACCAAGTGTTGTCCATCCTCGGATAACTTATAACCAAATGCCGGCTTCGCAACGTTAGTTTTACCTTCATTTGCCTTAATCATCTGAGTTATCTTAACCCTGGTGCTTGTAACTTTTCTTTCCTTTTGTGCAAGACCGGCATGGATAACCAGAAGAAATTCATCATCATCTGTTCTGCTGTCATAACCTTCCTTTATCGATATAAAAAAAGCGCCTTGAGAAACAAGGCTTCTTTTAAGTTCAATAATATCCAATATATCACGTGAAGTTCTGGATATTTCCTTAGATGCTATTCCTTTTATTCTACCAGCAGAAATATCATTTTTTAAACGGGTCATTTCATTTCTCAGATAACTATATGCCCCTGTCTTTACATCTGTATAAAAATCAACAATATTATACCCGTTTATTCTAGCCCATTCATTTATGTATTTTTTTTGATTGTCAATAGATGTTTTCTGACTATCTTTTTTTGTTGAAATCCTTATATAGCCTCCAATATTTAGTCCTGTTTCATCTAGAGTTTTTTTTACATCAGTGAATTCCTCAAGTCTATTTCCTTTTACCAGAGGCGGAAGGTAATCCATTTACTTTATCCCCCTTTATTTTCAGGTTATAGGCTTTTTTTTCAGTACCAGAAGTTTGAGTTTCTGAATCAATTGCTTTTTTTATTAAAATTTCAATAACATCATCCAACACATCAATTTTAGTCATATTATTCACCCCCAATACAATATATGATTTTTTAAATCAAATGTGATTTAATGATGATAACCAGTATTTCACAACACATTCATGCACTGGAATGATCTTTTGTAAATCCCAGTACATGATCTATTGTGAAATAAAATAAACTTCCTTTTCGCCAATTCCAACTTTAACTACGATTCCTCGCAGGGTTTAACCTCATGGCTCCCTCCGGTATTTCAGCAGCCTTTCCGTGCCAGGTATATTACCTCATTATTTATCCATGTGCATGATGAATGCATTACTCTTTATACATGGAAAACAAAATACACAACTACTGTATAATTGGCTCTACATGCCACTAATCTATATTACTGTCGCATTTCCAAGCATTTGGCCCACCTCACATTTGACTATTGAGCACAACAATATACTCCTGCAAGAATTAACAGAATGCCAAAACTCAGGAAATATATGCCTTTACTCCTCATAGAGTAAAATTACTGTAGGGAATTAAAGGGATAAAATTCCAAAAGAATTGAAAAAGAAGATAACATCCTGTTATGATATAAGTTCTCACACAAAATAAACAGACTAGGATGTATCTTCTATGTACAACAGTATACAGCAATTTTTAGATTTTGGAATAGCAAATATTAGAGAAACAGTTAAGAGTTTTATTGAGCAAGGCGATGATGTAGCTAATCTGGTTCTGGGTCTTCAAAAAGATATTTTTGAGTTAGGCCGAAATATTGTGGCAGAGGTTTTGGATGGAATGGATGAACACCTGCGGAAATCTGGATGTAGAAAACAACAATGGGAGATAATTCGTAAAGACAATGCCAGTGTTTTAACTTCTTTTGGTAGGGTAGATTATTCGCGTACATACTTTCTTTCTAAAAAACAGGCGAAAGAAAATATCTTGTGGATAGTATTGTTGGAATAAATCCACATGACCGTGTAACGGCAGATGTAGTAATTAATGCCATAGATGAAGCCGTAGACAGCAGTTATCGTAAGGCCGGTGAAAAAGCATCATATGTTGAAAAAATTAGTAAGCAGGCAGTTATGGATAAGATACATAACCTTGAAGTGGTACAGCCAAGTGTGATTATTCAACATAAAAAAGAAAATAGAGTTCTCTTTATCGAGGCAGATGAAGATCATGTGGCACAGCAAAAAAAGAAGCGACAAACACAAAAAAATCCTAATCAAAGAAATATTCTTATGCCAAAGATGATATATGTTCATGAAGGAATAGATTATGAAAAGAGTACGACAAAAAGGAAAGTATTAAAAAACGTACGATACTTTGGTGGAATGCGTAATAGCGAAGAATTATGGCTTGAAGTATCAAAATATATAGATGAAGTTTACGATGTTAACAAGGTTGAAACCATGTATTTGTCAGGTGACGGAGCTGCATGGATAAAGCAGGGATTAACATGGATTCCTAAGAGCAAATTTGTTTTAGACAATTATCATTTAAATAAATATATTAAAGCTGCAACTGCCCACTTGGATAATGAAGCAATAACACAAGGGTTAAAGGATGCTGTAGATGAAGCTGACAAAGACATTCTAAAAAGAGTATTCAAGAAAATATTAGAGCTGACAACTTCAGAAACCAGGTATAATACCGTACTTGAAGCAAAGCGATACATTGAAAACAATTGGTCGGGAATAGAAATTAAAGTAGATAACTATGAGATAATTGGGTGTAGTGCTGAAGGCCATATAAGCCACGTTTTCTCTGATAGATTAAGTAGTAGGCCTATGGGGTGGTCTAGGATTGGAACTGACAAAATGGCCCAATTACGTATATTTAAAAAGAATGGTGGAAAAGTATACGATCTTGTAATGGCACAAAAGAAAAAAGGAAAGCAAGAAAAAGAACACGAGGAGCAAGATAACTTAATCAAAGAGCTAAAGAAAGCAAGTAGCAATAGATATTTAAGTTCCTGGAACAGTAATATAACAGTACTGGAAAAAGGGCATAAAACAGCGTTGTATAACAGTTTGAGAAATATAAGTAGTTTTTAAAATATAAATAGGGATAAAAGAACGGCGAAGCGAACCTTTACAATAAGAGGGACCCGTATGATATACTAATAAAAGTTGGCAGCGGTTAAACTCTGAATTTATACTATCAAGGAATGCTGCGCTTTAGCTGACAATATCATATGGGGGATGCTTGTTGTAAAGGTTGTGACTGGAGACACCGCATAATCCAAGGATGATAATCTGTTTTTCAATTCGAGAATGTAAAAATTTTTGATGGTTTGAACTAAGGAAATAGCTCCTTCTTGGCAAGAATTTAAACAAATGCTGAGGAGGAGATTTTTTATGAGTACAATTCCTAAGAATGTAATTCGGGAAATAATCAAGGAAAATGACTTTAAAAATCCAGGAGAGATTTATGCTTACCTGAGAGATGGATTTAAAGATATCATTCAAGAAATGCTTGAAGCTGAAATGGATGTTAATCTCGGGTATGATAAAAATGATGTTAAGAATAAGCAGACAGATAATTACCGAAATGGCCATACTCAGAAAACAGTTAAGAGCCAGTATGGTGAGTTTGATCTGAGTATTCCACGGGACAAAAACGGCGAATTTGAACCTAAAATTGTTCCTAAGTACAAAAGAGATATTTCAGGCATTGAGGAAAAAGTGATATCACTTTATTCACG
>NZ_JHYD01000051.1 GCF_000621505.1 Ruminiclostridium cellobioparum DSM 1351 = ATCC 15832
ACTACAAAATCAAATACGAACGCATTAGCAAAAGGAGGGGCAAAAAAAGAGCCATTATCGCTATCGCCAGAATGATACTCACCGCTGTTTACAACATGTTTGTTACCGGTGAAGAATGGAATCCGAGCGATTTGTACAAAATTGATATGCCACAGGAAATCCTGGAAAAACAGAAGGAGAAAGCCATTAAACAGGCTATAAAACTCCTTGTTTCCAATGGCGTAATTAAAACTCGCGATATTTCCCTGGCTTAAACAATTATTATTAAATTTTCGAGGATCCATAAGGGTCTTAGTTAAGTTTGCCCTTTTTACTGCTACGGATAGACTTTTTCACGCTATGTTACATCAGCAAATTATAAAGTACGCAAGTACTTTTAATTACTATTTGTAACATAAAAATCAATAAATCCGAAAGCTGAGCGTTAAATTAATACATAAAGAAGCATATCCCTATGTAGTGCGTTAACACTCCCAGAAATACGAATATATGCCAGACCATATGATGGTATTTAAAGCCCTTCTTTGCATATATGGCGGCACCAACTGTATAGAAGATGCCTCCGCCTAGGATCAGCCAGAAAAGCACCGGATTAGCCTTCTGAAAGAAGAGCGGCATGAAAATTACCAAACTCCAGCCCATAATCAGGTATATCATCAGGGATATTTTGGGTATGGACTTTTTTGAAATGGATTTATATAAAATACCGAACACAACCATTAACCACTGGATCGAAAGCAGGACTATTGCCTGCCAGCCTCCTATTACCGATGCGGCAATGGGTGTATATGTACCTGCGATTGCTATGTAGATGCAGATATGGTCCATTATCTGCATAACCCGTTTATGCGTTGTATCATGTTCCATGACGTGATAAAAGGTTGACATCAGGAACATTAGAAAAATGCATATGCTGAATATTGTCACGCTGGCCACGTCCACAAGGGAACCTTTGGTATATGCGGTGATAATAACAAAAGGAAAAGCAGATAACACCAATAGTGCCGGAATACCATGGGTTACCGCATTGGCAACCTCTTCTCCAAAGGTGAGTTTAACTGTTTTTTTAGGCATATTACAATCTCCTAGGAATTATCATTATTTTATAGTAATTTATAGTAATAAATTTAGCACTGTTGAACCTGAATTTCAATTATTTCTCTTCTGTATTTTAAAAGAGAATAAAAAAATAACAGAGTGGAAAATTAATACATATACAATTTGGTTTGAAATTAATCCGTTGTGTCAATTAGAGATTGACTCTCAACTTTGCAGCTAAAATATTATGTTGATTATACTGGTACACGAGTACAGCTTCATGGAATAAGATGCACGGTTAAAAACAACTTTCATAATTGTTTTGGGGGCATTCTTATTTCGTGAAGTTAGTGCGGAAGTTACCAGTTGGTGTAAAAAAATAAAAATAGGTAAAGTAAATTTAAATTTATTGACACAATGCGTTAAATTCATTTGGAATAAATTGATAGATTCATTTGATTGCATTTCTGGAATAGAATATAATAATTATAACCAGGTAATAATTATAGTGTTAATTTATGTTCCAAGGAGATTATATGAACAAAAAAGGAATTGTACTATCTGAGGCAGACGGCAGAAAAACCGTGACCGGACTGGGTTATTATGAAACTGAGACAGTAAGGGATTTCAAGCAGCTGGTTGAGAACAGTATTCAAAAGTTCGGAGATAAGGCTGCTTTTAAATTTAAGGCAGACGGAAAAATTAAAGTTAAATCCTACAGGGAATTTGGAGATGAAATAGATGCTCTCGGCACAGCCTTGCACAGTCTGGGGCTTAAGGATAAAAGAATTGCGGTGATAGGTGAAAACAGGTATGAATGGGCTGTAAGCTTTTTCTCAATAGCAAACGGTACAGGTGTGGCTGTGCCACTGGACAAGCATCTGCCTGAGGTGGAAATTGAGAACCTCATCAGCAGGGGCAGGGTTGATGCCATCATCTACAGCAAACATTTTGATTCTGAAATGCTGCAGCTTGCCAAAAGAGATACCGGCATTCAGCACTTTATATGCATGGATGAGCTGGAAGGCGGATATCCCTCAAACTTCCATAACCTTTCAAGGCTTGTGGAAAAAGGCAGGGAGCTGCTGAGAACTGGAGACAGGAGCTTTATCGACGCAGTGATCGACCCTGAGAAACTTTCACTTTTGCTCTTTACTTCAGGAACTACAAGTATGGCGAAGGGGGTAATGCTGAATCAGCGGAATGTCTGTTCAGATGTCAGTGCCGTCACATCAATAATCAAGGTATTCCCAAATGATGTGCACCTGTCGATCCTTCCGCTGCACCACACCTTTGAGCTATCGGCAGGTATGCTCTTTATGGTGAAAAACGGTGTCACTGTTGCCTATGCCGAAGGTATCAAGCATATAGCAAAGAATTTAAAGGAATTCGATGTCACTCTGCTTGTAGTGGTTCCTGCCATACTGGAGGCAATGTATAAAAAGCTTCAGGAGGGTTTGAAAAAGGCCGGTAAAGCCGGTACGGTTAAGACACTGGGCAGGGTTTCAAATGCTCTGTCGGCAGTGGGGATAGATATCAGAAGGAAGCTGTTCAAAAAAATCCTTGAGCAGATAGGTCCCGGTTTGAGGCTTGCCATATCGGGGGCCGCCCCTATTGACAGGGAAATAATACATGGCTTTGGAACCCTGGGATTAAAGGTTATTCAGGGATACGGGCTGACCGAAACCTCGCCGGTGGTTGCTGCCAACAATGACTTTTACAATAAGGCAGGAACCATAGGGCAGCCTATGAAGGGGATTGAGATAGCAATAGACAATCCCGATGAAAGCGGTATGGGAGAAATCATCACAAGAGGCCCCAATGTAATGATGGGATACTACGAGGATGAGGCTGCCACAAGGGAAGCCATAGACCAACAGGGCTGGTTCCACACAGGAGATCTTGGTTTCATAGATGATGAAGGGTTTACAACCATTACAGGAAGAGCGAAATCAATGATTGTATTCACCAACGGAAAGAAAGCCTTCCCGGAAGAGTACGAAATGCTGCTGAATAATATTGAAGGCGTCAAGGAATCCTTTGCATGGGGAAATACCGCTCCTGACGGAGATATTCAGGTCTGCGCCAAAATTGTCATTGACGAGGCGGCTCTGGCCGAAAAGTGGGGCAGGAAACCCGGTGCCGAAGAAATAGCAGAAATGGTTCAAAGGGAGATCAAGACTCTCAATCAGGATATTCCCCAATATAAAATAATACGGTATTTTGTATTAAGCTATGAGGAGCTTATAAAGACCACAACCCTGAAAATAAAAAGGCCCGTTGAATACAAAAAGGTATCGGAACAACTGCTGAAGGCCGGTACCAATATGAGGAAAGCAAATGGGAAAGTCATGGAACAGATTTAGAACAGATTTAGTATTGCTTATTGCTTACCATTCAAACCACCTGTCATTCAACAGGTGGGATTTTTTATTATATGGGAAATTATAAATTTTTTCGACTTTGTTCTGTCGGGACAAAAGAAAGAAGCAGATAGCATTTTAAGCTTTGGTGTAGTATAATCACGTGAGGTAAATATTTTAATTGTAAAACATATAAATCAAATTCTATTTGGGGGTACAATGAAAAAAGCAGTATTTGGAGATAAAACTTTTTATTATAAACTGATTACTCTGGCAATACCTGTTATAATGCAAAACCTGATCACCTCCTCACTTGCCATGGTGGACAGCGTTATGGTGGGAAAGCTGGGAAACGAGCCTGTGGCGGCAGTGGGCATAGCCAACCAGTACGGCCTGCTGGTATTTCTCATATACGCGGCTGTTCACAGCGGAGCGGGTATTTTCATAGCACAGTTCTGGGGCAAAAAGGATCATGAAAACATAGGCAGGGTGGTTAATGTGGGCGCAGCTCTGGCAGCGGGTGTTTCATTGATATTTTCCTTTGCAGGCATACTTTTTCCTGCCCGGATAGTGGGTATTTTTAATACAAACCCGTTGGTTATCGAGCTGGGCTCGGATTTCTTAAGAATTTTCAGCTTCAGTTTTGTTTTTGCCTCTGTCAGTTTTGGCATAAGCGTAAATTTGCGAAGCATAGGCAAGTCAGCCATGCCTATGGTGATCAGCGGAATAGCACTGGGAATAAACACACTGCTCAATGTTGTCTTAATTTTCGGTATGTGGGGCTTTCCCGCCATGGGGGTCAAGGGTTCGGCAACCGCAACACTGATATCGAGAATGATTGAGATGGGGATTTTTTTGGTTGTAAGCTGGAGATATTATGATATGCTGCGTATAAGAATAAAGGTGTTGAGGACGGTCACTTCCGAACTGTTTAAACGTGTAATAGCAACCATGATCCCTGTAATACTCAATGAAATATGCTGGGGACTGGGTTTTGCGGTATATTCTGTGGCGTATGGAAGGATCAGTACCGAGGCCTTTGCCGCAGTTCAGATAACAAATAACATAACAAATCTGTTTTTGGTGGCAGGCTTTGGAATGGCAAGTGCTTCTGCCATAATGGTGGGACATGTTATAGGCGCGGGAGAAGAGCACAAGGCAAAAGAGTATGCCTGGAAGTTTGTCAGGCTTTGCCTGCTGGGAGGAGTCGTGCTGGGAGCTGCGCTGTATTTTATCGCACCTGCGGTGGCAAACCTGTTCGAGGTTACGGCCGATGTATTGAGAACGGCAATAATAATACTCAATATCAATGCCTTTATTATCCCCATACGTCTGACGAATATAGTATCAATTGTGGGAATATTAAGAGGCGGCGGGGACGCAGGCTTTGCATTTAAGGCAGAAGGCCTGACCATGTGGCTTATAGGGGTTCCCCTGGCTTTTATCGGGGCGTTTGTCCTGAAACTGGACGTCCAGTGGGTGGTACTGCTGGTAATGGCGGAGGAGCTGGCCAAGATGGCTGCCTCCGTAATAAGGCTTAAATCAGACAAATGGATAAAAAATGTAGTAATAGAGGTATAATTATATTAATTCAATAATAGTGCAATAAATAATAGTGCAATAGGAGATTAAATATGATAGTTAAAAAGGCAGAACATGTGATAACGGCTGTAAAGCCGAACCAATACCCGTCTACCGGCTATCCCGAAATAGCTTTTGTAGGCAGATCAAATGTAGGGAAATCATCAATCATAAATACCCTGGTGAACAGGAAAAGTCTTGCGCGTGTTGGCGGAACACCGGGAAAAACCAGACAGATTAACTTTTATAATATAAACGATACTTTTTATCTGGTGGATTTGCCCGGGTACGGTTTTGCCAATGTTTCAAAGGAAATGAAAGCCTCATGGGAGAACATAATAGAAACATATTTGTACTCAAGGAAGGAGAACAATCTTAAACTGATAGTACTTCTTGTGGATATCAGGCATTCCCCAAGCAAGGATGATATTACCATGAATCAGTGGATCAGAGGCTTTGGACTGAATACTTTGGTAATTGCCACCAAGGCCGACAAAATATCCAGATCGCAAATTAATTTGAGAGTCAGTGATATAAAGAAAGTATTGCAGTTGAGCAGTACCGACAAGGTAATCCCCTTCTCCTCCGAAAAGCGTATTGGAATTGAAGCGGTATGGAGCGAAATAGATGAAAAGCTGAGGAAAGTACTGGAGGACAGCCTGAAGCTGAACGATGGGTCTGCTGGAACTGAGATGGACGAATAGTTTTTTGGAGCTGTGAATATGGAAAAATACAATTATAAAAATGAAGAAATAAAACTTAGAAAAAAGCTTAGAAATATGAGAATTATTTCGACTTCACTGCTGGGATTTATGACAGTTACTTTTCTGGTAATGAAACGGTATGAGGACAGGGGGCTTTTGTTCTCTTCCATTACTGCTTTTGCAGAGGCATCAATGGTTGGAGCCCTGGCCGACTGGTTTGCGGTGGTTGCTCTTTTCCGGCATCCACTTGGTTTAAGGATAATACCCCACACCGCCATCATTCAGAATAATAAACAGAGAATTGCAAAGGCGTTATCCAATTTTGTAGTTTCAAATTTTTTTACTTCCGAGCTTATCAGGTCCAAACTTGATAAAGTTGGATTATCTTCAAAGGTATCGGAATATATTACTTCCAACAGGGAAAAATTATCCCGGGGGATAGCGGCCAGGCTTCCCGGTATTATCAACCCGGTTGTGGATGACTCGAAACTAAAGCTGTACCTGACCGCCACGATCAACAAAAAGGTGGAGGAAATCAGGCTATACCCTGCTCTGGCTGGAATTATAGGCCCGGTTACCGAAGGAGGCTATCACAAGCCGTTGGTCAAGGCACTGCTCAATGCTACATATAAATATATCGAGGACAATAAGGAAAAAACACTGCTTGTGCTGGGCGGAATTAACAAGACACTTGCCATGCCTATCATAGGAGATATCATATACAAAAAGATACTTGACTATCTGGTGGAACAAATTGATGCGCTTGACAACGACGAGGAGGCCGCCATAAACAAGCTCATTAATTCCGCACTTCCAAAGCTGCTGGAGGATATGCGCAGTGATGAGGAACTGATAGAAAAAGGGGAACAGCTGAAAACCCGGCTGATTGAGTCACCGGCTTTCAGCAATCTGCTTGAGAGAACAGTTGAGGTTTTGTCCGAGCTTAAAAATTCGTTTTTGCAGGATGAGGAGAGGTTGGTTAAAAAAGTCGGCACTGTGTTGGATATGGCCGTTAACGGCATAGAGTCAAATCCCGGCCTGAGAGAAAACATCAATACCGCTGTCATAGAGCTGGCAGGAGGAATGGTAGAGCTTTATGGCGATAAGGTGGGGTCACTCATATATGATACCATGGACAGCTGGGAAACCAGGGATATGGTTGATAAACTTGAGGTTCAGGTGGGTGCAGACCTCCAGTATATAAGAATAAACGGAACGGTTATAGGTGGCCTGGCAGGTCTGGCCATCCATCTGCTGACACGGTTTTTGTACTGATGGGGTATCTATCCGATACATGTGCGGGGTTATAAAAATAAATTTCCTTGTGATATAACAAAGGAGGGACAGGAGGAGCGATGGACAGATTTAAAACAACCAAAAAGGTTGCAGTGCTGGGCATTGCGGCAAATATATTCCTGCTTTCGATCAAGCTGGCTGCCGGTTTTCTGAGCAGGAGCCAGGCTATGATAGCAGATGGCTTCAACAGTGCGGGAGATGTTTTTGCGTCGGTTATGACTCTGGTCGGGAACAGTATTGCAAGCAGGCCGGAAGACAATGACCATCCCTATGGGCATGGCAAGGCCGAATATATTTTTTCCATGATAATAAGCCTGTCCCTGATGTTCATATCCATTACCATATTCAGAAGTGCCCTGTCTTCAATAATCAATAAAGCCGCTTTTGAAACCTCGTGGTTTCTTATTACTGTGGCCATTGTTACCATAGCAGTGAAACTCTCGCTTTTTCTTTATACAAACCGTGTGGGGAAGGTGCTGGACAATTTATTGGTGCTGGCAAACTCCGAAGACCACAGAAATGATGTGTTTGTAACAACGGGAACACTGCTTGGCATCTTAATGGGGTATTTCGGCTTTAACTGGGTGGATGGTGCTGTGGGTATAGGCATCTCTGTCTGGATTTTTTATACCGGTATAAAAATATTCATCAGTTCCTTCAAGGTTTTAATGGATACCGACATTGACCCTGCTTTTAAAGCAAATACCTATGCGCTTGTGAAAGGGATCAGCGGTGTGGATCACATCGACAGTATAAATGCAAAGCCTGTAGGCGCAGGTTATATATTGCTTATAAAGGTATCTGTAGACGGTGAAATGTCTGTAAACGAAAGTCACAAAATCGCCTCCGAGATCAAATTCAGGGTCAAGGATATCAAAGGTGTCAAGGACGCGGTAGTTCATATCAATCCCTGCTGATATCACCTTTTTTGAATGATACTGCATCACAGGTTCTTATATCGTAGCTGATATTATGTTAAATATGGAAAATAAAATTTTATTGTTTAACTTCCTTGAGCAGGGGGTACATATATAAACGTTGCCGGAACGGCATTAGGAAGCTTAAGCTTAATTTAAATTTTAAATAATATTTACTTAATGGAGGATTTGTGACTATGAAGAAATTTGTCTGTTCAGTTTGTGGTTATGTTCATACAGGAGATGCGGCACCGGACAACTGTCCGCAGTGTAAGGCCCCAAAGGAAAAGTTCGTTGAGCAAACAGAAACTTCCGCAGCATGGGCTGATGAGCACAGAATAGGTGTTGCTGCCGGAGTGGATGCTGAAATTCTGGAAGGCTTGAGAGCCAACTTTATGGGTGAATGTACTGAAGTGGGCATGTATCTTGCCATGGCAAGACAGGCCGAGCGCGAAGGTTATCCCGAAATCGGCGCATTCTACAAACTGGCTGCCTGGGAAGAGGCTGAACATGCTGCGAAATTTGCCGAATTGCTGGGTGAAGTGGTTCACGCCGATACAAAAAAGAATCTTCAGCTCAGAGCTGAAGCTGAAGCCGGGGCTTGCAAAGGCAAAAAGGATCTTGCTGTAAGAGCAAAACAGTTGAATCTGGATGCCATACATGATACAGTTCACGAAATGTGCAAGGACGAAGCGAGACACGGCGCAGGGTTTAAGGGACTTTTAGAAAGATATTTCAAGTAAAAAATTAATACAAAATGATTTAATAAAATACAATTCTCAATTTCAGGGAAGCGTTGAATATTAAGGCTTGAAGCCGAGGTTCACGAAACTGATATTGGGGGTTGTATTTTTTTATTATATTATACCCTCTATTGACATTTAAAAGTTAAGGAAAACTTAAATATGCCGTAAGAAAGACATATTTAAATAGTTATTGTCAATTTTGGATTGGTTTATATTTTTACGGTGTAAAATAAAATTACTACTTAATTAATTTGCTTTTTAAAGTAATATCCCATAATTTTCAAATTCGCTAAAAAAAATAAATAACTTCTATATTAATTTTTCAAATATTTTATAAAGTGTAAATTAATTTACACTAATCAAAAGGATGAGGTGATTGGATATGAAATATGCAAGACTGGGAAAAACGGAATTTGATGTATCAATTTTAACCTTTGGATGTATGGAACTGGGAGGAGGACCCTGGGAGGTCAACAGTGACGAGGACAACATAAAAGTGCTTCAAAAGGCTTTTGAGAAAGGCATAACAACCTTTGACACTGCAGAAATGTATGGCAGCGGGCATTCTGAGGAGATCCTTGGTAAAGCTCTTGAAGAAAAAAGAAAGGAATGTATTTTTGCAACAAAGGTAAATAAGGAACATCTATGGCCGGCAGATATCAGAAGGTCAGTGGAGGCCAGCTTAAAAAGACTGAGAACGGATTATGTGGACATATACTATGTTCATTGGCCCAGTTATGAAATACCGGTAGAGGAAACTATGTCGGAATTCAACAAGCTTAAGGACGAGGGAATAATCAGAGCTATAGGGGTCTCTAATTTTTCGTTGAAACAATTGCAGGAGGCTATGCAGTTTGCACGTATAGATTTAATACAACCGGAATACAATCTGCTGCAAAGAGATATTGAAAATGGAATAATGCAGTATTGCCATGAAAACTTCATCAGCGTCTGCAGCTATAACTCAATTGCAAAGGGTATTTTAACAGGTAAATTTCATCTGGGCGGAGCAGTAATTACGGATAACGATTTCAGAAGGAAAAAAAGACTTTTCCTGCCGGAACATCTTGAAAAGGAATGGGATATTATTCATCTATTAAAAGAAATAGCTGATTCGAAAGGCTGCAGTCTTTCACAAGTAGCTATAAGCTGGCTGTTTTACCAGAAAGGCTTTACTTCGGCAATTATAGGAACCCAAAGCGAAAAGCATCTTGAGGATAACATAAAGGCTATTGAAATAGAACTATCGGAGAGCGAGATTGAGAGGCTGGGCAAAGTAAGCTTGAGAATCATTAACGGTCTGTAAGCGGATTTTATTTGGCGAAGAATTAAGTTTTTCTTAAATTGAACCAGATATTTCCGGTGTTATCGTATAGTTTATTAATTTTGTGAGATTTAGACAAATTTAATATAGAATACTATTAATGAATAGTGCACAAAGCACAAAGATGTTAATCAATTGTATTTAATATGGTTTCATTAATAGATTGATAAGTGTATCCGGAGCTCTTAAAAAATCGTGTTGATGTGTCCTATTAAAATAACACAAAGGAGGAATATAAAAGTGTCAAAAAATTTTAAAAGATTTGTCTTCAGGTTTCTCCCAATAGGCATGGCAATAACTCTTATGTTGTCTGCATGCGGCGGTTCTGGTGAAACAGCCGGGGAAACAAACCCTTCTTCAGCGTCTCAGCCGCAAACACCAGCCTCAACTGATGGGAAAGACCCGAATGATATTGTTGAAATTAATATACTTGCACCACTGTTTACTGATCCACCGGATATGAATAATGAATTCTGGACTGAATACCAGAGACTGACTCGGAGCAAGCTGAATGTCGAATGGGTAAATTCCGGTGATTTCCATACTGCTTTTAATCTGAGAGTGGCATCGGGAGATGTACCTGAGGTTTCAGGTGTTCCTGACATCAGAAGCCTGCAGCTCCTTAACGCAATTGATAACGGCGTATTTTGGGATCTTACCGAACCTCTGGGCGATTTTAGCAAATATCCCAATTTAAAAAACAATGTAGCAGCCAACTGTTATTCCTATTTATCCGTTAAAGGCAAAATATATGCACTTCCACGTTCACGTACAAGAATTGACCTTGGTGTGAACATCAGAAAGGATTGGCTGGATAAACTGGGAATTCCGCTTCCTGCAAATACTACAGAATTTGCAGATGCTCTTGAAAAAATAGTGAAATCCGATGCTGACGGAAATGGTAAGGTAGACACTGTAGGCCTTATTGCAACCGGTGCACTCCCAGGCTCACTGCAGGTGGCTTTTGGCGCATTGACACCTCAGTACAATGATGACGGCGGACAATACTATCCCTGTTTAACCGATGGCTGGATTGATTATGTGGAATATTGCAGGGATCTGTACAGCAGAGGCGTAATTGACAAGGAATATATGAATGCCAAGTATGAAGATGGTATGAACATGTATACCTCAAACAGGGCAGCTGCATATGTTATGAGCATCTGGAACATATGGGAACAGGAGCAGGGATCTGCAAAGGTTCAGAAGGATCCTGTACCGGAGATTGTTTCACTTAAACTCACAGGTCCGAAGGGGGATACAGGTATTCAGCTTAACACAGGTGTTTCGGGCGGATATTACATAAGCAAGAAGGTACCCGAGGAAAAGATGCTCAGGATCCTTCAGTACATGGAGGATGCAACATCCCAGGAAGTAACCGATCTGGCCTACTATGGAATAAAAGGTGTACATCATGATGTTGTTGATGGTACTCCTGTTCTTAATAAATTGGGTATCGCCCAGATAAATACTTCAAGTAAATGCGTTGGCCCGCTTGCATATATGAAATATGGCAAGGTTGACAGTGCCGCCGGTTCAAAGGAATACAACGAAGCCAGACGTAAGTCGGTTGAGGGCTATGAAGAGGTTGGCAAGGTAGACTTATGGGGGAATGGCACATTGGTTTCTGAAACCTGGCAAAAGGTATGGCCAAAGTATGAAAATACATTCAAGGCAAACGAAACAAAAACTGTTGCAGGAAGAATGTCAATGGATGATTTCAGAGCATATGTCGACTCATTGAGAAATGACCCCGAACTCAAGCCTGCATTCAAAGAGTTTGCAGCAGCTTATGAGGATTTTAACAGCACGTTGAAAAAATAGTACTTTAAGTGGTATTCAGGTTTTGCGAAACAGGAGGTTTCATGGCCTTCTGTTTCGCAAAATATTATCAGGATGTTGTTATAGCCCGTGTAGGTTAATTGTTATTTAAAGGAGATGTGTAGCTTGAACGAAATAACGGGAGTAAAAAATAAAAACCAAAATGCAGTTCCATCCCAAAAGGCCAGGAAGACATGGGCAGCAGTAAAGCAGCATAAGTTTCTATACTTACTTGCGGCACCCGCTTTAATATATTTTGCAGTTTTTAAGTTCGGCCCCATGTGGGGGCTTTTGATGGCATTCAAGGACTATAGCCCGTATAAAGGCATATTCGGCAGCCCCTGGATAGGAGTTAAGCTGTTTCAGGATTTGTTCAAGGACCCATTCTTTTTCTATATGCTTCGCAATACGGTAGCAATAGCAATGCTCAAATTATTCTTTTATTTCCCAGTTCCCATATTTCTGGCCATCATGCTCAATGAAGTCAGGCATAATGCTTATAGAAAGTTAGTACAAACAGTGGTATATTTTCCACACTTCCTTTCGTGGGTTATAACAGCCAGTTTGACCGTCTTTGCATTGTCTGCCAATATGGGTTTTGTAAATAAGATTTTAGCATCAATGGGTAAAGAGCAGATACTTTTTCTGGTAGACCCCAATTATTTCTGGCCTATAGTTCTTATTCAGTCTATCTGGAAAGAAGCAGGCTGGGGAACAATCATTTTTATGGCTGCACTTGTGAGTATAGACCTACAGCTTTATGAAGCAGCTCTGATTGATGGGGCTACCCGTCTGCAGCGTATTTGGCATGTAACTCTTCCCGGGCTGCTCCCTACGATTGTTGTACTTTTAATTCTCAGGCTTGGTCAGATATTTGATGTTGGATTCGAGCAAATCCTCTTAATGCAAAATTCTCTGGTGCGGGATGTATCTGAAATTTTTGACACATATTCGTACAGTCAGGGTATATTGCAGGGGCAGTACAGCCTGGGTGCGGCGGTTGGATTTTTTAAGAGCTGTATCGGCTTGATCTTCCTGACCACTTCAAATTATCTTGTAAAGAAGTCGGGAAATGAAGGTATCTTTTAATAATTGTTTTAGAGGGGGGTTAGTATGATCAATAAATTCTCATGGGGAGATGCAATAAATTATATCATACTCGGGATTATCGGCATAATCTGTTTAGTACCGATTTTCTATGTTTTCAGTGTTTCCTTTACAGACCCAAGCGTATTTATACCTTTAGAATTTAAATTGATCCCGGAGAAGTTTTCGCTGGATTCTTATTTTTATATTGCAAGTACAAGCTCATTTAAGTCAGCTCTGACAAATTCAGTATTGGTAACAATTGCTGGTACTATTATAAATATTTTTGTAACCTTTACCGGAGCCTACGGACTTTCAAAAACCAGCCTTCCGGGAGGTAAGGTGTTTTTGGCGCTTATTACCTTTACCCTTGTATTCAGTGCCGGAATGGTTCCAAATTATATACTTGTAAAAGGGATGCATTTAATAAATACCTATTGGGCAATTATTCTTCCGGTTATGACAAATGCATGGAGTTTTCTTGTGGTACGCAGCTTCATGGTTGCTATACCTAACGAGATAGAGGAAGCCGCAAAAATAGATGGCTGCAACGATATATCATTATTCGTACGTATTATTATACCTTTGTCCCTGCCTGCGGTTGCCACATTTGTATTGTTTTTTGCCGTTGATCACTGGAACTCTTTTTTCAATACAATGTTATATATAACGAATACAAAAATGTGGACACTTCCGCTATTAATAAAGAGTATGATTATGGATTCCGGTGCCACATCAGGATCTGCGGCGGCAGGAATAGCATCGGATCAGCAAAATGTACCTGTTGAGACGGTAAAGATGGCTGCTATCGTTTTGTCAATGCTTCCAATTGTAGTGTTGTATCCATTCCTTCAAAAATATTTTGTCAAGGGTGTCATGATTGGTGCCGTAAAGGGGTAAGTGCGGCATGGGGTCACACGGAAAAGTGTGCTTATAACCTAATAAAGCCTGTTGTTTTAGCTGTCCGGGGAATGATAGAATCAACTGATTATGTATACTAAAAATTCCGGATATACGAGGGATAATATATGAAGCTTGGGGATATGATTCAGGAAATAAGACAGGATAAAGGACTTTATCAGAAGGATTTAGCAAAAATACTTAATGTTTCGGTAGCTACCATTTCACATTATGAATCGGGTATAAACATGCCGGATATTGAAACGATTTGCCTGCTGGGAGATTACTTCGGAGTGTCGGTAGACTATATTTTGTGTCGGACGGCATTAAAAATGGATTGGAATACATTTAAAAGGTCGGTAAAGCTTCCTGATGGAACAACCACAACCGTAGACAAGGTAATGACAGCATTTTTAAAGCTGTCGGATGAAAGTCAGACTGAAATAATAAAATTGATGGAACTGTATAAGCTGAAAGATGACAAAAGACATACAAAACTTAAAAAGCAGTCGAAAAAAATGCCTGCATTATAAAATGAACTTTCACAACGAGATGGGATCGGGGGTTTTGAGATGGTATATACCATAGAAAATATAAAACATGTACTTAATTTATCAGCAGATATACTAATAAATTCGAAAGAAAGACTGACACAGCTTGATAGTAATGCTGGAGACGGAGACCTCGGGATTTCAATGGAGAAAGGGGCTTCAGCGCTGAAGGCTGAGGTCGCTGCATATACAGGAGAGGATATAGGGGAGCTGTTCATAAGATGCGGAATGGCATTTAACAGGGTAGCTCCTTCAACAATGGGGACATTGTTGAGCGGCTCAATTATGGCACTGGGAAGAAAGCACAGAGGAAGCAAGGAAATGGATGATAATGCTGCCATTCAAGCTCCGAGAATAATGGCCGAAGCTATAATGAATTTAGGCAAAGGCCGGCTGGGAGATAAAACCATACTTGATGCATTGATACCTTTGGCTGAAGCCATTGAAAGCTCTTTTGAGTCAACCCCCGATATCAGGCTTGCCATGAAAACAGCGGCACATGCGGCTGAAAAGGCCGCAAATGAGACAAGGGGAATGCTTGCAAGAGTGGGCAGGACCAAATGGATAGCAGAGCGCACAAAGGATCATCCTGACGGCGGAGCAGTTCTTTGTTCCATAATTGCACAGGCTTTGGCAAGCGCCAATTAACAAATATGAGACTTTGTGAAATTTATATGCATATATAATTATCGATTAGAGGGTGAGCTTATTATGGATAAAGACTCCGGCGGGAATTTTGGAATAGTATTTGACATAGATCATTATGCGGTGCATGACGGACCCGGGATAAGAACATGTATTTTCTTGAAAGGCTGCTTTTTATCCTGTTTATGGTGTCATTCTCCTGAATCCCAGTCCATAAAACCTCAGCTGCTTTATTCAAGCTCAAGATGTACACACTGCGGGGCATGTACCACCGTATGTCCCAAGGATTTGCACAGTATGGACTCTGATGGGCACAAATTCAAAAGAGAAGGGTGCATAACCTGCGGCAGGTGTGCCGGAGTATGCCCCACAGGTGCGTTATTTATCTGCGGGACGCGCATGACTCTTGACGAAGTTGTAAATGAAGCTCTTGAAGATATGGCTTTTTATAAAAACAGCGGCGGAGGGGTGACACTGACCGGAGGGGAAGTGCTTTGCCAGCCTGCTTTTACACTACGGATACTGCAAGCGCTCAAAAAAGAAGAGGTACATACAATTGTGGAAACATCGGGCTTCGGGAATAAGCAGGATATTATTGATTTAGTTCCCTATACGGATATATTCTATTTTGATTATAAGCTTGGAAAAAAAGAATTATTTAAAAAATATACCGGCGGTGATTGGGATGTTGTACAGGAAAATCTCAAGGCCCTCAGGGAAAAGACCCGAAGCATAGTGCTGCGTATACCACTGATACCCGGTATTACAGATAGTGTTGAAAATATTAACTCAGCGTATGAGATTGCAAATAAACTTAAAATAGGAGTAGTTCATTTATTGCCGTATAATTCATCGGCAGATGCTAAATATGACTGGTGCGGCATGAACTATTCACTTGGGAAACTTGGTGCCAGACCCGGACTGTATGAAGAATTGCTGAATATGGCACCTAAAGATATTAGGGTTAGTGTGATAAGGTAAAAATTGACAGGATAAAGCCCGGAAAAAAATTTGTGTAGAAGGGATTTGATTTTATGAAATTATCAGATTTCAACCTGATGGAGTATTCTGAAAGTATAGTGAAAAGCACTCCTTCAGCACGTGTAGTTGAGTTAATATCTGATGTGCGTGAGAATATGCGCCTGAGCAAAAAACAATTTGCTGAAGAAGGCTGTGTATTAAACGAAGAGACTTCCGATCTGCCGCTTATAGTGCGTAAAGCCATGTCTGAAAGGCTAAAGCTGTCTACTGCACCTGTGGGTATCTGGGAAAAACAGCTTTTTGCCGGCTGCTATTCATTTAAGGATGAATGCCTGACAAACTCAAATGCTTTACCGGTATTTGCACGGGAGGAAGAAATTCAGGAAGGTCAAAAATACGGGTTTGGGATATATTCAATGTTTGGGCATATATCACCGGACTATCCGCGTTTATTGAAACTCGGTACCTCCGGTATAAGAAAAATGGCTGAGGAAAAGCTGGCGGGTGATTTGACGCAGAAGAGCAGGGACTTTCTGACGGCAGCCATCATATCGCTTGAGGGTCTTGAAAGCTTTGCAAAACGCAACTCGGACCGGCTGTTTGAAAAAGCTGAAATTACTAAAGACAATAAACGCAGAAAAGAACTGTTAAATGCTGCAAATGCATTAAAAAACAGTCCGCTTTATCCGGCACGGACATATTTTGAGGCATGCCAGGCAACCTGGCTTTTACATCTTGCCTTTCAGCTGACAGACAACCATTTGGCGCTGGGCAGGCCTGATCAGTTCCTGTATCCCTTCCTAAAAGAAGATCTTGAGACCGGGAGGATCACAATTGAGGAAGCCCAGGAGCTTACAGACTGTTTCCTGCTGAAATTCAATGAACGTGCATTGAATAATGAGACAAATGCACAGATGAAAGATATGGAACGTGAGCAGGCAGAGCATGAAAAGAAATGGCTCAACCGGAAAATCACTGATATAGGCCAACAACGCTATAACATAAGGGATACGATTGATGCTACAAACCATTGGAATCAGAACGTGGTTATTGGAGGGCTGATTCCGGAAGATGGCCGTGATGCAACCAATCTATTATCTATAATGATTCTTGAATCCTTTCACCGTATAAGAATGACAAATCCAGTACTCACTGTAAGAGTTCACAGCGATTCTCCTCAATGGTTTCTAAGACAGGTGGCCGAGACTCTCAAAACCGGCGGAGGCTTGCCTGCCATTTATAATGATGAGACCATAATCAAGGCGTTTACAAAATTCGGAATAGACGAAAAGGAAGCTCGGGACTATGCGAACAATGGCTGCTGGGAGGCATTGCTTCCAGGTAAAACCGACTTCTATTTTATAAAGCTGAACGCATTAAAATGCCTGGAGTGGACTTTGAACCGGGGCGTGTGCCATATTGACGGCAAGCAGGAGGTTCCTGACCAGGGAGACCCGGCAAGCTTTAAATCCTTTGAAGTAATTTTTGAAAAAACAATGGAAAACATACGGCTGGTAGCCGAAGAATCCGCCAAACATATGCTGCAAACCCATCCTCACCGTTCTTCCATTGCACCTGTACCGCTGCTGTCTGCTCTGCTGGATGGACCGGTGGAAAAAGGTCTTGATATGACTGATATGGGAGCACGTCTGGTTGTAGGTGGAGTTGTAGCAGAGGGATTGAGCCATTTGATCGACTCCCTTTGCGCAATACAAAAGGTAGTATTCGAAGAAAAGAAATATTCCATAGGAGAATTAGCAGCTGCAATTGATAATGACTTTGAGGGGTATCAGACGCTTCACACCCTTGTGTCCAATTCTCCAAAATACGGAACCAACAGTCAGATAGCCGATGCTATGGGCCGTAAAGTAATAGACCGGTTTGCAGAGATCATGCAGCAAATTGACGGGAAGTATGAGGAAATAAAATTTATGCCCGGCGTAGGAACCTTCTCCTGGTACATAGCAATTGGAGAAGGTACGGGGGCAAGTGCCGACGGCAGATTTTCAGGCAAGCCTGTGGCAAGTAACTTTTCTCCTTCTGCCGGTGCAATGACCAAAGGAATCACGGCAGCCATCAATTCCTTCTGCAGGATGGGCCTTGATGGCTTGCCGCTGGGTTCTCCTCTTGACCTGGGAATGGCCGAGCGTTATGTTGCAGGTGAGGAAGGAATAAACCGTCTTATAGGTTTAATTAAAACCTTTGTTGAATTGGGCGGAAATATGCTGACAATTAGCGTTGCCGACACCGAAACACTGCTCAAGGCTCAGAAAAATCCGGAGGATTATAAAGACCTCAGGGTTCGCATGGGCGGATGGTCGGCATATTTTACAATGCTTTCAAAGGAGCAGCAGGAGCATCATATCAAAAAGAGCGAGGGCGGAATTTTTTAGAGTAGCAAATTTCTTGATAACAGGTCCATAAAGGGAGGGCTAATACATGAGTGAAATAAAAATATTGAAATACTACGCAGGCGGACAATGGATAGAATCTAAAAGTGAAAATTATATGGATGTATTTGATCCGAGTACGGGGAAGGTGATTGCCAAAACTCCCTGCTGCACCGCAGATGAAGTTAATGATGCCATAGCGGCTGCGGCCAAGGCATATCCTGACTGGTCCGCCATCCCGCCGATAAAGCGGGCGGCAGTATTTTACAAGCTTCGCCGGCTTATTGAGGAAAACTTTGATAAGCTTACCGAAACTGTGGCAAGAGAAAACGGCAAGGCCTGGGAAGAGGCGCAGGGGGATGTGCTTAAGGCGAAGGAAGCAACAGAGCTGGCATGCGGTATACCGAACCTGCTTATTGGAGAATCTCTGAGAGATGCGTCCAAAGGTTTTGATACAGTGCTTTATAGGGAACCGTTGGGGGTTTTTGCAGGAATAGCTCCTTTTAATTTTCCTGCGATGATACCCATGGGATGGATGGCACCCATATGTATTGCATGCGGAAATACAATAGTAATCAAAGCAGCCAGTTTTACACCCATGACAGCCATGTTGTTTGCAGATTTATACAAACAGGCCGGATTGCCGGATGGAGTACTGAATATTGTAACCTGCAGCAGGAATGAGGCCGAATTGCTGTTAACACATCCCGGAATTAAAGGAGTATCCTTTGTGGGGTCTACATCGGTGGGCTTAAATGTGTACAGGAAGGCGGCAGCAAGCGGCAAGCGCGTACAGGCCCTGTGTGAGGCTAAAAATCACGCACTTGTTTTGGAGGATGCTCCAATAGAAAGGACTGCACGCGGAATCATAAATGCCGCCTTCGGGTGTGCGGGTGAGCGCTGTATGGCACTGCCTGTGGTGGTTGCACAGGAAAGCATTGCGGATGAACTGGCAGGGTGGCTTGTAAAATTGGCCAAAGAAATAAAGGTCGGTCCGGCATACGACAAAGCCTCCGGAATGGGTCCGGTAATAAATGCGGGGCATAAGAAGTTTGTTACAGACTGGATAGATAAAGGCGTCGCCGAAGGAGCAAAGCTGGTGCTGGATGGACGTAATTATACCGTATCCGGGTATGAGGAGGGCTTCTACATAGGGCCTACCATATTCGACCATGTAACTCCTGAAATGACTATCGGGGACAATGAAGTATTCGGACCGGTATTGTGCATCAAAAGGGTAAAGGATTTTGAAGAAGGAATCAGGCTCATGAATAATAATAAGTTCGCAAACGGCTCTGTAATATTCACTCAAAACGGATACTACAGCCGGGAATTTGCAAGAAGGACTGACGGAGGCATGGTAGGTATAAATGTGGGTATACCTGTTCCGGTAGGACTGTTCCCGTTTTCAGGGCATAAGGATTCGTTCTTTGGAGACCTGCATGTTTTGGGAAAAGACGGGGTAAAATTTTTTACCGAGACAAAGTGTGTGACAACCCGCTGGTTTGACCAGGACGAATTAAAGGCTGAAAAAGTTAATACCTGGGATGGAATGATATAATTCATTATTATTTATGGCCAAAAGTTGGAGGAGGTATTATGAAAAAAATATTAAATCATGCAGATAATTTTGTCGAGGATAGCTTGAAGGGAATCTTATTGGCATATCCTGAACTGCTTGCCGCTCATCCTGAGGATATAAAGGCAGTACACAGAGCAGGAGCACCAATACAGGAAAAGGTGGCAATTGTAACCGGCGGAGGTTACGGGCATATACCTGTATTCCTTGGATACGTCGGGAAGGGGCTGTGCGATGGGGTGGCTGTAGGAAATGTTTTTACTTCACCGGGCTGTGAGACGATTCTCAATGTTACAAGACAGGTGAATGCAAATAAAGGTGTGCTGTATCTCTTCGGAAATTATATGGGCGACTGTATGAATTTTGAAATGGCTGCTGAGATAGCCGAAATGGAAGGGATAAAGACAGAAACAGTCAAAGTATCGGATGATATTGCATCGGCACCGAGGGAAAGTTGGAAAGAGCGGAGAGGTATTGCCGGAATCTTCTTCGCCTACAAGATTGCAGGTGCATGTGCCGAAAGATTGGCTGCATTGGAGGAAGTCAAGGCAATTGCCGAGAAAACGATAGAGAATACAGCTACATTTGGTGTTGCGTTATCCTCCTGCTGGCTGCCCGGTTCGGAAAAGAAAATATTTGAAATAGGCGAAGACGATATGGAAATCGGAATGGGTATACATGGAGAACCGGGTGTTAAACGCGGACGTCTCACCTCAAGCTGTGAGATAACGGAGATTCTGTTGCCAAGTATATTAGAAGATCTGTCTATAAAAGAGGGTCAAAGGGTTGCAATACTTGTAAACGGGCTTGGAGCTACCTCCCAGGAGGAACTTTTCATTTTGTATAAGGATATTAATGAAGCTTTAGCAGCAAGAGGTATTAAGCCTGTAAGGGTATTTGTAGGAGAATACGCTACCTCGCTTGAAATGGTTGGTGCCTCAATTTCAATCCTGAAGCTTGACGATGAGCTTTTAGAATTGCTGGATGCGCCTGCATATACTCCATTTGTAAATGTTGGAGGAGTAAGGGGTGCATAAAGATGATCTATACTTTGCAGGATGTCAAAAATATAATCAATGTATCCGCAGAGGTGGCTCTTTCATTAAAAGAGCTATTAACAGAGCTTGACAGCCGCTCCGGTGACGGTGACCTGGGAATTACCATGGAAAAGAGTGCACATGCACTGATGCTCGAAATATGCAAATATGAGGGCAAAGACATAGGCGAATTTCTCAGTAAAAGTGGAATATCAGTAAACAGGGCGGCACCTTCAACGATGGGTACCTTATTAAGCTGCGCTATTATGGAACTGGGTAAGGAATTCAAGGGCAGTGAGGAAATTACTTGTGAACAGCTGGTAAAAGTACCTGCTATTATAGTGGATGCCATAATGAAGAGGGGCAAGGCCAACCGTGGAGATAAAACCATACTGGATGCCCTTATTCCTTTGGCAGATGCGCTTCAGGCATCATATGCCAGGGATATGAACCTGAAGGTTGCTCTTAAGGAAGCCGCATCAGCAGCAGCAAAAGGTGCTAACAGAACCAAAGGCATGATTGCCAAGGTGGGAAGGGCTAAATGGATAGGCGAACGTTCAAGGGATTATCCTGACGGGGGTGCTGTTTTGTGCGCCGCACTTATTGAAAATCTGTCTCAGCGGGGCTGATACTATATATTGGGAGATTGAATGTATGAGTAATTATGATGAGCTTATTAAGCAATTGGTAAACGAAGAAAAGGAACTTCAATTCACGGAATTTACAAATGAAACTGCTTTGGAAATAGGCTTGAGGCTGATTGAAAGAGCAAAAGAAGCGAATAAAAGAATTGCCATTGATATAACCCGTTTTGGACACCAGCTTTTTCATTATTCCTTTACCGGGACCACTCCGGAAAATGATCAGTGGATAATACGGAAGAACAGGGTTGTCAACAGGTTCGGCAAAAGCTCCCTGCATTTAGGTACAATACTGCGCAGAGACAACACTACCATCGAAGAAAGGCATCATATAAGTGCCTCTGAGTATGCTGCTATTGGAGGGTCCTTCCCAATAATTATCAAGAATACCGGAGTGATAGGAACAATTACCGTTTCGGGGCTGCCAAAAAATGAGGATCATGAGATGGTCGTAGCTGTTGTCAAAGAGCAGCTTGAGCTAAAAGCATATTAATCTAATATGAAAATTAAAAAAATATAATAAAAAGGATAATTTTATGACCAAAGTTAATTTTCCGGATAATTTTTTATGGGGGTCGGCTACTGCTGCGTATCAGATTGAAGGTGCCTTTAATGAGGATGGCCGTGGTGAGTCAATATGGGACCGATACTGCAGTATACCGGGAAATATTGCAGATGGAAGCAGCGGAGCTGTGGCCTGTGATCATTACCATCTGTTTGAACAGGATATTGAGATAATGAAGAAGTTAAAGCTGAAGTCTTACCGCCTTTCCATATCCTGGCCAAGAATATTTCCAGATGGTTTCGGAGAACCGAATGAAAAAGGAATAAGCTTTTACAAAGCATTAATTGAAATATTAGTCAAGAACGGTATTAAACCGACAGTAACCCTATATCATTGGGATTTACCGCAAAAGCTGCAGGATATTGGCGGATGGGCAAACCGTAAGGTGACGGATTATTTTGAGCAGTATACCAGATATGTATTCTCGCAGTTAGGAGATATTGTTCCAATCTGGATAACCTTAAATGAGCCTTATTGTTCAGCATTTACAGGACATTGGATAGGGAGGCATGCTCCGGGAATAAAAGATTTTAAAACAGCATTGCTGGTATCGCATCACCTTCTTCTGGCTCATGGAAAGGCTGTAAAAGCATACAGGGAACTTTCTTTTAAGGGCGAAATAGGTATTACCTTGAATATGAACTGTACATATCCCAGGACAGATTCACACCAGGATATTGAAGCTGCCGAGCTGTCGCATGCACTATGGAACAGGTGGTTTGCAGATCCGGTTTTCAAAGGAGCCTATCCTCAGGAAGCAGTTGATTGCTATGTAAAAAAGGGTTTGCTGCCTGAAATTAAATCTGAAGATTTGGAAATTATCAGTACGCCTGTTGATTTCTTAGGATTGAATAACTATTTCAGCCAGGTTGTCAGCTATGACAGCAGGGGTTGGCCCTGTGAAGTCAAGGCGGAGTTTTTTGGAAAAGATTTTACCGAAATGGGTTGGGGTGTAAACCCTGAGGGCTTGTTTGATTTATTGCTCAGACTTCACAAGGACTATAACGGAGTTAAGATTTACATTACTGAAAACGGCGCTGCATACAGGGATATGGTTAGCACAAATGGAGAGGTCGATGACGCCAACAGGGTAGAATTTCTTACAAGATACTTAACTAACGCCCATCGTGCTATAAAAGAGGGTGTAAATCTTCAAGGATATTTTCTATGGTCTCTGATGGATAACTTTGAATGGGCTTATGGCTACACTAAGAGATTTGGAATTGTTTATGTTGACTATGAGACCGGAAAAAGAACCATAAAGAGAAGCGGCCATTGGTATAAAAAGGTTATTGAAGATAATGGTCTTGATATTAAATAGGTAAACTGAAAAAAATCCAATGTAATATAAAGTCCATGAAAGAGTAATGTATATCACGGTTACATTACTCTTTTTATACTAAATAGCGTATAATTGAGATGGATGGTCTGTATTTCCAGGCTTGACAAATAAAACACTAAAATTGTGGGCTGAAGTTTTATTTTTTGGAGGAAAAACTAATGGAAAATATCTATTGGATACAGGAATGGGCAAAGGTAAGACAGGACGAGGTTGTACGGCTGCCGGAAAATTTTGATGTCCATGAGTGCTTTTTGAAACTTGTGTCAAAGGCGGATTTTGAAATTGCCTTCAGAGAAATATGGGGCATATATACCAGTATATATAGTGATATTGCCAAGTTTCCGGAAACCTTTGGGATGCCATTATATAAACCGGAAGATTTTAACTGTTTTACTACGCAGGCCAGAGATTCCAGAAATGCTGCATACCGTCCATTTAGTCTATTATATAATCTTCTGATTTCCGGGGATTTTCAAAATGGAGATTTTTTAATAGATGTAACTGACTTCAAGGCAATTAATAAGATTAAAAATGCTCATCACCTTTTCAAAAGGCTGGGTGATTACGGTTTCTTTTTTGAGGGATTAAAAAACTATAAAGTTACAAATCAAAGGATTTTAATGTTTTATCCTGATAATGCAAATATCATGCACGTGTTAAAACTTATGGCTGATAAGGCTTATATAACAAGCAGGCTCAATGATTTTTACTGCTGTCACTATAAGCTGTTTCAGGATGATATGAATACGGTCAATTATGGGAATAGTGCAGATATTGTTGCTGACAAAATGCATACTAAGGAAGAACAGGAATTTGTTTATACAATAGATGCTGTACTGCGGGAGAAGGGGTATTTTACTCAGCCAAAGGCATGGAATGAAGGGCCGGGTTATGCTTATTATGATAAAGAAAGTGTAATGAAGGCTAATGGTCCATACCACTATTGGATGTTGTCATGGAAAACTAAACTTGTTTTGTATCTGCGAATCAGAAATGCTTCAAAGTGTTTGGAATATCTTAAGCACTGTCCGGATACTGTAAAACAAATATTTTTAAGAGGTGACAGCGGTTGTAAGAAGCGTTTGGATGGTACGTGTCAATCCGGCCAGGAGTATACAATCGATGGGATTACCTATTGGAGATGCGGATGCTGTAATGCTCCGTTTTATTTTAGCCCAATAAAACATGATATTCCACACTATATTAAGCTGGTTGAGATAGGTTTGAAAAAGTAGAACGGATGCAAATCCTGTGCGCTATTTTTTGTAACAGTCATAAAATGGGACATAAGCGTACTCAATAGACATAAAAATGCTTTGCTGATAGAATTTAATATTAAGTAAAGGAGATGGGCAGAAAACAAAGGGTAAGACAGTGTGTATGTAGACTATATAGTTGATTGCAGACAAGATTATAGCTGGTTGGTAAAATAAGGACAAAAAATAGATGCATTAAGAGAGTCCGGACAAATATCATCACGGGAGGTTCATGAATCTCAAAACCGCATATTGGAAATCATGAAGAAGTTACAAATTGATGGTGAAATTGCCTGATTGAGCTTGCAATGCACAGTGCTGACAAAAAGAAAATTTTTCTAAAATCGAAAAATTTTCTTTTTTTACGCTATAATAGAAAAATGTGGATTAAACAACTATTATCATAAGGAGACAAAAAGCGATATGAAGAAATTATCAGCAATTGTAATTGTTTTGATCGTGACATTGTTGACCGGTTTTTCTACATCTTTGTCTGCATCTGCTGAATCTTATTTTTCAAACAACAAAGCACTTGACGGCATTTATGCAAAATTAGAGAAGGAATTTCTCAAATACAAAAAAGATGAGGTAATACCACTGAAGAATTTGGGGGCAATCATTACCGAAGAAAATCAAACAAGGTGGGAGAGGACTTCAAAGAAAATATCGGACAGCCAGGTTAAGGCTGCGGCTCAAGTGGCTTTGAACAACATAAAAGTGGCGGTTGAATTAAAGGAAGAGGAACTGGGCGGCCTCTCTTCACAAGAGTATAAAGTTATCTCGGACTACCTCGATCAACAGATATTTTTTGCCAAGGGCAGTGAATACGGCTGGGATTTTGAAGGTGAAAAAGTGCAGTTGTACACTGAAATGCGTAATTTTAATGAATGGCTGATGTTTAGAGATATGGAAGGCAACTTCGGAAGAATGGGTAAGGAAAAGGATGAGGTGAATCCTGCCGATTTAAAAGTTAGGAACAAGATCGTCAGATATCTCAATCAATCCATCCAGAAGGGGAACAAGGTCAGCCCCCGGATACTTGAGGAATTGCCGGAGGCAGTTGAGGAACTGTTTATTGAACGTAATTTATCCAGAATCATGGCAGGCAGAATGCTGTCGGAAATTCATAAAGATATCTACACTCCCGACGATAAGGACCCGGATGCCGACCATTATGACGGAACAAAATCCGTGGAAGAAATCATTGAAAGTTATGGGTATTTAATAAGTAACCGTCAGGGTTACAGAGATGATGAAAAAGTTATAGAGTACTACGAATATCCGGAGGACAAGCCTTCGGCAAAAGCCTGGAATACTGTAACCAAGGGCTTGCTCAATGGCGATTTGTCAGAAACTTTTAAATACGGATTTAATAAGGCCATAACACTTGACCAACTGGCAAATTTATATTTTGGCACAAGAGAACCGGATGAAAAAATAGTCATTGATGATAGCAGTGTGGCTGCCAACAGCCCTGATTATATTAAACTGGCATATATTTATGGTATGATTGATGACACAAAAAATCTGGAAAAGCCTTTGACAAGGCTCGAAGCTACAAGAAGCCTGGTTAAAAATGCCATCTATAAAAGCTGGAGTGACTCTTTAAAGATTATAGACTGCAACCAGATACCTTTGGAGGATCAAATTAATGTAGCCAGCTGCCTTAATGCCGGAATGAAAACCAGAACAGCAAAATTTGAACCACTGAGCAGCTATACAAAAGAGGAAGCTATTGTAGACAGGAACCTGCTCTCATTTAATAAATTAAGGGGTTTTAATATTCCGCTTGACCTGAGCAGTCCCTCCAAAATCATCGTTGGAAAAAATACGATAAATCTGTTGTTTGGAGATAAGAAGGAAACCCAGGAGTATTTTGAAGATTGTTTCGAAGATACCGTGTTAGACAAAGTCAAATTAAACGGAAATTATACCAAAATAGATACAGGCGGTGTGTTAATCGAAATTTTCACACCTGAAAACGGGATTAAATTTACCATAAAAAACGGAACCACATATTTAGATTTGGATAAGGGTAAATACGGACCGAGATTAGGCTACAGAATTGAACCTAAAATAATTAAGAGCAATGAGAAGGTAGATATGAACATGCAGTTGGATTCCATCACCAAAAAGCTGTATACAAAGCTTGATGCAATCCTGGCAAAGATTATCAAGCCCGGAATGACCCAGGAACAAAAGGTAAAAGCCATCCATGATTTCGTTGTCAGGCATGTTACCTATGACAGCAAATTGCAGGATGAGCAGACCGTTGAAAGTGTTATTGAAACCATTGACAAGGGAAGGGGTGTCTGCGGTGACTATTCTTTATTATTTATGCATCTGTGCAGAAGAGTATCCATCCCATGTACTTTTGAAATCGGTGACCCGTTTACCTTAAACCATGCGTGGAATTCGGTATTTGTGAACGGTCAGTGGCTGTTTGTGGATACCACCTGGGATGACAACGACAGCGGAAAAATTTTATATACATATTATTTGAAAGACAGGTTTACCTTTATGAAGGATCATACACCCTGGATGGGCGTCCCGGAAGTTGGATACTATTCGGATGCCGACCTGGATCCAATGAGCCTCAAGAATCAGGATGAGATCAGGGCCTATTTGCTTAAGAATTTTTATTGGACTGATGGCTATAAACTGACATTCAGGGTGTCTGATAAAAACATAAAGCCAACCGTCGGATACTTGAATGATCCCTATGTAAGTATTTCATTGACCTATGACGCAAAAAATAATTTATATACGGTTACGGCAAAATCCAAAAAGTAATGATTCTAATTTTTAGCTTTGTTCAGGTATTGAATACTATATTCAAATAATATTTTAATTAAACAGGGATTGGAATTTGTTAAGTACCTAAAACAGATTCCAAGCCCTGTTTTTGTTTAAGGTCTGAGATTATGGGAAATAAAACAGACATAGAGAACTTGTACGGATAATATTTTTAAAATAATTAAGACTACTATTTAAAGAGAGAGGGTTAAAGTGAAAAAAATTCTTGTAATTGATGATGAATTTGCTATCAGGGATTTAATTGAGCTGGTGCTAAAAAGAGAAAATTATCATGTAAAAACAGCGGAAAACGGCAGAGCAGGACTTAGGGAACTGGAATCCTTCCGGCCTGATCTGGTTTTGCTGGATTTAATGCTGCCCGATTATTCGGGCTATGATCTTTGCAAGGAGATTGTGAGGAAATCCGGAACCCCTGTCATCATGTTATCTGCAAAGAATGAACCCATAGACAAGGTATTAGGACTGGAGCTTGGCGCCGAGGATTATATTACAAAGCCTTTTGACAACAGGGAACTGACAGCCAGGATCAAAGTGGTGCTGAGAAGATATGAACCCAACGGCAGACAAGCCGAAAATGACGAAACGAAACAAATTATATGCGGAGAACTGGCAATTAATCCTGAAACCAAGGTAGTGCTGAAGAACGGGTCCCGGATTTTCCTGACGGCAAAGGAATATAAAATACTTGAAACCTTACTGAAAAAGCCTAAAAAAATATTCACAAGAGATGAACTCCTGGAAATAGTTTGGGGTTATGATTATTTAGGTGACAGCCGAAGCGTCGATATGACAATTATGCGCCTGAGAAAGAAGTTGGAGGACGACGCTGAGATGCCCAAATATATAAAGACCGTCTACGGCTTTGGCTATCAGCTTGGAGGTGACTCTGCTTGAAGTTTGCAACCAGGCTTCTTTTAAATTTTGTTTTTTTCTCGGTATTATCTTTTACTATCATTATTATTTCGGTCAATAAGGCTATAGATTACTTTAGCTTTGTGACAATTCAGAAGCAAATGATGGAAAGGGCCGATATGTGTGAGTTATCCTTTAGAGGAATCCTTGCAAAGAATGAAATATCAGCATCCCAGGAAGGAACTTCAAAAGTGGCGAAAAATGCCCTGGAAGCTTTAAAGGCGTCAGGAAAAGAAGTGCGGATTTATGACAGTAAAATGAAGCTTTTAGGTTTGGCTGTGGACGGAATACCGGTTGATGGGGGCAATCCTGTAATTTTTAAGGAAAATATCAGAAATGCTCTCGAAGGAAATTATTCATACACTGTTTCAGATAATAAGTTGATTTATTTTGCAATACCCATTCAAGATAAATATTATCAAAATGCCTATGTTTTCGAGCTTGTAGAAAACATCTCTTATTTTTACGACATTATGGATAAAATCAGATATGTATTGTTTATTGGTGCAGGAGGGTTCATTTTTCTCATAACCCTCTCAAGCCTGCACATTTCACGTAAAACTACAAAACCTGTAAAATATCTTCTTGGCGCAACCGAAAGGTTTTCCAAGCAGCAATTCGAGCATGTGGAACTAAAGAGGAAGGATGAGCTGGGAATGCTCGCAGCGGGCTTGAATCAGATGGGAATTCAATTAAACAACTATATACAATATCAAAAACAGTTTGTTTCCAATGTCTCTCACGAGATTAAAACACCTCTCGCCGCAATCAGAGGTTTTTCCCAGTATTTGTACGAGGGGGAAAATGAGGATGATGAACTGAAAAAGGTATACTTTCACCTGATAAATGAATCAGATCGGCTTACAAAGCTTATTAATGAATTATTGATGTTATCCAGATTCGATAAAGCGACTCAGGAGTTGAATCCCGAAAAGACAGATTTATCTGAACTGGCTGCCGGTGTGGCTCAGGATCTGAAATCAAGAGCTGAAAAAAAGGATATTACAATTGAAATAACTCTGGAAAAGACGGTTTTTGTAAATGTAAACAAAATATTGATGTCCCATGCCATTGCAAATATTTTGGATAATGCAATAAGGTACTCGGGTAAAATGAGTCAAATCAGGGTAAATACTTATATAAGACAAAATGAGGCAGTTATAAAAATAAGCGATCAGGGTATAGGGATTGACCGGAGTGACATTGATCTGGTGCAGGAAAGGTTTTACAGGGCTAAAAATTCTCAGTTTGCAAGCGGTACAGGCTTGGGGCTTTCAATTTGCAAAGAGATAGTTGAAAAGTTTAACGGGCATCTGGAAATAGAAAGTGAAATTGGAATTGGAACCACAGTTTCAATTGTGCTTCCGCTGGCGTAATGTTACAAGAATGATACAAGTCTGTTATTACACTAATAAAATTTTTATCTATAATGACCTCATAAATTAATAAAATAAATTTTAGGAGGTATTTAACAATGAAAGCATTAAAAAAGATAGTTACAATTATTATGATTTTGGTGGTTGGTACGGCAACTCTGGCAGGCTGCGGGGAAAATCAGAACAGTTCCTCTGCAGCAACTACCGGCAAGTCTGCGGCTGTTTCAACAGGCACGGCCCAAAATACTCCTTCCGGTAATAGCGCCGTTTCTTCGGATTCTTCCGGAAAAGTAATAAAACAGGGTACGATACAAAAGGATGGAAATGTTATTCTGAAAGAGCTGGCCTTTGTTTATAACGGAAATACAATAGCAATTTCAGATATTGTTGATGATGAAAAACTTGAAAATATTCTGGGAAAGGCCGAAGGAAACAAATCGCACACTTATTCACAGGATGACGGGTTAAATATGGATCCGCTTATAGGTTTCACCGAAAAGCAATACAAATTTAAGGGACTTGATATAAAAACCATCAATGCAGCTGAAGACAAAAAGTTTTTTGTATTTCAAATCAAGATTACCGACTCAAAATATCCTACAGCAAGAAATATAAAAGTTGGTGACAGTGTGGAAAAGCTCAAGGAGGCTTATCCTGAAGGAAAATTCATCGGCGGCGGAGCAGCCGGAGAAGAGGATGATTTTCAGTATCTGCCTGCAAATTATGTTGACGGAATGAAATTTCACGTAAAGGATAAAAAAGTTACAAGTATCATGATGTATAAGCTTTTGGATTAATCTTGTATGTTGATTTTTCTTCAAGCGGCAGTATAACCAAAATGTCCCGAGCGGCTGCTGAAAAAAGCTTTGCTACAATTAAGATACATTTGGCGGATTAAAATTCATATAAATGCGTAAATAGGGGATGTGAGGGAACATCCCCTATTTTTGTCTTATGCGGCAGGCTTCAAGTTATTCTTTTTATATACACTTAAATAAAGCGATAGTATAATTAAAATTATTGTGGCTTGAAAAGGAGTGAACTCCAAATGAGATTGAAAGCAGGTATCTGCTCAGTACAGTTGAACGGTCTGTTGGCAGATTGTGCTGAGCTTAATATTTTGTAATTTGCTGACAGCTTCAACTGTACTGAGAGTCAATATTGAAAATCTATTGATGAAAAGAGGTACAGTTATGAATTACTTAACCGAGATAGTGAAAAAAAATAAAATATTAGTCGGCAGTTATTTGCTGTCGGGTATTTTAACAGCATTCCTAAGCAATTTTAATGCAAATTATTTTCAAAAACTGATAGACAGATTCAATCACGGAACTTTATCAATAAACAATATAGCCATTTATGGGATTGTGCTTCTCGCGGCATGTGTTTTCAACTATCTGGATGAATATCCCGGCCGCAGTCTTGAGCATGAAATTTTCGTGAATTTAAAACTGAATGCTTTGAAAAAAATCAGCCGTATTGATTATCAAGTATATCAGAAAATGGGGACCGGTAAGCTTGTTCAGAGAATTGAGAATGGGGCATCGTCCGGAAAGGGACTTTTATTTGATTTTTTGTTTTGCCTGCTCCGGCAGTTAATACCATCCATTGTATTTAGTATGTTTTTTATATACAGAATGGATAAAAGGGTGATGCTGGCAATATCGGCGGGTTATGTGGCCGTATTTATTATAACACACCTGCTTCTTAAGGTTTTGTATCAAATAAAGGAACATATTCTGACTAATGAAGAAAAAATGAATCATTTTCTGGTCCGCGGATTCACGGAAATGGTTGTGTTCCGTATAAACAATAGATTTAAATACGAAATAGAGAAGGCAGAAGCGGCAAAAAGGGAAATAGTAAGCTCAAAAGTTAAAATGGCACTTATACATGAAGCCTTTTTTGCCATATTTGCTTTAATAGTCATCGTAATAAAAATTTCTATTGTCATTTACGGATGGATAACGAAATCTCTTAGTATCGGGGCTATTGTTGCACTTATTTCACTGGTAGATAATGCATATACTCCAATTGCCATTTTTAACGTTTTGTTAGTACAATACAAACTGGATAAAACAGCATATAGGCGATATGTGGAATTTTTGGATGCACGGAATGACGAACAACTGGGTAAAGGTGAAAAGATAGAATCAATAAAAGCTGATATTTACTGCAGAGGATTAAAATTTTCATATGATAACAGGGTTATACTGGATAATTTCAATTTGCATATAAAACAGGGTGAAAATATTGCTCTTGTGGGAGAAAGCGGCTCGGGTAAGTCAACATTGGTTAAATTGTTGGTTGGACTGTTAAAGCCCAGTGCCGGCAAAATAACAGTTTATAATTATGATTTATCACAGGTAGACTTAAACAGCTATTATGATCACATTACCTATATACCTCAAGAGTCACCTGTATTTGACGGATCATTACGTGAAAATCTGATATTTGATAAAAAAGTGGATGACCGTGAGATTATCAAGGCACTGGAACAGGTTGAACTGATTGATTTGTACAACAAGTTGGAAAAGGGTTTGGATACCGAACTTGGTGAAAGAGGAATTACTCTATCAGGGGGTGAACGTCAAAGATTGGCGCTGGCCAGACTATGGTTTTCCAGGACGGATATTGTTATATTGGATGAAGCTACCTCAGCAATGGACAATAAAACAGAAAAGATAGTAATGGACCGTGTTATGGAGTTATTAAAGACACAAACTGTTTTTGCAATAACTCACCGTCTGAACTCAATCAGAAATTTTGAGCGCATAATAGTTTTGGTGGAGGGTCGTATTAACGGTCAGGATAGTTTTGAAGAATTAGGTAGCCGGCAATAAAATAATGCTGCCTGGAGGGTTGTGCAACAATAAACTTACGCCAGGGTCAGGCTTGGTTAGTATTGCTTTTTATCAAATTTTGCGAGAGGAATATATGTATATGCTGCGAGCTGTAATCGGAGATGAAAGTCGTAATGACAGACAAATATTGAAAAAAGTGCTTGAAAAAATTTCCGGACTTTATATATTATTACACGCGGCATATAAGGGAAATAGATGATAAATTATGCAGTAGTCCGTCTAAATTATTTAGACAAATCATACGATGATTTTCATCAAAACTTCCGAAATACTGCTAATTACAAGGAAGGACCGGAAGACTATCTACATACTTCCAAAGGTTTTCACAGTATCAGTGACACCCTGAAGGAAATAGAATCAAAGTTGAACCATGGGGAAATAAAACTACATGGTAAGTATAGCGGATACTCGGGAAACAGCCTTAATGACTTTGGAAAGATTCTGATAGACATGGTAAAATGTTTTAAAATATAAAATAACAGGTAGGAAAAAGAGTTAAGAAGGGTTACAAATCTTTAACAGCTCCATATTCCATGGTTGAATAATCATAGAATATGGAGCTGTTTATACGGAGCAATTTAGTATTCATAATTCGTAAATTCACAACTTCCCCTCAATTTAATTATATCATATAAAAATTTATAATATCAGCCTTATATTTTGGGTTTTTTATATGTATTATAATATCCTACTCATAATTGGATTGATAAAAAATATTTCCACTCTTGAGATTGCCTCATGCAGATAATGGAACTTGATTTTTAATAAATTAAATTATTTTAGGAGGAATGTGATGCTAACCGATAAGGATATCTGGAGTTATGAAAAGGCCCGTCTGGCCAGAGTTACCCATGAAATAAAAACACAGCTTGACAATGGGCTCAACGCCGTAAGTAAATACAAAAAGGAAGCCATAGACCTTCAAAAGGAGATGTGGGAAGATGTTAAACTAACACCCGTCGATCTGTTTGATCTGGAGGGCGCAACTCAGGTATGGCAATATCAGACAGGTATAATGAGCCAGGCAAGAAAATATAAATTCTCATTTGATAAGGTAAGCCGCCTTGAGAGAATGTATCAAAGTCCTTATTTCGGAAGAATAGACTTTTTAGAGGATGGAGAAAAAACTGCCGAGCAAATCTACATTGGCATATACAATCTGATTACCGAAAATAACAGGGAAATCCTTGTTTACGACTGGAGAGCGCCTATATCCGGCATGTTCTATGATTATGAAACCGGCCTGTGCAGTTATGACTGCCCCGGAGGCACCATTACGGGACAGATGCTGCTTAAAAGACAATACAAAATTGAAAATTCGGATATTGTCTATATGTTCGACAGCAGCTTGAGCATAAACGATGAAATTTTACGGGAAATACTGGGGAAAAGCACCGACAATAGAATGAAAACCATTGTGACCAGCATCCAGAGAGAGCAGAATACAGTCATCAGAAACAGTGAAGACAGGATTCTTATTGTGGACGGTCCCGCCGGCAGCGGTAAGACCTCCATCGCACTTCACAGGGCGGCATACCTTTTGTACAAATACAGGGAAAGCATAAAGTCTGATAACATCCTGATTTTTTCTCCCAACAATGTGTTTGAAGATTACATTTCCAATGTGCTGCCGGAATTAGGGGAGGATAATATACAAAGAAGTACGTTTATTGGTTTTTTCGGAAATATTTTTGAAGCAAAATTCAAAATGGAAACCATGAATGAGCAAATGGAATATATCCTGTCAGGCTATGCGGATAAAACAAGACTGCGCTGTATTGAATTCAAATCATCACTGCAATTCCTGACAATATTGAAAAAATACGTACAATACCTTGAAACTGGAACGGGTATGTCATTTAAAGATCTAACATACAATGGCACGGTTATAATAACCGGAGATGAAATTTACAGTCTTTTTAAAGAGGATTACAGTTATCTTTCCTATGCAAAAAGACTTGAAAAACTGCGCCAAAGACTTTTTTACCTCCTGGAGCAGTGTGAGGATACCCGGGTCAGAGCGGCACAGGAAAATGAGGCGGAGAAAAATAGTACAGATACCGGGGACAAAGCATTAAATAAAAAAATAATGGAAGAGTATGAGTCTCTTAAAATGGATATCATTCAAATGACATCCTATGATGTTTATGCATTATACATGGAGCTTTTCCGGAATATTGAGTTGTTTGCGCAAACGGAGGACAAACAGGAACAGGATGATTTACGCGCATTTGGGAAATATACGGTGGGCAGGCTAAGTGAGGAGGTCATAAATTATGAGGATGCGGCACCAGTCATATACCTTAAATCTGCTCTTGATACCCCGGTTAATACAAAAGCCATAAAGCATGTCATCATTGATGAGGCTCAAGATTATACGGTTATTCAATATGAAATTTTCAGGAAGATTTTTGAACATTGTAAAATGACCATCCTTGGAGATGTAAACCAGTCTGTCAACGGATATATGAATATAGGCAGTTTTGAATTGATTGCAGATATATTCGAAAGAAAACATTCCAGGAGCATTTCCTTGACTAAAAGCTACCGTTCCAGCAAGGAAATAGCGGATTTCTGCAAGCAGCTTCTTTCCTCCAGGAAGCACTCGGAACAGCTGAACAGGCATGGCAGTATGCCTAAAATTGTGAGAGTTGATAAAAGCAATTTATATAAAAGGATTGCCGGGGATATCCTCCGGCTTAAAAACAGGAATAATAATCTGATAGCCGTTATCTGCAAGACCGCCGCCCAATGTGAGGCAGCATATAAAGCAATCAGCTCATATGTTGATATAAAGCTTGTATCAAATAAAAACGAAGAATACCAGGGAGGTGTGGTAATAATACCATCCTACCTTGCAAAGGGCCTCGAATTTGACGCTGTTCTGGTGCATTCAGCCGAAGAGGAGGATTATTCGGGGGAAGAGGACAGCAGGCTTTTATATACAGTATGTACTCGTGCTTTGCACGAACTTTATTTGTACTGCTCGGGTAGTCTGTCGGACTTGATAGGGAAAATGGATAAGGGCTGTTACCAGGAGGAGCTGACTTAAAGCTTTGAGTACAAGTGCTGCGGAGCAGGCTTGAAATTTTGATGGGATTTTACAACTCCATTACATCTTCAAATGGTGGAAAAACAAAGCCGTTCAGGAAATATCAAAATTGTTGCCGGAAAATGAATCTGTAACAAGCAGTAAGGTTGTTGGCGCCACCCCCGATATAGATGATTCCCTAAGCTATCTGGTAGCAGATTATTGAAAAAATCAGGAATTATTGTTATAATGGTCTTGCTTTTCAGCAAATGTGAATTGATGGGAGGATTAAGCGATGATAGAAATTGTACATGTTATTGTAAACCTGTTATTTAAAGTGATAGTTAACAAGGTTTATATAATAACGCAGCTATCGGAACTTAATCCTTCTATGATATAGAAATCATAACATTGAATATGGTCATGTAAATATGAGTTTATTTTCTGGGCCATGTCTATTTGAATTTCCTTGAAATTTCATGTTTTCTATATATGGACAGGTATGTGCGGGACGTAAAAACGCGATAGTAAGCGCTTTTTACGTCTCTTTTTGCTGCAGACCAGGAGAAAACAATGAAAAGTAAATATGATAAAATCCAGCAAATAATTTCAAATATGAAACAGCCGGACTACAGGTATCTGCAAATAACAAACGCGATTTTCAGAGTACGTACGGGTGAGTTTAAAAGTATGTCGATACTGCCGGTAAAATTAAGAAATGCTCTGATAGATGAACTGGGGAACAGCATATGCTGTATTTCTCCGGCACTTCAGAAAAAGTCCGACCAGGTCGGAAAGGTTCTGTTTTCAATTCCGGGAGGTGAGCGGATAGAAACAGTAAGATTAAGTTACAAACGCGGCTGGGAATCATTTTGCATATCTTCGCAATGTGGATGCGGGTTTGGGTGCCGCTTTTGTGCAACGGGAACAATCGGCTTAAAAAGAAATCTCACTGTGGACGAAATAACCGACCAGCTTTTGTATTTCCATTTGAACGGACATACATTGAGCAGTGTTTCCTTTATGGGAATGGGTGAGCCTCTTGCAAATCCTGATCTGTTTGATGCTTTAAAGGTATTGACCGATAACAACCTTTTTGCATTAAGCCGGCGGAGGATCACTATTTCAACAATTGGCGCACTGCCGGGTATATACAGGTTAACACAGGACTTTCCCAAGATTAATCTCACATTTTCTCTGCATTCACCCTTTAATGAGCAGAGAAGTAAACTTATGCCGGTAAATGACCTGTTTCCGCTTCAGGAGGTAATGAAAGCTCTGGACAACCATATACGCAGGACGGGAAGAAAAGTGTATATTGCCTATATAATGCTGCAGGGAATAAATGACTCGGCAGCACACGCCGAAGCGGTTGCAGGGTTGCTGCGGGGAAGGGGAGAATGGGAACATCTTTATCAGGTTGATCTCATCCCCTTCAATCCTACCGGAAAAACTCCCCCAGGCTACAGACAAACCGACAGGACAAAAATAAACAGGTTCAAAAATATATTACGGTCAAAGGGAATAAACGTTACGATCAGAATGCAATTCGGGTCTGAAATAGGTGCCGGCTGCGGTCAGTTGTACGGATGTCAGGGAGATTGATTTAAAGTGGGATAAAACTTGTGTATCTGCTTAAATCCCGTACTTGACCGGGTGCATAAAATGAAAAAGTAACCGTTGAAAAATAATAATTCATATGGTATCATAATAAACGCCTTTTTTATCCCGTATTGAGCCTTATACTTTACGATTCAGTAGAATAGCACAGGCTATCAAATTTAATTTTCCTGATGCGGAATTGGAGTGAATATGAACGAAAACTGGAAAAAAAGAATTGTACTTTTCCTATCAAGCCAGACAATATCATTATTTGGATCTTCTCTGGTTCAATATGCAATAAGTTGGTATATTACGTTAAAAACTCAATCGGGTATAATGATGACAGTCGCAATTATTTGCGGATTTTTGCCGACTTTTTTTCTGTCGCCCTTTGCAGGCGTATGGGCAGACCGGTACAACCGCAAAAAGCTTATTATTTTATCAGACTCTGTGATAGCGGCATCCACACTTATAATAGCAGTTTTATTTTTAATGGGGTACCAATCAATATGGCTGCTGTTTGGGGTATTGGTGGTAAGAGCTCTGGGAACCGCCGTACAGACGCCTACCATCGGAGCCTTTATTCCGCAGCTGGTGCCCGAGGATAAGCTTACCCGGGTTAATGCCACAAACGGCAGTATCCAGTCAATGGTGATGCTTGTTTCTCCAATGCTCAGCGGATTGCTGCTAACCAGGGCAACAATTGAGGCAATATTTTTTATAGATGTAATTACAGCAGCTGTTGCAGTGCTGACGTTACTTTTCTTCCTGAAGGTGCCGGGGCACAAAAAGGCTCTTCAGAAGCAGTCCGACAGCTATTTCGGCGATATGTACCAGGGATATAAATACATTAAGGATCATACTTTTATAAAGAAAATCATTTTATTTAATGCACTGTTCTGTTTTTGTGCGGCACCGGCTGCTTTTCTAACGCCTTTACAGGTTACACGGAGTTTCGGAAACCAGGTGTGGAGGCTTACTGCAGTGGAGATTGTATTTTCTGTGGGTATGATTATAGGCGGAGTTGTAATTGCCACATGGGGAGGCTTTAAAAGGAAAATCCACTCAATGGTGACGGCCACAGTCATTATGGGAATAGGCACCTTCGCGCTGGGCATTATTCCGGTCTTCTGGCTGTACCTGGGCTTCATGGCTCTCATAGGTATTGCGATGCCCATCTTTAACACTCCTTTTACGGTTTTGCTCCAGCAAAAGGTCGAAGGAGATTTTCTGGGCAGGGTCTTTGGGGTTTTCAGCATGACCACCAGTGTTATGATGCCTCTTGGAATGCTGGTTTTCGGACCGTTGGCGGATTTGGTAAAGATTGAATGGCTGCTGATAGGTACGGGTATTCTAATATTCCTTGAAGGCTTTGTCATGCTGGGCGACAGGGTGCTGAAGGAAGCCGAGGCACCGGCATCTGGGGCTGAGGTCAAGGGATAATAAAGTTGTAACTTTGGGAAGGCTGGATTCAGCCTTCCTTTTTGTGCGACAGGCAGTCGCATAGGGGAAATCGTAGGCTTCCCCGTTCCATGTGTTAAAGACATCGAGAACGATGTTGAGACAAGAACGAC
>NZ_JHYD01000052.1 GCF_000621505.1 Ruminiclostridium cellobioparum DSM 1351 = ATCC 15832
AGCTGATCAGACAATACATACCCTATGCCGACAAAATACTGGACAAAATAGCCGGCTCAGGTCCGGTACAAGGCATAATGAAACCCCTGGAGGGACCAGTAAAAACAGTGGGAGGAATGATAGACCAGGTCACAGACCAGACAACAGGAATGGTGGACAGTGCCGAGAAAACAACCTTATCCAGCATGGGCAGCGGAGCCAAACTGATGACAGCCATGGGAATAGGCGGCCAGAGCAAAAACGAAAGCAAAGCAGGCGGCAAGGAAACCGGACAGGCCCAGGGAGGCAGTAAAGCAGAAGGCGGAGGAGACATCTTCGGAACCGTCAAGAGCGGCATACATAACAATCTCATGACACTAGGCCTCATAAACCTTAAGAAGCTTGGAATGCAGATACTGGCAGCCGGAGCAGCCAAAATAACAGGCGCCATAAGGAAAATGCTCACTCCGAAGGTCAAATTCAAGCTGGGCAACGAAACCCATGAACTGTGGGTGGAAAAAGGCCAGAACAGAAATGTTGTTATGATGGCCAGTGATGAAAAAACATTGGAAGATCAAATTCAAGCAGGAAAAGTAAAAAAAAGTGTGGAATTAACTAATAGTATAAATGAAGCTGAAAATCCGGAAAATGAAAAAATAGTCAATTCTAAGCTAAAGAATGTAACACTTAAGATGCAATCTCCTACGGAAGCTGATGACGTTAAAAATACGCTGATATTATACGGCAAGGGGGTTGAAACTGTTCCGGGTAACAGAAAAGGAGATTTCAACAAGTGGTTTAATTCACTTACATCTAATGAATTTGATGAGTTATGGAAGAATCCAAGTATTAGAGAAACTATTGAAGATAGACTTAGAAAACCTGGAAAGCTTCATGAATGGCATTTAGTATCTAGAACTCCAGTATTTAAAAGGTGGGGTGTAACAGCTGATCAAATTAAGGATATGCGTACATTAACAAAAGATACAAAATTTGTTAATCCAATAGGTATTCATGGTGGTGATGGCTCAACAACAGCACATAATGAACTTCTAGACATCATTGATTCGTCGAAAGATTATGATATGTTTAAACGAAGACTTCAAAACTGGGCGAACTATAGGTTGGAACGAGGTGCAGCTGCTTTGCCTGGAGATCTTAAGCGTATCTAAATAAAAGATAACAATTTAGTTTTGGTCAAAGGAATGGTTAAATTGTTAGGAGGTAATATATGAAAAATAAAGAAATTAGTCTCACATTTAAAGAATATGCTTTGCTTGAAAGGTCACTTAGGGGAGATGTGACTTTATCTCGTAAATTAAGCAATAATCAAAGCATAAGTAAGAATAGTCTAGTTATAGAATTACTGGAAGAAATACGGTCCTTTGAATATGACGAAGGCACAGAAACACCTTTAGAGTTTAGAATGTATGAAAATGGCCGAATACTTTTAAGAACTATTACTGAAAAATTATATCCAAATGAAGCAGAGAGATATCTAAAATATATATCTGAAAAAAAGCTGGTTAACCTGAATGATTTGGAGGAGGATATATTAATAACTATAAAAATTATTTAGGATTAGATACCTACTTAATACCTATTTGGGGAAACTTGGATGTTAACCATGGATTAAAAACAAATGCAAAGAGAAATTTATTAAATTAATTGAAAAGGTCTTATACAGATATATTTTCCTGTTGAGATCTTCTCATTTAAAGTAGAATTTAGTTTCCAAATACTATGGGAAATGGAAACTTAACCTACAACAACAGTTTATATACAATGAGATAATGAAACCAAGCTAATAGTATTTGAATAACTGACCTCAAACATAATTAATCGTCTACTTTCAGAAAAGGTTGGAGCGGAGGTTTACCAATTATAAATTTAGTCTTATTCAGAGAGTACGAATAAACTACTCCCTTAGTAGGACTTTCTTTTTGACAATATGGTATAGAGCAAGCTCCACCGACTAACTCCCTATGAATACACTACATGCAATAGTTTCACGGTTTATATGGATCGGAAGCTTCCTTGTAAAAGGCCTGTTCGGACAGCTGAGGGGCTTGCCCCAGGAGCCAAAGGAAGAAGAGGAAAAAGAACCGGCAGCGGGCCGTGAGGAAAAAGGACTCATAAAAGTACTGCATGCCCTGACAAAAGTCTTGAACGTCCTCAAAGACAAATTGCATATGTAGCGGCAAGTTGAATAAGCTCTGCGGTAGAAGGGCTGCGTTATTACGCAGCCCTTCTACCGCAGGCAGGGAGTGATATGATTAATTCACTCTGTTTGATTTCTGGAATGAGAACATTGATGGCAGATACTGCTTATTTATTTTTAACGCTGTTTTCGTAAAATTCAACCATTTTTTTGGTCATTTGTCCGCCGATAGGACCGCCTTCTGAGCCATTTTGCTTAGCTGTAAGATCACCTTTATAATGGTCGTTGTTTTCTTTTGTGAATTGAGTTCTGCCTATTTCTGCAGCACATTCCATCTTGAATTTGTTTAATGCATCTCTGCTATCTGGAACAAGTGGTGTCTTTGGTCTTGACATAATAATTCTCCTTTTTTGGTCAATATTAATTAAGGAAGTTATTCAGGAACAAATGTTAAAGTCAGTTAAAAAATGTTCCTGATAATATTCTGCAACAAAAAAGCATTTTGACACCTTGTAAATATTTCGATAATTGGGTCAAAATGATAAAAGATTGATAAAGCACTTTTAAAAATGTATAAAAATTGGAATAAAACTTTTAATTAGAAAATTCATTTGGTATACTAGAAAAGATAAAAATTTTCCAATGCAGAAACGGCAATAATGAAAAAATTATGGATTTGTAATACGGGAGGGCAATTTGATGGAAAAAATAACTTTTGACAGCTCAAAAGCTTCAAGTTTTTTGAGCGAATATGAAATCAACTATTTTGAAGGTTTTGTAAAACAGGCTCATGAGATGCTGCACAGTAAAACCGGCCCCGGCAATGACTTTTTAGGCTGGGTAGACCTGCCTCTGAATTATGACAGAGAGGAGTTCGCCAGAATAAAGCAGTCGGCTGAGAAAATCAAAGCGGATTCAGATGTACTTATAGTTATAGGTATAGGTGGATCATACCTTGGCGCAAGAGCAGCAATCGAAATGCTTTCGCATTCCTTCTACAATATGCTGCCAAAGAGCAGGCGCAAAACTCCTGAAATATATTTTGTGGGAAACAATATCAGTTCGACTTATGTGACAGATTTATTGGAGCTCATTGAAGGCAAGGAAGTGTCGGTAAATGTCATATCCAAATCAGGCACCACCACCGAACCGGCAGTCGCGTTCAGAATTTTCAGGGAATACATGGAAAATAAATATGGCAGGCAGGAAGCCCGCAAGAGAATATATGCCACAACCGACAAGGCCAGGGGAGCTTTGAAGAAGCTGGCCGACGAAGAAGGCTATGAATCCTTTGTTATTCCGGACGATGTCGGCGGAAGATTTTCGGTTTTGACGGCTGTAGGTCTTTTACCAATTGCAGTATGCGGAGCCGACATTGACAAAATCATGCAGGGTGCTGCCGATGCCTGCAGGCTGTACAGCAATGTGGATTTCAAGAACAACGACTGCTATAGATATGCAGCAGCCAGAAATGCTCTTTACAATAAAAACAAGACTACAGAAATTATGGTTAACTACGAGCCGTCACTTCACTTTTTTACAGAATGGTGGAAACAGCTTTATGGAGAAAGCGAAGGAAAGGACCAAAAGGGAATTTTCCCCGCAGGTGTTGATTTTACGACAGATCTGCACTCAATGGGCCAGTATATACAGGATGGCCTCAGAAATCTGTTTGAGACGGTAATACATGTGGGAAAAGCAAAGAAAAGCATTACAATCAAAGAGGACAAGGACAATATTGATGGTTTGAATTTCCTTGCAGGCAAGGAAATGGACTTCGTGAACAACAAGGCCTTTGAAGGAACCTTACTGGCCCATACCGACGGAGGAGTACCGAATTTCGTTATTAATGTACCTGAGCTAAATGAATACTATTTCGGAAACCTGGTATATTTCTTTGAAAAAGCGTGCGGTATAAGCGGATATATGCTGGCAGTCAACCCCTTTGACCAACCGGGTGTGGAAGCTTATAAGAAAAACATGTTCGCACTTCTGGGAAAACCGGGATATGAAGAACAGAAAAAGCAGCTTGAAGCCAGATTGGGCAAATAATAAACATCTTATTACAGCAGTTAAAGGCGGCTCACAAGAAAAAAATTATTCTTATGGGCGGCCTTTTTTGTTCACAAATAAGTACAGTAAGTATATAATGTAATCAATTGTAACAGCATAAATGGTGGGAAAAGGAGCAGACCGTATGGATAAGCAGATAAAGCTGAAGCTGTCAAATATAACAAATAAAAATAATTCCGATGTATCAAGCTTCTCACTGATCTATTCAGGAAAAAAGCTGGATAAGCCGGAGGTAAGCTATCAAATCATCTCAGCGCTGAAAGCAGAAACATTTTTGTTTCTGGAGCTGAACAGCACCCTGCTCAATATGGGGACAAATGATAAAATGGTGCTGGCTTCGAAATTCAGAGAAGAACTTCAGAATTTCGGCATACAGTTCATAAGCAAAAAGATTACGGATAATGAGAAACGAAGGGTACTGTCCATCGCTCTTGAAGGCAGAAAAGTAGAAGGTTATGAAATATATGCACTGATTCCCAATGAAATATGGTGCGATCCCGAATTTAAAAAAGTAATACCTGAAGTTGGTATCAGGTATTATTTACCTTTTGAAAATTCAGAGAGTAATCTGTCTGCTTTTGTGGATCTTGACGAGGAAGAAAAAATAAAAATTTCCAAAATGGTTATTTTTGATCATGCTTTGCTGGCCAGTATGGGAATAACTACAACACATCTTGCAAAAACTGATATAGACCAATTGCTGAAATAAATCGGGGTTTAGAAACCTGCTGGAAATATTTATCTGTAAATTAATTAAAGAGTCTTAATTGCGTTTACATTTTTGTAATTGACTGTATTGGAAAAAACTGATATTGTTTATTTGTACGTCAGAGATGCAGCTGTGATTGATCTTTTACAATTGGAGGAATCGGAATACCATGAACTATGAAGAAGCGATGCAATACATACATGGTACCCTGAAATTTGGAAGTAAACTGGGATTGGAAAGAATTACCGAGCTGATGGAGCTGTTGGGAAATCCCCAGAAAAAATTAAAGTTTGTGCACGTTACAGGTACAAACGGCAAGGGCTCAACTACGGCGTTTATCAGCAATATTCTAATAGATTCAGGTTATAAAACAGGTATATTTACATCACCATATATACAAAGGTTTACAGAGAGAATAAAAATAGATAATATTGAAATTGAGCCTGACGAATTGGCTGATATTATAGAGTTGGTCAAATCTAAAATCGAAATTATGGTGAAAATGGGGCTGGAGCATCCTACTGAATTTGAAATTATTACAGCTGCAGCTTTGGAATATTTTTACCAAAAAAATTGCGATATTGTAGTTCTGGAGGTCGGCCTGGGAGGGCGGTATGACTCCACCAACATTATTGATTCTCCCGAAGTATCGGTAATTACTACAATCAGTCTGGATCATACAGACAAACTGGGCGGCACTCTGGAAGAAATAGCATATATAAAGGCCGGCATAATCAAGCAGGACAGTGATGCCGTCGTATACCCCCAACCGGATAAAATAATGAGAATTTTCAAGGATGAGTGTAACAAACAGAATTCATTTTTTCACGATGTATGTTTTGAAAGTTTGAAATTAAAGGAATTTGGCCTTGGAGGGCAACTATTTGACTACAAGGATTATAAAAATCTTCAGATCAGGCTCCTTGGGGATCATCAGCTTTGTAATGCAGCAGTGGCAATTGATGCCTGTGAAGTTTTAATAAATAAAGGTTATAAAATTGCAAATACTAACATCGGTAACGGTATTGCCAAAACTGCATGGCCCGGCAGACTTGAAATTATAAATACTCAGCCTCTGGTGCTTATAGACGGTGCACATAATCTGGAAGGCGGGCAGGCATTAAATGCCGCACTTGAAAGATACTTCAGTGACAGGGAAAAGGTATTTATAGTCGGATTTCTGAGGGACAAGGATTACCAGCACATAATGGAGCTTCTGGCGGGAAAGGCCAGGCTTATTATTACCGTAACTCCCGACAATCCAAGAGCAGTACCGTCCGGCGAACTGGCAGAAAAACTTGATAGATATTCCAGGAACGTTAAGGATGGAATTACTTTAGAGAATGGCTTGAAACTGGCCCTGGATAGTATGGATTCCGACAGCATGATATGTGCTTTTGGATCGCTGTACATGATAGGGCGGATCAGAGAAATTTTTAAATAAAAGTATTCATATACTTGAAGGGAGCCGATTTTCATGGATCTGAATCAGGAGATCAGAAGTTTCACACCTATAGACATTGATAAATTATCTCAAGACAACCAGGTATCCGAGAAAATAATTGATTCTGTTAGAGCTTATAACAAGGCGATTGAATATCTCAGGACGGGCAGTGAAGATATTGCAATGATCGAACTGAAACGGGTCATTGCGGTAAACCCTGATTTCTATGAGGCAGTCAATCTCCTGGGACTGTGCTATGCATATACAAATCAGATGGATAAGGCTCAGGAATTGTTCGGCAAGGTTGTCAAGGGAGAAAATAATGTTTTGAAGGCGGCCGATTATCTTAATTATATCACAGACGGGGACGGCGGCTCTTCAAGAAAGAGTTCAAAAGCAGCCAGGAGCAGTGCCATGAGAATAAAAGCCCCCGAAGCTGCTAACGGCGATGCTGCAAAAAAAGAAAGAGCTGTGAGAAAAAAGCAGGATACCTATAAAGAGGAAGAGGTCCGGGCCGAGTATATCCTTTTTAAAAAAATCGGAGATCTGCTTAAGAGGCCTCAGATTGCATTGGCTTTCAATTTATTCGGGATTGTATGCCTGGTAGCGGCTTTGATATTCTTTGTACTCACCATGAGGAATCTGGAGAAAGAAAAGACAGATAATGAGCCTAGTCCCAACACAGTGGTCAATGAAAACCTGGATAAGACGCTGGAAGAAAACAAAAAACTGCAGGGACAGCTTGATGCGGCCAATCTTGAATTAAAAAGCTATAAGCTCACAGATCAAATAAACGAGATATCCACCCTGTATAAGCAGGGAAAAACTGCCGAGGCAGTGGATAAATTGGGCAAAATCCCTGTGACCGAACTCAATGACGATCAGAAGAAGAAATATGATTCGGTAAAAAAAGATGTATATCAAAAAGAAGCATCATCATTATATACTCAGGGTAATACCCTGTTTAACAGCAAGAAATATGCCGAAGCAATAGAAAAGCTTGAAAAGGTATTCATTCTGGGGGACAATTGGAGTTTTGGAGACAAAGCGCTCTATGTGCTGGGTAAGAGTTATGTGGAGACGGGAGACAATCAAAAAGGGGCTGAAGCTTACCAGAAGCTTATCGAGCAGTATCCCAAATCCTCGTACGTAAAATATGCCAAGAGCAGACTCAGCTCCATTCAATAGACAGTTATTAAGTTTACGTAAAAAAACGTGCCTGAAATTTGTCGGTTTATCACAGGAGTTTCACCTACAAATTCAGGCATGTACTTTTAATAGAGCTTTTCATTTTTGAAATTATTTTTTGCCTTATTTTGAGATGGTCATTTTTTCACTGTTACTTTCATTCAATGGGTATTTTCGGATGAGGATTATTTCGACCCTCCGGTTTTTTGCCTTCCCTTCATCAGTTGAATTATCGTACTTTGGTGAATACTGTCCATAACCCTCAAAAGAGAATCTGGCAGGCTCCAAACCTCCGTTGTCAATAAAGAAGTTCATGACATTAATTGCCCTCATGGCACTTAAGTCCCAGTTGGAACGGAATTGTGAAGTTCTTATGGGAACATTGTCGGTGTGCCCAACCACTTTTATGTCATTATCCAGGTCTTCAAGCATTTCGGAAATATGCAGCAGCATTGGATGTACATCGGTCAGCACCTCAGCTTTCCCTGAATTAAAAAGTACCACATCCTGGATAGATATACCCAGACCCTTTTCACCTAAAGTAACACTTATTTTGTCTGAATAGCCGCTTGATTTAATTTCTTTTTCAATATCCTGCTTTATTTCAACCATTTTATCTTCTTCCTGCTCATTCAGGGTCGGCAGGTTATCCATTGGAATAAGGGAAGTTCCGTTTTTTTCGAGAACACCCGATCCTCCGGAGAAAATAATATTAAACTGCTGGCTGACCTTTTCCATCTTTTCAACATCCAGCTTACTCATGGCAAACATTACTATAAATAGAGCAAGCAGCAGAGTAAGCATATCTGCGTAAGGAATCAGCCAGGTTTCATCAATGTGCTCCTCATGATGCACTTTTTTCTTTGACATATATTAGCCTCCATTAGCCGAATGCACGCTAAAATAAATTTTATTCCGCCTTTGAGGGAGTCTCGGTACTCTGTTCAAGCTTGGCCCTCTCTTTTGGTTCCAGCATTCCTGACAGTTTAAGAATAATGCTTTTTGGATTTTCGCCTGCCTGTATGGACAATACACCTTCAAGGATAATTCTCATGATGTTTATTTCCTCGTGTGATTTTCTTTTTAACCTGGAAGAGAAGGGATGACATATGACATAACCGAAGAATATGCCGTAAAGTGTGGCAACAAAGGCGGCAGCTATCATATGGCCAAGTTTTTCAGTATCATTCAGGTTTCCCAGCGCTCCTATCAAACCGATTACGGCACCCAGAACTCCAAGTGTGGGTGCTGCACCGCCGGCAGTTGAAAAAATACTTGCCCCTGCTCTGTGTCTTTCCTCCATACTGTCAATCTCATTGTTCAGGACTTCTGTAATGTACTCCTGCTCTATTCCGTCGATTACCATGCCAAGTCCTTTTCTCATGAATTTATTGTCTATGTTCTGTAAAACCGATTCCAGGGACAGAAGACCATCCTTTCTTGCAGTTTGGGAAAGGTCGGCGATTTTTTCAATTATTTCGGCAGAGTTTTCTTTTTTCCTTTCCCTGAATAGAACAGATGCAATTTTGGGGATTTTCAGAAATTCCTTTTTAGGAAAGGAATTCATAACCGCAGCTGTTGTTCCTATTAAAATAATTATGGCAGCAGCCGGGTTTAACAGAACAGAAACATCAGCACCTTTTACAATCATTCCCACAACAACAGCCAGGAATCCTACAACGACACCAATCAGTAAGAATATATCCATTTAGCACCTCTAATTTGTATGTATTTTAGTAATAATTTGATAACTGCTTAAAGACATGATTGTTAAGCAGCAGGTCATAAAAACACGATTACATAAAATTTTACCATGAGCTGTAAGTTTTGCAAACCTTTTTTCAGAATTAAATTAAAAATTAACTTTGTGAAGTTTACGGGGTTGTTCAATATACTAAATATTTCAAAGTGATAATATATATACAATAGAAAGATTTATGTTTTTGGGGAATTTCAAAATGAATATTATTAATCCATTAAATCTGGTACTCAGCGGCGGAGGCATAAAGGGAATAGCTTTTGTGGGAGCATACGAAGAGCTTGAAAGAAGATACAGAAAATTTGGAAATATAGCGGGCGTTTCAGCGGGAGCCTTGATTGGAGCCCTGATCGGTGCAGGATATACCTCCAGGGAGTTGATACGGATTCTAAAGGAATTTGATTTCAGCATATTGAAAATAAGGAGCGGTGAATACTTAAATACTACTATCAGCGGGAGAATAAAGAAGCTTCTGGAGGAAAGGAATACTCTCAATGACAGTGATATAGAAGCTTTGCTGTATATGCAGGATTATCCTGAGCTGCAGCATATCAAAAGAAATAAAGAGGATTTTAAAGGGATAAGAGGCAATTTTCTGAGCAATTTGATCGCATTCAGTCAGGAAAATGCTTTTCTGGACGGTGATTTGCTTGAAAAGTGGGTTGCCCAGCTTTTGGCCAATAAAGGGATATATACCTTCAGCGACTTCAGGGGAGGCATTGCCGACAAGGTCAACCCCAGAGGCTATAAGGTAAGAATGACCGCTGTTGATGCCAACATAGGAAAGGTGTTGGTGCTCCCGGATGACATAGCGCTGTATAATATTGATCCCGATAAGTTTGAGGTGGCAAAGGCCGTAAGAATGAGTACTTCAGTTCCGTTTGTTTTCAGGCCCTGCGTGCTTATGAAAAAATCCGGTAGCTTTTTGAAACAGCATTTTATTATTGATGGAGGTGTTCTTGACAATTTCCCCGTGTGGCTCATCGACAGCGCGCAGTCAAATATTATCGGGCTCAAGCTGGAGGGTAAGGAACCCAAGGAATTGCAGAATGCCGAGAACATGTTAAAAAAACTGCTGTCGGCTTCACATGATACGGGAGTTCCGAAAAATTCCTACAACATTGATAACATAGCCCACATTAATACCGGCAGCATTTCCTTTCTGGATTTTGATATCAGCCCTGAAAATATGCAATTCCTGTATGAACAGGGGAAAATCGCCGTACAAAAGCTTCTTATAAATATGTACAAAAAAAATAGAGGCGGCTGGAGGTGAAATTTGTAATTTAAAGTAACTGAAAAATAAGGAAATGAAGGCCTAATTTTGGTGTTAAGTTGACATTGACATTAAATTTACAAGATAGTATATTTAGGAAAAAACACTTATATTTGTTGCTATTTTGTCAAAGGAGATAAAATATTGACGGAATAATGGAGGGTGTCGGATGAAGCTTAAATTCAAACTTGTGCTTTTATTTATTGTAGTAGCACTTATTTCACTTATTCCTGTGGCATTGTTGGGTTATTCCTTTATCAGTAATCAGGCCGGCAAAAATATTGATTCAAAACTTTCAGTTACTGCTGTTGGAGTTGTAGACAAGTTAAACGGGTGGATCAGTGAGAATGCAAAGGTGGTTGAAACCATCGGTTTGGTGATTAATAATGCCGAAACCAAGGAAAATATTACAGTAGAACATTTACTCGCTCTTAAAGCAAAAACTAATTCAAAAAATATTTCAGATATATATGTGGGTTTTGAGGACGGCTCATTTATTGATGGTTCAGGTTGGACACCGGACAAGGATTATGATCCCAGAACACGTGCCTGGTATACAGGAGTAAAAGCATCACCCGATGGGCTTCATTTTTCCGAACCTTATCTGGATAAGGTGACAAATAAATATGCGGTTTCAATTTCATATCCGTTATTGGATAAGTCCGGAAAATTTTACGGCGTAATTTCTGAAGATATACTGCTGGAAACAATTACCGGCATGGTAACCGGCCTGGATGTGGATGGGATAGGTAAAGGCTTTCTGGTTGACGCCTCGGGGGTGGTACTGGCACATCATGACAAAGAAATCGTAAACACGAATTTTAAGGATAATGCACAATATAAAAATCTTGCAGCAGAAGTAATGTCCAAGGAAGCGGGACATATAGACTATAAATACAATGGTACAAACAAAATAATAGAGTACAAAAAAATACCCAGCACCAATTGGGTTTTTGCCCTGGAAGTTGAAGCTGACAAGGCTTATAGCGACATTTTTGCATTGAGAAATAATTTTATACTCATTTCTCTGCTGACTATTCTGGTAGTAATTTTAATTGCACTGTTGGTTGTACTGGCAATACTGAAACCCATCAATGCCTTTAAGAAAGCATTGGAGAACGCCGGCAGGAACAGGGACCTCACCGTAAAGTTCATGCCGAAAACCAGGGATGAGATAGCAGAGATGGCCCAGGCCTTTAACACTTTTACCGACAGTATACGCAATTCCTTCAACTCTGTGGTGGATGTGGCCAAAACAGTTGACAGCGATGTAACCGGGATTGTTGACAAAATGGAAAGTCTGAATGCAAGTGTGGAGGATGTGTCGGCAACCACTGAAGAACTTGCTGCCGGTATGGAAGAAACAGCCGCCTCCTCGGAAGAGATGACGGCATCAACAGCCGAAATTGAAAATGCGGTAGGCGAAATAGCCTCAAAGGCACAGGAGGGCGCCAGGTCTGCTGCTGAAATAAACAACAGAGCGGAAGAACTAAAGGCAACCGCCCGCCAGTCCCAGCAGGCAGCCCATGAAATACAGGCTTCGGTTGATGAAAAGCTGAGAATTGCCATTGAAAAGTCAAATGCAGTAGCTGAAATCAGTTCTTTGGCTGATGAGATACTTCAAATCACATCGCAAACAAATCTTCTTGCACTGAATGCGGCTATTGAAGCAGCCCGTGCAGGTGAAGCCGGAAAGGGCTTTGCTGTGGTTGCCGATGAAATAAGAAAACTGGCTGACGATTCCAAAGACACTGTTGTCAGAATACAGGGAGTCACAAAAACGGTAATTGAGGCGGTTGAAAACCTGAAGTTAAGTTCGGGTGAAGTTCTGGAATTTATAGAAGGCCGTGTGGTCCAGGATTACGAGAAAATGGTAGCCACCGGCGAACAATACAGCAAAGATGCTGCTATGATCAATGAACTTGTAAACGACTTCAGCGCTACCTCGGAAGAGCTGCTGGCTTCGGTTCAGGATGTCGGCAAGGCCATAGGAGAGGTCACCAGAGCTGCCGGCGAGGGAGCCGAAGGGACTACAAACATAGCCCAGAAGACTTCAGAAATAGTGGAAATGACCGAATTGGTCACAAGGCTTGCCGGAAATTCGCAAACCGGTGCTGAAAAGCTTCATTACCTGATATCACAGTTTAAGCTGTAATAATCAGTACTGTTCATTGGTTATGCATTTGCATTTTTTGAGCATTTATTATATTATAAGGGGTAATGAAACAGGAAAGATCACTAATTACTCTTAGAAAACAGAAAGTTTGAACCAGGCATCATGGGTTCACCTTGCAGGAGGTAAAAATGTTATATAGAAGCACCAGAGGGAATTGTTCTAATGTTAGCTCGGCTGAAGCCATAAAGAGAGGGCTTGCAGCTGATGGAGGCCTATTTGTTCCGGAAAAGATCATTCATTTTGATAAGGACCAAATACTGAAAATGAGTGAAATGACATATCAGGAAAGAGCTCTCAATATTCTGGAAGGCTATCTGGATGATTATACACTTGGTGAGTTGACCGATTGTGTAAATCAGGCATATACCGCTCAGAAATTTGAAACAGAGGCTATAGCACCTCTGCATAAGCTTTATGATTCAGTTAGTGTTTTGGAGCTTTGGCATGGACCTACAAGTGCTTTTAAAGACATGGCCCTGCAAATCCTTCCCCATTTCCTTGTGAAGGCTTTGAAAAAGACAGGTGAAAAGGAAGAAATAGTTATATTGGTGGCAACCTCGGGAGATACCGGTAAAGCAGCTCTTGAAGGGTTTAAGGATGTCGAGGGTACAAAAATCATCGTATTTTTCCCCAGTGAGGGTGTCAGCCAGGTGCAAAGGATGCAGATGGTTACCCAGGAGGGGGGCAATGTCTGTTCAATAGCGGTAGAGGGTAATTTTGATGATGCGCAAAACGGAGTTAAACGGATATTCGGTGATGAAGCTGTAGCTGCTCTTTTACATGAAAACGGCTATAAGTTCTCATCTGCAAATTCCATCAACTGGGGAAGACTGGTTCCTCAGATAGTTTATTATTTTTCGGCATATGCCGATATGCTCAGGAATAAGGAAATAGAGATAGGGGAAAAAATAAATTTTGTTGTTCCCACAGGCAATTTTGGAAATATCCTTGCAGCCTATTATGCAATGCAGATGGGATTGCCTGTGAACAAGCTGATATGTGCCTCCAATGATAACAATGTTCTTACTGATTTTATAAATTCAGGCGTTTATGACAGGAACCGAGAGTTTAAGAAAACCCTGTCGCCATCCATGGACATACTTATTTCCAGTAACCTTGAAAGGCTGTTGTACCTGATTACAGACGGGAACTCGGAAGCGGTTTCGGGTTGGATGGGCAAATTAAAAAATGACGGAGTTTACTCTGTAGACCAGGAAACCAAAAAGAAGATACAAAGTGTATTCTGGGCGGGTTCCTCAAACGATTCGGATACATTAAAAACCATTGAGAGTGTCTATGCCGAAACCGGATATGTTCTGGATACACATACGGCTGTTGCCGTTGATGTGTATGACAAGTATGTCATATCCACAAGTGATGTCACCAAAGCGGTAATTGTATCCACTGCGAGTCCTTTCAAGTTTAATGAAAGTGTGGTGAAAGCCATAGCCGGTGAGGAGGCAGTTGCAGGTAAAACAGAATTTGAACTGCTCTCGGTACTTTCTGAGAAATCGGGGCTTGCAATTCCGGCTCCGTTAAAGGAACTCGACAGGAAGCCGGTGCTTCACAAGGAAATCTGCCGGCCCATGGATATGGCCGAAAAGGTTAAGCAGGTACTTAAAGTATAGGATAAGCAGCACTTCATATATAAAATTGAATAGTATTCCAGCTGTCAGGGAGTATTAATCTTAAATAAAGATTAATACTCCTTTTTGTGTTGCATTAATAATAAAAATATGCTAATATTACACGTAGGAAACACAATTGTACGCATCAGGTGGACAGGAGGGCTTAATGAAACAGGAAGCGGTATTTTTTTTAGTTGATTCTGTGATCTTGCCGGAGGTTTTTGCCAAGGTCATTGAAGTTAAGAAAATTCTCAGCACAGGCAGGATTAAGACCGTAAATGATGCTGTAAAGGAAGTCGGAATCAGCAGAAGTGCTTTCTACAAATACAAGGATTATGTTTTTCCTTTTTATGAGACATCCAGAGGAAAGGTTATAACTCTTTTCTTTGTAGTAGAGGATTTTTCCGGAATACTTTCAAGTATTATAAATAAAATCGCTGTCGCTAATGCAAATATTTTGACTATAAATCAGAATATTCCCATCAATGGTCTTGCAGATGTCACCATATCCATCGAGACCTTTGAAATGAAAGAGGATATTCAGAATATGATGGGTGAGATAAGCAAAATAGAGGGTGTAAGGAGATGCGAAATATTGGCAAGGTAGCGGCAGGATAAGCGGCTGCCTCATTTACAAATAGAATCAGCTTTGTTGATTATTCATATTTGGAGATTTGGAGGTTTAAATGGTAAACGTTGCGATTTTAGGTTATGGAGTTGTTGGTTCGGGAGTTGCCGAGGTAATAAGAAAAAACAGTGAAAGTATAGCACAGAGGGCAGGAACGGAAATCAGGGTTAAATGGATTCTTGATATAAGAGATTTTCCCGACAGTCCGGACAAGGATGTGCTGACAAAAAACGCAGATGATGTATTTAATGATAAGGATGTATCCATTGTTATTGAGACAATAGGAGGAGCTACCATAGCCGCACAATTTACAAAAAGGGCTCTTGAAGCGGGAAAAAGCGTTGTAACCTCAAACAAGGAACTGGTTGCTTCTCAAGGACCCGAACTTTTACAGCTGGCTCGGGAAAAAGGTGTGAGCTATTTATTTGAGGCCAGTGTCGGAGGAGGAATACCTATAATCCGTCCGCTCAACCAATGTCTTGCCGCCAATGAGATAAATGGAATTACCGGTATTTTGAATGGAACTACAAATTATATATTCACTCAGATGAGGAAGGAAGGAAAGAGTTTTGAAGCAGCCTTGAAGGAGGCGCAGCAAAACGGTTATGCCGAGCAGAATCCTACAGCCGATGTAGAGGGGCACGATGCATGCAGAAAACTGGCAATACTCTCATCAATAGCATATAATGAATTTGTTGACTACGCAAATATTTATACCGAAGGGATTACAAAGATCACTACAGCCGATATGAAATATGCCGAGGCCATGAACGGTGTAATCAAGCTGATAGCAGTGAGCAGAAGGCTCGGAGACAAAATATTTGCAAGAGTGAGCCCTGCAATTATATCAAAGGAGCATCCTCTGTCAAATGTTGAGGATGTATTCAATGCCATTGTAGTTAAAGGCGATGCCATAGGTGACGCAATGTTTTACGGGAGAGGAGCAGGAAAGCTTCCCACTGCAAGTGCCGTTGTTGCCGATGTTATTGACATAGCCAAGCACCCGGATTTTGGAACCAAAAGCGTATGGGTCAGAACTAATGAAAATAATGTCATTGCCATAGAAGAAAGTCCTGCAAAGTTTCTTGTAAGAGTGGCTGCCGAAAAGACTACGGATGCCAAAGGCGATATTAAAGCCGTATTCGGAGATGTGGAATACATTGATCTGGGTTCAAAAGTGCAGGGAGTTGAAGTCGCTTTTATCACTCCTGTTTTAACAGAGAGGGAAATAAAAGAAAAACTGACGGTGTTAAAGGAAAAGAATTCTGTATTAGGTATTGCCAACAGTATCAGGGTAGAGGAAGAGTAGCCGCAATGGTATGATGATTTGCTGCAGTACTGACGGCGATAATACAGGATATTCATAGATATTATATAGAAATTATATAGAATAGAGGTTTCACGCAAATGAAGATTTCCACAAGAAAGATAGTTTTAACAGCTATGATGATTGCTCTGGTATTCATTATTACCTATCTTCCTTTTTTGCATATACCCAGCCCCGTACCGCCGGGATACTTCAATATAGGTGATGCCGCCATTATGGTAGCAGCAATATTGCTGGGAAGGAAGTCAGGGCTTGCTGCGGGTGCTATAGGAGCGGCTTTGGCCGATCTGGCATATGGGGCATTTATATTCGTACCAATTACCTTTATTGTCAAGGGTATAGAAGGCTATGCTGTGGGAGCCATTGCACATAAAAAGGCCGATCAGGGACCTGATTATATCAGGAGGATTATAGCAGTGGCAGCCGGTGCCATTATAATTGCTGCAGGTTATTTTATATTGGAGCTGACCTTTTATAGGATGATAGACGATTCCCTGGCTGTGGCGGCAATTATATCGGAAGTTCCGGGAAATCTTGTTCAGGGCGGTGTCAGTGCGGTAATAGCTTATATATTTATAGCAATTTTGGATAAGACAAACGTTATGAAAAAATTGAATTAAAGAGGATTATATCAGGGTGTTTGAGAATGTAAAAAATTTTGATGGTTTGAATTTCTTACATTCCCCTAAATTTTAATTCTTCAAAACATCGGTATCAATTTCACATGCATCTGAGGTAACCAGCCTTACGGCGTATTCTTTAGAACCGGCAAGATTCTTTTTGTCAATACCGATGATCTGCATTCCTATTCTGGCAGGAGTACCTTCCAATAAGATGCTGTTTTCATAAACAGCGGCACTTTTTACCATGAAGTTTTTGACAATCACACCGGTCTGACCCTTTGCAACACCTGAGAACTTATCAAAAAAGCCCAACTCTCCCAGCAAATCGCTTGCAATCTCCTTATCCTGCGGAAGTACGTATACTCTCTTCATATTTAAATACATTTTGCGTGGAATATAGCACCAATCCCTGTCATAGTGAGTTTTCCACTGAGGATGGTAAACGGGGCTGACATATTTTTTATTATTATAAAGCAGAGAGAATTTAACTGCTTTTGAATTATGTATGGCCTCTTCAAGATCAGGACTTGCATTGAGCGTATCGGCAGTCTGGTAAGTGCCGTTGGGCTGAAAGTATATCGGTTTTTTGGAATCTGATACAAAATAGGCAAGCTCTTTCTTAAGAATTACATTCTGCTGGCCTATTTCAAGGGAGGAAAGATCGGTTTCGTTGTACGAGCTTTCGGTATAGGATTCCTGCACCGGCCCAAAGTCTTCAATTCTGTTGGACTCCTTTGAAAACGGTATGTCCTGGTAATCTATTTCATAGCCCAATGGTGTGCACAGGTGAACGGTTATATTACTGTTTTCATTTAATAATGCGGATACATCCTCGATTTTTATTGAAATTATTTGCACACCTTTTTTGGCGGGGGTACCGGATATGGCTATCTGATTTCCCAACTGGGAAACGTTATCAACGATAAAATTATAAATTAAGAAATTGAAATAATTCTGGTTGTCTATGGTAATATTGGGATAAAAACCCAATTGACCCTCGATGTCGAAGACTTTGCCGGCACCTCCCGAATAGGTAAAAAGACTGTGTCTTGCCGAAATCACTTTCCGGGGGAGGTACAGCCAGCCCTGATAAAAGGATTGCTTCCATAGATTTGTGTATATGGGCCTGAGGTATTCTTCGTCGGAAAATACAAAAAGGTAGGATAGATTTTTCCCTCTGGCAATAATCTCGGCAGGAGTTTGTTCTATTTTTTTGCCTGCGGGTTTATTTGCAGTGACGGCTCTGTTACCATCCTCATACAGGGTTTTATTATCAGCAGGTAAGATGCTTGATAAAATATCCTTCAACTGCTGGTTTTCATTTTCAGGAGAAATGGTTTTGCTGATGCGTGAAACATCTGCATTAACCGCTTTGGGAAAATTCAGCTGTGCTATAAAAAAAGCAGATAATATTATAAACAGCAGGGCTGCCAGACATATTAATAATTTCTGCCTGTTTGTAATGATGACCAAACCATTCATTATGACCTCCATTTCACTGCCATACAGTGATTATATATTGATAAAAATGCACGTAAACAAATAGTTTATGTTATATTTGTATTCAAAACGGGAATAGGATAGACTTAAGATTTACATTGTGGAAAATGTTACACCTGAGATCGCCAACCTTGACTGATTTATAAAAAGCTGTTATTGTATACTCTAGAGATAGATAATATTAGATAAATAATATATTGTTAACCGTTAGGAGTTTGTCATATATGAATTCCAAGTTAAGAGATGAACATACGGATAGTTTGTTCGATGCTATACTTCTTTTGAATAATAGGGAAGAATGTTATAATTTCTTTGAGGATCTCTGTACCATTGCAGAGATCAAAGCATTGGCCCAAAGACTTGAGGTGGCAAAAATGCTGCGAGACAAGAAAACATATACCGATATATGTGATGAGACGGGCGCAAGTACTGCAACCATCAGCAGGGTTAACAGATGCCTTGTTTATGGTGCGGATGGGTACAACCTTGTTCTTGACAGACTGCAGGAGAAGGATAGAGACAAATAGGAAAGATAGGTAAGGTAGATGCTAAAAAAATTATTTCTCAGCATAATAATTTTGTCTGCTTTGGCTTCCGAAGGCGGGGCTTATTTTTCTGCGGACTTATTGGACTACTACCTTGTGAATTTTACCCGGCTTGATATAATACAGGATACCCAAATTATTAAACAAACTGCCAGTGTTGAAAATTCCTCAAAAACAAAAGGCACTCCGGCAGCTTTTTATAAGATTATATCTCAAAATGCATTTGATGTAAAAAATCCCGTCAGGCACAATTATCCGGATTTTACAGCTATAGTCCCTATAGCGGCCGGCCTGATTTTTATTACTGTTTTCTATAAAATTTTCACCATAAAAAAATTTTCATATGCGGGACGTTTCCTGCTCAATATCTCAGATTCCTCACCCCCGGTACTTTGCCGGAACTAATCAACTTGTCCATCCAATAGCAGAATTTTTATGTTTTTGACTTCACGGGATAGTTATCCTTGTTGAATTGAAGTCAAAATTTTCTATTTAATAAAGATATGCCCAAAAATAAGAAATTTAATTAATCATTTAACTGCATTTAATTAAAATTTAAATAATATGAAAGGTCCAATGGGGCCGTCAGAGCCATAGCGGCTTGAGGAGGTAGAAATGAAGAAATTTATTGAAAGATTAATAGGCTCATACAGCGATAGAGAATTAAAAAGAATTTATCCAATAGTTGATACAATAGAGTCTCTGGAACCTGAAATGCAAAAACTCACAGACACACAGCTGAAGGCTAAAACAGCCGAATTTAAAGAGAGGCTTGCAAATGGGGAAACGCTTGATGACATATTACCCGAAGCGTTTGCTGTGGTCCGTGAGGCATCTGTAAGAGTTCTTGGAATGAGACATTTTAAAGTCCAGTTGATTGGCGGTATTGTACTTCATCAGGGAAGAATATCTGAAATGAAAACAGGTGAAGGAAAAACGCTGGTGGCAACCTTGCCTGTGTACCTTAATGCATTGGCAGGAAAAGGTGTACATGTTGTTACGGTAAATGATTACCTGGCAAGGCGTGACAGCGAGCAGATGGGTAAGATTTATACCTTCCTGGGGCTTACCGTAGGGCTTATCGTACATGATCTTGAAAATGATGAAAGACGGGCGGCATATGGCTGCGATATTACGTACGGTACCAATAATGAACTGGGTTTTGATTATTTGAGAGACAACATGGTAATCTACAAGGAGGATATGGTTCAAAGAGAACTGAGCTATGCCATTGTGGACGAAGTTGACTCCATCCTCATTGATGAAGCCAGGACTCCTCTTATTATTTCGGGTATGGGAGATAAATCCACCGACCTTTATAAAAAAGCCAACTCCTTTGCATTGAAGCTCAAAGTTAAGGTAATCAAGCAGATGGATGACAAGGTTGACAGTGACGAAGTATTTGACGAAGATTATATAGTTGATGAAAAGGCACATACCGCAGTACTTACGGCAAACGGTATAAAAAAAGCCGAACAGTACTTTGGGCTTGAGAACCTCTCTGATCCTGAGAATATGACAATATCCCATCATGTCAACCAGGCAATCAGAGCCCATGGTCTTATGAAAAATGAAAAGGACTATGTTGTCAAGGACGGCGAAGTAATAATTGTCGATGAGTTTACCGGCCGTATGATGTACGGAAGACGGTACAGCGACGGACTCCATCAGGCCATTGAAGCCAAAGAGGGAGTTAAGGTTGAGAGAGAAAGCAAGACTCTTGCTACAATAACCTTCCAGAACTACTTCAGAATGTACAGTAAACTTGCCGGTATGACAGGTACCGCCCTTACTGAGGAAAATGAATTCAACACAATTTACAAGCTGGACGTTATAGTTATCCCTACAAATAAGGATATGATACGTAAGGATAATCCTGATGTGGTATATAAAAATGAAGCGGGTAAGTTTAATGCCGTAATAGAAGATATTGCAGACTGCCATAAAAGAGGTCAGCCTGCACTTATAGGTACAATTTCCATTGAGAAGTCCGAATTCCTCAGCGCAATGCTGAAGAGAAAGGGGATAGTCCACCAGGTTCTGAATGCCAAGTACCATGAAAAAGAAGCCGAGATCATTGCCCAGGCCGGTAAATTTGGAGCTGTTACAATTGCTACCAATATGGCCGGTAGAGGAACCGACATAGTTCTGGGAGGTAATTCGGAATACATGGCCAAGCAGGAAATGAGAAAGCTGGGCTATTCGGATGAATTGATAAGTGCTTCTACAAGCTTTAACGATACCGATGATGAGCTTATTCTCGAGGCAAGAAGCCGTTTTAAGGAGCTGAATGACAAGTTCAGGCAGATAACCAATGATGAAAGAGAAAAGGTTATTGAAGCCGGCGGTCTTCACATAATAGGTACTGAAAGACACGAATCGAGACGTATTGACAATCAGCTGAGAGGCCGTTCGGGCCGTCAGGGTGACCCCGGATCCTCAAGGTTTTATATATCTCTTGAAGATGATCTAATGAGATTGTTCGGTTCGGAAAGACTGACAAACATAGTAAACGCACTTGGGCTTGAGGATGATCAGCCAATAGAGCATAAAATGCTTTCAAATGCCATAGAAAATGCTCAGAAGAAGGTCGAAGGCAGGAACTTTGACGTTCGTAAGAGAGTTCTGCAGTATGACGACGTTATGAACAAGCAGAGAGAAGTGATCTATGCACAGAGAAAGACCGTTCTTAACGGAGATAATCTCAGGGATTACTTTATAAAAATGTTTGAAAGTCTTGTTGACGGCGTGATCTCTACCTATTGTGCCGAGAACCAGTATGCAGATATGTGGGATTGGGATTCCATGATAGGTTACCTTGAAAGTATATTCCTGCCGCAGGGTGCGCTGCAGGTTACCGAAGAAGACCGGGCTACCTTCGATAAGGAAGATTTGAAGGAAAAGCTCATGGAAATTGTCAACAAGATTTATGAGTTCAAGGAAAATGACATCGGAGTTGAACTCATGAGAGAGCTTGAAAGAGTTGTTCTTCTGAAGGTAGTCGATGAAAAATGGATGGATCACATTGATGCCATGGATCAGCTCAAGCATGGCATAGGCCTGAGAGCATACGGACAGCGGGATCCTGTAATAGAATATAAATTTGAAGGCTTCCAGATGTTTGAGGAAATGATCAAGAGTATCCAGGAAGACTCAATCAAACTGCTGGTAAGATCCAGAATAGACAGAGAACATGCTCCGCAGCGTGAAAAGGTTGCAGAACCTGTAGCCGCAAGCCATGGAGATGATGAACCAAAGAAGCCTGTTACAAACAATAGCAGAGTTGGAAGAAACGATCCCTGTCCATGCGGCAGCGGAAAGAAATACAAGCTCTGCTGCGGAAAATAAGAGCACACATTAATTATCAAATAAATATAAAATAAATATCAAATATCCAAAGAAATACTGCAAGAGCCCGGGAAGGGATGAAATTTGTCCGACCGGGCCTGCGGTATTTTTTGCATTATTGAAATCCATTTCGTTTTTATTGTGAATATCAAAATCTGGTATGTAAACAATAATAAAGTCAATTAATATCGGCTGAAAGGGCCAAGATTTCAACCGCAATTGACTTTATGAAATAAATCGGGGAGGAACCCAATAATGCACTTAAAGAAATGCCCTATTTTTATTATTGTCTTTGCGGTATTATTTCAGATTAATGCCGGTGCTTATGAAAGTTTGAGCTATCTGTACGGAGGGAACACCACAACCTATATCAACAGCGTAAATGTAACCGGAGCAAATCTGACGACAGTCTGCCCTGATTATTTTGAGATAAACGGTAACGGTACTCTGAAAACTACAATAAAAGCTGATCCTCTTTTTGTGTACAGCATTCATGCCAAAGGGATCAAGGTAATACCCTATTTAAGCAACAACTGGGACCGGACTCTGGGTCGCGCCGCAGTTGCAAACAGGTCGGCCTTTGCAGCTGAATTGGCTGCAAAGGTGTCGGAATTGGAATGCGACGGCGTCAATGTGGATATTCAAAATCTCACAGAGGCTGACCGGGATGCTTTCACTGATTTCGTCAGGCTGCTGAGAGCTGCTCTTCCCAAATCCAAGGTCCTGTATGTTTGCACTGCTGCAAATCCGTGGGGGTTGACAACAGGCTGGCAGGGGTCCTATGATTATAAGGCATTGGGTTCCAACAGTGACATGTTATTTATAATGGCGTATGATGAACACTACAGCGGCGGCACACCGGGAGCTGTTGCAAGTTTGTCCTTTGCAGAACAATCCGTAAAATATGCCCTGAAATATGTTCCGCCCGCAAAAGTCATGCTTGGCATTCCTTTTTACGGAAGGTACTGGAAGCAGGGCGCTGCCGCCGGCGGCTACGGGATTACCATATCAGACGTTGAAAGGCTTGTATCGGCATACAAGGCTGTGACCTGGTATGACAGCAGCGCTCAGTGCGCCAGGGCCGCGCTGGTATTGTCGGATACCGATAATGCAGTCATATGGGGAAGCAGCCGGCTTTCAGCCGGTACTTATGATATTTGGTATGAAAATGACACTTCTATTGAGAAAAAGCTTTCACTGGTATCCAAGTACGGTCTTGCAGGTGCCGGAAGCTGGGCTTTGGGCCAGGAACCCCAGCGCATCTGGAAAAATTACGGTTTGTGGCTGTTGGGCAAACCTTTTGTTGATATAGAAAACCACTGGGCGCAGAGTTATATTCTCAATTTGACTCAGAAGGGAATCATATCAGGTTTCCCCGATAAGCGTTTTGTTCCCAATGGAAATCTCACAAGGGCACAGGCTGCGGCATTATTTGTAAATTTCCTGGGGCTGCGGAACGAACCCGGTTCAGGCACATTTTCCGATACGGCGGGCCACTGGGCTGAAAAACAGATTTCAATCACAAAACAATACGGCATATTTGCAGGATATGGCGGGAATTTATTCTACCCCAATAAAAACATCACCAGGGAAGAGTTTGCTGTTATATGTGATAAGGTTTTATACAGCCCCGACACAGTTAATTTTTCCCAGAAGATTTACAGCGACGTAAGTCCTGAAACCAATCCCTGGTCAAACAAATCAATAATTTTGCTTTCCATGAACAACATTTTATCAGGCTATCCGGATGGTACCTTCAAACCCGGAAATACAATTACAAGGGCCGAGGCCGTGAGGGTCATATCAGCCATGCTGGATTACCCGGGCGGGTTTTCGGTAGCACCCGGTAAATTCAAAAGCCCCATACCCATCGAACCGCATTAGGAATCTGAAAAGCTGATTGACAATGATTATCAATTAGATTAAGATAGTATGGAGAAAATTGAGAATGATTATCAAGCGGCAAAGGAGTTCCCTATTGGAAATTCTGTAAAAACACCTGAGAGGAGATGTGTTTTTGAATACTGGTGATGATGGCTTTTTAAAGGAAAAGTTAAAGGAATACGGATACAAATTTACTGGCCAGCGGGCCGCCATTCTGGAAACCATACTTCAATGCTCCGGTCAGCATGTAAGTACGGAAGAAATATTTAATATTGTAAAATTAAAGCATCCTGAGATTGGTCTGGCGACAGTATACAGAACAATGATTCTTCTGGACAAGCTCGGACTGGTGCACAAGCTGGATTTTGATGATGGCTTTAGCCGCTATGAACTGGTTAAGCCCAATGAGGATCACACACACCATCATTTGATATGCAGTTCCTGCGGCTCGGTGTCAGAGGTAGAGGAAGATCTTCTGGATTCTCTTGAAGAAGAAATTTTAAAAAAGAACGGTTTTCTGGTTAAGGACCATAGAGTTCAGTTTTATGGTTTGTGCAGCAAATGCAGGAATGAATGAATTGTCGACATTTTAGGGTAAGTTCATCCATAGGATCGGACTTATCTTTTTATTTTACAAAAAAGTATGAAATTTGTACACAACCGAAGTTTGTCATGAATTGAATTTGAAATCTAAATTTGAGCTTAATGTAATTTTATCATACATTTATTATGCTAAAATGTAATCAAATTATGGAAACCAAATAACTAATTTCGGAGCTCGATATGAAAAAAATTGTACTAATATTTTGCATTACAATGGTTTTAAATCTTATGGGTGTTCCGGCGTATGCAGAAACGGCCGGGGCCATACAAAAGGACAATTCCTTTCCGGTCAGGTACCTGTGTGAAAGCCTGGGAGCAAAGATTTCGTGGAATGCACAGCACAAAACAGTCACTGTAAACTACCGGAACAAAAGTCTGGAACTTAGAATCGGCAGTAAAACAATAATATCAAACGGAAAGCCAAAAAATTTAGAAAATGAAATAAGTACTTCGGGAGGAAGAGCCCTCCTGCCGGTAAGCGTGCTTAATAACGAGCTTGGGCTGGGGCTGTCGGAGCAGGACTGTCTGAGCATAGTCGGAAAAAAGTTTATCGGTCTGCTTAATGGCAAAAGCTATGAGGAAGCTGAGGCACTGCTTAGCCGGATATTTTCAAACTATCTGACATCAGACGGTATGGAGTATCTGGCAGAAGGTATTCCCCAGCTGCAGCCGGCCGACGAAAATACAGAGTATTGGCAGGATTCTTTGCATCAGATCATAGGAATACCTCTCAAGGATGGACAAAATACGTATTATGCTATCCGGTTTGATCATGAAGGAAAAATAGACGAACTTGGAATTTTGGGACGGCAGCCTGAAGCGGCACCGGCACCGGAGTATACTTCAGCAGGAAGCTTTACCGAAACAGAGGTTGTCATTGGCACAGGCGCATGGGCGCTGCCCGGCACATTGACCATGCCTGAGGGAGACGGGCCGTTTCCGGCAGTCATACTGGTCCACGATTCAGGAGCCCTTGACAGGGATGAAACAACGGGATATATAAAGCCCTTCAGAGATATTGCATATGGCCTTGCTTCAAGGAATATAGCTGTTTTAAGATACGATAAGAGAACTTTGATCCATAGTTCCAAGCTTAAGCTCATCGGAAACGTGACCTTGAATGAAGAGACCGAGCAGGATGCATATGCGGCTGCCGAATTCCTCAAAACGGCAAAGAGCATAGATAATTCCCGCATTATCACGCTTGGGCACAGCCTGGGAGGTTATGCAGTACCCAGAATACTGGCGACGGGCGGAGATACCTTTAAGGCAGGGATAATTATGAACGGTTTTACAAGACCGCAGTATGAGCTTATACCGGAATATCTTGAATATCTTGAGGGAAAGGGGCTGGCAAGTGCAGGCCAGCTGGAATATGTAAAAGCTCAGGTGGACATGCTGTCTTCATCTGGTTTTAATCCCAAAAAGCCGCCCGAAAGCTATACTATGGGCAATTTGCATTATTACAGTTATATGAAGGATTATGATGTTATGGACCAGGCCGGAAAAATTAATAAGCCTGTGCTTGTCATGCAGGGTCAAAGGGATTTTATTGTCAGTACCGATATAGATTTCAACAATTGGAAAAAGGCTTTTGAGCAGAATATAAATGCCCGGTTCAAACTGTATCCGGAATTAAACCACCTGCTTACCGGAGGTGAGGGGGACAGTACTCCCCAGGAGTATTACAGCAAAACAAATATACCTGAATATGTTATTGACGATATTGTTGATTTTATAAATAAACTGGAATAAGAGAGCAGATTGTTGGATAAACTCCGTCTTATACGGCTTGAAAGCGGAATTGCAGGAGCTATCGCATATTTCAAACCTTAAAAACCAGCCGGAAGTTAGCTTTCGGCGGAACGGCGGAAAATGTACACATTAAAACGGATTTTCAATCCCGAGATATTTCAGGGAAAATATAAAAGAAACAATTATTTTGAGGGCTGGTACTATAAAATAATAGATAAAAGCTCGGAGAATATTTTGGCAATAATACCCGGTGTTGCAGTATCAAGGCACAGTGAGCATTCCTTTATTCAATTTATAGATGCAAAAACCGGGTTTACCCGCTATTTGACATTTCCAAAACAAGCCTTCACCTATTCGGAAAAAGAACTGAATGTGGAAATAGAGGGCAATCATTTTAATAAGCAGCAAATGAGTCTGAATTTGAAAGACAATGATTTCAGTATTTCCGGTGATATAGAATTCAATGATATAGTATCATTTCCCAAAACACTGCTGAATCCCGGAATAATGGGGCCTTATTCCTTTGTGCCCTTTATGGAATGCCACCATGGAATAATAAACATACACAGCGGGCTTAGGGGAGGGCTGCTTTTTAACGGTCAATCAATTGATTTTACCGGCGGATACGGTTATGTTGAAAAGGACTGGGGAAAATCCTTCCCTCATTCCTGGATATGGCTGCAGTCCAATAATTTCTGTCATAGGGATACTTCTCTGATGTTCTCAATAGCATCAATTCCATGGTTCCGTCATGAATTTGACGGGCTGATCGCATTTTTAAGAATTAACGGCAGCTTTCTGAGATTTGCAACCTATACAGGAGCAAAAATCAAAGAGTTAACAGTCAATGACGGCATATTAAGAGTATCAATCGAGGATTCTGAACATATTCTGAAATTAGAGGCGTCATACGGTAAGGGAGGAATTCTCAAAGCTCCGAAAAAAGGCATCATGGAGGTTGAGATAACCGAATCCATTACCTCAACCGTGAAGGTTGAACTGGCTGAAAAGCCGGGACGGCTGATATTCAGAGATGTGGGAGAAAATACCGGCCTTGAGCTGGCCGGAAATTATAGAAAATTTGCAACTGATTAATTCTCATATCTTTTGAAATAGGGTATACTATTTAGGTGAATCATCACTATATTAAATTGGGGGTAGCTATGGCTAAATTGTATTTCAGATATGGAGCCATGAACAGTTCAAAAACAGCAAATGCACTCATGGTTAAATATAATTATGAGGAGAGAGGTCAAAAGGTTCTTCTGATGAAGCCTTCGGTAGACAACCGTGATAGGGGCTGTATTATTAAATCCCGTGCGGGTTTGACCGAGGAGTGCCTGCTGATACATAAGGACAGCGATGTATACCGGATGGTACATAGCTATATAAATAAAAATTCTGAAATTAACTGTGTTATCGTTGATGAGGCACAATTTCTTACCAAGCAGCAGGTCTATCATTTAACAAGGCTTGTGGACCACGATAAAATACCTGTGATTTGCTATGGACTCAGAGCCGATTTCCGGGGCGAGCTTTTTGAGGGCAGCCAGTACCTGCTGGCCTGGGCAGACACCATAGAGGAAATAAAGACCATATGCTGGTGCGGTAAAAAGGCAATAATGAATGCCAGATATCAGGGCGATAAAATAATAAAAGAGGGCGAACAGGTTGAAGTGGGCGGAAACGACAGGTATATCAGCCTTTGTCGTTCTCATTGGCATGACGGAGTGCTGTCCGGCAAATAATCATTCAGATAAAAAAATGCTCTCCCGGTGTAACACTTTATTTAGGGTTAACATAAATTATTATTAAGACGTAGTACTATAAAGAAAGGAGCTTAATAATATGGGAGACGGTAACTTTGGTTGTAACGATAATCTTTGCCACCTGCTGTCAAAATATATCGGCGAAACTGTAACAATTTTTACAAAGAGCGGAGGTCAGTCCGGCTGCGGTTTTACTGGAGTAATATTAGGTGTAAATGAATGTTTCGTTAGACTGATTACAAGAATTGGCCCTGCACCGGGATGTTCTCTGGGTAATTCCTGCGGAAGCAGTGATATGGGCGACAATAATAACTACGGCGGATACGGAAATAATAACATGGGTTACGGCTGCAACTTCAACCAGAATTATGGCGGTTATGGCGGCGGTAACGGTGTTCCGGTCTACAACGTCGGATCAGTAACAGATATTCCATTAAACAGTATAGCTTCATTTGTTCATAATGCAGTATAATGAAATACCTCAATAAAGGTGATAGGAGCCAATCCTATCATTTTTTTTATTAAATGAAGTTTTGGTGCCGGAATATTTCAATAGTCTTTACATATAATCAGTAATGTGTTAAAATTCAATCAACAAGTTGCGGGGGGACCGGAGGAATGCAATTCCCATGGTTGAGAAGGTAAAACCTGACCCTTAGAACCTGTCGGTTAACACCGTCGAAGGGAAGCAGAAATCAAATTTTAAATCTATTTTTGATTAAAGCGTTTACCCTTACCGGTTAAACGTTTTTTTATTGCCTGCAATAACAATATTAAAATTGAATAGATATTTGTGGGGGGACCACTTAAACAAATTTATTTATTTGTTATGGTTGAGAAGGTAAAACCTGACCCTTGGAACCTGTCGGTTAACACCGTTGTAGGGAAGCAAATCACGGATGTATGATTGTTATACGTGCTTGCCTGTTTCGGCAGGCATTTTTTATTTTCGCAGACATAAAAAACTATTAATTTATGCGTGCCGGAATTTCCATGGCACAATTATAGAGGAGGAGTTGAATGAAAAAGGTTTTAACTATTGCAGGCTCTGACTGCAGTGGAGGCGCCGGAATACAGGCTGATTTAAAGACTTTTTCGGCACATGGGGTATACGGCATGAGTGTAATTGTTTCTGTTGTGGCTGAAAACACGTGCCGGGTAATTGATGTTCAGGATATGAGGCCTGATATCATTGAAAAACAAATAGATGCGGTATTTGAGGACATAGATGTGGATGCGGTCAAGGTGGGAATGCTTTCAGGCCGGGAGTGCATGCAGGCCGTATGCGGGAAACTAAAGGAGTATATGCCTTCAAATATTGTCATTGACCCTGTCATGCTGGCTAAAGGAGGCCATGCACTCATGCAGGAGAATGCTCTGGATTTTTTTATTAAGGAACTGATTCCCCTGGCGTACATACTGACTCCCAATATTCCTGAAGCCGAGGCCATCACAGGCTCAAAAATCCTATCCGGGACCGATGTAAAAAAAGCGGCCGAAAGCATACACCGGATGGGAGCCCAAAGGGTTCTGATAAAGGGCGGGCATAGGGCTGGCGACGCATCAGATGTGCTGTTTGACGGAAAAGAGTTTTATTTTTTCAATTCCAGAAGGATTGATACAAAGAATACTCATGGAACGGGCTGTACGCTTTCCTCGGCCATAGCATCCAATCTTGCACTTGGCATGGATTGTGCCGGGGCCGTTGAAAAGGCGAAGGAATATGTGACCATGGCTATTGAGCATTCACTTGAAATCGGAAAGGGGCATGGCCCCACAAATCATTTTTACAGGCTTTACAGGGAAGGGCACAGCGAAAAAACTATTGTTCAATGACGGGTACTGCCGGTATAATACCGGGTACCTGCGGAAAAGGAGATTTTTATGACATACAAAACTCAGATGGAAGCAGCAAGAAAAGGAATTATAACAGAGGAAATGTCGGTGGTTGCCCAAAAGGAATTTATGGAGGCCGAAAGGCTCAGGGAAGCGGTTGCCTGCGGGAAAATTGCCATCCCTGCAAATATCAACCACAGGTCCTTAAGTCCCGAAGGTATAGGAGAAGGACTCAAGACAAAGATAAATGTCAATCTGGGTATTTCAGGAGACTGCGCCGATTATACAAAGGAAATGGAAAAGGTGGATATGGCTGTTAAATTCGGTGTTGAGGCCATAATGGATTTAAGCAACTACGGAAAGACCAACACCTTCAGAAAACAATTGATTGAGCGTTCACCGGCCATGATAGGAACTGTTCCCATGTACGATGCTATCGGATACCTTGAAAAGGATCTGATGGAAATCAAAGCAAAGGATTTCTTTAAAGTGGTGGAAGCACATGCAAAGGAAGGCGTCGACTTTATGACTATCCACGCCGGAATAAACAAGAGGGCGGTGGAATGCTTCAAACGTTCCAAACGTCTGACAAACATCGTTTCACGGGGAGGCTCACTGCTCTTCGCCTGGATGGAGATGACCGGGAATGAGAATCCCTTTTATGAGTACTATGATGAATTTCTGGAAATTCTCAGGGAATACGATGTCACCATCAGCCTTGGTGATGCCCTGAGGCCCGGAAGTATACATGACAGCTCGGATGCAGGACAGCTGAGTGAACTTATAGAGCTTGGAGACCTTACAATGCGGGCCTGGGAAAAGGATGTGCAGGTGATGGTGGAAGGCCCCGGCCACATGGCCATGAATGAAATAGCTGCCAATATGACAATACAGAAAAGACTGTGCCACGGGGCACCCTTCTATGTGCTGGGGCCTCTCGTGACAGATATTGCGCCGGGCTATGACCACATCACCTCGGCTATCGGCGGCGCCATAGCGGCAGCCAGCGGCGCAGACTTCCTGTGTTATGTGACACCTGCGGAGCATCTGCGCCTGCCCGACCTGGAGGATGTAAAAGAAGGTATAGTGGCCTCAAGGATAGCAGCCCACGCCGCCGACATTGCGAAAGGCATCCCCCACGCCCGTGAGCTGGACAACAAAATGAGCGATGCCCGCCGCAGGATAGACTGGGAAGAAATGTTCTCATATGCCATAGATGGCGAGAAGGCAAGAAGATATTTTGAAAGTGCACCGCCGGCAGATAAACATTCCTGTTCCATGTGCGGAAAAATGTGTGCCATGAGAACCACCAACAAAATTCTGGCCGGTGAGGCTGTAGAATTCTGTTCTGAAAAGTAAACGAAATTTATGACAGACATAACTGAACTTTATAAAATATAATTTCAAAGGGGTACAAACATGAGCGATATTATTAAAGCAGCGGCTGAACTGCTGGGTCAGCTGAGAAGCAATAAACCTCTGATACATAACATAACGAATTATGTTACGGTCAACGACTGTGCCAATGCTGTTCTGGCAATCGGTGCATCTCCCATAATGGCTGATGACATAGGCGAAGCTGCAGATATCACAGCTATTTCCTCGGCATTGGTAATCAATATCGGGACTCTTAACCACAGGACGGTGGAAGCCATGCTGGCAGCCGGCAAAAAGGCCAATGAGCTGGGGATACCTGTGGTATTCGATCCTGTGGGGGTCGGTGCTTCCAGGCTGAGAAATGAAACCACCCGGACTATCCTCTCGGAAATAAAAGTGAGCGTGGTCAGGGGCAATATGTCGGAAATTTCCTTTATAGCCGGACTGAATGCCAACACAAAAGGAGTGGATGCGGCAGAAGAGGATATTGCTTCGGGCGATGCCGCGCAGGCAGCCGTTGCACTTGCAGTGGCTGAAAAGCTGGGAGGTGTTGCGGCAATCACAGGAGCGACCGATATCATTACAGATGGAAAAAGGATTGCCGCTGTTTCCAACGGCCATAAGATGTTGTCGGACGTAACAGGAACTGGCTGTATGACCACGGCTCTGGTGGGCTCCTTCTGCGGAGCGGGCAGGGATGCTTTTGTGGCGGCAGTTGCCGGAATTGCGGCAATGGGCATAGCAGGAGAAATAGCCTGTGAAAATGCGGGAAGTAAGGGAACAGGCAGCTTTCATATGGCAATAATAGATGCCATAAGCAGGCTTGATGAAAAAATATTATCTGAAAGGGCCAGAATAAATGAAACCTACTGTTGATTATACCTTATACCTGGTCACAGACCGCGGCCTTATGAGTACCGCAACACTTGAAGAGGCAGTCGAAAAGGCCATCTGCGGAGGTTGTACCATGGTACAGCTCCGCGAAAAAAACGCTTCATCACTGGAATTTTATGAAAATGCACTAAAAGTCAAAGCCGTAACCGATAAATATAATGTCCCGCTTATAGTAAACGACAGGCTGGATATTGCTCTTGCAATAGATGCTGCCGGTGTTCATGTGGGTCAAAGTGATCTGCCTGCCGGGGTTGTAAGAAAAATAACAGGCGGGAAGAAAATTCTGGGTGTCTCAGCAAATTCTGTTGAGTCTGCCCTTAAGGCGCAGCAGGACGGGGCCGATTACATAGGGGTCGGAGCTCTTTATTCGACAAATACCAAAACCGATGCCGGGGTCATAGCAAGAGAACAGCTGCTGGAGGTAAGAAGGGCTGTAAGCATTCCTGTTGTGGGAATAGGAGGTATAAACAGGCAGAATGCAGGCGAGCTTGCCACAACGGGAATCGATGGTATTGCCGTAGTCTCTGCAATTATTTCCCAAGAGGATATTTGCGGTGCTGCCAAAGAACTGCTTGTTATATTTAAAGGCAATTTCCAATAAACTGGAATTAATTAATGTGAAATTAACAAGGGGCAAATACCCTTTTAAAACTAATTAATTATTCTATCATTGTACTACTAATGTACTACTAATTTTATTGGAGGTGTCTTAATGAAAAGAAGGATAATTGCTGTTTCGTCAATCATGCTTGTATTTGTATTCATCAGTGTTGCATTGTTAGCCGGTCTGGTTTCTGCCGCCCCATCCCTGTACTCTACAAATAATACCTATTCGGGTACAGCACCAAAATATGTTTTCATGTTCATAGGTGATGGAATGAGCACACCGCAGATAAACGCCGCTCAGATGTATTTGGGAAATATGGACAGCCCTGATACTCCTGCCATTAAAACTCTGGATTTCACAAGGTTTCCGGGTGTAGGCAGCGCGGATACATATGATGCCGAATCATTCATTCCTGATTCAGCTTCAACAGGTACTGCCCTGGCATCGGGCGTAAAGACTTTCGGGGGAATCATTAACATGGACCCTGCAAAGAAAGTAAGCTATGAGCCTATTTCAAAAAAATTGAAGAAAGCCGGCTACAAGGTAGGAATAGTTACGACTGTAACCCTGGACCATGCTACACCGGCGGTTTTCTATGCAAGTGAACCTTCAAGAGGTAATTACTACAACCTTGCATCACAATTGGTAACAAGCGGCTTTGACTATTTCGGAGGGGGATATTTCCTGGATCCTGACGGAAAGAAAGCCAGCGTAAAAAATCCGGTAAACATTCTTGAACAGGCAAAGAAAAACGGATACAAGGTCGCCGCTACCAAGGCCGATATTTTGAGTCTTGATAATAAATCGGGAAAAGTGCTGGCTCTTGACCCGGCAGCGGCTCAGGCTTCAAACGACAGCTATGCAATGCCCTATGAACTTGACCGCAAATCTGATCAGTTAAGTCTTGCTGATTTTGTTAAAAAAGGAATTGAAGTGCTGGACAATCCTAACGGTTATTTTATGATGGTTGAAGGCGGAAAGATTGACTGGGCCTGTCATGCAAATGATGCAGCTGCAGCTATTCATGACACCATAGCTTTAAATGATGCCGTCAAGGAAGCATTGAAGGTTTATGAAAAGCATCCTGACGAAACTCTTATAATTGTTACAGGAGACCATGAAACAGGAGGAATGAGCATTGGTTTCGCAGGAACCGAGTATTCAACCTTCTTTGAAAAGCTTGAAAAGCAGAGTAAGTCCTATGTAGAATTTGATAAAATAGTTGCCGAATACAAGGAGAAAACAAAAGCAGCAGATGCAAAGCTGGAGGATCTCCTTCCCCAGATAAAAACTTCATATGGTCTGATTGCTCCTACAGATCCCGAAGCTAAAAGTTTCCCGGAATTGGTACTCAATGATTTCGAAATGGTTAAGCTGAGAGATGCGTTGAGAAAGTCAATGAGCGCCTCAAAAGTTACAAGCACCGAAACAGATTATTTGCTGTACGGTACATATGAACCATTGACAGTCACCTGCAACCATATTCTGGACAATAAGGCCGGAATAAGCTTCGCAACTTATTCCCATTCGGGTCTCGCAGTACCGGTATATGCAATCGGTGCAGGCTATGAGCTTTTCTACGGTGCTTATGATGACACCGACATCAATAAAAAGCTGGCCGCCATAACTAAAGTCAAATAAGCTAAATTACATAAACAAAATCACATAAACTCACATAAATACCCATAGAGCCTGTTACAATTTGATCCGGCCAATGCTTAAAACCGCTGTGTTATAGCAGAAAACTGCTGTAGCAAAGCGGTTTAAGCTATATTAAAATTTTTTATTCAAGAACCGGCCGATTATCATCATAACTACTGACAGAAGGGAAGAGATTGATGCCGAAAAAGTTTTTTACTACTAACAGTGTAACCTCCATTGTTGTACTCCTGTTGATTGCTGTCCTGTGCTTTTTGCCCACCGGGTTCCAATCTGCTGTATACAACGGCAGCGCAAGAGCAGTTGTAGAGATTGTTGAGACAAACAATTCAAACCTTTACGACACCGGTATTATTAAACAGGGAGAACAAAAATGCAGTGTAAGGGTACTTGACGGAAAGTTCAGGAATAAAACCGCCGAGGGTACGAACAATCTGGTGGGGAAGCTTGAAATGGACAAAATATTCGTACCGGGGGATAAAGCACTGGCTGTAATTGATTATGAGGGAGACAATATCAAGTATGTTACACTTATTGATCATTACAGAATAAATCTTGAGCTGATTCTTTTTGCGGGTTTTATAATATTACTGATTGCTTTCGCCGGCTGGACGGGGGCTAAAGCCATTCTCTCCTTTATACTGGCGGTGGTGGTTATGTGGAAGGTTTTGGTGCCGGCCCTCCTGAAAGGCTGGAATCCCATATGGATTTCGCTGTTTATTGTGGCTTTTCTTACAATAGTAATAATTACGCTGGTAGGAGGCTACAACAGGAAGTCTTTCGCGGCAATAGCCGGCACTCTGTCGGGTACGGTATTGAGCTGTATTTTGGCGGTCATATTCGGACACCTGTTTAAGATTCACGGGGCCATAATGGCATTTTCCGAGAGCTTGCTTTATTCGGGCTACGGGCATTTGAACCTGACAGAGATTTTTATTGCCGCAACGTTTATCGCCTCTGCAGGTGCACTTATGGATGTAGCTGTGGATATAGCGGCCGCTGTTTATGAACTGGTGGAGAAAAATCCCCGTATGACTGCCAGAGAGGCAATCAAATCCGGTTTCAATATCGGAAGGGTGGTCATGGGGACAATGACCACCACCCTGCTGCTTGCCTATTCAGGCGGTTATATCGGACTCCTTATGGTTTTTATGGCCCAGGGGACTCCCATAATAAATATATTAAATTTGAAGTACGTTTCGGCCGAGATATTCCACACCCTTGTGGGAAGCTTCGGACTGGTGGCGGTAGCCCCGCTTACAGCCATAATATCCGGTGTGATGTTTACGGGGAAGGAAGGTGTAAAATCACCCCTTGAACAGGAGGCTGCAGGAGAAAACATACAGATGTAACAGGAACCAGCCGGCAGACATGAAAAGAAGCTCTAAAACCAGTAATTATCAGGTTTTAAAGCTTCTTTTTGACTTATATTTTTTTTCTGCTTAAGATTGGTATATTCAGAGCATAGATTCCTGCTGCCAGCAAAAGGCAGGTACCGATATGTGCAATTGGGTTGGGATTAAAAATAATTAAGTAGAAGAAATCAATCAAAAGTTTTCGCAGCATCGGAATAGGAATAAATACGCTGATAATGGCGGCAATTATCAAATCAACCACCCAACCCCACCAGAAAGTCTGGATAGCGGTCAAAGTGTGTAAAGCAACTCCTAAAAGCAGATAAAACGCAAATTGCCTGAAAAATGCAAATATTATTCCGCTGCCGGTCCACCCGAATATGTCAATTATATCTAAAAGTTCAACTACCGGGCTCATCATTCTGTCGATTGTCAGGTTCAGCACGAGGATTATCAATGAGAGAGCCGCAGAGAAGATAACGTAGTTTATTGCACAGGCCCAAAAAAAGTCGGCCTTTTTGCCGTTCAAATGCATCAGTCTGCTGAAATTGACGGATGGTATCAGTATGGCAGCAAGTATTATCACCAATATAAGCTCATTACCTTCGCTGACCTGACTGCTGCCGGGAGTATTTAGCAGGTACATGATAAATATCTGTATTATTGAACTGGCAAATGATAACAGCGCAGCCAAATAAGCTATCCAGGTAGTTTTGTAGAAGTTTATACGGGTTATTGCACCAATGCTTTTCAAATTAGTTTTCATCTTTATCTTCTCCCCCTCCGACGATATTTACAAAGAACTCCTGCAGTCCCAGCGACTGAAGCTTTACATTTTCAGCAGGTGTGATTCTGTCTCCGAATATATAGGCTGTGGAATAGCCGCCCAGAGTTTTCTCTCCGATAACATTAAGGCCTTTTACGGCATTTTTTACATCACTGCTGGGGCCGGTCAGAGAATATGCTTTTTCATCGATGTCATTTATGTTTGAGTGAAGCAGGATAGACCCTTCATCTATAATGATTATATCTTCGGCAACTCTTGATATCTCATCTATTAAATGGGTTGAAACAATGATAATTCTCGGATTGTACTCAAAACTTAACTGAAGCAGCTCATAGAAACGTTCACGCATTATGGCATCAAAGCCAAGTACGGGTTCATCAAGTATGACTACTTTTGTCCTGCTTGCAAGGCTTAACAATGTTGTGAACATGGTCTGCATGCCAAAGGACAGCTGTTTATATTTCTTGTTTTTATCCAGTTTGAATTTCTTCATCATGTTTTTTGCAAATTCCATATCAAACTCTGGCTGGAGGCTGTATGCCAGTTCAAGCAGTTTTCCGATGCGCATGTTAAACTGTGAAGCCCTGCTTTCAATAAAATTCACGCATTCCGGCATATTAAAGGTTGATACTTTTTTATCATCAACAGATACATGGCCTTTGGTGGCATTTATGTGTCCTGCAATGAGCTTCAGAAAGGTTGTCTTTCCGGCACCGTTCCTTCCAAGCAGGCAATAGATTTTGTCCCGGCTTATTTCCAGATTGATGTCATCCAGTGCTATAGTGCTTCTGTATTCCTTTGTTACATTAGAAAACCTGATCATCACCATTCTCCTTTATTATATTAATAATATCTTCCTTTGAAATACCCAGCTTACGAGCTTCGGAAAGCATTGACGATATGGTATTGCTGTAAAATTCATCTTTTCTTTTTTGAAGTATTTTTGATTTGGCTTCCCTGGTCACACACATTCCAATTCCTCTTTTCTTATATAAAATACCTGCATCTGTCAGCAAGCTTATACTTTTAACAGCTGTGGTGGGATTAACTGAAAGCAGCTTTGAGATCTGAGTTGTTGAAATAATTATGTCATCGGTCTTATAAACATCTGTTATAATATCGTCTTCGATCATTTCCATTATTTGAATGAAAACAGGCTTTTCACTATTCAAAAATATAACTCACCTCCATGGTTATTAGGTTAATGATTTAACCCATTAACCAAAATATAGCATAAACAATTTTAATTGTAAAGAGATAGTTGATTTCGCTTGACTAAAATAATATCCGGGTATGGTATAATTGAATCTAGCTTGACAAAGTTATAAGAATATATTTTTTATACGAATTTTTGAGGAGGGAATACAATGTTTGATTTAGATAGAACTAAGAAAACAATAATTGCTATGTTTTGCCTTTCAGCAGTTTCATTGGTATTATCTTTTATCGGATTTGCCGTGGGCGGCAGTGAATTGATAATGAACGGCATTATGAATAGTCCGGGTCATACCATACTGATGTTTGCTTCGTTTGGAATATTTGTCCTGTCCTTATTAACAGGGATTGGATTTAGAGCATTAAGTAAAGATATTGCAGAAGAACTGAAATATCTTAACGACAGAATTAAAAATTAATTTAAAGTATTTATTAATAATAAGAATACTCTCGAAAAGTAATTGGTAATTTCGAGAAAAACCAATACTTCACTCCATTTTCTTTGTGAAATGGAGCTATTTGTAGAAAAAGCATTGTACCTTGAGAAATTAATAGTTGTGTAATTTTGAGCCCAGATTTTTTGGGACAGCAAATAAACCTTTGAAATTCAAAGATTTTTAAATGCTGTTTGAAAAGTTCTTGTACTATTGCAATAGACTCAGAATACTAAAGGATTTGTGTTTGATCCAAGCATCCAGATGTATATTAGCAGCAGCGAAAGTGGCTCTTGCAAAACGGTGCTTTGAGCTCCTTGTTTTACCAGCTTCGATGTCATAGTCCACAAGA
>NZ_JHYD01000053.1 GCF_000621505.1 Ruminiclostridium cellobioparum DSM 1351 = ATCC 15832
TTTGGATAGAGACTTTTCCAAAGAGACCACCCTGCTTTTTTCAATTTCAGAAAACAGAATCAAATCCAGCAGAAGTTTCTTTTGATAGTCTACATGAGAGTTCCAATTACACAACATTAATATAGCCTCCAAAACCAGTGTTATGGCAATTAATACCATACGCTGTGGTTTTCAAATTTTTGGAAGCTAATGTCAAGGTGTACAGTAACCATATATGGTTACTACTGGTAAATGTTGTTGGAAAATTTAAAGTAAAAAACTGGAGAATGTTAGAGGTGCGAGAAGAAAATTGCATCTTAAAACATAGAGCTCGAAAGCTATTGGAGTTTTCGAGAGTATTATTATAAAAAGGAGAGGTTGGAATGAAAAGCATATTAAAGAAAAGCATGTCACTTCTGCTGGCACTGGGACTTACCGCATCCGTGGCAGTGGGCTGCGGATCGGAACCGGCTTCGCAGCCGGCACCGGAATCCACGGCAGGCAGTGCGGCTTCAACGGAAGCATCGGGATCAACTGGCGGAACAAAAGAGTTTGCAAACAAGGAGTTAAATATTGCAGTATTCCAGGGCGCATACGGAAGAGATTTCTGGGACGCTCTGGCTCAAAAGTTCATGGAGCAGTATCCCGGTACAAAGATCAATATCACTGCAAATCCAAAGCTGGGCGAAATGATAAAGCCAAGTATCGTCTCAGGTAATCCTCCTGATTTTATTTATTTGAATGACGGAGACCCCTCAGGTGTGACAAAGGGTCTTATCAAGGATAAAGCAATAATGGACATTTCAGATATTTTTGACAGTAAGGCCCTTGATAAGGATAGCAATATAAGAGACCTGATTTTGCCGGGTTTCCTGGAAACTCCCTATTGTTCACCCTATGATGACGGCAAGATATACCTTGCTCCTTATAATTACGGTGTTATGGGTTTATGGTATAACAAGGCATATTTTGACCAAAAGGGGTATACGGCTCCCAAAACCTGGGATGAGTTCTTTGCATTGAATGAAAAGGCAAAAGCGGACGGAAGAGCCTTATTCACATATCAGGGTATTTATCCGGGATATCTGGAAGAGGTGCTTATTCCTGCCGTATATGCCGCAGGGGGACAACAGGCTGTAGATGATTTTACAAGCTATAAGGAAGGCTTCTGGAAGTCGGAGCCCGCAAAGAAGACCCTGGATATATTCTCAAAGATCGCCGGAACCGATAATGCGCTCATGAAGGGAACTGTCGCACTTAATCACACCCAGGCACAGACAGCGTTCATGCAGGGTAAATCAATGTTTTGCGTAAACGGCAGCTGGTTTGAGGGAGAAATGAAGGATGCACCGAGAGAAGATGGCTTCCAGTTCGGATTTGCAGGTGTTCCCGGTTTTAATGCAGGAGACCCCGCTATTGCACTTGTAAGTGTCGAGCAGATGTACATACCGTCAAAATCGAAGAATCCTGAACTTGCCAAGGAATTTATGAAATTCATCTATACCGATACGGCTGTCAGATTAAACGGTGAAAAGGCAAAAGCAGTAATGGCCGTTAAGGGAGCAACAGAGATGGTAAAGGAATACATAACCCCTTCGGCATATAACTGTTACAAGGCGGTTGAGGATGGAATGAAGCCGGTTGTTGCATCTCTTAAGCCGGTGGCAAACGGCAGCAAGATAAATATTTCGGATGAAATATACAAGCCGTTTTCAAGTATAATGAACAAACAAATGACTGTTGAAGAATACGCAGACAAACTGGAGAAGGTTTATGCCCAGGTGAGGGATGAACTGGCAAAAGCCCAATAATTGCAAAGAGTACAAGAATATATCGCCAATATATCGCCGGAGGATAAAACCTCCGGCAATAATTTAAAACAGGGTGTGAACATAAATGAATAAGAGTTTGAAAAAGAATTTATTTCTTGCCGCATGTGTCCTGCCAGCCTTGATACTTTTTGCTGTTTTTATCATATATCCCACGGTTAAGGTTTTTATAAGCTCTCTGTATCAGGACAGCGGGCTTGGAAATGTATCACAGTTTGTGGGACTGGACAATTTTAAGGCAATGTTTCAGGATGATGTTTTTTACATAGCATTGAAAAACACTGGATTTCTAATGATAGTATCCGGAGCACCGACAATTTTGCTGGCATTGTTTTTTGCAGCCATGCTGACTTCGGGAAAGGTCAAAGAGAGCAATTTCTATAGAGTGGTTTTTTTCTTTCCAAGTATTTTATCCTTCGTTGTAATTGCAATTCTCTGGTCGTTTATATACCATCCCACAATGGGAATAATTAATCCGGTCCTGCATCTGTTTGGAATGGCAGATCTCGATATCCCTGTTCTGGGAAACAGGAATACGGTAATGTGGGCTATTGCGGTCACCATAATCTGGCAGGCTGCCGGCTATTATATGGTTATGTATATTGCAGGAATTGACGGGATATCAAAGGAGATATATGAGGCGGCAGATATTGACGGTGCCACAGGGATTCAAAGCTTCTGGACAATCACAATACCCCTGCTCTGGGATATTCTAAAGACAACCATAATATTTGCCATCAATGGGGTTATTACAAACAGTTTCACAATAGTAAGAGTCATGACCGACGGCGGCCCTGACCGAGATTCGGAGGTACTGCTGACATATATGTATAAACATGCTATGAACGCAAGTTTTGGTTATGCCATGGCAATAGCGGTGTTTGTATTTGCAATTTCCATTGTTCTCTCAATCATAAGCAACAAGGTGACAGGTGGAGAAACGGCATAATAACAGTTGAGGTGAAGTTATGAAAAGCAATAGAATATTTGATAAAATAATTGGAATTTTATTCAGAGTTGTTTTATTGGTAAATACAATAATGGTCGTATATCCGCTGCTCTGGACTATTTTGACATCTTTCAAGACAAATACCGAAATACTCGGTAACCCATGGGTTTTGCCCAAATCTGTAAATATAGGCAATTACGTGTCGGCATTTACAAAAGCGAACATTGGAAGCTATTCAATCAATTCAGTTTTAGTCACGGCGGGTTCTATAATCCTGCTGGTAACTATGGCGGTATCCTCGGCATATGCGCTGGCGAGATATGAGTTTCCTTTCAGAAAATTTATTAAAAACATATATATGGGAGGTATTTTCATACAGATAACCTTTATAATAATACCTCTGTTTCTGCTTATGACCAGGCTGCATATGAATGACAACCGTTTCTGGCTTTCCCTGGTATATGCGGTGTCACAGCTTCCTTTTTCCATATATCTGCTCATAAGCTTCATGAAGGGCATACCGAAAGATTATGAAAATTCCGCCATGATCGACGGGTGCAGCTATGCCGGGGCTTTCATAAGGATCATTGTACCGCTTGCAAAGCCGGGAATCATAACGGTTACGATATTCAGCTTTTTCGCCTTCTGGAATGAGTTTCCGCTGGCATTGACCTTAATATCCACCGACACTAAAAAAACCTTGCCCATAGGCCTTGCAAACCTCATGGAGGTACAGCGCTATGCGACGGATTGGGGTGCGCTGTTTGCAGGCCTTGTAATAGTTCTGGTGCCCACAATAATAGTATTCGTGCTCACTCAGGACAAACTGACAAAGGGCATGCAGCTTGGCGGGCTCAAAGGATAAGGACAGTTCGTTAGAAAATAAATATTATCAATGAATATTATGAACGAATATTATCAACTTAATCATAAATAAAGGTATGGGGGATGCATTATGGCTAAAAGTTCAGGAAGAGTTACCCTGCCGGCTGAGAAGGGTATGGAGAGGGAAATTCTTCAGCTGGCACAAAAGTGGGGGATAGATGCTGTCAGGGACAGTGACGGTACACAGCTATCAACTGAAATCGTCAGCATGGGTTTTGAGGTCTATTCTACGCTGTGTCTGATAAGAGAAGACAATGAGTGGGCAAAGGCCAACAGGGAATGCCTGCAGCAAATCTACCTCATGTCCCAGGCTGTTATTGCCTTTGAGAATAGAATAGAAATCGATATAATGAAAGGCTATTACAGGGAGCAGTTTGAAATTGATACCTTGCATAAGCCTGCCGACTGGTGGGAAGTTACAGACCGTACCACCGGTGAGACGGTTGACAATGCCAAATGGCTTTTTGATTCAAATACCGGAAAAGTCATCCTGGCAGATGCCGTCAAATGGCATAGATATACCGTAACCTTTCTTGCATATCAGATATGGGAACCTGTTTCCATGTACAATCACAAGACAAATAACTGGAAGGAGGAACACAGGCTTCCTGTGGATCCCAGACATCCGCAGGCCAGAAAGCATTTGCTGGAAGTGTTGGAGCACTGGCTGGAAGCCCATCCTCAAACCGGCATAGTAAGATTTACTACTTTTTTCTACAATTTTGACCTGATTTATAATGAAAATGGAAAGGAACGGCAGGTTGACTGGTTTGGATATCTGAGCTGTGTAAGTCCCCTGGCAATCCAACAGTTTGAAAAGGAATACGGCTACAGGCTGACGCCTGAGGATTTTGCGGATAAGGGCTATTACAATTCTCCCTTTAAGGTGCCTGACAGGAAATATCTCGACTGGATGGACTTTAACCAGCGGTTTATTGCGGGCTTTGCCAAAGAGTGTGTAGATATGGTTCACAAAGCCGGAAAGAAAGCGATTATGTTCCTTGGGGACCATTGGGCCGGAATAGAGCCCTACGGCAAATACTTCGGTGAAATCGGGCTGGATGCCGTCGTCGGGGCGGCCGGAGACGGTGTCACTACCAGGATGATTTCGGATATCCCTGTAAAAGCTACTGAAGCAAGGTTTTATCCCTACTTTTTCCCCGATGTTTTTCATGAAGGAGGAGATCCCGTCAAAGAGTCGCTTGAGGTGTGGAGAAAGTCCAGAAGGGCACTTCTTAGAAAACCCACCGACAGAATGGGGTATGGGGGATATTTAAGCCTGGTTGCCGGATTTAAGGATTTTGTTGACCATATAGCAGACGTGTGTGATGAATTCAGAGCAATACATGACAGGACAAAAAGTACAAAACCCTACAGTGCAAAATTTAAAGTTGCCGTTCTCAATGCATGGGGAGTCTGCAGATCCTGGATGACACATCAGGTGGCCCATTCCCTCTGGAACCAGAGATGTTATTCATATCTCGGGATACTTGAAGCTTTGTCCGGCCTGCCTTTTGAAGTTGAGTTCATAAGTTTTGACGATATCAGAAATAATGGAATATCCAGGGACACAGGGGTCATTATTAATGCAGGAGACGCCGGAACCGCCTGGTCGGGCGGTGAGCACTGGAAGGACGAAAAGATAGTTTCTGCTGTCCGGGAATGGGTGTACGGCGGCGGAGGTTTTATCGGAGTGGGGGAACCCACTGCCTGTGAATATAACGGAGCATTTTTTCAACTGTCCGACGTACTGGGAGTTCAAAAGGAGGCAGGCTTTTCTGTAAGCAGTAACAAGCCTTCGTTCAGTATTAATGACAGCCATTTCATAACTGCCGATATCAGAGAGCCGATGGACTACGGAGAAGGGATGAATTCCGTTTACAGGTACTGTGAGTCTGCGGAAATCCTCGCTGTAAATAATTTAAGCTGTTCACTGGCGGCTAATACCTACGGCAGGGGCAGGGCGGTTTATATGGCAGGACTGCCTTTCAGCATGCAGAATACCAGGATGCTGTCCAGAGCAATATTCTGGTCGTCCGGCAGGGAAGCCGAAATGCAGATCTGGTTCAGTGAAAATTCTGAGGTTGAATGTTCCGCATATCCTGGTGCAGGCTGTTATGCCGCTGCAAACAGCAGCTTTGAAAGGCAGAAAACAACCATTGTGAAAGCTGACGGTGAAAAACATATTGTTGAGTTGGCTCCTTTGGAGTGCAAATGGTTTGAAATATAAAAGGAGACCGGTGCCATTATGGATATGATAGAAAACGCAGCAGGCATTATACCTTCAAAGCGCCAGCTGGCCTGGCAGAGGATGGAGTTTTACGCTTTTATACATTTTACGGTAAATACCTTTACCGGCAGGGAATGGGGCATGGGAGACGAGAGCCCTGAAGTTTTCAATCCCACACAGTTTGATGCCGGCCAGTGGGTTGAGGTATGTAAAAGTGCCGGAATGACGGGGCTCATATTAACCTGTAAGCACCATGACGGCTTTTGTCTCTGGCCGAGTAAATTTACTGAGCACTCGGTATTAAAAAGTCCCTGGGAAAACGGAAAGGGCGATGTGGTGAGAGAGGTTTCGGAAGCCTGTAAAAGAGCCGGATTAAAATTCGGAATCTACCTGTCGCCCTGGGACAGGCATGAAAAGACATATGGTGATTCACCCGTATATAATCAGTATTTCAAAAACCAGCTCAGAGAGCTGCTGACAGAATACGGAGATATTTTTTGCGTATGGTTTGACGGCGCCTGCGGTGAAGGTCCCAACGGTAAGAGACAGGTTTACGATTGGGACGCATATTACTCACTGATAAGAGAGCTGCAGCCCAATGCCGTAATTTCGGTTTGCGGGCCCGATGTCAGATGGTGCGGAAATGAAGCGGGGCATTGCCGGAAATCGGAATGGAGTGTTGTGCCGGCTTACCTTCAGGATGCCGAAAAAATAGCGGCAAAATCACAGAAAAAGGATGACGGGGAGTTTGCAAAGCGTATTGATTCGACCGAAGAGGATCTGGGAAGCCGGGATGCCATAAAAAATGCGGAAAAGCTTATATGGTATCCTGCCGAAGTAAATACCTCCATACGGCCCGGCTGGTTCTACCATAGGAATGAAGACCATGAGGTAAAAACCCCAGGGGAACTGATGGATATATACTGCAATTCAGTGGGCGGAAATGCCAACTTCCTTCTGAATATACCGCCCGACAGGAGAGGGCTGATCCATGAAAATGACAGTTCGGTGCTGAAAGAGCTGGGACGGCTTATAAAGAAGGCATTTAAAAATAACCTGGCATACAATGCCAGAGCTGCCGCCTCGGAAACTCTGGATGAAAAACATGCCGTCTCGAATATCCTGGACTGTAATTCCGGCACCTACTGGCGCCCCAAGAGAGGAACGGAAACAGCCCAAATCGAGATCGAGCTTTCTTCCAAACAAACCGTTGATACAATAGTAATAATGGAGAACATAGAAACCAGCGGCCAGCATATAGAAGCTTTTGTCCTGGAAGCCCAATTTGAAGGTGTGTGGAAGCAGATATATACCGGCACAGTTGTTGGATATAAGCGGATTTGCCGGTTCGGTGCCATAACCGCCGGCCGGTTCCGGCTTAAAATTACCGCCTCAAGGCTGTATCCTGCCGTTGAGTATTTGGGGATGTTTTGTTCAACTGCTTAAATAACGCAAAAGGTCATATTACCCTCTATTAACAATGTACATTGTCAATAGAGGGTAAAGTAAGAAGAATGTAATACTGGTTTATTAGTTTATAATATAATATTTGTGTTCCAAAACAGTATATTTTTGTACTGTATTTAGTCCCAAAATCACTTCCGGTTGCATATTATGCAATAAAAAGTTAATTTTGGAGTGATTTTTTTGACTAAATTTCAAGTTGGAGATATTGTTACAAGAAGGTCTTACGGTGGAGATCTTCTTTTTAGAGTAGTAAACATAATTCCAGATTGCGATGGATCTGACTGTTATGTTTTACGGGGGCTTTCCTCCCGAATAGAAGCAGATTCAAAAGCTGATGACCTGGAAAAACAGGATGCCAGAGCTGCATATACAAGAGCATATAATGAGCTTTATTTGATAAAAAGAAGTATAGAATGCTGCGGTCCATCTGACAGGGGCTTTTTGACCAGATTGAAAAGGAGACCGGGAAGGATTCTCCATATTGATTCGGCTCAGGATTTTATGAACCAATGTATGGACTTTTACAGACAAAGCAGGATTACCTGTTATGGAAAATGGGTAAGCGAGGATAAGCAGCCTTCGGTGGTAAAACAGTATTTGAGGGCTTATAGGCCCAATGTGCTGGTGCTTACAGGGCATGACGGTTTGAAAAAGAACGCAAAGAATTACAAGTCGCTGGAAAGCTATGCCAATTCATCGTACTTTATTCAGTCAGTCCAGATAGCAAGAGAGTATGAACCCGACCCGGATAGGCTTTGTATTTTTGCAGGTGCCTGCCAGTCTTATTTTGAAGCCATAATGGATGCGGGAGCAAACTTTGCAAGTTCACCCAAAAGGGTTTTAATCAACGCTCTGGACCCTGCAATTGTTGCGCAGAAGGTGTCTATAACAGAGAATTCCACAGTTCTGGAACCCAAGTCGGTAGTGGCCCTGACAATTACGGGCAGCAACGGCATCGGAGGAAAGCAAACAAGAGGACAATACAAATAAAAAGTTAATAGCGAATAGTTAAGGAAGGCCTGCTTATGCAGGCCCTACTTTTAATATAACGAGGCAATAGATATCCAGTGTGTCCTTTAGGACACCTTTGCATCGTTGAAACGCGAAATGCGCATAAGGTAAGAAAATTTTTCTACAGCCGAAAAATTTTCAAAGAACGTACACTTTCTTTTTAACCAAAGCATTATAAAAAAACTCTTAAATTTCAGCATAAAAACTACTAACAGCTTTTTCTGAAAATTGCTTTTCCATTAATGTATACGGTTTTGGTTATATCTCTTCCTTTCAGCATTCTTTCCTGCAGCAGGTTCAAAGCTGCATCGCACATCAGTGGAATATCAATATGAAAGGTGGTGAGCGGGGGAGAGACATACTGTGCAATACTGATGTTGTTTATGCTGAAAAAAGCCACACGCCCCGGAATGTCCCAGCTTTTTTCGTTAAATGCCTGCAGAACTCCGATAGTCAGTGTGTCACTTGCCATGCAAAATGCTGTGGGCATGTCTTCGCCCAATTCTTCTATAGCCTTGATACCAAGCCTATAACCTTCGCTGACTGAAAGCTTGTCGGTAATAAAGATATTCTTTTCATTTAATCTGTTGTAATACCTGGCGCTTTCCCTGAAAGACCACTCTCTTACGTCCATTGCGGGTTTCTTTGTTAATATGTCAAAATCCGTTGAACCTATAAACCCCAATGTTTCATGCCCCTGCTCTACAAAATAATCGACTATTTGTGTCACGATGGAATCCAGATTAGGTCTGACTGAGTCAAAACAGCTTTCATCGGGGGAAGTATCGATGAAAATACCGTGATTCGTTATTTTTTTTAAATGATTTATTTCATCCATATCAAACCAGCCCACGGCAACAAAGGCTTTGGAATTTTTGCTGACTGCTCCTATGCCTTCTGATTTGTTGTACCTGACTAATTTTATGTTTCGCTCCAGTGACTGCTTTTCAAGTTCCTGCCTGATACTCTTATAATAAACGTCCTCGAATTCTTCCTGGTTTTTTGGCCAGTAAAGCAGTGCAATATCTTCTATTTTAGGGTTCACTGTCTTTTTTTTATAGTTTAATTCTTCGGCTGTCCGGAATATGGCCTGTTTTGTCTCTTCGCTAACTGAAATTTTTTCATCATAGTTTAATACTCGAGATACTGTAGCGCTTGAGACTCCTACTTTTGCCGCTATATCCTTAATTGTTGCCATAAAGTCTTCTCCTGAAATTCTTATTTGATAACGATTTTACTAAATAATTTATTAAAAGTCAATTTAATTATTTCAGGCTTAATGCAGACTAATGGATTTTAGAACTTTAATATTGTTGTTGACTGGTAAGTAAAATGATACTATAATTAATAGTAAATTATTTATTAATAATACTAATAAATATTTAACTATATTATATGGAAAGCAATATATATTTTTTATATTAAAGTTACATACGCTAAAAGTCAGGAGGAACATTTTTTTGATGGATTTTATTAAAGGAATGGATATTTCCATGCTGAAAGAAGTGGAAGATCTGGGTGGAAAATTTTATGACGATGGAATTGAACTGGATGTTTTTCAAATTTTAAAAAAATATAGTATCAATGCAATAAGATTAAGGCTGTGGCATGATCCCTTCGATTGGGCATTAAATCCCTATGGCGGGGGAGGAAACGACTTTAACACTACTGTTGAATTGGCAGAAAGAATTATTAAACACAAAATGTCCTTTGTCCTAAATATTCATTATAGTGACTTCTGGACGGACCCCGGCAAACAGATTAAACCAAAGGCCTGGGAAAAGCTGTCGGGAATTGAGCTTGAAAATAAAGTATACAGTTATACCCGTAATATACTCAGAAACCTTAAAATGCGGGGACTTATGCCTGATATGGTTCAGGTGGGCAACGAACTGACAAACGGGTTTTTATGGCCCGACGGTAAGATTTCAAATCATAGGGCAATGATGAGTCTTTTAAAAAAAGGAATTTCTGCTGTCAAAGATGTAAGTAACGACATTAAGATTATTATCCATCTTGATAATGGCTGTGACAATGCCATGTACAGGGATTGGTTCGACAAGGCCCAAAATGAAGGAGTTGATTATGATATCATCGGATTGTCATATTATCCTTATTGGAATGGAACGCTTGATGAGCTGGAGGATAACATGAACGATATCAGCGATAGATACGGCAAGAATGTCATTGTTGTTGAAACAGCATATGGATTCACTACTGAAACCCATCCAAATGCCAACATGATTTTTTCAAAAGAATTGGCGGATATGACGGCCTTTGAGCCCACCAGGCTTGGACAAAGCATGTTCATGACCCAATTGATGAACAGGATCAGAAATGTAAAGAATCAGAGGGGTAAGGGCTTTTTTTACTGGGAACCGGCATGGCTTCCCGTGGAAGGCTCAACATGGTCCACAATTGAGGGAAGGAAATATATCGGAGATGTTTCAGAGGGCGGCAACTCATGGGCTAACCAAGCACTTTTTGATTTTAACGGTAATGCATTACCTGCACTAAAATCAATCAGGGATTTTTAAATATACCGTCATTTACATGTGATGGTAATAATTTATGAGGGGGAATTTGAATGAAAATGTGGAAAAGAAAAATTGCAGCCGGTTGGCTATCAGCGGTTTTAATCGCTTCTATGCTGTTTTCAGGCTGCGGCGGTTCAAAAGTCACAGCCGGCGCAGAGAATACCGGAATAAGTTCGTCGGAAAGCCAATCGGCAAGTACTGGAGCAAGTTCAAAAAAAGCTGCTTCAATAGTGGTCTGGACAAATCTTGAAAATGAAACCGATACATTGAAAAAGTACGGAGAAATGTGGGCAAACAAAACAGGAAACAAAGTTGAGGTAGTTCATGAAACAGCAGACTTGCAGCAGCTTGTACAAGCTACTAAAAGTAAAAATGGACCCGACGCTTTATATGGTATAGCAAATGACCAGCTTGCCAATTATGTATCGGCAGGACTGGTCCAGGAGGTTCCGGGTGATTTATATAAAAACGGGGACTATGCCAACGCGGCAGTACAGGCTTGCTATTCAGACGGAAAAAGGTATGGTATTCCGATTGCAGTTGAAACCAATACACTCTTTTATAATACCCAAAAAGTAAAGAAAGCACCTGAAACATGGGATGAACTGATCAATACTGCAAAAGTCAGTGGAGGGGTACAATTCGAAGCTACAAGCATTTATTATGATCTGGGCTTTTTGCGCGCATATGACAGTTATATATTTAAATATACAGATGGCAAATATGATATAAAGGATATCGGACTTGGCAATGAAAATGCAGTAAAGTCCTATACATTATTAAAAGAACTTGCGGTGGATAACGGATTTTTTTCCTCTGATATTACAAGTGATTTAGCCAGAAGCAGTTTCCAGAACGGTAAAACAGCCTTTTATATCGGGGGGCCATGGGATATAAGCGGTTTTAAGTCAGCCGGAACTCCGTTCGCAGTGGCACCGATGCCTTCGCTGAACGGAAAACCATTTGTGACTCCTGTTGGTACACAAGTTGGCTTTGTCAGTTCAAAATCCGACGAGCAGGAAGCAACCTGGGATTTTATCAAGTATTTAATGGAGAATTCTGCACAGGATTTGTACAGCACCGGTGGAAGGATTCCTGCCAATATCGCAGCGCAGGGACAAATCAATGCCGATGATGCGACCAAAGCTTTTATCACTCAGATTTCACATGGAGAACCGATGCCGACCGTACCGGAATTGGGACAGGTATGGACTCCATATTCAGATAACATAAAGTTGATGTTCCAGAAAAAAATTACCCCCGCCGAAGCTGCAAAAAATATCAGCAAGCAGGTACAGGAAGGCATAGATCTTATGAATTCCGGGAAATAAGGGTGGAGTCATGAAACATAACAAAACAAATTTTGCCGGATATAGTTTTATAATGCCGGCAATGGTGTCAATATTTATATTCACTCTATTGCCTATTGTGTATACGGTTTACATATCGTTTACCAATTACAATATGTATCATCTGGATGATTTTGAGATCATAGGTTTCAAAAATTATCTCAGTGTTATCAATGGCAGCATAAGCTCTGTATTTTTCCCTGTTCTGGGTTGGACTGCAGCTTTTGCGACAATTAGTACTGCCGGCTCCTACATAGTAGGTATGTCACTTGCAGTTTTATTAAATAACCCATTTATGACGGAATCAAAAGTATACAGGTCCGTATTGATAGTTCCGTGGGCGTTGCCCGCAACGATTGCAATCCTGGCATGGCAGGGATTGTTGAATGAACAGTATGGCGGAATAAACAATATTCTGAGGGCATTGCACATTACGGATGGCATACCGTGGATGACAGATGTGTTCTGGGCAAGGACCGGAATCATACTCGTAAATATATGGCTGGGTTTTCCGTATATGCTCAATGTATGTCTGGGGGGACTCCAGGCAATTTCACCTACATATTATGAAGCTGCTAAAATTGACGGGGCTTCAAAATGGTATGCTTTTAAAGTAATTACCTTCCCTTTTGTTACAAGATTATCTGCTCCGCTTATTATTTCTTCCTTTGCATCCAACTTTAATAATTTTGGCAATATTTATATGATAATGCAAGGTGGACCTGCCAGGGAAGGCTCTCAGTTTGCAGGAAGCACAGATATCCTTGCAAGCACTATTTACAAAATGACGACATGGTCCAACAGATATGAGTTATCTGCTACTCTAAGCGTATTTGTTTTTATAATTGTAGGAACATTGACACTTATAAATATGAATATGTCCGGAGCATTTAAGGAGGCTGACTAAATGGGCAGAAATGATATGAATCGGGGAGATAAAAGAACCTTGCTGGTCAGCCGTATAATAATCTGGGTAGTCATACTTCTTACGCTGTTTCCTGCATTCTGGATTTTAATGGCATCTTTCTCCAAAGGAGACAGCTTTTTCATGACATCGTTACTACCTGATAATATTGGAGGTGATAATTACGTAGAGCTTTTCCGGGAAACTGATTTTCTTTTATGGGTATTCAATTCTCTTAAACTATGTTTTTTTGTTGCCATTATCCAGCTTTTTTTAACCTGTACTGCTGCTTATGCATTTTCAAGAATGAGATTTCCGGGAAGGAAAAACGGACTAAAGACTTTGCTGGTATTGCAGGTTTTTCCAAGCAGTATGGCACTTGCCGGGTATTACATAATAATTTACCGTTTTGGTTTGGTTGATAACATGCTATTTGTAATATTGGTACTTTCGGGAGGGAGTGCCTTCAATATATGGCTGTTAAAGTCATTTATTGACAACATACCTAAAGAACTTGACGAAGCTGCCTTTGTCGATGGTGCGGGCTATCTTCAGATTTTTATGAAGATAATACTGCCGCTTGCAGTCCCGCAAATTATTGTTATATTTTTGTTTTCATTTATTGGTACCTACAGCGAGTTTGTTATTTCATCGGTATTTTTACAATCACCTGATAAACATACTCTGGCAATTGGGCTGCAGACATTCATCACAAATCAGTTTGCCGCGCATTGGACTTTGTTTGCTGCTGCTGCTGTTGTTTCCTCGTTGCCTGTAATGTTCATATTTATGATGCTCCAAAGATACATCCAAAATGGTCTTGCCGCCGGCGGTGTAAAGGAATGAGATTAAATTTTGAATTGGAGGTTTTTGTATGAAAAAGTCAAGGTTTATAAAAAAGACAGTAAGTATAATAACGGTAATAGGTCTTTTAGTGTTAATGTGTACGGGGGTATCTGCTGTAAGGCAAAACGCTGATTACAGCGATTTTATCAGGGGAGTGGATATATCGAATCTCGACATGGTTGAAAAATTGGGTGGTTCCTTTTATGAAAATGGTCTAAAAAAGGATGCCATGCAAATTCTTAAGGATCATGGTGCAAATTATGTCAGACTGAAGCTTTGGGTTGATCCCTACGACAGTGCAGGGAGCAGCTACGGTGGTGGCGGAAATGACTATAATACTACCCTCTCACTTGCATTGAAGGCAAAAGCCCATGGAATGAAGGTACTTATAGATTTTCATCTGAGTGATTTCTGGGCAGATCCTGGAACTCAAAGCAAACCAAAGGCATGGGCCGGTTTGTCCTATTCTGATTTGAAAACCACTCTGTATAATTATATGAAAACCACTATGAATAATTTTGTCAGAGATGGAGTAACTCCTGATATGGTTCAGATAGGAAATGAATCCTCATCGGGAATTTTATGGGACGATGGAAAAGTCGGAGGCGGAATTACTGATTTTACAAAGCTGGCTGAGCTTGTCCAAAAAGCAATTCAGGGAGTAAGGGATTCCAATGGCAGTAGTGCTAAAATTATTCTTCATCTGGACAACGGCGGCAGCTATTCACTTTATCAATGGTGGTTCGGTGGGATAACAAGTTGCGGAATAACGCTTGATTTCGATATAATCGGTTTGACTTATTATCCTATGTGGCATGGGACATTAAGCCAATTACAGTATAATATGAATGATATAAGCAAGAAATATGGTAAAGATGTTTTAGTAGTGGAAACAGCTTACGGATGGACTACTGCAGACGGGGACGGGCTTGGAAGCTCCTTCAACCAAACAGATGCTACAAATGCAGGATATGCCGCATCCGTACAGGGACAGATTGATTTCATGACCGATCTCGAAGCTGCTATTCTGAATGTTCCAAATGCAAGAGGACTTGGGTTCTTTTATTGGGAACCGGAGTGGCTTCCTGTGGCGGGTGCCAATTGGGGCACTGCTGCAGGGGCGGCATATATAGGAGATTCGGGCATCCTCTCAAATCCATGGGATAACTTGACACTGTTTGATTTTAATGGTAGTGTATTGAACTCTGTAAATATTTTAAACACGCCTGAAAAGAATCGTGTTACAAACCCAGGCTTTGAGGCGGATGGCAGTTCTACCAATCAACCCGGCGGCTGGCAGGTTTGGAGGTCAGACTCTACTGCAAGCGATGCAATTAAAACCGAGTATGGGAACGCCTATTCCGGGAATTACAAGCTGACATTCTGGGATGATGCGGCGTATTCATGTTCTGTTTATCAGACGATTACAGATCTGGAAAACGGTACTTATTCTTTGTCGGCAAATATAATGAGCAGCGGCGGTCAGAGCACCTGCCAGATATATGTAAAGAATTACGGCGGTAGTGAACTGGTAAAGGCTGTACCGACAAGTGACATTAATTGGAACAGGATTACTATTGACAATATTCAGGTAAACAACGGTAAATGTGAAATTGGTCTGTATGCAGTTGCCAATGCAAATAACTGGTGTAACCTGGATGACGTAGTTTTCAGGAAAAAATAAATGTAGAGAAAATGAAAAACATCCGTTTGAAATATTATTTTCAGACGGATGTTTTTGTGTAGAGATTGTTTCGGTTCACTTTTTATATTTTAGAAAAATTTTAGAATTTCTTTCGAGGAGTTTTATTCTTGATCTCTATAATCAAATTGTAGCGATAAGGTATGGTCAGATAAAACAAAGTTTTATTGTTTGACCATGACGAGCTATAAAAATTATTGATTGGAGAGATTGAAGATGAAAAACAGGAAATTAAAGCTTGGGCTCCTGGTGATGGCGGCAGTTACGGTATTCACCGCCACGGCATTTGCAGCCGGCACCGGAAATGAGGGTTATGAGACGCTGAAGCAAATAATGAAGGACTCAAGAGGAAAAGAAATTCTGACCAGTGCTTCAGTTGACGGTACATTTCGAATTTCCGACAACGGAAAGATAGTCACCGAATTGAACGGCAGAGTAAAAGCCGACCATGAGAGTAAGGAAAGCAGCGGAAATGTCCAGATCAGTTTGAAGGGCAGGCAGCAGGACCTTTCCTTCTTCCAAAACGGTGAAGAAGTATACCTGTCTGATGAAACAAACACTAAATATTACAAGCTGGTCAATGCGGAACATGGCAAATACGGCAAAAATATGGAATACAACAAAGAGGACTATGACTATGCAGGTGACCACGAAATGGGAACCGCCGAAGAAAAGCTCATAGACTACCTTGCCGGGGATTTAAAGTCTCAGATTGCATTAACACGTAACCCTGACGGATCAAAGATCCTTACAATGGATCTGGATCAGAATGAAATTCCAATGCCCTTGAATTTATTAACGGCAGTAGCAGTTGGGAACAAAGGAATTGATCAAGACAGCAGTGACAGAACTGAATTGGACCAGGTACGCAAGCAATTGCTGGCTGAAAAGCTTCCCTTCCTCAAGGACTATCTTGATATTGACAATAATTTAGTACCTGCTTTAAAAGAAAATGTCAAGCTAGCAGCTCTTGTTATAAAAGTGAATGTTGACCAGGATAACCAGATCAAGTCTTTTGAAGCCAGGGTCAGCATCACCGGCAATGATGCCGGGGGCACATATCATGATATTTCTTTGCAGGGTTCTGCAGCAGTCAGTGATATAAACAAAACCAGTGCCGATAGGTTCAATGCCGACGGCAAAAACGTGGAGATCATAAATGCTGAAGATTTCAAATGCAGCAGGGAATAATATTCGGAAGATGGGATGGGATGGCATGTTACTGGAAGTTGAAAATTTGACCAAGAAATATCCCGGGAACCACGGCATAGAAGGGCTGAACCTCACAGTTTCAGAGGGTGAGGTTGTTGCCCTTCTGGGCCCCAACGGTGCGGGGAAAACTACAGCAATGAAGGCAATGATGGGATTTTTTCCGGTTGACACCGGCAGAGTTGCATATAAAGGTATTTCAATTACGGATAATCCCCAGGCAACAAAAAATGAAATAGGCATGATGATCGGGGATCCTTCCCCATACCTTTATCTCACGGCATATCAATACCTGAAGCTGTATCAGAAGCTTTACTTTAATGTCACCGATGAGGATATCAATGCCGTTCTGGCGGTAACCGGCCTTGCGGACAGGAAGGACAGCAGGATCAAAACCTTTTCGACGGGAATGAAGCAGCGCATTTATCTGGCCAGGATATTGCTGACAAAACCAAAACTGGTACTGCTGGACGAACCTTTTTCCGGAATGGATATAGAGGGCAGGGATCAGCTGGTGCAATTGTTTAAAAAAATCATTGAAAAATATAATACGGGGATGATAATCTCAAGCCATCTGATACATGATATAGAGGGGATTACCTCCAGGGTTTGTATAATAAGCAGCGGAAAATGGCTTGCAACGGATACGGTGGAAGAAATCAGGGGTAGTTACCCCACTATTGAAAAGTACTATCTTGATACAATTTCCAAAACCAAGGGAAGGAGGAATGAAAATGAACAAGCTGATTACTTTTTCGGTGGATGAGTACAAAAAGCTGCTTTATCAGAAAAAAACAAAGGTCATTATCTCACTTTTTGTTATATATGCAATGGCAATTGGCATCGCCAGTCTGGTCATTGAAAATAATACGGGAGTTAAAATAGTTGCACCCGGCAGATTTCCGGTTTTTATCCTGGAACTGCTCACAGGCTTTATTCTGCCTGCCCTGACTGTTTATATCAGCAGTGAGCTTTACACAGCTGAGTTTAAGGATGGTACAATAAAAAATCTATTTGCATTGCCTGTTACTAAAAGTATAATATATTTAGGAAAAATACTTGCCGGGGCGGCCCTGACTGCCACATGCCTATTGGCACTGGGAATATCCGGCCTACTGGTCAGCATCGTCATCAACGGTACGGCGGCCTTTGCAGGCATTGGAAGCTTGTTTGTCAGCTATTTCGGAGCATTCATTTTCCTCACGGCGGTGCTGATGATTGTATCGTTTTTTACATTGACCACAGGCAGCCCCAACATGGCAATTGCCATGAACCTGCTGATCTGGCTTGTACTGGGTGTGGCAGGTACGTTTTTAACCTCTGTCAGGCAATTTCTGCCTGTAAGTTTCAGCGGATGGTATCAGCCGCTGTTTAACGGAGCCGGTTTGACGGCGGCATTACCTGCCTTTCTGTACATGCTTTCATATTGTATCATATTTGCGGTTGCCGGCTTGACAATATTTGAACGGAAAGAAGTGTAGATAAATGTCTCTAAGGGTTAAGCTGATTTTAACATATTTGATAATGCTGATTATAACCGTGGTTATTGTCATTGTGTTCGGAGTCGGCATTATTACCCATACCATGGGTCAAATAGCCAGGTCGGTCATAGGCGACCAGACCGGAGAATCGGCTGTAAGCCGGGTGGTTGATGTGGTTGTGGATTTGAGGTATACAGAGAAATATTATCCTGATACTCTGGCGCAGGACAGTTTTGCTGCAAATCTTGCAGAACAGATAAAACCTTTTAACGGTTTCCTTCTGGTAAAAAACAATCAGAAGTACAGGGCTTATGGGACAGAGCTTGCTGATGAGAATCTATTCAGGCAAATTGAGGCAGCTGCAAAAGAAAGATATGCGGATAAGCATGATTTATCTATCAGCAACAGCAATGTTACCTGGAATAAACAGGAGTATTTTGTTTTAAAATATGATTTTCACGATGTGGATTCACTTGATTATTTCTTTGTATTCAAACAGACTGGAAAGATTATAGGCCCCGGATATAATGTCCTTCTGGCTGTGCTGATATTGTTGGCCGCCATAATAATCGGGCCTTTAATGTGGATAATAACAAAGGATATCGTCATTCCCCTGAAGAAGCTGGATAACAGTGCCAAAGAGATAGCCCGGGGAAATCTGGACTTTCATCTGCAATCAAATTCCAACAATGAAATAGGAAGTGTTATACGGTCTTATGAAATAATGAGGGCTGAACTGAAAAAATCCATTACCAGCCAGCTTCAGATGGAGGAAAGCAGAAAGCAGCTTTTTTCGGACATAACACATGATCTGAAGACACCAATTACCTCAATAAAGGGTTATATCCAGGGAATACGGGACGGTGTTGCAAACGACCCCGTAAAACTGTCCAGGTACCTGGATGTCATTTATACAAAGACAGTTGATATGAATGCAATGATAGATGATTTATTTTTATTTTCCAAGCTTGATTTGGGAAAAGAACCTTTTAACAAGGATTATATAGATATACCGGAATTTTATAAAAATTGTATGCAGGAGCTGCATCTGGAGCTTGACGGCAAAGGGGTTGAACTGGCCTCGGAATGCAAAGTATCCTCCGACTTTAAAGTTCTTCTGGACAGTCAGAAGATCAAGCGTGTGATACTGAATATTGTAAGCAATTCCTTAAAATTCATGGAAAAAGAACGCAAACTCCTTAATATTGTATTTGAAGAGCAAAACGGTTTTCTGGTTGTTAAAATCAAGGATAACGGCATGGGAATTGATAAAAATGAACTTGAAAAAATATTCGACCGCTTTTACAGGACAGATCCTTCCAGAAACAGAAATACAGGGGGATCGGGGCTGGGGCTTGCCATTACGCGGCAAATAATAGAACAGCACAAAGGTAAAATCCAGGCTGATAGTATAAAAGGAGAATGGACCGAAATCTCATTCGAAATCCCCCAGGGGTGACATGGAGTACAGCTTTAAGGCTCAGTCCGGAAAGCTGATGCGCATATGGGAACATGGAGGCTAAATGGAAAAGAAGAGAATTTTAATTATTGAAGATGATCTGGCTATTGCCGAGCTGGAAAGAGATTATCTGGAGATCGACAACTTCGATGTGGTAATAAGCCAGAATGGAGCAAGAGGGCTCGAACTGGCTTTGAATGAGTCCTTTGATCTTGTGGTTCTGGATCTGATGCTTCCCGGGATGGATGGTTTTGAAATATGCAGGAGAATACGCTCCAGAAAAGAAACTCCCATACTGATGGTTTCAGCTCGCAAGGATGATATTGATAAAATCAGAGGACTGGGCCTGGGGGCGGATGATTACATCACAAAACCGTTCAGCCCCAATGAAATGGTTGCCCGTGTAAAAGCACACATAAGCCGCTTTGAGAAGCTGAGCAGGTCAGGGAGAAGCCATAAGCAGACTGAGCTGATTATAAGAGGGCTTGCAATAAATCTTGATGCAAGACGCGTAACTCTGAATGGGGAAGAAATAATCCTTACAACCAAGGAATATGATCTTCTTCTTTTTCTTGCACAGAATCCCAACCATGTGTTCAGTAAGGAAACACTGCTGGAAAGAGTCTGGGGAATGGACTATTTTGGCGACAGTGCGACCATAACGGTTCACATAGGTAAAATCCGGGATAAAATTGAAAGGGATAAGGACAATGAACAGTTCATTGAGACGATATGGGGTGCAGGGTACAGGTTTAAAGTATAGATACCGCAATACCCAAATATAACCTAATTTAAGGTGTTGTGCCAGTTAATTTAATTTTTTGCTTTACCTGTGTAATTTTTTATATCAAATGGTAACTTCCGTACTAACTTCATGAAATAAGGATGCCCCCAAAACAATTACGAAAATTGTATCGCCTCATTTAAAGCGGTTTTGCCGTCGCTCAAACTCGACCTCCTGTCTTGATTTGAAGCTCAAAGCAACGTCCTGTTGCTTTGCCGGCAAAACCACTTTACCTTCGTCGACAATTTACCGCAATTGTTTTTAACTGTGCATCTTATTTCATGAAGTTGTACCCGCGTACCAGTTGATTCTGATTAAATCTATCTGTAAGGCAAAACAAAATTTTAATTAGCACAACGGGGTAATTTAAATACATGTTGAACATTTAACAGTTCTCCCGTACCAACCATTTCGGTACTGCTCAAATAGGCCTCCTGACGGAAAACACTTGCGGTTCACCTTTAAACAGTAGTGTGTTGAATGTGCTGCAATAAAAAAAATGCCCGGCCAGGCCGGAGCATTTTTAGGGGGTTAAAATGTATTTTGTGGGGTCAGTTATAGTTATTGCCTTTTTTGTATTTTCTTATACATTTTATTTGTTAAAATTTTTTAAAATATTTAAGCCCGTCAAACAGCCGGTCGGTTAACGGCACAACGGGTTTATTTAGTTTATCCTGCCGCCGGGCTTTCTAAACAAAAATAGCCCATGTAAAGCATAACCAATTCGTGATATAATAAATAACTAAAAACTATAATAATACCATAATACAAAAAATAAGGTTTTACGTACAATTAATTAAACTGTGTAATGATTGTATTACAAATTGGTATTTTAACTGCCCTAATCTAAATAGATTAAAAAATGTGAGGGATGTCTGTGAAAAAAAGAATAGTTGCCATAGTACTGATACTAGTATTTATTTTTACCTCTACAGCCGGAATTTACGCAAAGGCCAGGTCCTTTGGCGGAGCCAGATCTTTCTCGAAGTCGTACAGCAGAAGCTATAAGGGTTCATCAAAGAGCGGAGGGCTGTTCGGTTCGTCAAAGGCAAAGAGCAGCACTTCCAAAAGCTCGGGTTCTAAAATCTTCGGCTCAAAGAGTTCGGGCTCAAAGAGTTCGGGTTCAAAGAGCTCCGGATCAAGGAGCATACCCGGGACTTCCAAATCCTACAGCGGATCGTCGGGCTCAGGAGCAAAGAGCTTTGCAACAAAATCTGCTTCAAAAAAGTATTCCTATATGCAGGACTCTTATAAAAAACAGGTTTCGGGAAAAAAATTCAATACCTACAAGCAAAAACTGAACACTGAGCAGCAAAAGGTTTACAATGATTCCATGAAACGTGATTACGGGACCGGTTCCAGAAGGATGGGCTTTGAGGATGCAATGAAAAGCAGGACCTCAAGAATAAATTCCTTTGGAAAAAGACCTGTATTCATTAATGTCAATACCGGAATGTTCGGCAATCCTTTTTCTTATGGATATGCCTATGTGGGGCCATGGGATTTGTGGTTCCTTATGAGAGCCTCTGAAATGTTCTGGTTCCACCATTGGCTTGAAATAGCACCCTATAAAAGCTATTTCAACCAGCAGGAATATGAAAAGCTTGAGAAAAGGGTAGGAGAGCTTGAAAAACAGGGAGTACAGAGAGACCCCAACTATATCGATCCTGATACCGATCCTGATTTGCAGTTTTCTCAACAGTATCAGGAGGAGAATGTGGATAAGATTTATTATACCGATAAGTATTCCACAAACTCAGCAAGCAGCGGCACTGCGGTAGTTATCATAATCATATCGGCAGTTGCTTTGGTTATAGTGATCAGGAAATTGTCAAAACCCAAGCCAAAGAAATCCCATTACAGCAGGATTTATTAAATTTCCGGATAACCCCGGGTATTTGAAGGCTCAGAGTATAACTCAGAGCATAAATGGAGGAAATATGTTTGATTTTTTGAATAGGAATGAAGCTTCGGAAATATTAAATCCTTTAAATATCAATAAAAATTCAATGATAGAGTTTAACCTGAAGGAACTGGAGCTGGAAGGCTTCTTTACCTTTGAAAAAATAATACAGATGGATGTGGGGCAGCACCCATATACAAGATATTTACTATTTTCAAAGGTAGATGAAACAGAATATGTCTTTGAGGTATACAGCTCCCAGGAAGAGGAAGCGGCACCCGAAACATATGTGTACTTTCTGGATGATACCGTCCCTTTCTCCGAGGAATTCCTTAATGTGGCAGGACAGAAGTACATCACCACTCCCGATGGCACCGAATATGAAAGATGCATTATGCCCCAGTGCGACTATAGAATTGACGGTACACGGGGAACGATCAGGGTTCTGGATCTGAATACCGGTAAAATAACTAAAAAAGTCGAGGTTGAGGTATGGGACTACCAGCGGGAGACCGACGGTGTAACAGAGTACCTTAATATTGAGATGATGAAGGACGACGGAATGTTCAGAATATTTATAGGGCAGAGGTTTGAAGGCGCGCTTTACAAGGTGTACCAAGGCCTGGACAAAGATTAATTTATGGAGGAGATCGATATGTTACAGTACTTAAGCTTTTTTTTAAAGGATATTTCCTTTAGCTTTGTAATACTTACGGTTGGATTTATGCTTGGCTGGTTGATTTACAATCATATAGTCCTCAGGGATGTAAATCTCAAGAATGCCTTGTTTGCAAGAGACAACCTGGCTGCCTGGATTGAGTTTATCGGAGCCTTTGTATTTCCCGTATTATATCTTGCGGGCCACGGAATAAAAGGCTCGGCAAGTGATAATATATTTATTGATCTGGCTGTATGCCTGGGTTATACCATATTTTACATAGCGATTTTAACAATACTGAGACTGTGTTCAGGGTTTATGATCAGGCTCATAGACGCCAGCGATAAGCACGGGAAGATTAGCCTTAACAAGGAGATATGCCAGCAGAAGAATATAGGAGCCGCACTATTTTCGGTATCGCTTTCGATAATCTTTGTAAATGTGATCAAATTGATCGACTTTATTGATATAATTAATGGACTTGGTCTTGAAATACTGCTGGAGGTTATGGTTTTCCTGGTATTTATGCTGATTGCCCTGACCTGCTATTCCTTTGTTTTGAGAAGAAGAACAACACTTTTTAAAGAACTGTTTATTGACAACAATGCAGCGGCAGGAATAGGACTTTTGGGTTTTGTGTTTGCCGTTCAGACCATAATTGCAGGTGTGATGACCTTCTACAGTATGGACTTTGAATTGCTGACCGTGTCGGTAGTAATCGCGGTAAGCCTTGCTATTTTCGGAATCCTTTCGGCACTCTTCAAGCTCATATTTACAGGCATTGTCAAGGTGGATATATGGAACGAAATATATGAACAGGACAATATCGGCGCTGCTATAGGGCAGGTTGCACTTTATGTTGGTATTGCCACCATAATAGTCAATTTTATAATGTAGTTGACTGCGTATGGGCGGATATTTGGTCAAACTCTCCACTATTCACATTTTATTAATATTTGTTATACAATCTTAACATTATTTTAGGAAAATCGTGGTATAATAATAAGTGTAAAGCCATTATAAGCTTTTTCATTTTGTTCCTCCTTTAAACATATTGATTTGTTTTTTGTTAGTTTGGGCACCTATTTATCAGGAATTATTATATTTTATAAATCTGAGGTGCTTTTTTTCTGCCATGAATAGCGATGCGGATGTCAATGGCGGGTATTTTAACTTACAAATATTTACAGGAGGATAACTATTGCTATGCAGCAGCATTTAGGTTATAATGTGTAAAGTGTACTGAAGTTGAACAAATTAATACAGTCCCCACCTCTAAGGTGGAGGATTTTCGATTGGAGAATCATTCAGCGGTGAGTACCAATCTCCCACTGATGTTGTTCAAACACCACGCAAGAGCGGGGTGTGCAGACATAGTCTGCGGAGCCGAAGCCGAATTCATTTCGGTGTAGGCGATATATTAAATTGAACAGACGGATTTGGAACAGTATACATTACGATAAGCCAATTTTGGCCGTACTAGATGGGGAGGTAGCGGTGCCCTGTACCTGCAATCCGCTATAGCAGGATTGAATTCCTGTCCGAGGTTTTAGTATGTAGTGCCTGCCCTTTGCAAGTGGCAATGAAAATTGGGTCTTGCGCAATAGAAGTCTGTGAACCCCGTCAGGTCCGGAAGGAAGCAGCGGTAAGCGGTAAATTCTGTGTGCCGCTAGGTTACCTGGTTAGAGTTAACTGTGAAGGTAACGGCTATATATTTCTATCGACGATAGGTGTACGGCCATTCATTTATAAAACAAAGCAAGCCTGTTCAAAGTCATGTGACTTGTGGAACAGGCTCATTTTGTTTCACGGGAGATAATTATGGGACAATAATTAACAGCTGAATCAACTATTTAATTATTACTTTAATTCATATAAAATATTATATATACGTGTGAGCAATAATAAATGCGGTAAAATTACTGATACACCTGATGCTTAACCGGAGAGAGGAAGTGGAGTATGTCATATACAGCCTTATATAGAAAATGGAGACCCCTTGTTTTTGAGGATGTGGTAGAGCAGGAACATGTGGTCAGAACTATCAAGAATACCGTAAAATCGGAACGTATCGGACATGCATACCTTTTCTGCGGCACAAGGGGGACGGGAAAAACCACTATGGCAAAAATCTTTGCCAGGGCAATAAACTGTCTCAATACCAAAGATGGAGATCCCTGCAATGAATGTGAAATATGCAAAGGTATATTAAATGACTCTATTCTGGATGTCGTTGAAATAGATGCGGCTTCAAACAACAGCGTGGACAACATCAGGGAAATCAGGGATGAAGTGGTGTATGCACCGTCGCAGGCACGCTACAAGGTATACATAATCGACGAGGTGCATATGCTCTCAGCAGGGGCTTTTAATGCTCTGCTTAAAACACTGGAGGAACCGCCTGCGCATGTGGTTTTCATACTGGCCACCACCGATCCGCATAAATTGCCGGCCACCATACTGTCAAGGTGTCAGAGATTTGATTTTAAAAAGATTACTCCCGGCAGCATAGCCGAAAGAGTAAAGGTAGTCGCCGGCGCAAGCGGAATATCTCTGGAGGATGACGCGGCCCTGCTGATTGCCAGACTGGCCGACGGCGCCATGAGAGATGCTTTAAGTATTCTCGACCAGTGTATTTCAGTGGGCAACAAGGACATTACCCATCAGGATGTTCTCAATGTAATAGGGATAGTCAGTGACGATTTTATTTCGGAAATAGTCGATTATATAAAAGATACAAATGTGGAAGGACTGGTCAACGGTGTTGAAAGGCTGTCCTCAAACGGGCGGGATATCCTCAGGTTTGCATCCGATCTGGTAATGTATTTCAGAAATCTGCTGCTCTGCAAGATAACTGATAACCCTGCCGGTATTATTGATGTCAGCAGTCAGTATCTCGATAATATGATGCAGCAGTCTGAAGCCTTTACCAGGGAAAGAATTATTTCAATCATAAAGGAACTGTCAGCCTTTGAATCCCAGCTCAAATACGCCCTGAACCAGAGGGTGTTCCTGGAAGTGATGCTTATCTCCATAAGCGTAGGGAACTATGGCCAGGGAGAGGGCAATAATGCTCTGGCTGACAGAATAACCGATCTTGAAAATGCCATAAGATCCGGTGCAGGCGCAGCCCAGCCCCGGAGTGGCAGCGATGCTGCGCCTGCGGCAGGTTTTGCCGCACAGGGCCGGACTTCGGAAAAAGTACTGGACAGAATGCCGCCGGTTCCCGACGGCGGCGGGGTACAAAATCCCTTTGCACCTCCGTCGGCGGCAGGCAGCAAGGCATCCGGCGGCAGTACTGCTTCAGCCGCCGGCACCGGGGGAAATAATTTGGCTGCCCATCAGCCTTTGGAAGTCTGGCCGGAGGTAATGACCGAGCTTAAGGCCAGCGGGAGAATGATGCTGGTGACCTATTTAGCTTCCACGAGGGCTGTGGCAGGTGATGAGTCGACAATACTGGTGGTTTTCCCGGAAGGAGTGGGATCCTTTAAAAATGTTGTGGCAAAGCCCGAGTACGTCGAGGTGCTTTATAATGTCCTGCAGAAAAAGCTTGGCAGGCAGGTCCGTATCAAGTTTATAGATGAGGAGGAGCTTGGAAACATTGTTCCAGGTCCGGTTTCGGAAAAAAGTGAGGAGCAGGAAAGTACTTTGTTAAAAAATGCAAGGGAAATTGCAGGTAAACTGAATGTTCACCTTGATATAATAGATGAATAAGTTATAATATTAGGGAATGGCTAAATAATGAAATCAGATATTTTATTATTTCGATAATTATAAAAATCCAGTTAACAGGAGGATGTAATATATGGCAAAAGGCGGATTTCCAGGAGGCGGCTTTGGCGGAGGCTTCGGCGGCGGAGGAAACATGAATAACCTTATGAAGCAGGCACAAAAGATGCAGAGGGATATGGAAAAGGCCCAGCAGGAATTGGAGGGTAAAACCGTTGAGGTTTCTGTAGGCGGCGGAGCAATTTCAATAGTTGCAACAGGTAAGAAGGAAATTAAAGAGATTGTTATTAAACCTGAGGTTGTTGATCCGGATGATGTGGAAATGCTTCAGGATCTCATATTAAGTGCGGTAAACGAAGCACTTAGAAAAGCAGATGAACTTGCAAATTCAGAGATGGGCAAGATTACTGGAGGCTTAGGCGGATTGCCCGGTCTGTTCTAGGATTTTGCGCAAATAAATTTTTCTATGGCAAAAGCGCCCGTCAGGGCGTTTTTGTTAGCTGTTGAAATTATTTTTATGCACAATAAAATGTCATATAACCATCATATTGGTGCACTATAAAGTACACCGGGAGCACGGAGGGTAAAATGGATTATTTCGCAGTTCCTGTTGCAAAACTTGTAGAGGAATTTCAGAAGCTGCCCGGTATTGGACACAAGTCTGCACAAAGACTGGCTTTTCATGTTATCAACATGCCGATGGAAAAGGTTCAGGGACTGGCTAATTCAATACTGGATGCAAAGCAAAAAACAAAATACTGTTCGGTTTGCAGCAATCTGACCGATACCGACCCATGCCCTTTGTGCAGCGGCAACTCCAGGGACAAATCCGCTATCTGCGTTGTACAGGATGCAAGGGATGTTGTGGCTATGGAACGCACCAGGGAGTTTAAAGGTTTGTATCATGTCCTGCACGGGGCAATTTCTCCCATGCTGGGCATAGGACCGGAAGAAATTCGTATAAAAGAGCTGATCAGAAGACTGGGAGACGGGCAGGTCAAGGAAGTAATTTTAGCAACCAACCCCAATGTGGAGGGGGAAGCCACCGCCATGTACATTTCAAAGCTGATTAAGCCACTGGGTATAAAAACTACCCGGATAGCCCACGGAATCCCTGTGGGAGGAGATCTTGAATACGCTGATGAGGTTACGCTGGCAAAGGCCCTGGAAGGCAGGCGGGAGATATAACGTCAGTTCCGGGGTTACGGCAAAAAAGAGTTTTACTGCATGGTAAAAGAGTTTTATCATCAGATAAAAAAAGTTTAATCAGAAGTCATAGGAAATTGCAAAGTAAAAATCAAGGAATTTTTACTATTGGAAAATGCAATGGTACTATGGCTTTTTGCTTGTCTGCCAGTTGTTTGACCATATGGAAGATTATTGATATTATTAGTGTATTAAAAAGAGCTGAAAGAGGCTGGGTTATAAAAACAGGAGGTTCTATGCGTACAGAGCAGGATATGTTTGATTTAATATTAAATATCGCCGAAAAGGATAAACGAGTTTGTGCAGTTTTTATGAACGGTTCAAGAACCAATCCTAATGCTGTAAAGGATATTTTTCAGGATTATGATATTGTATATGTTGTTGAGGAAACGAAATCATTTCGTGAAGACAGGCAGTGGATCGACCAATTTGGTGAACGGTTGTATATGCAGTATCCTGAAGAAAATTCGTATTATCCAAGTGATATGGAAAATTGCTATGGCTGGCTGATTCAATTTGCTGACGGAAACCGTCTTGATTTGCATGTATGCACATTAAACCAAGCACTTAAAGGAATTAAAGAAGACAGGCTTTGCAGGATACTGCTTGATAAGGATAAATATCTGCCCGATATTCCGGAAGCAACCGATGAGGATTATTGGATAAAGAAACCCACAGAAGTTCAATTTCTAGATACATGCAATGAATTCTGGTGGTGTCTTAATAATGTAGCCAAAGGTTTGTGGCGGGAAGAAGTACCATATGTTATGGACATGCTGAATTTAGTTGTCCGGCCTCAGCTAATACGTCTTTTGGGTTGGAAAATCGGATATAAAACAAATTTCACTGTCAGTATTGGGAAGTCGGGCAAATATATGTATAAATGGCTGGAAGAAAATAATTGGAACGCATTCTTGAAAACCTACCCTTCAGGAGTTATAAAAAATATTTGGGAGGCAGTTTTTATCATGTGTGATTTATTTGATGATATTGCCAGAGAGATATCTCATACTATGAATATTAAGTATAACGAAACTGAGGCAAATAACAGTTTGAAATTTTTAAAAGATGTTCATGTTTTACCCAAAGACGCTAAAGAAATATATTTATAGAATATTTATCAGGGACGTAATGCTTCATTCAGAAAAGGTATGGAGCAATTCGCAGCAGGGAAAATGTCGGATTTTGATTAAGTCTACCTGTGTATTTCAGATATGTTTTCAAAACTTTCAATGTTGTTACAACACTATACATCAACTGTATATATAACTGTATATATAATTGAACTTTGCGGAAAATATAATATTATTCGAATAGAATAATTAACCAGAATGTGATAAAATACCAAGTAAAATAAACGGAAGAAGGATGAAGAATGTCGAAAAGCGTAGATGGTTCAAAAAAAGCTGAGATTACCATGCGTATGTCCGAATTTGAGATGCCCCCCATGCAGGATGTATTATTTGTGGGCAGGAGGGCACCCATCGGTCCGGAGGCAGCAAGACGTATGGTAGATATATTGTCTCCGGAACAGTACGAAATTATAAAGGTGGACCATCCGGTTATAGAGGCAATGGTTGTAAGAAAGGCCCTTTTCAGCATGCTTCCGAAAGAAAAACTGGTTGGACTTATGCTGGAGGAAGGGGAGCAGGTTGCTAACGAAGCAACAATAGTTAAAGCACAGGTGAATATTGTGCTTCATGTTAGCAAAGCAATAGATTTATGATAAGAAAAGTTTTTGAAATTATGATAAAAGACTATACAACGGTTGATGCCTTTTGGGGAATCAGGCGGATTCAGAAGATAGTAGAAAAAGATCATTACGACTGTTTTCCGGTCATTGAAAATGGAGAGATTGTTGGAATCCTGACCAGGAATGATTTGATAACGGCTCATCCCAACAGGATTGTACTGGATGCCATGTCGGGAAGATGCAAGTATATTGATGAGAACGAATCTGTTTGGAGTGCAAAGGAACTTTTTGAAGATGAGAGCAGCCAGATTCTTATTGTTACCCACGGGGATGAGGTCACCGGGGTAATAACGAAAAGTGCTGTTGACATTGAAATTGGCAAGCACGTTGATATGCTGACGGGTTTATATAAAAGCAGCTACATTATACATAAATCTCAAAAACTCCTGGATCAGGGCGGAGAGATATCCATCATATTTTTTGATGTGAATAACTTTGGATATATCAATAAAAAATATGGGCATACCGTAGGGGATAATATTTTAAAGGAAATTTCCAAAATTCTTAAAGAGTGTGTGCCGGCAGACACATTCCTCTGCAGATACGGCGGTGATGAATTTGCCCTTTTAACGGGTAAATGTGCAGAGGACTGCGAGGTACTGGCACAGTCGGTATTGAACAGGGTCAGACAACATAACTTTATTGGTGATATAAGTGTCGGGATTTCAGCGGGAATTGCCGGAGGAAAGAAGAGGTGCAATTCAAGAGACGGGGATATGTACAAAAACATTACAAATCTCATTAATCTTGCAAGCCTTGCTTCCACAAAGGCAAAAAAGGAAAAGGAAAATCTGGTGTTGGGATTCAGCGGAACTATTGATGAAATGGCCATATAAGGCCGGTAAAGCCGGTTGATTTATTCTTTATTGAATATTTATTATTATATTTGGAACTTTTTATAATATCCATCGTCAAAAGTATTCGAGGTGGGAAATTATGAAAAAAGTCAAGGTTTTGTTAAGTGCTTTTACATTAACTGCTATTACTTCAGTTTTTTTACCGTCAATTTGTGTTGCTGAAATCTCAAATGAGGCAAACAGTTTAAAAAATGCCGGGATCAATCAGACTATAGATAAAAAGGCATTTATTTCTCCGAATTATAATTGTGACCCCAAAATGCTGATTCCGGGCAATCCTGATATTGATCCCAGGTTCCTTTTGAAACAGTTACCATAAAACAAAAGATTTATAGAGTCTAGCAGTGGTTTCATGGGCATGCATAAGCTTAAGGTTGGAGCCAAAGGAATTCTCGCATCGGAATTTGGACATATATATAGAATAAAGGAAGAGAACACTTGTTCTCTTGGCCCTCCTGTATTATACTATTTATTGGATGTGTAACGGATATTGATTACATATCCAATAAGTATAAAATGGAGGGTATTTTAGTGATGGAGGTCTATAAAAAGTGTCCTGAGTACAGGTCAAAACTTATTACGCTGAGAAAAACTGTTACGGAAGATGCAGAGGAACTGTTAAAATGCTACTCCGACGAAAATGCAGTACCGTTATTTAACTCGGACAACTGCCATGGAGATGATTTTCACTATACAACTATTGAGAGAATGAGGCAGGCCATAAATTTCTGGGATTTTTCCTATGACAACGGATACTTTGTCAGATGGACAGTGATTCTTAAAGGTACTTCTGACAAAATAGGGACTGTGGAGATGTTTCACAGGATTGCAGAAGATGAGTTCAACCATTTTGGAGTACTGAGGATTGATTTACAGAGTAAATTTGAGAATCAACAAATCATTGATGAGATTTTGGAAATAGCCAATGAAAATTTTTATAGGGAATTTGATGTTGAAGCAATTCTAACCAAGGCTGTTCCCTCTGCTGTAGAACGTATAGCCTCTCTGCGGAAAAATGGGTTTGACAGTTTGAACAGGAAACTCATGATATATGATGATTATTTTGTAAGAGTTCAAAAACCATGAACAGCAGTGCCCGACAAAGATCTTTGCATCGGCAGACAGTTAAATATATTTAAATCAAAATTTATAATAAGCTCGAATAATGTTGAATATTCGAGCTTTATGCTTGTTAAAACAGTCCGATTAGCATAGAATATTATATAAATTAATGGATTCAATTGCAAAAGGGTTCGATTACTATAGAGTACTTCTGAGACTTTAACAACTTCGGGAAATAGTGCAGAATATAATTATAAACTTATCGGGATTACTTTAATATCAGCAAAAGTCGGAGGTTAATGACTGCAGAAAACGTGTATGACTTTAAAGGAGAGCATTTGGGATGTTAATCGGCAGATTGGATATTTTCCACAAAAACTTTAGCTTATTAAAGTATAATACTATTAATTGCATCCAATATTTTTTAAAAAACCTTATTATATAATAGTACATAATGAAGTAGCCATTTGTAAAAATGGACATGGGAGTGATTAGTATTGCTTTTTAGTATTATCCTGGAATCATATTCAGCGCTGTTATCCTCATTAACTATCTGTTACATAATATATAGACTAAATACCGACCTGAAAAAAGTTCCTTTGATAAACTATGTCTTCAGCAGCTTGTCCATAGCTTCTATTGTTGCTCTGATCAATGTAACAATGCCGGATTCAATCATGGGCATCAAAATAATAGGTTATATTTTGGCTACTGTGTTTATTATAATGATATTTTGTAAACACAATATGTACTACACTTCGGTTTCGGCTCTTTTCGGCCTGCTTACACTTGGTTTCGGGGAACTGCTGGTGACACTTGTTTATATTTATCCGCTGAAACTGGATAAATCAGAGTTCAGGAGCAGTTTTATTCATGTTACGGTTGGAGATCTTTTGATATTTTTGTTTTCCTATTTAATCCTGAAGTTTATTTCCGATGATTTTATAAAAGCACGTAAAAGGATTTATAAAAATAACAAACGCTTTATGGTTTTACTCTTCGGGAACCTGATAACGGTTTTTGTAATACTCATATTCTTATTCAGCCTGTTCGATTATACAACGGAGTTCCAGAATAATATCACCCAAAGCGGCAGGGTTTATATGAATGTTATAATCATAGTGGCAGTATTGATAGCCTCAATAGGCGGAACCATATACCTCATAAATTATTTCCTGCTCAACAGGATAAAATATGACAGATTGAAGATGAACAATCTGAAGGATGTAATGACCGGAACACTTAACAGAGGTTCGGGGCTTAAGTTCATAGAAGAGCAGCTGGAGTTGTGCAAAGAGCAGAGAAGGAATCTGACGGTATGCTATATCGATGTAAATGATTTAAAGGTTATCAATGATATGCTTGGACACAGAGAGGGAGATTTTCTTATAAAGACGGTTATATGCACCATTAAAAATAATATAAGGGAAACCGATGTGATAAGCAGGCTTGGCGGAGATGAATTTGTTATTGTGTTTCCGGGTTGTACAATGGAATATTCCGAGAAGGTCATGGGCAGGATATCAGGGGAATTAAAACAGTTAAAGCCGTTTTCAAATAAGGACTATACAATCAGCATCAGCTATGGATTTTCCCAGTATGACGGGGAAGCGGATATAACGGTCGAGGGCTTGCTGGACATGGCAGACCGCCAGATGTACCGGAACAAAAGGGCAATCAAGGCCATGGTTTAAAAATTTCATTTGGAATTCACCGGCCCTTCACAATTATTTTCAGGAGATGATGTATAATAATATCATTCCGGAAATGGCGTGAAGGGTCTTTCCAATATAAGAGGGTGACTGTATGTATAAGATTCTGGTTGTTGATGATGAAGCAGGGATACGTGAAATTATTAAGAAATATGCAGTCTTTGAAGGCCATGAGGTCAGCGAGGCAGCTGATGGTATGGAAGCGGTCGGTGTATGCCGGGAAAAGGACTTCGATATCATAATAATGGATATTATGATGCCTGAACTGGATGGTTTCTCTGCCTGCAAGGAAATAAGGAAAACAAAAAATATACCCGTACTCATGCTTTCGGCAAGGGGTGAGGAATATGACAAGATCCACGGGTTTGAACTTGGAATCGACGATTATGTTGTAAAACCGTTTTCTCCAAAGGAACTGATGATGAGGATCAGTGCTATAATGAAGCGCAGCAGCGGAGCAGGTATGGAAGAAAACAAGAGGGAAGTAGTAAACCTGGAGGGTTTGACGGTGGACTTTACAGGCAGGCTTGTCTATATTGACGGGGATAGAACCGACATGTCCCCGAAAGAGTATGATCTATTGTTCTATTTTGTGAAAAACAGGGGTATAGCCTTGACAAGGGAAAAACTGATAACCGATGTCTGGGGTTACGACTTCTTTGGTGACGACAGGACCCTGGACACCCACATAAAACTCCTTAGAAAGAGCCTTGGTGAATACAGCAGATATATAGTTACCCTCAGAGGGGTGGGATATCGTTTTGAAACTTGAAAAAATGAGTATAAAATACAAGCTGTTTTTTTATCTTGCCCTTTTTGCGGCGGTAATGCTGGTGATGCTATGGTTCTTCCAGATTGTATTTCTGGATGACTTTTACAGGCGGATAAAAATCAACAATATCAAATCATCTGCTGAAACAATTGAAAAGAATATTAACAATGAGGAACTTAATGTCTTATTGGATTCTTTATCAAGGCAGAATCAAACCTATATAAGGGTTATGCTTGAGGACGGAACCAATGTATTTTCCTCGGATGCGGCTCCCGACAGCCTGATACACAGGATGCCGGGCAGTGAACTGTATGATTTATACAAAAAGGCTGAACAAAACGGCGGAGAACTGCTTGAGTCAAGGGGAACAGGTGAACCCAGGGACCCGTTCCTTAAGGAAAAATACTTTCAGGGTCCGATGCCTAAGGGCGTGGGACGGATAGATGAAAGTGTGATCTATGTTAGAATAGTTCAGAAGGCGGATGGCTCAAAAGTAGTATTAATGCTTAATTCAACCATTACTCCGGTCAATGCCACAGTGGATACCCTGAGAGTACAGCTGGTGTATGTCACCATAATAACAATCCTGTTGGCACTGGGCCTGGCTCTGTTTGTCTCAAAAAGAATATCAAGACCCATTATTAAAATTAACCATTCGGCTAAAGAACTGGCAAAGGGTAATTATGAAACCACCTTTGAAGGAAGAGGTTATCTGGAAATTGCAGAACTGAACGATACACTCAATTATGCCGCAAAGGAACTGTCAAAGGTGGAGGGGTTAAGGCGTGAGCTCATTGCGAATATCTCCCATGACCTGAGAACGCCTTTGACCATGATAACCGGTTACGGCGAGGTCATGAGGGACCTGCCGGGAGAGAACACGCCTGAAAACATTCAGATAATAATTGATGAGGCCAGGAGACTGACTACCCTGGTGAATGACATCATGGATATCTCAAAGTTCAGGTCGGGAACCCAGAGCCTGACAACAGAACGCTTCAACCTGACTAAAAGTGTCGAGGAAATATTGCTCCGGTATAATAAACTGACAGAACAGGATGGTTACAAGCTTAAATTCATCAGCAGCGGCGACGCCTGGGTAAAAGCCGATCCCGTAAAAATATCCCAGGTTTTATATAACCTTATTAACAATGCTATAACTTATACCGGGCCGGATAAAACTGTTACAATTGTACAGAGTAATACAGGGGAACATGTTAAAATCGAAATAATAGATTCGGGGGAAGGAATAGAGGAAGAACTGCTGCCTTTAATCTGGGACAGATACTACAAGGCGGATAAGGCCTATAAAAGAGCTGCCATAGGCACAGGCCTGGGTTTGTCCATCGTTAAGACAATTCTGGATATGCACCGGGCGGAATACGGTGTAATCAGTAAAAACGGCCAGGGCAGCATTTTCTGGTTTGAATTGAAGCTGGATAAGGAAGAAAGTTAGGTATGTGAAATACACCTGAAAATTTCTTGCCGATTACCAGGGTATTAGTGTAAAATAAAGCTTGGCTGTAAAAACTCAAATATTCGTGGAGGCATGATTAGTGAATGAACTGATATATATTACAGGTCATAAGAATCCCGATACTGATTCCATATGTTCTGCCATAGCATATGCCGAACTGAAAAGAAGGCATGCGATGGATGCTTTACCGGTAAGGATCGGTGATATTAACAGAGAAACGGAGTTTGTGCTCAAATATTTCGGTGTAGATGTCCCAGAGTATAAGGAGACTGTCCGTACCCAGGTGTCGGATCTGAATATGGACATAATCAATCCGGTCTCGGAAGACATCTCAATAAAGTCAGCCTGGAGCATAATGCAGAAAAACAATATCAAGGTTCTGCCTGTTGCCGATATAAACGGCAAGCTGCTGGGGATAATCACCCTGTCGGATATTACAAGCAGCTATCTGGATGCACTTGAAAACAATATTCTTTCGGCAAGCAGCACGCCCTTGAGAAATATTACCGACACCCTCAATGCCAGGCTTATCTGTGGAAATGAAGATGAATTCAGGGCCGCAGGCAAAGTGGTTATTGCCGCAATGATTCCAGAGGACATGGAGCCTTTTGTGGAAAAGGGGGACATCGTCATTATCGGAAACCGGAAGGACAGCCAGTTAAAGGCCATTTCCATAGGGGTCAGCTGCCTGATTCTCACCTGCGGAGGACAGATAGATAAGGAAGTATTGGATTATGCGCAGGAAACAGGCTGTATTGTCCTGGAGACATGCTATGATACGTTTACCACTGCGAGGCTTATAAATCAAAGCATACCGGTCAGCTACATCATGACCAGAAAGCAGCTCGTTTTATTTAACATTCACGACTATATAGACAACATAAAGGAAAAAATGCTCAAGACCAGATACAGGAGCTATCCTGTCGTCGACGACGAGGGAAGGATAAGGGGCTTTATTTCCAGATACCATCTCATTTCCCAGAGAAGAAAAAAGATTATTCTTGTGGACCACAATGAAAAAGCCCAAACCATAGACGGGATAGAGCAGGCCGATATCCTTGAAATAATTGACCATCACAGGATAGGGGATATTCAGACAAGTTACCCCATATATTTTAAAAACGATGCAGTGGGCAGTACGTCAACTCTGATTGCGAACATGTATTTCGAAAACGGTTTGAATCCTTCAAAAAAGATAGCAGGAATACTGTGTGCCGCTATAATTTCCGATACAATGAAATTTAAATCTCCTACCAGTACGTATGCCGACGAACTGGCTGCCCAGAAGCTGGCCAAGATCGCCGACATCAATATTGAAGAGTTTTCAACCGCATTGTTCAAGGCCAGTGCGTCACTGGAGGGTATGAGTCCGCAGACAATACTGGACTATGACTTTAAGGATTTTATTCTAAATAAATACAAGATTGGAGTAGGGCAGATAAACTCCAGCGATTCAGAAGCCTTCAGAAAGGTGAAGGACAGCCTTCTGAAGCACATGAAAACCGTTCAGGAGAACAAGGGCTACAGTCTTATACTTCTGATGGTGACGGACATTATAAACGAAGGCTCTGAAATACTTTACGCAGGTGATAATGCAGGACTTGTGGAAAAGGCGTTCAATATTAAAAACGGCGAAAGCAGTACCTTCCTCGGCGGTGTAGTTTCCAGAAAGAAACAGGTGATCCCCATGCTCTCCAGAGCAATACAGAGAGAAATGCTGTAAGCATATATCCTGCTGTTGCTGCAAAAGCATTCTGAACAATAAAATATAACGGTTAAAGGACTGTCTCGGTGAGCTGCAGCTCCCAGCATCAGATCTGTGTCTGGTGTTTGGGGGTTCAGTTTATAATGAAGACGGTCCTTTTTATGTTATTGCGGAGATTAACAGGAATACGGCTTATTAAATTTTGTCATATATATGTTTTGTTATATACATGTTAAGTAAAGGTTAATTTTTTTACAGAAATCAGGTTATGTTCAGAAAATCATCACATTGGTATATTATCATTTGTCTTGTAGCAGTCAAAATAATTCACATTAAGAGGTGATACAGATGGGTGAGCCAAAGTTGAGACATGAAATAAAGCATAATATAAATTATTCCGATTACATTGCTCTTCGGCAAAAGCTGAAATATATAGCCAAACCTGACCCTAATGCGGGTGATAGCGGGAAATACAGGATAAGAAGCCTTTATTTCGACAATTACAGCAACAAAGCTTTGATGGAAAAAATAAACGGCATCAATAACAGGGAGAAATTCCGAATCAGGTACTATAATGACGATTTAACCTTTATCAGGCTTGAGAAAAAGGGAAAGGTGAACGGTTTGTGTTTCAAACGGTCTGCCAGGCTGACCGAAAGCCAATGCAGCATGATAATTTCAGGTGATCTGGACTGGATGAAAAGATCAACCCATCCGCTTTTGATTGAGCTTTATTTTAAAATGAATTACCAGCAATTGAGGCCAAAAACTCTTGTGGATTACGTAAGGGAGCCGTATATATATGAACCCGGCAATGTACGTATAACAATCGACAGTGAAATAAAAACCGGGCTGAGTTCAAAAGAACTCTTTAACAGGGAATTGCCCACCCTTAAAACCAGGGACAGTGACCCCATAATTCTTGAAGTGAAATACGATGAGTTCCTGCCCAATATAATAAGAGATATCATACAGCTGGACAACAGAAGAAATACTGCTTTTTCAAAATATGCACAGGCCAGGGTGTTTGGCTGACATTTTGTGGCCGCTATTGCAGCTCATGGAGGTTAGCTTGAAAGACTTCACTTGCGTTTGTCTTCCAAACTAACCTGTGAATTTATGGCCGTGCGAAATATTCAAAGTATTTACCA
>NZ_JHYD01000054.1 GCF_000621505.1 Ruminiclostridium cellobioparum DSM 1351 = ATCC 15832
GTAAAAAACTGGAGAATGTTAGAGGTGCGAGAAGAAAATTGCATCTTAAAACATAGAGCTCGAAAGCTATTGGAGTTTTCGAGAGTATTATAATAAGTTATTGGAGGTTGAAGGGGGAGGAAGCCATTGGAAATAGTCAAATCGCTGTTTTACTTTATAATAGCCGGAATATTCGAAATAGGTGGAGGATACTTGATCTGGCTATGGCTGCGTGAGGGAAGAGGCATATTATATGGAATTGCAGGCTCAATCATCCTCATATTATATGGAATCGTTCCTACCTTGCAGCCTCAGAATGCTTCCTTCGGGAGAGTCTATGCCACTTACGGAGGGATATTTATTGTTTTGTCAATTTTATGGGGGTGGCAGGTGGACAAGGTTGTTCCCGACAAAATTGACTTAGTAGGCGGAGCAATTGCTTTGGTTGGAGTTGGGATTATTATGTATTATCCAAGGGGGTAACATAATTTTATATTAAAACCTGACTTTTATAATAACCAGGTATAGCATCGGCTTATTAAGCCGGCGGTTTTTAATTAATGTATGAATGTAGGGATTTTTATGATTAATATTATTAAATTAGCAGACAGCGGACAAAAATCAAATATTACAAATTCAATATTGAGACAGCTGCCTGAATGGTTCGGGATTGAAGAAGCCATCGTGGAGTATGCGGGCGGGTCGGTAAATACAGATTTTTACACGGCATACAGGCTCGATAAACCTGTTGGGTTTATCAGTATAAAGGCTATTAATATTTATACTTCGGAAATATATGTAACAGCTGTGTTAAAGGAATATCAGCACATGGGAATAGGTAAAAAGCTTCTGGAGACAGCACAGGAAGAATTGATTAATAAAAATGTCAAGTTTCTTATGGTAAAGACCCTGGGTGATTCACATCCTGATGAATACTATATGAAAACCAGAAAATTTTACTGTAAAATGGGCTTCTATCCTCTGGAGGAATTGAAGGAGATATGGGGTGAAGAATGCCCCTGCCTTATTATGGTAAAAGCACTATAACAATTTTATTTGACGGCTTATATACAAAATGGGCTTTGTTTCATATGCGACAAGCCCATTCAAACACCGGTTATAGAAATGAATTAGTACCGACGATGAAGAAAGTGGTGGTGGGCATGGTGATAAAATACATCATTATAATTCATATCATATACACCGTCCATGTCATGTATGCAGTCCATGCAATCCATACAGTGCATACCATGCATACCGTCCATGCCATCCATACTTTCTGAGGGTATTGGCAGGAGATCATCTTTTTTGGGGCTGCATAAAACATTCTTGGGAAAACAATCCAGCATTTCAGGGCCTCCTAATAAAAACTATATTATTATATTATGTGCTATAAGAGAAATAGTTACTAATTATGAAATTATGTAAATATATAATACTGTTATTATCAGCATTTCAAACTGAAGGGATTTTTATGAAAACATTAATACTTAATAATTCGAATTGATGGAGTAAGTAGATTATGTACTGATTTGAAATTATATAATATGACACGATATCGTCATATTATCTATGATATACTTCAGAGAAAATTGTTTTTATATATTGAAAATCAGGAGTGAAAATTATGATGGAAGCTATCAGTTGTAACTGTACGGGAATTGTAAAAAGCGGATTTCGTAAACCGGATTGGAAAATTGATTACGGTAAAGTTAAAGTTCTTATGATTTCTGAAGCTCCGCCCGGTAATGCCGGAGATTACTACTCTGAAGAAAGAACCGACTATATGGTTACCACAATCCAGGCATTCCAGGATGCGGGAATAAACGTAAAAGGGCTTAAAGACATAATATCTGAAGGCTTTCAGATTACAACCGCAGTCAAATGTCCCAAAATAGAATATAGTATACCTAACAGTACAATCAAATCATGCAGCCAGTTGCTTGAAAATGAACTGGAACTGTATCCCAATGTAAAGGTTTATATGTTAATGGGTGATGTGGCGATAAGTGCGATGAACAATATTGCAAGAAAACGTTTTGGCAAACGGGTTATTCCGGCAGGCTCCACATATAAAATCAGAGGTAATGAGTATATGTTTGGTGATATCAGGGTATTTCCGTCCTACCTGCAAACAGGTAAGAATTATTTAATTGAAAAATCTAAACGTACTATGATTGCCGAGGATATTAAAAAAGCATTTGAACTTATAAATAAGAATTGTTAATCCGGTTACTAATTAATCTTGCTGCTCATTAGGTTTAAGAATTGCAATCATTTATTAAAAAGGAGGCTGTCAAGTGAATAACACAGACAAGGTAAAAGCTTTATGGAATGATATAAACGATCAGAATTGGAATAACATACACACATATTTTGACCAGGAGGCAATAATCAACTGGAATAATACAAATGAAAAGTTTAATGCAGAGGAATTTGTTACTGCAAATAGAGAATATCCAGGGGATTGGAGGATTGTTATTGAACGGTTGGAGACAATCAACAATCTGGTAATCTCTGTTGTTAAAGTTGAACCTGATTCTGGTGACTTATCATTTCACGCAACCTCCTTCTTTGAATTTTTAAACGGTAAAATAAAATTACTGAATGAATACTGGGGAGAAGATGGCAATCCACCTCAATGGAGGATTGATAAAAAAATTGGCAGGCCGATAAATTTATAATTTTCTCATGGGAGATAGAGAATATGCATGAACGAATGCTTGACAAAGAGGTTATCCCATCTGAAAATGATATCTTTAAATATCTGGGAGAATATAGCAGCAGGCTTCTGAAATATCTGGAATTGAAACTGGCGGCAAACTACAAGCTGGTGAAGGAACTCAGGTTTCCTTTTGGGAATAATTATGGCTGGGGATACAAATATTCCAATAACGCGACTCACCTGTGCTATTTGTTTTTTGAAAAAGAGGGTTTCACTGTTTTACTCCAAATAAACGGTAAAGGAAAAGAAGTATTGGAGAAAAACAGGGAAGCCTATCTTCAAAAGACTTTGGAGCTGTGGGAACGAAGATATCCCTGCGGAGAAGGTGGCTGGGTAAATTATCGGCCCTTTTCGGAAGCAGAAACAGACGATATTATTAAATTGCTTGAAATTAAGGTCAGGCCAAAGAAAAATAAGGAGGTTACCTTGTAACGTTGTTCAGCCACTTCCGGCTCCTGTACCGGGCTAAAGTGAGAGGTATTTTAATTATCTCGTCACTCATTAAGATAATATAAACCACCGGTACACTCCACTTGAAGATAAAGGCAGCAAAGGCACTTAACAGTATTGAACCTCCCCACATGGTTGAAACATCAAGGAACAGGCCGAAACGGGTATCTCCTCCCGCACGGAATACTCCTACAACCAGGGTGGTATTAAAAGCCTGGGCTATTACAAAGTAGGACATGACGTACATCATTACCGACAGGTATCCCTGTGTTACCGGTGTCAGATTCAGGACAGAAATGGCAATTGGCCTTGCTATGAGGATAATTATGGCACCGCAGGCTCCTGCCAGAATGCTGAGTTTGATAAATCTGTTCGAATAATTTTTGGCGGTATCCAGGTTGTTTTCACCGATAGCTTTTCCAACCGATATGGCAGTGGCGTTTGCAAGGCCGAAAGCTATGACGGTGGCAAGCTGTCTGGCTACCTGGGCAACAGAATTGGAGGATACTACAGCCTTTCCCAGATGTCCTATTATAACGGCGTTGGTTGCCACTCCGGCGCCCCACATCAATTCATTGAGGGTTACAGGAATGGAGTACCTTAAAAAATCGCCGAAAAGCAGCCTGTCCCTTACAAAAAGGCTGGATATCCCAAAGTGCAGAACGTCGTTGAATTTTCTGGCATATATTATTACACATAAAAACTCAATACCTCTTGAGGAAAGAGTTGCAATGGCTGCTCCCCGTATACCCATTTGAGGAAATCCAAACAGGCCGAATATAAGAATAGAGGCTATTATCACATTTGATACCAGCGAAATGAGATATATGACGGTTGAGACCACCACCCGCTCTACACTTCGCATCACATTCAGGTAAATCATTGTTACCGACATGAATATATAAGACAGTGAAACAATCCGTAAATATTTAACTCCTTCAGCAATAACATCTTTTTCATTTGTGAATATACTCATTATCTGATGAGGAAAAATGAGCACTGCCGATGTGAAAAAAACAGAGATAATCAATGAAAATCTCATACAGATTCCCATTATTTTTATTATGCTCTCCTTATCTCCTTTTCCCCAGTATTGCGCGGTTAGTACGGCCGCCCCCGAAGTCAGGCCGAAGAATATCAGTACCATGATAAATTGAACCTGGCCTGCAAGTGAAGCGGCAGATAAAACAGTTTCACTGATTTTTCCCAGCATGAGGACATCGATGGAAGAAATTCCGACGTTGATCAGATTCTGAATTGCCATGGGGACAACAAGGGTAAAGGCCATTTTATAAAAAGTTTTTGTGTCATTTGCAATATTCGTAATTTTTTTCATAAGTATCACCATTTTCATTATAATCCTATCCAGTATACCACAGAGCACGAATAGTGCATAAGCAAAATTTTTGTCAAATGTCTATAAATTTTAAAGTAAAGAGAAAGTAAGGAATATGATAAAAAATGGTATAGTAATAACTGGAACTCCATATCATGATATGGTAGTATAAATACATGAGTATCAAAATATTACCAAAAGGAGATGAAAGCATGTCACTCATGAATAAAACCGGTCTTTATATTCATGTTCCTTTTTGCGGTTCAAAATGCAACTATTGTGATTTCAATTCCTACGTTGGAAAAATGGATTTGGCAGAAGAATACTTTGCCTGTATGAAAAAAGAGATTGATCTGTACCGGGATGAAATGGCACTCAACAAGATAGGTACCATTTTTATCGGAGGAGGGACGCCAACCTGTGTTGAACCCCGGTTTATAGGAGAGATTCTCAATGAGTGCAGGGAAAAGTATCATGTATCGGAGCCCTGTGAAATAACCATTGAAAGTAATCCCGGCACAATAAACGAAGAGAAGCTGAAGGAATACGGACAGTACGGTATAAACAGGATTAGCATCGGTTTGCAGGCGTATCAGGAAAACCTTTTAAAATACCTCGGCAGACGACATACTGCAGATGAATTTGTTTCCAGTGTGGAAATGGCCCAAAAAGCCGGTTTTGATAATATAAATGCCGATATAATATTTGGTATACCGGGACAGACGTTAAAGGATTGGAAGGATACCCTGAGTGTACTGACAGACCTGGGTGTAACCCACATTTCAGCATATGACCTTAAGGTTGAAGAAGGCACAAGATTCGGTGATATGCGCGATACAGGCAAGCTTATTGAGATGGAGGATGAGCTTGACAGGGAAATGTATCATTATGCAATCGAATATCTAAAGCAACAGGGTTTTAATCACTATGAACTTTCCAATTTTGCAAGGGAAGGCTGCGAATGCCGGCACAATCTCATATACTGGAACTGTCTGGAGTATCTTGGACTGGGTGCAGGTGCGCATTCGTTCCTCCAGGATATCAGATTTGAAAACCAGGCCACCATCGAGGGCTATATAGAATATCTGTCAAAAGGTCAAAAGCCGGTTGAGGAACGGTATGTCAGAGATTTCTGCGAAAAAATGTCGGAGTATATGTTCCTGGGACTCAGGCTTATTGATGGTGTGAGCAGAGAAAAATTTGAGGACAGGTTCAATCAGAATATATTCGACGCCTATGCAGCTAAGATCGACAGGTTGAAAAAGAAACAGCTTATCGAAACCGATGATAAAAGTATCAGACTGACCCGGTTGGGCCTGGATCTGGCAAATCAGGTTTTTGTTGAGTTTGTTTAGCCTTTTTTATTATAGAGAGCGGGGAAGTAAATAAAGAATTGAATTTACCTCGGCAAATTTAACAGTGTTTAGTGTTTGAGGTACTTTACCCTCTATTGACAATGTACAATACGTTTTTGAGTGGTTAATTTGCCCTGCGGCTGCGTTGAAGCCGCTTGCAAGGCACAAAGCCTTACTGCACGCCTTTGCCTTGTCGCAAGCCAAATTATCTCACTCAAAAATCACCGACCTCACACCGAGATATTTTGACAATTTTCGAGGAGGATGGATGCAGCCTTGCTGACGCAAGGCAAGGACGACGACAAAGAAAAGTGGCAAAATAGCCGGCGTGAGGCGTGTTATACATTGTCAACAGAGGGTATATTGAAACAAAAAAACTCAGGCTGTTTTCCTGAGTTTTTGCTTTTTTCAACATTATTTTGCCGCATTCAAAGCTTTTGCTAATCTTGACTTTCTTCTCGCAGCGGTGTTTTTGTGGAGCAAGTTTTTAGCTGCAGCTTTATCTATAGCCTTGGTAGTTGCTTTGTAAGCATCAGCAGCACCCTCACCGCTGGCAATAGCTTCTTTACATTTCTTAACAGTGGTCTTAAGAGCCGACTTTCTGATAGTATTCTTTAAAGTCTTGGTTTCAGTAACCTTAACTCTCTTTATTGCAGATTTAATATTTGGCAAAGTATTCACCTCCTGCGAGCCTAATTTCGCGTAAAACGTGAGCAAAAAAATCAATAATATTTAATCGGTTAACAAACCGCTTCTTGCCCATAACAGATGATATTTTACCATGAACTTTTTTAAAATGCAAGTATTAACCCTTATTTTTCTAATTTAACTTTTGAGAAAAATAACTTTTACTTGAAAATGTTACTCAACATAAATACTAAAATCCAGGTTTATTTGAAATACTAATCAATATAAATAATTTCAGTTTTTGAAGAAAGGACACATTTATGGTGAATTTATCGAATAGGCGGACAGATCTTGTAATTGAAGCTCATGAGATTTTCATGAACAGCAGTCAGGCGAGGGAACAGGCAGCTGAACACAAATCTCCTCCGGGAGTTGATGTGGAAAATGCCGGTGATGAGGATGTAAAAATAACAAGGGTACGGATTACTTCACCTACCGGTGAACAGTCAATCGGAAAGCCTATGGGAAATTACATTACTCTTGAAATACCGCAGCTGAAGGATAACAATCCCGAGGTTAACCAAAAGGCAATAGATGCCATGTCCAGGGAGTTAAAATCCATGCTTGGTTTGAAGCCCAATTCCACAACACTTGTTGTGGGGCTTGGAAACTGGAATGTAACTCCTGATGCGCTTGGGCCAAAGGTAATATCAAACCTGGCGGTGACCAGGCATCTGCTGGAATTTGTTCCGGAACATGTGGATGAAGGTGTCAATCCGGTTTGTGCCATCTCTCCGGGTGTCATGGGTATTACAGGCATAGAAACAGGTGAGATAGTAAAGGGTGTGGTGGAAAAAATAAAACCGGATGCCTTGATAGCAATAGACGCCCTTGCAGCCAGGAGCATGGAGCGTGTCAGTACCACGATCCAGATAGCTGATACAGGTATCGCCCCGGGCGGCGGAGTGGGAAACAAGAGGATGGAACTGAGCAGGGCCACACTGGGAATGCCTGTAATAGCCATTGGAGTCCCGACTGTGGTGGATGCGGCAACTCTTACAAATGACGCCATGGACCTTATTATTGACAGCCTGATGCAGGAGTCGCCTTCAGATTCCAGCTTTTACAATACTCTCAAAAATATTGACAGGGAGGAGAAATACCAGCTTATAAAGCAGGCGCTTAATCCCTTTGTAGGACAGCTTATAGTTACTCCCAAGGAAATAGACGATATTATCAGCAGAGTTTCAAAAGTTGTGGCTAACGGCATAAACATGTCCTTGCACCAGGGCATAAGCATGGAGGATATGGGAAAATATTTGATGTAAAAGGTTCATTGGAGGTCTGCTGCGCAGGCCTCTATTTATTAGAACATCTTTCCTTTTACGCTGTTGCAGGTTATAATTTATTACAGAGTCAAAAGAGTGCCCTGGCACTGTTTGAATAGCCTGGAATGGAGAGTAAACAAGCATGAAGCAAACCTGGAGAGTTCTTGTTATTTTTGTAGTACTTATGGCATTATGGAATACAATTATCGTAAAACCCATAAAGCTTTTTACAGTTTTCCTGCACGAAATAGGACATGCCTTTATGGCTGTAGTTACGGGAAGCAATATTACCGGTCTGAGCATTTATTTCAATGAAAGCGGGCACGTTACCTCACTGCCGAAGGATTGGCTGTCGGCTTTTCTTATAGCAAACGGAGGATATCTTGGAAGCGTATTATTCGCAATATTTATTCTGGTGTTAAAGAATACAAGGTTCAAGAAATACATAATCGGTTTTATAGCAATAATTTTTCTTGGAGTTACCTTCAAGTATTCGGGAATAATATCGTTTACAATGCTTTATTCGGTTATTTTTGCAGCGTTTGCGATTATTGTGTACATGATCCAGAATGAGAAGCTCCACGATTGGGTTGTTGAAATAATTGGCATAGGAAGTGTCACATATGCCATATATGACACCTTTGTAGATACCGTGCTGCTGCAGGTGAACGACATGTTCGGCCTGTTCCGGGTCGGACCCATGCCCGTCACAGACGCAGTGCTCATAGCCAGACTTACACATATACCTGCCGTAGTCTGGGGAATATTATGGCTGGCAATATCGATTTTTGCAGTATATGCCATACTGTTCAGAAAAAAGGGCGGTTCGGGAAGGTCGGCCAAAAAGTATTAAGGACAGATTTATATATACATTATAAGGAGAACCGAAATGGATAACAAACTTCAGATAATGAAGGACAGAATTGAAATATTGAATCAGGCTGCAAAGGCGTATTACATGGAAGACCGGGAGATTATGCCCAATATCGAATATGACAGGCTCTATGACGAACTTGTAGAGATGGAAAAGGAAATGGGAATTGTTTTGTCAAACAGTCCCACAATAAATGTCGGTTATGAAGTACTGTCAAATCTTCCGAAGGAGAGGCACGAAAAAATCATGCTTTCGCTGGATAAGACAAAAGAGGTTTCTGACTTGAAGGAATGGCTTGGGGATCAGACCGGTGTGCTGTCCTGGAAGCTGGACGGACTGACCATAGTATTGACCTACGAGGGCGGAAATCTGGTCAAGGCCGTTACCAGAGGAAGCGGAGAAATCGGTGAAGTCATCACCAACAACGCAAAAGTGTTCAAAAACCTTCCTGTAAATATTGCCTACAAGGATACTCTGATTTTGAGAGGGGAGGCAATAATCCGCTATTCGGATTTTGAGAAGATCAACAGCGAAATAGAAGATGTGGATGCAAAATATAAAAATCCGCGAAATTTGTGCAGCGGCTCGGTACGTCAGTTGAATAACAAAATTACCGCGGAAAGAAATGTACATTTCTTTGCCTTTTCACTGGTTAAAGCCGATTATGCCGAATATAACAATTCAAGGCTGACTCAGATGAAATGGCTCAAGGATCAGGGCTTTGAGGTTGTGGAATTTAAAGAGGTCAATTCGGAAAATATTGAGGACTCGGTGCAGTGGTTTTTTGACCGCATTGAAGGAAATGATTTCCCGTCCGATGGGCTGGTGCTGATCTTTGACAACATTGCATACGGAGAATCTCTGGGCTCGACCTCAAAGTTCCCGCGTGATGCAATTGCCTTCAAATGGCGTGATGAAATAAAGGAAACCAGACTTCTGGAAATAGAATGGAGTGCCTCAAGAACAGGGCTTATCAATCCCATTGCAATATTTGAACCCGTGGAACTTGAGGGAACCACAGTCAGCAGAGCCAGTATCCATAATATAAGTATTATGGAAGGCCTGGAACTTGGAATTGGTGACACCATAGGAGTTTATAAGGCAAATATGATAATTCCGCAGATATCTGAAAATCTGACAAGAAGCGGGATGACAGATATCCCGGAGCATTGTCCCGTCTGTCAGGGAGAAACCGAGCTGCGGCAGGAAAACGGCGTCAAGTTCCTCTACTGCATAAATGACGAATGTCTTGCAAAGCAGATCAAGTCCTTTACCCACTTTGTGAGCAGGGACGCCATGAATATTGAAGGCCTGTCTGAGGCCACCATTGAAAAGCTTATTGCAAAAGGGCTGATCAAAGAGCTTGCAGACATATTCCATATTGATAGGTTCAAAGAGGAAATTATTGAAATGGAAGGCTTTGGTGAAAAGTCCTTCAACAAGCTGGTTGCCTCGGTCAACAGAGCCAGAAATACAACTGTCGTAAGACTTCTTTACAGTCTTGGAATACCTAATGTGGGCTTGTCCACTGCAAAATTAATATGCAGGAACTTTAAATATGACTGGGATGCCATACAGAAGGCAGAATTTTCGGAATTGGTAGAAATAAACGGGATAGGCGACGTTATGGCTGATGCCTTTGTAAGGTTTTTTGCCGACGAAAAGAAGAGGATAATTGTCGAGGATCTGCTTAAGGAGCTGGAGTTTGAAGCCATCGAGGCTGCTGAAACCGAACAGGTATTTGAGGATGTTGTATTTGTCATAACCGGCTCGGTGGAGCAGTTTAAAAACCGTGACGAGCTCAAGGAGCTTATAGAAGCAAAGGGTGGAAAGGTCACAGGTTCAGTGACTTCAAAGACCAATTACCTGATAAATAACGACAACCTGTCAGGTTCGTCAAAAAATAAAAAGGCAAAGGAACTGGGTATCAGCATAATAACAGAAAACCAGTTCGCAGATTGGCTGAATAACGGAATAAGGCCGGAGTAGCTATCTCAAAAGACTCCGTTAACATCCGTATTCCAAACCAACCTTTGAATTTATTTATAGAAGCTATATAAGACCCACGATTTGATAATCGGAGGGTTTTATTTTTTACCGAAATAATAAAAAATTTTTACTTATAATTTTTTACAAAAGTTCATTTACATAAATTGACTTGTTTACTTATAATATGATAAAATGGCCAATATTAAAACAAATGTTTTATGCTGCATTGATTCGTAAAAAATGTGATAAAAAGTAAATATAGCTTATTATATAACATTTTGTATTTCACAAAGGCATTAAATATCCGGAGGTCAGCTTATGAAGCAGAGTGTAAAGAAACTGTTGTCTGTAATTATGATTGCTTTTATTATGATTTCATCTACTATTTCTCCCGTCGTTGCATCCAATTATTCTGATACCAAAACACACTGGGCCAAGGATAGAATTGACAGATGGACAGGTCTTGGAATTTTTAACGGCTATAATAATAAATTTCGCCCCAATGATTATATAACAAGGGGCGAACTTGCTGTTGTCATAAATAATATAATGAAATACCAGGATAAAGCTGAGAATACCTTTAAAGATCTTGATCAGAAATTTTATACCGATGCTTTGCTAAAGGCAAATTATGCTGGAATTATAAACGGAAGCAATAAAAAAATCCGTCCGAAGGATAATGCTACCCGTGAAGAAGCTGCTGCCATACTGGTAAATGCATTTTCAATAAAAGCAAACACAGAAAATGACTATTTGAAATTCAGCGATTCCTCTCAAATTTCAAGCTGGGCGGTATCCAGTGTTAATGTAATGGCTGGTAATGGTTATGTAAATGGGGATCAGAAAAAAAGGTTTAATCCCAAATCAAACATTACCCGTGCCGAGATTGTTACCATACTTGATAATTGCATTAAAGCAATCTATTCCAAAGAAGGTACATACAGTGACAATACAGTTAATGGAAATATCATTATCAATAATCCCGGCATTGCCCTAAAGGATATGAATGTTAATGGAAATGTTATTATTTCCCAGGGGGCTGCCGACGGAAATGTACGTCTTGAAAATGTGAAAATAAACGGAGATATTATTGTGAAAGGCGGAGCCAACGTATATATTGGCAATTCTTCAGTATCGGGTACAATAACAATAAATAAGACTGACGGAAAAATAAGTCTTACAGCATCAGGAAATACTGCTATTGAAAAGATCTTACTTGATAGCGGAGCAACAATAGATTCAAGAGATTTAAAATCCGGAGAAATAAAGTGTGTTGAAATATCTTCAAATATACCAAAAGGGCATATTATAAAATTGTATGGAATATTCAAGCTTGTCATAAACAATGCTAAAGATATGGATATTGAAGCAACTGGCACAATAGAAAAGCTGCAGCTTAATCAAAAATGCATATTAAAAGGCGGAGCATACATAAAAAGCATATCGGTTGCTGAGGGTGCAGATTCAATTATCAATGGAAAAAAAGTTCCTGAAAGCAATGCTGGTTCTTCAACGGCTTCCTCATCCTCAAATCAGTCTTCGGCTAAAACGAGTTATATTGTTACATTTCAAGCTAATGGCGGTACAGCTGTCCCAGCTATGTCGGTATTGAGCGGAGAAAAAATAACCTTACCGTCAGCTCCTTCATACAGTGGATATATTTTTATGGGATGGTTTACTGACAAAGATCTGACAATGGAATTCAATCAGAATACGCCGATTACTTCAAACATTACTTTATATGCAAAATGGAGTGGGTGGAACAAGCCGGTAACGTTGGATGAACGTTTTGAAGAAGGATATCCGAAGTTTTCGGTGACTGGCGATAAAAAAATAAAACTGATAGTAAAACTTAAGGATGCAAGCAATGAAAATCCTGTAGACGTATTTATGCTTGTAAATCAGATGAATCCGCTTTTTGATGCTACATCAGAAGAAGTCATGCATGGTCATTGCGGCGCAGAAGATGGCCCGGTGGAGGTCGATGAGGCACCTTTCCTCCAAGTATGCGATACAAATGAGCATGAGGTGGCAACTCAGGTTACGGTTAAAGGTATTAATAACATTAAGATGTATTTTGTACTTAAGGGAAGCTCTGGTGTAATTTCTCAAGAACCCGTTATGATAGAATTTCTGTCTGCCGATGCTGTTCAGCAGGATAATACCGCTCCGGTCATATACAACAACGGTATATACATAAACAGGAGCTGCAATAAAATAACCCTCTATTTTGATGAAGCTTTAAATACCGACTTAATACCTGAGCCCGGTGCTTTTACAATAACTAACACTACAACAAGTCCGGGTGCTATAACAATAAATACTGATGCAACAAGTCCCGGAGCAATAAGCATAACCGGAATCAACCTAAGGAATATTGCCCCCGACAAGGGAACTGTGGAGCTCTCAGTTGACGGAATAAATGATTTTAATAACGATTTGACAATAAGCTATAACAAACTGTATCAGGGAGACTCACTACAGGATAATGCTGCTGCACCGAACAAGGTGGAAAGCTTTTTAAACATACCTGTAAAAACTGTAAACTATGGTATTTCATCAAATGACACAGCTGTGTCCAGCCAGGGGAAATATATCTATATAAAATTAAACTTTGCCTTACTGGATTACAATTCCTTTAACGTTGCCATAGAAAAGGGGCCAGATCGACAGCATTTGATACCTGTGGATACAGTCCCAGATGTCCTCAGAATCTGGAGCAATTCAGGAGATTACCACAAGCTGTATATTTGTTTGGATAATGCTCCTTCGCTTTCAGAAGGCGATAAGTACTTTATTATGCTGACACCGGCGCCTAAAGACGGAACAAGGGCTACAAACTTCAGCGGAGATGAGATTAATTTTAAGATAGCCTTGGAAATAACTCCAGGTACTACCCGGGAAGCCGGTATAACGCCCGATTCCATAAATTACAGCAGCAGTACCAATTCAATTAAAGTAAACCTCCCTCAGGTTAACAATTTGTATAGTGACGGTGGCATGTTCGGATGTTTGTTTACCCTGAAGGTTGATGGGGTCAGTTACACTTTGAGAGGGAAGGTCTTTAATAATAATGGTCAAATAGTGATAAACCAAAAAAATGTACCGGTTGAATTATCAAAGATTGACTGGTCGACGGCGTCACTTACCTATTCAGCATCAATTCATGACAATCTGGATAGTGACTCTCAACTGACATATAAGTCGGGTATGCCATTTGGTGGTTTTGAAGATATGCCGATTACGATTGATCCTTAATTTTAGAGTGACTGCAGACAATAATCTTGTTATTTGATGGAGGAAAAGAGCGTGAAGAAGCTGTTACATAAAAAAAAGCTGGCGGTAATATTGAGTGTAATTATGTTATTTCAAACGGTTGCTGCAGGAAGTATTGTTATGGCCGAGGAATCCGGCAGTTCAAATTCTTATCCTGTTAATGCCAGGGATAAAAACAATAACGGCTACCAGAAAATAAAAACTGTCAGAGAAAAGCAGGGAAGTAAGATCTTGGAATCAATAAAGCTTGAGACATACAGCCCTAATAAATCCTCCAATATAAATACTTTATTTCCGAGATACAAGCTGTATAATAACGGAAATACTCCAGTTAAACTATCGAGTGTAAAAATCAGATATTACTATACAGTAAATGGGGAAAGTGAACAAAACTTTTTTTGTGATCTGTCAAATATAGGCAATGGCTATGTGACAGGGAGATTTGTAAAAATTCCCGGTAAAACGGATGGGGTGGATTACTGCCTTGAAATAACCTTTAAGGAAGGTGCGGGATTATTAAATCAAAACGATGTTGTTGAATTGCAATGCAGAATAGAAAAAAAGGATAAATCTGAATTTATTCAGACTGACGACTATTCATTCAGGAAATCCGGTGACACCTATGCTGATTATAACAGAGTAACAGGATACATTAATGATAAGTTGGTTTATGGTGTAGAGCCCATAGCCGCACCTCTGAATCTCAAAATTACAGAGTCGGACAGGCAAATAACACTTGACTGGGATGAAGCAATCGGTTGTACAGGTTATGAAGTTGAAGCAGACGGGGTCCTGGTTAGAAATATTACATCAAATACCTATACAAATTTAAACCTGATACCCGGAACCAGGCATACATATAGAGTTAGACTCAGAAATGCCATAATAGCAGGCCCCTGGAGTAATTATGTCACAGGAATAGTGCCAATAAGCGATAAATTTAATCTGCTTCAAACTGCATCTGAAAGTGCCATCTCTATTTCGTGGGATAAAATCGAAGGTGCCAGGCAGTATTTTATAGAGGTCGACGGGGATAGAATTGACAATGGACAACAGACATCATATAAGATGGACGGTCTTGAGCCGGGTACCATGAAATCTGTCAGAATTCAGGCAAAAGGTGATGCTCTGCTCGGAGAATGGTCGGAGTTATATGAAATCTGGACATTGCCTGAAGCACCTGAGGCTATATCAATAACATCTACAAAATCAACTATAACTTTGAATTGGAATCCAGTGAAGGGGGCATCAGGTTATGATGTTGAGGTTTACGGTTCACCTGAAGATAACTTGAATAATACTACATACACGCAGTATGACTTACAGTCAAACTCACAGAGGACATATCGCGTAAGAGCCAAAAATTCAAGCGGAGCAGGACAATGGAGTGAGCTGGTTGTCAAATCGACTTTGCCTGATTCGGCTCTGAATATGCAAATTCAGGGATGGGATGACAAATTAAAGGTTACATGGGATGCGCAGGCAGGTGCTAACTCATATGAATTGGAGATAGACGGCTTCCAGGTAATTGAACTGGACAAAAATGAATATCTCCATTCAAACCTGAAGCCAAATACTACACATACTTATAGAGCCCGCCCAAAGAATGATATTGGAACGGGTGAATGGAGCGAGTTAATCACAGGAGTCACATTGCCTTCTATACCGGCTGATTTCGCAGTATCAGCAGTTTCAGGAAGTACTATATCATTGAGGTGGGACGGTGTTGAGGGCGCGTCAGGTTATGACATTGAAGTGGATGGGATTGTGATTTATAACGATAATAAAACGGAATTTCTGCATGATAACCTTGGCAGAAATGAAGAACATACCTATAGGGTCAGAGCCAGAAATGGCAATGTCACAGGTGAGTGGACAGAGGAATTAAAGAAATCAACATTACTTGCGGCACCTGCAAACTTAAAGGTTACAGTGGGTGGAAATGAAGTGAAAATAGAATGGGATATGGTAGTTGGTGCTGATGGATATGGCCTCGAAATAGACGGCACCGAAATTAAACTGGATGCAAATACGGAGTATACACAGACTGCACTTGATTCCGGCATTAAGCATACCTACAGGGTACGGGCATATAAGGGCAGTGAAGCCGGAGAGTGGAGCGATATCAGCGTTAAAACAACAAAGCTCGGAAAACCCGCGAATTTGGAAGCGACAACTTCCAGCAGCATATCAATAGATATCAGGTGGGAGGAAGTTGATGGCGCGACCGGCTATGATGTGATGGCAGACGGAAAAATCATTGACAATGTAGTCACAAATACATACAGTCATACGGACCTTGCTCCCAATACCATGCACACTTATATGGTCAGGGCAAAGGATAATCAAAATATTGGTGATTGGACTGATAAGATATCTGCGTTTACCAATGTGGCAGCTCCGGCAGGAATAACGGCCGTATCAAAGAGCAATTCAATAATAATAACCTGGGATGAGGTTGACGGAGCTCAAAGCTATGAAATAATGGCAGACGGCAATGTTGTAAGTACTGATGCAAAGACATTGTATGAGCATACCGAACTTTTGCCAAATACTCAGCATAGCTACCTTGTCAGGGCAAAAAATACAAATGGTGTGAGTGATTGGAGTACGGAACTGACTCAGACAACAGGCCCGGATGTACCTGTCAGCTTCAAGGCAGACATGACAATTAACGAAGCAATATTGACATGGCAAACAACATCTCCCGGGGCTGATAGTCTAGAAACAACAACTCAGGGAGCCATAAGCTTTGAGATTGAAGCTGACGGAGAAATTATTAGTAACATAACTGAATTAACATATAAAATTACAGGGCTTGAGCCTAACTCAGTACATGAATATAGAGTAAGATCTGTAAATAAAGACGGAGTTTGCAGCGAATGGTCTGAGCTTATCAGAGTCAACACCAAGGAAGAACTGATAATAAAAGTTGATAAGGACACCGGATTTAATTTCGTTATAGCAGTGCCCAAAAAAGATGTAAGCAGCTATGACATAGTTGTCAGATATAATGCTGACGATCTTGAGGTGGTTGATCTATATGCAGTTACCCAAGGGCTGGAATTGGAGACTGGAAAAATTGACGGAACAAACATAACCATAAAGGAATTTGCCGGCGGGAAAATTGTATATGGAGTAGAGGATGCGGATAAGGGAGAAATAGTTATTATCAGATTTCTGTCCAAAACCAATAAAGAGACTACCATGTCGTATGCGGTCGAATAAGCAGAGATAAAACGGATGTAAAGGTATTTTAATATATTTTTTATTGTGTCAGGGTGGAAATATGACAAAGCTGGCTATTAGGGTTTTAACATTTGTTTTATTATTGGGTATTTTTATATCTGTTTCATTTGGGAATATGGAAAATGGGCATTTTATTGAGTTTGGGCAGGAGGCCAGGGCGGCTAATGCAAGCTGTTATTATGATAAGTATACTGCGAAAAAAGAGTGGTATATTAATAGGCAGTATGAAACTGCACCAACAGAAGAAGCTATTTTATCTGGTTCTCGCGCTATCTATGATAATACTGACAGTCATTATTATGGTGTTTCTTACCAACTTTCAATGAATTTACACCTTAATCCTAATGATGGAACAATTTGGGGATGGGAAAATAAATCTTCATATATTGGACCGGGCATGGAAGGTAGATATATATATTATTATGATTGGGGTTGGTCACCAAATGACCCACATAATTCGGTGCCTGCTGGGGATTATATTACGAGGTATTATGTTACATATTGTAACAGTACTACGGCATATGGCGTTTTTGCCGGGACTGTCCATAGTGCACAGCGTGATGTAAGTGATATACTAATACAATCAAATCTCATAGCAACAGATGGTACCTATCCTGACAATGGAAAACATACAGATGGCTATTGGTACGTTAAAAAAGGCTCATTATCAATAAACTCACCTGCTGCAAATGAGGAGCTATCCAAGATGAAAGGTTGTACACCATCTATTACAGTCTCAGATCCAGATGGGGATACTCTAACCTGTAAATACTATGTAGACTCAGTCGAAAAAGAGATAAAAACAATATCCAACACTGCTACTGTCCAACTTGTGAATTTTAGTGCTTTAGATATAAGTATTTTATCGGATGGCAGACACACTTTAAAATTCGAAGTAAGTGATGGGAAAGCTGATCCAATGACCATGTCAGTTGATGTGATAGTAGACAATTCACCTCCGGTTATAGGAACTGTAAACATAACAACCAACGATACAAATATAAATATTACAGGTTCAGCCACAGATACAGTTTCAGATACAGTTTCAATACAATATAGGTATGCAGTCGGAAGTACTGTTTCTGATTGGAGTAATGATGCGTCAAAAACAATAAATTCATTAACTCCTAATACTGTATACTACGTAAAATATGAAGCCAGGGATAAAGAGGGAAATGTCTCGTTTGTTGAGAGAAATATAAGAACAAAAGCCCAGGTTCCACAAATTAGTTTTAATAACAATAAAGAAAACTCATTGGATTTATTAATAAATGACTCCAACCCTGCTGTAACACAGTATCAGATTATGGCAGGTTCAAGATATGTAAATGCATCTGGTATTTTAACTTCATCACCGGAGTGGATTACAGTACCAGGCAAAAAAATAACTGTAACAGGATTGACTGTAAATACTCAATACAATTTTATAGTTAAAGCCAAAAATGACGAAGGGATTGAGACTGCTGCAACTCAAAAGACCGGGACAACACTTGCTCTGCCACCGAAAATTAACATTGAAAAGAAATGGATAACGTATATTACGTTAAAATGGGATGCTGTAAGCGGTGCAACCAGCTATGAAATAGAGGCCGACGGAAAAATTATATCAACGGACTTGGAAACAACATACACGGATGAAGGGTTACAGCCTGATACAAGTCATAAATACCGAGTAAGAGCAGGAAATGACGGAGGAAGCAGTGAATGGAGTCCGTATAAAGAAATAAGTACACTTCCCAATCCTCCTGAAATACCTGGAAATTTAACCGGAAAGCCGGCAATGAAGAATATAACCCTGACATGGGAAGTCCCTGATAGGGCCGAAGGTTATGAACTGGAAATTAACGGCAGAATAATTCAAGTTGAAACCAATACCTACATTCATGAAGGGTTATCAACCAATACAAGCCATAAATACAGAATAAGAGCATATAACAAAGGCGGGAAAAGTCAATGGAGCGAACCTGTTACAGTAACCACATGGCCGGACATACCCTCTGTGCCCAAAAATATTATGGCAACGGCAGAACAGAACTCCATAACTTTGACCTGGTACAGTTCACCTTATGCAGAAAGCTACGATCTGCAAGTAGATGAAAAAAATACAGTGAACACAAAAGGAATGTCATACACAAATGAAAGTCTGACTCCCGGAACTGAACATTCATATAAGATAAGAGCTGTTAATATAAGCGGAAATGGCGAATGGAGCAATTCCATTGAAATTTCCACATTACCACAGGAAGAGAGCAGTTCAACGACAGGAGCAGCCATTATAGCAAACCTGGCAGCAGTGGTCACAAACAAAACAGTAACAATTGCATGGCAGGCTGTGGAAGTAAACGCACAATATGACATCGAAGTAGACGGAGCAGTTGTCAACAATGGGAAAGATACCATATACAACCATACAGGACTTAAGGCTGAGACATTTCACACTTACAGAGTCAGAACAAAGAATGCAAATGGAAACGGACAGTGGTGTGCTGTGCTTGCACTGTCAACCCTGCCGGATTTACCGGGTGCACCTTCGAATGTAAATGTAACGGTAACTGATACCCAGGTACAGCTTACATGGACAAAAGAAGAAGGCATAAGCTACGAAGTGGAAGCAGACGGAGAGTCGATAAATGTGGGACAGGTATCAAGCTACACAGATGAAAATCTTGCTCCGGGAACTTCACATACCTACAGAGTCAGAGGCAAGAACATTACAGGAGTGACGGCCTGGAGTGATTCAATAACAAAGAGCACCACAAGCCCGTCCTATGAGCTTGAATGTGCAAAAGACCAGGAATTTGATTTTTCGTTGCTGGCAGCTAATGTACAGGATTTTGGCGACATCACATTTGTTGTAACCTATAATCCGGAGGAACTGGAAGTAATGGATTTTTGCGAGTTCACAGCTGGAAAGGACACAGTAGCCGGAACAATACCGGGAACCAACATAGCTGTTACTGTTAAAGACGGCAGAATAGAGTACAAAGTAAATGAAAGTATCAATCCCGGAACTGCCTGGTCTGGTGAAATATCTGCAATTATGTTCAGGACCAAAACAGATGGTAAAGTACAAGTTAATTTTAATATAGAATAAAGGTGTTTGAATATGAAAAAAAGAGCAAGCAGGGTTTTAACATTTATCATACTATTGAATATTTTTATGTCGGTATCGTTTGGAAATATCGAAAGCGGATATTTTGTTGAGTTTGGGCAGAGAACGGACGCAGCAGCGTCAAGTTATTATTATGACAAATATACTGTAAAAACTCAGTATGAGCATCAAGTATATGAAAATATTGGTGCTTACTATGGTTATTGCATTTTTTCTCAAACTACAGAGGTGGTTTCGCGTGGTGGTTATACTTATAATACAAGTGGATACAGAAAATGTTTAATAAATCCTACCACATTTAAAGTGACTTTAGATGATATAGGTCCTATAATTCTTGATGCATCTCATAGCGAGAACGGAGGAAGAACATTTAGTCCTAACGGTGATTTTAGTTACATAGAAAATGGTTACAGTTTACACTACGATTCTTCTTGGGATTCATATTATTGTGAAAAACAAACGACTACTTACGGTTTAGGAATATCGCCAGGCTATAAAGGTAATTATATTGGACTAAAATGGCTGGATGTAACAGAAGATACAGGAAACATAAGGTATGGGGGTTGCCTGTCTAAGACAGATTTCTATAAGCCAACTGGAAAAACAAAACAAGCTGCAAATACACCTGTGGAATTGAATATTATTGCTCCAGATGGAAGTTATCCTGACAATGGTTTGCATACGGACGGTTATTGGTATGTTAAAAAAGCAACAAGTTCTGTTGATTATTATGACAAGTATTCTACTAAGACACAGTATGAGCATGAGGCATATGAGCATAAGGATGCTCATTATGCTGTCTTTGAAGATGAAGTTATTGGGCCCCGCTCATATGGCTATCGTGAGACCCTTTGGACATCAGGGTATTTAAATGTAGATTGGAATTGGGATTCACCGATAATTACACTGAGTGATTACGCAGAAGTGGGTTTTAGCTCTAGTGGGTATATATATAAGCCAATTAATTCTACAAGTTATAAGGTTTTAGAATATACTGAAAGTGGAGGCTATTGGACAATAACTGAGCATATAATGAAAAGTGGTATATATCCAGGGACAAAAGGCAGTTATATAGGACTGAAATGGCTGGATATAACCGAGAATACAGCAAATAAATGGGACAAGGGCTGTCTATCTAAAACCGAATTCTACGTTCCAATAGGCAAAACAAAAGAAATTGCGAATACACTTGTACAATCGAATATTATTGCACCTGACGGTACTTATCCTAACAATGGTATTCACGCAGACGGTTACTGGTATGTTAAGAAAAAAATTAACTCACCTTCCGCAAATGAGGTACTATCAAAAGGTCATAGCTGCACCCCCTCCATTACAGTCTCCGACCCGGATGGTAATAGTTTAACGTGCAAATATTACATAGATTCAGTTGAGAAAGAGACAAAAACTATATCCAACACTGCTACCGCTCAACAAGTGGATTTTAATGCTTTAGATATAAGTACCTTGGCAGAGGGTCCGCATACGTTTAAATTTGAAGTGATTTACGGAAAAGCAGGTCCCATAGCCATGTCAGTTGACGTTATAGTAGACAGTTCACCTCCGGTTATAGGAGCAGTAAATATAACTACTGACGCCACAAGTATAAATATTTCAGGTTCTGCCACAGACACAGTTTCAGATGGGGCTTCAATGCAATATCGATATACAGTCGGCAGTACTGTTTCAAACTGGGTTAACAATACGTCATACACAATTGGCTCCCTGACTCCCAATACTGCATATTACGTAAAATATGAAGCCAGGGATAAAGCGGGAAATGTTTCATTTAAAGAGAGCAACGTAAGAATGAAGGCCCAGGTTCCGCAACTCAATATAAATAGCAATAAAGAAACCTCATTGGATTTATTAATAAATGACTCCAATCCTGCTGTAACACAGTATCAGATTATGGCAGGTTCAAGATATGTAAATGCATCCGGGATTTTAACTTCATCACCGGAGTGGATTACAGTACCCGGCAAAAAAATAACTGTAACAGGATTGACAGAAAACACTCAATACAATTTTGCAATTAAAGCAAAAAATGATGAAGGAATTGAGACTGCTGCAACTCAAAAGACCGGGACAACCCTCGCATTGCCTCCGAAAGTTAATGTCGATAAAAAAGGAATAACGTATATTACGCTAAAATGGGAGGCTGTTAGCGGTGCAACCGGCTACGAAATAGAAGCTGATGGAAAAATCTCAAGTAATGGTACGGCAACCACATATACTCAGAATGGGCTGCAGGCTGAAACTTCACATACATACAGGCTCAGGGTCATAAACGCAGGGGGAACGGGACCCTGGAGTGATATTGTGCAGGCAGTTACCTACCCCAATCCACCTGAGATGCCGGTGATAACAGAAACATATACAACACAGTCTGCAATAACAATTAACTGGGATGCAGTGGACAAAGCAACCGGCTATGAAATAGAGGCCGACGGAAAAATTATATCAACGGACTTGGAAACAACATACACGGATGAAGGGTTACAGCCTGATACAAGTCATAAATACCGAGTAAGAGCAGGAAATGACGGAGGAAGCAGTGAATGGAGTCCGTATAAAGAAATAAGTACACTTCCCAATCCTCCTGAAATACCTGGAAATTTAACCGGAAAGCCCACAATGAAGAATATAACTCTGACATGGGAAGTTCCTGATAGGGCCGAAGGTTATGAACTGGAAATTGACGGCAGGATAATTCAAGTTGAAACCAATACTTACATTCATGAAGGGTTATCAACCAATACAAGCCATAAATACAGAATAAGAGCATATAACAAAGGCGGGAAAAGTCAATGGAGCGAACCTGTTACAGTGACCACATGGCCGGACATACCGTCTGTGCCCACAAATATTATGGCAACGGCAGAACAGAACTCCATAACTTTGACCTGGTACAGTTCACCTTATGCAGAAAGCTACGATCTGCAAGTAGATGAAAAAAATACAGTGAATACAAAAGGAATGTCATACACAAATGAAGGCCTGACTCCCGGAACTGAACACTCATATAAGATAAGAGCTGTTAATATAAGCGGAAATGGCGAATGGAGCAATCCCATTGAAATTTCCACATTACCACAGGAAGAGAGCAGTTCAACAACAGGAGCAGCCATTATAGCAAACCTGGCAGCAGTAGTTACAAACAAAACAGTAACAATAGCATGGCAGGCTGTGGAAGTAAACGCACAATATGACATCGAAGTGGACGGAGCAGTTGTCAACAATGGGAAGGATACCATATACAACCATACAGGACTTAAGGCTGAGACATTTCACACCTACAGAGTCAGAACAAAAAATGCAAATGGAAACGGACAGTGGTGTGCTGTGCTCGCACTGTCAACCCTGCCGGATTTACCGGGTGCACCTTCGAATGTAAATGTAACGGTAACTGATACCCAGGTACAGCTTACATGGACAAAAGAAGAAGGCATAAGCTACGAAGTGGAAGCAGACGGAGAGTCGATAAATGTGGGACAGGTATCAAGCTACACAGATGAAAATCTTGCTCCGGGAACTTCACATACCTACAGAGTCAGAGGCAAGAACATTACAGGAGTGACGGCCTGGAGTGATTCAATAACCAAGAGTACCACAAGCCCGTCCTATGAACTTGAATGTGCAAAAGATCAGGAATTTGATTTTTCGTTGCTGGCAGCTAATGTACAGGACTTCGGAGACATCACATGTGTTGTAACCTACAATCCGGAGGAACTTGAGGTAATTGACTTGTGCGGGTTTACAGCCGGAAAGGACACAGCAACCGGAACTATACCGGGAACCAACATAAGTGTAACAGTTGGAGATGGCAGAATAGAGTACAGAGTAAATGAAAGCATCAACCCCGGAACTGCCTGGTCTGGTGAGATATCCTCAATTGTGTTCAGAGCCAAAACAGATGGTAAAACAAATATAAATTATTGCATTGAATAGACGTAATTCGGATTTTAGTAATATACAAAAAGAGGAGCTGGAAGGTTGAAAGAAATTAAATAAATTAGTAAAGGAGGCACCGGGCCCATGCCATTTCTATCATTATGTTTTGTGCGAAATGCTGGGCATGGGCATAAATATGGTGAAAAATTCAAAAAAATATAAGATTGTGGCATTGATATTGGCATTTGTTTTAATTACAACAACTATTCCGTTAACTATTTTGGGAATTGACAATCTGAAACCTGATACTATAACAGTTGATAATGCAAGCAGCGAGGATAAGAGAATTGCATCCGAGATATCTAATGAAACAGGTGTAAGTGTCGAAGAAGTCTTTGAATTAAAAGCATACGGACGTTCGTGGAATGAGGTTCTTACTTTTCTAAGAAACAAGTCAACTCTGGGTGAGAGCAGCAATAAGAACAAGAGGGATGATTTGCTGCTGAACGCAGGTCTTGATGAAGAATATATGAAAAAGCTGAAAAAAGAAGGTTTCACAGAGGGTGAAATTTCAGAAGCCAAATTGATTGAAGAAAGAGTAATTTTTCAGCTTGAGGAGATAACCTCAAAAACTGAAGCAAACCAATTGAATTCACCGGGCACAGCAGGCTTGCCGAATCCGTCAGGACCTTCGGTAAATGCAACCAGCCAGCCCAATCAAGCAGATGCGGGTAAGCCTGCTTTTGATGTTGGAAATACGGGTTCCAATGCTGACATAGCAACATATCAGAAGCTTTATGAAAAGATAGATATTAAAAATGCAATATATTTCATGCTAAAGCTTAAGGCTGACTTTGGAAGCTGCGAAAAGGCATTTGACGAATATCTGTTTTCACTCCAGGCAGATATTGACCTTAATGATTACATAAAAGATAAAGAGGCATATCTTAAGAGCAGGGATGAGAAAAAATTGCTGCTCGATGACCGGAATGTAATAACACTTGAGAAGATAGAAGCAAAATCCATTGAAAAAATTCAGACAGAAGACAGAGACAGTGATTTGATATCGAATCGGAACCAGGCAGCAGATAAAAGCTTAAGTGAAGCGGCACCAAAAGAAACGAGTCCTTTGCCGGATGTACCAAAACCAAACTCAGTGGATGTAAAACCTAAAAATCCCACTGACGAGATAATGAATGAAATTAACGGAATTAATCCCATAGAGAATCAGAAATAAAGGAGAATGAGCTTATGAGGAAGGTAAAAAGGACAAGGTTAATAGTAATAATCTTAGCTATGGTATTGGTAGTAAATGCCGGTTTGGTAGGCTACTCAATGATTGGGGGAAATCTGCTTGTATCAGATAAGAACAGCTCTGATAATTCTGTGAAAACAACAGTAAACACTCAAAATTCCAAGACTGTGGACAATGGGTTAAAAGATGAAGCCAGCACCGAAATATCCAAGGAGATCCTTGATTTGATAAAAGCACAGGACCCTGACAGCTATACAAAAAATTTAAACAATTATAAGCAGCTGCTTGAACTTTTAAATGTACACGTAAAATTCAAGAATGAAATTGAAAGGCTTATAAAAAAGGGAAAAAAGCTTCCGGACATACTAATAGCGTATTCGTTCCTGAATGATTGCTATGGAGGTATGGAAGATATAGAAAAGCTGGTAGATAAGAAAGAAGCAGGTAAAAAGTGGCCTGATATCTTTAAGGAATATTTTAAAAACAATCCTGAGTTTGTTCCAAGAGACTTTGAATCTGATTATCTGGAAAGGTTATTGGATTCGGGCACAAACCAGGATACCATAATGATAGCCGACAGGGTAAGCCAGAAAGCAAAAGTCGAAATTGATACTTTAATAAGCAAAAAGCAGGCAGGAGAAAGCTGGAGACTGATAAATGCGGAGTACGGCATAGTTAACGGTTTGGAAAAGTCCCCGCACTTGTCGGTTACACGCACTCAGCTTACAAAATATACTACTCAGACCAATCTATCTGAAAAAGAGGTTATAAACGCTCTGACGATAGGGACTAAACTTGGTAAGTCCGCCGATAGTGTCCTTAATTCTGTTAAAAAGGGACTATCAAAAGAGGAAATCTATGCAATGGCTTTTGAAGAAAAATATTATTAGAAAATACCATTAATTCCAAGGAATTGTTTTTTTCCTTGAAAAAACAATTCCTTTTCAAGGGGGACTTAATTTTGAAAAATATAAAGAAAATATTAAAACCCATAGTAGTCCTGATAACTTTAATAGTGACCTCAATAATATCAATGCAGGGTACATATGCAACTACACTTGAAGAACAAATGAACAACCTCATAGGGCCAAAGCAGCAATATAACACAATGCTCTCGCCTGCGTACCTGAGAAATAACGTATCGGAGGAGTCGATCAGCCCGCAGAGCGGAGATATAACTCTTTCGCAGACTGATTACGTTCTGACCGGTATAAACGGGCTTGACCTGGAAATAAAAAGAATGTACAGAAGTGGAACTTCAAACGTTCAAAACATGAAGGCTGAGTATCAGAACGGTGTTTGGGTTGACCAGGTATATTCCGACAATAATACATCCTCCTTCTATGAAGACCGGTATGATCTTGGAGTGGGAATGAGGTTTTCTTTCCCTGCAATTGAGGCAAAGTCCAATTCTGATGGATCAAGCTACAAATTTCTACACACTGAAGCAGGTGATGTATACAGGTTAACCGGGCCTGAAAAGGTAGACGGTGTAAATACATATGAGCCTGAAAATCAGACAATTAAAGATGTTACAGTTAAAGAAAACAAGGATTTCAGCAATGGACAGACCGATGGAACGTCCTTTTATGTAATGGAAAATAAAACCGGAAAGAAAACATATTTTGCCGAAGACGGCCGCGTTTTGGGTATTGTAGACAGGTATGGCAATAAAATAACCTTTGAATATAAAGCCCAGACATATACCATAGACGGAATTGCAAAAACCAAAAAGCTTATTTCAAAGATCATTGATACAATGGGAAGAGAAGTAACTCTTGAGTATAAGGAAGATCAGAATTTTACAGTTGGAGCAATAGAAAACAATAAATATAGTCTTGAAGACAGCTGGAAGGAGTCACAAAACCCCGACACAGTTAATTCCGGCGATCTTAAAGGTAAATTCCAGGTAATAGTCAACCTCCCCGGAGGAGAAAAAATAATATACGATAAATCTGCAGTACTGGTCAGCAGTTCAAAACATGTGGTAAGAACAAGGCTGCAAAGGGTTTATGATGTTGATGGAAAGCCAAAATATCACTATTGGTATGATCAGCCCAGCCTTGGATTTACATATACAAATGGAACGAATTATAAGGCATATAACAGATATGAAAACCTCACACAGATAGATTACTGCAGGACAAACCGGGTAGAGCGTTTTACCTATAATACATATACAAAGGGCCTTGCAGACAGCGGCAGTATGGAGTACAGAAAAATTTTCGAAAAAAAGGAACTTGCTAAAACCGGCTATGATAATACCCAAAGCAACTTCCTTGACAGATTTCAGTTCGATGTGAAAGACAGAATAGAATACAAATATACAAACGAGGCCGACGGATACGGTTTTAGCGGCTATAAAGCCAATGATGATGCTTACCTGAAGGATACCTATAAATACTTTTCCGAGAAAAAATTAAGCAATGGAACCGTTATTAAATACACATACAACGGTATCCATGAGCAGGTAAACAGTGAAGAAACAGGGACGGATCATAAGATTGTCTCAACTACCGAATTTGATGAAATGAAATTCCCGAAAAAAATCGAAAGTATTACCACCGGTTTTGAAAATGGAAAGGTTAAGGGGCAGCCTGTCAAGAAAACAGAAAATTACAGATATGACATGTACGGGAACCTGACAAACTATACCGGACCTATTGCAAACAGAGACGATAAAGGCTATCCTGCCGATAACGAAAATACTGTTGTATATACTTATGCTTATGACAAATTCCATGTCCTCCAGTCAAAAACCTGGAAGCTTGATAAGAATACTACAAGCCAGGTAATCTATACTATTGATGATAAAGGTAATGTAACCAGAGAAGAAAGTGTGCATACCAGTGACAAGGATTTATGGAATATAGCGGAATACGAGTATGATAAATATGGTAACATGACAAAAAAGACAGTGCATTCGGACGGAAACGATCAGGTCACCAACTATGAATATGGAATAGATATCGATGGTGTAAATCAAAAAGGTGCTTACCTGACGAAACAATATGGCACTGCCAATGGTGTTGAGATTTCCAAAAGATATTCTTATGACTTTAACACCGGGAATATGAAGGCCGAACTGGATGGAAAAGGCAACAGAATCAGTTATGAATATGATACATTAAGCAGATTGCAAAAAATAACATACCCTGATAATACAATAAAGCAGTATACATATAATGACTTTAAGCTTCAAAACAGGCAGATAGAATATATTGACCAGTCAGGAGAAAAATTCAGGTACACCTATGATATTTTCGGAAATCAATTAAACCATAGTGTATATGATAAAGAGGCCTGGCACACGCTGCTGGCAGATGAATATGATGCGCTGGGCAACAAGATAAAGGAAACCGATTCAAACGGAAACAGTGTGAAATTCACATACAACAGTGAAAACAGTCTTGTAAAAAAAGATTACTATGAAAAGGACTCTGCTAAAAAGGAAAGCCTGACACTTGACTATACATATGGAGCAGATGCCGACACAAAGCTGCTCATGCTGCTGACTGATGAAGACGGCTATACAAAGCGCCTTCACTATGATATTGCCGGAAAGCTGATAAAATCGGAGCAAACCCCGGATAAAACCAGTTATTATTCAGCTTCATACGCATATGACTATGTTGGAAATGTTGTAAGTCAAACAGATGCAAAAGGTAATACTGCAAAATATTCTTATGATGACCTTGGAAGAGTTGTCAGCAAAACAGATGCTTTAAATAACGAGACAAGATATACATATACAAGCTTTGGCCAGGTGGAAACTATTGAGGAGCCCGGCGGAAGAACAACTAAATACATATATGACAGCATAGGACGGATAGTTGAGGAAAGAGTATTTGATAAGTCGGCTGCCGACAGCTGTGTATATAAGAAATACACCTATGATGAAAACAATAACGTAACATCAATATCGCAGGGAAAAGTTGATAAAGACACCGATACCTTGGCGGCTTTTATGGAGTACGCATATAACAGCATGGATAGGGTTACCGATGAATACAGCAAAATAGACTCGGTTAAAAAATCACATACCCGGTATTCCTATGACAATAAGGGTAACAAAACTGGTATTACACAGTACATAAACGAATCCGGAAGCAGTGCGATAGGATTTGTATATGAATATAATTTCGCAGATAAAGTAACCAGAGAAGAAGGTATAATGAGTGATGTAATTTCGCCGGCTCAGATTGAAAACCATGGAAATTTCATCAGGAAATTCAGCTATGACTACGAAGGAAATGTGCTCTCACAGGAGATATATAACGGTGCGGGTTTTGAGAAAACCACATACGGCTATGACCACAGAAACAGGCTTATAACAAAAATTGAACCCTTTACGAAAGAGGGTGCTGTGAGGACAACCTCCTACAGTTATGACAAAAGAGGAAATCTTGCCTCTGAAACATTAAACCGTTCAGGGGTGGATTGCACTACACAGTATCAATATAACGGTATGGGAGGGGTAGCAGCCAAAATCGACCCAATGGGTTATGTGAGCAAATACCTTTATGACGAAAATGGGAGCCTGATAAAAGAAATAGACCCAAGATTTTCGGCACAGGATTCAACGAATGCTCCGGGAACCGTATACGAATATGATGCACTTAACAGGCTGAAAAAGGTTTCTGTATTTGATGGAAGTGAAAGCATTGTTATCAGTTATAAAGAGTACGACGGACGTGGAAATATCATAAAAGAGGCGGACGGAGAGGGCTACAACAAGGATAATCCGACAGCATCCTTTGGGAATACATATGTGTACGATGCTTACAACAATGTGCTCCAATATACATCTGCCCAAACCTTCAAGGATAATAAGAATAACGGTACCGACAATTATTCAAGAAAATATACTTATGATGCCTCCGGCAGAGTCCTCAGCGAGACTGATGCTTATGGTAACAGGACACAGAACATTTACTTTCTCAATGGCCTTTTAAAGCAAACCATATACGCAGACAATACATCAGAAGGCTACGAGTACGACCTCACGGGAAATACGCAGGTTATTAAAACAGATAAATTAAATAATAGAACTGTAACCTATAGAAACCTGTTTGGAAAGGTTTACAGAACTGATAATCCCGACAATACTTATGAAACCTATGAGTATTCTCCTAAAGGTGAACTTGCTTCGAGTGTTGACAGGGCAGGAAATGCCAGGTATTTTGAATATGATCTGTCGGGGAACCTCACAGCCGAAAAGGATTATGTCAAATCAGACAGTACATACGATTACTACAAGCTTGTTAAGAGCAAATATGATGAAGCAGGTAATATTCTAAGCAGTGAAACCTTTGAGTATAAGACGGCTAAAGCTTCCATGGCAGGACAGGAAACCTCGATGGGTGACAGAGCAGTATATACCTATGATAAAAATGGGAGAACAACAAAAGTATCTGGCCCTGCGGGACAGGAAACTATTAATGAGTACGACAAAAAAGGCAATCTTGCTACTAAAAGAGAAAAAGTTGATACTGATAACTACAAAGTTACCAGGTACATATACGATGTTCAGTCGAGGCCAATTACACAGGCTGTGCTTGTAGATACCTCCGATGTAGAACATAACTATCTTAGAAATGCGGAGTTTGATAACGAATATACTGCAAAAGTAAAGGCAAAAACAGCCTATACCTACTATCAGGACGGACAGCTTAAAACAAAAACCGATGCCTATGGCAACACCACACAGTTCAAATATGATCTGGATAAGAGAGTAAAAGAAAAAATAAATGCTTTAAATAAAACAACAAGCTATAATTATGATCTAAACGGAAACCTGCTGGAGGAGAAGAATGCTGCGGGAATATCCATGTACTATGAGTATGACAGTATGAACAGACTCATCAGGAGGAAAGCGCCGGCAGCAGGCGGGGGGCAGGCAGTAACCAGATACATATACGATGAAATGGGCAACCTTAAAAAGCAGATACAGCCAAACTTCTACGAGGGGAACAAGGATACTGCCGGACTTGCAGAAACAATGAAGGGCACCTCGTACGCTTATGACAGCATGAACAGACGCACAACAACCGTATCACCGGAAGACAGCACCCTGGAATACCTGAAATACGATGCCAACGGAAATATTGTTAAGAGAGTGGACGGACTGAGGTTCAATGTGGATATCGAAGCCTCGGCAGGTACAAGCTATGAATATGATGCCCTGGGAAGAGCGATAAAAACAACAAATGCCCTGCAAAGCAGCAAGACCTATGAATACGATATCCTTGGCAATCTTACCAGAGCTACCGACGAAAGGGGTAGCTCCACACTTTACAAATACAATGCAGACGGAACACTTGCAAAGGCAATCTTTGCAGACACTGGAAGCGTAGAATACACCTATGACAGGCTGGGACGGAAAATATCCCTTACCGATCAGCGTGGAAACACCACAACGTATAGCTACAACAGTTTTGGCAGTATTAAGGCAGAAACAGACTGCTATGGTAATTCCATGGAATATATGGCAGACCTCCTTGGCAATATAGTGGCATTAAAGGACAAAAGAGGAAGCATTACATACATAACCTATGATGCTGAAAACAGAGTGGTTTCCAAAAGGATTCCATTTGAAAAAGACAGCGGCGGAAGTGTGCTCTATACTATTGAGAATTATGTCTACGATGAAATAGGGAATGTGATAACCAGAGAGATTACAGGAACAAAGGACAAGCTGTCGGCAAAAAAGACCACCTATACATACTATGACAACAACCTTGTAAACACAGTGACCGATAGCAGCGGAGCATACACAAGAGCCTATTATGACAAAAACGGAAATAGGATTAAAATTGAAAGTCTGAGATCAGAGGGTATATTTGATATACAAAAATTTGAATACGACAGCCAAGACAGAGTAATAAAAGAAATAAAACTGGTAAGCGAAGAGGACATTCACAATGCTGCCGGTATGCCTAACCTGGACAGCCTCAAGGACGGCGAGTATCCAGGTAAGCTCATGCTGATTACAGCCTATGAATACGATATTCTTGGAAACAAAACAAAAGTAATCAGTCCGATGGCTTTCGGCTGTAAGGAAGATGATACTCAAAACAGAGCAAATTATACAACCGAATACTCTTATGACCTGCTAAACAGACTAGAAATGACCACAAGAAAATATGACGGCAGGAATGTGTTCACCCAGTATACCTATGATGCGGCAGGCAACATGCTCGCAGTTAAGAACGAGCGCGGCTATACCACTGTATATGCTTACGACGGGCTTAACAGAGTGGAAACAATAACAGATGCAAAAAACAACCAATACAGGTATGCCTATGATCTGTCCGGAAACAAGTTGTCAGAAACAAATGCAAAGGGCTATACAATGACCTATGACTATGACAAACTGAACAGGCTCCAGACAGTCACAGATGCCTATAACAAAGTCATAAGCAGAAAAGTCTACGATGCCAACGGAAACATAATAAAGGAAATAGACGCAGAAGGCTATCAGTCTGCCGGTGATGATGAATCCAGATATGGCACAATATACACCTACAACCTTGCAAACATGATAGTATCATATTCAACACCTGAGGCAGCGGAAAAGAACAAAATCAGTATAAAATATACCTACAACCAGTACGGAGAGGTAATAAAGCAGACCGACGGCCTGGGCAGCACCATTTCCTATGAATACGATGCTGCGGGAAATCTCACCAAAGTGACCGACGCACTGGGAACAGTAACAAAATACAGCTATGACAAGCAGGGCAACAAGCTTACAATGACCGACGGAAGGGGTAAGCTTACACGTTATGCCTACATAGCCTTTGGGAATCTTAAGTCGGTAATAAATGCAGATAACCAGACTCAAACCTACAAGTATGATCTTGAAGGGAATACAGTCTGCGTAACCGATAAAAACGGCAACAACACACTATATACCTATGACAACAGAGGGCTCCTGCTCCAGAGAAAAGTGGCCGAAACAGGGGATAGTATCACCTATGCTTATGATGAAACAGGCAACAGGAGCTCCATGACCGATGAAAGCGGAACAAGTATCTATTACTATGACGAAAACAACAGACTCACCGGAATACAAAAGGGTGGCAATACACAGATAAGCTATGCATATGACCAGACAGGGAATATTGTAAAAGTAACCGACCTTAAGGGCAATACAGTAGAATATACCTACGACAAATCAAGTAGACTGGAAACTGTAACCTGGGGAGGAAAAACAACAACCTACTCGTATGATGACAATGGCAGAAGAAGCTCGATTACCTATGTGGGAGGGGTATCGGAAAGCTACAGCTACGACAGGGACAACCGGCTGATCACACTTACAAATATGAAGCCCAACGGCGGCAGATTATCTGAATTCAGCTATACCTACGACCTTGCAGGGAGACAGATAACAAAAACCGACCTTTACGGAACTACAGACTATGAATATGACAAAGCGGGGAGAATCACAAAAGTTGCAACACCTGGAAAAACTACCGTATATTCATATGATAAGGCAGGAAACAGGGTATCCCAGAACGAGACATATACATCACTTCAGCCAAGTGACTATGTTGACGAGAGTACCGGAAAAGAAATACAATATATATTGAAGAAGAGCGATTATACCTACTCAAACACAAACCAGCTTTTAAAGCTGGTAGAGAGAATGTTTGACGAGAACAATAAAGAAATCGCCAGAAAAACAACAAAATACAGCTATGACAGCAACGGAAACCAGTTAAAGCAAAGCATCAGCCATTCTTTGCCTAATAACACCGGGCTGCGCCCAAAAACAACAGGTACGGCATATGGGGATAATGTTTCAAACACCATAGACAAGCTGGTAGAAAAAACAAGCTACACCTATGACGGCTTCAACAGGCTCAAAAAGACAGAAACCGTCAAAGCCGGAATTCGCACAACCGTTGACTTTACCTACAACGGAGACGACCTGCGTGTAAGCAAAACAGTAAAGAAATCCGACAGGGGATACCAGGCAGAAGTAACAAACTACCTGTACGACAGACAGAATGTTATCCTTGAAACGAATGCAAGCAACAATATAAAGGCAAGGTATGTAAAGGGAACAAACTACATAGCAAAAGCGGATGCAGCCGGAAAGGAGAGCTATTTCCTTTATAATGGTCACGGAGATGTAGTACAGACAGTAGATGCAGCAGGCACAGTAGAAAACCAGTATGACTATGATATCTGGGGCAACCCTACCCTCACAGTCGAAACCACCAGTAATGCAATCCGCTACACAGGTGAATTCTACGATCAGGAGACAGGCCTTTACTACCTGAGAGCAAGATACTATGACCCATACCTGGGACGCTTCACCACAGAGGACAGCTATTGGGGCGAAGATAACAACCCGCTGAGTTTGAATTTGTATACCTATTGTGAGAACGACCCGATACAGTATGTAGACCCGAGTGGGCATACAACAGACTGGGAGATTGATTGGTTCATGGGTAAACAAGGTGATCCGTCTGAATATAAAAACGGGATGCGGGTTACCAAATCATCCAGCAGTTCGTCAGGCAGTACTGTTACTTTAAGTGATGTAGCTGATGCAACTACTTGGAGTAAAGGCTCTTCAAAAGCGACATTTTCATTTAACGGTACTCAACAGGACTTATATGTAGAGAACGGAAAAGCATATGACAGCTGGGGAAATGTAAGAGGAACCATTGAAAACGGACATATTGTAGTAACTAATAAAGAGTTTAACAATATGTTTGGAAACAGCACAGGTTCAGTATCAAACACTACTACTGTGAACGTAAAGCAAGGGGATCACGTTACGTCAGCTTCAACCTATGCAGGTTCCAATGTAACCATAAATAATTATGGCATTATGGATACTATAACTACTGGAAAGAATAGCAGTTTGACTCTTAATAATTATGGTACAGTAAAAAATGAAGTTAGGCTTGGGGAAAATGCAACTGCTGTGATAGTCAATAATAAAGGTGCCTATATTAAAGATGTAATAGGTGGAAATATAACTGACAAGAATAGCCAGAAAGGAATTAATGCAACAAATTATGGAGAGATACATTATATTCAAACTGGAGCTTATAGCACGAATGAAGTGTTTAACTATGG
>NZ_JHYD01000055.1 GCF_000621505.1 Ruminiclostridium cellobioparum DSM 1351 = ATCC 15832
TATACAGCGGCTCCCAGTTACAAGAGTATCAAAAACATACTCACCACTGGGCAAGATAAGTCACAAAGCCAGCCGGATAAACCGGAAGCCACACACAACAATCACGGCATCATAAGAGGTGCCGGATATTACGGGAGGTAACAATTGATGACAAACCAAAGTACGATTGATAAATTAATTGAAATGCGCCTGACATCCATGTCCGATGCGTTCCGAAACCAACTAACCGATGCCAAAATGAAGGAAGTTCCCTTCGAGGATCGCTTCGGTATGTTGGTAGATATTGAATTCAGCAGCCGCAAAAACAACCGATTAAAGAGACTGATTAGAAGTGCTGAATTTGACCAGCCAGACGCCAGTGTTATGGACATTGATTATGCTTCCGGACGTAAGCTAAACAAACAACTTATCACAAGGCTTGCAACCTGTGAGTATGTCACGGAATACCGTAACATTTTCATTACCGGTGCTACTGGAGGAGGCAAAACATATATGGCATGCGCCTTTGGAATGGAAGCTTGCAAGCAGTATTATACAACAAAGTATGTACGGCTTCCTGACCTCTTGATCGACCTTGAGATGGCAAGAAATGAAGGTACATACAAAAGGGTCATGGCCAAGTATGCGAATCCGTTATTGCTGATTATTGACGAATGGTTACTGCTAAAGCCTAATGAAAACGAGCGCAAGGACATCTTTGAGTTATTACATCGCCGCCGGAAGAAATCGTCCACCATCTTTTGCTCCCAATACAGAGCTGATGGCTGGTATGAACAACTTGGTGGCAACGATGGCCCGCTGGCAGATGCCATACTGGATCGTATCGTTCATGATTCATACAAAATCAATATCGAAAGCATGGACCCTTCTAGAGATATTTCCATGCGTGAGGTATATGGCTTAGATAAAAAGAGCAGTGAATAATGAAAAAGGTTGGTGGCTCAGTGGTTCCGGACAGGTGGCTCACGCCACACCGGAACTGCGGCTCCGCCGCACCGAAATATTCACATATTCTGCATATTCTGCCTATTCTTTATATTCTCAAGCAAATGCTCTTCATGTGTTTGCGGAATCATGAATTCATTATTGGATTGCATTTGCTGAAAATCAGTAAGCATATCCATCAATATCCGAGTATTAACAAAATAGATTGATAATATAAAATATTGTTTTCCATATAAGTCGAATAAATTTGTTTTGCTCCTAGATTTTTCAAAATAATGAAAAAACCCCACTCCTGCTTTAAATCTCAGCAAAAGTGGGGTTTACCACATATTATTATAAACTTGATTACTTAAAGTCAAATTTTATAACTTTTTTATAAATTCTAAAACTTTTTTATGATTCATCACTACATGTTTTAGTTTAATAAAGTTGAAGACTTTCAAATCCGATAGCCAGCATAAGTGCGATGAATTTAATAACATTTAAATAATTAATGTTGTATACTATCATTTTGAATATTTATATCTCTTATTATTTCAAACAAAAAAGTCATATACTACAATTTATATTTAAATCAAATTTGCACTAGTTAATCTTGCACAATACTTAACATTCAATTTATCTATTTCTTCTTTACATATATTATCAGATATATTAAATAAATAAAGTTTATTAGTCTTGCGGAAATAAAATAGTATCCCAAAGCTCGAATCTAAATTCTCAAACCATATCTTAAGCTTGTCCTTTTCAATATATTTTATTTTATTATCATTATAGTCTTGTGACGTGTTGTCGATTATTAACTCACAATAAACTGTTTTCTCTCCGATTTTAATTTTAAAATCCATATTATATTCTTCGAATATAACCGTATTTTTGATTCCTTTTGATGATAAGTATTTCTCTACAATCTCAAAATTCTCATCTCTCAATAAGCTAGTTACATTAAGGTTTTTATCTTCTCTCAATCCATCCAGTTGATTAATTAGTTCTTCTTTTTGAGGAATATTTTTTTTAATTAAAAGCTTATGTAAAATTTCATCAATTAAATCATTTATGGTTTTAATATTATTCTCATATAGTTTCCTTCTTTGTCTTCTTTTTATTTGATGTCGGGAATTTAATTTAAATATTTCTATATAAAGCTTACCTTCATTAGTTACTTCCTTATATTTGTAAAGCTTACTCGAATCATACCCATCAGTAATGTGTTTGTCATTTTTAAATATGTCTGTCTCACACGGATTAAGTAAATATTCACTCCAAAAATCACTTTTTTCATTATTACATCTTTTACAAGAATAGAACAGATTATTATATAAATGGATATCCAAATTATTTGTTGAATTAGCTTGTGGATTGAAGTGATCAATTTCAAAAAATTCGGAACCTATATCTCCACAAGCTTTTTCTGTTTGCTTACAATATGCACATTCATAAGAAAAATCATTCCTTAAATACTCCTTACATTTATCCGAACTGTAATTTGCCCACCTAAACTTTCTCTCATGTTCCATAATAACCCCATATCCTTAGCTCAATCTATATTATCTAACTGGGAGCTAATTCTTTTAAGTAATTCAATAGTGTTTTTTTCTTTAACTGATGAATTAACCATTGATTCACTGATCATATTTTCGTCACGTAGAGCACACGCTCTTTTTATCTTTTCAGCAACATCAACATAACGAACATTTAACGTGTCCTTTTGTAATTCGTAATCGTAATCTCCGAACTGATCAGCAAAATTTTCAAGAGGATAATTAGTTAATAATACAGCATATATTGTACTATCATGTTTACGTATTTCACGCAAAACATCAATACCTTTATATGTGACTTGCTTATCCAAATGGTTATCAATAATTAAAAAATCTGCTTTTCTCTCTAAAATTAAATCATAAAATCCATCTACCTTATTGGGTAAAGGGTTAATACATTCTAAGTCTAAACCTTCAATTTCAAACAAAGAGGTATAAATTGTTACATTATCCATTTCATCTTCTATATAAACACCTTTTAAATGTTCCACTATTCATTTCCTCCTTTAAAGAAATTAACAATGAATTTCGCGCCACCAAGTTTATCGGATTTACCAACCTCAATTTTACCATTATAGCTTTCTACTATATCCTTCACAATATTCAAACCTAACCCTATTCCATCCTCTTTTGATGTTTCAAAGGGCATAAATATTAGCTCTCTCTTTTCACTAGGAACGCCTTGACCGGAATCTTCAAAAATAATAGTAATAGCTGATATCGTCTGCTCAGCTTTAATATAAATCTTTCTTTTTTCGGTCCCCTTAACTTGTTCAAAAGCATTTGTAATCATATTAATAATTATAGATTCCAGATCAATTTGTTTCATGGAAAAGAAAACATTTTCATCACATTCAACATCCAAAAAAATGTTAAATGATTTTATGATATCAATATATAAAAAACAAACATCTTTTATAACCTCACCAATGTTAAGTTCTTCACTTACCTCTCTTTTTCGTTTCCTCAAAAAATTCACAATTAAATTTGAATATGCATTAATCCTATTAAAATCCTTACCTATTATTTCCATTGTATTCACAGCCTTTTCTTTATTTATATCTTTATCGAGAAAAAGCTTAACCAAAAATATACTTGTTTGAATTCTACTAACAATATCACTTGTTTCATGCCCAAAAGATCCTGTAAGCATCCCTAATGAAGCTAAATTTTTATATAAATTCAATTCACTTTCTTGGAAATGAATTTTATCTTCGTAGAGTTTTTTTGCTTCATAATAATGCTTATCATAAGAACTTTGTAATTGTTGAATATCTGCTTTTTTTCTTTCATTTTCCTCAACGTACTTTGTCATCAAAGATTCTATTTTTGAATTGACATCGTTTATATTTTTAGAATTTTTAACTTCAACTATTTGAGTAACAAAATTATCATCTTCATATTGCCTTTTTATGGTTTGAATCTGATCGTCAATTTTCGATTTTTCGTTTTCCAAATCTTTAATTTTTTGCTGTTCGTCTAAATATGCCTTTCGTCTTATTATACTAATCAAATTAGTACAACTTATAACAAATTTTTTAAGTTCATCGTAAGCTTCATTTTCGATTATACCCTCCCTATTAGTTGCATCAACCAAAAGAGGATTCGTTATATCACTTATTTTCACTACACCTATAACTTGGTTATTACCAACTAAATAACCATGTGTATCTTTAACTTTATTTTGATTAAGATTTAGCCAATCATTTTCTATATCACCATATGGTTTAACACGAAAATTATCACGGTAAATTTTTATACCACAATAAGTATCTAATATCTTTTGTGCAAACTTAAAGTTATAGCCTGCATTTGAAAGATTGCTAGAATCCCTCAGAAAAAAGTATATCTCAACATCAATGTCCCCACATTTATATGGTTTATCAGCTAGTTGGTTTATTTTCTGATCTTTTCCATCTTTATCTTTATAGGATATAAATGTTTTTCTGCCACTATCATAAATTTTGGCATCGATTTTTGCATAACTTAGATCCAATATTTCGTTTACTAGAACAATATTTTCAATAAGAAAATCAGGTGCAACAAGTTCTATTTGAAAAGGATCCTTTTCTATAAAATCAGGAGCTACTAATAATCTTAATTCCTTTTGTAGTTTATCAACATCTTTCTGTTTCCAATGATCTCTTAAACCTTCCATTATAAGGATCATCCCGGTTTTCGGAGGTTTCAGCACATATTTTTCGTAAATATTATCCAATAAAGAAAAAGCATATTCTTCATTTAAAGGACTAATAACCTGTAAAGTACTATCAATATCTTCAACTAATTGCTCAATTTCTTCATATTTTTTTAAAATTGGTATAACTTTACTGTGTAATACTTTTAATATTTTAGAATCATAAAAACTTTCATAATTTAATTGTTTAAAATCAAGTAAACTTTCAACAGTCTTTTTATCCTGAATATCAACTAATGGTGTTAATAAAAAATAACTAATTTGATTAGAAATATATTTAGCTGCAGATATATCGCTATGATTCATTAAAATTTTAATTCTTTGAAGTATAGCTGCAATATTTATATCTTCAAATTTATTCCAATTTATTTCAACTTTAAACGGATCTTCGCTATCAGTAAATGAATAAATACTGACTTTTTCTGCCAGTCTCTCAACAGAAAATCGTCCAATACCTTTTTTGCCAGATTTCTTTCTTCCATTAGGTGTAAAAGGCTCTGTAATTTTATTATTTGTTCCTATAACCATCCACTTTTTTTCAAAATCATCCTGAGTCATTCCGGAACCAGTGTCAATTAAAATAATTCTGCTTTGCGGAGTGTTTGGTTTATCTAAAATTATTTTGACGCCATAGGCATCTGCATCATATGAATTTTTTATTAATTCAACAAGAGCAGTTACAAAATCCGTCACTAATTCTCTTCCAAGCTGGCTAATATGCCTTGAATTAGTTTTAAAATTTAATTTTTTCACCTAATTCACCTCAATTCTTATCTTTTTGGTTATACAATACACTTAACTAAGATTCCTTTATAACCTAAAGTTTTAATTAAATTCAAATTCTATCAACATAATCTATTATTTTTTACTCCCAATTTACAAATCTATATTCCTCAATATCCTTTACCGTAATTCTTCTAGATTTACCTGTTGTAAAAATACCGATTTGTTTTAAATATTGAAAGAATTTTTTACTTTCTAGAACCCTCTTACCTTCTTCTAGGGTATTTGTCCCAGTACGTATTATATAAAAACCTGCACATGGAATAACATCTTTTCCAATTATAATAGGCTCTAACTTTGTAGTTATTATAGAAGGTATTGTTAATTTAGGTTTATCCATATGAGCTATTGCTTGACTCCTACCATACTCAAACCATTTAGCTGATTTATCAGAATCTCTTCCATGCAAATGGACTAAAAATTGTTTTAAATATTCTGTAGCACAAGGAAATTTCTTTTCAAATTCGTTTACTTCATATCTTATCAGTTGACCCTTACAAAATGTATACGGAAATATAATTTTTAGATTTAATTTATCTTTTCCCTTTTTTCGGCTTATTGCATCTCTAACAACAGTACGTTCTATGGGTTTTCCATTATTAAATATGTATTCACCTTTCACTTGAAAATCATCAAGTAGAAAAGCTTCATTATATAAAGTTGCTATTGTATTTGATACTTTAAAGTAATCTCCAAATCTGTAGCCACCATCATTACCTTCAGTACTATTAAAGCACCATTTTTTTGCTAGACTTGTTTTTGCTATTGTTCTCTTTTCCTTGTTTAATACATCATGATATTTCAATGTGCTATACTTTCTACCATTATTCAGAATAAGTATTGTAGATGATGTTGTATATCCTGGAAATTTATTCTCATAAGTGTAATCATATAAATCAGTTACTAATGGCTTAATATAATCTCTTAATCTTTGTGCAAATACGTTTTTATAGATACTAGCAGGAATAATATATGCCATTTTACCATTAGGATTTAGCTCTAAAATACCTTTTTCAACAAATGCATAGTAATAATCAAATTTACCCTCCATACAGACATGAAATTGGGCTTTCATAGCCTCTCTTTCATTTATTTCTATATCCTTATATGTAATATACGGAGGGTTCCCGATGATGAAACTAAATTTATCATCCATATTTAGTAATAGATAATTTCCAAGTAATATATTCCAATTAATACCATTTATATTATACTTTTGAGCAACAATATTTAAATTTTCGATACACTTATTTCGATTTTCTTCCTCTAACTCAACCCCGCAGATATCATTTTCCAACCCACGAATAATTTGATCTTCAGACATATCTTTTTTTAGGCAATCTGCTATATAACGTGCCACTATTTCCATCAATATATAACCAGTACCACATGAATTTTCCAAAACCTTTTTTCCATAAAGATTTTTATTATAATTTACTGCATTAAGTAACTCTATTACATAATTTTGAGGTGTAAATACTTTACAATTATTTGCCACTATGTTCTTCCTCTCATGTCAAACTATTCAAAGAAAAGTATAACATAAAGCACCATTTAACTAAATAGTCAATACTTAAAATTGTAAAAATTCAAAAAAAGGAATGTACTCATTTATTAAAAATCCTTTACACAACAATTTCCGCCCATCGCTCAATACTTTGTCCAGGAACATGTTTTGTCATTTCAAACCGGAAGTCTGATTGGCTACTTATGACCTCATTATCCCAATGTCCTGAGTTATCAATCGCACTATGTAGCAGAATTGACAAAACAGATTCAAAATCTCTGTCATCATAAATGGGTGATAGGGGCCAAATGTAAATAGTAGAAATTGCCCATTCGTCAGAACGGCTGAACTCAAGAATATAACATTGTAACGCCTTTTCTCTATATACTTTAACAATGCAGCACGTTCTTTTAAAACCATTGTCATTTTGGCTAAAGACTCTTACTAATGGCAATTGTACTACACTGATTTCAAAGTCTAATTTGCTTATGTATTTTTTTATATGTAAGAGAACCTTAAAAAACTTTTCTAAGCCTCGTTGCGGATTGTCTTTTACCAACTCAAGAGTATTAAACTCAATAGAATTAAGCTTTCCTTCTAGGGTCCAATCCTGCGTAGTCCCTATACTTATTCTTTTACTTGTAGCATTATTGACTCCGGATGAAGAATTCTTATATTCGCCGTTATTAACATTACGGATCTGTTTTCGATTTTTTTCACAAATAGTGAACTGGTGAAACCGAAAATTTACCGTAGGCTGTTCAACTGCTGTAATTGTTTTTCTTCGAGATGATGGCAGCCTGTTCTTATCAATGGTAGTTTCCTTATTGTTTTTAGATTTACCAGTGATCACTGTTCTTGTATTTCTTGGTTTGTTTACTTTATTTAGATTTTCTTGTGTATAATGGCTATATTTTATATGAATATATTTCGAATCTACACCGTCATGATAAATAAGCTCCTGAATAAAATAGCTTTGTTTATACTTCTTGCCATAGAACTTCCAATTGCAATCAACATTAATTGGTGGAATGGCTCTGATTGGAACTCCTGTTGAAAGAGCCAAAGTTGGTAGCACCGGTGCTATGTCATATGAAGACAGCAAAAGATTTTGATATACTGCACTCCATTCGCTATAAGCTTTTTCATTTTCTTTAAGCCAAACAAAATAACCTACAATATGACTTTTTAACATTTTTCTTGGAAAATCTCTTGATAAATCAACCTCATAAACATCTTCCTTAAATCTGCTGCCTTCAAAGAAATCATCCAAACCGTTAGGCTTTAATATTTGGTTTGCTAGTACTTGAAATGGTGCCAGAATACTTCTTATAATTTCAACGCAAGGAATATAGTAAGTATATGTTCCAACTTGAAACTTGCATAGAAGATCAAGTTTATTTTCCTTCAGGCTTTTTAAATTATACAAGCCCTTCGGTACTTCACTGCAAGTGCATATATCAAATTCAGTATCAGCCGGAATATCGACTTGCATTGATTCTTGTATAGGTAAATCTAAGCTGCGAACTCCATTAGTATATCTTCTCCCTATAATCAATCCAGGCAGGGTACCCCAAGGAAGTTCTATCTCTTTAAATTCACCACCTGCGGCTTTGAAAACACACCTTATGTACCATTGATGTGTCGGGCTTTGGAATACTGATCCTAACCAATATAACTCCACTTCTTCATCTTTTTTAAATGGCCAAGGCCGTAATTTTAAAATACCCATAAATACATATTCCTCGTCACTAACTATGATTTAGTACATCTAATCTTTTGTTACTCAAAATATCATAATTTATTTCACTGTAAAGTACTTCTTTTATCTCATCAGAATCCCCTGGCCTGATACCAGCCATCCTGATTAATTTCCATTCCTTTATTTCTTCACCCTTTTTGCGTAGTTCATTTGCGCACCATCTAATTCTACGGATTTTAAACTGTTCAGTAGTCTCTACAGCATCTGTAAGGTACTTTTGTGTCTTTGGCATCTTGTTCAAATGCTTTTCCAGTAGGGACAACTGACCAAGCTTTTTTCCGATATATCCTATAGTAATTCTTTTAGGCTTCATATCATTATTGAGAGTCTCTATAACCAGCTGTTTTACCTTTTTCAATATATTTTTATCTCTTTCACTCCAGTTGACACGAGTAATATCATGTATACTTTTTTCTTTAACTGGAGAGTTCTGATTAAGCCAGTCTCTGTCATGTCTGTAAAGCCAAATGTAAGTAGCTTTATTCATATTCCTTAGCTGTGTCTTTGAAGCTTCAGGATGGTTATATTTTAGTTCCAACCATTTAGCCCTATAACAACCCCTAGCAGTAGTATTTTCATTACCTATAGAACTATCATGAGACACATTGGGCTCTGCTTTACTTGTATCTGTTTTGCATGCAGCTTTTAAGCTCAGTAGTTTTACATACCTTTTGACAGTATTTGTATCCACATTGAGTATTCTTGCTACATGCCTCAGGCCCAATTTATCTGTTTCAACCAACTCTCTGAGTTCGTTTTCCCATAATGGCCCAAATTGCTTGGTTCGGCCAATTTTATAAATATCCTGCTCATATTCATCCGGGCCCGATCTTGAATATATAAAACCACAAGAACAGGTAAAAGTTCCGACTGGTTTCTTTAAATCGGAGCTGTATTCAACCTTCAAGTTTTTAACAACCAATCTCCTATAATGACATGCTGCAGCATTCATGCATGGCCACGGGCCTTTTCCAAACGGGGCATAAGTATGTTTCTGTTCAAAAAAATCATTTATATTTCCAGTAAGGAATCTTATAATCAGTAAATGTCGCAAAGGGTGAAACGCTTTCCTATGTTTTCTTACAATACTAGATAACCAGTTATCGTTAATTTCTTTAACATCACATTGTACTTTTGATAAAAAGGCATCTCCGTAAAAGCATCTAAAAGCTTGGATTAATTCTTCCTGATATACTCTTCCATTCGCAGTTGCAAAACCTTTTTCCTTTAAGATAGAAATATACTTATATCTGAACCCATTTTCTATCCCTTTTGTTTGCCTTACTACCTGATAATTATCCATTAACCAGGCAATATCCTTAGCAATAGTTACAAGCATGTCCTGTACGTTGTTTATACTTATTACAGCCGGCTTTACTCTGCAGTTATACCCATTCGCTGCAAAAAATTCATGCCTATTCATCCCATGCACAGTTATACTGCTATCCTGTAGCTGTACATAGTGAATAGGACATACTAACACTCCTGGGATTTGATGAACCCTATGCCAATAAAATTCACCATAAACTACTTTATCATTTACTATACATTCAGGACAATAACGAAGAAATACCGGTGCTGATACATTACTTGCCATAATACCTGTTCTGGTATGTATATCTCCGCCATAATCACTCATCATAGAATTCATAACTAAATCTACCCGTCTTTGTGGTAAAAAAGCCGCATAGTATGAAAACAAAGTATTTGACATTATCATTTTCTCCGGTTGAATTTTGCTAACTTCCGGAAGATTAAAATACAGAGCATTTATATTACAGGGCATATCAACAACTGCCGTGGCAGTTCTTGAATTAAACAGTTCTTCAATTGTCATTTTTGGACTTGTGTTGCCACTTCTTACATAATAGCGTGCTATAATGCTATACAGTAATTCATCAGGATAGGGAGGAGGAAAGAAGCTTATCAGTTAAATCATCCTAACGCAATAAATTCCTCCACAGGACACTTTATAACCCCAGCTTCTTTTAAAGCATCATAAGCAGATTTTCTAAGCTTTCTGCCTTTATCTACAATGTCTCTCAAATCATTCTTATCTTTTTGGGCCTTGTTAAGCCTTACAACTTTTTTGCTTTCGTTATCAGTACTCAATTCCTTTCTAAGTATATCCTTCAAAGCTTCTTTAACTATCCTGGCTACATCAGGGAAATCTCCATTAGTTTCAAGAACCTTCTTCACGACCGATTTTGCCTCATCAATTTTGATATCATAGGCTACTAGTTGAATTACTGCTTCCTCAAATAATTCCGTATTATCCGGCTTATCGATCTTGGGGCTCTGTTGCATATTTTCTATTTTGCTATTCAGTGTTATTGATTTTAATTGTTCTCCACAAAAAGCATCAATATCAATAGGCGAAATATCGCCATACTTGTTAATCTCCTTAATATTCCCGGATTTCAGAGCTAAAAGCATCGGCCGAACCAATTTCAAATTCTGCTTTGCAACTTTTCTTATAATATCAGCTGTTATAATCTCTTTTCGAGTAGCTATAGCATGAATTTGAGACATTGCATATAGCTTAACGGCAATATCAACTATACCCTGGCTTTCTTCAAACAAAACACCATTTATTTCATCTGTCAGTGCAGCAACCTGTTTAGTCCACTGGAAGTTCCACATGCCGTGGATTAATAAATCCCATTTTTGGTTTTTATCAATTCTTTCCCAAATAACATCTCCCTGCTGGCCGCTTCCACGTCTAGCCTGCCGGAATTCGCCCTGTAATACACCTAATGCTTTTGTTGTTCCAATCAAAACAACAGGTATACCAAGCTTGTTCACGAGGGTTGTAAAGAAATTCAACATTTTCTCAGAACCACCACTTTTTGCCACGCTCAAATGCTGAATTTCGTCTATTACAAGAATTCCCAGATTTTGTCTTCTTGCCAAAAGCGCCATTCTTGGAATCATAACATCGGTTGTCGTATTCCTACCTGAAGCAAATTTTGAATAAGTATTATCTCCAAGTAACCTGTCAAATTCCATAAAGAAATTTGAGCACAGTCCCTTAATACTCCCATCAAAGGGACAATCAAGCTTCATCCAAACAAGCTGATTGTGGTTTAGCGCTGTACCTTTGTATTGATCATGAACAATTACTTGAGGATATAGTGATAATATCTTATCAATAGATGTTGTCTTTCCAACTCCGGAAAATCCGATTATAGTAAAACCTGAAGCCTTTGAATAAGATAGAGGAGCTCTATCAAAACCTGCATCCTTATATTTTATTGACTGATAAATGCCTTGCAGGTCGGCAGCATAATCCGGTTTTATCGGGTTTCTTGATAGGTATCCCTGCCGGATGGTCCTTGATATCTTACGCTCAATTTCAAAATGGATATCCCAAGGTTGAAAATAATGGAATAGCCTTTGAATACAGTGATATCTATATTCAGCATCCAAATTTCGTTCACTCTCATTAAATTGGGGATATGAATGGATAAGGCTTTCTACCTGCTCAAAACTCATAATAGGAGGCAGTGCTTCTATTAGGGGATTATTGCTGTATTCTGATAAAATCTGATCTCTATATACAGCTTTAATAACAGAACCCTCCGAGTAAACTTTGGCATTATTCATCCTTTTTCTCCAATCTTTCTTTTTGCTTTTTTAGAAGATAATCCATTTCTCCCAAATCGTCATCTTCAATGCGTTGACCGGCCATACTTATAATGTCAGCAATATTTTTATTAGTTGGGTTAACCTTTGATGTCTTAGCCCCTAAATCAAAATGTTCACTTTTTCTATTTCTATCCTTTTCATAACCTCTATTATTTCTAATTCCCTTAACTTTTTGAATGTCACTTATAGCTGAAATTGGCTGCTGAACATCTCTTTTTTCAGCTCGCGACACGATGTCTTCAATTTCTGCAAAAAGATTCACTTTACCTTGAAGAGTAGACTCCGTTTTTATTTGCTTTTTACACTTTTCACTTTCATCCAGATAGATAATTTCATCTAACGTTTTATTGCGATACCTTTCAACATTAATCAAATAACACTTTTCAAAATTTTTTCCATTGTCTGTTCGAATATAAATACTATCCATATTTCTAGGATCATAAGATATTTCTTCTTTCCATGATCCCTTATTTCTAGCCTTTTCAAACCAATGTTCTTTCATAGCAATATCGCAATTATATCGTAAGTTTTTAAGCTTTATTCCGGCTTCAGTAACTGTAGCAGTTTCTGTTGGCATCAAATTTAGTTTAACTATATCGTCATTAATTACTCTTAGAAATCCTGAACGATTTGCTATACCCCAATTCCAAAGTTCTCGCGGTATAGGATTAACATCTCCTGCAATCATAATTTCATCTCTGTTGAAATTCTCCATCCAATGAATATTATTATGATAAAGTACACACCGGATAATAACCTCAGTAAATTCAGGTAAAGTTAATTTAGCGTCTAAACGATAGTCTTTTCCGCCTCTCTGTCTAAAGTCAGTATCAATAAACCCAGGCAGGAATGGTTTCGTTTTTGTATTTAATGTTCTGAAACACTGCTCTACTATACCTTTCCAATCAGCGCGATACGGAGGAGTATTTTCTATCCTTATATGCAAAGCATTTATCAGAGTATTTACCTTCTTGCTTTCCATTTCACCCCTATCCGCCAGGATTGCATCCGGTAAATACCTGCATGGCCAATCTTGCTCCGAAATGTTTATTCCGTACTCACTACAGAATTGAACCTTATCACAAGCAGTGTTGGCCAGTGCCATCATCGCCCCAAGCCAGCTTGGGCCTTCCAGTCCGACGTAGATTCCAACAATCATCCTTGAATATACGTCAATAACCACATATACTACAGGTCTGCCGATTATCCAATTTTTATTATATCTTGACCTTAGATATACATCTGCTACTGTAGCATCAATTTGATATTTTGCCCCTGGTCCCATAACTTCAGCATCTGATTTACCTAATATTTTTCTATGCTTTAGTTCATAATTCTTTTTCCCTTTACGAGCTGATATAGTTTTTTCTAAATCAAGTTCCTTATAGTACCAGTATTTGAATTGTGAAAAGGATGGCCATTCATCTGCATCTTTCAATATTGGTTTTTCAATGCCATCCTCAAATCTCGAACCTTCAGAATAAAACTCTTTTAACATTAATTCATAGGCGGTAGTCAAAGGGTTTTTCTTTGCTGTATAATAAAACTTATTCAGAGCAACTTTAAAGATCCTTTTTGTCTCAGCATCTACGTTTATTCCTTGAATTTCGGTACGAGTTCTTGGCCTTCCAAGTTTTTTCTGACCAATAGTTTTTGCTTTTCCTTTTCCACCTGAATTGCGATAATCAGGCAAGAGAGTATTTTTGTTTTTCCCTCTTTGCCAATACTTCCTCAAATATTTATATACAAGACTTTTGGTAACACTATGTTTTTCCATTATCTTTTGGATTAGCGTTCCCCGCTCTTCTCGATAATAGATATTAGGTTCGCAAGAAACAGCGTCACAGATTATATCCCATGCAGTATCTCGAATTATTTTATGTTTATTATCCAGTTTATCTTCATCAATAAGTCTGAAATATGGATCTTCAGAAATCTTTTCTATTAGTCCCGACTCAATTTGATCAAGAATTAGTAATACATTTTTAATTTGAGGAAGTGGGTTTGATGAAAGAACATCTATTGTTACAGCTGTTATATTTTCCTCGTCAATCCAAAGGACTCTTTCAATTTGGTTTTTATCTGTAATTTTATGCTTTAGTAATTCATTCACTGCCAAGTTCATTACGCCTTCATCTCCTTGAAGCTAGATATGCCGCCGTTTAATATAATCTCTTTAACTGAGTTATTTAGATTAATTTTCTGCATTAAATCAATCTGAATAACTTTTGTAGCTATTAAATGTTTAAATATCTTCAAAAAAGTTCCTGGTTCAGCGTTATATTCAAAATCAAGATTAGAAAGTAAAGAGCTTAAGGGAATATCAATTTTATATAACCTTTTGACCAAAACATTCACTAATTCTGTAAAATAGGTCTTATCATTGAATTCCAAGTCTTCGTACCTATAACATAAATGAATCCACTCAATATTGCTTGCTAAATTATCATTTATTTCATTTTCAGTAACCAGACCCCAATCAATACCTTTTCTCTCCCAATAACTCCGTTCAATTTCATATTTTTCTATAACGCTTTTCTTTTCTAGATCAGCAGACGGTTTAACCGTTCTCGCAATATTCTTCCATTGACCGGTACCCGTGCGGATTGTAATCATAAAATCCGTAGTCATAATATATGGTATATCCGTCCCCTTAATGACAGGGTACTTTATACCTTTCTCCTGTGCTATTTCAATTGCAAGTTCTCTATTAAACAACGGATATTGCTCTCTTATATCAACAACAATATCTGACCATTCAAGCATATAAAAATACTTCTTCTCTAAATCAGAAAGAAGATGATGAATTCTATTCGCCTTCCACCCAAACGGTCTTGAAACCCGGCCTAGAGAAGGAAAGTCCTGAATCTCAATCCATGGCTTATATTCTTTTCCTTCACCGCTGCCATAACCCATTTTTATATACTTTTCAATTTTACTTTCGTCAAGTATTTCTCTTTGTTTTGCCATATTATTTTTTGATAAAATCTCCTTCTTTTAGCATATTCTCAATATCTTTTTTTATATTTTCATATTCATCATTTGGCATACCATTTATAAAAATATCATTCAGTGCAAATGAAGCCAAAAGGACTTGCCCAAATATATTCATATTAGATAAAGGCCTTTCTCGGTATGATGTAATATCTATTTTTTCTTGTATCTTTGCTAAGTCTTGAGCATTTATATTGTATGTTCTTAATAAAACAATCAAATCGTTTAAAGGATTTATATTAGATAATAACTCATTATAAATAACTTGTTTACCTAAATATACCATAGTACAACCTATTCCTATAATTCCAACAATGCATTTTAGTATAAATTTATGCGAACAACACTTATAAATTTTATCTAAGAGTATATCCTCTTCTTTTTGAAAGTCTTCACTTGTTATTGAGTTATATTTGAAGTTAATGAACTTGCTTTTTATTTCATACTTATAATTCCTTATCCTTCTTTTGTACATTATTGTTATAATTGGTATAATTAATAACATAAAACAACCTATAAGTAGCAATTTCATTATGTAATTTTCCATCGCTTATCCTCTGCACTATTTATTTCATAACACACCAATATTCTACTAAATCTGCAAGTAAACCGCCAGACCTTAGAAGAGTTTTTTATTAATAAGCCAAGGTAGAGCTACTTTCCTTATGTTACCATTATAATTAACAGAAAAAGGTATATGTATTCACTAAGCAATCCTATTTATGATACACTAAAATAAAGTTTCCATAATAGCTAAATAAAGTAATAAAATATACCTACATGTAGCGAGAGGAACCGAATATTTATGAAAATAAAATTAATCTTTGTTTTAACGTTTACAATAATTATTTCTATCTTACTTCCCCATATATTAGGAGTCCAGATAGTAAATGCATCAGAAATTGAGTATAGTGTCACCGGTGGAACACTTTTGTTTGATATTGAAACAGGGACTATTTCCGGCTATAACGGAACGCCTACCCAGGTTGATATACCTAGCGAAATAAATGGCGTCAAAGTAACAACCATTGGGGAATTAGCGTTTTATGATTGCAGCGGATTAACAAGTATACACATTTCAAACAGCGTTACCGTTATAGAAGAGGATGCATTCTGGCTATGTGATGACTTAATTAGCATTAACGTTGATGAGGACAATCCAAAATTCTCTAGTATAGATGGAGTATTATTTAGTAAAGATATGACTTCTTTGTACAAGTTTCCTGCGAAAAAAAATATTACAGAATATAAAGTACCAGATAGTATAGAATGTATTCTTGGAGGTGCATTTGCCGGATGTAGCAGTTTAATGTATATTAGTATCCCAAAAAGTGTTACGAGTATTGGAGAACTCACCTTTTTTAATTGCAATGAATTGACCAAAATAGATGTTCATAGAGATAATACCCAATATACAAGTGTAGATGGAGTATTTTTTAGTAAGGATATGTCAAGCTTATATAAGTTTCCAGCAAAAAATAATCAAACAAAATATGAAATTCCAGTACATGTAAAAACTATTGACCGAGATGCATTTAAAGATTGTAGTATATTAACAAACATACGTATACCATCTAGTGTTACCAAAATTGGTGATTATGCGTTTATGGGTTGTATCGGATTGGAAAGTATAAATGTTATAGAGGATAACTCTTATTATAAAAGTGTTGATGGAATACTATTTAGTAAAGATATGACAACTTTGCTTAAGTTTCCGCCTAGAAAGAGTATAACTAAATACATAATCCCGGATAAAGTTAAAAAAGTCAGTTATTATGCGTTTCAGGGATGCAGAGGGTTAGTGAACGTGGTTATCCCCAAAAATGTATCCAGTATTGAAGAGGGTTCATTTGAAAATTGTAGTGGGTTAACCAGTTTAGATATTCCAACCAATGTAGATGAAATTGGATGGTATGCATTTTCTGGTTGTACTGGACTAAAAGACATAAACATTCCAAAAGGTGTATGGTTTATTGAAAATGAAGTTTTTGCTGGTTGTACTGGATTAAGTAACATAATCATACCAGATAATGTTGGCCTTATTTCAAGTAGCGCGTTTTCCGGCTGTAGCGGATTAACCAGCATAATTATCCCTAAAAGTGTAAATTATATCAATAGCGACGCATTTTATGGCTGCACTAATTTAACAATATATGGAGAATCAAAATCAACTGCTGAGACATTTGCTAAATCTAGTGGCATAAAGTTTATAAACATTTCAGAGATAAAATCAGCTACGCCTAATAATTTCAGAGTTGTAATAAAGGAAAATAAAGCAATTTTAACTTGGGAGGCTGTACCGTGTGCTACATCTTATAAAGTATATTATAAAACGCACAATAGTAAATACAATATTGTAAATACAAAAGACACCAAATTGCAAGTCTCGAACCTTAATATGTCAACCAAATACTACTTTAAAGTATCCGCTATTAACTTCTCAGGTGAAAGCAAATCGACTAAGGAAATATCAACGATATTAGGTAATAAGTAACAGTTATCCTCTTAATACTTTACCTTTTTGATATATAGCTTTTTCGTTTTAACATTAAATATCTAAAAGTCTTCGAAAAAACAAGAAGCAAGATCACAACAGCTTGATACTGTGTGACCTTGTAATATTTAGATTTTGGGCAAGGATTATGACCTTAGTATGCAATTTTATTATTCAGTACACAACTTTATTATCTAGTATACGACTTTATTAAACTGGAACACTACAAATCACCCAAACCTTCCCGCTTACTCCACAGTCACCGACTTTGCCAGATTACGCGGCTTATCCACGTCACAGCCCCTTTCAATTGCCATGTAGTAAGCGAACAGCTGCAGCGGTGTTACTGCCGATATGGGGGCTACAAGTGAGTCCACATCGGGAATTGTCAGAACCATATCCGCTGTTTTCTCCAGCTCTTCCCTGTGCTTTTCCTGGGTTATTGCCAGAACAACTGCTCCTCTGGCCTTAACTTCCCTGATATTGCTGACCATTTTCTCAAACAGGCAATCCTGTGTCATGGGGCAGACCACCAGTGTTCCTTTTTCGATCAGTGCAATGGTCCCGTGTTTGAGCTCTCCGCCTGCATAGGCCTCCGAATGGATATATGAAATTTCCTTCAATTTCAACGAACCCTCCATGGAAAGGGCGTAGTCCAGGCTCCGGCCTATAAAGAAAATGCTCTTTGAATTAAAATGTGCATGTGCGAATTTCTGGATGCCGTCCTTATACTTCAGTATTTCTTCTATGCCGGAAGGGATTTTCTTCATTTCGTCAAGTATGGAGTTTACCTGTTCCTTCGAAATTGTACCCTTTTTCAGGCCCAGGTCCAGAGCTACCAGATACAGCGCCGCAAGCTGTGTGTTATATGCCTTTGTGGAAGCAACAGCAATTTCAGGCCCTGCCCATGTATAGAGCACATCATCAGAATCACGGGCTATGGAGCTGCCAACGACATTGACAATTGAAAGTATCCTGGAACCGCCCTTCCTTGCCTCCCTCAGTGCGAAAAGAGTGTCGAGGGTTTCGCCCGACTGGCTGATAATGATTGTCATATTCCTCTCGCTGATAAGCGGATCGCGGTATCTGAATTCCGAAGCCACATCCACTTCAACAGGTATCCTGCAGAGCCTTTCAATAATGTATTTTCCTATGACACCGGCATGATAGGCAGTTCCGCAGGCAACTATATATATCTTGTCAAGTTTCTCTATGTCCTCTTTTGTTATATTTATTGAATCCAGGACCAGCTCTCCATTTTGGATTCTGGGATTGATTGTATCCCTTACTACTTTCGGCTCCTCATACATTTCCTTCATCATGAAATGCTCGAAGCCGCCTTTTTCAGCTGCTTCAACATTCCAGTCCACCTTGAACACCTCTTTTTTGACAGGAGCGCCAAGGCTGTTGAATACCTGGACACTGTCCCTTTTCAGAATAGCTACTTCCTTATCTTCAAGAATATAAATATTTCTGGTATATTCAAGAATTGCAGGAATGTCCGAGGCAATGAAATTTTCTCCCTCACCAAGCCCTATAATCAGCGGACTGTCTTTTCTGGCGCATACAAACATATCCTGCTCATCCCTGCAAAGCACACCGAGAGCGTAAGAGCCTTCTATTTCATCAATTACCTTCATGACAGCGTCAACAAGACTTCCCTCATAATAGTATTCCACCAGGTGTGCAATAACCTCGGTATCTGTTTCAGACTGGAAGGTATAGCCCTGCCCTGCTAAAAATTCCTTGATCTGCATGTAATTTTCTATAATTCCGTTGTGTACAACAGCTATTTCTCCGCTCTGGCTGATATGGGGGTGGGAGTTCACATCATTGGGTTCACCGTGGGTAGCCCATCTCGTATGGCCAATCCCCATACAGCCCTCAAGCTTTTCAGCTTCCAGTCTGTCCTCCAGGCATGAAAGCCTTCCCTTGCACTTGATAACCTTGAGAACCCCGTTTTCATTCACCGAAACTCCCGCAGAGTCATATCCTCTGTATTCAAGTTTTGAAAGACCGTTAATAAGTACAGGTATTGCCTTTTTATTTCCTATATATCCAACTATTCCGCACATAATTAATTCTCCTTGATTTTTAAATTTAAATAATTTTCATAAACATAGGTATTTGCATTTTCAACTGCTGCTAAACATCCGGGACCTCACACACAAATATATCTGTAATTAAAAGTATAAGCTTAAAAGTGCAGTTCATTATTGTTGAAGAACAGCCGGATAAAAGCTTCTTTAGGGATCTCAGGGCATAACTGCAGAATTTCAGACTAAACTTGAATCTTTTTCAACCCCGCCTTCAAAATTAACTATCATTATCATCTGACAGCACAAGCCCATATACTCACACCTGTACAGGCATAATTTGAAAAGGGTATTAATCCGACCCAGGGCATAACTTAAGAATGAATCCCGTGCCGGTATAAGAAAAACACCAATTAAAACCCATGCTTGCCAGCCGATGGCATAGCAGGATCCCTAAAAATATTTACTTGGGATTTGAAAATAAAAAATTAGAATTGAATTCAGGATCAGTTACGTGAGACCTTTTTGTTCCTGCAGTCGCCTGCAAGTTTTGTACGGAACAATTATTGCTCCTCAGCCTCTGTCGATTGTAACAACCGGAAGGTATCCGCCGAATCTTTCGATACGGTCCACGTCTGTTTAGTGAACCGCTTCCTTCACCTCGTCAACAGAAATCAGGAATTTCTGATAATTCTGTCCTGGCGCCTTTTTAATTACACCTTAATCCTGTTTTTTCTCCCACCTCCCGTTCATAACTGCCTTTAGCCGGTATACCGCAGGCAATAAAGCATCAACCACATTCAAAGCAAGGTTTTTCTCCTGCTCTACAACCTATATATTATAATATATTGTAATACAGACGAAATTGTCAACTAATTTAAGAATATTTTAAACTTATTTGAAATTATTTACATATTTGCTCAGCTTAAATGCTTTAATACACCGTTCTTTGGCGCTTCGAATATTTCCGGAGAATTTCCATAAATAATTATACATATCCCCGCCAAAGCCTCCGGCCCGCGTGGCATGATTGGCGGCTGTTGACAGGGATTTTATTCACGTTTCAGCTGCTTATGACAATCTGCCTTCTATAACCCGCACAAGTTCTTTCGCACGCCTTGTGATGATTTCCTTATCCTTGCCCTCAATCATGACCCTCACAAGAGGCTCGGTCCCCGAAGGTCTTATGAGTACCCTGCCTTCACCGTTGAATTCATCCTCCAGCTCCTGGCACATTTTCTTTATGACTTCGTCGTCAAGGTACTTGTCTTTCTTTTCATTGGTTACCTTGGCATTGATAAGCACCTGGGGCAGCACCTGCAAAACACCTGCCAGCTCGGAAAGCTTTTTGCCGGAATCCTTTAAGACCTTCAGCAGCTGTATTGCTGTCAGCAGTCCGTCTCCGGTGGTGTTGTGCTCCAGGAAGATAATATGCCCCGACTGTTCGCCTCCCAGCATATACCCGCGGTTCAGCATTTCTTCAAGCACATACCTGTCCCCTACTTTTGTCTTCTCGATAACCAGTCCGTTATTCCTGGCCATGATGTCCAGGCCCATATTGCTCATAACCGTGGCTACTATGGTATTGTGGGCCAGCATGCCCTGCTGTTTCAGGTGGAGTCCTATAATGGCCATGATTTGGTCTCCGTCAACTATGTTCCCTTTTTCGTCGACAGCCAGAACTCTGTCCGCATCCCCGTCAAAGGCAAGTCCTATATCGGCACCGGTTTTCCTCACATATTCCTGGAGCTGCTTCATATGTGTGGACCCGCAGCCTGCATTGATATTTATTCCGTCAGGCTCGTTGTTTATTACATTGACATTGGCCTTCAACTCGCACAGAGCCATGGGTGCAGCCTGAAAAGACGCCCCGTTTGCACAGTCGATGGCAACCTTTATGTTTTCAAGATCACCTGAAATAGTTCCCTTTACAAAGCTGACATAGTCCTCAAGTGCAGTTTCCTTGTATATTTTAAATCCGATATTCTGACCTATGGGCCTGGGAAGCTCATCCTCTCCGTTTAAAATGATCCCTTCGATTTTATCCTCTATTGCATCGGGAAGCTTATAGCCGTTTGAATTGAAAAACTTTATTCCGTTATATTCAAAAGGATTATGGGAGGCTGATATTACAACTCCGGCATCTGCGTCATAAAGTCTGGTCAGGTATGCTATGGCAGGAGTTGGTATGACACCGAGACTTACCACCTGGGCACCAACCGAACAAATACCCGATATGAGCGCTGCTTCCAGCATATCGCCAGATATTCTGGTATCCATGCCCACCAGGATTTTGGGGGTATGTTTTGTTTCTCCCGTCAGCACATAAGCTCCTGCCTGCCCCAGCTGGTATGCAAGTCTGGGAGTCAGCTCCAGGTTTGCAACACCTCTGACCCCATCAGTTCCGAATAACTTTCCCATTAAATTTTCCTCCATGATATATAAGTATTGATTGACATTTATTTCTATGAACTATTATCATAAAAAAAGCTATATATAATATAACACTTTTGCCGCGTATGTTATAGATTTTTTTAACATATAGCAACATATAGGAAGTGTGACTTTTATAAGAGTGTGAGTACTGTTACCCATTTCTCACTGCCACGTCGCCCAATCACAAGGGGACTGCATAGGTCCTTACAATCTGTTCGGCAATCCTTATGCCGTCCACAGCCGCGCTAACTATGCCCCCGGCATAGCCGGCACCCTCTCCGCAGGGATACAGCCCTGCAATCCCCATACACTCAAAAGCATCATTTCTGGGTATCCTGACCGGTGACGAAGTTCTGGTCTCAACTCCTGCAAGCAGGGCGTCCTTCATCCCGAAGCCCCTGAGCTTCCTGTCGAAGTAATTAATTGACTGCTTCATACAGTCAGTGACATAGGGCGGCAGACATTCATTGATATCGGCGCAGCGGGTTTCACCTGTATAACTTGGTTTTACACTGCCCAGCCTTCCTGCCCTGTTGTTCAGGAAGTCCTCCAGCCGCTGCACCGGAGCACTGTTGTTTGAGCCGCCCGCCGCATAGGCCAGCCGCTCCCAGCGTCTCTGGAACTCTATCCCTCCCAGCGGGTGTCCCGTGCCGAAATCTGCAGGCCCCACCGAAACAACAAGTGCGCTGTTGGCATTCTCCCTGTCCCGGCTGTATTCACTCATGCCGTTGGTCACAATGGATCCGGGCTCTGACGCAGAGGCCACCACTATGCCGCCGGGGCACATGCAGAAAGAATATGCCGTCCTGCCGGTACCCTTCATAAACAGTTGATAGTCGGCAGCGCCCAAAGCGGGATGTCCGCTGGCCGCACCATACTGTGCAGTGTTTATGAGTTCCTGCGGATGCTCGATTCTCACGCCGATAGAGAAGGGCTTCTGCTCAAAGGGCACTCCTCTGTCATAGAGCATCCGGAAGGTATCTCTTGCACTGTGGCCGATTGCCAGAACAACCGCATTTGTTTCTATGGTTGAATTGGTATTTGTAACCACTCCGCATATCTGCCCGTCCCTCAGTTTGACATCCACAGCCTTTGTATTGAACAGGACCGTTCCGCCCAGTCTCCCGATTTCCTTCCGCATGTTGGCAACGACTTTTTTAAGATTGTCGGTTCCTATGTGGGGCTTTGCCTTATATGTGATTTCCTCTGGTGCACCAAAGCGGTGGAATTCCTCAAGTACCTTTTCGCATCTTCTGTCGTTGATCCTGGTAGTAAGCTTTCCATCGGAAAAAGTTCCTGCTCCGCCCTCTCCGAACTGCACATTTGTCTCAGTGTCAAGAACGCCGGTATTCCAGTAGCGCTCAACCGTCCCGGCCCGTTCTTCAACCTTTTGCCCTCGCTCGATTATTATTGGCCTGTAGCCGTTCTGAGCCAGTACCAGACCGCAAAAAAGCCCGGCCGGCCCTGTCCCGATGACCAGCGGCCTTCCTTCAACAGGTTTGCTGCCAGGCGATAGTATTTCTTCCCTGGTATCCGCAAGTATTTTTATATCCCTGTCCCCGGGTATTTGGAAACGGTCGTCCACCTCACAGGAAATGGAGTAAACAAGACGTATGCCAGGTTTTTTCCTGGCATCTATGGATTGTTTTACTATTTTAAAATTTGTTATATTCTGATGCTTTATTCCGAGCTTTTTTGCAGCCTGCTGCTTAAGTGCCTCCTGCGGGCCGTCCAAGCTCAAGATTAAATTTGATATCACAAGTTTCATTAATTCATTTCCTTTAAAATGCATTCACATTTTTATTTTCATTTGTTATTTTAATTAATAATTCAAATTCAACCGTTATTCCGTTCCTTTGGTAATTTTAAGCTGGACCTGGGTATCCCCCACTTGAGTTACATTCCCCGGCAGGGTTATTTTAAGCGGTACAGTGTGGGTTCCCTCATCAAGTCCGTCTACATCTATTGCCGCCGTCAGCTGCTGGACCGAAACAGAATTTACATCTTCTATCCTACCCTTCAGCTTAACGGTAACGGGTGAAACTATTTCATAATTCAGGAGGGCGTCCTCGGTTTTCCTGCCCTCGATGGAAATACTGCTTACAGGCACATCTATCGTCCTTTCAGACAGCGGGATAATCTCAACGGATACATTTACCTCTCTCGTTGAATCCACCAGTCTGATACCTTCCGGCAGCTGCAATATGATGGGTGCCGTAAAAGATTTTGTCATGTTGTCAAGGCTGACAGGAGCGGTTTTGATCTCATTGACCTTCTGCAGCAGGGTGTGGTCACCGGTTATTAAAACATTATCGGGTTTTACCGAATAACTTCCTTCAATGTAATCCTTGTCAGGATTACCTGAAATAATCGGTATTACAGGAACCCTCTTTCCAACCTCTATTTTTATGTCTACAGAAATCTTTTTGCCGAGTTCCGGTATTTCAATTCCTTTTTTGTCATAAACCTTAACTTCCTTCTTGACTTCAAGGGTTTTATTCAGGCCTGTTACGTCCACATAGGCCTTTACCGAACCAACCGTGCCCAGAACCGAATCAAGTGCCTGTATTGATACGGTGTCGGGGGTTGCAGTCTTGGATATTATCTCGTAATCCGCAGGAAGTTTCCCTGAAGTTTCAACCTGTACAATAAAAGGATTTTCCTCTATCTTACCCAAATCCAGAGTCACCGATTTTGGTTTGAGCTCCATGTTGGTTTCGCTTATATTTTCACGTCCCAGGTAAACAGGCGAATCTATCGGAACAACCTTATCATTGACACTGTTTACATTTTTCAGATCAAGAGTAACCTCAAAATCGGTGTCCTTTATACGGTCAAGCACATCAACCCTGTCCCTCACAGATATGGTCACATATTTTTCGGGAAATGCCTTGCTGTTTAAAACAAGCCCTTTGGCACGCAGACTCTCCTCATTTATAATAGTAAGCGGAACGGTATAATAATTTGTCTTGACAGGATTTATGGCAAACCAAAGAAACACGGCAAAGAGTATTGAAAATATTTTTAAAGTCAAATCCTTCTTGAAGAATTCTTTCACTTTGATTTCCCCTTCCAAAGAGTCAACTTCTTATTGACTGTTTTCTTCTCCAGCAAATTCTTATTCAGAGCTTTTCTCAATATATCGGGTGTGAGATTTCTTGATAACCCGCCGTTAAGAGCATAGGATATCTTGCCGGTTTCTTCCGAAACAACAACCGCAATACAGTCTGAAACTTCGGTGATGCCAAGCGCCGCTCTGTGCCTTGTGCCGAGTTCCTTGCTCAGATTCGGATTGTCTGTGAGCGGAAGAAAACACGCTGCAGATTTCAGCTTGTTGTCCCTCAGTATTAACGCTCCGTCATGCAGAGGAGTATTCGGCGTGAATATATTGATTATCAATTCTGAACTGACGCTTGAATCCAGTCTGGTTCCCGTATTTATGATCTCACCCAGCTTTGTCTCTCTTTCAACGACTATAAGAGCTCCCGTCATGGTTCTTGAAAGCTCGGTAGCTGATTTTACTATTTCTTCGATTGTAAAGGTTGTATTTATCACATCGTCCTTTTCATCAAATTTGAAAAAGTCCTTAAAATTGCTTCTGCCTATCTGCTCCAGACCTCTCCTGAGCTCGGGCTGAAAAACCACTACCAGGGCAAATCCGGCAAGTTCTATGGTTTTGTTCAGAATATATGCAAGTGTCCTGAACTCAAACGCCTGGCTGAGCATGGCAGTAATAAGCACGACAACAATACCCTTGACAAGCTGCCATGCACGGGTTTCCTTTACCAGCTGGATAAGCTTGTAGGTCAGATAGGAAACAATACTTATATCAATTAATGATCTAAGAGCTTCCAGGGGTTCCTTAAGAGGAACATATACCGATAGAAAATCGAATATACTTTTGAGGTTTGTAACAAAAGTATCAAACAAACAAATTCACACCCTTATAAAAAATGAAGGTAAACAGAAATAAAATAAAATCAAATTAACATAAGAATAACAATAAATACACAATAATTTTAATATAAAAACCCATAGTCTTAAATGGGTAAAAATAACTAATTTTACTTCCATTTATATCATTTTTTTCACTTTTAAAATAATTGGGGGATCTCCCCCTTCAACTGCTGTTTCTACATTCCGGCAAATACTGATAATCCGACTGAAATAACCGATGTAAGTATGAATACAACAGCCAGGATAACAGCAACCCATTTTACCCACCGTCTTTGCATTTATTCGTCCTCCACGTTCTTAAAATCTAGTGGTCTGCACAACTATCGTATATTGTTCCGGAGTAATTTATCCTCCGGCAATATATGAACTATATGTTGCACGCTACTTTTTCATATCGCCGAGCCATTCTCCCGCCTCGGCATCACTGGGCATTCTCCAGTCTCCTCTCGGTGAGAGGCTTATGGAACCCACTTTAGGTCCGTCAGGCAGACAGGAGCGCTTGAACTGCTGGCTGAAGAATCTTCTCAAAAACGTATTTAACCATTTGTTGATTATTTCTTCACTGTATTTTCCCTCAAAAGCCTGCTTTGCCATATAATATATCTTCGACGGATTGGCGCCGTATCTTACCATATGATAGAGGAAAAAGTCGTGAAGCTCATAGGGGCCCACAATGTCCTCGGTTTTCTGGGCTATTTCACCTGCTTCATCAGTTGGAAGCAGTTCAGGACTTATAGGTGTATCCAGGATGCTAAGCAATACCTTCCTGGTTTCATCTCCGAATACATAGTCGGCCGCCCATTGTACCAGGTACTTGACCAGGGTTTTGGGCACTCCGGTGTTTACGGCATACATTGACATGTGGTCGCCGTTGTAGGTAGCCCACCCCAGGGCAAGCTCCGACAGGTCGCCGGTACCGATGACAAGACCGCCTATTTTATTGGCTTTATCCATTAAAATCTGAGTTCTTTCCCTTGCCTGTACATTTTCATAGGTTACATCATATACCTCCGGATCATGTCCGATATCTTCAAAATGCTTCATACAGGCTTCCCTGATATCAATCTGATAGGTCGTTACCCCCATCAGCCTCATCAATTCCAAAGAATTGTTAAGTGTATTGGAGGAAGTCCCGAACCCCGGCATTGTCACAGCATGTATATTTTTCCTGTCCAGTCCCAGCCTGTCACAGGCTTTGGCAATGACCAGCAGTGCCAGTGTGGAATCAAGCCCTCCGGAAATTCCGATTACACATTTGTCCAGACCTGTGTGTTTCAGTCTTTTGGCAAGTCCCGAGGTCTGAATGCTGAATATCTCCTCACATCTTATATTCCGTACCCCCGGACTGGAAGGTACAAAGGGATGGGGATCTATCCTCCGAAGCAATTTTCCGGTTTCAAGCTCTTTTATATTAAATACTGCTTTTCTGAACCCATTGTCTGTTGTATCTTGTGTAAAACCTGAATTTTTAAGCCTTTCATTTATCAGCCTCTCTATGTCAATATCACTGACAACCAGCTGTTCTTCAAAGGAGAACCTTTGACTCTCGGCCATCAGTGACCCGTATTCGCTTATCAGGGCATGTCCCCCGAAGACAAGGTCGGTAGTGGACTCATTGGGCCCCGAGGACGAATAAACATACGCTGCGGCGCACCTGGCAGACTGCAGGTTGACCAGGCTCTCCCTGTATTCGTGCTTACCTACTATTTCGTTGCTGGCCGAAAGGTTAAACAGCAGTGTGGCACCATTGACAGCCTGTGCACTGCTTGGCGGAACCGGTGCCCACAGGTCCTCGCATATCTCGATTCCAAAGCACAGCCCGCTTATATTCCCTGCTTCAAAAAGCACATCTGTACCGAAGGGAACACTGAAACCCAAAAGATCGATGGTTTCATTCCTTTTACCCTGGCCGGAGCAGAACCACCTTTTCTCATAAAATTCGCTGTAATTGGGTATATAGGTTTTGGGAACCGCTCCCAAAATCCTTCCTTCCTTCAAAGCAACTCCACAGTTATACATCCTGCTGTTTATAACAAGCGGTATACCTATTATTATAACACATTCCAGTGCTCTTGTTTCAGTGAGAATAGTTTCCAGTCCCTTTATTGCCGCATTCTGAAGAGTCTTCTGCAAAAAGAGATCGCCGCAGGAATAAGCTGTAACAGCCAGTTCAGGGAATACAACAAACTGTGCTCCCAGCTTTTCGGCCTCTTTTGAAATTTTTATTATTTCCCCGGTATTATATTCACAGTCAGCAACCTTCAGCATTGGCACTGCAGCTGCTGCTCTAACAAATCCATAGTTCATTTGTAACCTCCAGTATATATATAACCCTTATTACGGATTTTTAATTGTCAACCTGTGTATTACTTTTTAGTTTATCATATTTTACTCCATTTTTACACCTCGTTTTTAATATTGTACAGGCCCCTGGAATTTCCATATTTATTTATAAAAAATTTCTTGTTGTCAACAATTGTGTGCATAAAGTTTATAAATTTATCAATTTCTCCATATGTGTTGTACAAGCCAAAGCTTACCCTGACCAGTCCCGGAAAAAGTGCATTTTTTTCTGCAATATCCTCAATCTGCTTTGCAGTGTACCCCAGAAGCCTTTCGCAATACGGGTGCGCACAGAAGAAGCCGTTTCTCACCGCAATTCCTGCCTCATAGGACAGAATAGCCGATATCAGGGAATGGTGCACCCCCTCCACAGTAAAGGGAATCACGCCTATGGACTTCTGTTTGTCAGGATGACTGTAGAGTTGTATGTCCGAAATATTGCACATTTGACCATAGGCGTAATTCAAAAGGCTCCTTTCGTGTTCAAAGGCATTTTGCATGCCGATTTTATTCATGGTTTTCAAAGCCGCCGCCATTGCAACAATACCCATGAGATTCGGAGTCCCCGCTTCACATTTTGCAGGCGGCTCCTCCCACCAGATGCGGTCGTGGGTCACAAGTTTTATGGCACTGCCCCCCATGCAATATGGAACACCTTCTTCAAACGGGGCCTTCGGCCCGATGAGCACACCGCTTCCGAAGGGTGCATACAGCTTGTGTGCCGAGAAGGACAGGTAGTCTATATGTTCGGGGCTGCCGGCCGGCCGCACATCAGTCGGGACATGGGGAACCAGCTGGGCTCCGTCCACATGTATGGGGGTATCATATTTATGTGCCATGGAGGCCAGCTGGTAAATGTCATTGAGATAACCGGTAACGTTAGCCGCACCAGTTACGGTGACCAGACGTATTTTACCCCGGTATTTTACCAGTTTTGCTTCATAGTCATTCAGGTCCAGTCTTCCGTACCGGTCCACCTCCACATACTCGACCCTGAACTTATCCCTCCAGGGCAGGTCATTTGCTGCGTGCTCCATCCATGTTGAGATCACCGTATCCCGGTCATCCTTCTGCTGTTTCATTGCACATGCCAGAAGATTAATTGCTTCGGTGGTATTTTTTGTGTAAATGATGGCTGCATCACTGCCGGCCCTGACATAATTCCTTATAACCTCTCTTCCTGCCTCGTATGCATCTGTTGAGACAACGGATTTATAACCTTTACCTCTATGTATTGAGGAGTACCAGGGCAGAAAGTCATGAATTTCCTTTTCCACCGAAACAAATGCAGGAGTTGTCGCAGCATTGTCAAAATTTATTCCGGTCGTATAGGTACCGTTATCCAGCGGAACCGGGGCATTGACCCCTACTACCATATTTCTGAATCTGTTTGTACCCTTGTTCTGAACATATCCAGGCATATTAACCTCCATGAGCCACATTTGTGGCCACAAAATGTAATGAAAACCTATATCCCTTATCGCAATGTGCGAATAAAGGAGGTTAATTGGCCATGTGCGCTTTCAAAGTATTGCTAAAATACTTTGAATATTTCGCACGGCCATAAATTCACAGGTTAGTTTGGAAGAC
>NZ_JHYD01000056.1 GCF_000621505.1 Ruminiclostridium cellobioparum DSM 1351 = ATCC 15832
AAAATGGAATATAGAATACTTCTGCCGTATAGGATTGATACCCTCAAACTGGCTATACTACAGCAAAATGTTTGGTTACACCCTAGAACAGTACATTGAGCGTCAGACAAAGAAAACAAGAACGAAAAGAGAAAAGCAAATAGCGAGACTAAAAGAAAAAGGCCAGAAATATTATACTCCTGACCGACTTGCAAAAATTGCTAACGCACAAAGATTTGCTTTAACTTGATGAATCAAAATCTACAATTGGTAAGCCGTATGCCTTAATAGGGCACGTACGGTTTGATAAGGGGGAAGCCAAGAAATTGGTTTCCCTACTTTCTTTATTTTCTAGGTAAAAAATTTTAATACATTTTTATATAAAATAGACCGAAAATAATTAACCATAAAAGGTAAAAACCCCGCACACAGCGTTAATGCATATGTACAAGGCTTTGGTGGTGGAGGGAGATGGATTCGAACCATCGAAGTCACTGACAACAGATTTACAGTCTGCCCCCTTTGGCCACTCGGGAACCCCTCCACGGAAATATTATTATTTTTTACAACAAATAAGATTATGCAGTAATTATCGCGAATTGTCAACCTTTTTTTGAAAAAGATAACGGCAAATCATGAAACAAAATATTTAAAAACTCTTTTGCAAATTATTTTCAATATATTTCAACAAATGCCTTATAATATATTATCTGTAATATATTGTAATAAATAACGAGTTATGATAGAGTATAAGAAAAAATTATATTAAGTTTTACAACTGATTATATATCCATCATTACAAAGTACATGGATGAGTTCTTAAACTTATGCAATGAAGCATAAATATTTGGAATTGTCTGTGTTTTTTAATATAGACAACAGAATGGACACATCTGCCTGGTGTATGAACATTTTGTAATGTCTTTTCCGGAGCTTTTATGTTTTTGACGGGGGATTGTTATGGAAAAGAATGAGTTATTGAGAATTGATAATCTTATTACTTCATTTCGCATTGACGGGCAGCATTATGCTGCAGTGGACGGTGTTTCGCTGAGCGTAAGTGAGAATGAGGTATTTGCTATTGTAGGTGAATCGGGGTGCGGTAAAAGTGCACTTGCCCTATCCGTTCTCAGTCTGCATAACAGTACCTATACTAAGGTGGAAGGCAATATATACTTTAAAGGAACTGATCTCCTGACTATGAATGTGGACGAGTTAAATCAATTCCGGGGCAAGGATATTGGAATGATTTTTCAAGATCCTCTGACTGCTTTAAACCCACTGATGAAAATTGGGGAGCAGATTGAGGAATCGTTGACCTTCCATATGAAAATGGACAAGAAGCAGAAAAAGGCTCGTACTATTGAATTGTTGGAGGGAGTAGGCATTGTATCTCCTGAATTAACCTATTCTCAGTTTCCTCACGAGCTTTCGGGAGGAATGAGGCAGAGGGCAATGATTGCCATAGCGCTGGCCTGCAAGCCGTCTCTGGTAATTGCAGATGAGCCAACCACAGCACTCGACGTCACTATACAGGCGCAGATTCTGGATTTATTGAAGAAGCTTCAAAAGGAAATGAAGTCGGGTATTATTCTGATTACGCATGATTTGGGTGTTGTCGCAGAAATGGCCGATAAGGTGGCGGTGATGTATGCCGGTCAGGTTGTGGAAACCGGAGCGGTTGGTGCTATTTTCAAAAATCCACTTCATCCATATACCCGCTCGCTGCTGGCATCAGTGCCAGGTGTTGATTCGGCGGAAGGGAACAGACTGCATGTAATTGAAGGGATGGTGCCCTCTCTGAAGAATATGGAACGGGAAGGCTGCAGATTTGCCCCCAGAATTCCATGGGTTGACAAATCGGAGCATGAAGAGCATCCGGAGTATCACGAGGTAGATAAAGGGCATTTTGTATTGTGCTCCTGCTATAAAAACTTTTCCATGAGAGGGGAGGGGTAGGTTTGGCTTTACTTGAGGTAAACGATTTAAAAGTACATTATCCCATCAGGGGAGGAATCTTAGGCAGAGTCCAGAGTTACGTCAAAGCGGTGGATGGCATTTCCTTCAGGATTGATGAAGGTGAGACCCTGGGCCTTGTGGGTGAGTCCGGTTCTGGGAAGAGTACTACAGGCAAAGCCGTCATGGGACTTGTGGAAATAACGGCAGGAGAAATCCTTTTCGATGGAAAGGACATCACGAGGTATATCGGAAAAAATCACTCCTCCTACAGGAAAAGTGTACAGATGATATTTCAGGATTCCTACTCTTCTCTGAATCCTAAGAAAAGGATATTGGATATTATTGCTGAGCCTCTTCGGAATTTTGAAAAGCAGACGGCTGGCAAAGAAAAAAAGCGCATTGAAGAGCTGCTGGAAATTGTGGGGATGTCTTCCGAGACAATGTTTAAATACCCCTATGAATTCTCTGGAGGGCAGAGGCAGCGAATCGGCATTGCACGTGCGCTGGCCTTACGGCCCAAGCTGATTATTGCAGACGAACCGGTGTCAGCTCTGGATTTATCCGTACAGGCGCAGGTGCTGAACTTCATGAAGGACATACAGAAGCAGTTCAATCTGGCATTTCTGTTCATCAGCCATGACCTGGGTGTAGTAAAGCATATGTGTAAAAACCTTATAATAATGAACAAAGGGAGGATTGTCGAAAAGGGCGTTAAGGAGAGAATATTCGAAAATCCGCAGCATATTTATACCAAGCGTTTGCTTGCTGCCATTCCAGACATCAATCCGGACAGGAGGGAAGAGCTTCAGCATTTCAGAGAGCAGGTTGCGGAGGAATATGAAAGCAAGTACCACATATATTATGATAAAGACCAGCGGGTTTATGATTTGAAAAAAACCGGAGACGACCACTTTGTCGCGTTACCGTAGAAGGAGAGAAATGTATGTGGAAAACAATATTACGGAGACTTCTGGTATTAATCCCGCAGGTTGCCGTACTGAGTCTGCTGGTGTTCATTCTTGCCAGTTTTATGCCGGGGGATGCACTGACCGGCAAAATCGACCCCAATGTGTCACCTGAAAGGCTGGAAGAGCTTCGTGAAAAATGGGGTTTTTATGACCCCTGGTATGTAAAATACGGCAGATGGGTCACAGATGCTTTAAGTGGGGATCTGGGAGAGAGCACCAGCTACAAGATTCCGGTGACGGAATTGATCGGAAACCGTGCGGCTAACACCTTTTGGCTTTCTCTGCTTACCTTGGGAATTACATATATCATAGGTGTATCATTTGGTGTCATATCTGGCAGGTTTAACGGAAAACCCGTAGACAAGGCAATCAGTTTTTACACGTTTCTGGCTCTGGCAATGCCGTCCATTGTATTGGGTGTTATCAATATTTATTTCTTTTCGCTGAAATTAAATTGGTTTCCCATGGGCGGAACCGTAAATGTAGGCATGCAGCCTGGAACCCTTTCGTATTTTTTAAGCCGGATTCATCATATGCTGCTGCCGGCAATCACCGGGGGAGTGCTATACCCGGTGGGTGTTATTCAGATTTTAAAGAGTGAGATTGTTGACTATAAAATTTCGGATTTTGTTATGACTGCCCGGTCAAAGGGTGTTCCTGAGAAAACCATATACACCAGGCATATTTTAAGGAATGCCTTTCTTCCTACTGCTGCAAACCTGGGGTATGATATTGCGTTCCTGCTTGGCGGCTCCATATTTATCGAGAGAATTTTCTCCTATCCGGGAATGGGCAACCTTTTCCTCGACTCCATACTGCGCAGGGATTATGCGGTGGTAAATGCCCTGATTATTTTATTCGCCGTACTGACGGTTCTTGGTACTTTGATTTCCGACATTATTATGTCGGCCGTAGACCCAAGAATCAGGATAAAATAATGAGAGGAGCGTAAATAATGGAAAATTTGAAGAATAAAAGAAGTAAAAAGACAGATGAGAGCAAAAAGCTTCTGAACAAACCATCCTTTGGAAGAGCGGTACGGATAGAGCTTGTACATGACAAACTGGCAATGGTTTCATTCATCTTGCTGATAATTATTTTTGCTACAGTTTTCATTGGTTCTACGTTTTTTGATTTGGGAGAGGCCGTCAAAGTAAAGCTGGGTATGATCAATAAGCCGCCGTCAGCTGATTACATACTTGGGACTGATGCTTCGGGGAGAGATATGGTGGGTCAGATGTTTCTGGGTGCGAGAAATTCCTTCCTGATAGCTATAGGTGTTACCGCATTATGCGGAATAGTGGGCATACTGGTCGGCTTGATTGCCGGTTATTTCGGAGGAAGAACTGATAATATAATCATGAGAGTAATTGACTTTATATCGATGCTTCCGAGGTTGATGATTATTATTGCTATTATATCCATTATACCAAAGTATGATGTTATTACCTTCGTACTGATTGTATCGGCTCTCAGTTGGTTAAGCGATGCAAGGCTCACAAGAGCAAAGACTTTACAGCAGGGCAGCCTGGACTATGTGCAGGCCTCCAGGACACTGGGGACCCGTAATTTTGTCATAATGTTCAGGGAGGTATTTCCAAATATAGGCTCTATAATTATTGTAAATCTGACGTTGAATCTGGCGGGAAATATGGGTTTAGAGACCGGTTTGACCGTTCTGGGTTTCGGCCTTCCATTTAATACGCCAAGCCTTGGTACACTGATCAACTATGCCATGAATCCGGATAATCTGCAGCGCAGACCCTGGCAATGGTTACCTGCATCAATACTGATCGTGGTAATGATGCTTTGTATATATTTTGTCGGGCAGGCCGTTAAAAGAGCGGCTGACGCCAAACAAAGGGTAGCATAAAATATTTATTTAACAGGGAGAGATAGTTATGAAAATGAAAAGACTTTTGGCACTGTCACTAACGTTGGCTTTGACGGTTACTACATTTTCCGGCTGCGGCAAAAGTCAGGAAGCGGCCATTAATTCACAGTCATCTATGCAGGAGGTTATGGCAAAGTTCCCAATAAAGAACACAAACGATGCGCCCAGCATCAAAGGCGGAGTTTTAAAGGTTGCGGTGGTGTCAGCTTCTGCTTTTGAAGGAATTTTTAATCCATGTTTCTCGGATAATCAGCCTGATGCTGATATTTATCAGTGGTTCATGGAGAATGTTTTAAGTGCTGATGAAAACTTTGTTTTTGATCAGGACGGAGCAGCCACTTATACTTATGATCAGACCGCAAAAACCATGACGCTGAAGCTGAAGGACGGTATCAAGTGGCATGATGGCCAACCGGTAACGCTGGACGATTTGGTATATGCATATGAAATAATTTGTGATAAGGATTATGAAGGGATGCGCTATGATGAGCAATTCACAAATATTGTCGGTGTGGAAGAGTTCCATGCGGGCAAGGCCAAAACAATATCCGGTCTGGAATTATCGGCTGATAAGATGACGTTAACTATCAAGTTTAAGAATTTCTTCCCCTCCATTCTTGTAGGAGGCATCTGGATTGCACCTATTCCAAGGCATTATTATGAAGAAATTCCGGTAAAAGAGATGAAGGCTCATGAAAAATCACGCAAAACTCCCATTGGCTTTGGTCCTTTCAAGATAAAGAGCATTGTTTCCGGGGAGTCGGTTGAACTTGTAAGAAATGACGACTACTATCTGGGTGCGCCGAAGCTGGCTGGCGTTACACTTACTGTAATAGCTCCCGACTTGGTACCGGCCGCTATGGAAGAAGGCAAGTTTGATATTGCATTGTTTTCACAGCAGCAGTATCCAGACTACAAGGAGCCTAAGAATTTCTCCTATCTGGGACAGCTCCAGACTGTTTTCAATTACACGGCATTTAAATTGGGTAAATGGGATCAAAAAAATAATAAAAACATCTATGATCCAAATTCAAAAATGGCAAATGTAAAGCTGAGACAGGCAATCGGCTATGCAGTTGACAATGATAAAATCGCAAAAGAGCTGTATAATGGTCTGCGTTTCCTTGCAACCACAGTTGTTACTCCCAGACATGCGGCATACCAGAACACTGAAATTGCAGGTTATACATATGATCCCGAAAAGGCAAAGAAGCTGCTGGATGAAGCGGGCTACAAGGATGTCAACAATGACGGTTACCGCGAGGATCCCAATGGAAAATCTTTCAGTATTACATGGGCGACAATGGATGGGGAAGGTGCTGATACTTATGCACAATTCAAAATTCAGAACTGGAAGGATGTAGGCCTGAAGGTTGAGTTATACAACGGCCGTTTGACCGAGTTCAACGCTTTTTATGATGCAGTTGAGCACGATGATCCCAAGATTGATATGTACGACGGCGCATGGCAGACCGGCTTTGACCCCAATCCTAAAAATCTTTGGGGGCCCGACTCATCTGCAAATTACACAAGATATACAAGCGACACCTTAGATGCTATAATGAGTGACATTTCCTCCGAAAAGGCATGGGATAAGGCTTTTCTATCCGAAAAATACCACGCATTCCAGCAGGTATTTTTTGATGAGGCCCCAGCAATTCCCACAATGTGGAGAATGGGTCTTGAGGCAGTGAACAACCGTGTTAAAAATTATGAGGTGACATCTTTTGATATTAAGTGCTTTGCCCACTTAATTGAATTAACTGCAGAAGCTCCTATGAAGAAGGCGGACGTTAAGTAAGGTAAAATATACTCTGATGGTAAGACGTAGAAAAATTTATTTAAGCGCCAATCGTGTTTATAAGTGATTGGCGCTTTGTGTGTAGTGCAGAGAGGGGGAATTTTAACTTTTCAATCGACGGGAATATTTCTTTATTAACAATTTGCTTGTAATATATTGAAAACTATGACAAGTTATGATAAAGTATTTAATGAAAAAATTACATAAATTTAATACTTAACTTCGTATTATCCATCATTACAAAGTACATGGATGAGTTCTGAAACTTGTGCAATGAAGCATTAATGTTTAGGATTGTCTGTGTTTTTTTTATAAACAGAACAGCAGTTTTATATTATGGATACAACAGTACCATAAATAAGTTTTTTATTTTATTATGGCTGTTTATTATTTTTTATTTTATATTAAGGGGGATTTAAAAAAATGAAAAGAAGGTTATCTATTCTGGCGTTGTCACTGGCAGTAGTAATGTCACTTACTGCCTGCGGCGGCAATTCCAACAGCGGAGATACTTCCGGAAGTACAACGAGTGCGGCGGGCTCCAGCACCAGTGCAGAAAGTTCCACAGGTTCAGCAGCAACCGGTTTTGATTTTGCAAAGTACAAGGTAGATTATACTCAGGCTACCGACGCGTCTAAGAGTCCGAAAGTGGCTTTAGACAGAAAAGATTCATTGGTTATTGGTGTTTCCGATACCACGGGTATATTCAGTGTAATGTTTGGCGATAACTCATATGACTGGTATATGTGCTACACTATGTTTGATTTCAACATAGATCCTGACTTTGACGGTAAGGCAATTCCTGCTGCAACTGATTTCAAGATATCCGATGACGGTCTGAAGTATACATTTACCATTAAGGACGGAGTTAAGTTCTGGGACGGAAATCCTGCAACTGCAAAGGATTTGGAATTTGCTTACTATTTATTGTCAGATCCTAAGTACGATGGACCAAATGATATTACAAAAGCGTATATAAAAGGATTGGATGCTTATAAAAACGGCAGCGCAACAACTATTGAAGGGATAAAGGTTGTTGATGACAAGACTCTTGAAATAACTTGTGACAAGGCAAGCGGAGCTGCTATATTCAACCTTCAGGTTCCTTTGATGGAAAAGAGCCACTATGCTCCCGACTTCAAGAAAGGTGACATTGCAAAGGTTAAGGAAAAGCTTTCCACTCCGATGGGAACAGGTCAATACAAGTTTGTAGAGTATAAAGCAGGCCAGGAATTAAAACTCGAAGCAAATGAAAATTATTTCAAAGGTGCACCTAAAATCAAAAATCTTATTTTTTCCATAACTCCGGAAGGACAGGAATTACAGAGAGTTATGGCTGGAGAAACCGATATAGATATGGCAACAGTTTCACCTGACAACATGAAGGCTGCTAAAGATGCAGGTTTCATAGACATAATGAGATTCCCGACCAACGGATTCGGTTATGTTTCATTTAACGAGGCTGATCCAAAATTCAGTGATGTAAGAGTCAGACAGGCTTTAATGTATGCTCTCAACAGGAAAGCTGTTGTTGAAAAAGTTTACGGTGAATATGCAAATGTAGTTAATATACCTGAATCAAACGTATCCTGGGCATATGATGACGAGGGCTGCAACACATATGATTTTGACCTTGATAAGGCAGGGCAGCTGCTTGATGAAGCAGGCTGGACTCTTAATGGAGACGGAAAACGTGAAAAAGACGGCAAGGTATTTACAATCAAGTTCTCATGTATGCCTCAAAATGCCGTTACAGATATAATGGTTCCTGTTATGAAGGATGACTATGCAAAGATCGGCATAGATGTAACTATTGAAAATCTTGACTGGCCTACACTCCAGGAAAAGTCCTCAAAGAAGCAGCTGGAAGCCTTCTTTATGGCTGCCGGATTAACTCCGGATCCTGACAGCTCAATGGCTAATGTATTTAAGTCAAAGGGTCCTCAGAATTACAATAACTACAATAATCCTAAAATTGATGAACTTTATGACAAAGGCCTGGCTGAATTAACTGTTGAAGCCAGAAAACCAATTTATAAAGAGATATACAAAATACTCAATAATGACCTTCCATTCCTGTACATCTATCAAAGAAGTGATATGTGGGTGGCAAATGCAAGAATACAAGGTTATGAAACTTCCTCATTCAGAGAATTCTTCTATAACATTTACAAGTGTGAAGTAAAATAATATTTATTACAATTGTAAATGAATATTTAAGTCTTTTTGATTAAAAGATGTCCGGATTTTTTGTCCGGGCATTCTTTTGAATTTTTATAACGACAGGAGAATTGGAAAAATGTGGAATTACATAGCCAGAAGATTACTTCAGATGATTCCTATCGTAATTGGGGTTTCTATCATAATTTTTCTTATAATAAATTTGGTTCCTGGAAATTTTATAGACGCCAAAGCTCAGACGTCGCATATGTCGCAGGAACAAATACAGCATTTAAAGGATCTGTATGGAATTAACGATCCTATCCATGTCAAATATGTAAAATGGATATCGGGTGCGGTACATGGTGATTTTGGTGATTCATTCACCCACCAGAAGCCTGTTTCCAAAGTCATAAGTACATTTGTATGGAATTCATTCCTGATTGCTATTATTGCATTTATCCTGGAATTGCTGATAGCAATCCCAATAGGTATTATCAGTGCTACTCATCAATATTCCAAGACGGATTACTTTTTCACTGTGATTGCCTTGATAGGAATATCTTTGCCTTCCTTTTTTCTGGGGTTGGTCTTGATAAAAGTTTTTGCCGTGGATTTGAAATGGCTGCCGCTTGCGGGGCTGGATACTCCGGGCACAAGTTTTGCCGGAATTCAGTTTTTGCTGGATAGGTTAAAGCATGTAATTTTACCGTCATTGGTATTGGCTTTTTTAAGCATTGGTCAGCTGATGAGATATACCAGAACTTCAGTTTTGGAAATTATAAAGCAGGATTATATCAGAACGGCAAGAGCAAAAGGGCTTAGTGAAAAAGTGGTTGTATACAAGCATGCCTTGAGAAATGCTCTCATTCCCGTAGTTACTTACATTGGAATTTCATTGCCATCCCTTTTTGCCGGTGCAATAATAACCGAGAGTATATTTGGAATACCGGGAATCGGAAAAATTGCACTGGACGCTGTAACAAAACGCGATTATCCTTTGCTGATGGGATTTTCAATGTTTGTTGCCGTTTTAACCTTATTGGGCAATCTGCTGTCGGATATTCTGTACGCGGTAGTTGATCCAAGAGTAAAGCTGAAGTGAGGTGGAGTATGAAAAAAATTATAAAGTTTTTATCAATAATATTAGTAATATTATCAGCTGCTTGTTATTTTCTGCCATTTCTCACTTTTAAGGATTACAAATCCATAAACGGGTTAAGCTTGTTAACAAATTTATATAAGAGAATTGAGCTGGAAAAGTTATCTCAAAGTGCCAAAAGTTACGTTTTTAACAGTAATTCCATATTTTTGCTTTTCACATTTGCTTTTTTCCTTATTACCCTCGGACTATTGGTTTATTATTTGGTCAAAAAAAGTGAAAAAGCTTTATCAGGTGCTGTCGCATCAATTACGGCAGGTGTTGTATTGTATGGAATCCAGCTCTCAAACAGTCAGACTTCAATAACTGATTTCTTTGGGACTATGCTGCTGGCAACTAAAACAGGTGATGGCAAAACCATTTTCAAGTCAAGTGAAATTGCTGCACACACCGGTCTCGGGGCCAGGCTGCTTGTTATTTTCAGTATTTTGTCACTATTTTCAGTTTTGGTTTTTAAAATGCTGGAAAGCGCTGAAAGAAATAAAGGTAATAATATCCAGACACCCTGGAGCATGGCCATAAAGCAGTTTAGAAGAAATAAACTGGCCATTTTGGGTGCTGTTATTATTACACTTTTAGTTATCGTCTGTTTCTATGGTCCGGTATTCTCCGATTACTCCTTATTAAAGACCGATATTATAGACGCTAAGCTTAAACCGAACGCTACTCATATTTTAGGTACCGACAGCAGCGGACGTGATATTTTGACCAGATTGATGTATGGCGGTAAGATATCAATAGCTGTCGGGTTTGTCGTAGTTTTGATTGAGATTCTTATAGGTACGGTTGTTGGCGGTATTGCAGGTTACTATGGCGGAAAGATCGATAATATATTGATGAGAATAGTTGATATATTCCTGAGTCTTCCATTCCTTCCGGTGGTTATTATTTTGGGAGCCGTAATGTCGGATTTAAACGTATCGCCTCAAAACAGGGTATTCTTTGTTATGATAATTATAGGTGTTTTATACTGGCCCACCATGGCAAGAATGGTCAGAGGACAAATACTGTCCCTGCGTGAACAGGAGTACATGATTGCAGCAGAGGCGTTAGGCTTAAAGGACAGACATAAAATAATCAGACATCTTATACCAAATGTAATACCTACAATGATAGTAACAGCTACTTTAGAGATTGGTAATGCTATTTTGACAGAATCAGCCCTGTCCTTTTTAGGTCTGGGAGTTGCAATGCCATATCCGTCATGGGGAAACATGGTGCAGGCGGTGCGTGATACCAATGATTTCATGCTTAGAAGCTGGATGTGGGTACCGCCCGGATTAACCATTTTCGTAACAGTATTAGCAATTAACTTTATGGGTGATGGACTCAGAGATGCCTTCGACCCAAAAATGAAAAAGTAAAGGGGTTGAAAGATATGTCTGATAAGCTATTACAGGTTAAAAACCTTCATACATATTTTTATACCGATGCCGGTGTCGTCAAAGCCGTTAACGGTGTTTCCTTTGATGTGAAAAAGGGACAGACAATTGGTATCGTGGGAGAATCCGGATGCGGTAAAAGTGTTATGTCATTATCCATGATGAGACTTATTCAAAATCCGGGGAAAATAGTTGACGGGGAAATTCTATTAAATGACACTGACTTAATAAAACTCTCACAAAATGAGATGAGAAAAATAAACGGCAACAGAATTTCAATGATATTTCAGGAACCAATGACTTCCTTGAATCCGGTCTTTACAGTGGGAAATCAAATATCGGAAGCACTTATGCTTCATGAGAAGCTTTCAAAAAAAGAAGCTAAAAACAAGGCTGTTGAACTTATTACTACTGTTGGAATTTCACGGCCGGAGCAAATATTCAATTCCTATCCGCACGAATTATCCGGAGGTATGAGACAGAGAATTATGATAGCAATGGCTCTGTCCTGCAATCCTGAGCTATTGATTGCGGATGAACCAACAACGGCTCTGGACGTAACAATTCAGGCTCAGATTTTAGATTTGCTTAAGGATATCAAAAAGAAATTTGATATGTCTATAATTCTGATAACGCATGATTTGGGTGTTGTTTCAGAAATGGCGGACTATGTAATTGTTATGTATGCCGGGAAAATAATTGAACAGGGAAGTGTAAACGATGTATTTTTAAATCCCACACATCCGTATACCATAGGTCTCCTGAAATCCAAACCTCAGATGAATACTGTCAGTGAAAGACTTTATACCATTCCGGGACAGGTACCGGTGCTGATAGATCTTCCTGATAAATGTTATTTCAGTGACCGATGTGAAAAGTGCGGCGAAGAATGTAAAAATGGATTCCCTGATGCCGTTGAGGTGGAAAAGGATCATTTTGTTGCATGTAAAAGGATTGGGGAGGAGATAAAATGAGTGATACATTGCTTGAAGTAAAAGATTTGAAAAAATATTTCCCAATCAAAGGCGGTATCTTACAGAGAACAGTTGGACATGTAAAGGCCGTAGAAAACGTGTCGTTTTCTCTAAAAAAGGGTGAAACCCTTGGGTTGGTTGGAGAATCGGGCTGCGGTAAGAGTACAGTCGGAAGAACGATTTTAAGACTTCACGAAAGTACAGGCGGACAGGTGGTTTTTAACGGAACTGATGTTTTCAAATTAAAGAAGAGCGAGATGCAAAGCTTAAGACCAAAAATGCAGATAGTATTTCAAGATCCTTATAGCTCGCTTAATCCCAGATTGACCGTCGGTGATCTGATAGGTGAAGCGCTGCTTGAGCATGGTTTTTGCACTAAAAAGGATTTAAAGAAGCGGGTGCTTGAAATAATGAACCAGTGTGGTCTGCTTTCGCTTCATATAGACAGGTATCCACATGAATTTTCAGGCGGACAGCGTCAAAGAATAGGTATTGCAAGAGCTCTGGCACTCAATCCTGAGTTTATAGTATGCGATGAACCGGTATCGGCCCTGGATGTTTCGATTCAATCCCAGATAATAAATCTCCTGGGGGATTTGCAGAAGCAATACGGATTTTCCTACTTGTTCATATCGCATGATTTAAGTGTTGTGAGGCATATATCACATAGAGTTGCGGTAATGTATCTGGGGTCGATTGTGGAATCGGCTGATAAATCGGAACTGTATGAGAATCCGCTGCATCCTTATACAAAAGCGCTTTTGTCGGCAGTGCCTGTTGCCGACCCTAGAGTTAAAAAGGACAGAGTCATTCTGACCGGGGATATACCAAGTCCGGCAAATCCGCCTTCAGGCTGCCGTTTCCATACACGCTGTCCCATATGCAAAGACATTTGCAGTCAGCAGCAGCCCGAACTGAAGGATGCCGGAAACGGCCATATGGTTGCGTGCCATTTTGCCGGAGAAAGTATCAGTGCAACATAAGACTGTATGAACAATTATTAAAGGAGAAAAAAACTTGTTCAAAGGTAGGAAAGAGGAAGATAGGACAACAGAGGAGAACATGCTCACATTTAAAGATGTACTTGCATTAATGCTCTCAATAGTCCAGATACTGCTGCCGTTCATACTGATCGTCATAGCAGTGTTTACTTTTTTGATATGGTTTCTTGTAAAGTTCTGGCTGAAGGAATGATTTTTATTTGTCATATGTAAAAGGGAACAGTTGTCATACAGTTCATCAAAAAGAAATATGAATTATCATATTTCTTTTTTTTTGTGCCCAAAGCCGGAATCTAACCAGCGATGAAGTTTTTAATTAATACAATTAACATTTCTACCTTACTTATTGATAAATAAAGTACCATATGATAAAATATTACAAATATTATTGGAATATTATGTATTAGAAGTATAAAATTAAATTATTTGACGATAAGTGGTATGAGGTTTCAGTTGGATTATGAAATCCATGGCGGTCAAGCAGAGCAGTATGAGAGACCGTACTAAAAAAGCACATTAATCTTTTTGGTGCTGTTGATTTCTTATATTTTAATAATTTAGTAATTTAAAGTGATACTGAAAGAGAGAGAATTAATTTATTTTAGGGATTTAACCGGAAAATATACCGGGAAATATAAGTCATTTATTATGCTGCGTTAATAGGGTCGCAGCCAGGAGGTCATATGCTTAAATATGTTTTAAAACGGTTGTTGGTATCACTGCTGACATTATGGGTAATGTTTACTTTAACATTTTTCCTCATGCATTTAACGCCAGGCAGTCCATTTTTGGGTGACAATAAAATAACGCCTGAAATATTTGCAAATCTGGAAGCAAAATACGGTTTGGACAAGCCAATTTTGGTACAGTATGAAAAGTACGCCCAAAATATTCTAAAAGGCGATTTTGGTGAATCAATCAAACTAAGCGGACAGAATGTAGGAGAAATTATATCGAGAAAGTTTCCGTATTCTCTTAAACTAGGCCTCTTTGCCAGTGCAATCGCCATTGTGATAGGTACCATTCTTGGTACTGTCAGCGCACTGAAAAAGAACACCAGTGCCGACAGAGTAATAATGTTGGTGGTGACAATAGGCATTGCAGTTCCGAGCTTTGTGGTAGCTACTGTAAGTATGGTTTTATTCGGAGTAAAGCTTCATATGTTTCCCACCGTAAGTAATCTTGATACCTTGTCCAGCTACATCCTGCCGGGCTTTGCACTATCTTTTTTCCCGCTGAGCTTTATTACAAGGCTGATGCGCTCTTCCATGCTGGATGTTATTAACCAGGACTACATAAGAACCGCCAGAGCTAAAGGACTTTCCGAAAGAGTGGTAATCTTTAAGCATGGCTTGAGAAATGGAATTCTCCCTGTCGTCACATATGCAGGCCCAATGGTTGCCACTGTTTTGACAGGTTCATTCGTAATAGAATCAATATTTTCTATCCCCGGATTGGGAAGCTCTTTTGTAACCAGTATTACAGCAAAAGATTATCCCACTGTCATGGGTGTGACAATTTTCCTTGGCACATTACTGATTTTTATGAACTTCCTGGTAGACATATTATACAGATTTGTCGATCCGAGGATCAATATAACAAAATAGGGGGCAGGTGGATAACAAATGAGAGAAATGGATAATACAGCAGTTTTAGAAAACAAATTGTTTATGCCTGCCACTGAAAGTGAAAAGGCAACAGTTGAAATTATGCGCCCTTCAGTAGGGTATTGGAAAGATGCCTGGAGGAGACTTCGAGCAAATAAGGTTGCAATCGGGGCACTGGTTGTTATATTGCTGGTGCTGCTGGCTGCGGTAATAGGGCCTATGCTCTCTCCATATAAATATGATCAGATTATCAAGGGCAGTGAGAATTTATCTCCAAATTTTCAGCATATTTTCGGTACAGACAGTCTGGGCAGAGATTTGTTTACAAGAACGATGATAGGTGCCAGGATTTCAATAGCAGTTGGTGTGGTAGCTGCTATAATGATCTCCATCATCGGAATCCTGTACGGCGCTGTTTCAGGCTTCCTTGGAGGCTGGGCCGACATTGTGATGATGAGAATAGTTGATATAGTTTATTCAGTTCCTACAGTACTGATCGTTATTCTTCTGCAGGTAGTTCTCAAGGATCCGATTGACAAATATCTGTCATCTGCCAATTCGCCGGCGTTTTTAAAGGGTTTGGGAGTCGGCCTGATAAGTATATTTTTTGTTCTGGCTTTGCTGTATTGGGTCGATATGGCGAGGATAGTTCGCGGACAAATCCTGGCATTGAAAGAACAGGAATATGTGCTGGCCGCCAAGGTTCTTGGTGCCGGCAGCAGGGATATTATCTCAAAACATCTGATACCTAACTGCATAGGTCAGATAATTGTTGTTGCAACGTTGAAAATCCCCGAAGCAATATTCGTTGAGTCATTTTTGAGTTTTATAGGTCTTGGTGTTTCCATTCCCATGGCTTCTCTGGGTTCCTTGTCGCAGGCAGCGCTGAAGGGAATATATTCATATCCCTACATGCTTATTTTCCCTGCTGCAACCATCAGTGTAATAATACTGTCCATGAATCTTTTCGGAGACGGCTTAAGAGATGCACTCGATCCAAGAATGAAGAAATAGCCTGAACAAATTATATAACTGTTTTGTAGCCGCAATGCGGCTCAAAGCCTAATATGGCTCATGGAGGTTAGCTAATATGGTTAAAGAATTACTTAAAATAAATGATTTGAAAGTTTCGTTTTTTACGCCGGCCGGTGAGGTTAAGGCGGTTAACGGCATAAGTTATACCCTTGAACCCGGAAAAGTTCTGGGAATAGTAGGTGAATCGGGCTCAGGGAAAAGTGTTTCCTCTTACTCCATAATGGGTCTTATAGATAAGCCCGGAAAAATTATATGGGGCAGCATTACTTTTAACGGAAAAGATGTTTCAGCCATGAATAGGTCTGAAAGACTGAATTTTTCCGGTAATGAAGTAGCAATGATCTTCCAGGACCCCATGACCTGTCTGAATCCTGTATTTACAGTAGGAAACCAGATAGCGGAATCCCTGCGTCACAAGTACGGGAAAATCTCAAAAGAAGAAGTCAGGAAAAGATCAATTGAATTGTTAACCCTGGTTGGTATAAATGGGCCCGAAAAACGTTTGTCTCAGTATCCTCATGAATTTTCAGGCGGAATGCGCCAAAGGGCAATGATAGCCATGGCACTTGCTGGAGCTCCCAAACTTCTGATTGCCGACGAGCCCACAACTGCCCTTGATGTTACCATTCAGGCACAGATACTTGAACTGCTTAAGGATATTCAGAAAAAAACCGGTATGGCCATTGTCCTTATAACACATGATCTTGGAATAGTTGCTGATATGGCTGATGACGTTATTGTCATGTACGGAGGAAGAATTGTTGAACAGGGTTCTGTATACAGCATTTTCCATAATTCCCGCCACCCATACACAAAGGGGTTGATACGCTCCCTGCCCGACTTGAAAAAAAAGGGTGAAAAGCTCATTCCCATAAAGGGAAATCCTATTGATCTTCTGAATCTTCCCAAAGGTTGTGCATTCGCGCCAAGGTGCGAGAGCTGCCTTAAAGTCTGTATCAACCACATGCCGGCTGAATATGCCACAGAAGATGGACATAGAACCGCCTGCTGGCTTTATGACGAGAGGGCAGATAACAGCGGGGAGGTAAAAAATAATGGTTAATTCAGAAGTTCTATTAGAAGTCAATAATCTTAAACAATATTTTCACATAAGAAATAACCTGGGAGAAAAAGCATCTGTTAAAGCTGTTGATGACGTTACATTTAACATATATAGAGGCGAGACTCTTGGTCTTGTGGGTGAATCCGGTTCGGGAAAGACAACTCTCGGACGTTCAATCCTGCGAATCTATGATCTTACTGATGGCCGGATTAAATTTTCCGGAGTCGATATAACAAAACTCCGAAAGGATAAACTATTGCCTTACAGAAAGAAGATGCAATATATTTTCCAGGATCCATACGCATCACTTGACCCGCGTATGACTGTCTCCGACATTGTTGGTGAGGCTTTGGATATTCACAAACTTGCCTCTTCAAAAAAGGACAGGGAAGACAAAATAAGAGACCTCCTAAAGCTTGTCGGTCTCAATACGGAACACTCTTCACGTTATCCGCATGAATTTTCAGGCGGCCAGCGTCAAAGAATCGGCATAGCCCGCGCCATAGCGGTGGAGCCTGAATTCATTGTTTGTGACGAACCTGTTTCTGCGCTTGATGTGTCTATCAGAGCACAGATTATTAATACACTTGAGGAGATGCAGGAAAGATTGAACCTCACGTATCTATTCATCTCCCACGATCTCGGTGTTGTCAGACATACCTGTGACAGGGTCGGGGTTATGTATTTGGGGCATTTCGTTGAGTTGGTCGAATCGGATGAACTTTATAAAAATCCTCTGCATCCGTATACGCAGGCACTGCTTACAGCAATTCCGGAGCCAGATCCCGAAATGGCAAAAAAGAGGAACAGAATCATCCTGAAGGGTGAAATACCATCACCCGTAAATCCTCCTTCAGGCTGCAAATTCAGGACAAGATGTCCTTTTGCGAAGGATCTGTGCTCACAGCAGATACCTGAATTTAAAGACCAGGGTAATGGTCACTATGTAGCTTGCCACTTTACCGGTAAAATCTGATTGGTATAAGTTTTCCATATTACAAGATGTTACAGGTTCATTTTAACTTAATGAGGTCGACATTCGGTTAAAAATATAAAAGGTATAAATTATTTTATACTGTTGAAATCTCAAAATTTGTAATATTGGATTTAATTTATAGATATTTTTTAACTAAAATCTAAATAATAGGGGGTATAATAATGAAAAGAACACTAGTTCTTATTCTTGCTCTTACTGTATTGGTAACAGTATTTGCAGGCTGTGGAAGTTCTTCAAACTCCACAAGTTCCGGAAAAGCTATCAGCGCAACTATAGCTTCCGAGCCAAAAACACTGGATCCGTCCCTCAATAATTCAGTTGACGGAGGAAATTACATTTTATGCGGATTTGAAGGTTTAGCCACTATCGGTAAAGACGGAACAATCGTACCCGGTGCCGCTGAAAAATGGGAAGTCAGTTCCGACGGTCTCGTTTGGACATTCCACATTCGTAAGGATGCAAAATGGTCTGACGGCAAAGATTTAACTTCAAATGATTTTATTTACTCATGGAAAAGGACGGTTAACAAGGAAACAGCTGCTGACTATGCATACTACATTTACTTCATCAAGAATGGCGAAAAAATCAATTCAGGTGAAGCTGATATTAATACATTGGGCGTAAAGGCTATTAATGATAAAACTCTTGAAGTAACTCTTGAAAATCCATGCCCGTTCTTCACTGAGATAGTTGCATTCCCTGTTTTGGTGCCTCAGAGGGAAGATATCGTGTCAAAGGATGCATCCAAATGGGCACTTGATCCAAAGACCTATATAGGAAACGGTCCCTACAAACTCACAAGCTGGGAGCATGATTCAAAGATTACCTTTGAAAAAAGTGATACTTACTGGGGTAAAGACTCTATTGTAGCACCAAAGATCGAGTGGTATCTGATGAATGATCAGAATGCCATTTTGAGCGCGTTTAAAAATGGTCAGGTTGTTTATGCAAAGAACATCCCCACCGACGAATTTGCAGCTGAAAAAGAAGCCGGTAATTTGATAATATTGCCATTACTCGGAAACTACTATATCGATCTTGTAAACAACAAGCCTCCCTTTAATAATCCAAAAGTAAGAAAGGCATTCTCATTGGCTATAGACCGTAATTATCTGGTTGAAAAGGTTCGAAAGGGCGGAGAAACTCCGGCATCAGGCTTCGTACCATATGGTATTGCTGATGTTAAGCAGGAGCCTGACTTCCGTACAACTGCAGGAGAGTTAATCTCCGCAAAACCGGAAGATTACCAGAAGAATATTGCCGAGGCCAGGAAACTTCTTGCTGAGGCAGGCTATCCGGACGGAAAAGGGTTGCCCAAAATTACATACGGTTTGAATACCGGTGCAGGACATGAGCCTGTTGCAGAAGCTATACAGCAGATGTGGAAGGAAAATTTAGGTGTTGAAGTTGAAATTCTGGCCCAGGAATGGAATGTATTTCAGCAGTCAAGAAAAGATGGTGTTTACAGCATAAATAGAAACGGTTGGTTAGGGGATTATTTGGACCCTTCAACCTTTATGGATATATTTACAACTGGAAACGGACAGAATAACGCCAAGTACAGCAATCCAAAATACGATGAATTGATTTCGGCAGCAAGAAAAGAAACAGATGCTGCAAAACGTATTCAGATATTCCATGATGCAGAAAAAATCCTTATGGAGGATTCTCCGATAGCTCCGTTATTTTTCTATACACAACCTGTTGTTGTATCTAAGGATTTACAGGGGGTAGTTAATACAAAACTTGGATGGGTAATCTTTAACTGGGCATCCTTTAAATAATTTGATTAAAAAAACCTGTAGTCACTGGTATACCGGTGATTACAGGTTTTTTTGGTGCCCAGAGCCGGAATCGAACCAGCGACACGGGGATTTTCAGTCCCCTGCTCTACCGACTGAGCTATCTGGGCGCAATTCTCATCTTCGCGGGAGCGAAGAAAGGCCTTCAAAAAACTAATTAATAATTAAGGTTGTGGTGGGCCTTCAGTCGAAAGCGTAACAAAGATGCTGGTAGCATGTTTGTAGCTTGAGAGTCCCTGTTGGAATTGCTATAGGCAATTCTTATCTTCGCGGGAGCGAAGAAAGGCCCTTAAAAAAACTAATTAATGATTAAAGTTGTGGTGGGCCTTCAGGGACTCGAACCCCGGACCAACCGGTTATGAGCCGGTTGCTCTAACCAACTGAGCTAAAGGCCCTCGAAAAGGACGAGTTTTAGTATAATAAAAAAATGGAATTAAGTCAATAGTAAACTTATAATTATTTTACCAATAACCACATTGCATAAAGAGTTAAACAATAGATTCATTCAAAAATAGCAAACTTTGCTAGGAAAGTCTTAATTTATTTGATAAAATTGAATTATTGAAAAGAATAAAGAAAAAAAGGTTGGGAATTTGACTCATGGGTATAATTCAAAATTTGGAGTACTTATCACAGCTTGTTGCTGTACCGGGTTATGAGAGGGATGCGGCTGAAAAATGCTCTGTCCTGTTTTCTGACTGGTGTGATCAGGTTCGGGTGGATAAGTTTTTTAATGTGATTTGTTTGAAAAAGGGATATAACAAAGCCGCAAAGAGACTGATGATAACCGCACACATTGACGAGATCGGTTTTCTGGTTAATTCCGTGGACGATAAAGGCTTTGTGGGGATCACAAATGTGGGCGGAATAGACAGCAAGATACTATTGGCCCAGGAGGTAATAATCCACGGAAGACAGGATGTTGTCGGAATTATTGGAGCTACGCCTCCGCATCTGCTGAAGGCCGAAGATGTGGGAAAAGCTGTAAAACTGCGCGATATCAGGATAGATACGGGTTTGAGCGGGGATGAACTTAAAAAATATGTATCGGTTGGAGATACTGTGTCATTAAGATCAAAGTTTATAAAAATGAACGATCAAAAGGTCAGCGGAAAGGCCATGGACAACAGGGCCAGCATTGCCTGCATGCTTGAAATACTCAGGCTGCTCAAGGATGTAAATCATGAAAATGATTTGATATTCGTAGCCTCCACACAGGAGGAAACCTATCTGACGGGAGTTATGACGGCATCATACGCACTTCGGCCCGATGCCGCAATAGTCATAGATACCTGTCACGGAGATATTCCGGACCTGCCGAAGGATGTGTCTTCAACGCCGGGAAAGGGACCGGAGATATCCATAGGGCCGAATTTACAGCCCAGGCTGGTGTCAAAAATCTTTGAACTGGGGAAGGAAAACGGTATTCCGTTTCAAAAAATGGTCGAAGCCGGGGATACGGGAACAGAGGCATGGGCAACACAGGTCAGTGCTGCCGGAATACCTACGGCTCTGCTTTCAATACCCATAAGATATATGCATACGGCTATTGAAACGGTAAATCTGGAGGATATAAAATATACAGCCAGAATGGTTTCGGAATTTGCTAAATTAAGCAGTGAACAGTTGGGGGAATTACTATGCTTATAAAAGAGTTGACGGATTTGAACGGTGTATCGGGCAATGAAAATGAGGTAAGGGAATTTATCATTGACAAAATACAAAACCTGTGTGATTCCTACATGGTGGACTCCATCGGTAATATCATAACCTTTAAAAAAGGCGGCAGCAGCAAATTAAAGGTCATGCTGTCGGCACATATGGATGAGGTTGGTTTTATTGTATCGGGACATACCGAAAAAGGCTTTATAAAGTTTAAAGCGGTTGGAGGTATAGATGACAGAATCCTTCCGGGAAAAAAAGTTGTAATCGGAAAAAAGAAACTGGGCGGAGTTATAGGGATAAAGCCTATACATCAGCAGGAGCGGGAAGAGAGACAAAAAATATCCAAGATTAAAAATTTATATATTGATATCGGCGCCGACTCAAAAGACGAGGCTGAAAAGCTTGCTCCACTGGGTGAATTTATTGCTTTTGACAGCGATTTCATACAGCTTGGCCCGGATTGTATAAAAGCAAAAGCTCTTGACGACAGAGTGGGCTGTGCAGTGCTGATAGAGGCGCTCAAGCACAGCTACGACTTTGATCTCTACGCCTGCTTTACGGTCCAGGAAGAAGTGGGACTCAGAGGTGCACAGGTTGCCGCATACAATGTAATGCCCGACGTGGCATTGGTTATTGAAGGTACTACCTGCGCTGATGTACCCGATGTGGAGAAGCATGACTATTCAACCATACTTGGAAACGGTGCGGCTCTGACCATAATGGACAGGACCTGCTACTGCGACAGGGAGTTGGTTCAATACCTGTACGAGGTGGCAGTTCAAAACAACATAAAAGTTCAATACAAACAGACTACTACAGGAGGAAACGATGCGGGTCAGATTCAGAGGACGGGTACGGGTGTCAAAACCGCATCCATCTCGGTACCCTGCAGATATATACATTCTCCCGTATCGGTAATGGATATAAGGGATTATGAGGCGGTTGAACGCCTTACCATTGCTGCTCTGTATCAAATCAGCAAAGACAAGGAATTTTTAAGGCAGCAGTAGAAAGAAAACAACAATAGTCAAGGATAGAGCAGCAGTCAAGGAAGCAGCAGACTGTGATCAGAATTATTAATATGCAGTAACAGTGTATTCGAGCTGGGATAATGGCTCAAGCAGATATAAAACTTTAGTTTGGAGGACTATTATGCAGGAAACATTAAAATTGGTAACCCAGGTATTTGGAGTTTCAGGCAATGAGGATGAAATAAGAGAAACCATAACAAATGAGATAAAAAAACATGTAGATGAGATAAGAGTTGATGCCATGGGCAATCTGACAGCCGTTAAAAGGGGTAAGAAGAAGAAAATCATGCTTGCGGCACATATGGACGAGATAGGTGTTATTGCAACTTTCATTGATGACAATGGCTTTATCAGATTTTCCAATGTAGGCGGGGTGTCACAGCTGACCGCGCTGGGACAGAGAGTCCGGTTCAGGAACGGAACCACCGGGACCGTGAGTAAGGAAGAAAAACTTGAGGATGTCAGAGGCCTTAAGCTGGCCAAAATGTATATTGACATAGGGTGCAGAAGCAGGGAAGAGACCGAAAAACTGGTCAGAATAGGTGATACGGCCAACTTTGTGGGAGATTTCACAGTTCAGGGAAACTGTGCCATCTCAAAGGCCATGGACGACAGAAGCGGCTGTGCCGTACTTATAGAACTGATAAAATCACTGCCCAAAACCGATAACGAAATTTACTTTGTTTTTACAACCCAGGAGGAGGTGGGGCTAAGAGGAGCAAAAACGGCAGCATTCGGAATAATGCCCGACTGTGCCATCGCCCTGGACGTGACAATAACAGGTGATACCCCCGAATGTGACAAGCGGGAGGTAAAGCTTGGAGGCGGTCCTGCCATAAAGGTAAAGGACAGTTCCTATCTTGCCCATCCGGCAATCCGGAGAGAGCTTGAAAATTTGGCGGCTGAAAATGGAATTCCATATACACTGGAGCTTTTGGACAGAGGCGGCAGTGATCCCGGCGCCATACAGACAACAGGTATGGGAGTCCCCTGCGGAGGAATTTCCATTCCGTGCAGGTATGTGCATTCTCCTGCCGAAATGGTCAGCCTTGAGGATCTTGAAAACTGTGTAAAACTCACTTCGCTCTTTATAAAAAACTATAAATGATGGGATACGGTTAAATGTTTAAGTTAAATATAAATGACATAACGCCAAAGAGAAGTTTGGCGTTGTTTTTTCTTGCACTGACAGCAGTCCTCTGGAGTCTGGGAGGGCTGCTCATAAAGCTTGTGAACTGGAATCCCATAGCCATTGCGGGAGCCCGCAGTCTAATCGCTGCCCTTTTGATTTTATTTTTTATAAAAAAGCCTGATTTCAAGTTTAACTTTTTGAAATTCGCGACAGCGTTTGTATATGCCGCCACCGTAATTACATTTGTTGCGGCTACAAAGCTTACGACTGCGGCCAATGCCATAATCCTTCAATATACCGCCCCCATATATGTGGCAATATTCGGAGCAATTTTTCTAAAGGAGAAGGTAAGATGGTATGATGTCATTACGATAGCTGTGGTATTTGGGGGAATGATACTTTTCTTTATTGATAAGTTAAGCTCGGGAGGAATGCTTGGGAATCTCATCGCAATAAGCAGCGGAGTATTTTTTGCTTTTGTCGCCCTGCTTTTAAGGCTTCAAAAGGATGATTCACCCCTGGACAGAATTTTCTGGGGAAATATAATGACTGCTGTTATAGGCTTGCCTTTTATGTTCCAATCCGTACCGGATGCAAAAAGTGTGATGGGAATAGGACTTCTTGGTATTTTTCAGCTGGGCTTCTCATATGTTTTATTCTCAGTTGCAATTAAAAATGTTTCTGCTCTTGAAGCAGTGCTGATTCCGGTTATAGAACCCATTTTAAATCCCATATGGGTAGCTCTTGTGGTTCATGAGGTGCCCGGTGTCTATTCACTCATAGGTGGAAGCATTGTACTGATTATTATTACCTTGAGATGCATTTATACATATTTTTTGTCGAAGAAACGGGAGACTGCTTTAAAAAAGCAGGAATTTGCAGGACTGTCATAGAAATTATATCAATGAATATACTATGAAAAGGGGTGCTGTTATGAATATTACATTTCTCGGAGCAGCTAAAACAGTAACAGGTTCTTGTTATTTAATAGAGACAGGTGATAAAAAATTCCTTGTGGACTGCGGCATGTTTCAGGGCAGGGCCAATGAGGTGCTTTTAAATGCCGAACCTTTCCCGTTCAATCCGGGAGAATTGGATTTTATGCTGCTCACACACGCTCATATAGATCACAGCGGAAGAATTCCAAAGCTTTTCATGGATGGTTTCAAAGGTACGATCTATGCTACAAAACCAACGGTTCAGCTGTGTGGAATAATGCTTCCTGACAGCGGTCACATACAGGAGATGGAAAATGAATGGCTCAACAGGAAAAGACAAAGAGCGGGCAAATCACCTGTTGAACCTCTATATACCGTAAAGGAGGCCACCGACTGCCTGAGCTTGTTTAAGAGTGTGCCCTACGGAGAGGCAATCGGTATAGCAGACGGTATCCGTGTCAGATTCAATGATGCGGGGCATATTCTGGGCTCTGCAATAATCGAGATTTGGATCAGGGAAAACGGAAAGGATACCAAGATAGTATTCAGCGGCGATCTCGGCAACAAGGGAATTCCATTATTACGGGACCCGGCAGTGATTGCCGAGGCCGATTATCTCGTGGTGGAATCGACTTACGGTAACAGGCTTCATACGCTGAAAAAGGATAAGGACAGACTGGAAAGGCTTATCAGTATAATTACCGAAACTATTGCCAAAGGAGGAAATGTTATAATACCATCCTTTGCAGTGGGAAGGACCCAGGAAATAATTTATGATCTTAACAAATACATGGATGTTTTTGGGGATGCGGTCAACAGGATTCTAAACATTCCAGTATATGTCGACAGCCCTCTTGCTACGTCGGCGACCCAGATATTCAGAGAGAATCTTGACTGCTTTGATGAAGAGGCAAAGCAATATATTGCAAACGGGGATAATCCGCTGGATTTCCCGGCACTTAAGTTTACGCAGTCTCCTGAAGAATCCAAAAAGCTTAATGAGAATACTGAAAGTACCATAATCATATCTGCAAGCGGTATGTGTGAAGCGGGCAGAATCAAACATCACCTCAAGCACAACCTGTGGAGGAAGGAATCCACCATTCTCTTTGTTGGTTACCAGGCGGAGGGTACCTTGGGAAGGAGACTTCTGGATGGGGCGTCCATGGTGAAACTATTTGGGGAGGAGATTTCTGTAAATGCAAGGATAGAAGCCATTGACGGTTTTTCCGGACACGCCGACAAAGCGGGGCTTCTGTCGTGGATAGGCAGCATTGGCAAAAAGCCCAAGCAGGTATTCATTGTTCACGGTGAACTTGAGGTAATGAATGAATTTGCACAGAGCATAACTGATGAGTTCGGACTGAAATGTATTATTCCGGCAAGGGGTGACAGCTATGTGATAACTGCGGAAAATGTATATGAAAGCATTCCGAATGCTGATGTCAGGAAGAGATTCAGAAGGCTGGCCGTGGTTGAGATGCTGGATACCCTGCGGGAGGAATTTGAGGAACTGGCTGAGATTCTCAAGGGAGATCTCAAACAGGAAAGATCGGATGTTGAGATTGATGAAGTTGCAGCCAAACTGAAGCTGGTGGAAAAATCAATTTTGGAAGCTATAAAATAGAAAAAATTGAGATTTATTATTTTATGATATTGCAAAAGTTTATTAAATATAGACAAAAAGCAATGAGAATCCTCATTGCTTTTTGTCTATATTTTTGCCTTTCAAAGGCTTGATAATGAAGGATTTGAGGAATATGGACCAGATGGAAGGAAATCACACCATTTCATACAAAACATGAAGTATAGTCGTATAATTAATAGCATTTAATGCATACTAGTGATTTTGAAGAAATTGAATAATTGACATTTTTTTTGAAAGTTTGTATAACTTATAAGGATGTTAAAGTACCAAAAGATCTAATAAGCAATTGACAGAAAATATAAAAGCAACTTATCGGAATGAATAAATTGAGGGTTGCAATACTTTTGGGGGACTAAATATGAATATCTTGAAATTAAGGAAAAAAGCCACTTTTTCTTTAATTACATTAATGATGTGTAGCACGCTGCTTTACTCTGCGAATAATACTTTTAATATAACCGGATACATAAACAGACAAGTTGAAAATTTAAAAGAAAAAGAAATGAAATATGTATATAGCCAGAGCAATCAGTCAGGTGACAAATATTCGGAATATGGTGATAAATCTGCCGGCAATAATATTCTGGGAAACTACGGCAGTGTCCTGGGGCAAAAAATTGTCAATGCAAACAATTATCAGAATTATATGCTGCTGGAGCAAAGTGAAAAAACCGGTTCAAACAAATCCATATCCGAACTGCTGCAGAATCTGTCTAAAATCAATTCCCTGTATGGGGAACTGGAAAACCAGATAAATCAAGATTCTTACAGGGATAAAAATTTTGAGCTCTATTATGTTTTCAGTTTTGATTATACGATGAATGCCCTGAAGGAGCTGGATAATTCCATTAGCAGGATATCAGCCGCGCAAAAGGTGCCCAAAGCGCTGCTGGCATCAGTTTTATTCAGGGAAATGATGTTTTTGGGTCAGGAGGATCTGCTTGACGGACTGCCCGTTATTGGAGGAAAGTCCATGGGGATATGCCAGATAGGCATTGAAAATGTAAGGTACAATGAGCAAATTGTACACGGTGAAAAATCACTGATAACAAGTGAATCCGATGAACAGATAAAAACAATGCTGCAGAATCCCAAGCATGCGGTTTATTTCTGTGCCGTACAGTTGAAAGCCAGAGCCATTAAATTAACGGGAGATCCTGAAATAGACCTTAATAAGCTGGACGAGGAACAGCTGAAGACCATACTTGAAAATTATAATCTTTCAAAAATATCGGTTGATATCGGTCCAATAAAAACAAAGGAAACGTACGCTGTTGAAACTTACAGATATTATGAGCTGTTCAAGCAATATTATCAGTTGCAATAGAAAGAGGCCGGAAATCAAGTCTATCAGGGTATGTATATAAGGCAAAGTTGCTATTATAATTAAATAAAGTAATTTTTTTAAAGAAAGTGTAATGCATATGAAATTACACTTTCTTTTTATGTAAATATGTAATAAAATATTTTCTGTAGAATCTTTGTAAATCAATCATAATTCGACAGCATTGATTTACAGTAGGACGGTTTATCTAATTTAATCTTATGGAGGACGGATAGAATGGTAGGGTCATTTTTATTAACGCTATTGCCGATTTTGGTAATAGTCTGTATGCTTGTCATTTTTAAAAAGTCGGCTGATATCAGCGGTATTGTCGGCTGGCTGTGTGTTTCGGCAGTAGCATTTCTGTTTTTCAACACCTCTTTGGAAGTAATATTGAGATCGACAATTTCCGGTATTATCAGATCGTTCCCCGTTTCACTGATAGTTTTGACATCACTTTTTATGATGGCTTATATGGAAAAAACGGGTGCGCTGAAGAGAATAATTATTTTTATTAAAACCATCTCAAGCCATAATAAAGCAGTTCAGATCATGATGATAAATATTGGATTCGGAACGCTTATGGTTGCGGTCGGTGCCACTCCCGTTTCACTTTTGCCGCCCATACTCATTGCAATGGGATACTCTACCTATGTTGCAATAGCACTTCCTTCAATCGGTTATGACGCTCTCTGTACATATGCTCTGCTGGGTGCACCGGTGGTGGCCTTCGTAGATTTCGCCAACAGGTTTTTAGGCCCCGGCAATGAGATAACGCCTTCCCAGGCCGGCAGTATTTTCTACATGTTCCTGCCTGTCGTTTCAACACTGATCGGTTTCTGCATGCTCTACATCGTTGATAAATGGAACGGAATCAAGAAGGGTTTCCTGCCCTGCATAGTCACAGGCGGAGTAATTGCGGTGGTAGCATATTTTACAAACAAAGTTGACAATCTTGTAACCCTTACCGGCGTTCTTTGCGGACTGGCAGTAATCGTTGTAATGGCACTCTATTTAAAGGTTACAGGAAAAAATATTATTGACAGAAGCAATCTTACAGAAGAAGAGAAGGCTTATGAAAAACAATATCCGCTTTGGAAGGCACTGAGTCCGTGGATTATATTAATCGGCCTTATTCTTGCACTAAATCTTCCAAAGCCGGCATATGACTTTTTATATAACCTGAAACTGCCGATAAACGGTATTGCCGTGGATGGCAAGGGAATTGTCACAAGGGCGGTATGGAACGCCTATACCTGGATCGCGGTGGCAGTAGTTATATCCATGCTCTTTATCAGACCAAAGGCCTCACAGGTTAAAGAGTCTTTCAAAGTGTGGTGGAAAAGAGCACCCAGACCTGTTTTCTCTGCGGCAATATTCTTTGCCATCGGAGAAATCATGAACTATTCAAATTGGAGCATGGAGACAATGAAATACCAGTCGGCAAGTATGATAAAAGTGCTTGCGGATGTTTCAGCCAATGCCTTCAGCGGCGCCTACGGGTTTATAACAGGGTTTATCGGACTGTTCGGAGGCTTTATTACGGGCAGTGAGGCATCGACAATCGCAATGTTTGCAAACTACACCATGGAGACAGCAAAGAATCTGAATATGGGCTTAAACGGACTTATTATCGCCACTGCAGCCCTTGCTTTCGGAGGAGGACTCGCAAGTGTGATATCACCTGCCAAACTCCAGAATGCGGCGGCCTCCATTGACAAGCTGGGAGAAGAGAACAAGGTAATAAGAATTGCATTTGTTTTTGCACTGATTTTGACCTTTGTTACCTCGGTATATGCAATGCTGCTGCTGCAAATAGGAGTTAATATCTAAGCAATGAAATAATTAATGTGTTATACGGAACAGCTTAAAACCAATGATTACATATTATCGTGCTCCCGGCCGGTATCCATCAGTGGATTGCCCACGAAGTTCTTGCTGAAGTAGTATGACTTACTTCAAGCAAGCTTTTCTACCCAGGCTTCCCACTGACGGATACCGGCCACGCACACAATTGCTTGTTCATGCACGGTTAAAACAATTGCGATAGCTAGTATGGAAGTACCGGTATCAACTGGTGACTTCCGTACTAACTTCATGAAATAGGACGCACCAAAAACAATTACGAAAATTGTATCGCCTCATTGTAAAGCGATTTTGCCGTCGCTCAAACTCGACATCCTGTCTCGATTTGAAGCTCAAAGCAGCGTCCTGTTGCTTTGCCGTCAAAACTGCTTTACCTTCGTTGACAATTTATCGCAATTGTTTTTAACCGTGCATCCTATTTCATGAAGTTGTCCTCACGTCACCAGTTGATTTCAATAAATCTATTTATAAAGGAAAACACAATTTCAATCAGTATAACAAGTTAAATTAATTCAGGACAGTACACAGGGCACAAGTTTCAATACTTGTGCCCTGTGTTGCGGAAAAGGATGCATTATTTATTCGGCAAATAATAAAATAACTGTTTGGGTTATTGCCAATAATACGTTATAATAGAATTGTTTTGTAAAAGGTAAATTTATGCATACGCCTTATCCGGCTCACGGTAAGTGCATTGCTGACAGGTTTTACCCGGAAAGGATGATGGTTAGCTTGAAAGACTTCACTTGCGTTCGTCTTCCAAAACTAACCTGTGAATTTATGGCCGTGCGAAATATTCAAAGTATTTTAGCAATACTTT
>NZ_JHYD01000057.1 GCF_000621505.1 Ruminiclostridium cellobioparum DSM 1351 = ATCC 15832
CCCCGCCGCTAATGTGCTTTACTTGTGTAATTTCGGCCTATTAATCCGTCTATGGGCCTTTCGGTTTCCACATCCCCTTCAGACAGTATTTCACAATACTGCCCTGGATTAGACTTCCCGGTTTGTACCAGCACTACCGGGGAAGGACTTGCACCTTCGAGAATTTCCATGCTTCCAGACTCTAGAGTCGTTCTTGTCTCAACATCGTTCTCGATGTCTTTAACACATGGAACGGGGAAGCCTACGATTTCCCCTATGCGACTGCCTGTCGCACAAAAAGTGCCGGATTTGGTTTCTCCGGCACTCACAAAAATTGAAGAATGCTTAATTTCTTCTTATATTAAACCTCAAATTATAATTTCTGGCACGTGGGGCAATAATAAATGCTCCCTCCCAGGTAGGCTTCCTTCCTGATTATATCGCCGCATATCAGGCAAGGTTTATCCACCGTATTCTTGCTGAGTTTTGTTTTGTAACCTCCGGAGCAGCCAAATAAATCTTTTTCAGTATCTCTCCCGCCCTGAAAAGTCATTTCTGCAAGAGTGTTTTTTACAGAGAGGAATAACTTTTTCTTATCCTCCGGAGAAAAGATCCTTACCTTTTTTCTGGGGTGGATTTCCGCATTGTACAATATGTCCTGCAGAACTCCGTTACCCAGGCCGGGGATCCTTTGTTCGGTGGCAAGCAATGCCTTTGCACTGAGTCCTGCATTTTCTGCTGCCGAAACAATTTTATCAAAGTGCTCCTCGTCAAATTGGCCGGACAAAACAGCTGGCTTCACTTTGGCTATACTATAGTATTGATTGTCAAAAGTCCCATCCCTGAAGCACCACAACCCACCATACATCTGCACCGAGGCAGTCAAGGCAGTAAAGTCATCAAATTCAATGAGAAGCTGGTGCTTCTGCGGCCTTTTTTCATTTTCACCATGGTATTTGACTGCTACTCCGTCACCAAGGAGTATGATCGCATCCTCCGCGGTTATTTCCACCATACCACCTACGCCTTTTGCATCACCGATTATTTTTCCGCTGAGCAAATCATGATATTTATCGGGATCACCGAAGTACCCTGCAAATTTGTGAGGACTTTGTGCAGAAATAACATTCATTATTCTTTTTCCGGTTATATTTTCCCTTATTTGTCTTGAAAGCTCCAGGGCCTCAGGTATCTCAATCATATGACCTCATTTCTTCCATCTTTTCAGCTGCGGAAACAGCTCGAGCATGGATTTTCTGGCAGTTTCCTCATCGTAATTCCTGACTCTCCAGAGGCATTGCACAGCTCTGGCAGAATTTCATTTGAGTATTAGCTGTATAAGCAACTCCTTTGTTAATATTTTACTATAAATTTTATAATAATAAATAGGACAATAGCATGTCATATTTAAAACATAATTTTGATTACTTATTTTACAAATTTATTACAGCTATTGACAGGACATGCACAAGTATAATAACATATCTTGGTAAGCTTAAATTACTAAACTTGGTGAAAGGAGTGTTTATAAAGATGTTATCAATTAGATTTAATGAGGTGCTCTGCAAATAATTGAATATCGGATCTATGACAGGCAAGTTTGTTATTTTCATGCTTGTGTTAGGTCAAACACTTAAGTAACCGTCATTTGAGTTGAAATATCAAAAATAGAATATTTTAAACACGATGCTATGGTATCGTGTTTTTTTGTTCCCTTTTTTGTACAGCTTCCAGCTTTTAACATCCCATACCAAATAGACGGCAATTATTTAAGATACTATTTTTTCAAAGGAGAGTTATGTATGCAGCCCCACAATAAAGGTAGATTTAAAATGCTTTATACATTTATAAAAGGCTTTAGATGGTATTACGTACTTGCAATCATATTCACCATGCTTGCAATTGTGTTCAACTATCTGATGCCGCAGGTAATAAGACTGATAGTTGACGTAATCAGCGGAGCCAAGGAGCTGAACATGCCGAAATTCATTTTGGATTACATCAACCGGCAGGGCGGCAGTGAATTCATAAAAGACAATCTTCTGCTCAGTGCCGGAGCATCATTGCTATTGGCTGTTTTATCCGGCGTATTTACGTTTTTGTACAGGTATTGCATGGCAAAGGCTTCAGAGGGCACTGTCAGAAAATTGCGCAACCATCTTTTCGACCATATTCAAAAACTGCCCTACAGCTGGCATGTTAAGAATCAGACCGGAGACATCATTCAACGTTGTACCTCGGACGTTGAAACTATAAAAAACTTCTTGTCCATTCAATTTATTGAAATGGTCAGAACCGTTTTTTTGGTCACCTTCTCCCTTACTCTGATGTTCATGATGAATGTCAAGCTTTCGCTTATAGCGACGGCATTTATTCCGGTAGTTGTAGCCTATTCCGCCATCTTCTTTAAAAAGATAGCAGACAGGTTTAAATATGCCGACGAGGCAGAAGGAGCACTCTCTGCCATGGTTCAGGAAAACTTTACAGGCGTCCGTGTTGTACGTGCTTTTGGCCGTCAAGCCTATGAAATAGAAAATTTTGATACAAAGAATGATTACTTTGCCAACTACTGGATCAAGCTGGGTTACCTGCTCAGCAAATACTGGGGTATAGGTGACCTGGTATCAGGCTTGCAGGTAATGCTGATTATCATTCTGGGTGCAATAGAAGCAGCCAACGGAGTAATTACGCTCGGAGAGTTTCTGGTTTTCGTGTTTTACAATGCCATGCTGGTTTGGCCTGTAAGACAATTCGGACGTATACTTTCGGAAATGAGTAAAACAAGTGTCTCCCTCAGCCGTATAAAGGAAATTGTATCCGAGGAGCAGGAAAATGACAATCCTGGTGCAATAGCCCCCGATATGAACAAGGATATTGAGTTTAAGAATGTCACCTTTGACTATGAAGGACAGAAACCTGTTCTTAAGAATATATCCTTTAAGATCAAGGCTGGAACAACCTTTGGAATTCTGGGCGGAACCGGTTCGGGAAAGTCTACCATAATGTATTTGCTAGACAGGCTTTATAAACTTCCCGAAGGCAAGGGTTCTATTGAAATAGGCGGTGTTGATATCAGAAATATCAAATTGGAGCACCTTAGAAGCAATATAGGCTTTGTTCTCCAGGAACCCTTCCTGTTTTCAAAGACCATCCAGCAGAATATTGATGCCTTTAAAGGCACAAACAGTCTTGAAGAGATCCGTCACTTTGCAGAGGTGGCTGCCGTCGATGATGCCATTATGGGCTTTTCAAAAGGCTATGACACCATCGTAGGTGAGCGCGGAGTGACACTGTCAGGAGGCCAGAAACAGAGAGTGGCCATAGCGAGAATGCTTATGCAGCACTCCCCTATTATGATATTCGATGACTCACTGTCGGCAGTGGACTCCGAAACCGACGCCAAAATACGCGGCTCGCTGAAGGAGAATACTTCCAACAGCACAGTCATACTTGTATCCCACAGAATAACCACACTTATGAATGCGGATGTGATACTGGTGCTGGAGGATGGGCAGATTTCGGAAATGGGTACTCACAAGGAACTGTTGGAAAATGAGAACGGAATTTACAGAAAAATTTATGATATTCAGAGCAGTCTGGAAACCGAGCTGTTGGAACCCGGTCAGAATGCTCCAGCCGGAGGTGGTAATTAATGTCTTATTTCGAAGAGGAAGAATACAAAAAGCCCTTTTCCATTAAAATCTGGGCTAAAATAATACCTTTTGTAAAACAATATAAAAAAGCTTTTGTAATGGCTATTTCATTTCTGGTGCTTGTTTCAATAATAGATGTAGTTTATCCGCTGTTCCAGCGTTATGCCATAAATAATTTTATTGTCACCAAATCAACAGAAGGTATCGGTAAATTTGCAGTCGCATATGGCTGCATGCTCTTTACCCAGGCAATGGCTGTCATATTCTTTATAAAAAATGCAATGAGGGTTGAACTCAATGTTGCAAAAGCAATACGAAGGGCACTGTTTGTACATCTTCAGAAGCTGTCCTTCTCCTATTACAATACAACGCCTGTAGGCTATATGATGGCAAGGGTTATGAGTGACACAGGGCGTATAGGACAAATGGTATCCTGGGGACTTATTGACATGCTGTGGGCAATAATTTATGTAATCGGTGTATTTATTGCCATGCTGATATTGAATGTGAAGCTGGCCCTGCTGGTAATGTGCATATTGCCGGTCATTGCTCTTATTACCATGTATTTTCAGAAAAAGATCCTGAATATCAACAGAAAAATAAGGAAGATAAACTCGAGGATGACAGGCGCCTTCAATGAAGGCATAACAGGTGCAAGAACCTCAAAAACCCTGGTTATCGAGGATAAAAACCTTAAAGAATTCTCTGTGATAACTGATAACTATTACAACTATACCATCAGGTCTACGGTACTTAATGCGGTATTTATACCCATTGTCCTGACCTTCAGTACACTGGCGGTATGCTTCGTAATTGTCAGCGGAGGAAAACTGGCCATAAAAGATCCCCTTTTCTTTGGAACCTTTTCAGCCTTTATTACTTATGCTATAAGTATATTTGAACCTATACAGCAGATTGCCCGTGTATTTGCAGACTTTGTTTCGACTCAGGCAAATATAGAGAGGGTCACCGGGCTGCTGGAAACCCAGCCTCAAATAACGGATACACCTGAGGTTATTGAGAAATACGGGGATAATTTCAATCCTAAAAAGGAAAACTGGGAGCATCTGAATGGTGATATTGAGTTCAAGGATGTTACCTTTAAATATCCTGACGGTGATGAGTACATTCTTACAAACTTCAATCTTAAAATACCTGCCGGAACCACAGTTGCAATTGTAGGAGAAACCGGAGCAGGTAAAAGTACTCTTGTTAATCTGGCCTGCAGGTTTTTTGAACCCACCGGCGGACAGATTTTGATTGACGGCAGGGATTACAGAGAACGTTCACAGCTGTGGCTCCACAACAATATCGGATATGTGCTGCAAAGCCCCCACCTGTTTTCCGGAACCATACGGGAAAATATAAGGTATGGCAAATTCGACGCCACAGACGAAGAGATTGAAGCCGCTATCAGGATTGTGGCTGCAGACGGAATCATAAGCAATATGGAAAACGGACTTGATACAAATATAGGAGAAGGCGGCGACAGGCTGTCTACCGGTGAAAAGCAGCTGATTTCCTTTGCGCGTGCAATAATAGCCAATCCAAGAATTTTTGTACTCGATGAAGCCACCTCCTCCATTGATACACAGACAGAGCAGCTTATTCAGGAAGCTATAATGCACATTTTGAAAAACAGAACCTCCTTCCTCATCGCCCACAGGTTGTCTACCATCAAGAAAGCCGACCTTATACTTGTGGTCAAGAACGGCAAGATCATTGAAAGAGGAACTCACAAGGAACTGCTCAGACATAAAGGTTATTACCACTCTCTGTATCTCAAGCAGTTTGAGGAAGAGACCGGAGCAGCAGTCTTGAATAAAAAATAATTTTTTATGTGATAATATCTATATTAAAAGCCCTGAAGTTCCGCTGATATCAGCATGGACTTCAGGGCTTTTAACTTAATTGATTTCATATTCCATCAATATTGAATCATAGAATTTACCATTTATACTCAAATCTCTTGTGAGTTTCCCGCATTCAACAAATCCGAGCTTTTTATAAAGATGGATTGCTGCTTTATTGTCACTTCTGAATATGCCTTTTTCTATTTCTGAGCTGCTGCCGGTTTATGGAGTCTGTTGTACAAGACCAGCTCTAAAGTGCTGAAAAGTCCTGAGCTTACCCAATAAATTCCCAAAGTTACAGGAGCCTTTATAAAAAACAGCATACTCAGTCCGCCCATAAACAGTAATTGAGGCCAGCGCAAACCATTCTGCCGGGCTTCTTTAACCGGTACATATGCAGTAATGATACCGGGAAGCAATTGAATCAAAACAGCTATAACAGGAATTATATAATACGCATCGGGAAGCTTTATATTGCTTATCCATGGAACTATAATGCTGCCAACCTCAGCGGGCATTTGTGAAAATACCCTGTACAGGCTGTACATAATGGGTATCTGCAATAACGTGACAAGACATCCCAGCATACTTTTCATACTTTCGGAAGAGAGCTTTGCCATTTCCTGCTGTTGCTTGCCTGTATCATATTCATGCTTTAGCTTTATTTCTTCCATCCTTTTGGAAAGCTCCTGCTGTTCCGTCAGACTCCTTTTCTGCCTGAGAGATAACGGCAGCAGGCAAAATCTGATAAGCATGGTTGCCAGGATTATTACTACTCCCCAATCTCCGACAATTGAATATAACCAATTTATAATAAAATTAAACACATCAAAAATAATGCCCATGATATCTCCATTTCTGAAATCTTCAGCAATTTAAATACTGAAAACTTCCCCTCAAAATAAAATTAATAGATTGATCTTATGGAATATTCGAGCATCTTTTCAACTGAACCTGTACTTCCTCCAGATTTCAAACTTATGATAGCAGTTATAATTTACTACATAAAATTTTCGGAAATATAAAACAACAGTGTGAATATTATAGTTAATATTAGTTTCCGAAAGGAATGCTTTTATACTTCTGAAGCTGTGAACAAAACCATATGCCAGAAAAAACGTCACAAATAAAAATATAAGCATTTGCAATACCTGTATCAGCTCTATCTGCATGGTTTGTTCACCTCCAGTTTTCCTTTAGATTCAACTTTTCTTTACTTATTTAACCTTCCTTATTTTATCCGGTGCGTAAACAACCTCACAGCCATTGCGGGTGTAAATCATACCGCTTGCCACAGGATTGTTGTACGGTTCGCCCGCTGCTCCGCTTATTAAATCCGACAGAGTCATTTTCAATTCATCTACGAAAGTAAGCGGTAACGGTTCCATGCTGTGACCGTTGCAAATGATATCAAAATCCTTCAGGTACCGGTCGGTACTGTTCAATACTTCAAGATATTCTTCAAGAGTGCTTGATTCGGCCAGCTGCATCCAGATATGATTGTTAAGTCCGTCTCCCGAAAAAAGTATACGGTGTTTTCTGTCCAGCAGGCCGATGCTGCCGGGTGTATGACCTTTCAATGAAATTACCTCCAGTTGGACATCACCCAGGTCAACAATATCTCCCACCGATATAAAGTCTATTTCAGGCTTTGCTTCAAGCCATTTGTCCAATTCATCTGGTGACAGGTTGTATTCCCCTGCCAAATTTTCTCCGATTTGAGGTTTTCTAACACTGCAATGTCTCTCAAAAACAGGCATTTCATCCTTATGCATATACACTTTGTCGAAATAATGACCTCCAAACGCATGGTCATTATGCCCATGTGTAAATACTACTGCCGTTACAGGTTTATCAGTTATCTCCTCAACCTTGCTTTTCAAATTTAAAAGGCCGTAACCGGTATCTATGACCAGTGCCGAGGTTTTACTCTCAACTACATAAATGTTTGTATTCTTGTCCCTGATCAGGGTAACCTCCGGCATAATTTCAACAGTTTCATATTTCATATGTTAATCCCCCCATATTTATGTTATATTATACCACTTGTTTATGGGTATTCAAATATAAAGAATATGCCTTATTCCTGGGGAACATACTGTTCAATGCTTGCATCCTCAAAACTGCCCATCTGATTGTATGCGGCCAGGGCGGCATCAACAAGCTGGAGTCCCAGGGCGGCTCCCGTTCCCTCACCCAATCTCATTCCAAGGTTTAGCATGGGCTCCAGGCCAAGTGCCTCCATTACCGCAGAAAAACCCTGTTCTGCCGACCCATGGGACGGCAGCATGTAATCCTTTGCCGCCGGGTGTATCCTGAATGCAGTCAGAGCTGCTGCCGCTGAAATAAAACCGTCTATTACCGCAGGAATTTTGTATATGGCAGCACCCAGAAAGCATCCTGCAAGTCCGGCAATGTCAAACCCCCCTACTTTTGCAAGCACATCCACCGGATCTGCCGGCCGGGGTTCATTTATTTCAATTGCCCTTCTGATGACCCGGATCTTGTTTAAATATGCCTCTTTTGATAAGCCCGAACCCAGACCTGCCAGGTTATCAACGGGTATTCCCGTCAATACCGATGAAACCGCACTGCTGGTGGAAGTATTGCCTATCCCCATTTCACCTGTTGCAAATATATGTATTCCGGCTTCTTTAAGCTCCCTGACAACCTCAATTCCGGTAAGAATTCCTTTAACTGCCTCCTCTCGGGTCATTGCCGGTCCGTTTGCCATATTCCACGTACCTTTTCTTATTTTCCGGTCTATAATCCCCGGGAACTTCAAATCTGCATCAACACCTATATCGACAATTTTCAGAGAGGCATTGACAAGTCTTGAAAATACATTTATTCCTGTGATGCCACGTGTAAAATTACAGGTTACCGAAGCAGTCACACTTTTGGGACAGGAGCTGACATTCTCCTCAACCACCCCATTATCCGCGCACATTATTACAACTGCCCTTTTATCCGCTCTGGGATCAGGAGTACCGTTTATGCCGGCCAGCCTTACCACGATATCCTCAAGCCTTCCAAGGCTGCCCAGAGGCTTCGTACGGCTGTCCCATCTGATTTGCGCGGCCCTCATTGCCGCCTGATCAAGGGGAGTTATTTTTTGTAATCCAAATATATCATTTTCCATATTGACCTCACATATATCAATAGTAAATGCCCATAACCAATAATACAGTAATGTCCCGTATCTCTTTATAATTTAACACATTTTTCATCCGATTGGTTACCTGTATTTCAAATAATATTTTTAAAAAATCAAATTACTTTTGCCGGTTCTTTTTCACATAACCCAGTGTAATCCAGCCTAACAGCAGATATATCAGGATTACTACCACCAGAGTCAAAATTCTCTCATTCAGAGACCCGTCGGCAAGCAGGACAGGCCCCAGCCCAAAGAATGTAACAAGTATAAACACAGCTCCCATAAAAATATAAAATACAGTTTTCACGGCATTTACCTCCCCTTTTTATTTTATATTTATACTGCCCATAAAGGTACTTTTATATAATTTCTGCCTTTTTTTTATCAATTATATCTGTATAATAAGGATATATGAACTATAATTTTAAAAAATTTCGCAGGGTGAATAGGGTGAGTCTGACCCGGAGGACTATCCTGGGGTTTGACTTGCCGCTGATTGGAGAATAGATGAAGGTTCTTGGCATAGTTGTTGAATATAATCCTTTTCATAACGGACATATATATCATATAGAGAAATCAAGGGAAATTACAGGCAGTGATGCTGTCATATGTGTCATGAGCGGAAACTTCATTCAAAGGGGCGAACCTGCCCTGTTGAATAAATTTGCCCGGGCAGAAACCGCTCTGCACTGCGGAGCCGACCTTGTTATCGAGCTGCCCCATCCCTATGCCATGTCAAGTGCCGAAGCTTTTGCCTTCGGAGCAGTAAAAATACTTGACGGCATCGGTATTGCAGACTGTATTTCCTTTGGCAGCGAACATGGAAATGTTGAGACTCTGGATTTTATTGCCGGAATACTGGCAGCCGAGCCTGAAGAGTACAGGCTGGAGCTGAAAAAACAGCTGGAAATGGGTCTGGCCTTTCCGGTTTGCAGACAAAATGCACTAAAGAAGTATCTGCACGACGCTGCTTTTCCTGATTTATCGGAATTGCTTGAAACTTCCAATAATATATTGGGTATAGAATATCTAAAAGCCTTGAAAAAGCTCAACAGCTCCATCAAACCGTATACGGTTGCAAGGATTTCAAACAGCTATAATTCCGCCGAGCTTACCGGACCGGTGTCCAGTGCTACGGCAATAAGAAACAGTATTTCGGGCAGCAACGGCCGGTACAATATATCCCCGGAAACGGCAAAAGCCCTTCCGTCCTATTCACAGGCGGTGCTGGAACGGGAGTTTTTTTCGGGCAGGGGCCCCAACAGTATAAAAATGTTTGAGGATATAATATTCAGTCTGATCAGACGTATGAACCCAGGACAGATGAGAGAATTTCCAGATGTATCGGAGGGCCTGGAATACAGGATCAAAAGTGCCGGTGAAAACACCGGTTCTATTGAGGAATTGATAGACAGCATATGTACAAAAAGGTATGCTCAAACCCGGATTCAGAGAATCCTTTTTTCCATGCTGACCGGACTTACAAAAGCTGAAACAGAGCTGTTCATGCAGTACGGCGGCCCTCAATACGCCAGGATTCTGGGCTTCAACAATACCGGCCGCCGGCTTCTTTCCATGATGAAAAAGAAATCCTCTCTGCCTGTAATTGTGAAGGCCGCCGACTTTAAAAACTCATGCAACAAGCTTCTTGCAAGGATGCTTGAAATTGAAGCCTTCTCAACAGACATGTATGTTTTGGGATATAAAAATCCGGCCTTTAGAAAGGCCGGACAGGAGTTTACACAAAATATTACGGTAGTTAAGTAACCTAGCACAACGCTTTCATTTATATCTCCATTATTATAGGAAGTATCATAGGTTTGCGCTTTGTCTTTTCATAAATGCAGTCCTTAAGTGCTTCACGGATGGCTGTTTTTCTTATTGACCAGTCCCCGTGATTTTTTCCGTCACACTTGTAAACAGCCTTTTTGGCGATTTCCTTAAGCTGCTCCATAAGGTCTTCGGATTCGCGGACATACACAAAACCTCTCGAAATTATATCAGGACCGGCAACAACATTTCCTGTGTCACCTTCGATTGTTATTACCACTACAATCAAACCATCCTGTGACAGGTGCTTTCTGTCCCTCAAAACAACATTTCCAACGTCACCGACTCCCAAACCATCCACAAGAACCTTGCCGGCTGTCACACTGCCGTTGATTTTGGCAGAATCTCCGGTAAGCTCAAGTACTTTGCCTATATCCAGAATAAAGATGTCATCCTTGTTCATACCCATTCTGACGGCCAGATCGGCATGCTGTCTCAAATGCCTGTGCTCACCGTGCACCGGCATAAAGAATTTCGGTTTTACCAGACAGTGTATGAGTTTGATTTCCTCCTGGCAGGCGTGTCCCGAAACGTGGGTATCGGCCAGAGCTTCATATATGACATTTGCGCCTTTCTTAAAAAGCTCGTTTATGACTCTTGAAATGAGTTTTTCATTTCCGGGAATAGGTGAAGCTGAGATTATGACAGTATCGCCGGGAACAATTTCCACCTTCTTGTGTTCTGAAAAAGTTATCCTCGTCAACGCAGACATGGGTTCTCCCTGACTGCCTGTGGTGATTATGACAAGCTTATCCTGAGGCACCTTATCCATGTTTTCCATATCGACAAGCACACCCTCGGGAACATTCAGATAGCCCAGTTCCATTGCAACATTAACCACATTTATCATACTTCTGCCTATAACGGTTACTTTTCTGCCGAATTTCACAGCAGAATTAAATATTTGCTGCACTCTGTGCACATTGGATGCAAAGGTGGCAACAAGAATCCTGCTTCTGCAGTTCATGAAAATCTCATTAAAAGTTTCACCAACAGTACGTTCCGACATGGTATAGCCTTCGTTTTCAACATTGGTGCTGTCACACATAAGAAGCAAAACACCTTTTTTGCCCAGTTCGGCCAATCTGGCCAAATCCATAGGCGCTCCCTCGATAGGAGTGTAATCGATTTTAAAATCACCTGTATGAACAATGGTTCCCACAGGTGAGAAAATTGCCAGAGAAACCGAATCTGCAATACTGTGTGTCGCTCTGATAAATTCCACCTTGAAAGCCCCTAGTTCAATTGTCTGTCCGGGATTGACAGTCTGCAGATGGACAAGATCAACAAGACCGTGTTCCTCCAGCTTATATTTCACAAGACCCAGAGTTAATTTTGTTCCATATACCGGAACATTAAGCTCTCTCAAAACATAGGGGAGAGCACCGATATGATCTTCATGCCCATGAGTGAGCACTATTGCCCTTACCTTTTCCTTATTTTTAATCAAATAACTTACATCCGGTATAACTAAATCTATTCCAAGCATTTCATCTTCCGGAAACGAAAGTCCGCAGTCAACTACGACAATATCATCACCGTATTCGAAAGCTGTAATATTTTTACCGATCTCCTGCAAACCACCCAGTGGTATCACTTTTAATTTCTTTTTACTTTTTGACACAATTAGTCCTCCAATTTAAGTGTATAAATTAATCTTTAATATTAGGATTTCATCCTCAGTCCTTATATTGTGAGATAACATGCTTATACTCATCCAGTATGGTATCGGTAATATTATCCCAATTATAAAGCCTATGTACTTTTTTTAATGCATTATTTTTAATTCTTTCCGTCAAACCGTTATTTTTCAGCAGCTCCAATATGCAATCTGCAAGGGAATTGGAATTTCCACTGTAAAACTTCATTCCATCCTCCCTGTGATCAACTATCTCGCTTAGTCCTCCAACATCTGATACAACAACAGGAATGCCCGCTACCATTCCTTCCAGTGCAACAATGCCAAAAGGTTCATACGTGCTTGGAAATACAGCTATATCGGAACATTTATAAAGCTTTAACAATACCTCCTCACTTACGAAGCCTGTAAAATACACCTTGTGGGTAATATTCAGCTGTTCGCTTAATTCAATCAGATTATTTAAACACGGTCCTTTGCCCGCAATTACAAACTTTACGTCATTATAATTTTTTAAAATCTCCGGTATGGCATTTAATAAAACATGTACTCCCTTTTCATTCACTAGTCTTCCCACAAAAAAAACAATTTTTTCATTACCGGCAGCATAATTTTGTCTGAAAACAGGGTCGGTCGCCATGTCGTCAAACTTTCCCAGATCAATGCCATTATTGATAATCCTGAGCTTTTTGTTATCGGTATTAAATACGGTCACCAGTTCTTTCCACATATAATTGCTGTTTACGATTATCCTGTCGGATTCGTTAATGAGCCAGCTTTCCACACTATTTATTGTTCTCTGCATATCATTATGTATTCCACAATTTCTTCCATACTCGGTGGCATGGATGGTTGTAATAAGCGGAAGACAAAAAGATTTTCTCAAAATTCTCGCTGCATAGGCTATAAGCCAGTCATGCCCATGTATTATATCAAATTTCGTATTTTTAACAAGGTCCACTGCATATTCAACCATGGCAAAGTTGAGCTGCATTACCCATTCTACAAAATTATTTGAAGCATTGTTATAGACATGCACTCTGTGTACAGTCACAAATCTATCCAGTTCATGCTCTGCCGTTCCCGGTTCCCAACAGGTGATAACATGAACTTCATTGCCGCATATGCCCAAGTTCTGAGCCAACTCATAAACTACCCGGGAAATTCCGCCTATAATTCTTGGAGGATACTCCCAAGACAGCATCAAAATTCTCATAACCTTCCTCAATTTCACCGACGAGTAGTTTTTTGAAAATGAACCTTTTCAATTATACATAATATTACAATTGCTTTTATTATTCTATCATACCAAATTTATTTTTTCAAAAAACATTTAAACCCTGTTCATATATTATTCATTTACCAATTATTTACCCAGTCTAAACACCGTAACCGGAATATTCTTCACTATTGCCCGGATACGCAATTCAATAATCCGGTACGGCACTATTACGGTTCTCCGTTTCCAGCATTTTCCGGCAATTGCAAATTATAAACCTGCGAATACTATTCCCCGCCATTATCAAATACATATTGACACAAAATGTATTTGATTTTATAATAATACTACTATTAATGACGATCTCTTTTGTTTTACCCGGACGATTAAACGAAAAAGATATGTAAGGGGCAGAAGTTTTTACTTCTGCTTTTTGCATTGTATCGGGAATTTTTTCATCTATATACCCATCAACCCGGTAATTCCATAAACTAATATATTCATATTTTAAAATTACATAAAAAAAGTATTTCAATTTTAAAATTGAAATACTTTTTGGCTGCGGGTTAAGGATTTGAACCCTAACAAACTGAGCCAGAGTCAGTCGTGCTGCCGTTACACAAACCCGCAACGTTTTCAACAAGGAGTATTTTAGCACGGCCCAATTATTATGTCAATACATTTTTAACAATATTATTTTTATTCGTAAAATCAAATTTTAAATTCCACTTTTTTTATGCTATTTTTTTACTGCTTGCCTTGTTCATTCTTTGTTCGATCCCGGAGTAAATATGTTATCCGGATGTCTTAATGGGCAAAACTGCCTATATTTCCACAAGCTCACCTGTTGAGAACAGGTAAATATAGCGTTGGACGACTTTTAAGCCCGTAAGTTTTTCCAGGGCTCTCGAATAATAGGACAGCTGAACTTCATATCTTGCCTTGACTTTTTCGGCGTTGCCCGCTTCCATGTAGTCCGTCTTGTAATCTAGGAGCACAAGCTTATCCGCCTCTTCAAAGTAACAGTCAATAACCCCCTGCAGCAGTATTGTTTCATCAGGGCCGACCTGCACGTCGGGGTTTTCGTAGAGTTCTGCAAAGGGCAGTTCAAGATTGAAGGGCACCTCTCTATAAACCTTTTCTGCCGCCGTCACCCGCCTGCCGATATCAGAGTTTATAAACCGCCTGATCTTTTTAATATCAATAATTTCCGCCTGCTGCAAAGTTATCAGTTCCCTGCTGACCATTTTCGAGAGCTGGCCCTCTATATCCCCGTCGGCAAAGTCAATATGCTGCATGACAAAATGCGTGACAGTGCCCTTTTCAGCAGAAGACAGCCCCTTTTTTTCCTGCAGAAAGGCCGGTTTTTTTATACCTGTGGTTTTTAGTATGCTTGAATCCTCATCCTCGTCGTTTATATTGAAGTATCTTTTTAGTTCGGTAACAGACAGTTTGGAAGGTATGCCTGTCATTGTGAGATAGGGATATTTCCAGGAAAGCCGTCTTTTAATTTCTTCTGCCATATTGCGGTCAAAATCCTGCTTCTTTTCAAGCCATTCCATAATATCAACCCGGTCCTGATCTTCGGTATCAAGTTTGCCGGTGCTGGAAATGTCTTCGCTCTTCCATAGAGATACCTTCCATAAGGCTTCTCCCCCAATTTGCGGAGGTTGGGCATCATTCCCCGTCCCTGCAGCAAAACGGAGATTGAGTGCATTTTCATGCCTCATAACGGCCGGACATATCCAGTCAAGATAATTTTGCGCTCTGGCCATCTCATGAGCAGGAAATTTGGGCTGCTGACTGCCGGCTATTGAAAGCCATTTGGCAGCGGCCTTTTCCAGATTGCCCACCGCTCCTGTCAGGATCAGTTTTTCTCTCGCTCTGGTAAGGGCTACATACAATATGCGCATTTCCTCCGACAGGGTTTCCATTCTGACCTTCTGGGCTATGGAAAGCTTTGGCACCGACGGGTATCTGATTCTCCTTCTATGGTCAACAAAGTCAGGCCCGAAACCCAGCTCCTGATGAAGCAGTATTCCCTTGTACATGTCCTGGAAGTTGAACTTCTTTCCGCAGCCGCTGACAAAGACCACCGGAAACTCCAGGCCTTTGCTCTTATGTATGCTCATGAGCCTGACCACATTGTCATTTTCACCGAGTACTTTGGCACTCCCCATGTCTCCCCGGCCGGTTTTAAGCTTATCAATAAAGTTTATAAAGTTGAACAGACCCTTGTAGCTGGTTTTCTCAAACTGGAGAGCACGTTCGAACAGCACCCTGAGATTGGCCTGTTTTCGCTCTCCGTCCCGCATGGCTCCCACAATGCTGAAGTAGCCGGTATCATTGTATAGCTGCCAGATGAGCTTGTGAGTGGACATATACATGGACATGGCTCTCCACTGTTCAAGGCGGCCGATAAAAGCTCCGGCTTTCAGACCGGCTCCGGCCGGGTTTTCCGCCAAAAGCTTAAGTGCATCAAACAAGGCGGCTTTCCTGTCTGCCAATCTCAATTCGGCCAGATCGTCGGTGCTGAAATTTGCTATGGGTGACCTGAGAACAGATAAAAGCGGAATATCCTGGTAAGGGTTATCTATTATTTGGAGCAGCGACAGGACTACCTGTACCTCAGGGGTTTTGAAAAAACCGCTCCCCGTATCGGCAAAGGCAGGAATTCCAAAGCCTGCAAGCTCCTCACAAAACACTTCTGTCCAATTCTTTGTAGTTCTCAGCAGGATGACTATATCCCTGAACTGCAATTCCCTGTATCGGTTTACTTTCTTATCAAAGATGCAGAACCTTTTGCCCTCCCTGTCAGTCTGCAGCAGTTGGGCAATTCTGCCTGCCACCATGCGTGCCTCCTTTTGAAGGTTGTCCAGTATTTCTTCCTCTTCCTGCGGTTCGGCCTCCTCCTCGTCTTCTTCGTTTTCACCTTCGGCACTCTGGGCGGCTGCAGTTTCCATAAGCAGCAGTTCCACATCCCCGCCCACAATACATTCAGCTTCATTATTTTCAGGAAAACCTGCGCCGGGATTCAATCTTTCAGCTTGGTCATACTCAAGTTCTCCCACGCTTTCAGACATTATCTGCTCAAATATGTAATTTACCCCGTCCACTACTTCTTTTCTGCTCCTGAAGTTTTTAAAAAGCAGGATCTTTCTGTACAAGCCCTCGGACTGATCCGAATAGCTGTTGTATTTGTTCATGAACAATTCCGGCCTGGCCTGCCTGAACCTGTATATACTCTGCTTAACGTCACCCACCATGAAAACATTCGGCCTGCCTCTGTCTTCTCTGGAAATCATACCGATTATTATCTCCTGGACAAGATTGCTGTCCTGGTATTCATCCACAAGTATTTCCGAGAATTTGTCCTTATAGGCGGCTGCAACGGCTGAAGGGCGGATTTGTCCCTCTTCATCCGTCTCAGAGAGAATTTTAAGGCAGAAATGCTCCAGATCGTTGAAATCCACCGCAGCTTTCAGCTGCTTTTTCCCCGAATATCTGCTTCCAAACTCAATTACCAGCCGTGATGCACATTTTAGCAGGGGATACATTGCTCTGAGGTCGGAAATAATTTCTTCCGATTTCTGAAAGAAAACTTCTTCCCTAAGATTCTTTATACAGGCTTTCAATTCATCCCTGACCTGTTTGACCTGCTCCTGTACCGGCTTGTCGGCATCCTTGCCGCAGTTGGGCAGTCTGCCGAAATCAAAATTCCCGAGATAACAATAGATTTCATCCCACTTGGCAGGTGGTATATGTTCACCGCCTTCATGTACCGGATCAGGCTGTTTTCGGCCTTGTATGAGGTCTATCAGCCCTGAAAGCCTGCTCAGATCCTCCTGGAATACCGGCAGGTATTTATCCAGTCCTACTGCATATTTCAGCTTGCTGCAAGCTGCTTCAACAATACTTTGAAAGCCCTTCAGACTCAACTCGGCCGACTGTATGATTACCCTTCCCCATTCCGTACTTCCAAAGTCGCCTCCGAAATCAGGACCGAATTTTTCAGCCTGATCTGTGAGCCATTGTTCGGGCCAGGGATAACTCTGTACAAAACCGTATATATTCATTATCATTTCCTGCAGCTTCTGATCATCGCGGTTTGTACCATAGGACTCCAGTAAATCAAAGAAATCCTGATTTTTTTCCTCATCTTCATATATTTCTTCAAAGAGCTCATTTATAGTTTCCAGCTTCATCAGTGAAGCTTCTGTTTCATCAAGTATTCTGAAATTGGGATCTATATCCAGGCTCTGAAAATTGTTTCTGATGACCTCCAGGCAGAAGGAGTGTATGGTGGTGATGGATGCCTTGTTCAACAGTGCCAGCTGCCTCTGAATGCTTCTGGAGGCTTTCTTTTCCTCTATGGCCCTTGATATTGCCGCTGCGATTCTCTCCCTCATCTCAGTGGCGGCAGCATTGGTAAAAGTCACTACCAGCAGAGAATCTATATCAATGGGCTCTTTTTCATCTATGATTTTTTGTATTATTCTCTCAACAAGAACTGCTGTTTTTCCGGCACCGGCAGCTGCCGCCACCAGCAAATTGCAGTCCTTTTCGGATATGGCAGCCTGCTGCTCCCTTGTCCACATGGTATCAGCCATATTAACCTCCATGAGCCGCAATAGCGGCCACAAAATAATAATGAAATTTGTTCACTCCCTCATCCGCTATAAGGTGAATAAAGGAGGTTAATTGGCCATGTGCGCTTTCAAAGTATTTGATAATACTTTGGTATTGGTAAATACTTTGAATATTTCGCACGGCCATAAATTCACAGGTTTGCTTGGAAGACGAACGTAAATGAAGTCTTTCAAGCAAACCTCCTAAGCCATGTTATGGCTTTGAGCCACATTTGTGGCCACAAAATGTTATGCAAGTAATTATCCTTTATCGCAATGTAGCGAATAAAGGAGGTTCGGTATTTAATGCTGCTCCAGCGTATCGTACATCAGCTTCCAGACGTCGTCGTTTCCTCTGTCATGCAGCAGCCTGAAGCTGTTCTCATATTGAGTAAGGTCGAACTGGCATATTGAAGAGTAGCTGCAGTATTGACAGGAGGTAATTTTTTTCTTTTTATAGGGTTTAATAGGTACATTCCCTTTCATGATCTCTGCACACAAATCCTTCAGCAGTTTTTTTACATAGCCCTTTAAAACCGTAAACTGCTCCAACGTGGCCACCGAGGACTTTCCCAGGGTTTCACCCTTGTTGATCCTTGCAGGAATTATCATGGAACTGCCCTCCATATCATTGTCCATATGCCTTATGAGCTGAACATCCGCAAGCAGAAGGCCCTTCATTTTCAGCTTTTTCATGATGGCAGCTTCAATCTCTTCAGCAGTGGCAGTTCCGGAGCTTTTGACGATGGGGTCGTCCACCCTGAAATACAGCATCCCTCCCGGATACACAGCGCTGTCATTTTCCCTGCCCGAGTTTTCCCAGAGGGCATCCATATATGTAATCAACTGCATCTGCAAGCCGTAATACACATCACTTAGCCGGAAATCCTTCTGCCCCGACTTGTAGTCCACAATTCTCAAATAGGTTCCGTCACTTGTTTTCAAGGCATCGACCCTGTCGATCCTTCCCACCAGTGTTATCTTCTCTCCCGAATCCAGTTCTATGACAATGGGAGGGAACTTGCCGCCTTCCCCAAAGTCCATTTCATAACCGACAGGCTCAAAGCTGCTCCTCCTGATATGCTCTGCGATAAGCCATACCGCTCTTGTAACTACTCTTTTAAGCCTTACGGTCAGAGCCCTGAACCTCTTCGAACCGCCTAAAATGGTATTTTTCATACCCTCAAGCAGGTTGTCTACTATTATGGATACCTGTTGGGCGCACCACTCTCTTTCAATAGCCCGCCAGGAAATTTCCTGCTCCTCCACCATTTTTGAAAACCGTTCAATTACCGAATGCATAAAGGTCCCCACATCGGGCGGGCTCAACTGGTATATCTTGCGTTCCCGCGCTCCCAGGCCGTACTGTACGTAATACGCAAAGGGACAGGAGGTATATTTCTCAAGTCTGGAAACACTGGAGTATGCATTGGCTCCATATAGCTGGCGTATTTTTTCCCTGCTCACCGGGAGCGCAATATTTCTGTATTTAAACGCAGCCCCCATCAGTTGGCATTTCAGCTTCCATTCGGGCTGCGCCGAATACCACTCGTATACTCTCTGCCAAAGCGGACTTATCCCGGCACCGTTATTCCTTTCCCTCAAGGCCAGTACCAGCCGGTTGAATACCGGCAGAGGCGAGGATATGAGCTGTACGTATTCCTCATTATTTACAGGCTTAAGCAGGTTGCTTTTACAGGTAACCTGGGGGAAAAGCTTCTTTATTCTCGAAATGATGATTGACGGCCTCATGGTTTTTCCTTCATGATCCGCTATGGGCCAGCTCACACGCAAGTATTTTTTCGGTGTTGTCAAAGCCCTGTAGATCAGGTTCTGCTCGTCAAACACCTGGGTTTTTGTGTCGCTGGCCAGTTCCATTCCCCTGCTGTTGAGCACCAGCCTGTCGGCGTCTGTAAGAATTCCCTCCTTCATGCCTGCCGAAGGGAAAACTCCGTCATTTGTGCCCAATATATAGAGTGCTTTGACCTCATGGCTCTTTGAGTGTTCAACACTCCCTACCAGCACCTGGTCCAGGGATACGGGTATTGAGGATATCTTATACTCTGCCAAACCTATCTTGAGGATATTGGTAAACCGCTCAACCCCGATGGCTTCCTCCCCCAACACCTCCACCACCTGGTCAAATACCTCCATAAGTATATTCCAGACCTGCTCATATTCAGAGGCAAGCCTTAATTTTCCGGTTTTGTTAAACAGGTCTATATATTCTTCAATTCTGCCGTCAATACCCAGCTCCACAAGGTATTCATACAGGCAGCCGCAAAAATCCGCGGCTCTTTTTCTGCCTTTTGTTTTTTCTCTGAAACGGACAAGCGGCTCACAAATCATTTTACGTGTTTCATTGATTTCATAGAGCTGTTCTTCAATTGAAGAATCCGTTCTGTCATCGGGAACCAATTCAGGATTCATAGTCCACCCAGCGGCTTGAGTCCATCTGCTTCCCCTGATGCCGCAGGCCAGAACATAATTTTCCAGCTTGTCTATCCTTGATTTTTCAAAATCGAGAAGCCCCGATTTCAAGTACCTGAAAACCGACTCATAGGACCAGTTTTCAATAAATATCTCCAGCATTGACAAAACAAGCTTTATGAGCGGGTGGTCGGATATCTCGGCTTTTGAATCTATAAAGCAGGGTATACCGTACTCCTCAAAAATCACCTCCATCAATTCCTGATATCCGGCGAGATTTCTTGTAACTACGGCTATGTCCTTATATCTCAGGCCCTTGTCCCTGCACTGCCTGATAATATCTGACGCGCATTCCTCTATTTCGGTATATATGTTAACCGCTTCAAACAGCTCTATATCCGAAGTCTGTTTTGCATAGACATCATATGGATATGTAAAATAATTTTCCTCCAGAGCCGCCAGTTCCGCACTGTCCTTGAACCTTGGAGACACTTTGCCGCAGCAGCCCACAGGAGGCAGTATATCAACCAGATTTGTCCCGGCAAAACTTACAAACTTTTTATAGGCTTTTTTGGCTGAATAAAATACATCCGAAAGGTCGGAGGCCTCATCCTCCAAAACATCGGTACACACAGTTATGTATACCATATCGGCCCTGGTCATCAGCTTGGAAATGACCTCGAACTCCTGTGGAGTAAAGCCTGAAAAGCCGTCTATCCATATCTCGGCATTATCATACATCCTGGTATCGTCCAGCTTCATGGCCAGGAGTGTCAGCTCGTCATCAGCATCCCTGTACCTAGCATTAAGCATCTCTTCAAATTTTGAATATATGAGTTTTATTTCGTATAATTTTTCACGGAGGTAGGAATTTCCATCAAAATTTTCAAGAATATTTTCAATATCACCGGGTTGGACATTATATCTTTTTAATTCTGTTATCAGTCCCGAAACAGTATTGACAAAGCCCTGACACCCTGCCGATTTATGAAAGACAGCAAAGTCCTCCTTCATTCTATCAAGTATATTGTACAATATCATGCATTTACCGGCAGGATGAACATGGGGGTAGGTTATTCCTCCCACTTCGTTCAGAACACGGTAGGCCATTCTCCTGAAACTTAAGACCTCAGTCTTCAATATTCCGCCTGTTTCCAAAACCTTAATCAAATCATACTCGGCCTGAAAGGTATATTGCTCAGGTACGAGCAGAACAAGCTTTTTGGAGTTATCCTCAAGTATTTTTGCTTTTATCTGCTTTAAGCAATGAAAGGATTTTCCAGAGCCGGCCCGTCCATAAATAAATTGAAGGCTCATATCTTGTGTACTCCTCTGTTTATAATGAAATCGATATTTTCATAATTTTCTACGGTTGTGACTCAATAGTGGTCTTGTCTGTCTTTTTGATTATAAAGGCAGTTAACAGGTAGAACAGGGCAGAGGTGATAACTGCCGATACAAGGCCGCCTATGGGCTCGAAGGTTGAGGTGAAAAATACCGTATTTGTGGGAAGTACCGTGTCAGGATAGCTCACCAGTAAAAAACAGAACAGATTATTGACAGCATGCGCACCCATTGCCGCCTCCAACGAATTTGTCCTTATTGTTATCATGGCCAGTACCATACCTGTTACAAAGTAATTCAAAACCATGCAGACAGTGCTGAATACTCCGAGCTTGTTTGAAGCATAGACCTCGGGATTTGCAAGATGGGGCAGAGTAAACAGAACACCCGAAATCACGGAAAGCAGCACACCGTTTTTTATTTTAACACCGAAACTCTGTATGACATAACCCCTGAATACCACTTCCTCTGCCGTAGTTTGGATAGGTGTCATCACCAGAATGAGAGGAAGCGTATACCAGAATCTGGATGCATCAAAAGAAAAAGTATAGGTTCCGGGATTAAAAAAATAATCCGCCCCTGTCCCGGCAGCCAGCAACAGTCCGAATACGGCAAAACCAATCCAGAAATTTGACCACCTGATTTTGCCCCTGTAATTGAATATTGTACCAAAAGGCCTTTTATGTATCCATTTGACAGCTATAACAGCTCCTAATAACATAAAATAAATTGATAAATTGGTAAATATATAATTAGTGACAGGACTTATATATTTATTTAAAAACCCCATGGCATCTGTTCTTAAAATTGGATCAAACAGCGCATCCTGGTTAGTTATCAATATGTAGATCATTGGAATTGAGGCTATCAAACCCCCAAGAAAAAAATAGAAATACAAAATAACCGATACAGATGCCGTAAACCTTGAAGGTTTTATATTCCCAATCCTTGCCAAATCCTGATATTTTGTAATCAATTTATATATCCCCCAGTAGCATAAAAAGTTAAAATTATATTTACTAAAAAATTGTAAATATAATTAATTTATTATACCATTTTATCCTCCCCATTTGAATGCCTAATATTGGATAATGGCTTTTAACTGTTTTACAACCGGGATTACATGGTACTACATTTCATCGTCTGGGAGCAGGCAAGGGCATTGGCTGCTTCCATTCCGCTATGAAGCGCACCCTGCTGCCACCTGTGCAAGGCCGATATATGCTCTCCTGCAAAAAATACCCTGCCATTGTATTCAGGAAGTGTCATAGGCCATGAGAATAGCTTTTTCTGTTCGGGAGTAAAGTAGCAAAATGCTCCTCTGAACAGAGGGTCCGAATTCCAGTTTTGAGTTTTATAAGCTGCAACTATGGAATCAAGCATGCCCACCGGCAGACCGTGCACCTCTTCCACATCCCGTTTGATTTTTATTATGCGCTCTTCTTCTGTCATATTTCCGAGTCTGACTGCATCCAGATTAAAATTGTAGGACCCCAGTATAACTCCCGGTTCATATGGGCTTTGTGCCTTTGCGTAATGAGAGCTGTACCAGATTGTCGTTACCGGAAGATCTGTATAGGAACCTCCTCCCGTTATCCCCTGTTCCTCCCAGAATCTGCGGTTGCAATATATGGCTGTTTTTTGGGCATTTCCGTAATTGACCTCTTTGATTGCCTGCATTTTTATACTGCTGAACATGGGCTTTATCTCAAATGTCCGCAGTACTGAAAATGGAACCGCGCAGACTATATTATCGAAACTCGCATATTGTATGCTGTCGGATTTATTATTCGTATACGAAATAGAAACAGTATTATCCTCATTATAAAATATACCCTTTACCGAATGTCCGGGCCTGTAATTTACATTTCCAAGCTGGGATACCGGAATATCCTGGTAATATTTTTGGGGATTCGTACTTCTAAAGGAATCGTAAAAGGCCTGCGGGAGCTTAACCATCCCCCCGGCTATCTGATACATGTACCAGAAATTAACCGGATAATACTCCTGAACAAAGTCCACATAATTGTTATATAAGAACTCCCCTCCTATTGGGAATAAATTTGACAGCAGGTTTATGGCACCCTGGCTGAGTTTTCTCCACTGGAACATCTGCCTGACACTAAGACTGTCCCAGAAGAGCAATTGCCGGCTGTATTCGGGCAGCACCCGGATTATCTCACTTCTCACCCTGGGCGGAGCCTGCAGTACAGGTGCTTCAATACCGTAATAGCCCAGAGCCTGCCAGGGTGTTTCAGCCTCCCATCCCGCCATGTCATAGGTTGGGTAAATGTATTTCATTACATTTTCACCCATCGGGTCATTTCTCACCCTTGTCTGGTGTAAATATATAAATGTATTGGGGTCGGTTTGAATCCACGGAATAGTTTCAAGTCCGAAAAGATTTATATAGTACCACACCGTTTCATGATTCACAGGAATTCTCATGGGACCAAACTCAGCATAGTATTTTTTTTCGGCATCAAAATAGTATGTATATACCCTTCCTCCGATTCTTTCCCTGTTAGCTTCAAATATTTCTATATCATAGCCCAGCTTTCGAAGTTCAAAAGCTGAGGACAGCCCTGCAAGACCTCCTCCGATAATTCCTATGCGTTTTCCCTTAAACTGGCCCGGACGGGCAATACTTGTTATGGGCTGCGGCGGAGAAAACGCTTTGTAAATATAATCATAATCTTCGGTATGGCAGGCTCTGTACAAAGCATAATATGACATTATGCTTCTTTCATAATCCGTGGGGTTTGCAGGCTGTTGAGGTCCCGGTATCTTTGGATTCAACAGGTTTGGACAAATCATAATGCCACCTGGATGCAAATTATTCCTATTGAAGTATATGAAAAATAAAATATATTTGTGTTAATTGAATAACAAATTCAACAATTTAATAAAAAAATATTTGATAAGATAATTTAGGGTATATTAATTATAGGTATTAGTTCAGTAAATTTGTTCAGTAAAAGGGCTGTTTCAGCACGCCAGTATGTTTTTACTGAAATTGGAGGGATTTTATGTATGACGTTATAATTATCGGGGGCGGTCCTGCAGGATATGCTGCGGCCTTGTACAGTTCGAGGGCAAAATTTGATACCCTGGTGATAGAAAAAATGTTCACAGGCGGTCAAATGGCTACTACCGATGTGATGGAGAACTACCCCGGTTTTGAGGAACCCATCGGAGGCTCCGATCTGGCTCTGAGAATGGAAAAGCAGGCCAGAAAATTCGGGACTGTGGTACTTAATGATGAAGTGATTGAACTGGATCTGGATTCAAAAATTAAAGTGGTTAAAACAAAGAAGAACACCTACGAGTGCAAAGCCGTGATTTTATGCATGGGGGCATATCCCAAAATGCTGGGGCTTGACAGAGAGGAAGCTTTCAGAGGTGCCGGAGTGTCCTATTGCGCTGTCTGCGACGGAGCGTTTTATAAGGGCAAAACCGTTGCTGTGGTCGGCGGCGGTGATACTGCTGCCGAAGACGCCCTCTATCTCGCCAGATTCTGTCCTAAAATATATATAATCCATAGACGTGATCAGATGAAAGCTTCAAAAATCCTGCAGGATGAAATTTGCTGCAACACAAAAATTGAATTCATATGGAATTCGGTTGTCGAAGAAATAATCGGACAGTATGGAGTTGAGGGCTTAATGGTGCGAAATCTCATAACCGGAGAAAACACCTCCCTGAATGTCGACGGTCTGTTTGTTGCAATAGGCTTGAATCCCAATATTTCACTGGTAAATGGAAAAATCCGGCAAAGCAGTGAAGGCTATATTATAACCGATGATAAAATGCAGACAAGTATTCCCGGAGTTTATGCAGCAGGAGATATACGTGATAAATTCCTAAGACAGGTAATAACTGCTGCAGCCGACGGAGCCACAGCTTCCTATTCCGCAGAGCACTATATCACCGAAAATAAATGGTGAAACCTTCCGTGTTTTTTTTATTCCGTTAGGGAAATATAATCATGAATTCTAATAGAAAGGGTGATTATATGAAGGTTAGAGACATAATGACAAAAAATGTTGCTTCAGTAAATCCGGCGGCAAATGTAGCTGAAACAGCCAAGCTCATGCAGCAGCATAACGTAGGATCAATACCTGTTTGTGATCAGAGCGGTGTTGTCGGTATTATTACCGATAGAGATATAGTTGTCAGAACAGTTGCAAACGGAAAGAATCCTCAGCAGACTCCGGTTACCGAAATAATGACCACAGGTGTGGCATGTGTCACTCCGGAAATGGATATGCATGATGTCGCCCAGCAAATGGCAACCAGCCAGATAAGAAGGGTACCTGTAGTAGAAAACAACAATCTGGTTGGGATAGTAGCACTGGGCGATGTAGCCGTGGATGCAAAATATTATACCCAGGTTGCTGACACGCTTGAAAATATTTCAAATCCCTCAAATCCGCAGTAGGGAAATTTAAAACAAAAGAATGAGAGGCTGTTGCCAGTTTTTCAAACTGGCAACAGCCTCTCATTCTTTACTTAAAGCGGGCTTACAATTTCAATTTCAGTACCTATTTTGCTGAATTCGGATAAAGCTGTCATATTGAGCTCCATACTGAATCCATCCTGTTCCATTCCGGCAGTCAGCTTCATCACCTGCTTTACAAGCTGGCCCTTATCATTTACAAATATCTCCATCTTTATGTCGAAGCCCTTATTGTAAATGTCCTCGATGGATATGGCTCCTCCAAGCAAATCCGAGGGTATTAAATCACTTAGTATCTCTTTTCCCGCCTTTATTTGATATCTTGCAACTTCTTCTCCATATACAACAGCCTTGCCGGCATGAGTAATATTCAACTTTCCGTAAGAGCTCAGGAATTTTTGTGTTTCTGCCTTATCGGCTTCGGAATCATAATAAGGTATACCCTGTTCAATAGCTTCTTCTTCAGTTATCTGGCTCCAGACCCCGGTATCCATATCTTTGGAGTACAGCTGCTGCCCAATTTTAATAACCTGATACTCCTCGCTTTCTTCACCGTATTCAGGATCTGCTGTGGTAATTTTTGTATTGGATGTAGAGTTTGGACCGTTATTTGCCCCTTCCATTGAATATGTCAAACCGACCAGTTTTTCCTTTAATATAGTATCTATAAGTGACATATCCATGCTGGTCCTGTATTCGCCTTTAAAATCAAGCATGTTTTTCATAGCTTTGAATAATAATGGATTATTGACAGCTGAAGTGTCCTTTATTACAGTCAGGCCGGTCTTAATATTTATTTCCGCACTCATTCCAATAGCTTCTGCAACTGCTTTACCCGGTACAAGAACATCATTTCCCGATAGTCTGGGAGCTGCTGCAAGAGTAATGGCATTTCCGGCGGCTTCCGGAGCATTGAACGGATTCCCGCTGCCTGTATAATTTACATATGCCGTATTATTTCCGGTGCTTAGAAAAATATTTTTATTGCCGGCTGCGTTCTTGATTACTACACTGTTCCTTGCTTCGTCAACAGAAACATTTGCTTCCATCTTAATAAATGCTTCTGCGGGAACTAGCATTTGACCGTTTTCAAGAACAGGAGCCTGGGTCAGCTTTAAAATATCCCCGTTAAATTTAATGACGGGTTTCCTGAGCTGTTCTGCCGATTGATAGATTTTTTCGCTGTTTTTCATGAAATTGTACAGTATGACTGCTATCTGTTCCTTTGTGGCCTTTCCGGCAGGAGAAAAGGTATTTGAACCGGTTCCGCTCATAATGCTGTTTGACACCGCAAACTGGATAGACCCTTTTGCCCAATCCGACATGTTTTCAGCGTCAATAAATTTGGCCAATCCATCCAGTCCCTGCCCGGCCAGCACCGCTTCACCCGACAGGGAAAGATTGTTCAGAAGCATCACGGTCACCTGTTCTCTGGTGCTCATGTCATTTGCTCCAAACTTTCCATTTCCTATACCGCTTACTATTCCTGCTCTGCTGGCGGCTTCCACATACCGGAATGCCCAATGCTTTGCCGGCACATCGCTGTATGTAGGAGTTTCGGGAAGATTTGTCATATCGATGTTCAGTGCCTTAACTATTATTGTGACCAGTTCAGCCCTGCTGATATTTTTCCCCGGATTAAAGCAGCCATACTCGTCTCCTGTGATGACATTATTGTTTGTCATCCATTGTATGGCTTCCTTAGCATAGGAGGAAGCTTTCGAAATATCCTTGATTGCCGCCGCATTTACAGGTATGGAACCTGCAAATATTCCCGCAGATAAAAGGACTGCAAAATTTAATTTCATAATTCTGTTCAGAAATTTTTTACGCATATTTCACCTCAAAAATATATTTTGGATATTAAAACCCATTACTATATTATCAAGTTTATGTAAACCAATCTATTTGTAATAGTTACCAGTACAAAATAAGATATTATTTATAAAACACTAAATGGGTCAAGAAAGTAGGGAAACCAATTTCTTGGCTTCCCCCTTATCAAACCGTACGTGCCCTATTAAGGCATACGGCTTACCAATTGTAGATTTTGATTCATCAAGTTAAAGCAAATCTTTGTGCGTTAGCAATTTTTGCAAGTCGGTCAGGAGTATAATATTTCTGGCCTTTTTCTTTTAGTCTCGCTATTTGCTTTTCTCTTTTCGTTCTTGTTTTCTTTGTCTGACGCTCAATGTACTGTTCTAGGGTGTAACCAAACATTTTGCTGTAGTATAGCCAGTTTGAGGGTATCAATCCTATACGGCAGAAGTATTCTATATTCCATTTTGTCGTCATTGCCCACCCTTTTCTCTGGGTAGGGTGATGATGTATCATTGCCACTCGTAGTCTCTGCCGGATATATGAATCCATTGCATGTAATTGCTTACTGAATGCTTTAAGATAACAACGGCTTTCCTGCCCGTATCTTTTATTGGCTTCCACAGCTTTGTACAGGTTCAGGTAGTAGTTAACTTTACCTCGTATTATTGGATTTACTCTCTCCATCCAGGCTTCCTTACTCAACGTTAGTGTTTTCCTGGTTACGTCTTTAATTTTCTTCTTGAAATCAGCGAATGAGTTTTCTGCTGGCTTTACAATGAAATATCTGCTCCCATCCTTCTTTCGCTGTCTCCAGTGTTCAAAGTCATATCCGATAAACTTAAAGTCATCTTTGTCAAAGTCAACGAATCTTGTTTTCTCCATGGATACTTCAAGCCCTAGTTCCTCGAGAACTTTTCTTGCAATTTGCCCGGCTCTCCTTATCTCTTCCTCAGTCTTTGCAAATAACAGAAAATCATCAGCATACCTCACAAAATGTATCCCTTCATCTTCTAGTTCCCAATCCAATTCGTTCAGATATATATTTGCCAACAGAGGTGATATTACTCCCCCCTGCGGCGTTCCTGAATTAGTTTCATAGTATTTGCCTTCTTCCATGTATCCGGCTTTGAGCCACTGCCATACTATGTCTAGCACTGTTCCATCTGCTATATACTTATTTAGCACCTGCATTAGTTTCTTATGTGGTATGTTATCAAAGAAACCCTTGATATCACAGTCGTAGATATGGTTGTACCCTATCTCTATATTCCATAGGATAATTTGCAGTACCCGCTCCGGTCCAAAGTTCGGTCTATATCCGCAGGACCATTTGTGAAATATGTGCTTTTCGCACAGTGGGCTTATCACATTTACTATGCTTTGCTGTACTATCCTGTCCTTGATTACTGGTATCCCAAGTGGTCTTTTCTTTCCATTCTTCTTGGGTATGTATACCCTCCTTACAGGTGTGGGCTTGTATGTCCTCTCTTTTAACTCCTTGAGAATGTCCATGATTTTATTTTCTTCGTCTGCTTTGAAGCTCTCAATGGTTTCATTGTCAATTCCACCACTACCTTTGTTTTCTTCTACCTGTTTCCATGCCGCCGTTAGTTTCCTGTCGAACAGTATTTGCCCATAAATGCTATGCCACTTTAGCTTTAGTTCTTGATTCACTTATCCTTCTCCTCTCTTGCGTTCCTCCGGTTCGTTTCTGCCGCAGCAACGTTGCCGTTTGCATTACGCTAAGTACTTGAGTTGGTCTACAAAGGTCAACACCCCTTCCGTTCATTGTTTGTTTGGTCAAACAACTACTCCCGTACTATGGGGTTGTCTGACTTCTCCACACGCATCCGCAACTTCGAATTACTCTTATATGCGTTTGCCCTTTCGGCTTGGTGGAGATCTCACAGGGTCACCGCACTTTCCTTATTAACATGCCAAGCACCTTTACATGATAAGCCCTCATCACCCGGCTGGTTCATTTGAGTGAAGAGTTTAGATTTCCCGATTTTCCGCACGGTCATCGACTT
>NZ_JHYD01000058.1 GCF_000621505.1 Ruminiclostridium cellobioparum DSM 1351 = ATCC 15832
GAATTCTTGTGGACTATGACATCGAAGCTGGTAAAACAAGGAGCTCAAAGCACCGTTTTGCAAGAGCCACTTTCGCTGCTGCTAATATACATCTGGATGCTTGGATCAAACACAAATCCTTTAGTATTCTGAGTCTATTGCAATAGTACAAGAACTTTTCAAACAGCATTTAAAAATCTTTGAATTTCAAAGGTTTATTTGCTGTCCCAAAAAATCTGGGCTCAAAATTACACAACTATTAATTTCTCAAGGTACAATGCTTTTTCTACAAATAGCTCCATTTCACAAAGAAAATGGAGTGAAGTATTGGTTTTTCTCGAAATTACCAATTACTTTTCGAGAGTATTCTAGTGTTTTTTTCATTCATTGTTATTAAAATTTCAGAAAGTTCCTTCACTTTAGAAATATTTGATTCCTCAATAAATCCAAATTCTTTCAGTAAATTCTTCATTTGGGTTTCAGTAATTGTTTCAGAAGGATTCATTAAGTCGTGAGTGTCAGATTCTTCTATACTTTGAGTAACTTCCAAAAAAACTCTTGTATAATTACTATAAAGAAAACTGTATGATCTATAACTAAAAATTATATTCATAATAAAGAATAACATTATTAAAGCTATAATTATGCTCGTTCCAAATACTTTTACTCTATATATTACATTAGATTTCATATAAGTCCTCTTATCGATGACTTTGATAGTCATCCAAAAATTGTCTATGAAGTTACTATATATGATATTATTTTGGGAATGTAGTTTTGTCAAGAATAAATCCCTGCCGCACTATTAAGTTTACAAAATGGTTATAGAATAAATTTATTATCTGCTATTTTTTTATTCGGTCATCCTTTTCCATGCTATACGTAGTAACAATAATTCCGTATTTCCTGGCAATATCTGTCCTTTGATCATCTGATAATTTATCCCATATTTTATAAGATTCTTTTATCATCACAATGTCATCGTACTCACTATATGATACTCCATACGAAAATGAATAACTATCTTTTATGTTTTGATTTTGCTCCATAACAATAAGTAACTCTTTCAATTTTTTTAATTTTTGAGCACAATCATCTGATTGTAATTTCTGAGCCATCTCATATACTTTTTCCCGGCTGATTTCCCTTGTATCAGTTATAACGCTATCACACAATTCAAAATACTCATTATTGAACTCAAGCTGAGCTTTTACAAAGGCATCCTGCTTGCTTCCAGTCATAAGCACCAAAACTAAAGCAAATATTAAAAAATCTTGTATTCCCAGTCTTCTCATAATTAACTCCTAAACACGTAATAAAAGCAGTTAAGTTTTTAAAATTCAGCTTATTCCTCGATTTTTACCGCTTTTTTCATAACAAAAAACCTCTTAACCTGGATTCCTATAAAAATCATTAGTGAAGGATAAATACCTGCAAAAATTATGTAATATGGCTTAATGTATTTAGCTGAGTCAGGTAGCCTTAAAAGCAATTCATTACAAATAATACTATATTGAAAGATTACCACATCAGGTTTCACATCTTACGTCACTACTCAATTTCGATGTTCACTTTCTTAGTGGATTCTTGATATGGATTTTCCCAGTCTTCAGGTACATCTAACCAAAATGCCGGTGTATAGCACTCCTTATATTCATTACTCTGAGGATAAATATAAAGTAAATACTTTTTTAACTCTTTATTATTAGAAAACTTACACGTTGATTCCATACCTATTTCACTAAACCAACCTGAGCCATATTTATTAATTGGACCTCCCATTCCACATGGCTCATGTCCTTCATCAACAAAGCACCACCATGTGAACTCTGTTATAATAATTCCAATTTTATCCATTTCGTCAATAAATCTATTAATGCTTTTATTGGGACAAATACAGTCTATATAACCATTACCAACCGGTTGTATAAACAAGTTTTCCATTATCCTGTCCAAATGTTGTTTAACTATCATTTTGAGAACCTCACTAAATCTTTTTCATACTATTACCAAATATTATAATTAATATATTAGCTAGTCAAGCAATTTATAGATTCATGTACTATTCAGTCTTAACTCACAAAGCTTAACTTGTAATGCCACCTTATCCTCACCATGAAAATCAATTCTTTCTATAACATGCTTAATTACATCTTTCAAAGTAAAATAATTAAATTTTGCGATAGCCAGCCCATTTTTATCAGATATACAGTATGTGTTTTTTTGATACTGCTTTTCCCCTTCATTTACTCCGAAATGTGCATATAATTCAAGTTTCGGATATCTTCCCGCCAGTACTCTATGGGCTTTTACCGGCAAGGCCATGCCACCTTTAAGTTTGATATTTAAAATCATTTTGCCCTCGCTCCTTTCTCATCTCGGTATAAGCGCAATCTTTTCGACTTATCCAAAATCTGCCTGACCAAATCCCGAAGGTCATATTCAGGTAAATCTGCATCTGCTATCTCAGTCCCTAAAACCGATATAATGTCTTCCCTGATTCTTTTTGATAGATTTTCATATGAAACTTTCTTTCTTTTATATTCATCCAAATTACGTAAAGCTTCCCCAACTTCTCTGCCAAGCATTTTATAAGTTTCTTCCCGCTTGCTGTAATCATACACCTGCCACAACCGTTCTCTCTTATGCTCATAAAATTGAGGCCTTTCTCTGCAAAACAGCAAGGATAATAAAGTTTCCTGCGGAATTTGAATGTTTCTCACTCCAGGAGCTCTCTGAGTGTTCCAACCGTTCTCAGCCCTATAAATCAACCCCGCTTCCGGAGGAACTTCATCCTTTTTTACCATTCCTGCCGGCACTGCAAAATAAAATCTATGACAGTGCTTTAAATATCCCTTCCACTTTTCGCTTCTAATATCACTGAAAAAATCCGATCTGGACACTTTTATTTCATAAATTGTTACACAAAATCGTGAGTATGAAGGTTTTACCGCAATAACATCTGCTCTTTGAACCCCATGGTCATTTAAATATAAACTGCCTAAATGCACATCAAGAAAATTGGTTTGTTTAATATTTGCCAAGTCCTGAGCTAATTCATTATGTTCCCATACTTTAATAGAAATCACCTTCTTTATTAAATAATCATCAGAATCCTTCAAGCTCCTGATCATCAGCAAGCTCTTCTTCACATGTGTTATTGATTTCAAATTTCTCAGGCTGATCAGAATAGTCCGGAAAATCATATGTAACATAAGTCTTTTCATCGGCTTCCACAGAAATATCCTCACCCGCTGTGAGCATGCTGCCTTGCTCATAATCACCTTTTTTTAAGAACCTGTCGTCGAAAGCATAAGCCTGGAACTCGAAGGTATCCGCTCCGATGGAATACATAAACCTACCCCGGGTCTCATCCATATCGGTAGCTTTTGTATTGCCCAATACCATTTCCGACGCCTGGGGATCTACCATCCTCCCTGAAATTCTTATGGGAAGATTATTCTTGATCTGTCCCGGTATAACCTTTGCATCAGGGCGCTGGGTAGCCAGAAGCATGTTTATGCCTGTGGCTCTGGATAGTCTGGCAAGTGTGGACAGCTCCTTTTCAACTTCCTCATAAATCTTTTTATCTGCTTTCCCCAGACCGGTTTTATCAAGCATTTCGGCTATTTCATCACAAATTATAACTATTCTGCATAGCTTCTTTTCGGCTATCTCATTATATTCCGGAAGATTCTTTACACCCATCTCCCTGAATTTATTCAATCTGGCGGTATTTTCTGCAACCAGTTCCTTTAAAATCTCAAGAGCTCTCTGACGTTCGGTCACTACTTCGCCGAATTTCTCATATTCAATACCGAACTCAACACCGCCTTTGAAATCTATCATGTAAGGTTTCGCACCCTTTTTAATACATTGCCAGAGCATACAACGCAATAAAACTGATTTGCCTGAGCCGGTGACCCCGGCAATCAAGGCATGAGGCACTTTATTCAAATCAAATACAACATCCTCCAGCATCGCAATTCCAACAACCAGCTCAAAGTCCTTTTCATTTATATAACTATCAGACCATGGAATGAAATCCATTAATCCCTGGTTTGTGGGTATCGCATGCAAATTGATTATCTGCTTGGATGCCTTTGTGTGTTCCATTTTGATAATATTGCAATCCATTACTGTTTCAATATCCAGACATCTGTTTTTCCATTCCGACAGAGGGATATTACTTTTAAATGAATATATGGTCTTCTTTCCTTCCTTCTTTTCCCCAATGAACCTGGGGTAGCCTTTGCTTTCCCGCCATTCCCCCTTCAGATCTCTCGTCTTCAGTTTACCCTTGTCATAAAACCCGATGGATTCAAACTTGTTATCAAAGGTATTTATAAAATTTCTGTAGTCCTGGCCTTTCCAATATAGATATAATAAAGGTAGTCCAAGAGGAAAATAAAGAATGATATCAGCTGCTCTTCTGTATTGTGCAGGAAATTGTATAACGATACCGTCTTTCAGATAAAAAACAGCAGCACCTATGGCTGCATGAATTCCAAGAAAAATAAAATTACTATACTTCTCCGGTAACTTTCTGATACCGACAAGGATATCCTTTAAAAAGTTAAATATGCCTTTTATGAAACCGACAATAAAATCACCCAGCATTTCCAGCTGCTTATCACCCGAAGCCGGCACTTATATCACTCCTTCAAATATATTTCTGTTGTGGCTATTGTTTTATGTCCAAATTCCTTCTGAACCACTTTTTTAGCTTCCCGCAGCTTTTTCCCTCCGGACATTTCACACTGCAAACGGTTTTTTGCATTAATTCTCCTCAGGTCATGGGATTCAAACCCGTATTCGGCAGCTTTCTGTTTCAGGTATGACCTGCTGTAAAAAAGCCTCCCGCCTTCCGATTTTACGGTAAATTCCTTCAGGTGATCATACAGGTATTTATCAGCCTGGACATTAACACTTCTTGCCTGCCCTCCCTTGCCGCATTTAACATGTATTTTGATTTTACCGTCATTATAAAAAGAGATATCATCCTTTGTCAGCTCTGATATCTCTTTTACCCTTAATCCACTTCTGTATTGGAGTCTGAAAGCTAATTTCAGCTTTTCATTCCTTATGGCGTTGATTTTTTTGAAAATAGTCTCATTTGTCACACCGGACCCGGCTGCTGTTTCTTTATGAGAGATCTCTTTAAAATGATGTACCAATTCCATGTACGGCTGCCCATTTAAAATTGCTCCGGCCTGTTTTAAAACACATGTTTCATACTTTCTGACAGCCGATAAAAATTGCGAGAATTGCCTGTCATCATTAAGCTTATCAATAAAAAAGGAATTCAATGTCTTAATATCAACCCTTTCTCCCATATGGTTATATATTTGCCTGATACAGGATAGATATTTGGCTGCTGTATCCCCGGTTATCTCATTCTTCTCCACCAGATTATTTAATGCCAGGTCGTAGGCTTTAATATCTATATACCACATTTATTTTCATCCTCTTTTCCAAGGTTCAATAAAAGCTCGTAAGGCTTCCTCTTTACCGCAACTACTTTCATTACTCTGTCATCTATCTTTTGCGTCTTTGTATATCTTGTCCGGTCCTTATCGGTTGCGATAAACCCCAGTATCTTGTAAATATTCAGGTATTCATCAACCTTTTTGTTATATTTATTACTTCCGGGAACAAACTTGGCCAGGGTTGCCCTGAAAGCCTGCGGCTTGAACAGAATATATTCACCTTTTTCTATATATATCTTTCTACCGCTTGAAGGTACTTTCAGCAGATAGCTGACCGTTGCTTCAAATGTGACCATAACCTCCGTGATTTTCACCCTGTACCTCCTTGGCCCGATTCTAGTCTGACAACGAATGACTGATCCGGCTATAAATAAATTCGCTGCCGCATCATTTATTTATAGCCTCCTCGAGAATAGATGTATGATTAAAGTTACCACTTAAATCATACATCTATTCTCTTATTCCAGCTGTGGTAACCTGGATGCTAAAAAAACAGGAAATCCCAACAGACAACTGCACATCAGCCTGTCGGATCCCTGTGGTAATTTTTTAATGAGTATTTTTATGTAGGGTTACCACTAAAAACTGATACCTTTTTTAACTACACCAACGAGAAATTTAATAGGTTGTATTTGTTTAAAATCAGTATTGCCGCCAAAATAAATAATATCGAGCAGTAAATACGTTCAAAGATATTTCCGGACGATGTACCGGTGCTCATAACCGAAAAAGACAATTTTGTACTTAAAATCTTATTAATAGCTCTATATACAGAAAACCTTGCCAGCCTGTCATGCACACCGGCTTTTTTGAGTACGGTTGGAAGCACCGAAACAGGTACCCCGTTATTCGTTAATATGTCGGCCAGGTAAACATGGCTGAAATAACCTATGATAAATGCATCAGCCAGCTGCGGAAAATGGATCATACCAAATATGTATTTTGCAATAACCGAATAAAGAATAAATCCCTCTATGGAGTGAAGGAATGTCCGGTGAGGAAGTAAAACGGTACCTAAAATTATGACAGCAATGATATAAGGCACTACCTGGTTGCCATGTCTGACATTATATATGACAATACCTGCCGCGGCTGCAATATAGCATATAAAAACCAGGAAGCTTTTAACCACCGACGATAGTACACCGATGGCCGAAGAACATACATTATATAATATGGAAATGACCGGTAGCCTTTGTATAAACCTTTCACTTGTAACACCGGCAAATATACATGTAAATGCTATAAAGTAAGCTATATAATATGTTTTATCACCCGATCCAAATATTTCAGTTATCCTTGACAGGTTGGAAAGGATCAGATAACCTGCAACAGTTCCTATGACAAGCTTCAGAATCCTGTTAAATAACATTTCAACCGTAGATACCACTTTATTGGTACCATAGGCAACGGGATTAACCCGGCTGATCAAACTTCTTTCAGTGTCCGAATCCACAATCAGAGCTCCAAGAGCTGCAGCTCCCACCGAGGCCAGAGTTATTCTGCTATTGCCTTGAAGCAGCGGAACTGCCGACATAAGCGGAAGTATGGAAAAAATAATGTAATACATAATGCCAAGTTTATAATGTGTTCTTCCGGTCATTTTGCACCAGCCTCTCTGAGCATAGTCATTTATTTCGTAAAGTACTGCCGAAGGGCCTTTTCTATAACATCCAGAACCTGTTTTTCATCTGCATCCTTGTCAAAATACTTTGAAAAACTATTGGCGGGGAGTTTATAAAAGGCAGGTTTATCGGGCACCTGCGAAACAAGTATTTTTTTCATCTGAACAATATCAAGCTTTCCGTTTTTACTGTAGTATTTCAATTCGGCCGCCTGGGACATCTTGATATTTATGTCGTTATCCTTTATAAATATTGAAAGAAGTTCCTGTTCGTCTTTGTTTAAATAGCTGATTTCAACAGCAACGTTAAAAGCTATTTTAGCTTCATCAACCAAATCAAGCAGAGCTTCTATAAGACAAGTCATCCTCAGATATCTCTGAACCTGTGACCCGGAATCCCCGTACTCCTGTCCGACTATATCCCGGCTCTTGAGTCCAACCGAGTCGTCGTGCTTTCCTTTTCGCTGCATGGCCTCCAATTTCATTTTGTAGCCATAAGCCTTTTCACTTACCAGCAGATCATCCCTCTGCTGAAAATTACTATCAACAACAATTATAGCCGCTGTATCATAATCAACATTCTTTACTATACAGGGAACCTTTGTCAAACCGGCTGCAATTGCAGCATTCTTTCTGTTGTGGCCTGACAAGGTCTGTGAACCGTCTTTTCTGACAATTATGGGACTGATGATTCCCAATAATTTAATGCTTTCCACCAGCTTGCCAAACTTGTCCCCTCTATGCGGTTTAAATGGATGTTCTGGAAAATCATTCAAGTCCAATGGATCAAGATATTGAATCTCCGACTCGGGATCTACTCCCAGCAATTCGTTTAAACCTTTATAACTGTTCACCTTGGAAGCCAAATCAAATTTAGGCATGTAAAAGCTCCTCCGTCAAATTCCTATATGCATTTGCCACAACATTACCGGGAGAATACTCAAGAATACTCAATCCTTCTATAGGAGCTTCGGCTACCTTGATTGATTTAGGCACGGGGGTTTTGAATATCTTTATACTTTGACCATAATTATGTTCAAGAATTTCCTTTATCTGCCGTGATAGATTTGTCTGCTTATTATACATCGTAATAAGAATACCTTCAATCTCAAGCGACTTGTTTATCTGTCTCTTGAGCCTTGCTATTGTCCCGATAAGGAGTTCCAAGCCCTTTAAGCTTAAAAATTCCGCCTGAACGGGAATTATTACACTGTCTGCCGCTGTTAGACTATTGACGGTCAACATTCCCAAGCTGGGGCAGCAGTCGATAAGAATATAATCATAGGAAGCTTTTATATTATCCAGGATCTCCTTCAGAACATACTCACGGGACATGGTATTGACAAGTGCAAGCTCGACTCCTGATAATGACATATCGGCCGGTATTATATCTGTAAGGCTCTTGCTTACTATAAATTCGTTTCTGTCCAAAAGCCTGTCATTATTAATTTTCTCCAACATGACATCAGAAAGTGTATACATGTTATTTTTCCGGTCCTCGATTTCGGTCTCTATTCCGGCGCTGGTGGTCAGGTTCCCCTGCGGATCCATGTCCACCTTAAGCACCTTCTTTCCTTTTTGAGCGAGTCCGTCCCCCAAATTTGAAGCTGTTGTGGTCTTTCCGACCCCACCCTTTTGATTTGCTATCGCTATCACCTTACCCATTTCTTAACCTCCCACAAAATAAAATTTCCGCTACATAATCCGATATATAAAAAGAATGGCTATGGCCGTGCTTTAATGGCCAACCGCTTAGACACTAATAAAAGAAAAGTACATAACATAGGAGTCAGGTACACAACAAAATTACTGTTTATAAAATAAACGGGATACATCAAGTACCCTATGTAGGTAATTAATAATCCAATATCATAAGGTATATTCTTTAATACTGCAGCTGCATTGGGACAGGTTCGTGAAAACAAATACCTGGTACAAAACATACCGATTTCCAAGACTACAAATAAAATAAGAAATAACCTGACTGCCTGGCCCATTCCCTTAAGTCCAAACTCGCTTATGTATTTTATATACGTTTGACAGGAGTAATAGCCAAGGAAAACAAGCTGAAACCAAAAGGTTAGTTTCCCGAAAAGAAAAAAATTTGCCCACCTGGAGCAAAATTCCGTATACTTCATATCATACCTCCAACTTTCTATTTAAAGCCCATAAAAGTCATATACCGGTCACAGTGTTTCAGATTAAAACCATTTTCATCAACAATATAAAAATATTTTTCTATAGTGTCACCAGGCTTTAATTTACCATTTGAAACCGGAGTATTGTTTCTTATAAATAACCACGCCTGCCTGGCGGTGAATCTCCTATCCTTCCGGTATTCAAATATAAAATATTCTCTTGTACTAAAATCCAGGTGGATCAAATGATAAGTTTTTATGCCTCCAAATGTCACAGAAATCAACCTCCCTACAATTATATCATTCGTTGCGGCTAGTCCTCCGGACGCAAATTTTCTTCCGGAGGCTCTTCTCCCTGAAGAGCAGCTATCCCGTTAAACATTTTTCTTTTGCGGTACTGTTTTCTGTACTGGATCCACCCCGAGGCTCTTCCATCCTCACACGTACATTTTGATGAGTAAGTAAACACCGAATCTCCGCATATCTCATTGACCAGAAGGAAGCCTAAGCCTTCACATACAGGACATGTCCAACTTTTCCTGACAGAGGTTTTCTTTGTAATATTGTATTTTTTCAGACTATCCATCAGACTGATTTCCATACTCATCAAAAGTCTCATGCTGTGTTCATCTCTAAATTTTGAGTACATGTCCCAAATAATTTCCTGAATAAACTCTGCCTTATCCGTGTAAAATGTTTCCGGGCCACCATCACCATCTGCTTCATCCCAATATCTAAAAACATCGTTTAATTCAAAGTTACTCATATCCAAGAATATCCCTCCTCTTTAATCTCTTAAAAGTTATGTTTTGACGTTTACAATACATCCATATGCTGGAGCCATATCCGGAGGAAACGGTTCCAGCATATGGTCTACTGTAAAATTGAAGTTTGTCGATATAAAAATTCGCTTATGTGTCCTTTCCTCGCAGCTCTTGCTCCGGTCTTCACAAAACTCGCCGTGCCGGTATATTACCTGTTTAATTTATTGTGTATCGCAGATACAGATATAGAACAACATATATGCAATACTCTTTAGTCAATAATACACAGCTTGTCCTGTAATAAGTACACATCTCCATATGCCCTACTTTATTTTGCTGTCGTGTGCATAAGCGCTTGATCCATCTCACATTTAACTCAAAAGCCGGATTTCCCCAGCTTTATTTCCTTTGCTGTTGACGGACGCTGAAAGCACCGATACAATATATTTGATGACATATTTATATTGTCAAGGTTCATTGGGTAAGCGGCAGCACAGCAAGTGTTTGGACAGGTGTGCGCCGCTTTTTTCATTTTCATAAATTGCTATTGCAATTTAGAGGAAAACGCCCTATAATGAATACATAAAGGCTGCCTTTGAGATGGCACCTAAACAACTTATAGTTTTTACCAGAAACTATCGGATACTCAGTGTTGCGAGCACTGGGTATTTTTCGTTGTACAGGTCTTAAGCAAAAAACTTTTGATGATTTAAGTTTTGATATCAGCAGTCCACCTATAAAAAACCCTAATATATTGCCAAGAATAAAGACTTGTGCTATTTGTCCGATGGTATAAAGCTCCATGACCCCACCTCCCATCTTTTGTATTGAAAATCATAATGCTTTTTTCTTTTTAGCCGGTTTCCGATTATGTAGTTCTTTGTCAGTGCCTATGTATTGGCATTTAAGCCCTGTAACCCTGGTAAGTACATCTGCAGTATTATTTAGTCTCTTCAATTTCTCTTCAGGGGTAATATCAGGTTTTATTATCACTGTATCCGCCATATGTACTCCTCCTTGTTACAAATCTATTTAGCACTGGCTGTCCGATATGCTTTACATTCCTCATTATCTTTTTGGGAATCGGAAGTTGAATAAAAATTAGTCCAATCGTATCCATATTTATTGAAATTTAAAGCTTTTGCAATTCGCTTTGCGGTGTCTGGTGATGGACGTCTTAACCCATTTTCAATTAGGCTATAAAAGCTTTCAGTAATTCCAGCCTTGTCGGCTATGCTCTTTTGAGTTAAATCTTCTTTTTTTCTTATTGTTTTTAAAACCATTACTATCAGTCACCACCATTCTATTAATTTTCATCCAACTTTACCAACTGTCAAGATTCATGTTATCATCTATTCCGTAAACTGAGTTTATATCCGAATGACTTCTTATCTTGAATTCATCCAGGCCGTTTGCCAGGTAAATGTTTTTAATTTGATTAATATTCATATAGCTTCCTCCAGAGCGTCATCACGTTTAGTATCTATTTCAGAATTGCATTCTTCATAAAATAGACATTCTATTGATTTTTTAAAATATAACGATAGAGTTCTAGCCTTTTCCAAAGAGAATTTAACTGTTCCATTTTCTTTTTTATAATATGCTGTTTTCGTCTCCAATCCCAGCATATTAGCCAATTTTACAGCCGATATTTTTTTCTCTTTCCTAATATCTCTTAATTTATTAAACAAAGTCATCACCTCTCTTGTGTTTCTTTTTTGGAAACCTTTATATAAACATTATAGTATCTGTTTTGGAAATTGTCAACAACTAAAACACTAAAAGTTTCCAATTTGGAATATATATGTATTTTCCTTTTTGGATACTATATAATCAAAGTTGGTGGTGATTAACTTGCGAATTAAAGAGTTAAGAGAATATCATAATTTAACTCAAGAACAACTTGGAAAAATAATTGGACAAACCAAATCAAATATTTCAAAATATGAAAATGGAAATTTAGAACCTAGTATTCAGGTTCTTAAGGGTTTGGCGTCATTTTTTGATGTAACCATAGACTATCTATTGGGCCACTCAGATTCAAAAAAAGAAACTACAAATAACAAAATTCATTCGCAAGAACTTATTACTAACATAGATAATCTTAGTCCGGAAAGCAAAAAAGAGCTTGAGAAATATATCCAGCTACTAAAATTGAAAGATACTCTGGATAAAAGTAAAGACGAAATGTCATCTCACTTGACGCCAAACGTATCAGAAGACAAATGAAAAAGCCTTAATTATTTACTACATTGGAGGAATTATTATGTTCCAACCATCAAAGAATAAATTAAGAATTTTTTTCAAACTTATATTAATATTACTTATTAGTGTTCTTTTATCAGATCTTGTTTTCTCACTAGTATATCTAGCTTCAGGTTATAATTTTAAATATTTAAATGGTATTGCGGCACTGGTCATTTTTATATTATGGGCAAGAAAGATAATAAAATAATTCCTTTAGTCATTTCAAATTTACTTTACATTAAGTAAAGCTTATAATTTCACTAAGGAAAAGTATGTTTATTTAAAAATTCTGCATGATATAATAATTTTATTCACATTTAGTGAAAGGAAAATTATGAAAAGTAATATATTAGGGAATAATATCCGGAAATTAAGAGAAAAATATGAACTAACTCAAATTGAGTTTGCAAAAATCTTAAATATCAGTAATACTACATTGTCCCAGTATGAGTCTGGTAACCGTATTCCCAACGATGAAATAAAGTTAAAAATAGCTGATTATTTTAAAGTTTCTCTCGATTATCTTCTTGGAAGAGAAATTAATAATTTTGATCCATTACGTGTTGAAGAAGAAACGGAAAAAGTAGCTTTTAGTAATAAAGAAAATGTAATATTAGATGATATAGAGAGTCTTAGCCCAGAAAGCAAAAAAGAATTGGAGAAATACATTCAGCTCTTAAAACTTAAAGATACTATTGATAAAAGTAAAAGCGAAATGTCATCTCCCTTGACGCCAAACGTATCAGAAGGCAAATGAAAAAACCTTAATTATTTATTACATTTGGAGGAATTATTATGTTCCAACCATCAAAGAATAAATTAAGAATTTTTTTCAAACTTATATTAATATTACTTATCAGTGTTCTTTTATCAGATCTTGTTTTTTCACTAGTATATATAGCTTCAGGTTATAATTTTAAATATTTAAATGGTATTGCGGCACTGGTCATTTTTATATTATGGGCAAGAAAGATAATAAAATAATTCCTTTCAAAAAATTTCTTTCATAATGCAAAACATTTATATTATTTACCCTCAATAAACCATTTATTGTCGTTCTCAAGATATATATATGACTTTACTCTGAACTCTACAAGTATATTTGTCCGATGGTATAAAGCTCCATGACCCCACCTCCCATCTTTTGTATTGAAAATCATAATGCTTTTTTCTTTTTAGCCGGTTTCCGATTATGTAGTTCTTTGTCAGTGCCTATGTATTGGCATTTAAGCCCCTGTAATGAGTAATTTGGTCCATTTTGAGCCGCCTGTCCGGTCAAAGTGAGCCACCCTTTCGGTTCTGAGTGAGCCACTGTTTCTGACAAGTGAGCCATTAGCAATAATCCTTTATAATGTATCAGTGCATCAGTTTTCTGATGTAAATACATGTAAAGGAGGTCATAAGCATGACCGATTATCGTGAAATCCTAAGGCTAAAAAGCTTAGGGTTTAGTGAACGGAACATAGCACTTACCTGCCCATGTTCCAGAAATACCGTATCAAAAGTTTTGAAGAGAGCCGAAGAGTTAAGTATTTCATGGCCACTGTCTAATGAGCTAACCAATGCGGCTTTAGAGGGTAAGCTATACCCAAAGGATGGTAAAAGCTTACACAGTAAGAAAATGCCCGACCTTACCTCTATTCGTAAGGAACTGCTCAAAAACGGAGTCAGCAAGAAGCTTTTATGGACAGAATACATGGAGGAATGTCGCCTTACAGGTGCGGATCCACTCATGTATACCCAGTTCTGCCATTACATCCAGCAGGATGAGCAGAAACGCCGCGCAACCATGCATATCGCGCGTAAGCCAGGTGAACAGGTTGAAGTAGATTGGGCCGGTGACCCTGCCCATATTACTGATCCTGATACTGGAGAAATTGTTGAAGCATATCTTTTTGTGGGAGTTATGAGTTACAGTCAGTATGCCTATGTAGAAGCATTTATCAATGAAAAACAGCAGGCGTGGATAACTGCCCATGTTCATATGTATGAATATTTCGGCGGAGTTGCTAAAATCCTTGTACCTGATAACTGCAAGACAGCAGTAGTACATGCAGGAGGCTGGTACAATCAGCAGGTAAATGCTGTTTATCATGAAATGGCGGAACACTATGGTACTGCTATTATTCCAGCCAGGGTCAGAAAACCAAAAGATAAGCCAAATGCAGAGAATTCTGTCGGGAATATATCCACATGGATAACCGCCGCATTACGAAATGAACAGTTCTTTTCACTGGCTGAACTAAATCACGCCATCAAGGAGAAACTTAAAGCCTTCAATGCCCGTCTTTTCCAAAAGAAAGAGGGCAGCCGGTTAAGTCTCTTCCGCGACGAAGAACTGCCATTACTGGCACCATTACCTGCTACCCCTTATGAACTGGCGGAATGGAAACAAGCCACCGTTCAGTTCAATTATCACATATCCCTTCACGGAATGCTATACTCAATCCCTTATGAGTACATAAAACGCAAGGTAGATGTGAGGATTACAGATAAAACGCTAGAAGTTTTCTATAACCATAACCGAATAGCTTCTCATCGCCGTTTGTACGGGCGACAGGGACAGTACAGCACCATCGTGGAACACATGCCGGAAGACCACCAAAAGTACTTAGAGTGGAACGGTGATCGCTTCCGCAAATGGGCTGAGCGGATTGGCATTAACATATATCAAGTGGTTGATGCAATACTTACTTCCAAACGTGTGGAGCAACAGGCTTACAAAAGCTGCATGGGACTTCTAAAGCTGGCTGATAAATATTCAGTCGAGCGTCTTGAAACCGCCTGTCAGAAGGCACTTTCCTATACAGCGGCTCCCAGTTACAAGAGTATCAAAAACATACTCACCACTGGGCAAGATAAGTCACAAAGCCAGCCGGATAAACCGGAAGCCACACACAACAATCACGGCATCATAAGAGGTGCCGGATATTACGGGAGGTAACAATTGATGACAAACCAAAGTACGATTGATAAATTAATTGAAATGCGCCTGACATCCATGTCCGATGCGTTCCGAAACCAACTAACCGATGCCAAAATGAAGGAAGTTCCCTTCGAGGATCGCTTCGGTATGTTGGTAGATATTGAATTCAGCAGCCGCAAAAACAACCGATTAAAGAGACTGATTAGAAGTGCTGAATTTGACCAGCCAGACGCCAGTGTTATGGACATTGATTATGCTTCCGGACGTAAGCTAAACAAACAACTTATCACAAGGCTTGCAACCTGTGAGTATGTCACGGAATACCGTAACATTTTCATTACCGGTGCTACTGGAGGAGGCAAAACATATATGGCATGCGCCTTTGGAATGGAAGCTTGCAAGCAGTATTATACAACAAAGTATGTACGGCTTCCTGACCTCTTGATCGACCTTGAGATGGCAAGAAATGAAGGTACATACAAAAGGGTCATGGCCAAGTATGCGAATCCGTTATTGCTGATTATTGACGAATGGTTACTGCTAAAGCCTAATGAAAACGAGCGCAAGGACATCTTTGAGTTATTACATCGCCGCCGGAAGAAATCGTCCACCATCTTTTGCTCCCAATACAGAGCTGATGGCTGGTATGAACAACTTGGTGGCAACGATGGCCCGCTGGCAGATGCCATACTGGATCGTATCGTTCATGATTCATACAAAATCAATATCGAAAGCATGGACCCTTCTAGAGATATTTCCATGCGTGAGGTATATGGCTTAGATAAAAAGAGCAGTGAATAATGAAAAAGGTTGGTGGCTCAGTGGTTCCGGACAGGTGGCTCACGCCACACCGGAACTGCGGCTCCGCCGCACCGAAATATTCATGTAACCCTGGTAAGTACATCTGCAATATTATTTAGTCTCTTCAATTTCTCTTCAGGGGTAATATCAGGTTTTATTATCACTGTATCCGCCATATGTACTCCTCCTTGTTACAAGTCTATTTAGCACTGGCTGTCCGATGTGCTTTACATTCCTCATTATCTTTTTGGGAATCGGAAGTTGAATAAAAATTAGTCCAATCGTATCCATATTTATTGAAATTTAAAGCTTTTGCAATTCGCTTTGCGGTGTCTGGTGATGGACGTCTATGTCCTTTTTCAATCATTGTGAAAAATTCCGGGGAGAAGCTACATCTTTCGGCCACTTCCTTACAAGTAAGTTCCTCATTCGCCCTTATTTTTCTTAACCACTCTCGCATTATCTCCCTCCGCATAACAATTTGTTATTATTACCAAATTATACTAACATATTGTTATCTTGTCAAATATTTTTTTATGTTTGCGTCGATAAAACTAACTTTTCGTTATGTTTATAGTAACAATATCCCGGTTAGTTTATAATTTAAGTACTGCGAGGTGAATGTAAAATAATGGAGTTGTGTGAAATTTTGAAATTATTGCGTATGGAACGGAATCTGACACAGGCTGATGTAGCGTCTGTTTTAAGCATAACCCCTGAAGCATATACTCAATATGAAAAAGGACGACGTCAACCGAATCTCGAAAATCTTACTCGTCTTTCAAAATTTTTTATGGTAACAACAGATTATCTTTTAGGTATCTCTGATTATCGAAACTTTGATGAATACTCTATAACATTACCACTGAGCCCAAAGTTATCAACCGACGAGGAACAATTACTTAATACTTATAGAAAATTATCATCTGATTTGAAAGCAGAAATTCGTGGTGAAATTAAGGGTATTTTAAGAACAACACAAGAACAACAGTCTGCGACAAATGATAATGCCTCTACTAAAAAAGTAATCTAATATATATTAATTTCAAAAAATAACATGTGTCCAAGTTGGACACACGTTAAAAAATACATTTAGGAATGAAAATATATGCTTATTGGTGCGAGAATAAAAGAGTTACGTCAAAAAAATGGACTCAATATGAAGCAGTTCTCACAACTATTTAATTTAAGTGAATCTGTTATTTCACTCTATGAATCAGAAAAAAGATTTCCAAGCCATAATGTCATTTTTAACATTGCTAAGCATTTTTCAGTAAGCATTGATTATATCTATGGAAACGACCAAGATTTTAATATATGTGATTCAATAAACAAATGTACAGATGATGAGAAAATGTTAATAGAATCATACAGAAAACTATCTGAAATATCTAAAGCTAAAATTCGAGGTGAAATTAAGGGTATTTTGAGAACAACTCTGAAAGAACGTAGCAGATTTGAATGAATCTTCACCTAAAAAATAATATAGTATACCCGATTTAAAAAACATATGCCCAGAGTTGTTAAGAGGTAAATAATGGTCGGTTACATTTTAAAAAAATTAAGAAAAGAAAAGAGAAAAACCCAGGATGATATTGCATTAATGTTAAATATTAAAAGGCAAACCTACAGTTCATATGAGAGAAATAAAAGCCTTCCTGATATTAATACTTTGTCTATCTTGGCAGATTATTTTAATGTTTCGACCGATTATTTGCTTTGTCGTACGGAAATTAGAAATTATGATGAATTTATAGGTTTGCAAGATGATGAACAGAAATTACTTAATATATATAGGAAACTATCTGCTGATTTAAAAGCAGAAATCCGCGGAGAATTACACGGTATTTTAAAAACTATACAACAAGTTGACCAATCAGTTGCCCTTACCAATGAACCAAAATCAAATTAAAAAGCAATTTGATTTCACAAAAACGTGTTTAAGTTGGATGTATGCAAAAAAATACATATCAGGGAACTATTTGTATATAAAATAATTCAAGGTTTTAGCAGTTATTCTTATCCTACATTAATTCCTGTCGTTACTTCTGCTGCTTGGCGATATGTACCCCATAACTGCTGTTACATGCCTATGTTAAATAATAAGGAGGCTTACAATGCTGTTATCCATCGGTGATAAACTAAAATATATCAGAGAATCCTTGGAGATAACACAAAAGCAAGTATCTATTGAAACAGGGATTAATAGTAAAACTTTATCCGGTTATGAAAATAATGTATCATCCCCTGATCTAGATACATTAAGGAGTTTACTAATTTTTTACGGTATGTCTGCTGATACAGTTCTTGAGATACCACCCGCTAAGTTTAATGATTTTAAGGAATCAAAATGTAACTCCGTTGAATATAGTGAAGATGAAAAAAATCTTATTGACTCATATAGGCAGTTATCTGACATAAAAAAAGCAGAGATACGAGGAAAAATAAAAGGTATATTGAGAACCACACAAGAACAACAAATAAAAGAGTTCCGTCAAAAAAATGGACTTAATATGAATCAATTCTCACAACTGGAGGATTGCTATGAAATTTAATGAAGTATTAAAGACTCTTCGAGATGATTCTGATTTAAATCAGAAAGCTGTGGCTAATAAATTAAATATAAATCCATCAACATATAGAAATTACGAAAATGGAAATCGTGAACCTGATTTTCAAACGCTGATTAATATTTCGAATTTTTTTAATGTTTCAACCGATTATCTTTTAGGTCTTACAGAACATAAAAGTTTTAATACCTATAAGCAATCCCAACCTATGGATGCATCCCAAATTCAAGATGATGAGAAACAACTGCTGAAATTATATAGGAAATTGCCTTCGGATCTGAAGGCTGAAATTCGAGGTGAAATTAAAGGTATTTTGAGAACAACACAAGAACAACAGTCTGCGACAAATGATAATGCCTCTACTAAAAAAGTAATTTAATATATATTAATTTCAAAAAATAACGTGTGTCCAAGTTGGACACACGTTAAAAAACAAATGCAGTAGCAAATTATTTGAATAAAAAATATTATTTCAAGTTTTAGCAGTCATCTGCATCAATTTCCGAAGTTACTTACGCCACTTCATAAAACAAATAATCGACTAAAAAAATAATAATCTATAGTTCCATATTACTAGATTAATGTGTTATTTTCCGTATGATCAGCGAAAATTCAGCTATGGTTTTTTATGATAAATCAAATCTATAATATTTTGGGGGAGTCTTTATGATTGAAAAAAGCGCCTATACTAAATCAATAGATTTTTATCAACACCAATTAAATTTACGATATCCTATATGTCCTAAATGCAATAATAGTACACTGTATATTCCAATTGATTATGAAAATCCAGTTATTACTGTAAAATGTCATAGTTGTCTTGAGGGTTATTGGGCAAATTGGAATAGCTTTACAAAGGAATATAATAGCACTGAAAAATATAGAGCATTTAATACACGTTTGCGAAGTCTAAATAAAAAACAATTTAAGAATACATTGGTAAAGAATATTAACAAAGTAATACTTAAAACAGAGAGTATTATTACTAGACAAGAATATGTTGATTCAATACTGAATAATTCTATCAGCATGGTTCAATTGTATAATAATGATTATAAAATAAATCAAGTCTTACGAATGTGCGCCAAATCAGAATTAATTGTTCTGAAAAGTATAATAATTATGGGTAATAAACAGTCTGTTTTGCATACTGTCCCAATTAAAGGCATAAATAGTTCACTTACATTGACATTAAGTAAAATCACCTCCGACAATCCTTTAATATTTGATATTACAGAAGAATGTGGGCTTAACAACTCGCATGGGATATTAAAAAATCTTATGAATAAGGGCCTAATTGCATTCGATGAAACAGAAAATTATATCGATATTCATACTATTCTTTTAAAAAAATTTGATTATATTCAAGAATTACTACTTCCAAATCCTAAACTACTTGATGACGAATTAACTTACAATGTTTATAAGAGTAACAATTTTAGGTGCACAAACTGTGGTGAAAGTGGAATTCCCTTAAAAGTTGCCTTTTTATCAAAAAAGAAAGATATTACAACAGCTGTTCCTATATGCTCGGTGTGTTACAATTCATTAGTCGAAAATAATTTAATCACTGATGGAAGTCTTATAATATTTGATAATATGTTCAGAATTAAATCTTGGCAATTTGTTAAAACTTATTTTCCCAGTTTCTCAGAAAAATTTTTTAAGGAATATTACTTATTAACTTTAAAATACGGGGAAGAGAATATGATAAAGGCAGTCGCATATACGTTATTTCAAATGAATTCCGGCAAACGCTTTTCCAAACTTGTATATATGTACAAGTTTATAAAAAAGATACTTGATAATGCCGAAAAAAAAGGAGAACCCGTTTCCATTTCTGAGCTCATTAGTGAACAATATGAAATAAATAAATGGATCAGCTAAACTAATTGGCTTTTGTTTCAGCTACAGTATAATTAAAAAGAAAATGAAAAAGAGGGCTAACCTTTATGTGTTAAAAACCCATTTGTTATTTTCAAAAGTTTCGCACCATAAAATATATTTGTCATTCAATTCCCAGAGCTTTAAATACAGCATCTTCAGGGGTGGTATAAAAGGATGTCTGGAACTTGGCAAACAAATCAGCTGGAACAAACGATCTTCTAGTATTTAAAGCAATACCCTCAAATATTTCTTTTGAGGGTATTAAATAATTTTTATGAAAATAGCTTTCTGGTAATTTCTGATTTATCAAATTGGGGTTTCTTCCTTTTGTGCTTAATTGGATAATCCCAAAACCACTCAGCTCCTATTTTATTTTTAACGCTCTCAATGAATTTTGAATTTTTCAACAAATCATCATCGGGAGTTTCTGACAACTTAATCCTCACTCCATGATTGATGGTTACATGGTCATCAGGTATATGAAAATCAGGTTCTGCAATGTAAGAAGGGCCAAAGTAATTAACCCACATCAAACCAGTAAGCCCATCATGAATATTTACTGCTAAAGGTGTTGGAAGTTTTGAATCTTCTGTAATATATCCGTATTCCGCTCTAGACCATGTAAAAATATCATCCCCCAATTGTAATAATTTGTTAGTATCATATTTTTTAGGGATATTCAGCCACAAACTGACATGATTTAATGCTTTGGAATTAGGATGAAGATTAAGCTGCCAGACGATTATTCCTGAAAATTTAATATCCTTTTGACCTTTAAACAGGAAGTAACAGGACGAACAATCTCCCTCAATTCCAGAACCTTTCCACATTTCTGGCATTCTATCAATATTAAAAGATTCACGAATTGGTTCTTGAATACCTGCTTTCTCAATCGTAAGTCCATTGGAGAAGAAAAGTTCTAACAAACTCTCTCCTTTTTTTAGATTGCTTAAGTCTTTTGTAGAATCAAATGAGTATGATATCTTCAATTTAACACCTCACATCAAAAGTATTTATATAATTTAGTTTTGGTTCATTAACTCTTTTTGTATCTTTTGCCTATAACTTGGGTCCAGACCTCCCAACCACATATTAAATAAGTCTTTTGTCATTATAATTGGTGATGATAATAATTTAGAAGTACCATCAACGCCAACTTGTATTATTTTTCCACCAGATGCTCTTATTGTATTTATCAATGGTTTTGACAGCTTAGTACCTTCCTTGACAACTAGAACAAATGTTTTACCTTGTTTTTTTGCTATTTCCATAAAACCTTTAATTTGTGTTGAAAGGTACTGATATGATACATTTTTGATTTCACCTATAACAGAATTATTTATAAAATCTGGAATTCTTTTTCCAAAGCTAGTTACATAAGTTGTGGTGTTTTTTAAAAATCCAGGGAATTTTTGATAAACATCACTCATAAATTCATAACCCTTTTTTACATCAATACCCATGTATCCACTTGGGTCAGCAATATTAACAGGGTTATTCCAGCCATATGAATATAAATTATGACCTAATAAATCATTACCGCTATCTAGTACTCCATCAGCATTAATAAACCTTGCCATATCCGGGTTATAATACCTGTTTTGCAAATAGTACAACCCAGTCTCAGTATCATACCTGTACCCTCTATATCTATAAGGATTCTTATTTCCGACATGATTACTGTCATTTGATATATCAATACCATTTTGATCCTTTATACTGATTAACTTGCCCCATGTATCATAGGTATAGCTTACCACCCGGATTCCGTTACTGTCAAACAGGCCAATAATATCATTTTGACCGTTTCGTACATAGTAATACTCACTTCCGTTGAGATTCATACTTATAAGATTATCATTTGCATCATAAGTGTAGTAAATGCTATCTGTGCCGTCAGTTTCATAGGTTACTTTATCGCCGACAAGGTGATATTTTGTTGTTTTGCCGTTTTCCGTTTTTTCTGTTCTTATTCCATCTGTGTTATACCTGTAGCTTATTTCTTGCCCGTTTTTGGTCATTGAAGCCAACTGGCGGCCTTCATCCCATGTGTAATTGTATATTCCGTCTTTTTTTAGATTACCAATCTGGTCATATTCAAGGGTCCTGCCATTGTAATTTGTCAGAAGGTCTTTCCATTCACTGTCGCTGTATGCATAGGATACAACCTCTGGGGTTCCTCCAGGTACAGCATCCGTGGTGTATTGGTAAATCTTCTTCTCCGTGATATTCCCTCCTGCATCATAGGAGTATATTACAGTTTTTCCGGTTACAGGATTATTCTCACGTATTAGTTCGTTGAGCTCGTTATAGTCATAGCTTATGGTTATTCCGGCTTCTTTGATTGTTTTTATGTTTCCGTTCTTATCATAGGAGTACTGTATTTTACTTCCGTTGTTACTAATCTCGTCAAGTACGTTCGTACTTGCATTTCCTACTGTTATATATCCAGGTTTATAGGTATACGTTGTATTTAATATGGTATTACCATTAACCTTCATTGACTTGCCTGACAATCTGCCTATTGATTTGCCTGAAGCAGGGTCAATATAGTTATAGGCTAGTATGCTGTTACCGTTGTTATAGGTGACTGATGTTGGGTTGTAATCCTTGTTATAGTCGTATATTGTACTGAAATTCTGTCCGTTTATGGTTTCATTGACTTTTTTTACATTGCCAACATTATCATAAATAAAATCCGTTTTATTGCCGAAGGCATCAAGTATCCCTGTGAGTCTGTCTGTCAAGCTATAGAAATATCTTGTCATGGAGTTATCCCTGTTATCTGTTACCAGGGCTATATTTCCATTTTCATCATAGTCATAGGTATATCTTTTGACACCATCTATGCTTCTGCCGGTTATTCTGTCAAGCAAATCATAGTCATATGATATTTTTTGTCCGTTTCCAAATTGAAGCTGATTTAACCGGCCTGTATTGTAGGTTGTCCCTGTACCATCGGCATAATTGGAATATACATTTGTAACCAGGTTTCTGCTTCCTACATTGACCCCGGTAAGGTTTCCCAGCTTGTCATACAGGAAGTTATAGTTGAAGCCGTTGTGACCGATGCTTTGAAGCATATCGGTGCTATTGCCGCTCTGGTCATTATATCCGTAGGTATTGGATATTGCTATTCCACTAGCCATTGCAGTTACTGCTTTTAATCGATCCAGCCCATCATACTGGTAATTTGTGGTATTTCCTATTCCATCTATAAAGGAAGTGAGATTTCCGGTTTTCCAGTCACTATTGTAAGTGACTGTATTTCCTACCGGATCCGTTGCAGTTTTAAGATAATTACCACCCTTATATTCCGTACCTACTGCACTGTCATAGGTTGAATTGGATTGAATTTTAAGAGCATCATCACCGATTTTGGTTATTATGGAGTTTCCCGCATTGTCATATCCATATGTGGTAATAATACCCTCCTGTGAGGTAGCTGTTTTTAAATTGTGTTTTGTATCATATGTGTATGAGGTGGTGTTAGTGTTCTCATCAGTGCTCTTTGTCAGATCATTACCTGAATACACATTACTTGCTGATTTCCCTTCTGGATTTGTATTATTAGTTAATTTTCCATCATTATAATCGTATTGATAACTATTTTCCCTGAATAGCTGAATACCGTCAAACATTGCTGTATTTGCATTGTTATAATAGATTACGAACACTCTAATACTTGTGTAGTCTCTGTCCGCCACTATTGTATTGCTGGTGTACTGCCAATCAGGTGTATCCTCGTTAAAGAATGCATGGAACCATTGAACTCCGGTACTGTTTCTTATTTCAAGACTGACTTTATAGACACTATTACCGTTTGAATAGGCAGCATTACCTCTTGCCCAACCTCCCAGGAAAAATACATCACCTGTTTTACCTGACAGGTCAATCGTCTGAACTACTTTTTTACTTAAGGTTCCGGAACCGGTGATTTGCAGCACCTTGTTATCCAATCCTTTTGGATGTGTTCCGGGATCGGAAATTACTCCGTCATTTGCATCAAAATATTCTGCCGACCAGGAATCCGGTACAGTTGACCCATAGGTGAAGTTGGAGTTTTCTACAAGGTTGTAGCTGTTTGCCACTTTTCCGTCTTCTAATTGGAAGCAGTCAAAATATGCCGTACCGGTCTCCTGAAGTAAGGTTCCGCCAACTGTAACTTCAGCAGAAGATGCATTAGAAGGAAGAGTGAAGGATTTTTCTGCTCGTGTCCAGTCTTTTGTCCCTGTAATATATTCTGTTTCTACTGTAACAGGTTGTCCAGTGCTGTCCGTATAGCTTATATATAGTCCGGCACCTTTGCTGTTTGTCTTGGATATGTCAGCTGTTTTCACATATGCAGAAAGTGTATAGGTTTTTCCTTTGGTTAGTGTGACCTTCTGCTCCCAATTGTGGAAACCTTGATTATTGGATTTGGTTATTTTTAATGATTTGGCTCCCAAATATTTTTCACCGGATTCATAAGCAGCATTACCCTGAGAGCTATTACCTGATTTTGAAGCCCATGTACCTTCACTCTCAGCATTATGATTCTGTAAATAGTTTTTAGAGGTAGCATGAAGTTTTGTCTCCAGCGTAAGCTTATTCTTATCCTTTCCAATTGCAGAACCATAGCTATAATTTGATACGTCTCCATTTTCATTTCTAACACTGAGTGTATTACCCTCATTGTTGAACTGGAGAATGTTTTTTCTGCCTTCTATATCTGTGAAGGTTGTTGTGTTACTGCCATATTCCATTGTAATTTTTTGTCCAAGAGTTCCATCCGAATGTGACTCTTTAATGGCTTTTACTCTGTAAGGAGCCTCCAGATAATACTCCAGACTCATTTTGTAGCCGTCGTGATTGATGGCATCGGTTATATTTCCACTGGCCGTATAATTATATTGTGTAACCTTATTGTCCGGATATGTTATTTTAGTAAGGTTAGCCCCGGAATACTCAAAGCGGGTTACTCTATTTGCCGGATCAGTTATTGATGAAAGATTTCCATCCGTATTATAGGTCAATACGGCTTTTCGTCCTGCTCCATCGGTAACCATACTCGGTTTTGTTCCCTGATAATCTATTATCATTGTATTGGCATTTTTATCAGTAACGCCCTTAAGATAAAAGTTATTTGTATCTGTTCCTATGGTTGAAAAAGACATTTTTGTATATGAACTATCTTCCAATGTCAAGGTGCTAGTACTATTGACTGTTAATTTCAGATCTATTCCCGTTTCAGCACTCATGGGAGATGTGCCGGACTTATAGTAATGTCTTGTTCCATCACCATCTGCATAGATGTAATAAAGTTGACCATTAATGGTCTGCTTTTGTATAGTCTGCCGGATGTTAAGCCTCCAGCCCTGGCCGTATCCTAACGTTGCTTCACGTTGATAGCTGTTGAAAACATGGTTTATTGAAATAGGCATACGGGAACCTGTTGTTTCCAAATCATTGTGAACCAGCACGTAGTTGCCGTTATAGTCATTTACATTAATTGTGCCGGCCCGGCCCATATCCATTGAATGATATGTCCAATAATCCTCAAGACCGGCATTGTTTACATAGCTTATTGAAACCTTTGGTCTTTTGGCTTCAAGGCTGTCATCTATGTCGCAGGAATAAAAATCCGTATAGCCCAGGACTGATTCATTATTGGTTTTGAGCATTACACCATAGTTTTTATTGGTGGTGTACCATTTTTTTACTACAGAGGTGATATTCCAGGAATATTCACCGACGGTATTCACCATCTGGAAATCTTCAATGGTATTTCCTACAGCAGGCTGATTTGACCACTTTAAGGTCTTATTATCCCAATCCGCCAATATATCATATGCATTTGTCTGATACGTGCCTGAATTTGTCTCCCTGCTCTGTAATTTCAAGCTGGCATCAATTACCATATCTGCTGCCGACAAAGCGGGCAGATCAAATTTTATATATGCTCTATTAATACCTGTAGTGGACTTAGTACCAACCGGAAGCCTGTCGTGTAAATAGTAATTTTGATCTGCCGCTGAGGTTACATGGGTATCACGGATATTACTTGTATTATTTGGAGTTATTACCTCTGGATCAATAACTACAGGATACTGTCTATTCTGGTCGGATAGCCATTGTTGATCGGGTTTAATTGTTAATGTATATCCATCTTTTTCTTTAACAAGCTCCAGCTCGATGCTGTTAGAATATATATCCTTTGCATCAAACATGTACGGAGCATCCATCCTGAACACTTCTTCAGCTGGTTTTTCCTTGGAATAGAAAGAGATTGTTTTATCATCATTCAGCTTAACTTCAAGATTTTTAACATTTAACGCCAATTTGAAAACCTGATTCTGTACGGGTTTTTGAAGAATTATGTTTTCTTTTACTCCCGTAGGATATAGAATATATTGAAAATCGACATTTTCAAATACGTTTGGATATTCGATAGTGGAAGTTAGTTTTGTAAGTGTTTTCTTCTGTTCATTTTTGTCAAGTGATTTAAGAAGTGTAGATGCATCGTCACTTACTTTTACCGGTGATTTAGCTGCATCTATGATATTCCAGGAAATTTCATATTTGTCCTTTTGAATACGTACAAGTTTATTTGAAGACGTGTTTTTTGCCAGTTTGATTTTATATTCATTTTCTTTATTTTCTAATATATCTGAGTTCTGCTCATCTTTTCGTGATACCAGAGAATTGTCAATATCAGTCCATTTGCCATCCTTTTTGTAGTGGACAGGCATTGGATAAATAACTGCTTCATAAGACATATCAGCTTTTAAAAAGTGCTTGGTTGATATATCCCTTTTACTAATATCCTCGCCTATTATATCGGCCTCTTTTATTGTTTGCTGATCTTGGGTTTCCAATTGCTGAATAGCAGGTGGTGAGTCGGCTTCTTTGTTATCAGTGTTATTTGCAAATGATTCCAGTGGTACTGAAGTAAAAAGAATTGCCAAAGTAAGAATTAGTGAAACATACCGTATAAAAGACCTGGCTTTATACATTTAATATAACCCCCTAAAAAATTTATGAACAGTCGTTGCACACAAAAGGAATGTAATCTCACTTTTTTTTGTACACAATTTGTTCATTTACGTGATAGATTATATCAACGGATACATATTTGTCACAATGCGACATTTATGGGTATAGGGGGATATATTGGCGTTATTGGTTTGTTATGGCGGTAAAAAGATAACTGCTATAAGCCAAAGGCTTAAACTCTTCATGAGGTGCGTTTGTTTCTGTGCTTGTCTACTTGATACACTGTCCAATCGAAATGGCAAAAATAGAATTGGTTACATCATCACAAGCCATTTATACATATAGAAGCTTTTGCAAAGTTCGGCAGCGTTCTAGTTTTATGTATTAGTAAGCTCGATGTCGAGGTTCCCCTGGTTTGTCCAGTTTATGTATAATGAGAAGTACACGACAAAATAATCTTTTTGCTTAAAACTCGGTTCACCGTGAGATCCCGATAATACCCTGATTATTTTACTTCTTGTTTTATTATATTGATTAAATGGTAGGCAAAGGACTCGTTAAGTCTGATTTTATCGGCTCCAAAATTTAATGCTCCCAGAGATTTGCCACCTACATATGTGAGTTCCTTGTCATAACCATAAGATGCTTGAGCATTTGAAAGCGTGTTGTTAAATGATGACCATTTCGAACTGTATTTAGGACTGAGGTTTTCTGAATCAACTGCCCATGGCCATCTAGTATTCTCATCAGTTAAAAAGAACGGTTCACTCAAAACTCGGAAACACCCCAAAAGTTTTGTAGTACCTACACCATAACAAATTAGAATGTCACCTGGACGAACAGAATTAGGTTTTCGTTTGGAAAAGTGCAATTCCTGAATTGTTTCGCTCAGCTTTCTTGATTCATCAAATGGATGGTCTGAAGAACCTACAGGCTTTAAGAAGTACCGAGTATCATCTGGAAAGTCTATTTGCTCTGTATTTGATACCTTTGGACTCTCTACCTTTAACTTATCTTTTATGTGCCCTATTACTTCGAGATTAGGCTTTGATTCTTGAATAATTGGATTCTCTTTTGAGTAATCATCGATTGCCTTGATGATGCCTTCAATTTCCTTATAGGTGAGGGGATTAGAACTCACATTCATTAGGTCAATAATCAAATTCTGAAGTAAATCTGTATCGTCAATTTCAACACCCCATTCATGACTATGTTTCAAACCGTTATCAGTGAAATTGGCTGATGTAATAATACCTTTTATTGGTCTTCTATCCTTTAAAGCAATGTAAATCTTACCGTGGAGCTTGTTGTTAACTCTGATTTCAAAGTTGATGCTATTTTGGACACAAGAAGTACAAAACGAATAAAGAGAATTTGCTTTTTTGAATAGGTCAGGAGAATTATCTCTAAGCGTCGTTAGAAGTGAAATGCTTTTCACTCCTAACTCTGCCACATCATGAACAAACTCATCGAAATCTTCAGTTAAGAAAGGACTTGCTAGAATCATTTTGTCAGCTGTAATTAGCATTGATTGGATACTTTGATTGTGGTCTGTTTTTATGTTATCAATAATTTTCATTGTACCCCCCAGATTTTCTCTGATATTTTTATTTATGAATGCCCAGCTTCTTATTACCTTTGATGAAGTTCTGACTTATACCCCAGTATAAACATAATTAGAAGTTTAGAATTCTTTGCAAATTGGAATTTATACAGCTTCAAATACTATTTATTTTTTATTGGTAAATATACTTGAGACATTATTTTTATATCAGGTACTTTTGAATTCTCTACTTGAGTATCTAATATCACTCTCATTAATGCCATACAAAATTTAATTCCAACTTCTTCAGATATTATATCCTTTAAGTAAATATTAGTATCATTATATTTCTCCGGAAGATTAATGCAAAAATATGTCATTTTTTTCTTTTTTTCTTCCCATATTCTATATTTCACCGTACCTTTACCATCAATTTTTTCCTTAATACCTTTAGTCAGAAATTTATCTATTTGTCCCGCTTTACTCCACGTGGCTAAGTTCTTATTTATATATACTTCATCCCATGTATCAAAAATAGGAAAATGCAATAATAAATTTCTTATAAAACTGAATAAATCATCTGCAATAATCCCTTCAAAATGAGGTCGTCCACCTTTTTTCATCCAATTAATATATTCTTTAATCGGCTCATAACTCAATAGTTCTTTATATATTGAAAATGACTCTCTTAGTTTATAAAATCTTATTTTTGCATCCATGTTAATAAAATCATCATTTACAACTTCTTCATATAAATCATAGAATCTATTATAAAATAACGATAAAACTTCTCTTTCTTTTTCGTTTGGTTTTAATTCTTCTATTTTAATCACCCCACTAATTCAAATTTATCTAAATAATTTTTTACCAAATTTTTCTTAATGTCATCACATTTTAAATGTAAGATTCTGTGGTTTGATTTTCATTACAGTTACATCTACGGTTTTCTCGTATTTTCCTTTTTCAAAGAAATAGTACATAATCAGTATTTCTTTTACATCAAATATTGTATAGCAAGCGCAATTAGTGATAAACAACGATTAAAAAGATAATCGTAATAACGGACATCAGTAATATCAATCTTATTAGTTTCATGATGGCGTATGCGATATTTATTTCCAATGTCCGTCAACATCTTAAATTCATTATTAAACAAATCAGCAAAGTCATCATTTCCGTTTGCCATATCATTCACTATTTTTTCTGATGAATGTTTCTTATCTAATGTTGTATAGTAAGTTTTAAGACGTTCTAACGCATCCCATATCTTTTCCACTGAATCTTGTCGTGCAGTAGGATTTGGTGTCTTATATAATGCAACAGCATATTTCAATAACTCTCTTGTGCCTACCTCCTGTACTGCTGCAAAATTATTTTCAATTTTCGTTGTAAGTGGACTGTTCTCAACAATTCTTTCTATAATCTTTTCATCCGTTAGTTCATAAAGCAATCCCGACTCAGTAAATATTTCATTTATTGCCTCTTGGAAATTTCTAAATATATCTGAAGAATTAAGGCAGTCTATCGTTTGGTAATTTCGGTATCTCTCATTATTCCACCGTTCAGAGATATCCTCAATATTTTGTGCAAAGAACTCAATAAAGTCTAAAAGTGCATACTGGTCATATTCATCGTCATAAACCGGCGCACAAATCCTATCATACTCATCCCGAAAGAGAGACGGGATTCTTATTTTAATTCTAGTTATAAATCCTTTTTCATCAAATGAAACATAGTCACTATCTGTAAAGTCATGATGACAATTTAGAGTGAAAATATGTGTTAAGTTTTTTTGATATCTTTTACAACAATCTAAAAGTAATGAATACATATCTCTGTTAATAGAATATGTCTTTTCCAGTGGTGCTCTTATACCATGCCTTTCAGAATATAATTTCATAAGCCATCTCCTTTAATTCAAATTTGTCTATTAATCGCTTACTTTACCCCATAAATATAATGGGAAGCTCAAAGACTATCCGATTTGCCCAATTTACTCATCGTGATAAATTGCTCTATAATGATTTTATGTCGTTATAGATTAATTTGTTTTGTGTTGACGACCACAATCCATATTGTTCATTGAAACTTTTAAATAAACAGTCCTCTGAAAAAAACGGATTGTTTTTGCAAGAGATTTTAATTCTTTTTATTATAGTCAAATAAACGTCTTTATTTCCCTTAATCAAGTCGTGGCACTTTTTTTGCCATTCTAGTTTAGTGACCCAACCACTATAAAAATCATTCAACTCAGGTACAATGAAATTAATAACTCCACCTATACCAACTGCTTCAAAGTCGTTTTTTTCTTCTGATGGGTGTTCACATATTAACACATGTAGCAGCAAATGTTCTAAATAGTCACAATAAACGATATTTTTTGCTAATTGCCATTCAAATGGATTTGACATAGCAATTTCTTTTTTAGATAGCATTATAGCACAGTTCTCGTACTTATGATGAGCAATCAAGCCTTCTTTTGTCCGAGTACATTTTGTATTTTTGTTCCATGATTTTGTCATATAATCATATTTCCCAATACCATGTTTCTTTTGCAAATAATCGCAGTATTCAATGTATGTAAAGTGCTTGATGTTTTCATATTCTGAACAGTTCATTATAATCACCTCTTCCTAATATAATAATACTCTCGAAAACTCCAATAGCTTTCGAGCTCTATGTTTTAAGATGCAATTTTCTTCTCGCACCTCTAACATTCTCCAGTTTTTTA
>NZ_JHYD01000059.1 GCF_000621505.1 Ruminiclostridium cellobioparum DSM 1351 = ATCC 15832
TTTATATTTTTTTAGTATTTCAGGAGCTGTATACTTTCCGTTCAGATAATCATTGACAGCTGACTGTTTTAATACGGAAGAATATCTACTTGCTTGACTACTTGTTCTTAATCCTTCAAATCCAAAAGCATTGTATAGACGGATCCAACCCTTTAGTGCGCCTTGACTCATTTCGTATATACGACATAATTCTCGAAATCCATAAGTGTTGTTAAGATATTCAATAATAATTTTCTCTTTTTCAGCGTAGGAATATTTGTGTTTAAATGCCATAAAATATACTCCCTCCTAAGTGACAAGTTTTTATTATTTTAATTGTCTACCTAGAAGGGAGCATATCATTTTACTCTGTAAACATCCTCTTTTTAATTCATCTTGCAAGTATTATAAACTTATTTGTTGTAAATATTGTAGATAATAACTGCAGTTTCAGCTCTGGTTGCAGTTTTCTGCGGATTTAGAGCATTTCCGCTGCCTGCTATTATTCCGGCTTTAACCAATGTGGCTGCGGCATCCTCAGCATAGGCCGATACCAGCTCCCTGTCTTTAAATCCGGCAATATCTGAAGCTGAGCCTTTGCTTATTGTTTTTCCTGCAACCTTCATGGCATTTGCCGCAATCACCATCATGTCCTGTCTGGAAATGCTTTGAGCAGGATTAAATTTATTATTCCCCACTCCGTTGACAATCCCCAGCTCCTTGGCTATGGCAACGGCATTGTAGTAGTAGCTGTCCTTGTTCACATCGTCAAAATTTCCACCCGGTGCTGCATTCAAACCAAGAGCATTGACAAGAAGAACCACAAAATCCGCTCTTGTAATATTTTTTCCAGGTGAATAGGTTGTGTCGGACGTACCGTTAATAATACCTTTTGCTGCCATAACTTCAATTTTTTCTTTTGCCCATAAGTGGTTATTCAGGTCATTAAAGGTTTTGCTTACATACACCACTGCATATTTGCCCAGGCGGTGTGCAGTAAAGGTCACCTGACCGGTCTTTGCGTCATATTTACCGCTTGGTACCGGTTTTGTATTCCCGTTTTCATCAATAGCCCATACTGTAATGTGCCCGGAGTTCCTAAGTTCTTCTGCATTGGGCTTGTAATCCAGGGATACTGTCACGGCAGCCTGCGGATTGCTGAGCTTCAATTCCTTACCGCCGGCAGAAGCTTTGATTTCAATAACCGGCCTGTCTCCAATGGTCTTTATGGCAGCTTCATCCTTAACACCTGACCTGTCTCCCTTGCCGATCGAGATATTGACGCTGTCGCCTGTCACATCCTTTGCATTAAACAGGTTGCCGGGCACAGTTATTGCTGCCACCGGGCTGTCTATTTTCAACAGGTTTGTCTGAGCAGATGTCACTGAAGTCTTTGGAAGCTCAAGCTCATATTGCTCGGCACCCTTTACTTCCGAAACCTTAATTGTTACCGTCTTGTTTCCTGCACTGTCAAGCTTTGCCGCCTCCAGAGCTTTTTTCAAATCCTCCGAACTTACGGCAGCTTGAGCCGTCTTGCCGGTTCCATTCAATACCGGCTTAACCTCCAGCTGAGCTGTCTGAGGCTTTGTCTCTGCCGGTGTTCCGGATGAATTGGATGAGGATCCGGAATTTGAAGCCGATGGTGTTGAAGGTGGATTTGACGGTTCGCCAGGTCTGTTCTGGTTGGTAATTGTAATCGTATAAACATTGGATTCAACACCTGAGCCGTCTTTTGCCACGGCCTTTACAGTGACAATTCCGTTTGCCCTGGCAGTCAATACGCCGTCAGCCGAAATTGTCGCATATCCGCTTCCGCTGATAATACTCCAGGTAACGCTGTTATCGGCATTTTCAGGTGTGACAGCCCTGGTCATTTTAAGTGTACCGCCATAAACCGTAATAGTATCAGCTCCGTTTTCTCCGGCTATTGTAATTGATGTCACCGGTGCAACCACCTTGCCGTTTGAAGGCATTGGCTGCGGAGTTACGGTGGGGCCCCATACTTCCATGGCATCAGGGAGTCCATTCCCCTGGGGCACGAAATGCACCCTGTCGATTGACAGCTTCCTTGGCTCAGTGCTGCCGGTGTTATAGTGTGTATGGTAGACCATAAACAGCTCGGTACCGTCGGGTGAATATACCAGGGAGTGGTGTCCCGCACCGGGTACAACAAGGTTGGACTTCATAATCGGGTTGTATTCATATTTTGTCCAGGGACCCATAGGTGAGCTGGATGTAGCGTATCCAACACCATAATCAGGGCTTTCAAAATGGTTTCCTGAATAAGTCAGGTAGTATATTCCGTTATGTTTGATCACAAACGGGCCCTCATTGATGTTTGCAACCGGCGGTTTCTGACTTTGCTCCCATGCCTGTGTGGGCCTGAAGCAGAAGGTCATGGTTTCTTCCTTAATAGTTTTCATATCGTCGTTCAATTCGGCAACCCATATTTCATTTGCATTGTTAAACCTTACAAAATAAAGGTACTGCCTGCCGTCGTCATCCTTGAATACATGGGCATCGATCTTAACGGTATCAGGCTTCATGGGTTCCTGAACCTCCTGTATAAAAGGTCCCAGCGGTGATTTGCTTACAGCTGCCGCAAGCCTTTCCTCAACTGCATAATACATATAGAAGGTTCCATTGCGTTCAACAACTTCGGGAGCCCAGAACCATTTATTGCCCCATGAATCTTCATTTTTCAAGGCCAGACCCCTGTCAGTCCAGTTGACGAGATCTGTTGAGGTGTAAACCTTAATTCCGCGGGACTTGTTTGTATCGCCGGTCTCAGTATTTGTCCCGTACAGATAGTATATGCCGTTATATTGCAGAACATATGGATCTGCCGTATCAGGCAATACCGAATTGGTATATGTCTCACCCAGGTCAACAGCTTTGTAAGAAGATACCTTTACATTATCAAACTTCGCAGCTGCGTTAAATGTACGCAGACCAAGCTTTCCTGTAGCTATGTGTGTGCTTTCCACAAGGTCGAATTTCGGATATGCATTTGTATTTAGCGGGTTGTCATTGATGAAAGCCTGAATATGGGCTTGATCCACCACAACCTTCATATGAGTCCATTCTCCAACTTTTATGTTCAGCTTCTTATTTGCTATTTCCGTCCAGCTGCCGTTTTCCATCTTCCCAAGCACAGCTGATTTTTGAGCTGCATTTATACCAAGGTAATAGCCGTCGAAGGCATCCGCACCTGTTGACGGGTTTGAAACCCTGAATATCATACCTGCTTCCGAACCGCTGGTTATCTGCACATCAGCCTCAAACACATAGTCTGTAAAGTCCTTGTCGAGAACCGCTTTATAACCTGCGCCGCTGTTAACGGTGTATTCACCGCCAGCCATCTGCCAGGTGCCCCCGTAGGTGGACCAGCCTGCATTTCCGCCGCTAAAGCCGTCAGCAAACAGAATCTCGGGCTGTGTTTCAGTTTCAGGCACAGTTACAACACACTTATCCTTAAAGTCCCCTTCCTTTGACCGGGCGGTAATTATTACTCTGCCTGGAGAAACTGCAGTTACCAGACCATTTTGATCCACTGTTGCAATACTGTTATTCCCCGAGCTCCAAATGACATTTGCACCGCTCAATCCATTATTTGTGAGCTTTGAGCTCTGACCTTCCTGTACTGTGAGCGCTTTTCTGTCCAGATCCACTCCGCCGCTGATCTCTTTAATTGCAAAATATTCAAATTTGACATTTATCCTGTCGTTTGCGGCAACAATATTGTTTGCGAAGAATCCTGCCTTCAATGGACCGCCAATATTGGTGGTTACAGGATCTGAAGCCTGTATCCAGCCGTATCCGTCCCAATAATATGTTGTGTACACATTACCTATCTTTTTGATCTTCAGTGTTACGGTATCTCCTCCGGGGTGGGGAGCAAAATTGTTGGGTTTTTTATACGTCCCCGAAACTTCATAAGCCGTTTCAAGAGTCCTGCCATTTACCCACACATGGGCAAGTTTTACGAAATTATCGGCATCCTTCCATACGAATAAGCCTGCCTGCTGGTGATTCAGGGCAACCGGCGCCGTCAGTTTTGTAACAATCTCAAAATCTCCGCTTGCAGGTATTGATCTCAGGAAAACATTGTTTTGACTGTTATTGTCCTGATATACATCTGTAGGCTGTGTATGAATTGTTACAGCACCCTGACCGATACTCCAGTCTTTAGGGGTTTCATTCCATATTGTCCAGGTGTTTTTATCCAGAGCTGCTCCGTCAAAATTGTCCACCGTATAGCCTGACAAGTCAGGGTCGGTAGGCAGATCACGGACTGTTACCTCACACTCGGCGTAAATTTCCGGATTTTCTGTACTTGCTACTTTTATTACTGCAGTTCCTGGAGCAATACCGCCTATTGTGATGGTTACCGTTCCGGATGCAAGATCTTCTCCGGTTTTACTTGCAGCAGCAATTTGATTATTTGCAGTTGAAATTGTTACCGCCTTGTTTGTACCCGCTATAGGTCTTATAGCTGCTGTAATTGTCCCATTCATTCCCTTTGTTACCGTTATGCTCTGCTTGTTCAGGCTTAAGGATTCGACAGGTACGGCCACCCCGCCGTCTTCAAGCTCCTCAAGCACTATGCGGTCAATCTGTGCAAAAGCGGTCTTTTTAGCCAGTTTGACAGTATTTAATCCCTCTTTCAGTGTAACGGTCAGGGAGGAGGGATTGAAATTATCCCAGCCAAAGTTCTTATAAGTAACTGTCTGAGGTTCTCCGTCATTTACTGTTACTTTCTGTTCCGCAATTCCTTCAGCACTTCCGTTGTCAGCCATTACAGTCATGGTATAGGTTCCTGCTTTGGTGACATTCACATTGAACAGTACATAGTCGCTGCCAACAGTATCAAGATTCCCTACAACCTTTCCGCCGGAGGCATTGCCTGAGTCCACAATCTTAGCCTTTCCGCCCGTCACTGCATCCTCTGCTTCATATGAGTGCCTGTTGACTTCAGGGGTGCCCGAAGGCTGCTCTATAAGCTCTCCGTAGCCCACCGGAGTTCCGAAGTTGGGAGTGCCGTCTGCATTCCAGGTAAACTTTTGTGCCCTTACACTTCTGTTGCCCCAGCTTCCGCCTGAATTTTTATCGGCGTGGTACACTATCCAGTCCTCGGTGCCGTCAGGAGACACGGTAAAGGAGTTATGTCCTGCTCCATACGCTCCGGCAGCTTTGCTGAAGACAGGGCCTGTTTTTGTCCAGGCTGCAGGATTCAAAACATCTCCTCCGGTATTTGTAAGCATACCCAGGCAATAGTCATCGGACCAGCTTCCGCTGGCGGAATACACTATAAATATTTTTCCGTCCTTCTGCAATATTTCGGGGCCTTCATTGATATATGCCGGTCCTGCTTTCTTTTCCCAATCTTTTTCCGGTGATGAAATACGTACCCTGTCACCGCTGATGGTCCATGGATTGCTCATAGGTGCGATATAAAGATCCTGCCTTCCATCCACATTTCCTTCCCAGCCCGACCATACGAAATACATCCTGCCGTCCTTTTGAAAAGCAGCTCCGTCAATTGCCCATTTGTCGGTGGAATCACTTATTTTCCCCTTGAAGGTGTAACTGCCCTGCGGGTCCTGTGAGTTTCCTTCCAGTACGTACATACGGTGGTTGGCATTGCTGCCGTTATCCGCAGCAAAATATATGTACCATTTTCCGTTCAGATACTGCAGCTCAGGTGCCCATAATTCCTTGGAATACATGGTTCCGGCCGGAGGAGTGTAAACCGTCACTCTCGGAGCCGTTCCTATATCCTGAAGTCTTCTTGCCTTTGCCACCTGTATGGCCCCATCATTTTCAGACTTGCAGTAGTAGTAATAACCGTCCTTAAATACTACGCTCGGGTCGGCAGAACCTGATCCGCTGCCCACCGGTACAATGGGATTGCTGAATTTCGAGCTCTTTGTAACTGTAACAGTACAGGTATCTGTAAAGCTTCCATCCTCGGTGGTCACAGTGATGACTGCGGAACCTTCCGACAAAGCCTTTACTGTTCCGTCCTGATCAACCTTTACAAAGGCAGGATTGTCAGTTGACCATATTACATTCTGATTTGCCGCATCCAATGGCTCCAGGCTTGCAAACAATTTCCTGCTGTCTCCCACACCAAGCACCAGAGTATCCGTATTCAATGAAACGGCTGTTACCGGGCTTGTGCTCAATACGGGCAGCAGTACTGTCTTTCCGAGACTTGGACCCGACCACTTAACGTGCATGCTGGCACTGCCTGTTGCATGGACATATTCTATCTTCACCGGATACTGCTGGCCGGCTGTTAAATTTATATTTCCGCTTACTTCTTCACGGATATTGCCGGTCTTATCAACAACTTTTGTATTGCCGACCCATATACCTGCTATATTATCGCTGTCCGCATAGAAGGTATAGCTGCCTGAAACAGCCGGTCTTATGGAACCTGCCCAACGGATTGAGAAATTATCCCTGTCAATGCCTGCCGAGGCATCGGGTGATCCGGTTCCTTTTTCATCTCCCAGATCAAAATCAATTCTGGGTGTAATGGAGGACTTCGCCATATCTGTGAAATTGCTGTCCCTGAAATACTGAACCCTGAACAGCGGAAGAGTATTAAAAGCGTCTCCTTTCAGCGCTTTAACATCATCTACCGACCATGGATGCCCATCGGGATATACAACTCCATGGAACGGCTTCTCCGGTTCATATGTAAGGGGATTTACATCAGAACCCCACGGGAATCTGCAGTTATCCCTGCCTATGCCCAACTCCCACATTACAAAACCGATCCCTTTGTCACCGTAATTCTCCACGATACCCGGAACCGATTGGTTGTTCCTCTGCATACATTCATCGGCAAGCACAGAAGCGTCGGCTGTAAATGTCCTTCCCACAGAGTTGAAGGTTTTTGGATAAGTTGCTTCATACGGATGCCAGGTAAGGAAATCCGAGAAGGGCGCACCGCTGAATTGACCTGCAGTTGCTGAAACCGGTATTTTTGAACCCAATTCCTTTATCCATATGCGTGAATCATTCATGAGCTGCTTTGTAACCTGGTCGTATATGCCCGATTCACCGTTGCCAGGCTCATTGTATGTGTTCCAGAAGGCTATTCTGTCATCATTCAGGTGGGCACCTACAATTCCTTCAACATATGCTTTCAGTTTTGCTTTTACAACACCGTCGGCATTGTTGTACAGAGCCTTGTAGTCATCCCCGGGCGCCTCGACCCACCTGCTGTTATGTGCGCCGTATCTGGGAGACATAGCCGGATCATAATCGTAGGTAGGATGATCGTCCCAGCAGTCATCAAAGAAAACCACTTCTACTTTTATGTCATATTTATCTGCCAGTGAAAGAAAATCTTCAAAATCATTCAGCAGCTTTGCGGAATTGTTTTCCCACAGGAGATTGTGGAGATAAACCCTGACAAGATTGATTCCATAGGCATGCGCATATGACAATTCCCTGTCATTTACCTCGTGGTCATATTCCTTCCACTGCTGTATTTCATTAACCGCATTTGTCGGAACAAATACGGCACCCTTGACCCAGGACCAGTTGTATACAGGTTTTTCTGCAGCTGCATCGGTAGTTACCGAAATATTGTCATACCTGGAATTGACCAGCCAGGTACGCATACCTATGGAGCCGCTGGTAAACATTGTATCCACAACACCTGCCACATGGCTGCCGTCAATATACATATCTATGTTGCTGCCATTGGCAGTTACCTTTATGTGGTATACCTGCCCTGCCGCAATAGGGTACGGAATGGTTGCAAGCTCCTGCCAGTTGTTATTGAAACGGCCGATCTGAGCTTTGCCGTCCCTGCATATGCCGGCGTAATACCCCTTCAGCATGTCTCCTCCAACTTTGGGATCGCTTACTCTGAATATAAGTCCGGTATTATTTGATTCGGTGCCTCCTGTAAAGGATACGTCGGCCTCATATGTGAAATCGGCAAAATTGACACCGTCAGCTACGGCTTTAAAACCTCCTCCGGCATTGACACTGTATGCACCGTCGGCAGCACTCCACGTTCCGCCATAGGTGGTCCATCCGTTGGCATTTCCGTCGCTGAAATCATCTGTAAAGTTTGCAGTTGCCTTCGTATAAGTTACACTTTGAACAATGGAATCATTCATTCCGGCTTTTTCAGCATAGGCTTTAACAGTTGCAGTGACCGTCAGTGTAATTTTGCCGCTGTATACCGGTGATGCAGCTGTAGGTGTGCTTCCGTCGGTTGTATAGTGTATTGCCGCATCAGCAGTTGCACAGGAAATGGTTACTTCCTGGGTATTTGCAAACGTGCATGCCTCAGGGCTGATCAAGGGCGCCGCCACCTGCTGCTTCAAGGGAGACAGTTTAACAGCGCTCACATTGTCATAGGTTACATTCCCGTTGTCATTCCAGGCTCTGAGGGCTATACCGCCTTCTGCATGGGAATTGTCGGTAATATCCGCAACAAATTTACCGTTTACGTATATATAGAAACTCTGTCCCACACCAATAATCTTAAGATGGTTGGCGGCATTTTTATTCACCGCCGCAGGAAAGTTTCCAATATCAGTCCACACTCCGTTTCCTGCCGATGAAAATTTGCAGATTTCAACATAATTGCTTACATTTATTCCTGCAAAATATCCATCCAATTTATCGGCACCATTGCCAGGGTTGGAAACTCTGAAGGAAAATCCGCTGCTCTGTCCGCTTTCAAAAGGATTTACCTCTCCTTCGAGAAGGAAATCGCTGTACTCTGAACCTGTTACCGCTTTATCACCTCTGGGTCTTGTAAAAGTATAGACGCCGCCGGCTTCAGTTTGTGTCCGGCCGGCCTCCAGGCCTTCATAGGCGGCCCAGGCACTCCTGTCTCCATCTTCAAAATCGTCACTGAATCGTGCACCTTCCGTTGCGATGACATACAGGGCCTTCGCCATGTCCGAGGCCGGCTTGCCGGCCATAAATGCCCTGGCTTTGAATAGAGTAGTATTGGATATGGTGATGGAGGAGGTATACAGATTTGAATTTGAATCGGGTATACTTCCATCGGTGGTATATCTGATCTCAGCTCCTGCAGTGTCACTTGTCATTTCTATTGTTTTCCCGGAGCTGTAAATGCCTTCCTGCACATTGAACTGAGGTGTCTGTACCGGCTGGGTGTTATAATCCCTGACACTGATATTGTCGATTTGGGATGTTCCCCACCAGGTTCTGAGCCCTATGGCCCCCGGAGATGTCACCTGGCTTCCGTCGTTATCGGTATAGTCGAGGTAAAGCACATCATTTAAATAAGCCTTAATATTGTTACCGACCGCAATTACCTTGAGATGTCCGCTTGCACACGGAACCTTCACCACCGCAAGTTCTTTCCAGACATTGTTTCCGGTAACACGTCCCAATTGCATTCTCTTGTCAACGCGCAATGCAACGTAATATCCATTGTAGCCATCGGCAGCATTACCCACCGGGTCACTTACTCTGAACAGAAAGCCTGTTCCATCGGAGTTTAAACCTGATACCGAGATGTCGGCTTCATATATCAGGTCGCCGAAGCTTGTATCCTCAGCTACGGCTTTAGCTCCGGGGCACCCTCCTATGGTGTATTGTCCTGATGCATTAACAGACCATGTACCCCTGTTGCCTGCATCACTGGAGCCATAAGCAGTCCATCCGTCGGCATTCCCATCGTTAAAGTCATCACTGAAACAGTCGGTTATGTATGATTGAAAAGTATTCAATCCCTGAAATAAATTCTCATCAACAAGCTCCCCGGGATTAAGGTCAATTGCCCCTCCCGATGTAGTATCCGCAGCACTGCTTGATGAGACGCCGTCATTTGCCGTATCGCTGTCATAAATATCGGCTGCAGCTACTTTCCCCAAAAAAAGGCTTGGAAAAATTCCGGATAAAATCAGTGCAACTGCCAGAAACATTGAGAGTGCCCTGATGTGACTTTTTTTCAAACCGGATTTGGTTTTTTTGCTAGACATAATATCTCCCTCCCACTTCAAAATTTTTTATAGAATACAATAAAACAAGCAGTATTCCATAATTCCGCCTTTAGCGGTAAAAGACTGAAACTCTTAGTATTCCTCCCCTGCCTCCTTTTTTCAATTAATATATTGATATAATTAAAGGATTCCTGGTACAACTGAAATCCATTAATTAGTTAACATAATATGCAATCAATTCCGGACTTTAAAAAAAAATTATAACTCAACTTTTTCACCGGTGTTGACACTAAAAGCTGAGTTATAAAAATAAGTTCAAAATAGATTTTACATGACCTGTTGGGAGATGTATTTATAATATTACGCAATTTTTTATACTATTTAGTTTTTATTTTTGATGCCTATATATTTTACTAATATTTTCTGTTGACTATTTCCTTTTTGGCTGATTCCTGGGGAAATACACCCTCACTTGTAATTATTTTTACAGGGAGTTCCTTACCGTTCATATAATCATTAACCGCCTTCATAAGCTGATTCCCCAGGAGAGGATTGCATTCAACGGTACAGTTCAGTTTACCTGCCATCATCAGCTGAAATGCCGATTTCACTCCGTCGATGGATACTATAACGATATCTTTACCCGGCAGGAGTCCGTGTTTTTCTATTGCTTCTATGGCTCCAAAAGCCATATCGTCATTATGTGAATATACAACATCTATTTTTCTGCTCTCAGAATTCAGAATATCGTTCATGACCTTCTTGCCTTCGACTTTTAAGAAGTCGGCCGATTCAGATCTGATGATGTTGAACTTTTTGTTTTTACCTATTACTTCGAGAAAGCCTGAACCTCTTTCTATGGCAGGTGTGGAGCCCACAGTACCTGTCAGTTCTACGATATTCACATTGGAGCTGTCGCTGAATTTGCCTTCCAGCCATCTTGCAGCCCTTCTCCCCTCTTCAATAAAGTCGGAGCCTATAAATGTGGTCTCCAGAGAATCATCCTTTACCCTGAGACTTCTATCAGAGCAAATAACTGGTATACCTGCACTTCTCGCCTCTTTCAGAACCTCATCCCACCCTGTTTCAACAATTGGCGAAAAGGCAATGACATCAACCTTTTGCTTTATAAAGGAGCGTATGGCATCTATTTGCTTTTGCTGACTGCTTTCACATTCCACTGTTATAAGTTCTATACCCGATTCAGCTGCTGCGGTTTTGATGGATTGGGTATTGGCCGATCTCCACATGCTTTCATTCCCCACAATTGCGTAGCCCAGTACAGGCGTTATGTTCCGGTCGTGCTCCTTTGAGGCTTTTTTATTTTCATTAAGAAATTGCTCCGCATTATCTTTAGTAATAATGCTGCTTTTCAATATTATCTTCTTGGGAATTCCTTTTATCTGGTTTAATATATCAATGGCATAAATAATTGATTCCTTCCCTCCGGTAGGACACCTGAAGGTACTTTCCAGGATACCTTTCTTGACCAGGTCGATCCCTCCGTTTTCCCCTTCAAGGCCGTCAATACCCACATACTTTATTCCGTTTATACCGTTTGCAGTCATTGCCTTATAGGCTCCATAGGCCATATGGTCGTTCTGGGCAAATATTACCGATACTCCTGACAGATTGTCCTTGAGCAGATTTACCTTATCCTCGGCAATGTCACTTTGCCAGTCGGCATATATTGACGCCGTCAGATCTATTTTTGAATTCTTGTCGATTATTTCACGAAAGCCCTCACTCCTGCCCAATACCGGAGGTGAACCGGACAGACCCTGAATTTCAAGCACTTTTCCACCTTTGTTTTTCAGCAGTTCCACCACATGTGCCCCGGCCTGCCTTCCAATCATATTATTATCGGGGCCGATATAAAGAGTATAGTCATACCCCTCGACGGCCCTGTCCAATACTATGACGGGAATATTCTGATATGCCTTTGCAACAACGGGGGTCAGTGCCTTGGAATCATTGGGTGAAATTATCAGCAGATCAATGCCCTCCGTGAGAAGTTCCTCAACATCCTTAACCTGTTTTGCATTGTTGCCGGCCGCATCTGTGAAAATGACCTTGAGGTTGTCATGCTTTTCGGCTTCCTCCTTGATCTCTTCAGTCATTTTTACACGCCAGGGCTCCACCAGATTCGCCTGGGACATTCCTATCAAGTATTTTATATCGTCACTGCTCTCTTCTTTTTGCCTTCCGCAGCCCATAAATGCAAATAAAGACAATACCACCAGCAATACAACCATGGCCAAGCCTTTTAAATATGAACTTCCCACCTTATCTCCCCCCTTTTTTGTACTCTACGGGAGATACCCCCAATACCTTTTTAAATGCCGTACTGAAATAGTGCTGACTGTTGTAACCTACCCTTTCGGCTATTTCATATATTTTCATCGAAGGATCGGTCATTAATTGAATGGCCATTTTAACCCTGACCTGTGTAAGATAATCTATGAAGGAGGTACCGGTTTCCTGTTTCAGCACCCTGCTCAAATAGGATGCGCTGACCTTTATATCCCTTGCTACATCCTCCAGTGACAGCTCCTCCTTGAAATAGTTGTTCTCTATGTATTGTTTGGCCTTTATAACCATGGGAGTATAGCTGGACTCCCTGCTCATTTCATCAATAAGAGCATCATAAACCGCCGGTATTTCATCGGTCCCTTTTTCAATAACCTTCTGATAGACCCTGATGGATTTATCCAGGTACTTTTCCATACATGACTCAAACTTATCCTTCAGCTGAAACCAATCCGAAATGTTCGGAATTCCTGTTAATGCGACTATATTGTCCTTATTGTCTCTAAAGACAATATTAGGCTGCAGGTTTTCCACAAGTTCCTCGATCACATTCTGAATTGCAAACATCAAAAGGTTGTTATCCCAATCGTCCATTTCAACCATACTGTTTTTTTCAACAGGCTTTACAAGGAGCATTCCGGTTTTATCTGCAAACTTCACCTGATAATAGTCCAGCTGTTCCCTTATTTCCGATGAAGAAAAATGATTTTCCAGCCATTCGTTCATAAATTTTTCTTTTAAAATTTTATAATTCTGAGATAGTTGATTCTGCGCCCATTTGTAGTATTTATTACGGTTTTTAATGCTGTTTATTTCATCAATTGCCCTTATTACCACATTGTGCAACTGCTCCCTGGATACGGGCTTCAGAACGTAATCAAATACTCCAAGCCTCAAAGCTTGCCGGGCATAAGAAAATTCATCATGACCGGTGACCACGATCATAATACATTCGTCGTACTCCTGCTTGACTTTTTCAATCAGCTGCAAACCGTTAATAAAAGGCATACAAATATCCAGCAGGATGATGTCGGGATGCTTGCTCCGTACAATCTCCAGTGCTATTTCCCCATCCTCCGCCTCCCCGATAATATCCACACCGATTTCAGCCCAATTCAATGAATTTCTGAGACCCTTTCTGATTTTTGGTTCATCATCTGCGATTAGCAATTTCCACATAAATAAATGACCTCACTTCTCAATAATAGGATGAAAAACACATACGGTAGTTCCCTCTCCGGCTTTGCTGGTAAATGAAAGACCATATTGATTTCCAAAGGACAGTCTTATTCTATTTTGAACATTAAAAGTACCGTATCCCGGATTTCTATTTCCCAGGTTATCCGAACTGAGCATAGCCTGTATTTCCTGGAGTCTTGCCTCGGACATGCCGGCTCCGTTGTCGGATATGCTCAAGCAAATACCTTTATCGTGTTTTTCTGCTGTTATGGAGATTTTCCCTGTACCTCTTTTCTCTTTTACTCCATGGTATATTGCATTTTCAACCAGGGGCTGGAGAATGAGTTTGATGACTTTGTACTCAAGAATGGAGTCTTCAAAACTGATTTCATAATCAAGCTTTTCCTCATAGCGGATTTTCTGTATAATGAGATAGCTTTTTATATGCTCTAATTCCTCTTTGACTGATATCATTTCATTTCCCTTGTTTATACCTATCCTGAACAACTTCGTAAGAGCGTCCACTACTTCGACGATGTCATCGGCTTTATGGACCTGCGCCATCCATTGAATGGTGTCCAGGGTGTTATAAAGAAAATGGGGTTTTATCTGGGCCTGCAGGGTCTTCAGCTCAGCCTCCCGCTTGCTCTTCTGCTCTACATAAACCATTTCGATGAGATTTCTTATTTCATCTATCATCCTGTTGAAGCTGTCGCCAAGCTGTCCAATTTCATCACGTCCATTGTAATTAAACCTTACATTCAGATCCCCTTCTTCAGCCTTTCTCATAAGCCTTCTAAGTTTCTTCAGCGGGTTTGCTATTGATTTTGTAAAAAACAAAGCGGCTATGAAAGCCAGGACCATTGTTACAATTCCTATGCCCACAATATAAAATCTAATATTGGTAACGACCTGCAAATTTTTACTTAATGAAAATACTCCCACCGTCTTAAAATTTGTATAGTCTGAATGCTTGTAAATTATTTTATATTTATTATTTTTAATATCCCGTGTGACACTGTTTGTATCGCTGTTGAGCCATTTGTTGTTCACGCGGTAAACAATCGGATTTACAGGTGCATACACCATATTTCCGTCGCCGTCCAGTATGTATAAAAAGCCGTCTTTTCCCAAAGTTACATCAGCAATTACATCTTTTATGGTTGCCAGTTTCAAGTCGATCAGTACCGTGCCCGTGAAATTACCGGTAACGGAGTCTGTAAATGCTTTGGATACCGATAATACCGAATCTGAGCTGTAATCCTTGTATGCCCTTATATTTCTGCCCAGAGGCTTGCTTATCAAATGAATCTTGGAAGGTTGGGCATACGCCAGCTTGAACCAGACATCCCTGGAAAAACTGTCTCTGGATATCTTACTCATTTCATTGCTTATATATGTATCATTGGAATTAACGATCATTATTCCGCCTATTTCGGTATGGGCTTCTGAAAAAGATCTTAAAATACGCTTGATCTCATATTCGGTCTCTGCTTTTTCTTTCTGGGTTTTGAATTCATTTTTTAAGAATTTGTTTATCTGCGGATCCTGTGACAGATAATAAATAATGTTTTCAATATTTTTTAAATAGAACTCGACGTTATTATTAACCTGATCAATCATCTGAATGGTGTGGTTGTTGATTTCTGCAGACATGGTTTTGGAATAATAGTGGTTTCCCATAAGGCTTATGGTAAATATGGGCAGCAGTATTAGCAACAGGAAGTATATCAGCAGTTTATAGCTGATGCTTTTTAATTTGAATATGTGTTTAAAATTTGACAAAAGCTCACCCTCTTAGTTATAATATTCGCTTTTATTCCAAATTTCGACATCAATTATTATACAACTAAACTATGTATATTGAAATACTTTCTTCCATTTCACCGGCCATATCGGACATTTGATGAGCAAGTGCCAGCACCTCTTCAAGATTGGCAGTCTGCTCTTCAACAGCAGCCAGTATGGATTCTCCCTCGGATTTATTGCTTACGGAGATGCTTCTGATTTCTACAATACTCTTATGTACCTTCGTAACTATCTGGTTGACGTTTGATATATCTTTTGAAATAACCCTTATCTCATTGTCAACATTTTGACTTGCTGTCCTTATATCTTCAAAATGCTCTTTTGTTTTTTCAGCTATAGTATTTCCTTCATTCATTTTTGAAACGCTGAGTTCCATGTTCTTGCTCATATTATTGGTTTTTTCCTGTACAGATTTTATTATCCGGTCTATTTTACCGGTGGCGAGCGAGGACTTTTCTGCAAGCTTTCTTATTTCAGCTGCCACGACCGCAAAGCCCTTACCCGAAATTCCGGCTCTGGCCGCCTCTATTGTGGCATTCAAGGCAAGCAGGTTTGTATTTGCCGTGATCTCTTCAATGGTTTCGATTATTGTGGTCATTTCACTTGTTTTTACTTTAAGATTTTTTGTATCTTCGCTGGTACTCAGTATTATATCTGAAATATCCCTGAGTTCATTGTTAAGATTGTCTATATATGTATTACCTGTTACGGCTTTTTGTACTGATTGCCTTGCCTTTTCCATAATTTTTTCAGAATTTGTATTTAGGGCATTAAAAGTATTGAATAATGTTTCCATATGAGGTGTTGTTTCCAGCACCAATTGATTTTGGCCGTTTATACCCTCACAGACACTTTGGGCCGCTGAGGCAATTTCCATATTTACCTTGCTGTTGGTGTCCGAACTCATTAAAAGGACCTCCGAAGCCTCTTTAGTGCTTCTGCTCATTTTCCTCATATTCAGGATAGTCTGCTTAAGACCTTTTATCATCTCATTAAAAGATCCTGACATATCCTTAATCTCGTCCCTGGTATTTACCTCAAACTCATCGACGGATAAATTGCCCGATGTGATTTGTTTTAAAATCCTGTTCAGCCGGTTAATAGGATTTGATACCTTAATTGAAATAAGCAGTGAGCATGTGATTGAGATGATACATATGACAACTAATGCTGCTATATTGATTATAATGGCTCTTTTAAAGCTTTGTTCAATAACCAGCTTTGTCTTATTGCTCTCATTTAGTTCATTTTTGATAAAATCCTGAATATTTGTTTCAACAAGTACAGCTATTTCGGTTACATAGTCCAGTGAGGCCTGTATTTCATCATATGACTTTTTCTCCTCGATCTGCCTGCCTATTTCATCCACCTTTTCTTTAAGGGAACTCATGGTCCTGGACACTGAATCCAGCTTTGACAGACTGCTTTCCGACCTAACCGTCTTTTTAATAGTGTCTGTTTTTTTGTTGACATCATTTATTATATTATATTGATCTGCATTTTTAAAATCCTTTTGCCCGACGCCTATACTCCTCATTTCGGAATCAATCTGTTCTTTAAGGCCGTCATTAATACTGTTTGCAATAGCAATATTGGATAAAATGGTATCATATTGTTTATTAAAGCCGGAAAAATTAATAATCGTATACAAGTTTAAAATACTCATAAGTACGATAATAGTTACACAGCAGGCGGTAAACTTTGTTCTGATGGTAACCCTATTGAATTTTTTTACCATATCGGCAACCTGTCTCTTTTCACTTTTCATAGCAATACCTCCCAGGTAAATTTCATTCCTGTGTTTTTTCTACATCAAAACCAGGTGGACGGACTCCACCTGGAATTTGTAAACTATTGCCTTTATGCCTTTACCTTCAGTTGTTTTGCCTTTTTACCGGTATTGATTTTTGCCTTCCTGCCTGTGTCTTTTCTTATAGTGAGCAATCTCTGTATCATAATGAACATACACAGCAGAAGAGCAACTGCGATCCTTGTCCACCACGAACTCAGCGTCCCCTGAAACATTATCAGCGTCTGTATGACACCCTGTATAAGGACACCGAACAGGGTTCCGAACACATAGCCCACACCTCCGGTAAGAGACGTCCCGCCTATGACAGCAGATGCTATTGCATCCATTTCCCCACCCTGCTGGTGCAGCGTATAACCTGACAGCATGTAAAAACTGAATACTATACCCGCTATTGCATAGCATACCCCACTGTAGGTATATACCAGAACCTTTGTCCTGCCCACTGGAAGTCCCATCAATCTGGCCGATTGTTCATTTCCTCCAATGGCATAGACAGAACGTCCAAACCTGGTATAGTGTGCAATGTATATAGTTATGCTTATGACTATTAATGCAATAACAACACCAATGGATATAAATGATTTATCATATAAATAAATTCTGTAATTTGATATATCGGTATATAGTTTATTTTTTATGTTGATTGTGTCGGTGCTGATTACCGCTGTCATACCCCTTGCAAAGAACAGTCCTGCCAGAGTAACTATAAAAGGCTGAATCCTGAAGAAGTGTATCAGACAGCCCTGAATCAGCCCAAAACCGGCTCCCATCAATATCATTAAAGCCATTACCAGTACAGGGTTGAAACCTTTCAGCTCCAGCAGATAGGCCGACAGCATACAGGTCAGTGCAATAACCGAACCAACCGAGATATCTATTCCTCCTATGAGCAAAACCATTGTCATTCCAGATGCGGATATGATGAGAAAGGCGTTGTCTATAAACAGGTTAAGGAATGTTTGAAGTGAAAAGAAACCCGTATATAAAACCGACCCTATGGAAAAAAGCACAAAGAATAAAAATATTGTTATGTATAGTGATAGAAATTTTGAATTAAACAGTTTTTTCATATTTTAACCTCCTATGGGTGCTCAATACCTTCAGGATCATCTTATGAGTACCCTCAGACTGGAACAGGCATATTATCACCACAACAATTGCTTTTACAACGGGCAGTACCTCCGGTGAAACACCCATTGCGTAAAGAGTGGTTGTCAGGCTTTGAATTATCAAGGCTCCGATAACACTGGCTGCAATTGAGAATTTACCTCCGCTCATAGGGTTCCCACCGATTGCAACCGCCAATATGGCGTCCATTTCAATCAGCAGCCCCGCATTATTACTGTCTGCAGCTTTTATCATGGAACTTATCATAAGCCCTGCTATACCTGCACAAAGGCCGCATATGGCATAGGTGGCAAAAACTATTCTCTGTGCCTTAAGCCCGGCAAATCTGCTTGCTTTGGAATTGACTCCCACCGATTCCACAAATAGTCCGAAGGCTGTTTTCTTTACAAACAAAACTATTGCTGTCAGCACAACTGCTACTATAAAAATGGAAAACGGTATGGGAAGATGGGGAAGGAAGCCTGCCAGGTATGAAAAAGGCTTGTACTGAGTGGTGGGTATCTGTCCGTTTGTAACAAGCTGTGCTATTCCCCTTCCCGCAACGTTCAGGATCAAAGTTGCAACAACTGCCTGCACTCCGATCCTGGATACCAGGAATCCATTCCAGCAGCCCAGCAATGCCGCCGCTGCCAGGGAGGCAATTATACAAAGAAGGAAAGGGGTGTTCGGAGCAATTCCCGAGCCCAGTAGTTGAACAGTTATTGCCCCCGAGATAGCAACTACCGAGCCTACTGAAATATCTATTCCCCCTGTGGCAATTACCAGGGTCATCCCGATTGTTATTATTATCAAAGAGGAAGAACGGTTTATTATATCAATGATCCTGCCGTATAAATTGCCGTTTTTTAATTCAATAGTCAAGAACCCGTCAATAAAAATCGAATCAAATATTAACACTGCCAGCAGTGCAACAATGGGCCAAAACAAACGCTTTTTAGTCAAATTTTTAATTACTGTAACCAAGTTTTGCACAATTAATCCTCCCCTGCTATTGATTTCATTACATTTCTGTCAGTCAGCTCATCCTCACATATTTCTGCAACCTTGCGTCCATCACGTAAAATTGCCATACGGGAACAGCATCTGAGAGATTCATCCATTTCAGAGGATATAAATACCACAGACATACCTCTTTCCGCAAATTGTATTATCAGTTTCTGTATTTCCGTTTTTGTTCCCACGTCGATTCCCCTTGTGGGTTCGTCCAGAATCAGCAAATCCGGATTTGTTGCAAGCCATCTTGCTAAAATAACCTTCTGCTGGTTTCCTCCGCTCAAATTTTTAACAAGCTGTTCTTTTCCGGATGTCTTTATATTTAAAAGTTTTATGTATTCGTCGGCTATCCGCTCCTGTTCTTTTCTGGATATTGTTTTTCCAATCCCGTTTCTGGCTTGAAGGGCAAGAATTATATTCTCACGGACCGAAAGCTCGCCGATTATGCCCTCGGTCTTTCTATTCTCAGGGCATAATGCTATACCACGCTTGATTGCATCTATCGGTGAAGCAATATTGGCCCTTTCGTCATTAACTCTTATTTCACCGCTGTCAGCCTTATCTATTCCAAAAATTACTCTGGCCAGTTCACTTCTTCCGGATCCCAACAATCCGGCCAGCCCAAGTACTTCTCCTTTTCTTATTTCCAGATCAAATGGTTCTATTGTTCCTGTGTGTCCAACTCCGTTAAAACTCATAAAAGTATCGTTGTCATTAGTATTCTGCTCTTTATTGGCATCCTTTTTCAAATTTGAAAGAATGTCCAGATCCTTACCAATCATTTTAGCCACAAGTTGTATTTTAGGGAGAGACTCTGCCTCATATTCTCCCACCAGTTCACCGTTTCTCAAAACTGTTATCCTGTCTGAAACTTCATAAACCTGATCCAAAAAGTGTGTTACAAATATTATCCCCATTCCTTCCGATCTAAGCTTCTTCATGATAATGAAAAGCTTCTCAACCTCATTCTTGTCGAGACTTGACGTTGGTTCATCCAGAATCAAAACCCTGGCTTTATAGTCAATAGCCCTGGCTATTGCTACCATTTGTTGGATGGCAACCGAATAGTTCTCCAGCTTTTGTCTTACATCAATTTTCAAATCCAATTTTGCCAATGCCTGTTCAGCACGTCTGTTAATTTCTTTCCAATTAATTTTTCCGTATCGAGTGGGCTCTCTTCCTATATAAAAGTTTTCAGCAACCGTGAGATTAGGACAGAGATTTACCTCCTGATAAACCGTGCTGATACCAAGCTCCTGTGCCTGCTGTGTTGATTTGGCCAGAATTTTTTCTCCGCCCAGGTATATTTCTCCCGAATCCAATTCCTCTACGCCTGTCAATACCTTTATCAATGTTGACTTTCCTGCTCCGTTCTCCCCCATCAGGGCGTGAATCTCACCTGCTCTCAGTTTAAAATCAACACTCTTAAGAGCCTTTACTCCCGGGAAAGTCTTGCTTACACCATTCATTTTTAATACTGCTTCATTATTTGCCATTTAAGACTATCCCTCCATGACCTGATTTTTGATTAATTTTTCGGGGATACATGACTGTATCCCCGAAATAATTACTGAATTATGATTGTCCAATGAATTAATATACGCGGTTTGGCAACGCTTCCTGTGCCTTATCAGCAGGATATATTCCTTCCTGTGATTTAATCCATTTTTCAACTGTTCCGCCCTTGACCAATGTTTCAGCAGCGTCAAATACTTGTGGTCCCAGTAATGGATTGCATTCAACAGTAGCATTGTACTTTCCGTCAACCATAGCCTGGAATGCGTCTTTAATACCGTCAACGCCAACTATCTTGATATCAACTCCGGGCTTTAAACCAGCTTCTTCGATAGCCTGGATGGCACCCATACCCATATCGTCGTTGTGTGCATATACACCCTGAATATTCTTTCCGTCTGACTTGAGGAAGGATTCCATTACTTCCTTACCCTTTGCACGGGCGAAATCGCCGGATTGAGTTTTGATGATCTTTAAGTCCGGATGGTTCTTAAGTTCTTCAGCAAAACCTTTCTGACGGTCTGTAGCAGCTGAAGCTCCAACTGAACCCTGTAATTCTACAATATTACCTTTTTCACCCATAGCCTTGGCCAACTCAATACAAGCGTTCTTACCTTCTTCAATAAAGTCGGAACCGATAAATGTGGAGTACAGGGAAGGATCGCAATCAACACCACGGTCTACCAATATAACAGGGATCTTTGCATCCTGTGCTTCTTTGAAAACTGTATCCCATCCTGATGAAACAGCCGGAGCTACAACGATTGCATCTACTTTTTGCTGTATGAATGATCTGATGGCCTTGATCTGATTTTCCTGCTTTTGCTGGGCATCAGAGAATTTCAAGTCGTATCCGCGCTTTGCCGCTTCGTCTTTAATTGACTGAGTCTCTGCTGTTCTCCAGGCACTTTCGGCACCAACCTGTGCAAATCCGATTACCAGCTTCTTGGCAGCTTCAGTTGATGGCGCTGCCGCCTCACTTGCCTGAGCTGTCTCAGACGGCTTTGCGGATTGGGTACTTTCTACCTTTGAGCTTGATCCTCCGCAGGCAGCTAATGAAAATACCATTGTTATGGCTGCAATAGAAGAAATTGCTCTTGCTAATAATTTGTTCATGACTTTCCTCCTTAATTTGTGTTGGTATGTAACTTACACGTAAATTATAAGAAAAATCAAATAAGCAGTATTTAGAAAAATCGGCTTTTTTTTATACTATTACATACAAATTTATCAGACAAATTATTAAATAAATAAACTTTCCTTATACTAAAAGAAACTTAAAAATCCTAAGAATCTTAAATTTTTAAGTTTCTCAGGATTTTTTGTAGATTATTTCGTATAAACTTTTAAACTTTCCTTACATGCAAAAAAAGTCTTGAGGATGATACCTCAAGACTTTCATATAAATCTGGCAGAGACTTACTTTCCCGGGCCGTTGCCAGCCAAGTATTATCAGCACTGAGATGCTTAACTGCCGTGTTCGGTATGGGAACGGGTGTATCCATCTCGTCATTTCCACCAGAAAATTTAAAATTGTGATAAGCTTCGTATTACCTCGCTTCTGACAATTTTATTTAACTTTTTAACTAATTCCTTTGAGATTTACTCATTGAGAATTAAATAATGTATCGAAGTAATAAGAAGATTTGAAACTAACTCATAGATTTTTTAAGACTATCTACTTTTGAATACCTGTTTTTTTGGGTCAAACCCTCGACCTATTAGTATCAATCAGCTTAATACATTACTGCACTTACACTCTTGACCTATCAACCATGTAGTCTACATGGGGTCTTACCCTTACGGTGGGATATCTCATCTTGAGGTGGGTTTCACGCTTAGATGCCTTCAGCGTTTATCCCTGCCGAACTTGGCTACCCAGCTGTGCCATTGGTATGACAACTGGTGCACTAGAGGTTCGTCCATCCCGGTCCTCTCGTACTAAGGACAGATCCT
>NZ_JHYD01000060.1 GCF_000621505.1 Ruminiclostridium cellobioparum DSM 1351 = ATCC 15832
ACCCAAAATCGGAAGAAAATCCAAGGAACGGGAAGCCTTTGAAAAAACATCAGCATTCCGACGGTTAAAACAATGGCGTTCAGGCATTGAAGGACGAATCAGTTGTTTGAAGCGTCGGTTTGGTTTAAATCGCAGCATGCTCAGTGGATACCGGAAAACACAAATGTGGACTGGTCTGGGTATCTTTGCCCATAATCTACGGCAAGCAGCCAAATTAATGGCCTGAAGGTCAAAAATGGCCAAGTAACTCACATATTCAAGTGTCAAAGATCAATTTATTCTATAATTTTTATTAATATGAAGTGTATAACTTCACAAAAGTTGAATTTATCAGGTTAATCTAACTAATTATTAACTATTCCAATAGTCAATTGACAAAGAATGACTATTGCAGTAGTATTATTTCGAACATGACTATTGCAGTAGTATTATTTCGAACATGACTATTGCAGTAGTTGTATTGCAGACTACTGGTTGATAAATAAGCTGTATAGGAGGATATTGATGCAAAAGCCAAAAAACATAACACCAGTTTTATTTCTGGCACCAAGTATTGTTGGTTTTTCAATTTTTTATTTCATACCGTTTGTGGGTGGATTGTACTATTCATTTGTAGACAGTCCGGTAGGGGGAAGCTTTGTGGGGCTGAAAAACTATATTGAGCTTCTACAGAATTCGGTATTCTTAAGGGCAGGTTACAATACCCTGACTTTTACGGCAATCAGCGTGCCCCTTAACATTTTACTTTCCCTGGGGCTGGCGCTTTTGCTGAACAGGGATATATACCGGAAAAACCTTCTGCGCACCGCCTTCATTGTACCGCTTGTGGTTCCTGTAGCCTCTGTGGTTCTGGTGTGGCAGATATTGTTTGATATTAACGGTTCCATAAACAGTCTGATATCCTCCTTTGGTTTTTCGCCCATTGACTGGATGAAAACCGATTATGCAAGGCTTGTAGTAATAATTGTATATCTCTGGAAGAATATTGGATACAACATGGTGCTATTCCTTGCAAGTTTGCAGAATATACCCCGGGAATACTACGAAGTGGCCGATATTGACGGCGCCGGCAGCTGGCGCAAGTTCACCAATATTACACTGGTATATCTGACTCCTGCCGCGTTTTTCATATTTGTAATGTCCATTATCAACTCCTTCAAGGTATTCAGGGAGACCTACCTGATTTCGGGTGCGTATCCTCAAAACAGCATATATATGCTGCAGCATTATATGAACAATATGTTCTCATCCCTGGATTACCAGAAACTTACTTCGGCGGCTTTTATCATGGCAGTGTTCATCTACATACTGGTTTTAATAGTGTTTAAACTTGAAAGAAAAATCGGCAGTACAATCGGAGGGTAGAAGGTATGGGTACCGGGCGCCAGTTTTATAAAGAGCTTGAAAAAACAATATTATCGGTTTCTTTGTTTGTCATTGCCATAATCATTTTATTTCCGCTGCTGCTTACCGTTACAAATTCCTTTATGAGTGAGCAGGAAATAACCGACAGCTACAGCATGGTCGCAGTAAAAGATCAGGTACCGGAGAAGGATTCTTTTGCAGGCAAATATGCCGATGTTAAATTGATTCCTTCCATGGTAACTGTTAAGCAATATTACTATGTCCTAATAAAAGAAACGCAGTTTCTTATGAAGTTCTGGAATTCGGTGTTTCTGGCAGCACCCATAATATTGGGCCAGCTGCTGGTGGCATCAATGGCAGCTTATGCCTTTTCAAAACAGAAGTTCATTTTCCGGGACAAATTGTTCTTTGCGTATATCATCATCATGATGATGCCTTTTCAGGTTACTCTGGTTCCCAATTATATCATGGTCGGTAAATTAGGCCTTATGGGAAACTATTTATCCATTATACTTCCCGGCATATTCAGTACATTTGGAGTATTTTTATTGAGGCAGTTCATGATGTACATACCCGATGCCTATATAGAATCTGCCAAAGTGGATGGAGCCAATCAGTTCAGGATTTTCTGCAGCATTATCCTTCCCATGTCAAAAACCGGACTGGCGGCTCTGGCAATTCTGGTTTTCATAGATAACTGGAATATGGTTGAGCAGCCCCTTGTATTTTTACAGGATGTAAACAAGCATCCCCTCTCGATTTATCTGTCCAGCATAAATGAAGGTGAACGGGGCATAGCCTTTGCAGCCTCCACAATTTACATGCTGCCCATGCTGCTGGTATTCCTTTACGGGGAGAACTATCTGGTACAGGGGATTCAGCTTTCGGGTCTTAAGGGTTAATCCGGAATTGCAGAGATTCTGTTAATTTACTTCAGTAATTCGCAAAAATTATAACGGGGTTATTGCGTTATAAAAAAACATTGACGTGGAGGTAGAACAAAACATGAATGCATTAGAAGAGAATGAAAAAACAGGCCGCAGAAGGCTTATGGGAAAAGCAACAGTAATATTTCTGGCAGTAATACTGCTTTTAACATTTTTTTCAAATTCAATAAACAGCTTTACTCTTCCAAAAGTGACTTATGAAACCGCTGCCAGCGGTGCGTTGATAAAAGAGGTTTCGGGGACAGGAAAGGTTGAGGCAAAATCCTTTCATGACCTGTATGTTAAATCCAGTATGAAAGTGACCGAAATCACGGTTAAGGTGGGAGACACCGTAAAGCAGGGACAAAAGCTTCTGACCCTTGATACCTCGGAGCTGGAAAATCAGATAAAGGATGAACAGGATAAGTTTGCCCAGCTGGAGTTAAGCCTGGAGAAGCTTCTCGACACCGGTGAAAAGCTGAAAGAGGCCGGGTCGCCCCAAAGTCTTTTAAATCTTGACAAGGCAGTTGAACTTGCAAGGCAGAGTGCTGAAAAAGCAGGCAGAAACTACGAAGACAGCAAAAGCCTGTATGAAATGGGGGCTGCTGCCGCCAATGAACTGGCCGATGCAAAAACAGCCTGTGAAAACACAAATACCGAATATGAAATAGCGAAGAATAACAGGGAAAAAGCCTTATCGGACAACAAAAGAGATATTGAAAACAATAAAAGAGACATTGAAACTAACAGACTGAATATCAGCATTGCGCAGCGGAAAATAGATGATCTTCGGAAGCAGGCCGGCATGAGTACGGTGTCGGCTCCCTGCGACGGAATAATAACAGAACTGTATTATTCCGAAGGCATGACTGCCAATTCATCCCAGCCCTTGTACAAAATCGCCGATGCAAAAGGCGGCTTCCAATTCACTGCTGCCGTTGACATTAGTGCCGCAGAATATATAGAGCCGGGGGATGAAGCCGAGCTGACAATAAGCTCGGGGAACAGAACCATTAAGGGTGTGGTCAGCCAGCTTAAGGATAATCAACAGCAAATGGGAGTAAAAAAGGACGTTCTCATTGATATAAGCGCAGAAGATTTAATAGGGGGTGAAAGCGGCACGGCAAATATTAAGAAGGGTATGGGCTCATATAAGACACTTGTTTCAAATTCGGCAGTGGGACAGGATAATGACGGGAATTTTGTATATGTGCTCAAGGAAAGGAAAGGTACACTGGGAAATGAGTTTTATGTTGAAAAAGTAATTGTAAATATTGGCGATTCCGATAACGTAAAAACTGCTGTTCTAAGTGGAGTGACCTCTGCGGATAAGATTGTTTCAGACAGCGATAAACCCCTGTCCGACGGATCGCGTGTAAGAATAGCCGAATAGGAGCTGTGATTATTATGAAAAAAAGCAAAACACTATGGTTGATATCTTTTTTCGGTGTACTATTTACGCTTTCAGGTATTGTCCTTGGAGGAGGAATTATTGAGAAATGCCTGGAGCTTAATGGGGATTACTCTCTGCAAAAGGTGATGGTAGCTGTGAAAAAACAGCTGGACCCCCAGGGGTTAAATACATTTACAATGGATGAGGTCACCAGGCTTGAAAAAGAGCTTTCAAACAAGGATATCAGTGCTGCCGCCCGGTCGGGCCTGATCAACAATTCCGTGTCCTTCAACAGTATAGCTTATCCTGCAAGTATAAACGGTGTTGACAGCAGATATCCAAAGTTTACTGATGTATCACTTGAAAAAGGCAGTTTTATAACTTCCAGGCAGGAAGAAGAAGGAGCAATGGTTGCAGTAATAGATTATGATCTGGCATTGGATATATTTAAAACAGCAAATGTGACTGGTCAGAAACTCGAAATTTTCGGAGCTGTTTTCATAATTACGGGAGTTGTCAAAAAAGATGACTCTCTTATGGGAAAACTGACCGACAGCGGTATTTCCCAGGTTTACATACCGGTTGGAGTAATGCTGGAACTGGACCGCACGGCAGGTATAGAGACTCTTCAGATCAGGACCGGAGATGCCTCCACTCTGGATCAGAACAGGAACAGTATTTCATCGGCCTTGAGGCAGATAGGGAAAAATCCTTCAAACTACAGCTTAAGTGATTATAATATTAAACTTGCCTTAATGAAGCAATTGCCAAAGCTATATCCGTTTGTCCTGGGAGCAGTATCCATAATTACTTTAACGCTGTACCTGAAAAAAACTCTGTCAAGGCTGTACTCACACATAAGGTCCGGCTGCAGAACCGATTATATATTAAATGTTGTAAAATCCAGCCTTGCTTACATTGGAGCCTGCTTACTTGAAATGCTCCTGTCTGCTGCCGGCATTGTTCTTTTATGGCTCGGTATCAGGTTTGAACTGTACATTCCTCCAAATTATATTCCCGATGAGCTGATAAATATTTCGTATTATCAAGACCTGCTTAAAGCCGCAATTCAGGGAAGCGTGCAGAACATGGGATATATAGCCTCACGTCCGGAACTGCTTGTGAATACTTCAAATATTCTGTTGGATTTTATTGTTTTTATTTCGGCTGTGTTGGGAGCCGTGCTTTTATATGCGGGATTTCGCGAGTCGGGTTATTTAAGCATTGATATCAAGGGAATGACGGCAGTCTTTGCCGTACTTATGGCTGTTTCACTGGCAATTCTCGCCATGACGGCGTTTTTTGCAGACCTGCCCTTTATGCCGGATATAAAAAGTATTCTGGTGGTGTGGGCCTTTATATACATAAAAATTTTATTTAATTCAAAGAGAGAGGAAAGTGGTATTTAAATGTTTAAAAGGATTCTAGGTATATTTTTGGCATTGGCACTTACTGTAAGTGTTTCAGCCTGCGGAAATGACAAAAGCAGCAGGCAGTCACAGGAGCAAAATGCAGTAAGGTATATTGAAACGGAGATCGGCGGCAGTTCAGGTTTGAAGTGGCCTGTAGGCAGCAGGGTCAATTCAGAAAACCAACTTGTTTTTTTTGACAGGGGAGTCGGAGAAGCCGGCAGATTTGTAACTTTAAGTTCCGATGGGGTGCCCGGAACCGAATTCAGCTGCAGCCTTGCAGGAAATGTAAGAGCCTTTGCCCTTGACGCACAGGATAATATCTATGTGCTCTCAAGTGAACAGCAGCAGGATAATATTGTTCAAAACCTCACAGTGCTAAGCTCTGGAGGAGAGGTCAAACAGACTTTTGAACTGGACGTCCTCGGCAGATCGGGGGACGGTGCAATGGCTGCCGCAGGTTATTCAGATGTTGCCGTAGATTCAGCCGGCAATATTTATTTGACAGATCCCACAAAAAATATTCAGGTACTGGGAAAGGACGGACAGAAGCTAAGAACACTTGGCAGCCTGCAGTATGAAAGTCTGGATATCGATGCCGATGGCAATATAATAGCGGGCAATTTCGGCATGGGTAAGAAAACCATTGAGAAACTTGATGCAGCCACGGGTAAAAGCATCTGGGCGGTTGATTTGCCGTCTCAAAATTCAGGAATGTACATGATAGGTTCAGATAAAATAAGGTATTCGAAAGCTGACAAATCCATTTATCATATGAGCAGCCAGAACATTACCAGATATGATTCCAACGGTAAATTAATTGAAACAGCTATTGATTTCAAAGATTATACCATTTTGGCCGCCGGAAATAACATTATTGATCTTTGTATGGATGCTGCAGGAAATATATTTGTAACCTCAAGTTCGGCACCTTCCGGCGGAGGTAAGATAACACCCGCTGATGGCCAAAGCCCGGATAAGGCAGGAGATGGCGCTCCCTCTGGAAAAACTGTAGACGGAGGAGCAAAAGACGGAAAAGTTATTGTGACCGGCGGGGAGATTAAATATGAAATATACAGGTATTCAAAAGACAGCGGCAGCAATTCAATAAAGGAAAAGAAAACCATCACTGTTTCAGTCCCGCAGTCAAACAGAGCACTTGAAATGGCCGCAGGTAAGTATCAGAAGGAGCATCCCGAGTACCGCATCGACGTTCAGACCTATCCAGGCCAGGATAATAGCGGCAGTGATTATGAGACTTACGTTAAAAATCTGAACACACAGATACTTTCGGGTAACGGACCGGATATAATTTCAGCTGCAGGCTTACCCTATGAAAACTATGTATCCAAAAACATTCTTGCAAATCTAAGTGATATTATGGACAAGGATAAGGATTTTGACATAAACAATTATTATACAAATATCATGGATGCATTAAAGTCGGATAATAAACTGTATGTACTTCCCACAGAATTCTCCTTCAATATTTTAATGGCAAACCAGGAAGTGCTTGATCAGGAGTCAATCAAAATAGACAGCGCCAAATGGACCTGGGAGGATTTTAAGTCAATAGCCGGGAAAGTCACACAAAACAGCGGGGACGGCGGCAGCAGGGCTGCATTGCCGGCAGTGGGCCCTATGGAGCTTTTAAATCTCTTCACCGGCGGCAGCTACAGCAATTATATAGATTCACAAAAGAAGAATGCCACCTTTACATCAAAGGAGTTTACTGAACTCCTTACCACAGTCAGGTCATTCACCGACAGCAGCCTGGCCGACAGCAGTATTAAAACGGATATGGTTTCGGTACTGGATGCCGCGGGCAGAGGAGCACTGGTATTTTATCCGTATACTATCACGGATTATAATATGTATGCATTAATGAAGTCCGCTTTTAAAGAGAAATTAAGTCTTTATGAGCTTCCTTCCGAAGGAGCTTCCAATGGCAAAACCTTTACCTCAAGTTCTTTATATGCCATAAATAATAATTCCAAATATAAGGCTGAGAGTTGGGAACTGCTAAAGACACTTATTTCGGAAGAAGTACAGGCACAGAGCACCCAGAGTGGAATGACCCAGTCAAAAGGAAATGGAAATGCCGGAGGCCCGGCCAAAATGGGTGTCGGAGGCTTTTCAATAAACAGGGCTGCCCAGCTGAAGAAAGCCCAACAGGCCATAGATGCATCGACAGGAGGAAAAACAAGAATGATGATGAAAGGTCCCAACGGAAATATTTCTCTAAGCCCCGCGGCGATGTCACAGTCGGATATTGACTACATTGACGGATTCATATCCAAACTGAATAAATTTGCAAATGCAGATGAAAATATCAACAGCATTATAGTTGATGAAACAAAGGCCTTCTTCTCGGGTGAAAAATCCGCGGAAGAGACAACAAGACTGATTCAGGATAGAGTAAATACCTATCTGGGGGAATGATTACAATATAAAACAGCCGTCTTAAACAAGGAAGTTGTTATTAAACATGTTTCGAAAAGACCTGCAGGACAGAGGAATGTTCTACAGGTCTTTTATTTATTTTCAATTCCGGTTTACCTACAATTCCACATCAGAACAGGTTTTAAATTCAATGAAGCTGGGCTGCCGGGAAACAGTAAAGCTTCCGTTATAAGAAAATATTAAGAAGTTCATAAGATAGAATTCCAACATAACTCCTTCTTCTGTGCTTAAATAATATCAGCACAGAAGAAGGAGTTGTTTTATTATGGTACGAAAAGTAAAAAAGAAAAAGTCAGGAGTACGCATGTTTATAGCACTTGCGTTGATGGTTGCCATTGCCGCTATTGTTTACAAATCCGTCACTACTCCAGGAACCCACCAAATATTTGAGAAGGAATATGACCATAAAACCCCGTCATATTCGCCTTTAAAGATAACACCAGATTCTTCTGAAGATAGAACAGCACCTGTTCCTCCGCAAAAGATAGAACCCGGTCCATCTGTTTCTATATCCTTCGACAAACTGAACAGTCCTAATGCGATTCTGATCCGTTTAAAAGATCATACCATCCTGAGGCAGAAAAATAGTGAAGATAAAATCTATCCTGCTTCTTTAACTAAAATGATGACAGCCATTGTTGCGATAGAAAATTTACCTGACCTGAAGGAAGAAATCAAACTTACCAATTCTACATTTCAGGGGCTGTACGAAGCAGATGCATCAATGGCAGGTTTCCAACCAGGTGAACAGGTCAGGGCAATAGATCTGTTATACGGAGCAATGCTGCCGAGCGGTGCGGAGTGCTGTATTGGGCTTGTTGATCAGATTGCGGGATCAGAGCAGAATTTTGTAAAATTAATGAATCAAAAGGCGGCAGATCTTGGCATGGAAAATACCCATTTTGAAAATTCGACCGGACTTCACAATGAAAACCACTATACAACAGTCAAAGATCTGGCTGTTCTTTTAAGCTATGCTTTGCAAAATAATACTTTCCGGGAAGTCTTTACGTCGTCACGTCATTCTATACGGCCTACGAATAGACATCCTGATGGGATAACCTTTTACAGCACCATGTTTAAAGGACTCAGTGATCAAAATATTATCGGAGGAAAAATTTTAGGGGGAAAAACCGGATATACTGATGAGGCTGGTCTGTGTCTCGCAAGTCTCGCCAGAGCGGGTAATAAAGAATATGTTTTGGTTACAGCCGGTGCAAAAGGAGATAACCACTCGGAACAGTTTAATATTACCGATGCAATAGCTGTATACAGCAGCATAGGAAAATAAGAGTTCTTCACGAAAATACAGGCAACTGAACTTCAAAGATAAGCAGGGATAAAATGCAAAATGGAGGTATTATGAATAAACGAGAACCAATTAAAACAGCCTTTTTATATGGTGTTTTCATTTGTTACATAGTTTTGTTAATGAATATATTGTTCTTATCAAGAATTTCGATTTTTGAACTTTTTAATAATGAAAGGACTTTATTTAGGTCGATCAATCTCATTCCGTTTTATAGTATAATGGAATATATATCTGGCAGTTCTGAAATTACGAATACACTTGCTTTTGTTAATGTGGCTGGCAATATCGTTATTTTTATTCCCCTTGGTATATATTTGCCTTTATTCAAAAATGATAAAAGAGCAATAACCAATCTGCTGTTTATATTGATAGTGAGTTTATTTGTTGAAATCACTCAGGGACTTTTAGGCATCGGTGCATCAGACATTGATGATGTAATTCTAAATTGTTTCGGTGGATGGATTGGTATTTTAGGGTACAAGTTTTCATTATTTATATTGCGAGATGAGAAAATAGTACACACTGCGATTACAATACTATCTGCAATCATAGGATTACCTGTTACATTATATTTTTTATTCATAATTAAAATGAGATTCTGAATATTTTTTGCATACTCAAGAAGATACCCTGTAACCTGTAGGGGATGTTTAAACCGGACAAACGTGTTGATAGCAATGATAAGAAGCAGAAAGGATACACCATGATATTCAAAGAAACCCCGAATAAACAAATGCCCACTATAATTTTGCTGCATGGGGGCGGACTATCCTCCTGGTCGTTAAACAGTATTGTAGAACAGCTGCAATCTGATTTCCATATTATTACGCCTATTATTGACGGCCATGGAGAGGATGGAGATGAAGAATTCATATCCATTCAGGATTGCGCAAGGAAACTCATAGAATATATTGATACAAATTGCAATTCCCAGGTGTTTGCTATGGGTGGATTGTCAATCGGAGCACAGATTGTAACAGAGGTTCTATCTCAAAGAGAAAAAATTACAGATTATGCAATTATCGAAAGCGTATTGGTTTATCCCATTAAGGGAACAACCGCCTTGACTGTACCAACATACAAGCTTTTTTATGGTCTGATTAAGAAAAAATGGTTTGCCGGAATGCAGGCAAAAACACTATGTGTCCCTCTGGATATGTTTGAACAGTATTATCAGGACAGTCTGAAAATATCAAGGCAATCACTGATTAATATCACACTGAGCAATGGCAACTATAACTTAAATGAATGTATTGCAGACACAAAAACAAAAGTCTTGATTATCGTAGGAGAGAATGAAGTCGGAATCATGAAAAAGTCCGCTCGTCTATTGCATGATACGATAACGGGAAGCGTTCTTTATACTGCGCCTGGAATGAAACATGGTGAATTGAGTTTAAAGTACCCTTCAAAATATGTTGATTTATTGAAATCGTTTTTTTGTAAATAATCAGTATTCATTGGTATCTCCGTTTGTGCTGAAAAGGCTGAAGTAAACTAATAATCGGATTAGTTTACTTCAGCCTTTTCATGTAAAGCGTAATATTTTATAACATATTACTGAATTTTATCGTATTTATCTTTTGTGCTTAATCCTATACAATTTTCACATAAGGGAAAACCTTTATATAAAGTTACAACTTGCGCATGTTATAACTATCAGGAAGAAATATATAATAACAGGAGGATGACCATGAAAAATTTTAGTAAAAAGGCATTTGCATTGGCCGTGACAGCTGCTTTAACAGTTAGTATGGCTGCATGCGGAAGCAAGGATTCATCTGATAATACATCTTCTAGTCAGACTGCAAATTCGACAGCAGCCGTAAGTACTGCCGATACTGCACAAAAGAAGGTTTCACTGGTACTGTCGACAAACTGGGGTGAGGGGGACTCAAAATACAATTATTTTTATCCTAAATTCCAGGAATTCCAGAATGCAAACAAGGACTCTATGGATATATCCTTTGAAACATACAGCACTGAGGATTACAAGACAAAAATAAAGACTCAGATTTCATCTGGAAATTTACCCGATGCGTTTACCTACTGGGGTGGAGCCATGATGAATGTTATGGTTGAAGCAGGTCTGCTTTTGGATGTTGATGAATATTTTAAAGCCAGTCAAACCGTAAAGAGAGAAAATTTTGAACCTTCTTCCTTTAGCTACTATACGGCTGCAGATGGAAAGACTTACGGTGTTCCTCTTGAATCAACCCGCGGAGTTTTCCTTGTAAATACTGAAATATTTAAACAAAATGGTCTCACAGTACCTAAAACATATGATGAATTAAAACAGGTATCAAAAGTACTTAATGATAAAGGGATTATTCCCATAGCAATGGCAAGCAGCGGCGGAACACCGTCCGAGTTCTTCTTCAGTGAATTGTACAATCAATACAATGGTGCGGCAGATGAACTTAAAAACCTCACTGCATCAAGAAAATTCAATACTGCCAATGCTGTGAAGGTAGCTGCAAACATACAGGATATGATCAATAATAAAATGTTCCCCAAGGACACTGTGGCAAACGGCGGCTGGGCAGCATGCCTGCAGCTGTATACAGATAAAAAGGCAGCTATGACATATACTTATCCATGGATGTTTGAGTCCATTCCTGAAGAAATACAAAAAATCAGCGAAGTTGTTCCGATTCCCAAACTTCCTGATGCAGATATAGATCCTGCTGCAATTATGTCAGGTTTCACAGTATATGGTTTTGAGATAAACAAGGCAACCTTTAACGATTCTGAAAAACATGATGCAATGATAAAACTTTGTGATTTTCTTGCATCGGATGATCTTTCAATCAACCTTTCAAAAAGCGGTATGATTCCTGCCAAGAAGGTCAATGTGGATATGAACGGTCAAAAAGTGATTTATCAGAAGATGATGGCTTATGCAGCTGACAAGAAATTGATACAGGTTCATTTCTCAACCATGCCGAGCCTTGACGCCCTCAACATGTTCGACAGCAGTCTGGATGAATTGTTTATCAAGGCTCTGGAACCGCAGGCTTTTGTTGACAAAATACAAGCAGTTCTGGATAAAAACAGTAAATAGGTTAAATGTTATCGACCGTATAGAATGAAAATGTAAAGGCTGTCTCAAAATAAAATATTGAGATGGCCTTCTTTTCAGAAAGGGACTCTAATGAAAAGTAAAATTAATAAACTAACCTTACCGGTTTTATTTCTGGCTCCTGTATTTCTGATCTATACAATATTTCTCTTTGTTCCCATGCTTCAGACAGGCTACTACAGTCTGACCCAATGGAACGGAGTTTCAGAAAAAGTGTTTATTGGATTGGGAAATTATAAAGAGCTGCTCAAAAATAACGATTACTGGATAACTTTTTTCAACACTCTTAAATTAACAGCTGTCTCATTAATAGTTCAGATTTCCTTTGGACTGCTGCTGGCATATTTACTTTATACAAAAGTCAGGGGAATGAAAATTTTCAGAACAGTATTTTTCCTGCCTGTCGTTATCGCTCCTGTAGCCATCGGATTAATGTTTTCACTATTTTATAACAGTGAAATTGGGATCTTTAACAAAATTCTTTATGCAGTGGGTTTAGACATGCTTCAAACCAACTGGCTGTCAAACCCGAAAACTTTGCTGTATGCTGTAATGGCATCTCAGGTGTGGCAGTATATAGGCTTATATGTTACTATTTTTCTAGGAGCCCTGCAGTCAATCCCGGAAGATTTGATAGAAAGCGCCCAGATTGATGGAGCAGGAGAAGTCAAAACCTTCTTTCATGTTGTTCTGCCTCAGTTATCTGTTTTCCTTAACATATGCATGGTTTTATGCGTTACAGGTTCACTTAAAGCCTTTGATCATTCCTATATCATGACTAACGGCGGTCCCGGGGTACGTTCGGCTTACCTGGGGGTATTCATGTATAAAACAGCCTTCGGCAATTCTGATTTCGGAATGGGCAGTGCCATAACAATAACAATTATTTTAATTTCTTTGACTATAACATTATTATTTAACAGGTTCTCTGCATCCGGGAGTGAAAATTAGGAGGTACAGATGCGTAGTTTTTTTGGTAAGCCGCTGAAATACAAGATTCAAGGAACAGTAAAGTATGTTTTTCTCCTTTTAGTGTCGGTCATTTCGCTGTATCCTTTCGTTTGGGTATTGATTACGTCATTGAAGGATAATAATGATATCTATGGTAATTCCTTTGGACTTCCGCGCGTATTCAGATGGGAGAATTACTCCGAGGCCTGGAAGGGTGCCAGTGCAGGGAGATCATTTTTTAACAGTTTATTTGTATGTATGATAACTTTGGTGATTCTGGCAGTAATTACGTCCATGGGAAGCTATATATTGACCAGAGTGGCTAAAAGCAAGCTGTTATCCACATATTTTTCTCTGGGACTTATGATACCCATACATGCTTTATTGATTCCATCGGTATTAATCTTTAAATATTTAAAGTTAACGGATAATTTATTTAGTCTTGTTCTGGTATATACCGCAGTAAATATTTCCTTCAGCATGTTTATAATGAACGGATTTCTGAAAAGCATTCCAAAAGAGATTGATGAAGCCGCAACTATTGACGGCTGCGGAAAAGCAAGGGTTTTCTTTCAGATATTATTGCCCATAGCAAAACCGGGCCTGGCCACAGTAGCAACATTGGCTTTCCTGAATTGCTGGAATGACCTTTTGCTGGGCCTGGTGGTAATTTCAACACCTGCCAAACGGACATTATCTGTTGCAATATCGGTTTTAAAAGGTTCATATCTGACTCAATACGGCTTGCTCTGCGCCGGTTTTGCAATATCAATTGCACCCGTAGTCATTATGTATCTGCTGTTCCAAAAGCAGGTAATAGCAGGTATGACAGCAGGAGCAGTCAAGGGATAATCGCGGCACCAGGCCGCACAGATAAAAATATGAGTTATGTAAAAATATTTTATTTAATATTACAATTATTGACGCAAGTTATAAAGCTGGTAGGCAACTGACTTGCGGGGGAGGACTGCATGATAAAATTTACCGAAACCGGGATTATGATTCATGGTACCGAAAAACCATTATACAGCGGTTCAATACACTATTGGAGAAGTGACAGGGAAAAATGGGACACCATTTTGGAGCATATACGCAATATGGGCTTTGAAATCATTGAAACCTATATTCCATGGTCTGTTCATGAGTATGAAGAAGGAAAATTTGATTTTGGTGAAATAGAAAGTAACAAGGATTTGGATGGGTTCCTAAGTTTATGCGAAGAAAAGGGACTCCATGTTATAGTTCGTCCAGGGCCGCATATAAACGCCGAAATGACCTTTTTCGGATATCCTGAATGGATACTCATGGATGAGGATATCCAGGCAAGAACTCCATGGGGATCGACAGTAGTATATCCATACGCAGCAAAGCAGTTTCCCATACCCTCCTATGCTAGTGAAAAATTATATGAAAAGACAGAAATTTATTTTAAAAAGCTGGCACCTGTTTTAAAGAAACATATTCATGAAAAGGGATGTATAATTTTAATTCAGGCTGATAATGAAACCTGCAACTTTTTTAGAGACAGGCCTTATATCATGGATTATTCATCTGCCTCAATCGATTTGTATCACAGGTTTCTGACAGAAAAGTACAACGGTATAAGTGAATTAAACCAGGTATACCGCAGTACATATGATAATTTCATGGAAATTAAAGCTCCTTCGGGGTTTAAGGGAACGGTCAGGGAGGATTTGCCCTATTACTTTGATTGGGTTGAATATAAAGAATATCAGATACTTGATGCCTTGAAAAGGATAATTGCAATATTGGAAAAATTAGAGCTGGGTATTCCGGTTTTCCATAATTGTGCTTATCAGGATTATACTCCGATTTCGGTCCAGAGGGACGAAAGGATTAACAAACTGGACGTCGCAGGTATTGATGCATATCCTGAGCCCGGTGATACCGCCATGCTCCGCAGACGAATACGATATCTGGCAGGTAGCAGCAGACTTCCTTTTGTACCTGAATTCGGATCGGGTTCATGGTTTGACAGAGAAGTACTCCTTACGGCAGAAGAAGAGGAATTCGGCTATTTATATTCCATAATGAACGGTCTGAAGGCTGTTAACTTTTATATGCTGGTGGAGCGTGACCGTTGGAGCGGCTGTCCTGTTACAAATGACGGACGGAAACGGTTGAATTATTATAATATGTTCAGCGATATGCTAAAAATGATGAAAGAGCACAATCTGCATCAATATAGGAGAAAGCCGAAAATCCTTATTATGAGGAACTATGACATGGGCAGATTCAGAGCGTTGTATTCCATTATGGATTTAAATATACTATCATCAAATTGCTTTATAAACGGTTTGGATATTCCTCATGAACTATTTATTCCGGAGGCAGATTTACAGTTGAACCTGGATTACACACCGGGAAATTACAGTGATGAAAAATGGATAGATCAGATTTCCGGAATTTTAGACTCAAAGCATTATGACTACAATTATTCGGATCAGTATCTGCCGGCAGAAAAGTGGGAAGAGTACGATGTCATTATTGCTTCTTCATATGATTTTATGGATAAAAAGGTTCAGAAGCAGCTTTTACAATTTTCTCAAACAAAGGACAAGCGGTTAATCCTTGGGCCGTATATTCCATATTTGGACCGTGATTTCAACAAGTGCAGCCTTCTGGAGGAAGAAATTAAGACTAATTCTAACGGGCAGATAATTGCTGTAAAGAATCCGGAAGCTTTTGATATAAGTGTGATAAACACAAAAAGCCTTGTAAATAACATTGTTTCATGCGAAAACCCAAATATAGAAATCTCTGTCCATAAAAACCATATTAATCCTAAAATTCAGCTGCTTTATATAGCAAATAAAGCAGTTGAAGAACAAACAGCACTGTTGGATTTCAAAGGTGTTTGCAGATTTTCGGCCCTGTGGAGGAGCAAGGGTTTAGCAAAGGAAAACAGTCTTGTGATTAATATACCCGCACATACTGTTCAGATCTGGAAGGTAGAAAGGGAGGAAGCAGCAAATGATTGACAGCAGCATCAAAATAGAGTTTTTAAAACCTGAAATATGGACAAACCTTGGAACTGTTCTTGCTCCACTTATAAATACAGGAAAGATACTTCATATCCTGGATAGGGGATCAGGAGTATATAAAGCTCTGACCTCAGACCATCAGAACTTTTCACTGGAAGCATATGTCAAAGGACAAGTACTCAGCATAGATGATATTTTTGTCGAATTTTCTGATATAATAGAAATCAGAGTTTACACTCCTGAGGGGCTGATAAACTACTACAGTGAAATACAGAAAGCTACTGTTTATCAGCAGGATATAGATGATTACTTTATTGGTCTTTACCATGCTCAGGAGGACGGAGACGGTATAAAGATATACAAAAGAAACAGCCAAACAATGAGATGTTATATGGAAAGGCTTAAAACCTGTCTTAAAGGTGAAATTGATAATGCTGTGGTTTTTGTGTGGCTGACGGACAATGACAAATTGTATTTCAACTGTATTTTAGAGTTTTTGGAAGGAAAATTAACATGCCTGTCTACTTCGGACAGGTATCCTGATGCTGATGAGAACTATGAATCGATTTACGGGATGATAAAGAAAGAATACGACTGCAAGATTATCCCCGTCAGGATGGAGCTTAAGGACTATATGCAAAAGGCAAAAGAGATCTGGTTGATGATCCTGTGAATTGTGAAAAAGTGTTAAGTGTAAAACCGTTTATATAAAATAATTAATTTGGCATTTATTGTGAGGTAATGGAGGGAAGATAATGCGGAATAGAAAGGTGTATAACGGTAACAGCGGAAATGTGGCAATCAAAAGCCGTACTTCTCTTCGTTTCCGCTTTACTCTGGCCATGATTTTCATGGCGCTTATTCCCGGGCTACTTTTATCTTTAATCTATTTCGGAAACATTAACAATTTCTACAGGGATAAAATTGAAATATATCAGGTAAATACTCTTAACATGATGAAATCGCACATGGAGGATACCATAAACAAAGGAAGAACTGTATCGGAACAAGTATTGGGACTGGCCGTCAGTTCTTCCATGTTTAATAATTATAACGAGATGAATTCTTATGAGAAGCTGATTTTACTCCGGAATGTGAATTCATTATTATCCAATATACGTGTATCTAATGATTCAGTAGACAATATTTATATGATTACCTTTGACGGCAATTACTACACCTCAAATAAAGAGTGGAACAAGGAAGAATTTCTGAAAAATGACTGGACTGAAGAGGATGAAAAGCGGCAGGCGGGAGGGACGGTAACAATACCAACTCATACGGCAGCCTACAAATATTTGAGTGCAGGTTCAAATCCTCCGCTTGTTGCCAGTTTTGTAACCTATTTAAATAAATATAACGGAAACAGCGTTATACGGCTGATTCAGATTGACATAAGTTATCAAAAGATAAAAGATGCAATGGATTTTATGGAAGTGACAGATAAAGATATGGTATTTATTGTAGATAATGACGGTAAAGTCATATATGCCACCGATAAACAGCAGGCAGGGAAATCTGCTGAGCAGATATCAATTGCCGATAAGTCACTGGATACCATTTTACAAAAAGCCGGTAATCATGATAAGGTAAATATAGATAGCATGACTGTAAGAAGATGTGCAATAAAAGGCAGCAACTGGAATATTATTCAGATAAACAGCGATCAGATGCTCAGGCAGGAGCTGGCTAAATTCAGAGACATCTGGGTGACGATAGCTGTTATATGTATGTTGGCAGCAGGAGTTATTGCTTTAAGCCTGTCTTTAAGTATTACCAAACCAATTACAAGTATTATAAGGAATATGAAAAAGGTAAGCAGGGGTGACTTTAATATTAAAGTTGATACTGTGGCCGATAAAGATCTTGCAGAACTTGTTGATAGTTTCAATATCATGATTTCTGAAGTGGATAAACTGATGAAGGAAAATATTCATAAAGAGCGGGAAAGAATGACTATGGAGCATATAGCTTTAAATTCCCAGATTAATTCTCATTTTCTGTATAATACTCTAAATGCCGTAAAGTGGATGGCTGTGAGGATAGGTGCCGAAGATATAGCAAAAATGGTGGTATCCCTGGTTAATATGCTGGAATACAGCTGCAGGCAAGTTGATACATTGGTACCAATTCCTCAGGAAATTCAGTTTATTAAAGATTATGTGTATATTCAGGAAGTCAGATATAATAATTCAGTTCATATTGATTATTTTATGGATAAAGAGCTGGACGATTTTATGATTTTGAAAATACTATTGCAGCCCATTGTGGAAAATGTAATTCTTCACGGCTTTGGAGATGGCAGCAGGGATAACCGCATTACCATACGAGGTCAATTGCAAGAGGATTTCATAAGAATTCAGATCAGGGATAACGGAAAAGGTTTTAATTTCATGGGCTTTGACAAGCTGACAGGTATAGGACTCCACAACATACAAGATAGAATCAGACTGAATTATGGAGATAGATATAAACTTAAGCTGGAAAGTGAAATAGGGGAAGGAACCTGTGTTACTGTGACAATTCCTATAATAAAAAGGCAGGAGGTATCTGATGCAGAAAATATTGATAGTAGATGATGAGGCATTTGCCAGAACAGCTATAGAAGACAGTATTAAAGCAGCAGATAATACAATTCAGGTATTTACTGCTTCAAACGGTGATGAGGCGTTGGAGGTTTTGTCAATGGAAGATATTGATATCATCATGACCGATATTAGAATGCCCGGTATGAGCGGTATGGAATTGCTGACTGAAATAAGAAGGTTGAAAATTGAAACAGAAGTAATAATATTAAGCAGCTATAATGAGTTCGATTTAGTCAGGCAGGCTCTTCAGCTTGGCGCTTTTGATTATCTTTTCAAACCCGCTATGCTGCCAGATGATATTCTGGAGGTAATAAAAAAAGCCTTTGCCAGTCAAAAGGACAGAATATCAAAGTCAGAGTCTGTAAGTAACAAAGTTGAGGGACACAACCATCCGCAAGATAAGGAAATATTCTTTTTTGAACTGCTGAATGGTTCCGGGATTGAACAAGACCGGTATCTTCAGGGATTGGAAAGGTTCAATTTAAATGGAAATATAAACAAAATAGTTGTTTCGGTGTTTAAATTGAATTTTTATCAGGAGAGTTTAGTTGAAATATTTGAGAACAATATAAACATTTTAAAAGCAGCTGTTTGTGAAGCTGCCAATGATATTTTGGGACAAAAAATCCATCAATTTATAAGCAGTAATTTTTATGAATATATACTTGTTTCCTGGGATGGGGAAAGCCTCACTAATAAACAATTCACTGATAATGTAGAGAATAAGATCCATATGATTATGGAATTTATGAATACTAATTTTAAACTGGATTTTTCTGTAGGAATAAGTAATGTGTCCAATACTTTTACCGATTTATCAAAATTATACCTGGAGGCTACCTTTGAAGCATCCAAAGGAAGTTTGGGAAGCGGGAATATATCGTATGCCAGGGAATTTAAAGGTAATATTTCTTTAAATAAGGAAATGAAAATTGCGCTGGATTATATAAAGAATAAATTGGGAGATAAAAACCTGTCACTTCAGATGGTAGCCGACCATGTAGGTTTAAGCAGGAATTACTTTTGTAAAATTTTTAAACAAACCATGGGTGTTAATTTTATTGAGTATATAACCAGACTCCGTGTAGAAAAGGCCCGAAATCTTTATATAAATACAGATATGAAGATATATGAAATAGCCGAAAAAGTGGGATATTCGGATTGGCATTATCTTTACAGTGTTTATAAAAAACTGTTTGGGCATTCAATGTCACAGGAAAAAACGGGATTTCGGTAAGTAGAGACTGGTAAAGCCTGTAGTTGATACCTCCAAAGTCAGCACTTATTGGTATTATAGATATTCCATAATGTTATAGAATATTGGATAAAGTTTATTTATGAAAATTATTAAAAAGTCGCATTTGCGACTTTTTAGCTATTTATACCTACAGGCAAACCGGGAACAAAGGTTGTAGAAACCTTATTGAAAACAGTGAATGTTCTCGTTTATAATTTAATGACATAAAAGTAGCTCAAGGGTATAAGCAAGATGGTTTGGAGAAGAGTCTATTGATTTAACAATTGTAATGATTTACAATAAATATATTAAGTTTCAAAATCTGGATGTTAAAAGCTCTTAAAAATTTACATATATTTGAGTAGATTTTAAGGGAGTGATTTAATGCAGACCAAGATGTTAGTAAAAAAAACGGAGCCGGCTTCAGGCAGGACAAATAATCCTGTGAATAATAATCATAAGAACAAGCCTGCTGCAAATAAGAAAAATGTAAGAACAACGGATTACAAGAAATTGCTGCAGATGATGCTTAATGATCCGGATGCCATAACAAGAGAAGAATTCTTGTTTTTGCAATCAATCATAGGATACAGGCAAGCAGTAGTAGCAAGAGAGAAAGCAAAGCAACGCAAACAGCAAAGAAAGATAGAGCAGACTAATCTTGTAATGAAGCAAATTTTATTAGAAAGATCAAATTCTGAAATTAAAAAAGATTCCGATGGCAAAAAAGAAACTTCAGAATTAAAGAATAATGATGAAAAAAATCCGCTACAAATGAAGAAAGGCGACGGCAATACTACCCTTTCAGGCTCAAGTATTCAACATAATCTGAGAGCAGGGCTTGAAAAAATATCAGGAGTTGATCTGTCAGATGTAAAAGTGCATCAAAACTCTGATAAACCACAGCAAGTGGGTGCTCTGGCGTATACGCAGGGAAATGATATTTATATTGCTCCCGGACAGGAAAAGCATCTTCCTCATGAGGGCTGGCATGCTGTACAGCAAAAGCAGGGAGTAGTTAAGCCTACATTACAGATGAAGTCTGGAACACTTGTAAATGACGATGCGGGTTTGGAAAAAGAAGCTGATGATATGGGCAGAATAGCAACAGAAGAGGGTAGAAGTCTTTTAAATACTCAACAGTTGAGTTCTAAAGTAACACAGCCCCAATTGAGCGAAGGAAAGATTATACAGAGAGTAGAAACAAAAGGGCAAACATATATTGTTAAGAAAGGTGACACTTTAGGTGGAATTGCTATAAAATATAATGTATC
>NZ_JHYD01000061.1 GCF_000621505.1 Ruminiclostridium cellobioparum DSM 1351 = ATCC 15832
TATACACATATGATACCTATGGAAATATCATTACAGAAACAGATGCCGAAAACAACACGCGTGCTAACGAGTACGATGCATCAAGCCGGCTTGTAAAATCCACCACACCAAATGGAAATAATACCGGGTATGTATATGACAAAAACGGAAACCTTGAAAGGCAGGTGACGGATGGAGGAGAAACTACCAGAATAACCTACGACTCGGAAGGCCGGAAAACAAAAGAAATATCTCCAAAATTGTACGATCCTTCGGAAGACGACATACAAAACCACCGGTATACCGGGAATGCAGGGTACAGGTATACATACTTCGACAACGGCAAGGTCAGAACGGTTACAGATCCGAACAATAATACAACATCATACACCTATGACATATATGGAAATGTTGTAACAGAAACAAAACCCAACGGAGCCAAATACACAAATGAATATGATCTGATAAACAGACCCCTGAGAACATATTTCCAGGAAGATCCCACGGCAGAACAGGTATTGCTTGAAGAAAATACCTATCAAATTCTGGCAGGAGGGAAAACTCAGCAGATACACAAAAAATATTTGAATGACACTGAAGTTGCAGTCACTGTCAGCGTATTTGATTATGCCGGGAGACAAATATCGGAAACCAGGCCTGACGGCACAACAATTTCTACAACATATAATGCAAACGGCACAGTAAATTATACCACCGATGCAAAAGGGAATGTTACATATTATAAATATGACGGCTTAAATAGATTGACTGAAAAATGGACTCCTTTTGAAACAGTCAGCGGCAGCACCAGATTTACGTACAATAGTACGTTCTATAGCAAGGTCGGAGAAGTAAAACAGGAAATAACCGGAAAAGATACGGTCCTCAAAGATGGCAAACCTACCCAACAGATAACAAAAACCTATGAGTACTATAAAAACGGCAAGGTAAGGAGCGTTACAGATAATGAAGGAAGAAAAACCGAATACCAATACGATGCAGACGGAAACGCAATTCAGGAAAAGGTATATACAGATCCTGAAAACTATATTGTAACAGATTACCGGTACAATCACTTGGGTAAGGTCGCAGAAAAAACTGAACACATAAAAGCAGGGGACTTTGAAGGCAATGATATCAACAGTACCGAAGATGTCAGTGTAATAACGGTTTATACCTATGATCAGAACGGCAACCTTGAGACAATGACAACTCCGGACAACGTTACAACCACATATGCCTATGACAATATGAACAACCAGACCGGCGTAAGCCGGCCGGGCATGGATGAATACGGCAATCAGACGAATATATCATCATCAACAAAATATGACTGGCAGGGCCAGCCAATTGAGAAAATTGATTCGAATGGAAATATAACAACATATACATACGACCAGAGAGGATTACTGGTACGAACCACAGATGCTGCCAATAATACAACAGCCTTCTATTATGACAGGGCGGGAAGGAAAACAGCCGAAGTAGCTCCAAATGCTTATGATTCATCAAAGACAATCGATCAGATGAACAGAGTGGAATATACCTATGACCTGATGGACAGGATAAAAACCAAAACATATGCGGGAGAGGAAAAGAGACTGGATACTGACACGCACCAATGGACAACCCGGCAGGTAAGAATAGTACAGGAGGCATACAAGTACGATAACAACGGAAATCCGGTAAAAGTACTGGATGGGCTGGGCTTCGAAGCAGCAACAGACAAAACGGGCATAGATACACAGATAAACACAGGCTACGGAACGGAATACACCTACAATCTGGCAAACAAACCGATAACGGTACTGGATCCCGTATCAAAAGAGAGAAGACTGAGTTTTACAACAAAATACAGCTACGATGCACTCGGACATAAAACCTCCGAAACAAATGCAAAAGGAGTCATTACAAACTATTATTATGACGATGCGGGAAACATAACACAAATAGGAGTAAGGAAAACTTCAACTGCGGCAGAAACGGTACTAAAAACCAGCACTTACGACTATTTGGGCAATCTGCTTACCGAAACAGATGCAATTGGAAACACGACAACATACCAGTACAATGCATTAGGTAAGGTAAGAAGAGCAGTATACCCAGGAGATGCAACAATACCTCAAAATGAAATAACCTGCCAATATGATGTGATGGGCAGACTGAAAATACAGAAGGATACAAAAGGAGCAGTTGACACCTATACATATAACAATCAGGGAGATATACTGACACATACACAGCAGGCACAGGACGGCTCAGAAGCAATAACCACAGGCTCCAGGTACGATAAAAACGGAAACGTAAGGTATTCCACAGATGCAAACGGAAATGAAAAAGAATATATATACAACCATCAAAATAAGCTCATAGCAGCAAGGCAGACGGTATCGGGAGTGGACCGCCAAACCAAATTCACATATGATGCCAATGGCAACAAGACCGCCGAAACCGACTGGAGGGGCAACACAACCACAAGCACATATGATGGCCTGAACAGGCTGATAGAACAAAAAGACGCATACAGCCACAGCATACAGAAGCTGGAATACAACCATAACAATGTACAGGAAAAAGCCTATGATGCGTTAAACCAAACCACACAATACACCTATGACAAAAACAACAGACTGCTGACAACAACAGATTCTGAAGGCCATACAACCAGCCAGACCTATGATGAATTGGGCAATATAGCAACGAAGAAAGACGGAAGAAACAACCAGACCACCTACCAATATGACGAATACAACAGGCTGAATAAAGTAACAAACGCCAAAAATGAAAGTACGGAATATTCGTATGACCTGAACGGGAACCTGCTTTCACAAAAAGACGCAAAAGGCAACATAACAACCTATGAGTACAATGCAGCCAACAAAGTATCAAAACGCATCGACCAGGGTGGCCGTACAGGAACGCCGGGCAATTACAGTTACAACCCTGCAAAAACAGAAACCAGTATCTATAATACGGATGGAACACCGGCTGCAAAAACAGACAGAAACGGAAAAACCATAAACTACACCTATGATATACACGGCAGACTGCTGACCCAGACCATAGGCTCCGAAACCATAACCTATACCTACGATGGCAACGGTAACCGGCTGACAATGACCGACAGCACCGGAACCACCGTCAGAACCTATGATGAGCTGAACAGGGTAACAGCAAAAACAGTGCCAAACATTGGAAAAAGCGTATATGTGTATGATATAATAACAGGCATGGACGCAGGTTGTTGGGCGGAAAACACAACAGATCCGAAAGGCAACGTAACTACAAAAGTTTACGACATGGCAGGCAGACTGAAAGCTGTCACAGCAGACGGAAAAACAACAACCTACAGCTATCTGGACAATGGGGCAAGAGAAAGTGTAATTTACAGCGGAGGAGCAAGAGAAGACTACACCTACTATGCAGATGGGCTGCTGCACACGCTGACAAACAAAAAAGCAGACGGAAGCGTAATAGATACCTACAGCTACACCTATGATGCAGCTCACAACCAGATAACAAAAACCGATGCAAGAGGCACTACAAGCTATACCTATGACGTGCTGAACAGACTGGAAACAGTAACCGAACCGAACGGTACAAAAACCACCTACACTTACGATAAAGCCGGAAACAGGGAAACAGAAACCATCCAGTCGGGGAGCAGCACAGCACTCAATACATACAGCTATAACGAGCAGAACAGATTGATGCAGATAACCACCAAACAGAACGGTACCCTGGCAACCACAACGACATACACTTATGATAACAACGGGAACCAGCTCACAACCACCGTAAACGGCACGGTAACCGTCACAAACAGCTACGACAGCAGAAATCAGCTAATACGGACAGCTACAGGCGGCAGCACTGTAGAAAACCTCTATAACGGAGAAGGCTACAGAGTAGAAAAAAGAGTAAACGGAGCAATAACCAGATATCTGTACGATTATGACAAGGTAGTCCTGGAAGTAGACCAGTCAAACACCCAGAAGGCCAGGAACATATACGGCACGAACCTGCTCATGAGAACAGCCGACGGAACCACCTACAGCTACATGTACAATGGACATGCAGACGTAACCGCCCTGTTAAGGTCGGACGGAACAATAGCCGCGACCTACTACTATGATGCCTTCGGAAACATAACCGACACAACAGGAAGTGCAAGCAACAGCATAACCTATGCAGGCTACCAGTACGACAAGGAGACAGGACTGTACTATCTGAACGCCAGAATGTATGATCCCAAAACAGCCAGATTCCTGCAGGAGGACACCTACCTGGGGGACCGCAATGACCCGCTGAGTTTGAACCTGTATACGTATTGCCATAATGAACCGTTGATGTATAGTGATCCGACGGGGCATAGTCCGTGGAGCTGGCTTAAAAAGAAAGTAATTAACCCCGTAGGAAACAAAATATCCTCGGGAGCAAAATGGGTTGGAAATAAAGCCTCTGAAGCAGCAGACTATGTAACTGAAAAGGCCGAAGAAGTATGGAAAGTCACAACAAGTACAACAATAAGTGCATGGAATGACACAAAAAGTGCAGCCTCCTATGTTGTGAATGGGGCAAAGAAAAATGCGTCAAAGGCCTGGACAACACTAAAAAATGATACAAAGGCTGTTAAAAAGTGGAGTGCAGAACAGGCAAATAAAACAAAAGCTGGGTTTGAGGCATTGACAAACTCAGAAAAAAGAAAAGAAGCATTTGATATAATAGATACATACGGAACAGAATCAGAACAACGGTTAGCAAGGTTTTCCACTGGAATGGCGGTTGCAGCAGGAACAGGAGCCGCAGTAGCCACGGCGATATATGCAGCTCCTGTTCTAGTGCCTACTATATTGGCTTCTCCAACTGCAACTTTTGTAGCAGCGAATGCCGAACCAATAGCCTGGGGAACTTTAAGTTTGGTAGGTGGAGGTCTTGCAGTAAAAAGCGATATAGAAAATGAAGAATATAGCAAAATACCATTAGATGTGGCATCAGCTGCTTTTGGTGGAGTTATGCTGGGATCAGTTGGAAAAAATTATAGCCAGACAATTGCCGTAAACAGAGGTACAAGTATTCCGGGAGGCACTAAGCTGCAGCTTAACTACCAACAGTTTGGAGGCGATGATGCGGGAGCGTCTGAGGTCGGAAGTAGCCTTAATCGAACAGAAGCCCTCAATAAAGCTAAAGACTGGGCTGAAGTTCCTAGGTCGCAACAAGCTTCACGTCAATGGACAGTTGGTGATGATATAACCAAAAAGGGTGCGAACTATAAAAACTTTGAATATAGTGATAATCCCACTCATCATGGAAGATATTATGAGTACGAAACACCACAAGGAAAAAAGGTTGTTGCTGACCATATTAATGATGTAGAGCAGGGATTACATACCCATGCGGGAACAGCTCCCAAAGGTGCAGACCCATTTAAGTATGACTTTAAGAACCCTGACAATAGGTATTCTCCAACAAACAAGGATACAAACCATCATATACCATATTCTAGGTAATTTATTGTAAAAAGAGAGGATATAGTTATGGACGATAGAAAAGAAATGATACGTAAAAAAAGCATACTGCTTAATATGAAAAAACAAATCGAAGAAATTAAGGCAGTAAGCATAATTGATTTTCTTGAAGCTGAATCAGAGGAAGTTACAAAGTACTCAGAAAGTGTTAGTGAGTTACATAAATACAGTTATCCAAGGCTATGTACTAGAAAAATGGATGGGGATAATGATAATTTGGTTGACTGGTTTTTAGAAAATTTGTCATTTATTAAAGATGGAGCAAGTTGGTTAATGCCTTTTAAAGGAATGGGTATCTGGTGGGTTAAGGTTAAGGTGGATGATTGTAAAAAAGCACTTAGTGAGTTGTGGAGATTTGGTGATATATGCATTGTTGATGTGGAAAATAAAGTAATTTTCTACATCGGTGTAAATGAAGCGAACTGTGAGATAGCATTAAAACAATTATAAGCCTAACATAATAAGAAGAAGGGGTAGGTATAATAGCCTGCCCTTTTGCTTACCTGTTTTTGAAGACTAACTTTCAGCAGCAAGGAGATGATTATATGAATGTCAAACCAAATACTTATGAATTAACTCAAACCAGTAGTAATATAGGTATAGAGACAGTTATATTGGATGAGAATGATTCTAAACAATTCATAAAAAGAGTAATTGATATATTTAAACCTTTTAAAACTACCGGACACTTATCTATTGGTAATGAAACCCTGACTATTCCTTTGGAGGGAAATGAGTTTTCATACTCAAAACACTTAGAAAGTGAACCAGCTTACATTTTTTTTGATCAAGAAAGCAGAGATAGAAATTCAGTAGTGGTGATAAAGGATGCTAAATTAATTGGAAGTTTAATGGAAAACTCATATGGTATGGAGTATTTTATATCTAATGAAAAAGCGGATTTCTTAATTGCTGTAAATTGGTATGTAATAGAGGTTGCAGGCTCAGCAATCGAATCCCTAACAAAATTAAATAGCTAGAGATATACTAATAAGGGGCAGGTGTAACAGCCTGCCCTATAATCTGTGTAATAGGAGACATAAAACAATAATAATGAACCCACACCTTTTCAGTGTAATCAACAAAAAGTTCTGTATTTGAACATTTCAGTAAAAGCCACAGGTGTCAGTAATGACCACCATGTAACACCTTGGTAAATGCGGGCGTTCTCATGTTCCGACCACCTGAAAGGTGACCGTACCCCAATTTCGACCACCCCTCTTTAACCTGCATCATTTTCAACCCCTGGGTTCAGCACAATTTGTTCAGAAAAGTATCAAAACAAACAGTCGCCAAATTGCCCTCAAATTCCTTCTCAATCTGTGCATGGGTATTCGTATCCCAAAGCCGCTTGAAAATCTGAAACAAGGGTAACACATCGCCACACAGGGGCAAGGAATTTGATGATTGAAATATGCTGCACGATCAATTCCTCCAGCCCGGTTTTACTCAGTGCATGAGGCACAGCCCATCCCCCATGGTTCATGGTGAACCATAGCTTGACCGGCATTCTTGTCCATGCTAAAATGGGGGCAGCCGGGGGTTTAAGGGGGAAAACTTCCCTCATTGCTTTCGCCAAAGCACATCATAAAAACACAGATACATGCAGAGAAGAAAAACTATAACATTTTTTCTTCTCTGTTTTTTGTTTTGTTTTTTCTATTTAAAATGCCTCAGAATCTACTTGCAATCCTTCCGTACCAGAGTTAATATCACACACAACAATTGAATCAAGGCTCGTGATGCCAAGCACTGAAAAGCAGTGCAAATCACGTAATTTGTCACATGGAAAGTAGATAGGTTTACGCTCCCTTGCGGGGATTAAGTTCAAGGGACACATCTTTTCAAGAAATGTCCCTAACCAAATCTAACGCTCATAAAGTGCGGTTGCCGGCAGGTTTTATGGAGACAAAGCAAAGAAACGGAGGAGATAGCATTTACCAAAAACGTAAGATGGCTTTTATAGGCATCGATATGCATAAGGATACCCATACGGCAGTGGTTATGGACTGCTGGACTAACAAATTAGGCGAGATTACCTTCGCCAACAGGCCGTCGGCCTATGGCAAATTCATGGCCGATATAAAAACGTTGTACGGGGACTTGCAGCCCATATTCGGCTTGGAGGATACCAGGGGCTTTGGACGGAATTTTGCTTCCTACCTTTTGGGACATAAATACACCGTCAAGCATGTAAATCCTGCCTACACCGATGCAATGCGTTCAAGCGCACCCATGTCCAGAAAGGATGATTCCTACGATGCCTTCTGTGTGGCAAGGATACTGCGGGATATGCTGGACACCCTGCCGGATGAACAGCATGACGATTTATTCTGGACGATCCGGCAATTGGTCAAACGCAGGGATTCACTCATCAAAGGGATTATTGTTGCTAAAAACCAGCTGAATGCCCAGCTTACCTATGTTTACCCAAGCTACAAGCAATATTTCTGTGATGTGGACACCAAAACAGCCATGTATTTCTGGGAGAAGTATCCGCATCCCAAGCATCTGAAAGATGTACAGCCGGAAGAATTGCTGGAGGAATTACGGCAGGTGCACAGAGGCATGACGGTAAAGAAGGTGCAGGAGATACTTTCATTTTCAGAAAGAAACAGCCCGGAGGAGAAGGATTATCAGGATGAGTGTGACCTTGTTATCAGGAGTCTTGTACGGGAATTGAAGTTCAGGAAGCAGGAGAATGAGGATATCGACAGGGAATTGGAGCGGCTGATTCAGCTCACAGGCTACAAGCTTCATACCATGCCGGGCATCAACCTTATCACAGCGGCAGGCATTATCTCTGAGATTGGCAATATTGAAAGGTTCCCCAACTCTGACAAGCTGGCTCGGTTCAGCGGTGTGGCTCCGGTCAATTTCAGCTCTGCCGGAAAGGGCAAAGACCAGCGAAGCAGACAGGGCAACAGGGTTTTAAATGCAATATTCCACTTTCTCGCCATCCAATTGGTGCAGGTAAATCCCAACGGTAAGGCAAGGCATCCGGTATTCAGAGAGTATTTTGAAAGCAAGCTCAAGGAAGGCAAAACAAAGCCGAAAGCTCTTGTCTGCATAACCAGAAGGGCTGTGAGGATTATTTACGGCATGATGCGGACAAAGACCGAATACAAGCCGTTTGAAAAGTTGGCAGATTGATGTTGTTTGAACTGTCATTATAGTAAAATAGAGTTGTAAAAAATGTAAACAAGCTTCTGTAAGGAGGCTTCATATAGAGCGTGTCTTTTTAGGGGGAAGGAAAACCGCAGGATAATAGCAAAGTATAGAGCTTTTATAATGCGGGAGCGTCTGAGGTAGTAAGTGCTGTTGCAAAGAAACCGATAATAATGGGTGAAAATATGAAACGAGTTAAGCAATATGCTGATGAGGTTGGGGGACATGCTTATAACCCGTGGAAGAATGACCCATTTGACTTTGATTTAGGGATGAAAAGAAATGAACGATGGATAAATAACATGATGAAAGAAGGCAGAGAAATAATTGATATCGGTCCTGACTTTTCAAGAAGAAGTTTAGGAAGAGAGCCAAGTCCATTCTATAACATGGAGCGTTCTCAAGTTAAAGGTTATGAAAACTATAAAAAAGTCTTTGAACGTGATGGAAGACTCTCTGGCGGTGTTCCAGGACTAGATAGATAGGAGGGTGCAAGCGTGAATAAAATGGAGGAAATAAGTAGCATATTGATTGAAAAGACCGATTTCTTAAGGCAGATGGGCTATAATAACAGAGTAGAGAAAAGTGATGTTTGGAATTTCACACTAAGCTATTTGGCTTCTGATAAGGAACTTGCAATTGAGTTTGAAATAGACTATCGAGATTTAGATTTATTTGTACTTGTTACAATTCTCGAAAATGGGGAGCTGCCAAGTGGCTACTATATGCATAAAGGTAAGAAGGTAAGAGTTCATTTGGAGAAGCTATTTGAGAGTGGAAAAATTAAAGCAGGGGATTGGAAAGGGATAAGAAGAATAAGACGTGAACTAAAAGAGCCAAATGTACACAAAATAATAACACTTATAAACGCTTATTGTATTTTATTAAAAGAAGCAATCAACGAAATTCAGCAGTTGAAGGGAGAGTAAATTATTTTGATGGTTTGAATTTTTTAGTTTCTTCTTTGGCAAGATAATTTTATTGTTATTTTGCTGGCAAATCGGCAGGAAGCCGATTTGAGCAGCAACCCGAAACAGGAGGTTGAGTTTGCTGCGACAGCAAAAATACTTGTGAGGAGCCGTACAAATTTCAGCATGAGCTTTGTGAGCTATCCATTTTTTGATGTTTGTACGGGAGCACTATTATAATATATATATCATGTATTTAAATTGTATTAATGTTGCGGTACGACAAGGTACAACCCATTGACCTAAATCAGCGCAGGAGCATTTACAATTAATTTGCATCAAATAATAAATTAATAAATAAAAATATTCAATTTCATATTATTTTATATTACATTCCAGCCCCCATTTCAAGCTGATTAAATCTCAATAATCTTGTACTATTTTCCCTCCCTCCCGAATAAAAATATTCATAGCATGACTTTCAAAAACAGTACCAATTTTTATTGAAAGTCATGCTAAATACCAGAGAGGCGAGAAAATGTCATGAGTGTTATTGAATCTATGTTGAATTATGCAAAATCAGAAAATATACTAACGACAGGCCTTACCGACAAGGAGGCCAAATATAAGCTTCAAAAGCACGGCCTTAACATCTTGGCCGAGAGAAAGAAAATATCACCTTTGAAGATACTGTTTCAGCAATTTACCGATCTGATGGTTATAATTCTGATGATCTCAACCGTTATTTCGGGCTTCATGGGTGAAATGACCGAGGCTGTCACCATAATAGCTATTGTTGTGGTAAATGCAATAATGGGTTTTGTCCAGGAATTCAAAACCGAGAAAACCATGGAGGCATTAAAGTCCCTGGCAGCACCAAGTGCCAAGGTCATCAGGAATGAGCAGCAGGTGAGCATTCCGGCAGAAGAAATTGTTCCTGGGGATGTTCTTGTCATAGAGGCAGGGGACCGTATTGCCGCCGACGCAGCCATTCTGGAAAGCAGCAGTCTGCATGTTGATGAGTCACTCCTTACAGGGGAATCGGTTCCCGTTGAAAAGAATCCTATTAAAAACAACAAAGCGCTCATAGACCCTTTCGATAAAAAATCCTCCGTTTATATGGGAACCGTGGTAACCGGCGGCAGAGCCAAAGCTGTAGTTTATGCCACCGGTATGAAAACCGAAATGGGCCATATTGCCGATATGATACAGAATATTGAAGATGATGAGACGCCGCTGCAGAGAAGGCTTGCACACCTGGGTAAGTTTATTGCCGTGGGATGTCTGCTGATATGTGCAATCGTCTCCATAGCTGGCGTCATCCGCGGTGAAAAGCTCTTCAACATGCTGCTCTCGGGGATCAGCCTGGCCGTGGCCGCCGTTCCTGAAGGACTTCCGGCAATAGTCACCATATCCCTGGCGTTGGGTGTCCAGAGAATGTTGAAAAGAAATGCCCTGATCAGAAAGCTGCCGGCAGTTGAAACCCTGGGCTGTGCCAGCATAATTTGCTCGGATAAAACAGGGACGCTAACAGAGAACAAGATGACGGTGAGAAAAATATATGCGGCAGGCTACCAGCTTTCGGTTACAGGCAACGGTTACAATCTGGAGGGGGACTTTCTTGCTGACAACAGATCTTCCGACCCTCTGAAAGTGGAAGGAGTAAAACTGGCACTGGAGATCGGAGCTCTGTGCAACAACTCGGTCATAACCAGGCCCGCTTCCGAAAATACCGCGATGGGTAAAATCAAATCCATTTTCTCCAAACAGGATACCCTGAAAATCTCGGGGGATCCCACCGAAATAGCCTTGACCATCGCTGCCGCAAAGGCGGGTATAACTCAGAACAGTTTGAACGGAACTTATCAGAGAATAGATGAGCTCCCCTTTGATTCTGACAGAAAGTGCATGTCAATAGTCTGTAAAAGCAACAAGGGAGAGGTGTATGTATTCACAAAAGGCGCCCCTGATATGATTATTGACAAGTGCAACAGAATAATGTCGGCCAGGGGAATTATCAAGCTGGATGAATTGACAAGAAGGTCGATAACCAGGATAAACGACAGTATGGCCAACAATGCCCTGAGAGTAATGGGGCTGGCCTTTAGAAAACTGGAGACCGGCACTTACAGTCCCAATACTAAAAATGTGGAGAATGATCTTATATTCGTGGGATTGATGGGAATGATCGACCCTCCGAGAAAAGAAGCCATAGAAGCTGTTCAAAAATGCAGGCTTGCAGGTATAAAGCCCATAATGATAACCGGGGACCATAAGCTCACAGCCACAGCCATAGCCAGAGAATTAAACATTTTCTGTGAGGGGGATAATGTATTGACAGGTGCCGAGCTTGACAGAATGAATGAGTCACAGCTCGAAAATATGGCTCCTTCTGTTTCGGTATATGCAAGAGTCTCTCCCAAGCACAAGCTGATGATTGTCAGGGTGCTTAAGAAATTGGGTCACATAGTTGCCATGACAGGAGACGGAGTAAATGACGCTCCTGCCGTAAAAGAGGCCGATATCGGTGTATCCATGGGAATAACCGGCACTGATGTGACAAAGGAGGCCTCCTCCATGGTACTGCTGGATGACAACTTTGCAACCATAGTTGCAGCGGTAGAAGAGGGAAGGGTTATTTACAACAATATCAGAAAATTTATAAGATACATGCTGGCATGTAATCTGGGTGAAGTATTGACCATGTTTTTGGGTATGATTATGTGGCTTCCCATACCGCTGCTGCCTATTCAGATATTATGGGTAAACCTTGTTACCGACGGATTGCCGGCCATAGCCCTCGGACTGGATCCCGCAGAAAATGATATCATGATGAGAAAACCACGGGGAGCAAAGGATCATATCTTCTCCCACGGCCTGCTGAAATTAATAGTATCAAGAGGGATATTCATCGGTTTGAGCACTCTGGGGGTATTCGTCAGCATACTGTATTTTGTGGATAATGTAGAGCTGGCCCGCACAGGAGCATTTATGACATTGGTAATGACACAGCTGATCCATGTGTTTGAGTGCAAATCTGAAACAAAAAACATATTCGAAATACCCATATTTAATAACATTCCCTTGATACTTGCAGTTCTGTGCTCATTGGTAATGATACTTGGAGTGGTATATATACCTGCACTTCAGACGATTTTTGAAACCGTGCCTCTCGGCCTGAACGAATGGCTGCTCATCCTGGGCTTTACCTTGATGGGACCTGTATTATCAAGCCTGCTGGGAGTTAACAGGAAAAGACATAATTAACAAAATAAAAAATATTTATATAAAGTATTATATTTATGTAAATTAAAGCCTAATTGAATAAACGGCTGTTGTTTGACTGCAGAACAGGCGCAGGCATGTTTACAATACAGGGACTATTTAATATAATCAAAGTATTAAAAATCCGGGTAGGGTGATCATGTCTACGCCATATTTCATGTTTTCGGAAGTTTATCGGAGGGCGGAAAATGCAGAAGATGATGAAGGTATTTGAGCATAAAATCCAGGGGAATATGCAGCAAAGACTGATGAACCTTTCCATAAGCGCAAAAATCGTGGCCTACTATCTTATACTTCTGGCAATTTCCATAGGGATAAGTGCAGTACTGTATTCAAGGGTCAACTCTGCAATCGCCCTGGGTCCCATAAGCAACATATCCTTTCAGCTGCTGCATACAGTCAGTACAAGCACAAATACGGTTATAGGAAATGTAGCCGAATTTTCCAAACTTATCGTATCAAATGATGAAATACAGGATTCTCTTAGGAACACTTTGACAGACTACAGCTTTGCATACCAGCATCAGGCTGATGTGGCGGTGGACAGGCTGGTAGGGGGAAGTTCGTATGCCTCGTCGATTCACATATTTGACTTGAGGGGTCATAAGTACAGCGCAGAAAAAGGTATCGCCAGAACAGTAAAGATTACCAATATAACTCAGGCCCCCTGGTATAACGAGGTTATGAAAAAGAAAGGGAGCTATATTCTGGCCTACAATGCAGGTGGAATATTCAACCCTGTGAGTTTCGAAGGAAGTTTTATATCTCTTATAAGGGTTATAAATGATCTGCATACACAAACCCCGCTTGGTATATTGGTTTTAAATATCCCTGAGGCGGTGCTTGAAAAATCCTGCTATGATATGACAAACAATCCCGATGCCGAGATACTTCTCATGGATGGCCAGGACAACATACTGATAGATTCGGATAATACCTCGGGTTTTGATCTTACGAAATTCATATATGACAATGAAAAATTAAATAAGAAATATACACTGTGGAAGTCCGACCAAACCGAGTACATGGTATCTTATCTGAGGATTGATGAAACGGGCTGGAAGGTAGCCAGCATAATACCCTACAGGGAGCTTTCCAAGGAGTCGGGGTTCATAGGGTTGGTAACATTTTTGCTGGTGGCGGTAAACAGCTTGCTTTTATTTGTGGGCTCGATTTTTATATCGAGGACCATAACCGTGCCTATAAAGAAGTTTTGCGAGGCCATGAAGGGAATAGAAAAGGGCGAATTCAAAAAGGTGCAGCTGAAGGCAGGCAAGGATGAAATAGGCAGGCTCAGAGACGGCTACAACACAATGGTGGAGGAGATACAAAAACTGATTTACAGGATAGTTGAGGAGCAGAAGCTGAAGCGGAAAACGGAGCTGGAAGTGCTGCAGGCGCAGATAAAGCCTCACTTCCTGTATAATACTTTCGATTCCATAAGCTCACTTGCACTCTCGGGAAAAAACCAGGATGTCTACAATATAATGAAGGCACTTGGAAACTATTACAGGACAAGCCTGAGCAAGGGTAAGGAGCTCATTACCATCGGAGAGGAACTTGATGTGGTGAGCAACTATTTGAAGATTCAGAAATACCGTTATGAGGATATGTTCTCGGTGGAATATGACATCGATGAGGAGGTTAAAAAGTATAAGATACTGAAGCTTGTTTTGCAGCCTTTTGTGGAGAATGCTCTGTACCATGGGATCAGACCCATGCAAAAAAGCGGTTCCATATATATAGGTGCAAAATATCATGAAGATTCTATCCAACTGATTATTGCGGACAATGGTATGGGCATGACCGGGGAAGATGTGCAGAAACTGACCTCGGGTAAAACGGCCCGGGAGAAAAACAGCTTTGGTATATGGGGAACAATAGAGCGGCTGAAAATCCTTTATGGAATAGAAGAGATCGTCACTATTGAAAGCAGTCCCGGAAACGGCACCAGGGTCATTATAAAAATACCTGCGGAGCATCCCCAGAATGAACTCCCCGAGCTGAAAACCGGGGAGGCATAGACACGTCGGCAACAGGTTCTTGTACAGCTCAGTGACTGTTAATTATTGAAGTACATCTTCACGGCTTATCCGGTTCACGATGGCTATGTGGAGTCAGCAGTTAATTTTATTATTCGTGAACCGGAAAGGCAACGGTGTTTTAAATGTCGGAAGATTTGATGAAAGTAATGCTTGTAGAGGATGAACGCCTTGTACTTGAGCTGCTCAAGGCTTGTATAAACTGGGAGGAGATAGGTTTCAACATAGCGGGTGAATGTTCAAGTGCCATGGCGGCGCTGGAGCTCGTGGACACTCTGCTTCCCGATGTCATAATTACCGATATCTGCATGCCTGTAATGGACGGGCTGGAATTCAGCAAAACAGTCAGTGAGAAACATCCGCATATAAAGATCATCGTATTGACAGGCCATGAGGAGTTTGAGTTTGCAAAAAAGGGTATAAAGGTGGGAATCTCGGATTTTCTTCTGAAACCCATTAATGACGATGAAATCACCAGGGCTTTAATATCCATAAGAGAAAAAATAATTAAGGAAAGAACTCTTTCCAAAGGTTATGAAAAGCTGAAAAAACAGCTGGAGCAGAATCTCCCATTTTTAAGGGAAAAACTTTTTAATGAATTGATTCAGGGCGGTTTTGACCTGGCGTCAATTGACGAGAGGCTTTCATACTTTGACATAAAGTTCGGCGCGGCAGACTTCCGGATTGCTGTTATAGAGGTGGAGGATATAATAGAAGAAAATTCCGGAGATGAGGAGCATAAATTAATAAACAAGATGAGATGTATTGATTATATCCGCCGGTCTTTTGAAAAAGATGATTATGTAAATGTTTTTTTTGATAACAGCCAGAGGATTGTTGTCATGTCAAACGAAACGGCTCTTGATCTTGAAGAATGCTGTGAAACCATAAAATCCATGCTGCTTAACAGGCTCAAATGTTCAATAGCTATCGGAATAGGAAATATCCACAGCGGGATCGATAAAGTGTATCTCTCCTATAAAGAGGCATGTGATGCCGTCAGCTACAAGTTTGTTGTGGGTAAAAACCAGGTGGTCAGCTTCTCGGATATCTGGTCCTCCACCGGTGCAAACATGAGGGTAGACAATGACAGTATGGGCCGTTTCGGTTTCTATGTAAAATCAGGGCTTTTGGAAAAAGTGGGAGAAACCATCGATCTGTTTTTTGGCGAGGAGGAGAATGCCTGTAAATCGTTGGAACAGGCCCGCGTAATTGCATGTAATTTAATATCGGTAATTATGAATGTTATTATAATGTCCGACATAAACCAGAAGGATATATTTAAAAACAATCTGCAGCCCTTTGAAAAGATCTTCAAGCTGGATACATTGCCCGATATCAAAGAGTATCTCAAGAATACGGCTTCGGCAGCAACTCTGTCGGTCAGCAGACAGCAGGGGAAAAAGGCCAGAAAGATTTTGCAGGATGTAAAAGAATATATTCATAATAATTATACCGATTCAAATTTGTCACTTTCAGAAGTTGCAAAGAAATTTTTCCTGAATTTAAGCTATCTCAGCCGTATTTTCAAGGAGGAAACCGGACAGACCTTTGTGGATTACCTCATGAAATTGAGAATGGAAAAAGCCTTTAAGCTGTTGGGAGACACAGACTTAATGGTATATGAAATAGCCGGGCAGGTGGGGATAAACGATCCTCACTATTTCAGCATATGCTTCAAGAAGTATACAGGTTTGAGTGCGAATGACTACAGAAAATCCAAATAAAGTTCATTTCCTTTCAGGCTTCTCATTGGTGTATACGTTCTCGCGCACTATTTGAAGCACAAGTTCTGCAAAGTTGTTCCCGGTGAGGCAGCAGCTATTTATTCCGTAAAATATCTGCGCTATTAATCTAGTGGTCTGTAACACCTAAAAGTCACATATTGCCGACGGTTAAATCCCCGCAGAATTTCGTTGTCGTCCTTGTCAATACATACAGTATTGCCTTCTTCCTCCGCCTTATGCTGCGAAAATTTTCCTCGACGGCAATATACGTTTTAGATGTTGCAGACCACTAGCACAATGCGTTTAATAATTTCACACAGAAAAAATTTTATACTTTTCAGTAAAACTAATGAATTTATATATGCAGCATCTTAGCTTATTATTAACTTGCAGTAAAAAATATAAATAACTTTTAGGAGGAAATTAAAATGAAGAGATTTGCATTAAGAGTTATGACTGCTGCTCTTTCAGTTGCTATTGCAACCAGCCTTGCAGCATGTGGAAGTAATTCCGCCGGATCAAATTCATCTGATACTTCAGCTGCCGGTTCGACAACAACCGAGACATCTGCAAAACCATCAGAAACAAAAAGTGCAACTGTCAGGGTTTGGACGCTGTGGACAGATCCGACCAAGGACTCAAATGCCGCATATTTCTATAAGGTATTGGAATCCGCAAAAACTGAGCTGGCCAATATTACTATCGAACATGATGCAACAGAAAACGAATCCTATAAGACAAAGCTAAAGACTGCTGTTGCTGCAAATGAAGCTCCAGACGTATTCTACAGCTGGGGTGCAGGTTTCACCAAACCTTTTGTAGATGCAGGTAAAGTTCTTCCATTGGATGAATATATTGCTTCATCAGGAGCAGGTGATAAAATTCTTCCGGGTGCAACAGACTTCTTCAAATTTGACAATAAAACATACGGAATTCCTTATTCAAAATGGGTTGCCGTACTCTACTGCAACAAGGATTTATTCGATCAGAACGGTGTTAAGATACCGGCTACTTACGACGAACTTCTCACAGCTGTAAAAGCTTTCAGAGCGAAAAATATCACTCCTATCACCGTTGGTGGCAAAGACAGATGGCCCGCAATGTTCTTCCAGAATGCTCTTGCTCTTCGTACGGCAGGTGCTCAGGCATGTGTTGATGCATTAAATAAGACTGCTTCCTATGATCAGCCGGCATTTGTCGAATCGGCCGCAAAGCTGAAAGAACTTGTTGATGCAAAGGCATTTAACGATGGCTGTCTCGGTTTGACAAACGATGAATCGGCAATTCCGTTTACAGAAGGTCAGATCCCAATGTATTACATGGGTAACTGGTTTGTAGGAAATATAATGGGCAAAGACAGCAAGGTTGCCGATAAGGTTCAGGCTGTTGCATTCCCGATGGTTAATGACGGAAAAGGTACTTCTGATGAATTCTTCGGCGGTTCCATAGAAGGTTTCTGTGTAAGTGCCAACGCTGCCGACAAGGATGCTGCCTGCAAGACAGCAGGATATCTGTCGGAGACAATGGCAAAGCTCACAGCTGACGACGGCGGTCTTGCCACCTGGAAGGTTGACGGCGTTGATGAGTCAAAGATCAATGCATTGGCCAAACAGATAAAAGATTTGACAGCAAATGCAAAATCATATGTTCTTGCATGGGATACCTTCCTTGAAGGTGCTGATGCAGAAACTCACAAGAACCTTGTAGCAGAAATATATGCAGGAAAGAAAACTCCTGAAGAATTTGCCAAGGAAATGCAGAAATTGAATGAAAAGAAATAAATACTAAAACAGTAGAATTATTAACAGTCAGGGAATAATCCAGGGTGTCCGCTCGGAAACTACATGCGAGTCAGCATTTTCTCAGCGGACACCTTTGCCGTTAATAATTGTGAGGTGGAAAAATGGAGAGAGTACTGAGCAACAAAAAAGCTATATGTTTTTTTATTCTTCCTGCTCTGATTATATTCATTGCGATAATTATTTTTCCTATATTCATGTCGGGGTATTACAGTACGCTTCAGTGGGATGGAATAGGAAAAAGCAAATTTATTGGTATTGATAACTATATTACTTTATTTACAAACCACGAAGATGGCTTTATCGAGTCAATAAAAAATTCTGTCATATTGGCGTTTTTGTCAGTATTCATACAGCTTCCAATATCTTTAGTGCTGGCTCTGGTATTATCCAACAAAGTCAGAGGAGAGAATTTCTACAGGTCGGTATATTTTATACCTGTCATAGTTTCAACGGTTGTAATAGGACAGCTGTGGATGAAAATATACCACCCGGGCTATGGTTTGCTGAATACATTTTTAAGAAATATCGGTCTGGATTCATTGGCCAAAGAGTGGATAGGAAGCACCGATACCGCACTTGGAGCGGTATTTGTCCCTGTTGTGTGGCAGTACATCGGTTATCACATGCTTCTGATGTACGCAGCCATTAAATCCATTTCTTCCGATATTATGGAAGCGGCTAAAATAGATGGAGCGTCTTCGGTACAAACTGCGTTCAGAATAACCATTCCATTGATTAAGCCCATATTGGAGGTTTGCGTGACATTTGCCGTAATAGGTTCATTGAAAACCTTCGACCTCATTTATGTCCTTACCGGAGGAGGTCCGGTACATGCAACCGAGGTTCCGAGTACCCTTATGTTTAATACTATTTTCCATAAGTATCAATATGGTTACGGCAGTTCAATGGCCATATTCATAATAGGGGAGTGTCTTTTGCTTACAGTTGTGATACAAAGGCTGTTCAGAATGAAAAAGGCATAATAAGCAGATTAAAGAATACTCTCGAAAAGTAATTGGTAATTTCGAGAAAAACCAATACTTCACTCCATTTTCTTTGTGAAATGGAGCTATTTGTAGAAAAAGCATTGTACCTTGAGAAATTAATAGTTGTGTAATTTTGAGCCCAGATTTTTTGGGACAGCAAATAAACCTTTGAAATTCAAAGATTTTTAAATGCTGTTTGAAAAGTTCTTGTACTATTGCAATAGACTCAGAATACTAAAGGATTTGTGTTTGATCCAAGCATCCAGATGTATATTAGCAGCAGCGAAAGTGGCTCTTGCAAAACGGTGCTTTGAGCTCCTTGTTTTACCAGCTTCGATGTCATAGTCCACAAGAATTCTTT
>NZ_JHYD01000062.1 GCF_000621505.1 Ruminiclostridium cellobioparum DSM 1351 = ATCC 15832
ATAAAATTATTATTCATTTCCCTCAGTAAATTAAAGTTTGGTTTCTCGTATATAGCAACATCAGGATCATCTATTCCAGCTATAATAATATTTGAGTTTTTAACTTTTATCTGCTCATATTTATTTTCAAGAATATTAACTCCATATTTTCGAATTGTGTCTTTGATATTTGTTATATCATTGGACCAAAATTCATGATTTCCGGTAACATAGTATATTGGCCTGAACCCCTTCAATCCTTCCAAAAATAGTTTTGTACCCTCAATTGGTTCCACATCATCTGCGATATCTCCTGCAAGTGCAATAATATCAGGATCTTGCTGCTTGATAATTGAAACAATCCTTGTTTGATTATCTCCATAAACATGGCTATGTAAATCAGTTATTAATGCCACCCTAACTGACTCATGTACACATAATTTATTAGAAACGATATTATATTTTTTAACTACTAATCCACTATAAAAAGCTGTAAAAAAAAGTATTATAATTAAAATAATACTGATTAAAATACAAATCTTTTTCCACGTCAAATTTATTATTCTATATTTAGCTAGAAGTCTCTTTTCTCCGGTCTGAGTTATACCCATAGATATCTCCAGTATATATGCTTATTTCAAATTCTATGTCTATTATCTTTCATTTTACAACTTAAGACCATATAATGGAATATAATTGCTGTATTAAGCTAATGTATCTGAGTTCAGCTTATAATATATAATTTATAGGCAGTTATATGGATAATGGTCAATTTCTCTGTTTCTACTCGTCCCTCACTTTTAAAATGAACAAATTAAATCATATGCTTCAACTTCAATTATATTTTTACTAAGCGGAAGGATATCTAACACAAATGCCAATGTTTGATATCCTGATGCCTATTCTATTATTTTTTGTAGATATTTTTCAGCAATTTCAAAATATCCTTCTTCACTCTCAAATTGTGATGGATAGTATGCAATTCTCTCTAACTCATCTTTTAATAAAGTTAATTGAGTATCCGTAAGCAATGGCAACATGAAAAAATATACTGAATATTCTCGTAATCCATCCGGTCTATGGATCAGATCCTTTATAAATGGAATAATTAAATCATCAAATCTAACCAATACTTTTACTAATTCCTGTGCTACTGGCCAATTAATATCTTCAAGCCATTCAAAAATATATGGTAATACAGGTTTAATAATTTCCGGATCAGTATTTCTTATTCTCTCAACTGTTTCATAATCAAACTTATGTTTCGGAACATAAGTATCATTCTCCATAATAGACTCCTAATATTTTAGAATTATAGATATTTAAAAAATATAACTCATCATACAAACTATACATTTCTGTATGTAAAACTAAGTATTAACCTGAATTTATTTTCTGTATTTACCGCAAAATAAGCACTTTACTGTGTATTGCAAATAATAAAAAATAAATTTGCTACCTGAGTCAGCAGTATATGGATAATGGGAGGTACGTACTTCTGATATGCAACTTCCCATTGTGCGCTCATAATTACACCTTGATTCAGAATGCATTATTAGCCTTTGGTGAAGTTCGGCTCTATTCCCTCAGCAAAACATAATGGGGAGTTTGTAATAATCGTTAAATTGTTATTATGCTTATACCATGCAGCTTAGCCTATGTCAGCTTGCGCTAAGTTCAGAAAAATCCTTCCACTCGCTGTAAGAGACAATCTGTTCGTCAATATCTTTCTGTACTCGTTCCCAATCTTCTTTCGGCAATTCGTTTACTTTTCCTTCTATCTCTTGAAAATAATATACTCCCTCTTTTGTGATTGTATGGTTTTAGTAAAACCAATTGGAATTTCATTCAAAGTTGTAACAAAACCACATGCATCTGCTATTTGCAAATTATCATAGAAAAAATCATCTGCTTCTTTCCAGTTTTTACTCCAGTCCCTTTCATATCTGCATTCAAATGAATATCCATCTTTTAAAAATTCATAAATAATTCCTCTTTGAATTTACTAAATTTGTTAAATGTAACATTCATCAATTTTCTCCATAACTTTATATTTTTGTATTTCTCATTTATTATCGTAAATATAATGGGCAGTTGCATTAACATCGTTTACTCATTTGTGGAAGTCAGCATTGTCACAGAGATATAAAAATTGCACTGCCCAAAAGGTCAAATCACATTCAAGGGCGTATTTACGTTTGTAATCTTGTTCCAGACGTACATCAACATAGGGGGTCGGATATTCAATATTCTTCGGGGAGTAACGTTTGTTATGTTGCAAATCAAATCTCATTTTTAGTATACCATCGTCACCTATTGCGTCATCAATACCCGCAATAGAATCTTTTATCACCCCAACGCTTTCACCTACTCCGAGCATTGCGATTTCTGTTAGCAGGCGTCGGTAAGTTATGTTGTCAATTACATCTGCACGAAATGGCCGGATAGGGCTGTTTGACATATTTAGCGTAAAGGGAACGTAATAATTCGAGCCAATCTTGACTTTCATAGGATTTGCACCATGTAGAATTGCGTTATAATGATTAAGTGAATTAGTCATCAATACTATATTTTCTGGTGTTCGCCATGCGTTTGTATAAGCCAAAACCTCTAAATGGTATTGACATGGGAAACTCGTACTTTCCTCGATATAGGGATAGTTATATTTCGCTTTGCCCTGGCGTATCTTAGTTATTTCATTGATCGATGAGAGCGGCAATATACTCTCAAACGCTTCTAGCGAAACACTTTGAAAGGGTTTTACATACTCGTCATCACCGTAACCAAGCATCGCCTGCATGGTATAGATTAAAATCATCAAACAAAATCCGCTGTTGATTCCGCGGTACCGGTTTTCATATCGCTCTACTTCGGGCGGAATATAGGAAAACTCATTTCGCAAAGTATCCTTGTCACGCATAGCAGCAATGAAATTCACAACAATCGGGTGCGTTTTGGGTATAGCAAAATAGGACAGCAGCCGCGCAGCTGCTTCACCATCCTGCAAAGGTGTTTCGTGGAGTATCACGCCCCGCCAGTTATCCCAGCTGTGTGCCCCGCTACCAATATATCCGTTCAGCTTGATATAGCGTTGCAGTAGTTTGAAATACGGCGTTTGATAGATTTGTTCCAATAGGTTTTCTTCTTCCGTTTTCTTTAGATTACAGAGAATTTCTTTCCGTAGCCTATATTGAATCACCGGTCCTGCATTTTCGAGAAGAAAATCAATTGATTTTGATAATTTCATAATAAACCCCTGCTAATATAAAAAATATATTTCTTTTTTTATATTACTTTAATTAAAAATAATATTTCTGCCGTGGCTATTACAGATCACTTTTTTATTGATAATAAACGTATTCAGCATCTAAGAGAACTTGCGCCTGAAGTGACATTATTATATAATATTATTCACTGTCACTACTTTTGTAGTCCGAATCATACAACGAATCAGTATGAACGTGCAAATCCCATTGTCTCCATTCTGATCCACGAGAATAATCCATTATAAGTCACCTCAATATAAAAATTTGTGTTTCATTGACAGCAATTCTTTATTAACATTTTTTTAATTCCATCGTGGAAAATTTCCGTCTCAAGTCCAAGTTTTTCAATTCTTAGATTTAAATCATTTCGTTTTACAGTATCTTCTTCTATTATCATAAGATCCCCTCAAAAATTCTGCCCTATAATTACCATGTGTAAATGTTCATAATATTTGAAACGAAGATATGTAAGCTTCCCATTATAGCCATAATACATCTTCCATATCGACTCTATTTTACCACTTTTCAATATATTTTGTAACGGCTTAAAACTATTTTTTAAGAATTTAATCATTAAAAACCCCCAGTACCGAACCTTTCTCATCAAGTTCAGTACCGGGGGCCACCACAAAATACACAGAGTATTAAGATAGAAAAATTAATTACTTATGCATAAAAATTCCATAAATTACACAGACTAACTAGTTGCATGCAATGTTTACTGGGAAACTCCGATATTACCCTTAAAAATTCATATATTGGAAATGGAAGTCATTATGTAGTCTGGACACACCTATTCTTGCTTAACCACAAGATCCTAAATATAGATATTAGAAACTTCTTTTTACAAGCAGATAGCAAGCAACAGTATTATAGAGAAGCATTATATAATCTAATTGCAACTACAGCTTATCAATTGTAGTGATATGAAATCCCATATTCATTACAATATATTAATAAATGCCAATAATTAAACTGGAAAGCGGAGCCTTAAATTGTGGTTCCAACAGGTAATCTCCGTTTTTATTTATAAGGCCATACTTTGGAACATTATCAATAACTTCCTCCACCCAGGCAACACCATTTTGAAAATCACTACATAAGTTATATTTACACGGTATCACTATTTTCCCAGAAGCATCAATGAATCCCCACATGCCTTTCATTTTCACAGAGGCCAAACCTTGATTAAAAGGCATTGCCTCCTCAAAAGGGAACTTAGATTTAAATAATGATTTTGTTAATGATTCCCCGTATATATTGGTATAGCCTACATAAAGATGGTCATTCTTATTGCTAAATACACGAATAAGATCATTTTCGATAAAGTTTGGCTCATAAGAAAATTGTGGCTTAGCTGTAATTTTACCAGTTGCATCAAGTATCCCCCATAATCCATTATCCTCAAAACATACATACTTTCCGTTAGTTTTAGCATTACTATATTTTAAAGGTACAATCGTTTTTCCGTTTTTATCAATAATTCCCCATTTGCCACCTTTCAAATTACCGGAACATACAAGCAAGTTTTCACCAACTTTGGCCATAAAGGTATATATGGGTTTTACTATTACCTGTCCACTATTGTTAATGATTCCATGATATCTGTTGTATTTAACAATTATAAATTTGTCGCTAAGATATGGTTTAATCTCGCATTTGCTTGGCTTAAATAAATGATTAGCATTTAAATCAGCAAGTCCGACATTACCAAACTCATCGTATACTATTGCTAAATCTTCAGTAATAAAATCATAACCTTCATAAGATTTCATAATAATAGTTTTTCCAGACTTTTCAAAAAAACCTGTTTCTCTTTCTAAACTTGAACCTGATTTCGTAGGTACCTCTTTTTCCAATAAAACAGAAAACATATACTTTGATTTCTCAGGAAAAGTTGTAATGCCATATATTCCTGTATACTCTGCTGGAAATATCTCAACCCCTAATTGATTAACCATTCCTGTTTTCCTATTCTTTAGAAATGATAACATTCCATCTTTTATAAAAGTAAGTTTTTCATACTCGGTATTTATCCTAATATTACCCCTATCATCAATAAGGCCATATTTTCCATTTTTAATTATAATTGCAGTTTTAGTTTCTTTAGATATTTCAATATAATCGTACATAGGATTGACTACCCATTGCCCATTTAAATCAATTAACCCCCATAGATTACCAATTCTAACTGGACACCATCCACAATAAAAATATCCTACCTCATCAAATATTGGTTTTATTACTTCTATAAAGTTCTTATTAACAAATCCCCATTTATTCTCTCGTTTAACTGCTAGCATGCCATTTATTTGATTTATCCCTAAATCTTGATATATCGGACTCACTACTATTATACCGTCGGTATTTTTTAAGCCCACCTTCGAATTCTGGCTAATTTTAATTAGTGTTTGTGGCTCATCTGGTACTTTCGATAAGGAATAGTTTATATTATAAGGGCTAGAAATTAAAAATAGTATTGTAATAAAAGAAATAACCAATTTTTTTATACTCCCACATCCTTTAAAAAAAATTAAAATACCAATCCAAACTAAGGGTATTATACCATACTTTCACATTTCCTATAAATTATCTTATCATTAAACTAAAATCATAATACTAAGTTATAGCGTCGCGGTCCTTTAGTTATAGCTAAGAAATAAATTCACTTATGTAAATCTATACGGTGTGGATTAAAAAATCCAGAAACACCTAATAATCAAGTATTTCTGGATTAATAATTTATTGTTTATTAATATGCATAATTATTGAACTGATTACATACAATAAGAAGGTATACTGGGAAACTCCGATATTACCCTTAAAACTTCACATATTGGAAATGGAAGTAGTTATGTAGACTTGATATGTACTTCCTGATAATACTTCTACACCTTAAAGATTTCTAATTGTATTTCTTATATACCTTTATCGATTTCTGTATTAAATTCTCTAATTGTTCAATGTCTTTATTGTTAATGAAGCATCGCTTTGGGAAAACATATATGAAGTTATTATCATCATAAAATAAAAACGCACTTGGAATACTATATGCTTTTTTAAATAAACTCCAACAGAAAGTACTTTGAATATCTTCTCCAATAGCTTTAATGTTATCCTCTGAAAAGAAATATTGGCCTCCTTTTCTTTTTTCATAATACTTCAGATAACCATTTACCGGCCTCTTAAAATAATAACCATAGAAAATAAGTGCTGCAAATAAAAATACCAGAATTAACCCTATATTGTAATCAGTAACCTCGTTAATGAATCCATAAATAATCATCTCTAATATTACAATAATAAAGCAAAGCAACGCGACCCAAAGTTTATGAATATGATTAACAATATAAGATATAGCCTGCTTTATATCCTTGTTTTTGTATGAAATGTTCACCTCTATTATCGACATTGCTTTCCCCCAATATTTCTAAAAGTGTTATCCTAAAAGTACCACATCTAGATTAATTAACCCAACTATTTAACCTCAACAAATGTTATATTATTATCTTTCGCATATTTATTTGCAGCGGAATCAATTACTCCGTATATTTTAAAATTTGGAATGATCAAGTGAAAATCGTCCGTGCTAATATATCCAAATGCTTTATAACCTATTTCTTTAACACTTCCTGGAATAGTAACACTTGTTAGTTCACAGTTAAAAAATGCATACTCACCTATCACTGTTATACCGTTTGGGATGTTTACGTCTGATAGGTTGGAGCACCATTCAAATGCTCCTTCACCGATTGTCTTTACATTCGATGGGATAGAAACACTTGTTAGTTTGCATTGAAAAAATGCATATTGACCTATAGTTGATAAACTATTTGGGATGTTAACTTCTGATAGATTAAAACAATATTGAAACGTTTCATCATCAATTGTTGTAATCCCTTCAGGAATTTTAATGCTGGTTAAATTATGGCAATCATAAAATGCACTCTTGCCAATTATTGTTACACCCTCAGGGATTGTGATGCTTGTTAAATTGGAACTCAAAGCAAATGCTTCACTAATAACAGTTTTTACTCCACTAGGAATTACATAGTCAATATTTTTTTTACTTGGGGGATAGCATATTATTTCTGTCATATCCTTATTGAATAAAACTCCGTCTTTAGATATGTAATAGTTATTTGAAGTATTAACAGTTATACTTGTTAGTTTGGGGCAATATGAAAAAACGCTTTTTCCTATTTTTGTAACGCTGTAAGGAATGGTTACATTTGTAAGATTATCACAATTATAAAATGCCTCATCATAGATGTTAATGACACCATCAGGAATGGCTATGCTTTTTAAACTGTAACACTGTCTAAACGCTTTTTCGCCAATAGCAGTAATGCTTTTGGGTAATGTTATGATATCTATGTTATTACAGCCCATAAACGCCATTTTTCCAATTGTTCTCACACTTTCGGGAATGTTTATACTTGTTAAATTAAAACATTCATAAAATGCAGCATCTCCAATAGCTTTTACACTTTTAGGAATACTATAATTTTTATTTGTTTTACCTATAGGGTAACAAATAATTTCAGTCATATTTTTATTAAATAGAATTCCATCCTTTGATAAAAAGTTTTTATTTTCTGAATTTACACTTATTTTTTTTAGTTTATAACATTGAAATATTGCCATGCTGTCAATAGTTTTTACACTTTTCGAAATATTAATTTCCGTTAGGCTATTACAATAATCAATTGCCTTAATCTCAATAGCTATCACAGTATCTGGAATAGTAATACTTATTAAATTGAAATTACGAAAAGCTTCAGTACCGATAGTTTCAACACCACTTGGAATGGTATATTCTATTCTGTCTTTTCCAGTTGGATAACAAATAATCTTTGTCTTACTTTTGTTGAAAAGAATACCGTCTATGGATTTAAAATTTTGATTGCCTTCATCGACCTCTATATTTTCCAGATCAGTGCATCCAACAAATGCATCATTTCCAATAGCTATAACATTCTTAGGAATAGCAATACTTTTTAAACCCCAGCAAAAATAAAAAACACTATCACCAATTTCTTTTACACTTTCTGGTATAGTGATGCTTTCTATGAGAGTATGATTAAATGCTCGATCGCCAATTTTTTTTACTCCATCTGGAATATTAACGGTTTCACTTTCTCCATGATATTTAATAAGTACCCCATCAACAATTTCAAAATCAGATTCTTTTGCTTGTATATTAGTTGGCGACGCTAAAAATACTAGGGTCAGAATAACTACAAAAATACTACAAGTTTTTTTGATTGTTTTATTCATGGCTTTTACCTCACTTGAATTGCTTTATAATATTTTGTACTATTTTTATCGGATGCGTTTCTTTTACAATCACTTCCATTATATCATGTATTTTCACATAAAGAATATTCCTTCATAATAATAAGTCAACTCATCCCTTTTTCTTGCTAATAATACATCATAGAAAACAACGAACCAACAAAAACCCCCAGTACCGAACCTTTCTCATCAGGTTCGGTACTGGGGGCCGCCACAATACACAGTATATTTAAATGATAAATATTTCTTTATGCATAAAAAGCTTTAAGACTACACTTATTAATTGTCAATATCAGAAGTTATCACCCGCACTTACTATACCCGCAGTTCCTGCAAATAACACAGCCGCCCTCATGTTCCACTGTTTTGCCGCATTCCGGGCATGCGCCTCCCGGGTCGTATCCGTCAAAGCCCATTTCAGGATTTGAACACACCTCTTTCAATGTACACGCATAACAATCTGAGGCGCAGACGGTTTCACTGTCGCCGGATGAGTTTGGCCTCTGGACAACGCTGTATTCCTGTGTGGTAAAATCATTGCTTCCATCCTCTTCCTTGCTGCTGTGAATTTTGGCAACTTTCTCAATCAGTCTCCCGATAGCATCCGGACAAGACAGTACATTCAGTCCTTTCTGGCGGATTGTTGAGGGACATCTGATACCTTTCAGCTGCTCCACTATGGATTTGACATCCATTCCTGAACGCAGTGCAACCGAAACCAGTCTGCTTGTGGCTTCCGACTGCGAAGGGCAGCCTCCTGCACGTCCTGTATTTGTAAATACTTCACATATCCCGTTTTCATCATAGTTAACAGTTATATAAAGATTACCGCAGCCAATCTTCACCTTCTCGGTGAAACCGGTGGTTATATCCGGCCTTGGCCTGGGCTCAATACCTGTGATCCTCTTTGAAATATCATTGCAGGAATCGCAATAAACATTATCCCCGGCAGGCAGCGTCTGATCGTCGGAGGCTTCCTTGCCCTGAACCTTGCCAATGTTCAGAACCTGCAAATCACGGCTCCCGTCCCTGTAGATAGTCACTCCCTTGCATTGGGCCCTGTAAGCCAGTGTAAATACTTCTCTTACGTCATCGGTAGTTGCATCATGGCTTAAATTAACCGTTTTAGAAACCGCATTATCAGTATGCCTTTGAAAAGCGGCCTGCATTTTAACATGCCATTCCGGTCTTACATCATGAGCTGTTACAAAAACATCGCGGACTTCCTTTGGGATCTCCTCCATATGTTTGACAGTACCGGACTTTGCAATTTGCTTCATTAGTTCATCCGTATAAAAATTACCTTTGACTGCAGCATTTTTAAATACGGGATTGACTTCAACAAGTTCGTTATTATCCATAACATTTCTGATGTATGAAATCGCAAAAATAGGTTCAATACCGCTGGAAACACCGGCTATAAGGCTGAGTGTGCCTGTTGGAGCTATTGTTGTAGTAGTGGCATTTCTCAGTTTTATACCCTTCTTCGCAAAAACACTGTCTTCATAATATGGAAAAACACCCTTTTGTTCGGCTAATTCCTGTGAGGCCTTCTGAGCATTATCCTGTATGAATCCCATAACCTTATCAGCCAGCTCTATTGCTTGCTGTGAATTGTAAGAAATATTCAGTGCACAAAGCATATCAGCCCATCCCATGACACCGAGACCTATCTTTCTCGTTCCTCTTGTCATCTTATCAATCTCTGCTAACGGATATTTGTTGGCTTCAATGACATTGTCCAAAAAGTGAACAGCCTTTTTCACAGTTTCCGCCAATTTATCAAAATCCAAAGCGTTCTTTTCCTCATTAAGCATATTATACAGGTTAATTGACCCCAGGTTACAGGCTTCATACGGGAGCAGGGGCTGCTCTCCGCACGGATTGGTACTCTCGATTTCACCAAGCTTCGGAGTAACATTGTCCCTGTTCAGCCTGTCGAGAAAAATTATTCCCGGTTCCCCATTCTTCCAGGCCATTTCGACTATCAAATCAAAGACTTTTTTAGCATTCAGCTTTCCAACCGGCTTTTTAGTCTTTGGATCAATAAGTTCATATTCAAGATTATATTCCACAGCCTTCATGAAATCTTCGGTAATACCCACACTAAGGTTAAAATTGGTAATTTCCGAATTATCCTTCTTGCATGTAATAAACTCCATAATATCGGGATGATCCACCCTGAGAATACCCATATTGGCGCCGCGGCGGGTTCCTCCCTGCTTTACAGCCTCAGTGGCGGCATTGAAAACCTTCATAAAGCTTATAGGTCCGCTGGCCACTCCTCCTGTGGAATTAACAGCCGAACCTTTGGGACGGAGCCTGGAAAAACTAAAGCCTGTCCCCCCACCGCTTTTATGTATCAATGCAGCATTTTTTATAGATTCAAATATGCCCTCCATGGTATCTTCCACAGGCAGCACAAAGCATGCACTGAGTTGACCCAACGGTCTTCCTGCATTCATTAAGGTAGGAGAATTGGGCAAAAACTCAAGGTTTGCCATCATTTCATAAAATTCCATCTCTATTTTTTCAATACCGGCTTTGTCGGTATAATTTTCATCCGCTGATGCAATTGCTTTTGCAACACGTTTAAACATGCCTTCCACATCTTCAATAAGGTTGCCGTCCTCATCCTTTTCCAAATATCTTTTCTCCAGTACTTTAATCGCATTCTCAGAAAGCTTCATTAAAATCCCCTTCCAATATCTATATTTTGTGTTTTTCTAAAAGCGCTTGCACAATATATTGTATCATTGCCCAAAAAATTTTTCAATAATTAGCTACTTTATTTTATATAGTAAATAAGTACTATTTATATATAAGTCATACCGGACCAGGAAGATCTATATATAATAATGTGCATTTTAACGCAAAAAGCAGGATAACTTTAGTCATCCTGCTTTTATTGTTTCTATATAATTTTCTATTATTACTTTCCCGTTTGGTTTATTACTTTTCTGGATTAAAATAGGATTCCTGGTATTTGTTGCTTGGATCCCATAATATCCATTCTTCATAGCCGGCGTCATATACAGCCTTGATCTGTTCTTTTACCTGCTGGGGTCCATATGTCTGGTAATATCCGTTTGGCAGATATTTTGCTGTAAACGCCTGCAGATAAGGTCTTACCTTTGCCTTATAGTTCCCGGCAGCAGCTATTTTGGATTTTGTTGAAACAAGAGCATTATACATTACTTTATATGGTTCAAGATCGGGTTTGGTGAAGACTATACCATTAATTTGCTGTCCTACTCCGTTAGCCATTATTCCTTTTTTTGCATCGTTGGCATAATGTGAGGGATAGATCATGGGGCTGATGCAGTAAATGTCCTTACCAACCTCGGTAATTCTTTGTCCGATACTTTCCCCGTCGGGTTTGCTCTCAACTATAATGGCAAATACGTCGGCCGATACCGGTACTTTTGCTTCATCATGCAGCACTTTATTTGCCTTTGCAAGAAAACCATTTATGGCGACAGCTTTTTCGGGTACATTGGCTCCGTAATTAAAATCTGCTTTTTTTCCTGTTGGAAATCTCACATAATCAAACTGTATCTCGTCAAAGCCTTTTGATACGGCCTCTTTAGCTATTGCAATATTATAATCCCAAACCTCTTCATTATAAGGATTAGTCCAGGGAGTCTTTCCGTTTTCCAGCCACAGGGAACCTTTTGAATTTTTAATAGCCAGATCAGCCCTGTTTTTAGCAAGGGTAGGATCTTTAAATGTCACAATACGGCCTATAACATAGACACCGTTATCATGAAACTTTTTAATAAGTTTTTCAGGATTGTAATACTTGGTCTGCTTGCCATATTTCTTTACTACATCAAGTTCTGATTCATAATTCAGTGAACCGTCTTCTTTAATGTCAACTACAACTGTATTCAACTCTGTTTTTTTTGCCAGATCTATTATCTTGTCCACCCTGTCGGTCGATCCTGCTGAAGGTCCTGTCAGATAAACAGCCTTAACTTTAATGTTTTCAATGCCTGGTGAAAGCTGCAGTCCATTCACAGTCTGAGGCTTTTGCTCTTCAGCTGTTGTGTTTGAAGGCTCTGTAGTTGTGTTCGCAGGCTGTGTTGAGTTTCCAGCAGTTGGTTCTGATGACTGATTTGCCGGCTGACTTTGTTGAGATGTTCCCGATGAGCTTGCACTTATTTCGCTTACTTTGCCATCGTTGTTGTTTCCGGTTAATGCTGTACAGGAAGTAAGCATCAAAACAATTAATAAAACTGATATTACCAGGGAGATTTTTGTTTTCTTTTTCATAAGTACCCCATCCTAAGAATTATTTTTTCATTAAATAGTATAACTGATTAGTACGGTTTTTATATGTAAAAATCAAATTAACATACAATAGTGATTATACATAATGAAAGAGAAAAAATCAAACTGTTAATTTTCAAAAAATACTAACCTTAAAAAAGATGGCAGGCAACCTGATGGTGGTCTTCGACCTTGCGGAATTCCGGAACCTTCTCCCTGCAGATGTCCTTTGCAAACGGACATCTCGTGTGGAATCTGCATCCCGAAGGCGGGTTTTCCGGGCTGGGGACATCACCGTTCAGCACAATCCGGCTGCGCTTTCGTTCGGGGTCGGGAATCGGTACGGCAGACAGTAAAGCCTTTGTATACGGATGAATTGGATTTAAAAACAGTTCACTCCTTGTGGCCAATTCCACCACTGAACCAAGATACATAATGGCTATCCGGGAACAGAGATGTTCTACGATTCCCAGGTCATGCGAAATAAACAGATAAGTGAGCTTCCGTTCCTCTTGCAGATCGCTGAACAGGTTGATTATCTGCGCCTGAATGGAAACGTCCAGAGAGGAAACAGGTTCATCGGCCACAATAAATTCCGGATTCAGGGCAATGGCTCTCGCAATAACAATACGCTGACGCTGTCCGCCTGAAAATTCATGGGGATACCGGTCCATAAACCGGGCTGCCATCCCGCATTGGGCCAGAATGCTTTCCACCTGTTCCCTCACGTCTGCCCTGGTGGCCAGTCGGTGTGCAAGCAGCGGCTCGGCGATGGCGTCTCCAATGCGGATACGGGGATTAAGCGAGCTGTATGGGTCCTGAAAAATGTACTGCATCCGGGTATGCGTTTTGTGAAATTCCTTCGGAGGAAGGGAGTGAATATCCAGGCCGTCAAACATGACCTGACCGGAGGTTCTCCCATGCATTCGCAGAACGGTTTGCCCAAGAGTCGTCTTTCCGCTTCCCGACTCACCTACCAGGCCGAAGGCCTCCCCTCTGAAAATCTCAAAGCTTACACCGTCTACAGCCCGGACCCAACCCACAGGTCTTCCGAACAAGCCTCCCTTAACAGGAAAATATTTCTTTAAATCAGTAATCTTCAGCAGTGGTCGATCCATTGGCAACTCCTTCCTTATACAGCAGGCAGGCCGTTTTATGCCCGCCCGCATCTGAGACAGATTCCGGATACTCCTTCCGGCAGGGTTCCATACAGCTTTCACAGCGGTCGGCAAAATAGCAGCCCTGGGGCAGTTCAGACAGATCCGGAACCTGTCCTTTGATAGAATACAGTCTGTCACGGCGCTGCCCGATCACAGGTCTTGACTTCAAAAGTCCGCGGGTATACGGATGCCTGGGATGGCGGAACAGCTCTGTTACAGGAGCTTCCTCAATGATCCTGCCCGCATACATGACAATAACATAATCCGCAATCTCAGCCACAACGCCAAGGTCGTGGGTTATAAACAGGATGGACATGTCGGATTGGTCACGGAGCTGACGCAGCAGGTCCAGTACCTGCGCCTGAATGGTAACATCCAGCGCAGTCGTAGGCTCGTCTGCGATCAGCAGTTCCGGCTGGCAGCTCAGCGCAATGGCAATCATAACGCGCTGCAGCATCCCTCCGCTTAATTCGTGGGGATATGAATCCATAATCTTCTCGGCTCGCGGGAGACCTACCTTCTTAATCAATTCCACACCCTCCTCCCACGCTTCCTTCCGGTCACAAAGAGTATGCTCCAGAAGAGTTTCCGAAATCTGCCGTCCTATGGTAAACACCGGGTTCAAAGATGTCATCGGTTCCTGAAAGATCATTGAAATTTTGTCCCCGCGCAAATTATGAATTTCCTTTGTATTCATTTTTAAAATATCTCTGTTGTGAAATAGAATTTCACCGCCGGCAATCCGCCCTGGAAAGTCAACCAGACGCAGAAGAGAAAGAGCGGTGACACTTTTTCCGCAGCCCGACTCACCCACAATACAAATAACCTTTCCCTTCGGTACAGAGAAGCTGACGTTGTCAACCGCTTTACTGACCCGTCCCTCCAAATGGAAAAAAGTCTGCAGATTGCGGACGGTAATAATTGGTTCCTCCATACGTTACCTTCCTTTCATTTTGGGATCCAATACATCACGGACCGCGTCACCCAGCACATTGATGGCGACAACGGTAATGAAGATGGCAGCTCCTGGTGGAATCCAGAGCCAGGGGTGCTTTTGAAAATCTATCAAATTATTGGCAATAGTTATCATGTTTCCCCACGACGACGTGGGCTCTACCACTCCCAAACCCAGAAAGCTTAATGTAGATTCACTGAGGATACCTGAGGCTGTGCTCAATGTTGCAACAACTATCAGCAACGGATAGGTGTTAGGCAAAAGATGGTGGAAAATCTTCCTCCAGGTGCCCAGCCCCAGTACATCTGCCGCTTTCATATACATTTGTTCCCGCAGAGATAGTATCTGCCCCCTGATCAGTCTCGCCAGTCCCGGCCAACCGACCAGGCTCAGCATGAGCATGACAATGTACAGCCGGTAGTCGGTCGGCACCTTAAACTCCGAAAGCATTGCCGCAATGATGATCAGCAGAGGAAGGCTCGGAATGGACATCAGAATGTCCGCAATACGCATAATAATGCTGTCCACAATCCCGCCGTAATAACCTGACACAGCACCTAGCAGTGATCCCAGCAGCAGTGAAAGCACCATGGACGCAAGACCCACTGTCAGCGAAATCCTTCCTGCAAGCATCAGACGCGTCAGTACATCGCGTCCGTATATATCGGTGCCCAACCAGTGTGTGAAATCCGGCGGATGCTTCATGACAGTAACATCAATCCCATTGGAGGAATATGGTGAAATCAATGGGCCTACGAAACTGAACAAAAACATAAATCCAAGGATGCAGGCGCTGAACACAGCGCTTCTGTTTTTGAACAACCTGCGGAAGGACTGTTCCCATATGGACTTCGAACGCTTACGGTCCGAAGAAGCCTTTCTTTTTAATATAGACATGTCAGCCTCCCTCCTTCTTGGTCAGCCGGATACGCGGATCGGCGGCAGCATATAGAACATCGGCCAGAAAATTCCCCAGTATAGTCAGAAAAGCCAAAAGCATGGTCAATGTCATCAGCACGGGATAATCGCGGGCACTTAGAGCATCCAGCTGAATCCTTCCTATTCCGGGCCAGCTGAAAATCTGCTCTGTGATTATTGCCCCTGAAAACAGTCCCGGCAGTTCAAACGCCAGCAATGTAATGGCCGGTAAAATAGCATTCCGTAGCGCATGCCTGAAGATGACCGTACGCTCCTTCAACCCCTTTGCCCGGGCCGTGCGGATGAAATCCATCCTGAGCACTTCCAGCATGCCGGTTCTGAAATATCTGGTCAGTGATCCGACACTTAAAAATGTTAAAACGGTGATTGGCAGGATCATATGTCTAAGTACCTCCAACACGTAGGCAAGGCCGGTTGTGGTACTCCCCGTATCGATCATGCCTCCTATGGGAAGAATGTGAAGATCGACTCCGAATAACTTTATCAGCAAAAGACCTATAAAAAATGACGGTACCGATAGTGATGCGAATACACCCAGAGTTACCAGCCTGTCAAAAATTGAATACTGTTTTGTCGCTGAGTAGATGCCGATCACAAGAGCGATGGTCCATGTGAAAAAGAGCGTAGCCAGTGCGACTATAAAGGAATTCCATATATACTGGTTGATCAGCGTCGTCACAGGCTGCATGTGTTGGAGCGAAAAACCGAAGTCACCATGGAATACGTTTTTCAACCAGATGAAATACCGCACGATAAGCGGTTTATTCATCCCATACAACGCCCGGAGCTCTTCCAGACGCTGTGGGCTTAGCCTTCGGTTCGACGAAAAATAGTCGCCCGGCATAAGGGCAAACAGGAAAAAAATGAGCAGAGATATCCCAAACAGAATGGGAATCATCTGCAAAAACCGCCGTAAAATATATTTTCTCATGGTCAACCGCCTTTCATAGCGCTGAACGCTCACCTCGGCGTGTGGGGAGCGTTCAGCGTTGTCTGAATTATGTTCTGAGATGTCCGGCAGCTGCCGGATATCTCAAGTCAGTTCTATTTGGAATAAATAGTTCTGGTCCTCCTGATAAAAGACGGGTTACCTTATTTTTAATTTGGTAAGCTGGATGGCTACGTCCGAGGCACCTGTTGTATAATTCTCACCGCCGATGATCCGGTCATTCCATGCTGAAATGCTCTTGCGGTAGTCAATCAGTATAACCGGCGGATCCTTGCTCAGTTCTTGATACAGCTTTGTGTAAATAGTCTGCCGTTTTGTTTTATCCGATGTGCTGATACCTTCCTTTATCAACTGTGTCACTGTTGGATTGGAATACCCGGAAGGATTCACGTTGGGGTCTGTGGAGGAGAATTCATAAACGGGATCATTGGGATCGATAAGTCCGTTGGTTCGTACCGAGAGAAGATCGTAATCGCCTTTGTTCAGACGGTCAAACATGGTGTTTGCATCCAGGACCTCGGGTACAAAATCGATACCGATGGCTTTATAACTTTCCTTTGCAATTGGAATAATGGGGTCATCCGGCTTTGTGGTCAGGTATGAAAGTTTCAGCTTCTGTCCATCCTTCTGGAGAATACCGTCAGAACCGGCTTTCCAGCCAAGACCTTCCAGCAGCTGTTTTGCCTTGTCAGGATCGTAATTATATTTCGTTACGCCTTCCTCGGTGTAGGACCAGAGTGTAGGAGCCGCAAATACGTTTGCAACCTCTCCATAACCGTTGTATTTGACGTCAATGATCTTCTGGCGGTCAAGGCCGTAATACAATGCCTGACGTGCAGCAGTATCCTTAAGATACGGCTTTTTGTTGTTGACATATATGATTCCGAAATCCGGGATTGTACGGATACGGATATTTGCAAAACCGAGAGCTTTCAACTGTTCAAGCGTATCCTGGTCGGTTGAGAAACTGTCCAGGTCGGTCTGTCCGGTCTGGAAAGACTGGAGTGCCGTACTTGTGGAGGTTACTTTAAAAATCAGGTGTTCAATTGAAGGCTTGCCTCCGTAATAGTTCGGATTGGCATTATAACGGATTTCCTGCCCGTTTATATACTGGTCAAGCTGGTATGGGCCGTCACCCATGGGCTTTGCATACAAATCCTTCAGGTAATCAAGCTTTCCCTTCTGGTAACCATTTCCGTAATAGGCTTTTGAAATTACCGATCCCCCCAGTGTGGTCAGGCTCAATGGGTTGAGCTTTTCCGTGGTAATCTGAATTGTTGTCGGATCAATTACTTTGATACCGGAAATGGAAGTCGCGTTTCCATTCTTGTATTCATCCGTGCCTTTGATTACTATGTTGGAAAAATCTACATTGCCTGCTGCATATGCGGGGTCATTGAGCAGCGTCAGAGTGAAAGCCACATCTTCTGCTGTCAAAGGGGAACCATCGCTGAATTTCAGGTTGGGTCTCAGATAATATGTATAAGTCAGGTTATCAGGTGAAATTTCCCATTTCTCTGCAAGGTCCGGTATGGGATTTCCATTGTCGTCAACCGTTACAAGCGAGGAAAAAATCGGCTGCACCGCATTTCCGTCCCAACCGTTGTCATAGAAGTAAGGCAGGAACACTCCGCCCGGTTCGTGAATGGTCGCAACAAATGTATCTGTGCGTTTGTTTGCGGTATCCGGGCTTTTACCCGGGTCGGTTGCTTTTATCAGTTCAACCTTTGAGTCTGTCAGCTTTACCGCCTGGGTCGAAGCTGCAGCTGAAGATGACGCGGCGGAAGATGACGATGCACTTCCGGTTCCATTCGATGTGCAGGATGTGCTTAAAACTACTACTGTACTCAACATTAAAGCCATAAGTCCAATGGTTTTCTTTTTCATAAATTACACCTCTTTTTATATTAGTCATATATGTTAATTATATCCATCTCTACAATTCATATATGTTTAGTATACTTGTGAATTCTAACACTTAGAACTAATTCTGTCAATACCTATCGGAATAATATGTTGTAATTTAAAATAAGCACTCTCTGGACTGGCTTGACCGGGATTCATTGATTAATTGCGCACAAAAAAAGAGCAGATTCTTAATGAATCTACTCTTTGGCTCCTCAAGTAGGACTTGAACCTACGACCCTGCGGTTAACAGCCGCATGCTCTACCGACTGAGCTATTGAGGAATATAAATCTGGCAGAGACTTACTTTCCCGGGCCGTTGCCAGCCAAGTATTATCAGCACTGAGATGCTTAACTGCCGTGTTCGGTATGGGAACGGGTGTATCCATCTCGTCATTTCCACCAGAAAATTTAAAATTGTGATAAGCTTCGTATTACCTCGCTTCTGACAATTTTATTTAACTTTTTAACTAATTCCTTTGAGATTTACTCATTGAGAATTAAATAATGTATCGAAGTAATAAGAAGATTTGAAACTAACTCATAGATTTTTTAAGACTATCTACTTTTGAATACCTGTTTTTTTGGGTCAAACCCTCGACCTATTAGTATCAATCAGCTTAATACATTACTGCACTTACACTCTTGACCTATCAACCATGTAGTCTACATGGGGTCTTACCCTTACGGTGGGATATCTCATCTTGAGGTGGGTTTCACGCTTAGATGCCTTCAGCGTTTATCCCTGCCGAACTTGGCTACC
>NZ_JHYD01000063.1 GCF_000621505.1 Ruminiclostridium cellobioparum DSM 1351 = ATCC 15832
CTCAAGGTTCCCTGCTCTCTGTCCAGAGCAGTTATTGCCTCGCTGTCCTTCAGAACAATTACCGTCCCGCTGTCCTCCAGCATGTAGCGTATCCTTTCTTCGGGATATTCCAGATCTATAGGCAGATATGCCCCTCCCGCTTTAAGAACGCCCAGCACTGCTACAACAAATTCTACAGACTGGTCGGCCATGATTGCCACTATGGAATCCCGCTTTACACCTTTTTCCCTTAATACCCTTGCGAGCCGGTTTGCTTTTTCATTCAGCTCACTGTAAGTCATATGTCTGTCTCCAAACGTGACAGCTATATTGTTCGGGGTTTTACAGGTTTGTTCCTGGAAAGCCTGATGCACTGTCTTGTACTCCGGGGATTCCGAATCAGTGCCGTTAAGCTCATTGAGTATCCTCTGCTTCTCTTCATCTGTAACTAATTGAATTTCAGATATCCTATTATCAGGCCTTTCGACTACCTGTTTCATTATATTTATAAAATGCTTAATCATATTCTGGATGGTTTCTTCCTTAAATAACTTTATACAATAATCCATGCTGAAGAATATGTTTTCAGCGCCCTCATATGCCGACAGGCTTATATCGAATTTGGCCGTGTTGTTATCAAATCCGAATGGATAAACTCTCATGTCTCCAATCTCTTTTTCTTTTTCTCTTGGCTCAAAATTCCTCAATTGAAATACCACATCAAACAGCGGATTTCTTCCTAAATCTCTATATACATTTAATAAATCCAATAACTTTTCAAACTGTATATCCTGATTGTCAAAAGCATTCAGTACATTATCTTTTACCGAATACAGAAATTCGGTGAATCTCATCTCCCCTGAAACACAATTTTTCAATGCGAGGGTATTTACAAACATTCCAATCATATTTTCAGCATCTGAGTGAGGCCTTCCCGCTGTTGGTGAGCCAACTATGATTTCATCCTGAGAAGAATATTTGGAAAGCAATATATTGTATATGGCGAGTAAAAGTACATAAAGTGTTGTTCTAGAACCCTCTGCTACCCTTTTCAAACCATTTGTCAGTTCCTTACCCGCTTCAAATCTAATGGTGTTTCCTTCAAAACTCTGTACCAGTGGTCTTGGATAATCTAAAGGCATGTTGAGACTTGGTATTTCATCGCTGAACATATTTAGCCAGTATTTTTCTTGCTGCTGAATCAAGTCAGTTTCAAAGAGTTTGTTTTGCCATACTGCAAAATCCTTATACTGGATTCTCAACTCGTCCAGATTTTTTCCCTTGTACAGTTCAATAAATTCATTCATTAAAATATCTACCGATAGACCGTCACATACTATATGATGCATGTCGCAGACTAAAACATGCTTGTCCTGAGAGAGTTTTATGAGGTTAACGCTTAACAGCGGTGCCTTTCCAAGGTCAAAAGGCTGTATCGAGTCGGCTGCCAATTCTCTAGCCTTTTCAGGTGTACCATCTATGTAATTGACTTTAAATTCTAAGTCTTTATGAATTTTTTGTACAGGTTCACCGTCTATCATATGGAAAGATGTCCTAAAGGATTCATGCCTGAGCACCAATGTTTTAACCGCCTTTTCAAGTCGCTCGCTATCAAGTCTGCCCTCGATAGCTAATGTTAACGGTATATTATAATTGGTACTGCTTCCTTCCAGCTGATTGAGAATAAACATTCTTTTTTGCGCGGACGATACAGGATAGTATTCGCTTTCTTCCACAGGTTCTATCTGCATATATTGGCTCTTATTCACCTTTTTTATATGCCTTGCAACAGATTCTATGGTACCATCGTTCAGGACCTCAGATAGAGGGAGTTCTATCTCATATTCCTGGAATACTCTAAATATAAGTGTCATTGCGTTTAATGAATTACCCCCCATTTCTATAAAGCCGGCATCTACGCTTATTTCATCCACTCCAAACAAATCCTTCCAGATTTCAAGTAACTTTTCTTCTATATCGTTCTTTGGTTTTTTACATTCTCTGGCTATATCATATTTAGGTTCTGGTAATGACTTGTAATCCAGCTTTCCGTTCGTTGTAACAGGCATTTTGTCTATAAAAAGGTAATGTCTAGGGATCATATAGTCGGGCAGTCTTTCGGTCAAATACTTCCTGTACTTTTCCTTTTGTGTATATTTATCTACGCCTTCCTCCTCATTCTCTACAGTCACTATATATGCACATAGATATTCATTTCCTTCTGCAGTTTCCTTTTTTACAACTACGGCCTCCTTGATATCCTTGTGTGATAATAATGTATTCTCAATTTCTCCAAGTTCAACCCTTATACCACGTATTTTCACCTGGCGGTCTATTCTTCCCAAAAATTCAACATTTCCGTCGGGCAGTACCCTCCCAAGGTCACCTGTTTTATAAATTAAATCCTTTGGATTATCACTAAAAGGATTCATGATAAATTTTTCACTCTGGAGCTCGGAATTTTTATAATATCCATGAGTCATATAGGGAGTTCTTATGTAAAGTTCTCCCACAGTTCCATGTACACAGGGATTCATTTCGTCATCAAGTATGATGATTTTGACCCCTGTGATGGGTCTCCCTATCGGAATATTTCTTCTATTCACATCTTCCTGGCGAATCAGGTAGAATAGCTTTACCATTGTAGTTTCAGATGGCCCATATAAATTTACAAGCTGAATTCTTTCTCCAAAAGTGCTGTACCAGTTGGCAAGACTTTGGGGTTGTAGGGATTCACCTGCCATAAGAATATATTTCAAGCTGCCAAAACAATTGTTATTCAGGCCACTTGTATTAATCAATTTGAACAAGCTTGGGGTACAATGAATGAGATTGATTTCTGCTTTTTCCATCCAATCAGCTAAGGTATTGGAATCTAGGATAATCTCCCTTCTATCGGGAATACAAATGGTTCCCCCTGAGCACAATGGGACAAATATGTCTCTTAGAATAGCATCAAATCCAACAGACGTAAGCTGGCTGATTCTATAACCTTCGCTGATACCGAATGTCTCGATTTCCCAGTTAATGAAGTGGAGAACGCTTATATTCTTTCCTATAATAGCTTTCGGCATTCCTGTGGAACCCGATGTAAAAAAGATATACACCGCATCTTCATGTGAGTACTGAATCCCAGGCCTTTCAAAACTAATGCCATCAAGTCTGTATAGTTCTTCATTTACAAGAATTTTATTTATCTGTTCATTCTCATCCGCGGAAACATCCACTAACTTGTAGAAGTTATCTTCATCAACAAATATGTGTTTAATGTCGGTAGTTGCAACCATGTCCTCAATTCTCTTGGCAGGATAAAGTGTGTCAAATGGTACGAATACACACCCGGCTTTCAAAATTCCAATAATCAGGCAGATAGTCTCAATCCTGTCTTCTACAAAAATTCCGATAAAGGAGCCTTTATTTATCCCTCGGCTTTTAATCAGGTTGGCGATAAAGTTGGAATTTTTATCTAGTTCAGAATAACTTAAAAGTCTCCCCCTATACTCAATGGAAACTTTATCTCCATACATATCAAAAGCTTCATACAAACTTTCCTGTAAAGTAACTTTCAATGAATTCACCTCTCCTTTGTATAAAAATTAATTAAAATCCTGAATATTGAATTCATTAAGAAACAAACCAAATGTAATTACAATTATTAAGAAGTCATTATCATAGGGAACGTTCAATTTAAATCCCGGTTTGGTGTATTGTTTTTTCAAGGTTTCCACCGTATCGGGGTTGAAATATCCCTGACGCTTTATGGAATCATAGGATAGGATGTCGTTTATATATTCAACATTCTGTAGCAATAAATCGGGACTTCCCGGGGCCACAAAAGCAAATTTGGGTCGATTTTTTATCTCTCTGGGCACTAAGTTTTCCGATACCTTTTTTAATATGTATTTCTCATTTAAATTATTTAACTTGAGACCTGTTGGAATAATTCTGGCAAATTCAATTAATTCCTTATCCAGAAATGGATATCTCGCTTCTATAGAATTTGCATATGCCATCCTATCACCGTGGTCAGACAATAAATGGTCACACATTCGTAGTTTAAAATCTATATATGACCTCTTGTGGAAAACATCCACATCACGAATACGTTCCTTGTTGATAATATGATGTTCCAAGCAGTCACTGGTATCATAGATTTCATTTATGCCTTCAGAGTATAGTCCTTGCTTGATTTGGTTGTAGCTATAATGATTTTTTTCATAAATAAAATTTTCATCCCCCCATACCTTCTGACGCAATCTAATTTCGTGAAGTAAGTCAGGAGAATTCGGTCTTTGTTGTTGTCTTAATTTGTCAAATCTGTAGCCAACATAACCACCAAACAATTCATCAGCACCTTCTCCCGTTAAAACCACTTTCATGCCCTGGTTCCTTACAGCCTCTGAAAGTACCAGAGAAGCAGTATTATACGTTTCTTTCAATGCACACTCGGAATGGTATATTACATTGGGAAGTCTCTTGCCTATATCTGCAAAATCAAATAATATCTCGTGGTGAATTGAATGAACATATTCAGCCATCATTCTTTGATATTTTGCTTCAGATATGTTTTTATCTGTAAAATCTACAGAAAAAGAGTGTAGTTCCTTACTACTGCTAAGCTGCCTGATCTTTGAGGCAATGATTGAAGAATCTAGCCCTCCACTAACGTAAAACCCGACTGGTACATCAGCCCTAAGCCTTAGCTTGACAGCATTATTGATGCATTCATCCAGTTTCTCAATATAATATTTTTCATCCTGTATGTAGTCTATTTCACCCACCTTGGGGTAAATTAAGTCCCAATATTCAAAATTTCTAATATTATTATTCTTAATTGATAGGTAATGTCCGCTTTCCAGGCTACTTACATCTTTAATCAGCGTCCTCGGACTTATAGGTCCGGGAAAGGTCAAAACTTGATCCAGACCAGTAATATCAATCTCCCTTTTGGTGCCGGGGTATTTTAGAATAGCCTTTATCTCTGATGCAAAAACAAATACCCCATCAACAACTGTGTAGAAAAAAGGTGCTATCCCTGCATAATCCCTCGCACAAACCATTTCATTCTTATTAAAATCGAAGAGCGCCAAAGCAAATTGTCCGTTTAGATCATTCAAAAATTCAGTACCCTTCTCCTCATATAGGTGAATAATAACTTCTACATCACAATTGGTTTTAAACTTATGACCCTTTGATATCAACTCAGTCCGAAGCTCTATGTAGTTGAATATTTCCCCGTTACATATCAGAACAACGGAGTCGTCTTCATTAAAGAGTGGCTGCATACCTCCTTCAAGGTCTATTATACTTAGTCGTGTGAAACCAAGCCCCAGGTTATCTTTTATTAAACATTCGGATTGGTCGGGACCCCTGTGTGATAAAATATCTGTCATATGGCACAGTACAGTCTTGTCCACTCTATGTTCGTTCCTAATATCAAATATTCCGCATATTCCGCACATACCAGACCTCCAAAACTGTATTATCTAACTGTGAGATACTCAACTCCCGCAGGTTTAAGCTTATGGGGTGCTGCTTCCCTTACCAGAGCCCTTGCAAGTACAAGACAAGAATCGATAATTGGGATTCCGTACCTCAGCTTTTCCCGTATGGCAAGCGGCATCTCAGTACAGCCAAGCACTACTGCCTCTGCCCCCATCTCTTTCAGATGATTTATCCCCTCCGACAGGAGTCTCCTGGAATTTTCAGTTACAGGATTGAATCTGGCTTTTATCCCAAACTCCGGGTTATAAATTGCATTATGAACAATTTCATTCTGTACGTTTTCACTTGGCTTTATCACCTTTAAATCTTTTTTTTCAAAGGTATTGTTATATATATTTGATTTGTATGTACCTGTTACAGTCATAACACCTATGTTCTTCAGCCCGGGATAATGTATCTTTATATATTCACCAACTTCATCTATCATATTTATAAGTTTTAACCTACCATTGTTTCTCAGGCTCCCTTCTACAATATTGAAAATCTCAGGACAATGGGAAGCATTGCAAGGTATTCCAATAACACTGGCTCCAAGGCCCTCCAGCATCTCTATTGTCTCCAATATTGCAAATGCGGGGTTAATATTTGATTTACCCAGCAAAAAAGAAGTCCTGTCTTCTATACGTCCGGGAATGGATAATAAAGCCACAGCCAGATGCTCCTGGTCTTTTTTTGCTTCGGTCTGGTCCATGATCTTTCCACAGAGATCAATCCCGGCATACGGTCCCAGCCCACCTACAACTCCAATTATTTTTTCATTGTTCACGTTCATTCCTCACTTTTATTTTGCATATTCCAAATCATCATTAAAATCAAAAATTATTCTTTGCTTCTCTTCTTTTGATAAATCAATCTGAGATATGGTTATACCCGGATTTTGAATGATTTCCTTTAATATGTGTTCATAGCTTCGGATAAAGTTTTGAATTGTTTCTTCTTTAAATAATCTGACTGAATACTCCCATACCAGTATCAAGTTTTCATTCCCTTCGGATACGATAAGGTTTAGGTCGAATTTTGATGTAGACTTTTGATAATCATATTCTGTAAAAATTAAATCGGTGCTTTCTTTTAAAACCTGATTAAAATTTTGTAGCATAAACATTACATCAAATAATGGATTTCTGGACATATCGGTTTTTATTCCCAGACTGACTACCAATTCCTCAAACTGGTAGTCCTGATTTTCCAGTGCAGCTAAAGTGTTTTCCTTTACTTCTCGCAAGAATTCATTGAATGCTTTATTATTTGTCATTGAGTTCCTCATTGGAAGAGTATTAACAAACAATCCTATTACATTTTGTAAATCCGGATGTATTCTACCTGCTGATGGAGTCCCAATGACTATATCCTGTTGCCCGGAATATTTTGAAAGCAAAATATTGAACGCAGCAAGTAAAATCATATATATTGTTGTTTCATACTCAATGGCCATTTCATATAATTGACTTGTCAATACATTGTCCAATTCGTATTTTATTTTGCTGCCTTCAGTGCCTTTCTTACCAGGTCTGGGGTAATCAGTCGGAAGATCAAGCACAGGTATAATTCCACTAAATTTCTCATGCCAGTATTTTTCCTGTTTCTCTCTTTCTTCTGATCTTAGCAGCTCCTTTTGCCATTCTGCGAAGTCTTTGTACTGTATTCTTAGTTCTGTCAGCTTTTCACCGTTATATAGCTTTATAAATTCCGAAATCAGTATGTTGATTGACACACCGTCACATATTATATGATGTATATCGATCATTAGAATATGTTTCATGTCTGTCAACTTGGCAAGTGTCACCCTGATTAATGGACCCTTAGTCAAATCAAAGGGTCTGACAAATAATGCCATGCTCTTCTCAACTTCACTTTCTGCTATAGTACTAAATTCAATATCAAAATTTGCATCGCTGTTTATCTTTTGAACGACCTCTCCTTCCACTATCTCAAATGAGGTCCTTAATGTCTCATGTCTTTCAACCAGGCCTTTTATAGCGGTTTCGAATCGTTCTCTATCCAGGTTTCCTTCTATCTTTAATATAAAAGGCATATTATAGCTTATATCATCATTTTTGGATTGATAAATCAGGAAAAATCTCTTTTGAGAAGAAGATGCATGATAATAGGGCCTTGTTTCTACTTTCTGGATTGGTGAATAGGTGTGGTCATTTTGCTCTATATACCCTGAAAGCTCCCTTATGGTGGGCCTTTCAAATATTACCTTCAACGGGATTCTTGTTTGTAGCCGTTTATATGCAAGGGTAATAAATTTGGTGGCCTTCAAAGAATGACCGCCCAGCATAAAGAAGTTGTCATTAACACCTATCCTTTCAATTCCTAGAACCTCCATCCATATTTTTATCAGTTCAGCTTCCATTTCATTGGCGGGCCCTTCATACTCACTGTCCGACAGATTCTCCTGGGGATCAGGCAAGGCTTTTCTATCTACCTTTCCGCTATGGGTTAAGGGTAGATTATCCAGCTTCATTATAAAAGCTGGAACCATGTAATCAGGAAGCTCCTTTTGCATAGACTTTCTTAATTCAGAAATATCCAGTGCTTCGTTGCTTACAACGTATGCACACAGCATCTTGTCCTCATCTGTATGTTCTTTTACCGCTACTACAGCTTCCTTAACAGTTTCATGCTTCAAAAGCTGTGCTTCTATCTCTCCCAGTTCTATCCTGTACCCTCTTATCTTGACTTGATTATCCATTCGGCCAAGGTACTCTATATTTCCATCAGACATCCACCTTGCCAGATCTCCTGTCCGGTACATCCTTTCCCCGTCTTTGAAGGGGTCTTCAACAAATTTTTCTTTTGTAAGCTCTTCCTTGTTCAAATACCCTCTGCCTACACCTATTCCAGATATGCAAAGCTCTCCGGGTATCCCTACCGGCTGCAGCCTGTTGTCCTTATCCAGTATATAAAGCCTGATATTATCTATAGGTTTTCCAATAGGCACTATTTTCAGTTCTTCTCCCTCAGCAGAACAGTCAAAGTATGAGACCTCAACGGCAGCCTCGGTAGGTCCGTACAAATTATGGAGCTTTGTGCCATTTCTTTTATACAGCAGGCTGTTAAATATATTGGCCTGTCTTGCGCTTAATGCTTCTCCGCTGGCGAATACATGTTTCAGGCTTCTTAGTCTTTCTTCACTACCCCATTCTTCTATGTACTCAAGGAATGTATTAAGCATGGACGGTACAAAGTGAATGACTGTGATACTGTTCTTTTCTACAGTTTCAACAATTGCACCGGGGTCTTTTTCTCCATCTGGTTTAAGAAAGCAAATCTTTGCTCCTGCAAAAGTCCACCAGAATAGTTCCCACACCGACACGTCAAAGGTAAAAGAAGTTTTCTGCAATATGGTGTCCTCTACTCCCAGAGGATATATTTTCTGCATCCAATTGAGCTTGTTTATTATTGAACGGTGTTCTATCATTACACCTTTGGGCCTTCCTGTTGAGCCTGATGTATATATCATGTAAGCCAGGTCATCAGACTTATTGACGTTTTCCAGGTTTGAGCCGTCTCCGCTATACAGCTCTTCGTCATCGAGGTACAGGATATTCCCTTCAAAACCCAAACTACTTGAAAACCTTTTCTGGGTAAGCAGTATGTATGTACCACTGTCCTCCAGCATATATTTGACTCTTTCTTCCGGGTAGTCGGGGGATATAGGCAAATATGCTGCTCCTGATTTCAGAATTCCCATAATCCCCACCATCATTTCCAAGGACCTTTCAACCATTATTGCTATGATGCTGTCGGGTCTGGCTCCTTTTTCCCTCAAAACCACTGCAAGCCGGTTCGTTTTTTCATTTAACTCTCTGTATGTCAAATGCTTGTCCCCAAATATCACCGACCTATTATCCGGAGTCTTCCCGGCTTGCTCCTCAAATACCTGGTGCAATGTATTTTGTCCAATATATTCTGATACAGTATTATTAAATTCATTCAATATTCTGTGCCGCTCTTCTTCTAATGCTAACTCAATATCAGATATTTTCTTGTCAGGCTTTTCAACGACCTGCCTTATTATATTGATAAAGTGTCCTGCCATTCTTTCTATAGTTTCTTTTTTAAAGAGTTTTGTTCTGTATTCCAGTGCAAAACACAGTCCCTCAATTTTTTCATAAGCATAAAGGGATAAATCAAATTTCGATACAGTACTTTCACGGACATAATTACTGAAACTAAAGCCTTCTACTACTGTTTCAGAATTATTCAGACTTTGAAACACCAGCATAGTATCAAAGATCGGATTTCTGCTCAAATCCCTTTTTATATTCAATTCTTCGACTAAGTCTTCAAATTGATAGCTCTGATGTTCAATTGCATTTAATGAATTTTCTTTAACATCTTTCAGAAACTCAATAAAGAGTTTATTCATATTTTTGCATCTTATGGGTAGCATATTTACAAACATGCCTATTATATTTTCCAAATCTGCATGTGGTCTCCCGGTAATCGGTGAGCCGACGACTATATCATCCTGACCTGTGTATTTGAATAATAAAATATTATAAACTGCAAGCAAAACCATAAATAAAGTCGTATCAGTATCTGTTACTAATTCTTTCAGCTTATCGGTAAGGTCTTTTCCTAGGTTAAAGGACAGTGTATTACCTGCAAATTCCTGAATCGAGGGTCTCGGAAAGTCAGTAGCTATATCCAGTACAGGAATGTCCCCACTGTATATCTCCTTCCAGTATTCCTTATGTTTTTTCGTAAAATCGCTGTCTCGATTGGCAGTCTGCCATATTGCAAAATCCTTATATTGAATCCGTAGTCCCGGTAACGTTTTTTCATGATATAGTACTGAAATTTCTTTCAGCAGAACCTCCATTGAGGCCCCATCTGATATTATATGATGCATGTCATACATTAAAAGGCACTTATTTCCCCTAACCTTTAAAATCGCTACTCTCAACAGAGGTGCTTTACTCAAATCAAAGGGCTGAATAAATGTTTTAACTACATTATCCAGGTCTTCCTCATTTGAATCAGAACATGTAATTTTAAAGTCCACATCACTATGTATCTTCTGAACGATTTCACCTTCAATCATTTCAAAAGAAGTTCTTAATGAATCATGTCTTTTAACCAATTCATTGATAACCCATTCAAATCGTTCAATTTCAAAGTTGCCTTCTATCCATACAAAGGCCGGTAAATTATAGTTTATCCCTGAGTTAACAAAATTATTGAGTATATACATCCTCTTTTGTGCCGATGATACAGGGTAGTACTCCCTATCTTCAGCAGGCTCAATTGGAAGAAATATATTCTTCTCTGATTCTTTCACAAATTCCGCAAGCCCTCTTATGGTTGGACGCTTAAAAAGTTCCTTGAGTGGTACCTCTATATTCATCCTTTTGTGTATATTTGAAACCAACCCTAGTAGTTTCAAAGAATGACCGCCCATCATAAAGAAATTGTCATTAACACCTATTCTCTCAAGCCCAAGAACCTCCATCCATATTTTCATCAGTTCCGCTTCCATTTCATTGGCGGGCCCTTCATACTCACTGTCCGACAGATTCTCATGGGGATCAGGCAAGGCTTTTCTATCTACCTTTCCGCTATGGGTTAAGGGTAGATTATCCAGCTTCATTATAAAAGCTGGAACCATGTAATCAGGAAGCTCCTTTTGCATAGACTTTCTTAATTCAGAAATATCCAGTGCTTCGTTGCTTACAACGTATGCACACAGCATCTTGTCCTCATCTGTATGTTCTTTTACCGCTACTACAGCTTCCTTAACAGTTTCATGCTTCAAAAGCTGTGCTTCTATCTCTCCCAGTTCTATCCTGTATCCTCTTATCTTGACTTGATTATCCATTCGGCCAAGATACTCTATATTTCCATCAGACATCCACCTTGCCAGATCTCCTGTCCGGTACATCCTTTCCCCGTCTTTGAAGGGGTCTTCAACAAATTTTTCTTTTGTAAGCTCTTCCTTGTTCAAATACCCTCTGCCTACACCTATTCCAGATATGCAAAGCTCTCCGGATATCCCTACCGGCTGCAGCCTGTTTTCCTTATCCAGTATATAAATGTTGATATTGTCTATAGGCTTACCTATAGGTACTACCTCCAGCTCTTCTCCAGTTGAACAGTCAAAATACGACACGTCCACGGAAGCTTCGGTAGGTCCGTAAAGGTTATGGAGCTTTGTCCCGTTCCTTTTATACAGCAGGCTGTTAAATGTATTGGCCTGCTTTGCGCTTAATGCTTCTCCACTGGCAAATACCTGTCTCAGGCTTATCAACCCATCCTCTCTGCCCCATTCCTTTATATGCCCAAGGAATATATTAAGCATGGACGGTACAAAGTGAATGGTGGTGATACTGTTCTTTTCTATAGCTTGCACAATAGCTCTGGGGTCTTTTTCTCCCCCGGGTTCAAGCAGGCATACCCTTGCTCCTGCAAGACTCCACCAGAATAGTTCCCACACCGATACGTCAAAGGTAAAAGGAGTTTTTTGCAATATGGTATCCTCTACTCCCAGAGGATACATTTTCTGCATCCAATTGAGCCTGTTTACTATGGAACGGTGTTCTATCATCACACCTTTGGGCTTTCCCGTTGAGCCTGATGTATATATTATGTAAGCCAGATCGTCAGGATTGTTGACATTACTGAGATTCGATTCATTTCCTTTGTAAAGCTGTTCATCTTGAAGGATCAGAACATCACCGTTAAACCACTTTATATTCTTAAAGCTTTCCTGTGTAAGCAGTATGCCTGCTCCACTATCCTCCAACATGTATTTGATTCTTTCTTCTGGGTAGTCCGGGGATATAGGCAAATATGCTGCCCCTGATTTCAGAATTCCCATAATCCCCACCATCATTCCCAATGACCTTTCAGCCATTATTGCAATGATGCTATCGGACTTGGCACCTTTTTCCCTCAAAACCCCTGCAAGCCGATTTGCTTTTTCATTTAACTCCCTGTATGTCAAATGTTTGTCCCCGAATATCACTGCCGTATTATCCGGAGTCTTCCCGGCTTGTTCCTCAAATAAAACATTAATGGTTTTGCTTGAAGGGTATTCTGCAGATGGCCCAATAAAATTGTTTAGTATTATATACTTCTCCTCATTTGTCATAATATCCATATCATTTACAGTGATATTATTATTTTCAGCCACCTGATTTATTAGTTTCTCAAAATGTCCTCTTATCATGTTTACAATGGTTCTGCTATAAACATTGGAATTGTATTTAAACATAATAGTTAACTCATTTCCGGGTATCACTAAAATGTTGAAATTATAGTTTGTCTGTTCGAAGTTCTGTACTTTATCTATCGAGAATCCTGTATCAAAGCTATCCGCAGCATTTCTGGCCTCGACTTCCAAAGGATAGTTTTCAAAAACCATAATGTGGCTTATCAAGCCACTTTTGGCACTGCTTTTAGCCTGAATTTCTGCAAGGGGGTAATAGCTGTACCTCTCACTTTTCAAAGCATTTTGTTGTATCTCTTTCATTACACATGAGAGGCTTGACTTGTTTTCATATTTTATTCTGACAGGAATGGTATTTATGAATAAACCAACCATTCTTTCTACATCGGAAATCTCCGAGGGCCTTCCCGATACAACAGAACCAAAAACTACATCTTCGACATTATTGTACTTACAGAGGAGCAGGCCCCATATGGCCTGAACTACAGTATTGAGCGTCACCCCATTTCCCCTTGCAATAGTTTTCAGTCTGCCGAACATATAATCATCTATGCTGAAAATTTCCTCTTGTAATTCATATTTTTCATTTTCTTTGTTCTTTTTATCTAAAGGCAGTCCTGTTTGCTGCTCAAAACCAATTAAGTAACTTTGCCAATATTTATCGGCATCTTGTTTATTCTGAGCACCTACCCATTTGATAAAATCCTGATAAGGATGAGTTTTCTCAAGGTTTAAAGGAATATCATTCTTTAAGGAATTGTAAACTTCAAAAAACTCTCTTGTGACAATGCCAAGACACCATCCATCCATAATAATATGATGATGACTCCATATTACCGTATAATGATATTCTCCTGTCCTTATTATTGAAATCCTTATCATTATATCTTTTGACAGGTTAAATCCTTTTTGTTTATCTTCATTTTTAAAGGCTTCTATATATTCCTTTTTTTCGTATTCGCTCATATAAGCGATATCAATAAAATCTATATTTGTCTGACGTTCCCGCAGTACAACCTGCTGGGGCTTGGCTAAACCTTCATATATAAAAACAGTCCTGAAAACTTCATGCCTGTTTATTAAAATATTGAAGCTTTTCTCAAAACACTTTAAATCCAGTTCACCGGTTATTTCATATGTAACTTGTTCGAAATATGCTTCCTTACTTTCTCCTACCAGATAATGAAAAAGCATACCCTCCTGCATCGGAGATAGAGGATATATTTTCTCCACTTTTAATTCCTGCCCCATGTAAATTTCCTCCCTATATATCCTTAATCTTATTCAATATACTTTCAAAATCTTCTATGGAGACTTCCAGATTGCCTATATCACTTGGTGTTATTTCTCTTTCAGTTTTATTAATGCAATGTCCTATGATATCCTGTAAATTTTTCCTGAAACAGTCGGTCAGCCGCTGTATGTTTTCGCCAGAATACTTTTCAGTTTCATACGCTATGGACATACTTAGTCTTCCATCTATAATCAATCCATTTATGTCTATCGAATATTCTCTTTCGATTTCCTGGCTTGCCTCTATACCTCTATTTAAGTGAGATACTTCGAATATATCGTAGTTCACATCATTATCAAACTGGCCCAGATAATTAAAACTGATTTCCGGATTTACCTCCGGAATAATTTGATCCTCATCCGTTGGATACAGATACTTTATGATTCCATAACCAATCCCTCTATTAGGAATCCTTCTTAAGCTCTCCTTAACATTCTTTATGCAAGATGAAACCTCATCATCAGTGACATCCAAAATGACGGGATAAATGGATGTAAACCACCCAACAGTTTTGGTTACATCAATATCCTGAAAAATGCCTTCTCTCCCATGACCCTCCAAGCCCACCAATACATTATTACGCCCTGTCCATGCTTTCACAGAAAGTCCCAGAGCTGTCAGAAGGATATCGTTTATTTCGGTGTTGTAGGCTTTACCCGCTTTCTTAAGCAGCTTCTCGGTTTCCTCACCACTCAAAAGGAATTTCCTGGTTTTCTTTTCATTACCTTTTTCATTTTCTGATCCGTCTTTAGGGAGTGTGGTTAAACCAAAATTCCTTATGCTTTTCCAGTATTTTATTTCTTCTTGTATTTCCCTGCTTTGGGCATAATCCACCAGTTTCTTCCCCCACTCCCTATAGGAGCTTGTTTTATCCTGAAATACTATTTCTTCACTATTTTCAATCTGTCTATATGCATTTATGAAGTCTTCAGAAATAATTCTCCAGGATACACCGTCCACTACCAGATGATGAATTATTATTAGTAGATGGTCCCCTTGTCCCGTCTTAAATAAGCCTAATTTTACAAGCGGACCCTCACTTATGTTTATACTGCCTTGTAATGCATCTGCCTCATTCTCAATTCTTTTCTCGAATTCAGGGTCATCTTTCACATCAATCACTTTCAATTCAAACAATTCTTCCTCTATGCCCCGGTTAAACTGAATTACTCTGTCTTCTTCCAGCTTGAATACCATTCTTAATGCATCGTGGTGTTCAATAATTTTAGTAAATATTCTTGATACAATATCTTCGTTTATACCGTCTCTAAAGTACAACATGACAGAATGGTTATAGCGGTTGATATCAGCAATCTTCAACCGGAAGAATCGCCTTTGTATTGGGGTAAGCGGTATTTCGCCCACAACAGTTCCCTGCTCGGCAGTTTTGCCATCATGCCTAATAATGCCACTTAGTTCAGCAATCCTGGGATGTTTAAACAAATCTCTTACTTCCAGCTTAAGATCATATTTTAAGAGTCTTGATATGACCTGAATCGCCTTTATGGAGTCCCCTCCCAGTTCGAAGAAATTATGATTAATACCTATATTCTTTGCCCCAAGCACACTCTTCCACACTTCTATAATATTTTTTTCCACATCAGTTCTCGGTGCTACATATTCCGCTTCAGATACCTCACTAGCGTCTATATCCGGTAACTTATCGGTGTCAACTTTGCCGTTGGGGGTTACCGGTATATTTTCAAGCATAATAAAGTATGCAGGTATCATATATGCAGGCAGGCTTTTCGATATATGCTCTCTCAATTCGGCAACCTTTATATCTCGTTCAGCAACCAGGTAAGCAATCAGATTGTCATTTTTATCTTTATCCCTTTTGCATAGCAATACAGCTTCCTTTACCGCCTCATGCTTCAAAAGCCTGTTTTCTATCTCCCCTAGTTCTATCCTGTGCCCCCTTATCTTTACCTGGTTGTCTATCCTGCCCAGATACTCTATATTTCCGTCAGGCAGCCATCTTGCCAGGTCCCCCGATCGGTACAGCCTTTCTTCCCCTTTGTATGGATTCTTTACGAACTTTTCCCCAGTAAGCTCTTCTCTGTTCAGGTATCCCCTTCCTACTCCCTTGCCTCCTACACATATCTCTCCGGGTACCCCTACAGGCAGCAGCTTCATGTTTTTGTCCATTATGTATGTCGTCAAAGTGGGTATGGGCTT
>NZ_JHYD01000064.1 GCF_000621505.1 Ruminiclostridium cellobioparum DSM 1351 = ATCC 15832
GAAGTCTTTCAAGCTAACCTCCATGAGCCGCATAGCGGCCGCAAAATATTGATGGAATTTGTTCCAGTTGGCTTGTAACAGCCAGCCTCCGCACCGTTTACATACAGCGGTGTAAAAAGCCGTCCGGCTTGCCGCCGGTCAATAATACAAGCGTGATTATACAAAAAATATCTGAAAAAATCAATAAAAATCAAAAATATTCTGTTTAAACATAATTATAACCCAGGATTCTTAATTTTCCTCGATATTTCTTGAGATTTGTTAAATTCATGCAAAAAAGTTGTAAATTTATTTTTTATTATGTGTAAATGCCGGTTTTTAATTCATTTTCAAGAGCTATTATCAAAATGTACTTCTTTAAAGACACAAAAACAGACGGCCTGAGCAATCTGTTTTTACCTGCTGCAATCCTGCAGAATAAACCTGTTGCATCCTGAGGATATCCTGGATTCAGGAAATTATCTTTATATGAATCATAATTTTAATAAATAATCCGGTAATTCACCGACCGGAACAGTAGCCAGTGAGATACAGGAGGCCGGCTCTAAAACCTATGAAGTGGCTGATAAGGTTGGTTATGGCGATTACAAGTATTTCTCCTATATTTTTAAAAAAATCACAGGCTGTACTCCAAAGGAATATAAAGAAACCAAAATATAAAAATACAATTTTCTTTTCATGGGACTTTTGACATTAAAGAAATTCCATTACCTTCCGGGACACCATATCCGCCTGGGCACTTTCCCCCGCATCATTGTAGTGAAGGCCATCCTCAGCCCTGTACTCACTCCTTCCGAGCATTGGTGCATATAAGTCATCTATAGGAAGTTTATATTTATTTCCTGTCAATTTTATGGCGTTATTCCTGTTAATCAGCTTATCGGTCAGTTCGGTATTGATAACCTCTTTTCTGCCTTCAACGGTGACAGGTGTGGATAGGGCTAATATAAGCCTTGCTTTTGGGCAATTTTCGATTATATATGCCACAGTCTCCTCCAGGCCCCTTTGATATTCCCGGTGGGACAGGTGCAGCCCATGTATCCCGTTATTAAAATGTATAACTTTATACCTGAAGTCCTCCTGGGACAGGTTATATCCTATTTCCTGCATCAATGATGGATTGTCAACAGCCCTGGAGATGGCAAGCATATCCACATGTGCAGCCTCCTTAAGCAGCTGGTTCACTTTGGGCCTGTATGCCCTGGTGATTGAGTCACCTATCAGTAAAACCCTCGGCTTATCCCTTTTGTCGGTCTTTTCCCACCAGAAATCACACCATTCGTATGTTTCAAGTACCGGCATAATGTTCTCCTCCTTTCGTACTCATTTCAGTATATTTGTACAGTACATCCCCGGCGGGAAGTATCTGACTTCCCGCCGGATTAAGCATGATACGCAAGTCATCCCGGTATAACCTTTAAGCTTCTGTCCAACAGATATCTTTCTCCTTTAACCACGGGAATATCGACTTTTCTGTCTTTATATTTTATTGTGCAGACGGTATCCTTCCGGGCTTCCAATTCAATACTTTCAAGCTCGTTGTCCCTCCAGACGATACCCACCGTATAACCGCCTCTGGCCCTGAGTCCTTTTACATACCCCGTGCCCCACTTTTCAGGCAATGCGGGAAGTATATTGATAAGGTTGTTATGGCTCTGGAGCAGTGCTTCGGCTATTCCGCTGCAGAGCCCGGTAGTCCCGTCCATCTCGTATACATCTGTTTCGGCCCCGGCTCCCGGAGGGCAGAAGGAAAGCAGGTTGTCATTGGTAAGCCCTCTCTGGAAGGCAAGTATGTGCCGATAGGTGTTCTCAGCCTCAAGAAGCCTTGCCGAGTACAGTATCAGCAGAGCCCTCGCCCATCCGGTGTCCTCCCATCTCCATGCCGGAGTGGTACGTCTCCGGATGCTTACCTTTGCGGCCTGCGCCAGCTCGGGTGTCGTTTCGGGGCTGATCTGCCAGCAGGGATAGACCGAGAGCAGATGGGAGGTATGTCTATGGTGGGCATCGGGCTCGTCATAATCATAGAACCACTCCTGCAGCTGTCCCCTTGCACCGATTTTGAAAGGAGGCAGTTTACCAAGCTTCTCTTTTGTCTCTCCAAGCAGTTCATCATTTATCCCCAGAAGCTGGCAGGTTGATATGAAGGAAGTGAAAAGCTCACGTATCATTACGGTGTCACATACTGTTCCCATTGAATTGGAGCATTCCACCGGATTGTTCCAGTCATGCACAAAGGAGTTTTCGGGCGACATGGAGGGCCCTGACAAATAATAGCCGCTCCCGGGGTCCTTTTCCAGGTATTTCAGGAAGAACTTCACCGCCTCCCGATAGACTGGATACAGCCTATTGCACAGAAATTCCCTGTCACCGGTATATAAATAATGCTCCCACAGGTGTGTTGCCACCCATAACCCGCCTGTGACATTGATGCCCCACGAAGCTGCCCAGCCCGGAGCTGTATATCCCCATGCATTGGACACCACATGCGCAGTCCAGCCCTCCAACCCGTACGTGACCTGGGCAGTCCGCTGTCCGGAGGGAACAAGTCTCTCCTCAATCCACTTAAACAGCGGCACATTGCATTCCGACAGGTTTGTTACTTCGGACGGCCAGTAATTCATCTCCGTATTGATATCCAGGTGCATATCACAGGTCCAGCCCATGCTGCATGCCACATTGTCGTTCCAGATACCCTGCAGATGGGCCGGAAGCGCCGAATCCTCCCAGAGCCCGCATTCACCTTCAAATTCCAGTACAACTCTCCCGAACAGGCTCCGGTGATCCTTTATATGTTCATCCTTTAATGTTTCATAAGCTATTTCCGAAGCCGCATCAATCCTATCTTTACATGCATTCCGTATATCCTTTTCAGCAAAGTCGGTCCCTATGGCCAAAAGAATAAGGGCACTGCCGGCCCCCGACACGCTTATGGAGTTTTCGACCACAGTTGAAATCCCCTCCTCTGCCACAACACGCAATCTTCCATGAATGGCAACCCCGGTTTTTCCGTCGGAATGGATGTATTCAAATGCATTACCATCTAAAACGAGATCACTGCCTTCGGCATGAATGGAAAACGGATTCCCGGCACCGTCTATTGACGCCGTAAAGGACAGTTTTCCTGGGATAGAGGAGGACAGACGCATTACGGCAAGCTTCCGGGGATGAGAAACAAATAACTCCCTTGAATATTGAACTTCACCTGCTTTGTAATTTACAACCGACAATGCATTATTCAGCTGCAATTCCCTGCTGTAGCCGGATATTCCGTCAGAGCAATTTTCAAAATCGATCAGCAGATTTCCAAAAGGCAGGTTGGTGCCATAGTTTAATCTCCTGCCTGTTATTTTTTCACACAGCTCACCTGCCGTTTTATAGTCGTGCTTGAACAAGGCCTTTCTTATTTCGGGTACGGCTTGTGCTGCGCCCTCCTGATTATTCCGCCCGGAGGCTTCCCCCGAATAACAGGTGTTTTCTGTAAGCTCAATCCGTTCGGTATTTATTCCCCCATGGACCATAGCACCCATGTGCCCGTTCCCCAGCGGCAGTGCCTGCTGCCATTTGACGGCAGGCTGCTTGTACCATAGCGTTAATTTTTTATTATTTTCCCTGATAGAATTAAGGTTCATAACTTCCTCACTTTTTCCAATTAATAATATATAAAATTTACCTGATCTACCAGGAAATTAAAATGAATATATACTTATGGAAAGAGTATTTATTAACAAACGGGAAAACTGGTAGGAGCTGAAGAAATCCTGAAAATATTTAAGTCCGACCCAAGGACTTCCCATGAAGCCCTTGGCAGGCTGGTAATCTCTGAATGCAATCTGAACCCCATACATGGGTATATATTTGAATATAACAACGCTTAAAAGTGATGGCAGTATTAAAAGATAAAGCTGCCAATGTTTTAATATACGTTTTGACAGGTTGCTTCCGGCACCCGGCTGTTTAAAAACTTTCCTCCCTTTTTGAATTACTGCATCTGATGCTGCCATTTTTTAGACCTCCCAAAATTCTTATTATTTATTCCGTATGTTTGAATATTGCCGCAAAAACACACTCTTTTACTTCCGGTGCTGCTGTGAATCAGGCCATATGGATGAGTACAATGTGATTTTAAAACGGTCCGGAAAAAATTGATAGAATCAGTTCTTTTTTTGATGTGACATTTGATTATAAAACGGCTTAAATGGGATTAATTGAGAAAATACAAATAAAACAGGGATGATACAATTCATTAGAAAATGTATCATCCCTTTGGCTCAACCCCTGTATTCGGTAGGAAGAACGCCCATTACCCTCTTGAAGGCCCGCCGGAAGGTATATGCACTGTTATACCCTACGAGTCTGGATGTATCTTCAACAGACATGGTCTTCTCGGTTAAAAGCCCCCCATTTTTATGGCGTTGATATCCCTTGCAAGCAATAATGAAATGAAAAACAACAGCATTGACAGTGAGCAGGGTGTGAGTCCGTTTGCAAAGCCAACGGCAAATGTGCTTAAAGCCCTGAAACTGCTGAAATGCTGGAAAGCTTCATTACTGTCACTTTTAACCACTCCGGACACTTTGAGAGCTCCGGGCTTTAAATCCGGCAGTTCCTTTTCGGGTACATCATACTCCTTGAGATAGGTTTCAAGAAGGTTTAGATTCTCACCCTCGGCAGTATTGTATTTATTTATGAGAAGATTAATGTTCTTTTCTTTAAGAGCCGAAGAGCATCGTCCGACACCCCTGCAAGATATTCTTCGGTATCATGGCAGGAGGAACAGGCAGAAATATAGAAATAACTCACCTGGACTGTTTTGCTGCCGGCTTCTGCATATACAGGCTGCCGGAGAAAAGTGAATAATGACAGTAACAGATAAAAACACAGCCTTAAAACAGCCTTCTCATTGCGTCGAATTAAAACCATATCGGGCAGTCTCTCCTCTATCCATGTTTCAATATATCATTACTTTATATATCATTACTTTATGAGGATAGTGCATATATGACTAAAAATCAAGTTACGTTTGTTTAAGTATGGTACAAATTCTAAGAATTCTTTACAACGGGAGGGCCGATATGAAGGAATACTGCGTCTCACAGCTTTCATTTCGAAGAGCGGAATCCGAAATAAACGGCATTCCTGCTGCATACATTGCTGCAATTACCGCAGAGTATGCACTCGTCATTGTACATCTTGTCCTGCTTCACCATACTGCTTACACTGAGACTCATCGGACAATTTTTGTCACATATTTTGCAATCGATACATTTATCAGCACTACCCTCCAAATGGAGAGAAGGATATTTAAATTTATTTTTTATTTTGCTTCCTGCTATAACAAAGGGTGCGATCCAGCAAACAGCATGACAGTGTGAACGTCTTCCCAAAACAAAGGATATAATTATTACGAATGCTGCAACCGGTAAATATATCAAATAACCATAGACATTATTGACTGAAATGCCGTAATCGGTCAAATAAGTCGGTTCCAGGGTGCTTATACCTCCCGCGGTTATAAAACCTGCCGCTATTGACAGTACCCACGGAATCCAGATCATATATTTGATAACATTGATTTTTGAACTTACGGGCTTATTATTTACTTTAGTACAGCAATCCTGCAAACTGCCTGCCGGACAAATCCAGCCGCAAAAAGCCCTTCCGAAAAACAATGAAGTCACAAACAGGCTTGAAAACAGCAAAAAGCTGCCGGAGGCTATACCTTCAAAGCTTCCTGAGACAATTAAATAGGGAGACAGGTAGTTGATGGTAACAGGGAACAGTATCAGGGAAATTAACAGTAACGCATTTCTGGTCTTTTGCAGTTTCATGGTTTTACCCTCCAATCACGATTCTTAATCTATTCTTTTTGATATCTGGCCTCAAGCAGATTTACAGCTTCATCAGCCCATTGGACATAGGCCTGGAATATCTTTTCACCAAATAAAACCGTCAGATAATAAAAAAGATGCTCCTCCTCCCTGTCCATAACCTCTTCCAAATTTCTCTTAAACATGTCCATCAGCTTGAGTGTCTCAAGTTGTCTGACCTTAAATGCTTCTATCCTCTCCCTGTTTTCCTCAAAGGAAACCTCATGCCCGAAGAAGAGCTTCACCAATATCTCATATTTGGTATATTCCTTTTGTACAGGAGTTTTCAGCCACTCTTTCAAAACCTCTCTGCCCTGGTGAGTTATGGAGTACAGGTTTTTTTCGGGACCCCCGGAACTCTCGCTGGTTCGTTTGGTAACCAACCGGTCTGCTACAAGCCTTGAAAGTGTGGGATAAATCTGCCCGTATCCAACATCCCAGAAAAAGCTTATCTGATGATCAATTCTCTTTTTTATATCATAACCGCTCAAGTCTTCATGGCTCAACAATCCCAGAATAATATAAACAGTGGTATTTTCTTTTGGCATATTGACCTCCTAAGCCATGTTATGGCTTTGAGCCGCATAGCGGCCACAAAATAATAATGAAATGCACATAAAACTATATCAACTTGATTTAGTTTTATTATATCAAGTTGATATACATATGTCAATTTTTGCTGAGATGGTAACATTACTCCGGCTCATAAAATAATATGTTATGTAGGTATATAAACTATAAAACTATTTTATTGTGAAAGGAAGGAATATCAATGCCTCCTGTAGTTTTAACCGCTGCCCACAACACATTTATCTCGTCGGCGCAGCCAAGTAATATTTTTTCTTTCTACCCTCTGCTTTACGCAGGTAAAGATGAACTGTTCGGAACTTGCACAAGTTTACTGAAATTCGACTTTACAACAGTAGCTACAAATTCTGTAGACCGTGCTATTCTGCAATTGAGCGTTATGGTAAAAACAGAAGAAGATAAAAGTTCAATAGTTGTCAACAGATTGACCGGCTCTTTTGACGCTAACTACGTTACATATGACAGAAAACCCGGGATGGTTGCAACCCCGTTGGAATTCAAAATAACTTCGGAAGACTTGAATAAAACAGTACAAATTGATGTAACCCAGCTCGTGAACGACTGGTTGGGAGGCGTATATGAGAACCACGGAATTGCATTGACAAATCCGGACGGCGTATCCCTGGTAGAGTTCGGAAGCGGCAGAATAGGCTGGGAACCCTATTTCCCAAAACTATTTCTGGATTACGACGGCCCTGAGACCGATAATTCCAATGGCTACAGTTCCGGAATTAAGGGTGTGGTTCCTCAAGCCGATATTCCTCTCAACGAAAAAGGCTTCATGCAGGGAGTATCCTATATCGACGGGAGTGATTCCATAACTGTGGAAGAAGACGGTGCCTATGCATTATGGTTCACGGTGGCCAACCCGTCCCAGGATCAATTTGCTCTATTTCAGAATGACACTTTAATTACCGGAAGTATTTATGGTATGGATTTAGAGTCGGATTTAACGGATATAGGCATGTCGGTTATAAATGCAAAGGCCGGAGACAAATTAACGGTAAGATATCGTGATACTGCTCAACCTGTGCCCTTGAGCAATAAATCCGAAGAAGCTGAAAACGGCACGACCGCCCTGATTTTTGTCTGGAAATTCAACCTTCCGAACAAATCTTCGGGTAAGTCGGCAGCTAAAGCTCCAGAAAAATCCGGAGAAAAATCCGCCGATAAAACCTCAGCATCCCCGAATACGGCCGTCGAGGTAAAATCTGAAGATTCGTCGGCCCTTAAAAATATATATGTAGAAGCCGGGGCTGCCAACGGAGACGGAAGCAGTTCACGTCCGTTCGGAACAATTGAGCAGGCGCTGTCAGTGGTGGAATCAGGCGGAACCGTTCATATTAAAGGAACTTTTCAAACCGTGGGCACAATAAATATTACCAAGGTGGGAGTAACACTGCTCGGAGAGGACGATCCGCAAATTATTGCGGCCAGTGACTCCATACCGGTAATCATTACCGTACCCGTTGTGACTTTGAATGGAATATCAATTACCAGTACTCACAACTATCCGACAGAGCTGATCAGGATTATGGCCAGTGAAGCCAGAATTCTCAACTGTACCCTGACGGGGCCGGGTAAAACCGAAACTGCTAAATTACTTGCCGGAATTTCAACCGTTGAGGAAAGGGCAAACAATTATATTATTAAAAACAACAGAATCTCATCTCTGGATACCGGTATCCAACTGCTGGAATCCTCCCAGGGAGAAGTTGTCGGAAATAATATATCGGACACCAGATGCGGAATATTCGTTGACGGAGGAAATGCAAATATAGCCGAAAACACCTGGCAGGGACTTCCCAATGGCGCCGACATCGTCCTTACGGCACAGACTCCTGCCGGCCCTACGCATTATGATGCCGGCGAACTCTCGTGGTCAAATAATAATGCTGCGGTAACAGATAAAAGAACGGAGTAATGCACCGTTAAGAACAAATAAATGCCTGACATTGCCGGCAAAACACGCTTATGTTTGACCGGCAATCTAGTAGTCTGTATCATATAAATTCATACATTGCCGACGGTTAAATTCCCCCAGGACTGCGTTGTCGAAAAGCACTGCTTCGCAGTACTTGGTTGGAATAAAGCGATTATTCCGCCCTCCTCCGCCCTGTCCTGAAAAATTTTCCTTGCCGGACAATATACGTTTTAGATGTTACAGACTATTAGGCATTTCCTTTTAGCAGGGCTTTCTGATTTTAAAAGCTCTACTCTTACCTCTCATAATAGGTATAGCCGCGAAGGCCGTTATCATACGCCCTCATGATTTCAGGTCTTTCACTGGCACATATCAGACCGTTGCGGATAGCATCCTCAGCTTTTTCACGGAAGCTGACAAGCATATCCTTGGGGTCAAATTCAACATAGGACAGAACATCAGATACACTGTCTCCATGAATTTCCTTGACCAGATCATAGGTTCCGTCACCATTTATCCTGACGCTGACTACATTTGTATCACCGAACAGATTGTGAAGATCTCCCAGTGTCTCCTGGTATGCACCTACCAGGAATACACCCAGGTAGTAATCCTCATTGTGTTTCAGATCATGCAGAGGCAAGGTGTTCCTGACATCGTGCAGATCAATGAAGTGATCTATCTTTCCGTCACAGTCGCAGGTGATGTCGGCAATGACCGCATTGCGTTTTGGCAATTCAAGCAGCCTGTGAAGGGGCATGATGGGGAACAGCTGGTCTATTGCCCAACTGTCGGGAATTGATTGGAACACCGAAAAATTACAATAGTATATATCAGCTATTGCACTTTCGATATCTTCCAGATCGGGCGGGGCATTTTTCAGTTTCTGCTTTTCCTTTGCAATCTGGTTTATGGTGTTCCAGAATATCTTCTCGGAGAAAGCACGTTCTCTGAGGCTCAGCCTGCCATGCTTGAACATGTCTCGAATTTCATCGCGGTAGTAAAGAGCATCATTGTAACACTCCTGAATATTTTTCTGTGTAATATTTTTATTGACATCAAACAGGTTCTTTATCTGCTCAGAAGTATTTTCATCCAGTTTATCAGGTATTTCGTGCTCCTCAAACTTTTCCACGTCAAGGACATTAAACAGCAGCACCGAATAATATGCAACCGTGGTTCTTCCCGACTCGGTCACAATTATGGGATGCGGTATGTCAGTCAGGTCCAGGGTGGTCATAACAGCTTCGACTATGTCGGAGCAATACTCTTCGACAGTATAGTTACGGCTGCAGGTATAATTTGTGTTCGAGCCGTCATAATCAACTGCCAGCCCTCCGCCCAGATCCAGATAACCCATGGGCGCACCCTCTTTTACAAGCTCTGCATAAACACGGGCAGCCTCAAGGACGGCCGAACGGATATCCCTGATATTGGGTATCTGTGAACCCAGATGGTAGTGGAGAAGCTTGAGTGAATCCAGCATGTTCTTTTCTTTCAGCTCATCCACCATTGCTATAACCTGTGACATATTCAATCCGAATATGCTGCGGTCTCCTCCCGATTCGGTCCAATGTCCGCCCGCCTTTGCAGACAGCTTTATCCTTATGCCTATATTGGGTTTTATACCCAGGGCCTTTGACCTCTCCAATACAATTTCCAGTTCACCGGGAATTTCTATGACAAAGAAGCATTTAAAGCCCATCTTGACGGCATATAGTCCCAGGTCGACAAACTCTTCATCCTTGTAACCGTTGCAGATCAGACAGGCTTCCTTGTCCTTTATAACCGACAGTGCAGCAACCAGCTCGGCCTTGCTTCCCACCTCAAGGCCATGGTGATAGCGCTGACCGAATTTGGTCACTTCCTCCACAACCTGCTGCTGCTGATTGACCTTTATAGGATAAACTCCCCTGTAAGCCCCCTTATAATTGAGCTTCTTCATTGCATCACTGAAAGAATTGTTCAGGAAAGAAATCTGTGAGTCCAATAAATTTTCGAAACGCAATAACACAGGCATATCCAGTCCACGTTCACGCACACCTGAAATAATATTCATAAGGCTGACTGCAGCCGATTCATTTTCCTTATATGGGTTTACAAGAACCTCTCCATTATCTGAAATGGAAAAATATCCGTTACCCCAGTTTTTTATACCGTAAAGCTCCTCAGACTTTTCTTTGGTCCATCTACCTAAAAGTTCTGCCTTGTTCATATCCGCTTCCTTTCATTAAATAGAGTCCATAAATCCACCCGCGCATAAATACGATGGATTTCTTTCATTCAAACCTTGCGCTTCCAAGGCTTTCCACTTAAGTTATGAATAATTATAAACTATTCAAAGCAGACAATAACACATGCAAAACCTAATGTCAATAACTATAAACAAAAGGTAAATTTTATATATTTACAGAACTTTCTGAATATTGTAAACATTGCTTAAAACCAGCCAGTTTTGCGGGAAGAAATTCATTATTGTCCAATAACTGACCCCTCCCAGTCTGAATTCGTTTGCCAGAGACAACTTGGCAAGTATGCTCCTCGCATCTTCAAACCATACAACATGCTGTCTTCCGTTGTCATCATAGTAATAGAAAAACGGAGCCTGGGATTCTTCATCGTACTGGATTTCGGCGCCCCTTCTTCTGGCAAGGTCCACAGCTCCGGTATTTGTCACCGTTCTGGCAGCAGTTCCCGGCTGATATGGCAGTGTCCAGTCATAGCCGTAATTTGACATGCCCATGAATATCTTTTCCCTTGGAATGGCAGTAACTGCATAATCAAGCACTCTTCTGATACCCGGTATTGGGGAGACCGCCATAGGAGCACTATAGGTAAAGCCCCATTCATAAGTCATAATAATTACATGGTCCGCAAGGGCTCCGTGTACGGGATAGTCATGCGCTTCGTAGAGTTTGCCCACCTGCCCGGCCGAGGTTTTTGGCGCCAGTGCCGTAGTAACCGAAAAGCCAAGCGGCCTGAGTGTATTAACGGCCTTTCTCAGAAAATTGTTATAGTTTTCTCTGTCATCGGGATAAATGTACTCAAAATCTATATCCAGCCCGAAATAATTTTTGTCCCGCATGTTGCTGATGGCATTGTCCAGAAGGGTGTTCTGAACCTCCTCACTGGTCAGTATTGCATGGGCGATATCACTGTTAAAACCGCCCGTTTCCCCCAGATTTGTAATAACCATCAAAGGTGCCACTCCGGCAGCCCTGGCCGCATTGATAAGGGGTTCGTCGTCTATGCCCCTCATGCTGCCGTCGGCTCTTACCTGATAGCTGAAAATACTTAAATAAGTGAGATAGGGCAGGGTTCTCCTGAGAACGTCCCGGTTGATATTGGGGAAAGTATAGCCGTTTACCTGTATATTCCCGAAATTAATGGTTCTGGGAGGGATAACTATGGTCTGACCGGCTGCAATCTGTGAAGGGTTGGTAATCTGAGGATTTGCCTGAAGTATTTCATTCACGCCGATTCTGTACATGGCAGCAATGGAATACAGGGATTGTCCGGGAGCCACCACATGCCTGCGGGTTCCCTCAAGTATGACCAAAGTTTGTCCTATTACCAGCTGCGCAGGATTTGTAAGCTCATTGTCGGAAATTATTTTTTGCGGTGAGACATTATATCTGCGTGCAATGGTATAGATACTGTCTCCGCGGCGTACAACATGTATTCTCAAATAAATCACTCTTTCCTTTTTTTCTAAAGGATTTGCAAATAAGTGCAGCATCCCCTTACAATATATGCCGGTTTACCATAATGAGTTACGGTCATGAAAAAGTGATTAAAATGATTTAAGGTAATTAAAGAGATTTTGCTTTACCTATGTAATTATTTATATCAAATGGTAACTTCCGTACTAACTTCATAAAATAAGAGTGCACCCAAAACAATTACGAAAATTGTATCGCCTCATTTAAAGCGATTTTGCCGTCGCTCAAACTCGACATCCTGTCTCGATTTGAAGCTCAAAGCAGCGTCCTGCTGCTTTGCCGGCAAAACCTCTTTACTTTCGTCGACAATTTAGCGTAATTGTTTTTAACCGTGCATCTTATTTTATGAAGTTGTCCTCACGTTACCAGTTGATTCTTAATATATCTGTCTGTAAAGCAATACTAAATTTTAATGTCTTTAAACTGTGATTATTTCACTCTATAACCAATAATGGCAATATAAGGGGATGGCATGCACAATGACTAAGGATGATTTAAGGTCTTATAGGGTAAATTCACAGTAGCTGAGGCAGCTATAGTTTTAGGGGGTTCAGAAATCCCTTGTAAAGATGTCGCTGCGCTCCAGCAGGCTTTCAATTGTATCAAAACCAAGCCGGTGCAGCAGGTCTATGACATATGGATTGTCTATGGGGGTGGAATATAACGCCTGGCTGCCATAGGCCATGACATTTTTCCTGCCGTCCTCCCGGTTCAGAATGGCCTTGGGACCTCCGACACAACCTCCCACGCAGCCCATGCCCTCCAGGAAATTCTCAGTTATCCGGCCCTCTTTAAGGGCTCCCAACAGTTCTTTACAGGCAGGCATCCCGTCGGCCTGCCTGGCTTTTACAGAAATCTTCCTGTGGGGATTGAGTCTCTCTACAGTGGTCTGGACAGCTTCGCTTACACCGCCTGTTCTGGCATATATCCTCCCCGCCTTTGAGGAATGATCCCTGGAATCCTCCTTCAGCCGGGCCGGATCAATACCAGCCGCCTCAAATATATCCCGGACCTCCTGAAAAGTAAGTACGAAATCCACCGCATCGGCTATATCCTTTTCGCGGGCTTCTGCCTTCTTTGCAATGCAGGGCCCGATAAATACCGTTACTGCGTTGGGTTCCAGAAGTTTTATGGACCGCCCGCAGGCTATCATGGGCGATACCGAACCCGGAACGTGGGGAACATACTGGCTGTAAACCCGCCTTATCATAGCTATCCACATGGGACAGCAGCAGCTGGTAAGGAGAAAATCCTTTTCGTCAAGTATGTTCCGGTCAAACTCCAGCGCTTCCTTAAGTGTCAGAATATCGGCAAACAGCGCCACCTCCAGCATACCTGCAAAACCAAGACGCTTAAAGGCGCTCCTCAGCTTGCCCGGCGTGACTTCTTCACTGAACTGGCTTGTAAATGCCGGCGCTATCATTGCATATACAGGTCCCTGGGCATTGTTGACCGCATCCAGGGTTGGGAGTATATCCCTGCTCCCCACAAGTTTTTCAGCCTTGCACCTGTCCACACAGCCCGAACAGCCTACACATTTCTCAACATTAATCGAAACATTTCCCTTCTCATCCTTTTCAAGTGCGTCAAACAGGCATTTAGTAGGACAGTTCTTCCCGTCATCGTCACAGCAGTCACAATCCCCAAGGCGCCACACAGGTCCGTAATCCTTCGGATGCAAAAGGCAGTCCAGCTGGTGAGGATCAAAATCCTGCTTCCGTATCTCTTCAACTTCTTCCTCCACCCTGTTTTGAACGGCTGCCTTTACCAATCTGTTATATAAATCCTTAAAAGTTTGCATGGTCAGCTCCATTTCCTTCAGATATATTTCACATTGGTTTAACAGGTTTTGCCGGTGTAAGTTTATTTGCTTTCCGGCTTAATTTATTTACACAAACCGAAATCAGATTAAAACCAATATACCTGGATAGTGTGCGAGGCCGGCAACCTCTTTAAACCAATGTTAGTATATGTCTTTTCCGCCCAGCTTATAATCTGCAATGGATAACTTTCTGACAATATCAATGCCGTAGGGACATTCCGGAATACATTTTCCGCACCGGCTGCACTTATGGGCTTTGACGGCAAGCGCTCCATAGCGTTCCATGGCCAGCTCCCTGTTTCCGAACCAGAAACGGAGTCTTTCCTTCAGGGAATATTCGGCAGCATTGGTTACAATTCCATCGGCCATCTGTCTGTCGAAATATCCTTCGTATCTGAAAATTTCCTGAATTGGTATCCCTTCGGGACAGGCACATTTTCCGCACTGCCTGCAGACATAGTTTCCAAGCTCCGGGGCATTGGCATAAAGCTGCTCTATCTCGACTTTTGACATGGGAACGAACTTTTTGGCAAATTCCAGGTCGTTCTCAAGCATCTCCCTGTTATTGATACCTGCAACAATTACCGATGCGGGCTGGGTAAATGCATAGCGGAAGGCCGGCAATGCCGATTTCCAGAGCAATCCGTCTCCAACCGGCTTCATAAGTATGATTGCAGTTTCCTTTTCAAGTGCCAGTGGTACCAGCACCTCTTCAATCTCGGGGAAATTAAATCTGTCATAATAGTTTATGGTAGTCATGACCGCATCAAAGTCGTACTCTTTCAAAGCCCTGATCAATACATCGGGCTGCCCGTGCATTGAAATGCCGATATGCCTTATCTTTCCCTCACGCTTTGCCTGAAGGGCTCCCTCAAGAGCTCCGTCCGGCCCCAGGATGGTGTCCAGTTCGGACATTGTACCAACTGCATGCATTATAAAAAGGTCAACATGGTCGGTTCTCAGATTCTTCAGACTTCTGTCAAGTGATTCCAGACATTTTGCTTTGGTTCTCTCTCCCGTCTTGGTGGCCAGAATGAATTCCTTTCTCCGGTGGGCCACTGACTGCCCAATCTTCCGCTCCGATTCACCGTCACCATAACTGGCGGCAGTTTCTATGTAGTTTCCTCCCTCATCAAGATATCTGTTGAGAAGATACTTTGCTTCGGCTACAGGTATTTCCAGCAGATGAAACCCGCCGAACCCGAGAATTGACGTTTCCAGCCCGGTCCTGCCAAACTTCCTTTTTTCCATATTAACCTCCATGAGCCGCTTAGCGGCCACAAAACTGTAATGAAATCTCTCTCCCTCATCCGCTATAAGGCGAATAAAGGAGGTTAATTGGCCATGTGCGCTTTCAAAGTATTGGTAAATACTTTGAATATTTCGCACGGCCATAAATTCACAGGTTAGTTT
>NZ_JHYD01000065.1 GCF_000621505.1 Ruminiclostridium cellobioparum DSM 1351 = ATCC 15832
TCCACTTGTTAGAAAGGGACAATCCATCCATCAGATATATGCAACTTATGTGGATGAGCTTATGTGTAGTGAAAAAACAATTTACAACTATATTGATGCCTGCCTTTTTGATGTAAGGAACATTGATCTCCCTCGTAAAGTGAAGTACCGTCCTCGCTATAAAAAGCCCGAATTCAAAGTAGATAAAGGTTGCCGGATTGGACGTAACTATGAGGATTTTCAGACATTCATTGAGAAACATCCAGATATCTCTGCCGTACAGATGGATTCAGTTATTGGAAGCAGGGGTGGTAAAGTTTTATTAACTATACATTTTGTTGAAACCTCCTTTATGCTGGCTTTTTTACGGGATGCAAATACTTCTCAATCCGTTATTGATATTTTCAGTAATATCAGAAAAATCATCGGAAAGGAAAATTTCCAAAAGCTGTTTCCGGTAATTCTGACGGATAACGGGAGCGAATTTTCCAATCCAAAAGCCATTGAATATGGTCCTGACGGACTTCTTCAAACGCGAATATTTTACTGTGACCCAAGCAGTCCTCACCAAAAAGGTGCTATCGAAGTAAACCACGAGTTAATTCGAAGAGTACTTCCCAAAGGAACATCATTTGATTGGCTTACGCAAACGGACATCATGTTGGTAATGAATCATGTAAATTCCTACAAAAGGAAAAAGCTAAACAACCTGAGTCCCTATCAGACGTTTAGCTTTTACTATGGAGAAGATTTGCTAAAACAGTTTGGATGTTCACCAGTAGCTGCTGAAGACATCATACTGAAACCAAAACTTCTCAAAAGATAACACATAAAAAAGTTAACGCCACCAGCGAGGTAAAGTTAATAGATTACACATAAGGGGTAGATTTTCCGATTACAAAAAAATCGACCGTAAGTTCACCTCTGGTCTTTATGCACTTTTTTATGTCTAAGCAACGTCATTATAGCCAATTTTCCTAAAAATATTACATAGAAGCTGGAATCCAATTTACAAAACGAGATTTTCAGCTTCAAAACGGGATTTTTGATTACAAAATCAGAAACTTCTTTTCAAATTGGGATTCTCGCAATGCAAATGGGAATCTGGTACTACAATTCACCGCCAAGAATGGGTTTTGCTTGCAAATTAATCATATTTCAATTATTTTTTATTATTTATTGGTATGTTTTTATTGACAAACGATAATTATGGAGTTATATTACACTTAAAGGATAAATATATTGCACATTGTTGGAGGTTTATATGAAGCTGCAATTGCCCGGGCAAAAAAATCTGAGTCATATTGTTGAGGTTATGTGTACCGTATTTCAGGTTATGGGTGTAATACTGGTTGGCTCCCTTCCCTGGACGTTGAATAACTACCTGCTATTTAAAAACAGTTATGTATCCGGCAATGTTTATTATTCCATGCTGATACTGCTTTTTTTATCGGGGATTTGTGCCTTTTGTATTTTAGGTCAGTCAAAAAAGATTCTTCGCAACATAAATAAAAAAGACCCTTTTACCCTTGATACGGCCAACAGAATCAAATACATCTCCTACTGGTGTTTGCCCATAGCTTTCGCTTACCTTGCCGCAATTTATTTTATTCCCTCCGCATTTGTACTTTTGGTTGGGTTGACTTTTTTATTCCTTTCAGCCTGTATTTTTATAATAGCCCGGCTATTTTACCAGGCAGTCAGCTACAAGCAGGAAAATGATCTGACAATCTAGAGAGGAGAAAAAAGATGCCTATCATAGTAAATGTTGATGTAATGCTGGCTAAACGGAAAATGAGCTCAACCGAGCTGGCTGAAAAAATTGGAATCACCACTGCAAACCTGTCCATATTAAAGACTAATAAGGCAAAGGCAATCCGCTTCTCCACACTTGAGGAAATATGTAAGGCACTCAACTGCCAGCCTGCCGATATCCTGGAATATGTTCCGGAGGAGGAACCTGCAAAATAGGATATCCGGATACAATCTGAAAACTGAATAATTTCATAATTTTTATTAACCGGAAACAATACTTAACATTAAAATTAATTTTCTAAAAAAGAATATTTACAAGTCCGTCTTGAATTATGCCCTTTTTTAGTAACTCAATTTAAAAAAATCAAGCAAAGGAGTATGACAATGGAAGATCAAAAAAAACCTCTGCCAGAACCGTTTAACAATATACCTCCAAATTATAAACCTTATATACCAAGAGACAAAACACCGGAATATCAGGCCTTCAAATCAAAAGTAATATCCCCGAAGGGCTTTATCATTACCATACTAAGCATTCTACTGGCCATCCTTTTCACCGAGACCATTTTTCTCGGGGCTGCCGGCATATCTGTTCCAATATTCGCCATAGCTTTCTATTCCAGCCTGTTTTATTTTTTCCGTGAAAATGAAAAACCCATTAACAAAACAGGCTTATACCTGACAATTCCCGTGTTTCTTCTGGCCTTCAGCTTTTTCCTGCACTACAATCCCAGTACCCAATTCATAACCTGGCTTACCTTAATCGGACTCGTATGTATCCAGCTTGTCATGCTGGGCACCAATCCGGCAGCTAGTCTTTTCTCTTATGACATGCTGGGCAGGGTAATGTCAAAAGTCATCGGACACTCCTTCCTGAACCTTGGGATGCCCTTTTTCTCCCTGGAATTCCTGAAAAAAAGAAGAAAAACACATAGCTCCGGTAAAGCACCACTTATACTTATAGGTCTGGCTATTTCACTGCCTGTTGTTATAATTCTGCTGGGCCTGTTCATGAGTGCCGATGCAGTTTTTGAAAACGCTGTCAACAGTGTTATTAGCTTCATCGATGTGGATTTCGGCAACATATTTGCCGACCTGTTCCTGGGATTCTTCGGCGGAATCTTTCTTTCTGCCGCACTGCTGGGTCTTAAATACGAGGAACATGAGGAAAAAGCCGCCGGGAAAATAGGAAATTCTGTTGACGGACTTGTCATCGGTACTTTCCTTACTATAATCAATATTTTATTGATTGCCTTTGTGGGCTTCCAGTTCGTTTACCTTTTCGGAGGGACCGTCAATATCACCGTATCGGATTTAACCTACGCCGAATATGCAAGGAGGGGCTTCTTTGAACTTACCGCCGCATCCGGCATCATATTTTCCATTGCACTTTTTGTTATGATTATGACTAAAAAGAAGGAGGATAAACTGCCTGCGTGGGTTAAACTCTGCACTGTCTCCCTCTGTTTGTGCAATGGTGTATTACTGGTGTCGGCCATAAAGAGAATGCTTTTATATGTGGATGCTTACGGATTAAGTGTCAAGCGCGTCCTGACACTGTGGCTCATGTGCCTCATCGGTCTATGCCTGGTCTGGATGATTATTAAATGCTTCAAACCCCAAATGGATGTAATGAAGCTTATCGGCATCACTGTCGTTACATGTGTATGTATTCTGAGTCTCACAAATACCGAGAGATTAATAGCCCGCTATAATATTGACCGTTACATCAGCAACCCCGGTAAGATAACCCTGGATGTATACCATCTGGGCAGGCTGTCCTATACCGCTGCACCCGAAATTGTACGTTTAAGGGATTTGAATTCCGACGGAAGCCAGTTTACCAGGACTGACATATTGGATATATTACAACACCAGAAGGTAGCCTACGAAGACAGAAATGCACTCTATGGCTTTACACTGGACAGTATTGGAGCACGGGAGGTGTTTTCAGGCATATCAAAATAACAACAGGTAAATGATTGACATCTTGCTGCTCAAATGTTATAAAATAAGAAAAACTGCTATCATGAAATAAGTACCTGTAAAGGAAGTATTATATGTATGTAGACACAAATGAATTATTTTTATACCGCAAGTTTGAGCAGCAGAACTTATTTGATAATATTACCGGTATAATCAATGACTATGAAAATATTAACTACGAAGAGATTAAAAAAATCATATATCCATGTGCCAATGAGCTGATAGAGTTTGGCATGCGCTGCGGATTTGAAGGCAATCTGTGGCACTGTTTTCTGACCTATTTGCTGGTCAATAATGAGAATTCCTATTCCAGATCTCTTGAAATAGGCGGCTCCGCAACGGGAACCATTACTCGGCTGGCATTAAACGACTTCAGAATTTTCAAGCAATTATTTGATTTTGATCTAACTTTGATTGATAAGGTACTTGGGTTGGATTGTCTGTGTTTTGTTTCGGACTTCAGCAATCCGGACAGCTCAAAAGCACTGATGGATGCTGATATAATACAGGCTTTCAGAGAACTTACCGACAATCTCAGGCATTCCGGTGACCCGCAGGTTTTCTGCAGGCATACAAGCGATTTTTACAGACAGCACGGTGTCGGTAAATTCGCAATGTACAAAGCCTTCAAGGTGTGTCTCTGCGGACAGTCGGCTGATATTGTTCCCATTGCAAATACCGGTAACATATATTTTGATGACCTTGTAGGTTATGAACTGCAAAAAAAGGAGCTCATTAAAAACACTGAGGATTTTATAAACGGGTACAAGGCGAATAATGTATTGCTGTACGGTGACAGCGGTACCGGCAAGTCCTCAAGCATTAAGGCCATTCTCAATGAATACAGCTCCCGGGGACTCAGGATGATAGAAGTGTACAAGCATCAGTTCGGCTATTTGCAGGAAATAATCCAGCAGGTAAGGAACCGGAATTACAAATTCATAATATATATGGATGACCTGTCCTTTGAAGATTATGAAACAGAGTATAAATATCTTAAGGCCATCATAGAAGGAGGCCTTGAAATGCACCCGGGCAATGTCCTCCTTTACGCAACGTCCAACAGGAGACACCTGATAAGGGAAAAATGGAGTGACAAGGACGACAGGGACGATGACCTCCACACAAATGATACCGTTCAGGAAAAATTGTCACTGGCTGCCCGTTTTGGACTGTCCATACTTTATATTTCGCCAAATAAAAAGGAGTTTAACAATATCGTCAGAGTTTTGGCCCGGAAAAACAACATAGCCCTTCCCGAGGAAGAGCTGTTCCTTGAAGCCAACAAATGGGAGATGCGCCACGGCGGTTTATCGGGCAGAACAGCCCAGCACTTTATAACCTATCTCAAAACCAAACTGTAATTTACTATATTGATTAAAATTATTGAGAAAAAATAATTATGCCCATTATACGGCACTCGCGTGCCGGTTTAATGGGCCATAATTTTTAACTGGAATATTAATAAGCAATTTTCACTATTCATTTAGATATATACTTACCTTGTTTTGAATCAATTTAGCTGTTTCCTGGGCAGATTTCTTTCCTGAAAAGAAATCTTTTATGCCCTCCAATACGATCTGTGAAGCCTGTTCTTCAACGTATGGCAGTAGCTCCAACTCATCTATCATTTTGTTCACCATTTTAACATCCTCTTCATTCAATGCCCTGACTTTACGTCCCTTGTCCTTGTAAGCCATATACATATAGTTCCGTTCAATCTCACTTTTGGCTTTCTTTTCAAGGGCACTTATGCTTACAGGGAATTGATACATATCGTCTCTGGCTTGTATTTCATCTGAAAGAAGCAACTTGATAAATTCCCAGGCTTCCGCCTTAAGCTTTGAGTTGTTGTTAATGGCATATGTCCTTCCCTCATAAATTATATTCGGTGTTTTTTGGGCACTGTATGAAGGCATATTATAAAATTCCACTTCGCCGTTCATCAGACACTGGGTTTGTATTACCCCCTGATAAGTACCGAAATAGCTTCTCATAAATCCAATTGTTCCCGGATCAAGCATTTTATAGAGTTCAGAGATATCAAGCTTTGGACTGCAAACACCCATACCGGAAAACCCTTTTGTGAAATTCAGCAAGTCAATAAATTCCCCTGAATCAAAACTGCAGGACTTTTTATCCAGATCAATAAAATTGTTGTATTCACTCAGAAGAACCATGCTGAATATGCCTTCCGGTGACATCTTTTCCATAGCATACTGATCCGGTTTTCCATCTCCGTCGTTATCCCTGGTAATCTTTTGGGCTAATGACAGGAAATCCTTCCATGTCCATTTAGAACTGTCTATGCTGATTCCTTCCTTATCCATTATGCCTTTATTGGCAGCAAAGGAGGCAAAGCTGAAATTTACAGGCATTACAAACAGATTATTCTTATACTTGAAAGCATTCAGAATATTTTGCTTGTAGTTGTTTATATCAAAGCTCTTATCGTTTTTTATCACTTCACTAAGGTTTTCCAAACAATTCTTATCTATATATCTTCTATAGGGGAGACCTTCAGTCTCAACAATATCCGGGCCTTTACCGGCCATTAACTCTGTACTTACAATTTTCCGGTAGTCCTCTTCCGCCTTCTGAGCCCTGTTTATTTCATCATCACCGGGGCCATCTTCACTTGAACTAATGGTAGCTGCCGAAAAATCCTTCAAATCTACCTTTACGTCAGGGTACTTTTTCCGGAATTGGGCAATTGCCGACTCCAGATACTTTTCAGAATACCTCGTATAAATACTGAGGGTTTTCTGATCTGCCGCATTCCCGGGTTCCTTGGAAGGAGAATATTTATAAAACAAAGAGACACTCTTGTTCTCTCCTGATGAATTGTCCATCTTAAAAGCCAATATGTAGATATTATTATCCTTATCGAAAACAAAATCATTTGTATAAGTTCCTGAATCCAGAAGTGACGACTGCTTGAGATCAAACACATACCCTTCTGTTTTTCCCTCAGGTGTGCACGCTATAATACCTTTTTCAGCTAAAAAATATAGTTTCTTATTTACCAGGCTATACTTCATTTCGTGCATAAAATGCCCGGCGCTCAGTTCTGTCAGAAGTTTACCCTTATCCTGACCCAAACTTATTATTTCAACAGACGATTTACCGGAATCTCCGCTTGAAGATCCCATAAGCAGGTTATCCTTGTCATCGATTTCTATAAAGTCGATTTTCTTTGCTTCAATGTCTTTGATTTTTTTGCCGTCAGGGCTTAAAACCTCAACCTTCTCCCTTCTCTCCAGCAAATATACATTTCCTTTTGTATCTACGGCAATATCAGTTATCCCTGCCTGCTCATCGGTATAGGTTCTTTTTCCCAGTTCAAAACTTTTTTGTTTTTCTCCCTTTGAATTATATATAACTACCGAGCTTTCAACTTCTCTTTTTTTGTCGCCCTCTTTAATTTGTCCATATTTTTCTCTGACCACATATCTGTTGTCCTGTGAATCAAGGGTAAAATTAAAATCCGTATAATCACATTTATATTCCTGAATTCTCTTACCGTTTGTGTCTGCAGTGACATTATAAATATCCTTTTCCCTCTGCTCCGTTAAAACCAGCCGGTTCCCGGAATCCAGACCTATTTTCATACCGGCATTCTTAAGCCCCAATTCCCTGCCCAGGTCCTGTTCCTGGTAGTTGGATACATTGTTCATATCCAGAACATTGGCAGCCGTCTCTTTTTTATCATTATCGCCGCAGGCGCTTGCACCCATGACAATCAATGCCGACAATATAATGCATGTTATCCGTTTTGTCATTCTGGTATATCACTGTCCTTTCTCCGAGGTCGCTATTTCATAATATAATCAAGTGCAAATATACCATAAAATATAAGAAAAGGGAATAGAAGTATGAAGGTACATCTCATTTTTTAACTGAATTTACAGTTTGTTCATATTAAAAATATTAAACCGTGTATTTTGTTAGAAATCATTGGAAATAATAGAAATAATCATATGATGTGATTACTACAAGTTAAACTGTTATTTGAAAGGAGAATTTGTATGGGTGATAAGGGTAGTGCCAAGAAAGCGCCAAAGATGTCCAAGAAAGAGGCCAGAGCTGCTAAAATCGCAGCCCGCAGCAGCAAAAATACCGAAGAGGCTTAAACAGAAATATGCACTGATTACCTTCAATGGTACTCAAAATTAAAACATATACCAGAGCAAAAAATGAAATTGCATATACGCAATTTCATTTTTTTGGGAATTATTCCAATAGCGCTGATTTATCCCCTACATAGTAAATGCAAAGCTTGTGCAGAGGCCTGGTCATTGCCACATACAGGAGCTTTGTGTCCAGTTCACTTTCAGGGTAGTTTTCCCGGTTGGCATTGGAAAGAAGGACAACATCAAATTCAAGTCCTTTTGACAAATAAGACGGCACTATTACTATCCCGCTTTTGTATTCGTTCTCATTTCCGGTTATTAAACCAACATCCTTATGGGACTTTTTCAAGAGAGGCAGTATCTGCCGGCACTCCTCCATAGTCTTGCAGATTACAGCTATTGTTTTGTGCCCAAGTTTTTTATAAGCTTCTATTTTTTTCGATATATCCCCGGCAACATCATTAAATGATGGTTTAGAAATATATTCAACCGGCTCACCGTGCCTTATAACAGGTTTACCCCTGAACATGGAAAGGCCCTCAAGCTTTCCCATCACCGCATTTGCTGCTTCCATTATCTCGACAGTTGTTCTGTAGCTCTGTTCCAGGGTCAGAAACTCACACTTTCTACCCTCAAAAACCTCTTCAACAATTTCCTCCCACTGCCGTACACCTCTGTAGGAGTGTATCCCCTGGCACAAATCTCCCAGTATGGTGAAGGAACTGTCCTTTACGATCTTCTTGAGTACAAAAAACTGAAATGCGCTGAAATCCTGCGCTTCATCTATTACAATATGCTTAACCGGTACCTTCTCATCCATACCGTAAATCTTGTATTTCAGATATATTATGGGGGCCAGATCCTCCAGCTCCAACTGCTTGCTCTTCAGTATTTCCAAAGTATATTGCCTCGTGAATTCACATACTTCTGCGCTTGCATAGCTGCCTGCCAGCTCGTTAAAAGTTCCGCTGTCCTCCATCAGTTCACAATAGTATTGATATGGGCTTAATTTGGGCAGGCTCTCCACGTACTCCTTAACCAGAGTCTTTGATACCTTTTCAATTTTTTCCATAACACGGTCTCTCTTTTCAAAAGCTTCCATTACTGCTTTCTGCCGTTCTGTCTCATCCGGTATTTTCAGCCTGGCCAGTGCAACCTTTTTGTCACATTCGGCTTCAATCTGTGTTATAAACTGCTGCTTGCTGATTTTAAGCCTTGAGGCCAGGCTCTTCTTAATTTCATTCATCCGCTGGGCAATTGGCCACATACCGTACTGGGTCAGGAAGAGATTGTTGATTTCATCATATGTGTAAATTACCTTTGTGCCCAGCATGAAATCCTGTCCGGGTATAAAGGCTTTCTCTATTTTAAGAATGTAATTGTCTATTATTTCTTTGAAATACATTGAGGTTTTCAGTACAGACGCCTCTCTGACCCTGTCGTTATAGGCGGCCTGCTCTGATTTGGCATTATGGTTGACAAACATATTCAGCTTGTCGTTTGCGTCGGTGAGCTTGAATTTTTTCCCTATGAGCTCCATTGCGAACTCCTCAAAAGTGGTCTGCTTTACCCGTTCAACTCCAAGTTCAGGCAGGACTTCGGATATATAGTTCAGAAACAATCTGTTTGGTGCTATTATCATAAAGTTTTCCGGTTCAAAAGTCTTTTCAAAAGTGTAAATCAGATAGGCTATTCTGTGAAGTGCTATTGTGGTTTTTCCGCTGCCCGCAACCCCCTGGACTATAAGCGGTTTCCACATGGGGGCCCGTACGATTCTGTTCTGTTCCTCCTGTATTGTTGAAACTATTTCCTTGAGCCTGTTTTCAGCATTTGCTCCCAGGTAAGTCTGCAGGAATTCATCATTGGTAGTTATATCTATGTCAAATATCTCTTCCAGCTTGCCGTTGTTGATGGCAAACTGTCTTTTAAGCAGCAGGTCCCCGTCAATTGTACCATCGGGGCAGATATAGCTGGAAGCTCCCAGCCTTCCCTCATAATAAAGGTTGGCTATTGGCGCACGCCAATCCACAATTATTATTTCCTGATCCTCATCTCTTGCAAGGGACATTTTTCCTATATAAAGATTTTCGGTTTTATCCGTTCCCGACTCCTTGAAGTCGACCCTGGCAAAATAAGGCTTGTTTCTGGCGGTATACAGGTTTCTTACCTTCAGCGCCAGCGTATCGTGAAGCATGGTATTTACAATTATACTGGTATAATCGGCACTGCTGTCTCCACTCATATGTCTTTGTACGTATTCCAGTTCATTTCCTATTTTTGCTCTCTTCTCCAATGCTCGCTCCAGACTTTTCTCAACATAGTCCAGAGTATACCTGCACCTTTCAAGCTCTTCCCTGTAGGCCGGATGGTTTGCAGCTGACATAATCTACCTCCCTCTGCGTGCTGCCGGCAACTGTATAAATAAAGAAATTACCCGGTTTGTTTCAAGTTCAACCTTACCCATACATACCAATGTGCCCCGGCCTTAAAGGACGGGGGTACCCATGCACGCTATTAAAAATATTTTGGAATTTTTACTGTTTTTTCAAACAGACTTCTATTATATATTTTCCCATTTTTAAAATCAATGTTTGTAACAAAGACTTAAAAAAGATTTTGGAACGCTTTAATAGAGCAATTATTAATATTTTATTATTGACCGTTGATATTGACGTTGATAATAATTTTTAATACAATGTAATTAAGATTTATATTAAGTGATTAATGTTAATATTAATTTATTGCGGAGGTAATTATGAATTCAATTAAAATCTATACCGGTCAAAGAAAAGGTGTTATCAGCAAGCACATTTACGGGCAGTTTTCAGAGCACCTCGGAAGATGTATATACGAGGGCTTCTGGGTAGGTGAGGATTCCCCCATACCAAACACAAACGGTATAAGAAATGATGTGGTTGAGGCCTTGAAAAAAATAAACATACCGAATCTCAGATGGCCCGGCGGCTGCTTTGCAGATGAATACCACTGGAAAGACGGTGTCGGCCCCAAAAGTAAACGTAAATATATGATCAACACCCACTGGGGCGGTGTAGTTGAAAATAATCACTTTGGTACCCATGAGTTTTTAATGCTTTGCGATATGCTGGAATGTGAACCTTATATATGCGGTAACGTAGGGAGCGGAACTGTTCAGGAAATGTCGGAATGGATAGAATACATGACCTTTGACGGTCAATCGCCTATGGCCAAATGGCGCAGGGAAAATGGAAGGGATAAGCCCTGGAAGCTTAAATTCTTCGGAGTCGGGAATGAAAACTGGGGCTGCGGCGGCAATATGAGACCCGAATATTATGCGGATGAATATAGACGCTATCAAACCTATTGCCGTAACTACGGTGATAACAAGCTCTTCAAAATTGCCTGCGGACCAAACTCCGGGGACTATCACTGGACAGAAGTCATGATGAAGGAAGCCGGCAATATGATGGACGGTCTCAGCCTGCACTATTATACGGTTGAGGGTGATCACTGGGAAGATAAAGGGTCGGCCTTGGAATTTGACGAAAAAGGCTGGTTTCAGCTTATGAAGCATACTCTTCTGATGGAAGAAATGGTCACGAAGCATTCTGCAATAATGGATATTTATGACCCACAGAAGAAAGTTGCTCTTGTTGTGGATGAATGGGGTACATGGCATCGGGTTGAGCCAGGAACAAACCCGGGATTTTTATATCAGCAGAACACTCTCCGTGATGCTCTTGTGGCAGGTACAAATCTTAATATATTCAACAACCACTGTGATAGAGTTCGGATGACAGCAATAGCACAGGTTGTGAACGTCCTTCAGGCAATGATCCTGACTGAAGGAGGAAAGATGCTGCTCACACCCACTTACCACGTATTTGACATGTATAAGGTTCACCAGGAAGCTGAGCTTGTTCATTCAATAGTTGACTGCGGGGACTATGAGTTTGGAGGAGAAAAAATCCCGCAGATCAATGTATCTGCTTCCGTAGACGCATCTGAAAAATTACATGTTACTATCTGCAATCTCAATCCCAATAAAACTGCCGATATCAGGCTTGACCTTCCAGACTTCAAGCCATCGGCCGTAAGGTGCAGGATATTGACTTCGGATACCATGAATAAGCACAACACCTTTGAAAATCCCAATGCTCTTACACCTGTTGATTTTAAAGGCTGTGCCGCTGCCCAGTCCGGACTGAAGCTGGAGCTTCCCAAGATGTCCGTTGTTCAGCTGGAGCTTTCAAAATAGCATGCGGAGGCACATATATGGCTGAGTCAAAAAATTGTAAAGGCTGTTCAGCTACCGTTCATCAATCATTTGATGAGATCAGGGCAAATATGGATGAATATACGGGGACAATTGACCCTGACCTGCGCACCGACCCTGCACTTTACAAAAAACGTCTTTTGCGCTGCAGCAGCTGTGCAGGCCTCTATTATGAAACTACCTGCAGGTACTGCGGTTGTTTTGTTCAGATGCGGGCACTTCGCAGAAACCTGGACTGTCCCAATCCTGAAGGCAGCAGATGGCATGAGTTATAGCATCCTTTTTAATTGAATAATTTATATTAAAGGCCATGTCTGAGGGGTTTCTTCAACCCAGCTCAGACCGGCCTTTTTCCAATGGATTCAGCTTTTTCAGCGGTATTCAGTTTATTCCGGCTTCTACTGTTTTATCTGTGCTTGTAATTCTTTTGCTTAAATATAATGAAATCAGGAAGAGAATAAAAACGCAAAATTGAATTATTGATCCGCTGCGGTATACCTGGAGGATTCCAAACCTGGAAATCATATTGCCCGCTACCACATTACCGATTATACCGCTCAAACCGGCATAAATGGCAGTTGCTACCGTCTGAGCCGTAGCCTTCAGCTCTGCCGGTGCAAGTGAGTCAATATAATAAATGCTTCCGGCCAGGAACATGCCGTAGGAAAGTCCGTTCAGGGACTGGGAGAATATGGCTATTTCCGGACCTGAAGCTATGGAATATAAAAACAGACGTATTGAATAAACAAACATGCCTGTCAGAATTAAATACTGCGGTTTGAATTTCCTCACCAGCATACTTGATATTAACAGGATGGGTACCTCCGAAAACGCGCTGACCGCATTTGCAATTCCATATAGATTATCATCCCCTCCAACCTGTTTTATCAAGGTTGCAAGAAAACTATACACCGATGTCATGGTCATAAAAGTTATTGATGATAAAATTACAAATGCAGTATAATGAAAATTCCTTAATAGCCTGCCGATGTTTAGTTCCTTGAGAGTCAAAGGTTTAGCCTGTACATTCTCATCATCCCTTTTATATTCAAATAAAGCAGCGCACATGATGAGATTTATCATACTGATAATTGCATATACCAAAAAGATTATATTAAAAAAGGATATGGTGATAAGTTTTCCGTTGATTACCACCAGTATGGAGAATCCCAATGATCCCCATAACCTGAAAGAGCCATAAGACTTTCCACTGTTCTTTATGCTGTGGATTGTCCAGCTGTCCAGCAGGGGTGACATACTGCAGTAAAAAAATTGTATCAGCGGAAGCAGAATAAATATAATATACTGATTTGTTACAAACGGCAATAGAACAATAAGTGCTGTCGCCAGGCTGTGGCAGAGCAAATAAACATTCTTTATGGATCTGATCTTATCGCTGATCATTCCCCACAAAGGCTGTCCCACCAGTGTAGCAATGGAGTTAAACATCAATATTACGCCTATCCTGGAGGTACTTATATTGTTATTCATCAGATAGACCACTATAAATGGATTATACGCCCCTACAGCTGCCCAGGAAAATAAATGCAATATTTTAAAGTTTCCGGCAATATTTCTTAATACTTTTATATTATTTGAAATGGTAAATCCTCCAGAGTTTAGTATAATATTAAATATCCTTATAATATCAGATATATTTTTTGCTACCCGGATTATTATATTTTAAATTTTATTTTTAATAAATGGATAAATTTATACTAATTACTGATAAAATATGTTTAATTTTAAATAGTTTTGTACATCCTTTGTCAAACTAAATTTCTTTGCAAACATAACAAAACCCCAAGCATTTCTTCTTGCAGTCCCAAAGTCTTGGGGCATATTTCTTTTGTGCAGCTTTCTTTGCAGACAAAGAAAGCCTTGAGTGTATTATCCTCAAGACTTTCATATAAATCTGGCAGAGACTTACTTTCCCGGGCCGTTGCCAGCCAAGTATTATCAGCACTGAGATGCTTAACTGCCGTGTTCGGTATGGGAACGGGTGTATCCATCTCGTCATTTCCACCAGAAAATTTACAGATTTTAACTTTTTAACTAATTCTTTTGAGATCTACTCATTGAGAATTAAATAATGTATCGAAGTAATAAGAAGATTTGAAACTAACTCATAGATTTTTTAAGACTATCTACTCTTGAATACCTGTTTCTTTGGGTCAAACCCTCGACCTATTAGTATCAATCAGCTTAATACATTACTGCACTTACACTCTTGACCTATCAACCATGTAGTCTACAT
>NZ_JHYD01000066.1 GCF_000621505.1 Ruminiclostridium cellobioparum DSM 1351 = ATCC 15832
GAACGCATTAGCAAAAGGAGGGGCAAAAAAAGAGCCATTATCGCTATCGCCAGAATGATACTCACCGCTGTTTACAACATGTTTGTTACCGGTGAAGAATGGAATCCGAGCGATTTGTACAAAATTGATATGCCACAGGAAATCCTGGAAAAACAGAAGGAGAAAGCCATTAAACAGGCTATAAAACTCCTTGTTTCCAATGGCGTAATTAAAACTCGCGATATTTCCCTGGCTTAAACAATTATTATTAAATTTTCGAGGATCCATAAGGGTCTTAGTTAAGTTTGCCCTTTTTACTGCTACGGATAGACTTTTTCACGCTAACCTCCATGAGCCGCATAGCGGCCACAAAACTGTAATGAAATTTGTTTCAATAAAACAATATTTATTTTTTATCAGGTTTCTTCAAGTACTTCTCAAAACCATCGCTGTACTTTATGCTGCCGTCCTTAAATACCCACATGGCTTCTACATCAGGCATGGAATTTACATATTCCAGCGCCTTGTCAAAGGGAAGTATGAACGCTGCCTTTGCTGTGGCATCGGCCACTCCCGAATCCTTGCAGAGAATGGTTGCCTGCAGATAATTGTCGGCCGGGAACAGTGTGTCGGGGTCAATGATGTGGTGATAGCTCTTTCCGTTGACAATGTAATATCTTTCATAAACTCCGCTGGAAACCAGGGACATATCTGATATATATACAATATCCAGCGTATTTTTATCACTTTCCTTGTCAGGATTCTGGACACCCACATTCCACATCTCCTGTTGGGAGCCCTTGCTGCCAATGGCCCTGACATTGCCTCCGACACTTATCAGCCCTGAAGTAAAGCCGTTTTTAGCAGCATTCAGGCAGACCTGTTCGGTGGCATACCCCTTGCCGACTCCGCCCACATCCAGACTCATTTTGGGATCTTCAAGAAAAACCGTGGAATTGGTTTCATCAATTATTACCTTGTTTATATCGGTATGCTTTTTTGCTTCCTTGAGCTCTTCCATATTGGGCAGGGTTGCATTGGCTTCATCTGCCAGTCCTTCTTCCCTGTGCTTGTGCCATATTTTAAGAACCGCCCCCAGGGCTATATTCAATTTTCCGTCTGTATTTTTATACCACTTCTTCGAAAAAAGAAGCAGGTCGATTATTTTCCTGTCAACTTTTACAGGCTTTATGCCTGCATTGTCATTTATGGTTTTAATATTGTTAATACCGGGATAATCATTGTATATGTCATACAGCTGATGATATTCCTTGAGTGTGTCATATACCAGCTGGGATTGTTTTGTAAACTCTTCCTTACTGTCGGAATAGGCTACAATCTGTGTCACAGTATCAAACAGTTCCAGGAACTGTGCCTCATAACGCTTCTTTTCAGGTTTTCCGCAGGAGGTTATGTTAAAAACCGTTGCCAGTAATAATATTATTGCGATAATCTTTTTAGACAAATTCTCACCTCAAATGGTTAGAGAGGTAGTTTGAACAACTACCTCCCATTGTTTATAAAATACTATACTTATCTTATAATGCTATTTTAGATTTTACAACTTAAATAATTTTTATTACTATTTAGCAGATTTTGAGGCTTTTTCAATAACGCTTGTAAAGTCGGAGATATGAACTGTAACCGAACTTGTCAATTCAGCGGCTGTTGCAACACCTTCTTCGTTTACTGCTATGCCCTTAACCTCGTCAACTGTTTTTCCAACAACATATTTTGAGAAGGCATCTGCCTGTTCAGACCATTCCTTGCCGATCTTTGATGCCTTTTTCATTCCATAGGCCTCACCCAGCTCATCCTTTGTCTGTAATTGAGCTTTTAAGTCGGAAGTGATCTTTCCTTCTTTTGAGAAATTGACATTTGACTGTGATGCATCTATAACGCAGCTTGTTATTTTTCCTGACGCATCAAAAGTAGTTGCAGTGTAGTTTGAGTAAGCCTGAGCCAGACCATCATTTTCACCCGCATCCTTTGAACCGGAAATGCTTGTTACTATTGCAAGGCCCAGTTTGTCACCGGCTTTTGCACCTAAATCCTTGGCATTGTTGACAGCCTTTTCGACAGCAGCTACATAATCAGAGATATGTATTGTCACAGATGTTGATAATTCAGCATCAGTAGTAATACCTTCCTGATTTACAGCAATACCCTTGATTTCTGCAACTGTCTTTCCAACTGCATAGTCAGCAAAGGCATTTGCCTGTTCAAACCATTCCTTGCCAATCTTTGAAGCCTTTTTCATACCGTAATCCGCACCGAGTTCCTGTTTGGATTTGTATTCTGCTTTAAGGTCTGAAAGTACTTTACCTTCTTTTGAAAAATTGATTTTTGTCTGGGCAGTATCAATAGCACACTTCACTATTTTGCCGTCCTTATCTACGGCTACTGCGACGGCAACGGAATCAACTTCTGCCAATCCGTCCTTCTCTCCGGCATCAGTGGAGCTTCCGGCAGTAGATATAACTGCAAGTCCGGTCTTGACCGCATCACCTGTGCCCTGTTCGGTATTTGATGTTGTACCCGGTGCAGTACTTGCTGCACTGTTGGTATCTGTGCCTGGTTGAGTTGCTGTTGATCCGCAGCCTGTTACAAAAGTAACGGCAAGAACCAAAACCAGTACAAGTGAAAGTAATTTTTTCATAGTAGTTCCTCCAAATAGATTAATTTGTTTTATTTATTTGAAACCAGCCTGTTAAAAGCCGGTAAAATAAATCTTAAGAGAGTTGAGGTTGCTATTCCGGCAACCACGCCAGAGATTAAAAGTACGGGAAGATATACCCATAGATACATATTGTTGTAAATAAACGATACAACAATAAACTGTCCCACATTATGCATTATTGAACCAAATATGCTCAAAGCCAGATAGGATATCCTGTCTTTAAAAACAAATATCAGCAATGACATTACAAGGACAGAAAGTACTCCTCCGCTGAAACTTAAAAGTCCGGCTATAGGACCCCTGGTCATCACCACAAACAGGCCTTTTAAAACAGCTATTGCAAAAGCCGGTTTCTTATCCAGAAAAAACAATGCATACATAACAGCTATATTTGAAAGCCCCAGCTTTATTCCTGGAACCGGAACCAACAAGCTTAAGGAGGGCAGCGAGTTTTCAACAATTGAAAGTACCAATGCCACGGCAAAAAGTAACGCAGTTAAAACCAGAAGCTTTGTTTTTGAAAGATTGCTTTTTATTGAATTCATCTTCAGCCGTTACCCTTTCTGCAGCAGTATATAATGGGCAGTAAATGCCTGCCCCTTTTCACGATTTGGTAATTTCATTAACCTATAATATCAATATCCTGTTCTTCATGTCCATCCTGCGGGACGATTTTAAGGAAAATTTCATTTGGCAGACAGGCGGCTGTCTGGCCTACCGTATTCAGTTTTCCTGTTTTTATACATATTTTATCGGGGCAATCGGAATGTTCAAAGGAAATATTTCCGTCAGGATCAAGATGGAATATTACATTCTTGTTCTGCGGTATGGAGAAATGAACATCCTTCCCCTTTGTAAGATCTATTGATTCAATCAGCTGTGTCTTATAGTATATTTCAGCCCTGGCAGGCTTTTCAGCAAAATTTAACTTATATATGAACATAGATAATATACCAATTAAAACAATTGTCAAAACAAGTATGATGTCACTTTTTTTGAAAAACTTCATGTAATCCTCCGTTCTGGTTAAGACTGGTGTTAATTATTTAACCAAGTCAACTAGAATCTTCCCAAAGCCGCCGGTTTAAGTTTGGAGCTGCAAAGGCTTAACAGTAATTGACTTTATGGCCCCTAAAATAATCCCGAGATAAAAATCGTCAAAGTTAGGAAGGCCATAATAATTATATAATTTTTAATAGAACAGATAAAAGTTTTTTCCTTATCCTGAAGTTTAAAAAATTCATTAATATTTTTTTGAACCATTACCAGAGTAAGCAGAGTTATCAGACATATGGGCGAAATAACCTTTAAGCATACCAGCAGTACAACAGCTGCGTAGGGGATATAATACAGGGCTGCAAACAAATACAGAGCAGGCTTTCTCCCCAGATAATACGGAAGGGTATAACGCATGACGGCTATGTCCTTATCCACGTCACAAATATTGTTGGCAAGCATTATATTCGCGGTAGTACAGGCAGGAGCTACCGCAAGCAGCAATATGGTTACAACCGGCATTACGTTTATATTAAGACTTATGGTCTCCCATCCAGGCTTTAAAGTTAAATAAGTGCCCCGGGGCATATTGACATACAACAGGATTAAGGGTATCAGCACTCCGTAAAAAACTCCGGAAAATATCTCTCCCAAAGGCATTCTTGAAATGGGTACAGGCCCGAAGGTATAAAAAACGCCGCACAGAAAACATACCGCACCCAGCAGCAGCACTACCACGTCGGTAAGATAGGCCAGATACAGGCCGGCACCTGCAGATATCCCGAATAATACATATATTATCAACAGAGCGGTCCCTCTTTTGAAGCCGAGGTTCTGATGATTGGTTTTGGAATCAATATAATTATTTATGGCTGTCGTAGTCAAATCAAAGACAAACATCGAAATGAAAAATATAAGTGTCAGTCTCCAATTAATAGGTTTTCCGGCATAAAAAATATAAGCTGCCGTCAATAGGAATGCAAAAATACTTGTTATCTTGGTTTTAATTTCGGTATAATTCAGTAATTTCAGAACCATTCATTCACCTGCATCATTCCGGCTTTAAATCAGGATTTTCCGTAAGCCTTATCAAGGACGTATATAAGCTTTGACCGTTTATCGGAAGAAATATCAAGCTGTTCTATCAACTTCATTGATTTATCATAATACCTTCCGGAAATCCCGTGTGTGTAATCCAAACCGCCTGTCTGAGAAACAGCAGTATTTATTTCCTCTCTTGTAAGGCTGTTGCTCCTGGCTTTTTCCTTTAACCCCAGCATCTTCTGAAAGGCATATATCAGCGGCAGAGTTATAACCCCCTGCTGGTAATCGGACTGTACCGGTTTTTTTGCAGCTTCCTCGGTTTTTTCAAAGTCCATGCAGTCATCCTGAATTTGAAAAATCATTCCGATATACCTTCCCAGGCGCATGTATTTATTTAAGGTCTTATCTTCAAGCTCAGGGGTTCCTTCGGTTTTCTGCGAATCGTAATTGCTGAGTACAGCCCCGGCACAGAAGGCTGCCTCAAACAAGGCAGCTGTTTTCCCCGATATTATCTTCAAATACTTAAAGGCCGATAAATCAAGAAAACCGTTGTTGATATGCTGGTTTAATTCCCCCAGGCACACTCTGCTCACATAGTCGGGCAGGTTCAGTTTGATATAGTCTTCTCTGTTCGGAACCGAAGCAGCCATTTTCAAGGCAATACTAAGCAGGTAATCTCCGCAGATAACCGCAGTTTTTTTTCCGTACTTCTTCTGCAGGGTAACCTGCCCCCGCCTGATACCGGCATCATCCATAACATCATCATGCACCAGTGTTGCCAGATGGAGCAGTTCAATAGCCGCAGCAAAACTGACGGCATTAGGATGGATATTTCCTTCCCTGTTCTGAGCACATATGAGCAGTGAGACGGCCCTGATGTATTTGCCTGTCGAGGCCGTCAAATGCTTGGTATATTTACGGATAATGACGGGAGCAGCAGACAATGCATTGTTTACCTTTTCCTTCACCAGTTCCAGTGCTCCGTCATAAGCAATAAATTCAAGATCTTTATGTGGCATCATGTTTTCATTAGTCATTATAAATATACAACCTTTTCACAATAGGTAGTTTCTTCCATTGCTTTTTCAGGAACGGCATTGCGTAGTAATCCAGGCCAAATGTTCTTCCGGCACCGATAAGCACGGCTATTGCAGCAAATATCATCCAGAAGGTTCCCAGATAAAGTCCTGTTGTACATACAAACATAAACTGAAGTACCAAAGACAGCGCTGATGCAGGTGTTGTGAACAGACCGCCGATAAGTGCCAGACCTATCAGTATTTCAGCTATTACTATGAAGCCCTGCATGAATAACTGCATCGAATTGTTGTGGATAACAAACTTGTCCAGGAACCAGTTCATCAAAGGCACATCAATCCTAAAAGCGTAATCACTCAATGTGGAGTGGGCCAGATCTTTGCCGCTTACAAAAATCAAACGGAATAAACCGAGAAAATCAAAATTCATTATAGCTGTTCCTATGGATTTTACCGCTTCCTGCACCGTACCGTCTGTTGCGGCACCTGTGCTTGTAGCTGCACTTACAGCATCAACAGCCGCTTTCACGGTACTTTCGGCAGCACCCGTGCCGGTGGCTGAACTTACGGCATCCACTGCACCCTGACTACCGGCAGCTGCGGCAGTTGAGGTTGCAAGAATGCTGTTGTACCAAGAGGCGGCTCCTCCGAAAAATCCGGTAAGCTTGGGTGCGGTCAGCCAGCCTTCAACCACTTTCATAATGCCCTCAAAGAGCCATACGGCACCCAGCCAGACTCTTAGAGCAACCATCAGGAAGCTTGGTGTTCTGTTGGAAAAATGCCCGCCCACAAAGCTTCTGCAATTTCTGATTGTAAAAAACTCATGTTTAATGTAGCTGAATATTTTATTCCAGCCCAATACCTGTATAAAATAAATAATATTGATAAAGTGTTTTGCAAACATTGCAAAAAAGGATGGCAGATTGAACATGTGATTTGGCAGGCCAACTCTTGCAACTCCGTACCGTCCGCCTACACATACCATTACACCGTGGAAGGCTGGCTTGTAAACCTCCATCTCCCCTTTTCCTGTAATTGCACAATATATATTATTCGCACATGTTGCCGCACTATGCTCACAATTTTCTACCATCTGGGGAACAGGTCTTTCTTCTCCTTCAGGAATGTAGAACATATTGTCACCTACGACATAAACGCGCTCATCATTTAACGATCTGAGGAAAGAATCGGTTTTAATGCGTCCTCTGTTGACCGATTCAAGATTTTTAGCCGCTTCATTGGTAATATCGGAACCTTCGATACCGGCGGTCCAGATAACTGTTCCGGCTGTATATCTTATACATTGGCTGTTCTTCTTAACTTCAATGAAGTCTTCTCCGACGCCGCAAACTCCGGAATTCAGCATCAGCTTTACACCCATTTTTTCCAGGCGCGCTTCAACCTTTGCAGACAGCTTTTCAGGCAATATCGGCACCGCCCTTTGCAGAACGTCAACATTTACCATCTCTACAAATTCTCTGTCTATCTCGTATTTTTCGCAGAGGAAAGGAACATATTCGGCAAGTTCACCGACCATTTCCACACCGGTGAATCCGGCTCCTACCACATAAAAGGACAACAGCCTTCTCTTCCTTTCAGGATCTGTTTCAATTGCAGCCTGTCTGAAGCAATTATGAATATGATCCTTCAATTTTACCGCATCGTCATAGGACCAGAGCTTATGAGTGTACTCTTCTGCACCGGGCACACCAAAAAAAGTCGGCTTTGAGCCGGCAGCAACAACCAGGTATTCATAATCATATTTGTTATTCTTACCGGTGACCCTGTGGTTATTAAAATCTATGGATTCGACTGTGTCAAGCACTACGTTTACTTTTCTGCCGGCGAACACTTTTTTAAGGCTTATTTTTATACTATCTTCGTCCACACGGTTTGCAGCAACCTCGTGCAATTCGGTCAGCATAGTATGGAAGGGATTCTTGTCAATGATTGTTATAGCTACGGTATCATCTTTTTTAAACTTTTTAGCTAGCTTCTTTGCTGTTAGTATTCCCGCATACCCAGCTCCGATAACCAAAATATTTTTTTTCATATTTTCCTCCAGCAGTATTATTCTGAATAATTACATTTTTCAACAAATTTCAACATTTACATGTTTATAATTTTAGCAAAAAAATTATAAACAATCAATAAACTTGTTAAGTTTTTGACATGCAAATACATATAAAAATTATGGAAATTGTAATAATTGAGCAATAGTATAATTAATACCACCAATAACTCAATATAATCACTCCTGAAAACAATTTTTTTCCATGTAAATGCACTCTAAAACTTTGAGAACAAAATATCTATAAAACAGTATTCATTTGTATACCATTATATAACAAAACACCCTACTTTATCAAATATCAAACTGATTATCCGCCATCGAAAGCGGCAAACTATTATTTATATGAGTTTTCAGTGGACTTTGCAGGGCTATAAAAACAAAAGAAAACCTGTCCAATCCTGGGACGGTTTTCAATGGATAAATGCCAGGCCTGCCAACCTCAATAAATTGCAGGCCCCATTAAAAAGTACACGCCTTGAAATTGTGGTGAACTGTAGAATTTCAGCATGTACTTTGTGAGCAATGTATATAAAGATGTCCTGATTATACCTGTTTTTTAGGGACAACTATCATTATCATGTTTCTTCCTTCAAGTTTTGGAAGCTTATCCACAGTTCCAAACTCTTTGACTGCGTCAGCGAACTTTTCCAGTACTTCTTTTCCTGCACCGGTATATCTCATTTCTCTTCCCCGGAATCTTATTGATACTTTGACTTTATCTCCGTTTTGCAGAAATTTCAAAGCGCTCTTCAATTTTACCTCAAAGTCATGTTCTTCGATTCCGGCCGACAACCTTACTTCCTTCAAAGAAACAACCTTTTGATTTTTCCTGGCTTCTTTTTCTTTTTTCGCCTGTTCGAAAACACTTTTGTTGTAATCTATTATTTTGCAGACCGGAGGTACGGCATTAGGCACTATTTTTACCAGATCGAGCTTTTTGGCAAAAGCCAGCTCCATTGCTGCTTTTGTCGGCATAATTCCCAGCATTGAGCCGTCGCTGTCTATGACACGAATTTCATTATCCCTTATTTCCTCATTTAATTGCAATTCATCTTTCTTAATAATATACACCTCTTTTTTATTTGTTTTTTTGTTTACAAAACATGTAAAATTTAAAAATTGGATATTCCACTTTTATATTTTATCATATATTTTAAATTTTAACTAAAAAAGGAGAGTTGACACTCTCCTTTTGATTTTACCATCTGTTTCCGCCACCAAAGCTTCTATTTCCATTTCTGTTGTTATTGCCTCTTTGCTGCTTTCGAGCTGCTCTGCAATCGGGACATCTTTGGGGCTCATTGTCAAAACCCTTTTCCTTGTAAAATGCTTGTTCATTTTCACTAAAAATGAACGTTGAGTTGCAATCTCTACATGTTATAGTCTTATCTGCCATATTCATATTACCTCCTTTAAATATTTGGATTCAGAATTCTCAGGCAAGCTTACCCCAACGATAATTAAAGGAAGTTTTGTCTATTAATAAATAACCCATAGAATGCATTATATCATTTCTTAATCAAAACTACAAGCAAAAAATTAAAAAAATTTAATTTTTTGCCACTTTTGTATGCAGTATCCATTTAATGTCAAATCTTCAAACCATCTTCAGTCCATTTAAAGTGAAAATTTTATTTATGTTGAGTATCTCAGCGTCTGATTGGGCCGAATCCAGGGTATCCCTGTACAGCTTCTCAACCAGCTCGGTTTTATCCATTTTCTTGTATGCTCCGGCGAGACTCACAGCCGCAGTCAATGTGGATTCAATATTATAAGCCTTCAAAAATAATTTGGAAGCAAGTCTGTATTTACCTTTGGTCATTGATTTTTGACCTGCTTTAAGCAAATCACCAATAGAACTATAATTATCTACCTCTTCATTTTCTTCATTATCCTTTTCAATATCGTTAAGGTTATTAATAGCCCCCCTGTTTTCAGGATCAATATCCAGAGCTTTTAAATACATCTGTTTTGCCTCTTCGATATTATCGTTTAGCCTATAATATTTTGCAAGCCTGGTACAGGCTGCACAGTTATTCTGATCCCGCTTCAGGATAGCCGCATTAATATTGTAAGCCCTTTCTCCCCATTCATTTGCTACAGCCATTTCACCTGCTTTAGCTATTAATTGTTGCAAGTTTATACTTCTTTTCATTATATCCTCTTTTCTTTAAAATATATTAAAGCGGGAAACTCAAATTGAGTTTCCCGCTCTATAATTCTGCGTTTTAAAAATACGCGTCATCAGGCAGTTGAAAAAACAATAATACTTATATTATAACATTAATATTTGTTTTTTTATATGGGAAGTCATGTTTAACCCTATAAAATTTTTGATAATACTTTCGATAATACTATAGAAATCACAATCGGATTAAAATATAAAAAATCTTATACTTTTCAGCCCATAATAAACAAGCTGGTTTTATCAGGCCTGTGACTGGTAAATTATATCTGCCGTGGTACCGGAGCCCGCCACGGTGGATCTGTAGGCTACTCTTGCAAAATTTGCGAATCTGGTGGGAGTTAAAATATCTGCCGAGGCCGCAGCTACTTCAAATTCCGTACTGTCATCAATCCACAGGGTATTGTCGGGGCTTATCTGAACCTTTACCGTAACTGAATCCGCACCGGTATTATTAACAAAAAAGGAATATTGATTTTGCAATGAAATATCCCTTGCTGTTGAACCGGTATAGGTATCTGCTGTTGTCACGCTTTCGGACTGGTTTGTAAAAGTCTTGGATGGGGCTACCTGCAGCACTCCGGTTATATCGGTCTTCAACGCCCTGTTGTCGGTGCCGTC
>NZ_JHYD01000067.1 GCF_000621505.1 Ruminiclostridium cellobioparum DSM 1351 = ATCC 15832
AAAAAGGTAGAGTTTGGATAGAGACTTTTCCAAAGAGACCACCCTGCTTTTTTCAATTTCAGAAAACAGAATCAAATCCAGCAGAAGTTTCTTTTGATAGTCTACATGAGAGTTCCAATTACACAACATTAATATAGCCTCCAAAACCAGTGTTATGGCAATTAATACCATACGCTGTGGTTTTCAAATTTTTGGAAGCTAATGTCAAGGTGTACAGTAACCATATATGGTTACTACTGGTAAATGTTGTTGGAAAATTTAAAGTAAAAAACTGGAGAATGTTAGAGGTGCGAGAAGAAAATTGCATCTTAAAACATAGAGCTCGAAAGCTATTGGAGTTTTCGAGAGTATTATATTAATTTAAAGGAGGGTTTCATGTTGTTAAAAAAGAGTGTGTTATCAAAAGTTTTGTCATTTTCACTTTCTTTTTTTATCGTCTTATCAATGATGACTCAGACAACATTGGCCGCATACCAGGCAGAGCTTGACGGCATGCCACTGACAGACGATAGTTTACCCACATTCATTGGCGCTGGTGCAGTGGGTGAGCCGGTAGGTTACACTACAAATAGTATGATGAAGGAAATATATGAAGCTGAAAAGGACGGGACCTCTTTCTGGATGGACAGGATGCTTGCAAGACCAGGCAATGATCCTTCAACAGCGGATAACCAAGGGAATATGCTGTCCAAGGGCAGATCCATTTGGATGGGCTGGCATGATCCTTCAAAGTTGGGTTTTGCCGGAGAGGTTGCCTATATTGACGAATCGGACAGAGATCAAAGTTTAAGTAAAACCGATGGTGTCAGCGGTTACATAATAGACCTGACCTCAAGTGGATTGACGGAGAATGTGAGCAAACGGGTCAGCTATCCAAGTTATTGGACCAGCGAATACAATGATGTAAATGGATTAAATGTTAACATAAAAAAGTTTTTTACTGAAAATAATGTTGCTGTGTCTGTACTCGACATTAAGAACAATTCATCTGCAGCAAAAAACATCACTATGACAGTGACATCCCCAAGAGCAAAAAATCCCAGTGGTGATGAATTGACGGGAGAATATTCGGCACCAAGAGGATTGACAAAGATTTATCCAAGGATTTCAGGTGACGGTTTGACAGCCAGTGGGACAAGCCTGACAGGTACATTTAGTGTTGCAGCGGGACAAACAGTGAGTAAAAAGGTTATTATGGGCTTTATTACCGATGAAATTCCTGAATCTACAACAGATTACAACCGCTTTAAGGGATATGATCCCGAAACTGCATTTGTAACACAAGTAAGAGAATATAACCAATGGTGGGCAGATAATATTCCTTACATAGATGTTCCGGATAAAAACATAAAGAAAATGATTTATTATCGTTGGTGGCTTGACAGGTTTAATTTACAGGATAATGAATTATCTATCAGTAAGGGATACGCTTTCCCTACCAGCGTGGAAGGTGTTACTGGCTATAATAATGCCATAACGTTACCATTACCATGGATGCTGGAAGAGAGCAGATACTTAAGGAATCCTGACTTAAACTACGGTACATGGCTATCCATGGGTGCAACATCAGGCGGGGGAGCATTTAAAGACAACCCGGGTAATGCTCCTTTCTGGAATTACGGTCCTGGTACAGAGATGAAATCCTTTGTACAATACATAACAAAAGCCGGATGGGATTCATATAAGGTTTATGGAGGACAAGATGCACTTCTCAGCAAATTTGCTGATTATGGCTATAACGATGTAAAAGACTTTATGGCTAAATATGATAAAAATAACGATGGTATTATTACTCTTCCTGATGGCAGCTGGACGGGCTTTGATTCGGACAGTCCTGTTACAAAGTACTACAATAATAGCGGTGGAACAGGCGGGACAGGTGGGCCTGTAGACAGTCTTAGTTCCGCTTATGTATATGCGAATGCACAGGCTGTATCCGAGATGTACAGCAAGCTTGGAAACACGGAAAAGGCAAATGAGATGAGTGTGCTTGCAGATAAAATTAAATATGCGGTCCTGACAAAAATGTGGGACAGCAACAAAAAGGAGTTCTTGAATAAAGATGTTAATTCTTCTGAACTTAACCCATGGAAGGATATAATAAACTTCTACCCATACACTATGGGACTTGTGCCAACTGATGATCCAGACTATCGGGAAATGTTTAAGTTATGGACAAATCCAAATGATTTTGTCGTATGGCCGGCCCTTATAGGGGATATACAGGATTCACACGCAGCAGAGGCATCTGGAAAATCAATGACATATAATTCTGCTCCGTCATCAATGGGTGTGAGTTTGAGCTTCCTTGCCAAGGCTGTGAAGGATTATCCTTCAGATTATATTACTGCTGACGTATACAAACAGCTTCTATACTGGGGAGCATGGGGGATGTATGTTGGCGGAAACACAGATTATCCGGATGCCAATGAGTTCTGGAGCAATGTAGATAACTCATCTATAGGCTATAGATCATGGATACACCACAATATGCATTCAAAATATAATGTAAGCATTATAGAAGATGTTGCAGGATTTACACCAAGGCTGGACAATAAAATTGAACTGAACCCTATCGATATTGGTTGGGGACATTTTACAGTAAATAACTTGAGATACCATGGAAGTGATCTGACCATCATCTGGAATGGGGACAACCATTATGATGGTATTCCTGAAGGATACTCAGTTTATATTGACGGGACAAGATCCTTTACTGTGGATAGCTTGAAACACCTGGTGTGGGACTCATTAACGGGTGAAGTTACATTCCCTGATGGAGATTCAGCAAACGTGTCCTACAATGTTTCTGACCCAAGCTTCCAAAGTGCTGATGGAGTAAGCTATTCCGGGGATAGAGTTGCAGAAATGTTTAAAAAGGTAGGTTTGAATATTGCAGGCACAGCAGCGGTTACTGGAGTTAGCGTTGCTCCCAGTGAAATGTCTCTTTACAAAAATCAAACCAAACAACTTACTGCAGCTGTTGAGCCGCAAGATGCTCAGAATATAGCTGTTAAGTGGCAATCAAGTAATCCTGATATAGCTTCTGTAGACGAATATGGCAACGTGACCGGAGTTTCCGAAGGCCAGACCACAATAACTGCCACCACAGAGGATGGCGGATTTAAGGCTTCTTGTACTGTTACTGTCAGTCAAGCTAATGCAGGGGATCTTGCCGTTTTAAAATTGGATAAAAGTGATATGTCTCTTTTTACTAATGATACTGGCAAATTAACTGCTTCAGTGCAGGGAACATTTAATGAATTGACCAATATTGCATTAAATACTAGAGGTACGGGTTATCCTGCACCATCAGCTTCTTATACAAACAGCAGTGATAATATCTGGTACGCCGTGGATGGTAGCGACAGTACCGATAAAAGATGGACATCATGGAATTCGAAAAATACCTCGGATTGGTTCCAGATAGATTTTGGTGCCAGCGAGAGTGTAAACAGGCTTGGACTAAATTTCTATAACGACGGAGGTGGAGTTGTACCGCCCACAAGTTATAAAGTACAGTACTGGAATGGAACAGAATTTTCAGATGTACAGAACATGAAGCAATCGCCGGTTACTCCCACTGGTACATCAGAAAATGTTGTCTACTTTGATGACGTAAGTACTCAGAAAATAAAAGTAATTATGACAAATAAAAATCCGGCAAATATGGGAAGCTTTGTTGGGATAAATGAAATTGGCGTATTTTATGACCCATATTACTCTCAAACTTTAAATTGGACTTCAAGTAATCCTGCTGTTGCAACAGTTGATCAGAGCGGAAATATTTCAGCCCTCTCACCAGGAACAACAACCATAACTGTAAAAACTTCTGACGACAAACTGCAGGATGAATGCGTAGTAACAGTAAACGCAGTAAACAAGTCGTTACTGGCACAAAAGATTAGCTATGTACAGCATGGCTTATCCGAGGAGGACTTTACTCAGGCTTCATGGACAGCGCTACAGTCCTCACTAAGTATTGCTGTGAATATCAATGATAAGTCCGATGCAACACAGACAGAAGTGGATGCTGCTTTAAAGGGTCTTATGGCTTCAATAAACGGCTTAAAGTATGAGGCAGATCATTCGATTATCGATTTTTCAAGTAATGGAACAGGAACACTTGATTTTGGTGGCGGCGATCAGGTAAAGAGATTCCAAACCTTCGTCGCAAGACCTGGCTACTCTGTCTTAAAAGGAGTAGACGTTAAAATCTTGGATAATAACGCAACAGGAGATGCCACATTTGAACTGTATAATGCAGATTCCAATGGAATGCCAATGGGCAGTGCATTGGCTTCTGCAACTGTATCCAAGGCAGCTGTGGACAGCAGTATAAGTCAAAACAATGGCATAGTACATGCTGGTTTAAACTTTGACGGACTTACTGCAGGGCAGCAATACATTATAGCGCTAGGTCAGACTACAGCCAGTGATACTGATCATGACTACAAATGGTATTCGTCAGCCGATACAAGTAACCCGGATTGGTGGAGAGAAAGTGTAACAAACCCTCAAGTCCGACAGGACGGTCTGGATGTGCCATCGGGCAAATATGACGGAACTAACTGGGCAGATGAGTCACGTCTTGGAGACTACTGGCTTAAGGTCTATACACAAACTGTAGATAAGACAGTCCTTGTTCAAAAGATATCTGATGCACAAGGCCTCGCTGAGGCGGATTATACACCGGATTCATGGATTGGACTTCAAAGTGTACTGAGTTCGGCAGTAGAAATTAACAACAGGATTGATGCAACACAAGGAGAAGTCGATTCGGCGGTTGATCAATTGAATGCTGCAATTAGCGGTTTAGTTATGGTAGATCATTCCATTATTGATTTCTCAAGTAATGGAACAGGGACTCTGGATTTTGGGGCCGGAGACCAGGCAAAACGGTTCCAAACCTTTATCGCAAGGTCAGGTTATACCGATATTACAGGAATAGATGTTAAAATTACAGATAATGGTGCTAAAAGTGACGCAACCTTTGAACTTTATAATGCAGATTCCAATGGAATGCCCACAGGCAGTGCCTTGGCTTCTGAAACTGTGTCAAGGGCAGATGTCGACAGCAGTATAAGTCAAAACAATGGCATAGTTCATGTGGCTCTGCACTACAGCGGACTTATAGAGGGAAACAAATATGCCATAGCATTGGGTCAGGCGACAGTCAGTAGCGTCAACAATAGTAATGACTACAAATGGTATTCGTCAGCCGATACAAATATCCCGAATTGGTGGAGTGAAGGTGTAACAAATCCTCAAATTCAACAGGACGGTCAGGATGTACCATCGGGTAAATATAGTGGAACTAACTGGGTAGATGAGTCGCGGCTTGGAGACTACTGGCTTAAAATTTATACGGCAGAGGCTGTTCCCGTAGACAAGGCCGCCCTTACTCAAAAGATTAGTTATGCACAGAGTCTTTCCGAGGAAAACTTTACTCAGGATTCATGGGCAGCACTGCAGTCTTCACTGGGTAGTGCAGTGGGTGTCAACGAAAAGCCCGAGGCAACACAAACAGAAGTGGATGCGGCTCTCAATAGTCTTATAGAATCAATAAGCGGTTTAAGGTATAAGGCGGATCACTCGATTATCGATTTCTCAAGTAAGGGTACAGGAACGCTGGATTTTGGCGGAGGTGACCAGGTAAAACGATTCCAAACTTTTGTCGCAAGGCCGGGTTACGTTAACATTACAGGAATAGATGTTAAAATTGTAGATAATAACGCTGAAAGTGACGCAATATTCGAACTTTATAATGCAGATTCCAATGGAATGCCAATGGGTAGTGCCTTAGCTTCAGCAACTGTATCAAAGGCAGATGTGGACAGCAGTATCAGTCAAAACAATGGTATAGTCCATTTGACCTTTACCTATAACGGACTTATCGCAGGAAACAAATATGCCTTAGCATTGGGACAGGCGACAGCAAGTGATGTCAATCATGACTACAAATGGTATTCGTCAGCCGATACAAGTAACCCGGATTGGTGGAAAGAAAGTGTAACAAATCCTCAAATCCAACAGGACGGTCAGGATGTGCCATCGGGTAAATACGACGGAACTGACTGGGCAGATGAGTCTCGTCTTGGAGACTACTGGCTTAAAGTATATACAGGAAAAGCAATTCCGACCATACCTACAGAATTAACAGCAACAGCGGCGGGTTCAAGCACCATAAACCTTTCCTGGACACCGGTACCAGAAGCAACTGGTTACAATGTTTACAGGGCCTCGGAGGAGGATGGAACTTACGCCAAGGTGGCAGAAATACCAATTAATTCACAGATTAATGGTATTCAGGATTCATCGGAAGATGGTGCATCATATTTATCGGTAGATACTACAACAAATTCGGCAATAGATTTTACACCTTATTTAACGGTAGATACTACAACGGCTTCGGGCATAAATGGTTCCGCTTATTCAGTTACATATGCTGACACCGGACTGCAGTCAGGCACTACATATTACTACAAGGTAACAGCGGTAACTGAAGCAGGAGAATCCTACAAATCTGAGGTTGCATATGCGACTACCGTACCTTTGGCAGTAGTGCCCGAAATACCGGCAAACTTAACAGCACGCGCAGCCGGAACAACCAGTATAAACCTTACCTGGACACCGGTGATTGGAGCTACAGGCTACAATGTATATATGGCAGCAACACCGGGAGGAACATATACCAGGCTGACAGATGGCACAATATTAACAAACTCATATATCAGCACAGGACTGAGTGCAGCAACAACGTACTTCTATAAAGTGACGGCAGTGAATGCAGCAGGAGAATCTGATAAGTCGGAGGTTGCGTATGCTACTACTACATCTTTGGAAGTAGCACCTGCGGTACCAACAAACCTAATAGCAAAAGCAGCCGGAACAAGCAGTATAAATCTTACCTGGACACCGGTACCGGGAGCTATAGGTTACAATGTATATATGGCAACAACACTTGAAGGAACATATACCAAGCTAACAGATAATGCAGTAACAACAAACTCATACTGCAGCACAGGACTGAGTGCAGCAACAACGTACTTCTATAAAGTAACGGCAGTGAATGCAGTTGGAGAATCTGAAATATCTGATGCTGTGTATGCTGCAACGTTAGCAAATAACGCTTCACCTTCCACATCAAGCGGCGGCTCGTCCTCAACGCCTGCACCAACACCAACAGTGCCTGCGTCTGTAGTATCAACAGAAAAGAATGGAACATCTGTGGTAGGCAAAACTACAACTGAAGCAAAGATTGATTCAAACGGAAATGCGGCTGCAGCTGTAACAAAAAGCCAGATTACGGAAGCTGTAACCAAGGCGGCAGCAGAAGCGGCTAAAAGTGCACCTGGAACAGCTGCGATAGTTGAAATAAAAGTAAACGCAAAAAGCGATGCAAAATCGGTTGAGACAAGCATACCTGTTGCAGCTATAAACACAATCAATGATAACAAGATTGATGAACTGATTATATCAACACCGATTGCAGAGATTACATTGGATCAGAAGACACTCTCCGGCATTTCAAAGGAAACTGGAACTGATGTGAAAATTACAGTCAGCAAAGTGGATGCAGCTACACTATCAGGAAAAGTGAAAAAAACCGTTGGAGACGCACCGGTATATGATTTAAGTGTAAAAATTGATAACAGAACCATATCCGAATTTGGTGGTAATATACAAATAGAAATACCGTACACACTAAAGCTGGGTGAAGATAAAAATGCTATTGTTATCTACAGCATTAATGCGGAAGGTAAAGCAGAAATAGTTGGTAATTGTGCGTATGATATTAAAACTCAAAGAATTACCTTTAGTACCGACCACAGCTCTCAATATGTATTAGGTTATAACAAGGTGACATTTAAGGATGTTGCAGCAAATGCGTGGTACGGCGATGCGGTTACATTTTTGGCCGCAAGGGACATCACAACCGGAACAGGCGGCAGCAATTTCGGACCGGCAGATAAGCTGACACGCGGACAGTTCCTGGTAATGTTAATGAAAGCATACGGGCAGAAACCTGATGAAAATTCAAAAGATAACTTCGTTGATGCAGGAAATACCTATTATACAGGTTATCTTGCGGCAGCAAAAAGACTTGGTATAACTGACGGAGTAGGTGACAATAAGTATGCTCCGAACAAAGAAATAACAAGGCAGGAAATGGTTGCATTACTGTACAATGCTTTAAAGCTGATGGGTGAACAACCTGCGGGAAAGGAAGGAAAAGCATTAACCGACTTTTCCGATGCAGGAAGTATCGCACCATGGGCAAAGGAGGCCATGACGGTGTTTGTAGAAGCAGGAATAGTTGGTGGCAGCGATAACATGCTTACACCAAAAGCGACTACAAACAGAGCACAAATGGCACAGATTTTATATAATTTATTGTCAAAATAGCAAATGGTAAATACTTAAGTTTGTTGATTTGACAGTAAAAAATAATTAGCAGCTGAAAAGCAGACAGTCTGAACTAATCCAGGCTGTCTGCTTTTTTCAATTTTTAAATGAAATTCAGTGTAGGATAAAATTTCAAATAAATTGCTTTATTAAGATTAGGATAATGATATAATGTATTATAAGAATTGATTGAAAAAAGCTTGATAATAAGTTTTGATATAAAATATTAGAATAAATATAGAATAAGTAGAGAATTTCAAAATATAATGAAGTATGGATGATGGAGGCAGGAGAGACCGTTTCCGGCACCGAAGAAGAAAATTGCAATAGGTCGTATTGCAGTGAACCTTTCAGGTAAAAGGACTGTTTTCGGACATATCTCTGAAAAGCCGGAGGAACCGGCACCGAAGGAGCAACGACCCGTATTGGCGGGGAGGAATCTCTCAGGTTTGGAAACAGAGGAAGATGACATTTTTTGTTGTCTTCTTTTTTTATTACCAAAATTAGCCAATGCAAAAATCAAAATATTGAAAAGGGAGGGTATTGTTGTGAATAGGACACCGCTTTATGCAGCACATGTGAAACTTGGCGGAAAGATGATTGATTTCGGGGGATGGGAGCTTCCGGTCCAGTATGAAGGAATTATCGAAGAACACCAAAAGGTAAGAAATGCAGCAGGTATTTTTGATGTATCCCATATGGGGGAAATACTGGTGAAAGGGCCCGATGCCGAGGGATTCCTCGAAGGTCTTGTAACCAACAGCATTTTAAAGGCAAAGGAGAACCAGATAGTCTACTCACCCATGTGCTATCCCAATGGTGGCGTTGTTGATGATCTGCTTGTATATAAGTATTCCCGGGAATACTATCTGCTGGTGGTAAATGCATCAAATACCCTTAAGGATTTTGACTGGCTGACTGAAAACAAGAGGGGGCAGGTTGAAATAGACAATGTGTCGGAGAACTTTGTCCAGCTGGCAATTCAGGGTCCGAAGGCTGAAAGTATTCTGCAGTCGCTCACAGATACCGACCTCTCCGGAATAAGGTTCTTTCATTTCCTGCCCAAGACATTGGTGGGTGGTTTCGATGCAATAGTATCCCGGACAGGATACACTGGAGAGGACGGTTTTGAGATATACCTGGAAGCCGGCAGCGGGGAGGCCCTGTGGAACAGGATTCTTGAGGCCGGGAAGGAGGAAGGCCTGGTTCCGGTGGGACTTGGTGCAAGGGATACCCTGAGGTTTGAAGCTGCGCTGCCCTTGTACGGGCAGGAAATATCGGGGGATATTTCACCCCTTGAAGCAGGACTTGAGAGATTTGTTAAGCTTGGAAAAGAGAGCTTTACCGGAAAAGAAGCACTTCAGGAACAAAGGGACAAAGGCCTCAAAAGAAAACTGGTGGGTTTTGAAATGGTGGACAGAGGAATCCCGAGAAGTCATTATGAGGTGAAGATAAACGGAAAAACAGAGGGTTTCATAACTACCGGAAGCTATTCCCCCACACTGAAAAGCAATATAGGGATGGCATTGATAAATTCCCAATATGCCATTGAGGGCAATGAAATCGACATTGAGATAAGAAAAAAGTGCGCCAGGGCTAAAATAATAAGCCTGCCTTTTTATAGCAAAAAATATAAAAAATAAGAATACTCTCGAAAAGTAATTGGTAATTTCGAGAAAAACCAATACTTCACTCCATTTTCTTTGTGAAATGGAGCTATTTGTAGAAAAAGCATTGTACCTTGAGAAATTAATAGTTGTGTAATTTTGAGCCCAGATTTTTTGGGACAGCAAATAAACCTTTGAAATTCAAAGATTTTTAAATGCTGTTTGAAAAGTTCTTGTACTATTGCAATAGACTCAGAATACTAAAGGATTTGTGTTTGATCCAAGCATCCAGATGTATATTAGCAGCAGCGAAAGTGGCTCTTGCAAAACGGTGCTTTGAGCTCCTTGTTTTACCAGCTTCGATGTCATAGTCCACAAGA
>NZ_JHYD01000068.1 GCF_000621505.1 Ruminiclostridium cellobioparum DSM 1351 = ATCC 15832
TTAGATTAACCTGATAAATTCAACTTTTGTGAAGTTATACACTTCATATTAATAAAAATTATAGAATAAATTGATCTTTGACACTTGAATATGTGAGTTACTTGGCCATTTTTGACCTTCAGGCCATTAATTTGGCTGCTTGCCGTAGATTATGGGCAAAGATACCCAGACCAGTCCACATTTGTGTTTTCCGGTATCCACTGAGCATGCTGCGATTTAAACCAAACCGACGCTTCAAACAACTGATTCGTCCTTCAATGCCTGAACGCCATTGTTTTAACCGTCGGAATGCTGATGTTTTTTCAAAGGCTTCCCGTTCCTTGGATTTTCTTCCGATTTTGGGTATACAGACATTTTTGACTCCTGCTGAATATGCCAACTTTTCGTTTCCTGAATCGTAATAACCTCGGTCAAGACTAATTTCCAAGGGGGTTTTCCCAAATACATCTACATGCTTTTTTAATGCATCGTTTACCAGGGTTTTATCGCAAGGATTGCCTTTGTATACTTGATAACCAGTTACTATGCCGCTTTCTGTTTCTTGTATTTGAAGCTTGTATCCAAACTCTACACGCTTGCCCAGCTTTCCTTTGACAATTGGTCGGGCATCAGGGTCCCTTAAACTGATGAGACGGTCTGAAAGTTTTGTATTGCCGTTGTTGACTGCTTCGCTTTGATTAATGATTTTCTGAACCTTATTGACGGTGTCTAGAAGAGTTCCTCTGAGTTTGATGTCTTTTTCTGTCTCAGGAATAAGCTTCTTTGCCAAGCTGGTTGCTTTGCTTAATACCTTGCGAGCTTCCTCTGCAATCATTCCAGTAATTTTACGAACTTCAGTGCGTGAATCCTCTGATCTTCGGCGAAGAACTTTGTTAATTGAAAGCATATGCTCCTTCATTTTACGGTTCGATTTCGTACTTTGTTGGGAAGCCTTTCCACATGCTCGTTTTATGCGGGTGACTGCTTTTGTTAGCTTTTTTACACCTTCGTAAAGCAGGCCCGCATCCGTGGGGTGGACGATATTTGACTCCACTACGGTTGTATCAATGCGAGTTTTTCTTCCTTTAAGAAGTTTTTTCTGTACTAATGATTTTAATAGTCGCTGATTCATTTCATCGATGACTTCTTCTCCATATTTGGTGGTGATTTTCATCAGTGCAGTTGCATCGGGCACCTTTTGTTCGATGGGTATACGGCAGAAAAAACGAAACATTAGATTATGAGTTACTTCCGGAACAATATCTTCATAACTCAGGCCTGTATAATGCTTAAGAAACATCAATCGAATATAAACCCTGACGGGAACCGTAGGACGGCCTCTTTGAGTATTAAAGCTGCCTACAATGGGTTCTTCAAAGGATTCGTCTTTGAGCAATTTGTCTATTTGTTCAAGTTCAGGGGTCAATTTATACGCCACTTTAGGAATAAAAACTTCTGCAACAGATGGCTGCGTCCATTCTGGATAATCGAGTATAAGCATAAGATATCACCTATTGTAAATTTTGTATTATGCTGTATATTTCGACATTCAGCATGCTAATTCCTGCCACAAACTCACTATATTCAAGCTTTTCAAGGAACAATTTATCAGGTGAATCTAATTAGGCTAATAATGCGAAGTTTGATAAAGATGATATTATAGCAATAATGGGAAGTTGAGGGTTTGAATTTATGGAGGAAATATAATGGATGTGCAAACTATTAAGGATAAAATTAATAGTCTATTAGAATACATACTAGATACTTCCATACAGGTAGAGGATATTGCTGATAGCTTGAATATATCCAGATCGACAGTTTTACGAGAAGTTCAAGAGATTAAGAAACAGGTTGGAATTGTCTATATTAAAAAGACAAAACAGTGGCAAATACCAAAGTAAGAGGAAGTATCAAGGAAGTGTCATAGGAAGTCTCATTTTTTGACACCTTCCTGAGATCTCATCAATAATGAACTCACAGTGCATTTTATGAAAGTAATAATAGATAAGATAGATTTTATATTTTTTATAACACAATCAACAGTTTCATTAGGGGGGGTACAAAAGATAACAAAATAAGAGAACATAAGGAAGAGGTGATTAATAATGGTTCTATCAGATAATGAAACTAGAATAGACCGTCTAAATAATATGGCTATTGCTAAAACAATTGTGTCTATTATCAAGGAAAGCAAAGAATCGGTCTCAATTGGTGTTCATGGAGATTGGGGTGCGGGAAAATCAAGCATTTTAGTAATGGTTGAAGATGAACTTAAATCAGTCATGGATTGCACAGAACTAGAGAATATTGATAACACATCTGGAGATGAAGAAGAATCAATTTTGGATTATGTGAGTATTCGATTTAATAGTTGGCAATATCAAGGATTTGAAGATGCAAAAATTGCATTAATGAGTGCAATTGTTTCACAGTTAGAAATAAGCGCAGAGAATTATTGCAAAAAACATAAAATAAAAGGTGGGATTGAGGAAGTAAAAAAAATTGGTGCAAGATTATGGAAAAATCTTGATAAATTGAGCATTGCAAAGAACATTGGAAAAATAGGGGTATCAATTGCAACAGGAACAGCTCCAATTGTTTTGATAGAGAAACTTGCTAATATTGTAAGAGAAACGGTGACAGATCCTGAAAAAGCTGGAAATATGATTGGGATGATAGGAGATTTAATCAAAGAGCCATCGCCGGAATCCTCAAGTTATAAAGAAATGGAAGAATTTCGAAATAATTACAAAGAACTATTTGAAAAAGCACATGTAAGAAAACTTGTTGTACTTATAGATGATTTGGATCGTTGTTTACCAAAGGTAGCAATAGAGACGCTTGAAGCTGTCCGTATGTTTTTGACATTGGATAGCACTGCTTTTGTTATTGCTGCTGATGATGCAATGATTCGGTACTCAGTGAAAGAATATTTTCCACGAGTACTTGAGCAGGATATCGAGAATTTAGACGCGGTTTCCAAAATTAATTATAGTCGTTTCTCGGATAAATACTTAGAAAAGCTTATCCAGATACCACTTCATATTCCGAGAATCGGTATAGCAGAGGCTCAACTTTATGTTTTGCTTTTATTAGTAGAAGCAGAACTGGGAGAATGTGATGAATTAAAAAATCTCGAAAAAATTGTAATTAATAAACTACATAAACCATGGGCATTGGAATCTCTTTCCACTACAGAGATAAAAAAGGCGCTTGGAAATAAGTATGATAATGCTATTGAGAGGGTCAAAATTGCACAAAGTATCGATAGAATACTAGCTGAAAATACAAGCGGGAATCCTAGAAATATAAAACGATTTATCAATATGCTTTTATTGAGAACTGAAGTTGCCCAGAACCGTGGATTTGAATCTGCTGATTTAGAAATGGCCGTTCTTGCAAAAATGATGTTGGCAGAACAGTATAATGGTGAGTTTTATAAAGCTCTAGCTGGTGAGTTAAATGAAGAAGGTCACTGTACCGCATTTGAAGTTCCATTTGAAGAAGATAATGAAAATATTACTGAAAAAGAAAAAGTAATATCAAGTAAAACGAAACAAAATAATTCAGTAAAGCCAAAGAATGATATTAAAGTTGAAAGCATGACAAAAAGTGAAGCACAGAAAACACAGACGATTGCAGTAGTAAAGAATGATTCTTTTAAGGTATTTTTAAATCAGGAGGATGTTAAAGCATGGATGCAAATAGAACCGTCTTTGGTAGGAAAAGATCTTAGACCTTATTTTTTCGCTTGTACTGAAAAGGTGGATTTCTTTTTTGTTAGTACGGAAGAACGTTTGCGTGAGTTGATTTCAGTTGTTCGTGCTGGGAAATTTAATACTCTTAAAAAGAAAAAAGATATTCAAAAGCTAGATGAATCAGATGCAAAGAGATTAATGAGAATAGTTTTTCAGGATGTATTCACACGAAATCTTTCGAAAAATGAACCACCCAAAAGCATTGAAGGAATAAGAGTTTTGGTAGAATATCGACCAGAACTCCAAGGTGACCTTGTAGACTTATTGATGACATTACCATTTGACAAATTAGGAATTTGGTCAGTGGGAGGATGGGATGCTTGTATACCAAGAACATCTGATTCAAGAATAAAATTGAAACAGTTTTTTAAGAGTATCGAAGAGAATTCCACAAATACGATAATAACAAGTACAGCAAAAAGCGCACAGGAGTGATAGATAATGGGAACATCTACAAGAAATAAAGGTCAATCAGGTCATACACCATTAGTACCTTCATGGCTTGATGAAGGTACTAATGGTGAGGTAATACCGGAGTCCACAGGAATGAAGCCAATTCCGCCGGATGGAGATATAAATCGATTCACAGGTTCTAGAAAAGCATTCACACAATATGTTTCGGGTGGTGGGCGTGATGGAAGTTCAATGAGAAGGACAGTGTCACGATATGTTAATCATGCACTTGGAGGAAGCACTAGGGCCACAACACGATTGGGTTCTGCACGAAGTAGCACGGCAAGACTATATGGAGTTTTAAATAATTTATCAGGAGCTGGAGGAGTCAGGGAAGTAGCACATCAACTTTCTATAAATAATTTAGAAGGACTTCCTGCCTCGGAGTTTTTTATCAAAATAGCTACATTCGTTTGCCCAGATGGTGGGACAAACGATGAAGGTTTAGTTAGATCTGCGTACTATGATTCCATTACAGACAATGTGGACTTATATGGAAAAAAAACAGAAGAACTTACTGCTGATGAGTGTTCAGCTATATTGGAAAATTTTATGGGTAAAGTTATTCTTGAGCATATTATGAATGATATTGCTAACCAAATTATTACACTTCCAGATGATATTGAACAGGTTTCACATATAGAAGGACTAGTTGAACAGCATATAAAACAAAGTGTTTCTGATGCCTGTGCAGAAGTGAAACAAAATCAAATGCAGATGACAAATGGTAGAGCACAAGAAATTACAGATTCGATATATCAGAAAACATATGAAATACTGGAAAGGAAAGGTGAATAAGCATGTATAGATATCATTTATGTGCTTCGTTTTATAAGGATTTGAACGTAGCAGAATTTGAAGAGCGTACAGAAGAAAGTATGATAAATGCTAAACTACCGATGCTTACTTCATCTGGAAATTTTCGTTTTGGACTTCAAACAACAATTAATGAGCTTCGTAAACATAATATTTATCCATCAGAAAGCGGATACGATGCTATTATTATAGGATTAATGGTTTATATCGCTGATATGAAAATATCTAGGAAAAAACAATCACAAGACTCGTGGACAAGAGAAATCATTCTTTCTATTCCGGTATATGAAGATAAATGGAAGAACCAAAAGAAAATTTTGGAGCGAATGCTGAAGTTTTTAACAGGTGATTTATGGACACTTGATTTTTCTAAAAGAGAGAGTAATTTTGTTGAAAAGGATAAAGAAGCACAACGTACTGATAAGTATAAAATTGCTTCATTGTTTTCCGGGGGAATGGACAGTTTGATAGCTTCAATTAATTATATGGAGCAGAAGCAACCTACATTGTTGATAAGTCATGCAGGAGAAGCCAGAGTAAGGCATTGGCAAACAGATTTGTTACATATTTTAGATATGGATTATCCTGATGTATATCATGAAAATGTATATCTTTGGACAAGTCTTGGAGAGATTGATTTGCCGTATGCAGATGAAGATAAAAATCAGCGCAGCAGATCATTTCTATTTATTGCAATTGCAATATTTGCAATGAGTGGAACAAAAAATTGTAAACAACTGCTTATGCCTGAGAATGGATTAATTGCATTAAATGTTCCGTTGGATTGCACTCGAGTTGGTTCACATAGTACGAGGACAACGCATCCCTATTATCTTGAATTATGGAATGAAATTAGTGAAAATCTATATGGTTTTTCAATTATAAATCCATATTGGAACAAAACTAAAGGAGAGATGGCAGCTGAATGTCTTAATAAGGAAGAATTAAAGGTTGCAATAGGAAAGTCTTATTCATGTTCATCCGTGAATAATGCTAATATTCGTAGTGGACATTCTCAACATTGTGGACATTGTTTACCATGTATTATAAGAAGAGCTGCAATGCACCGTGCTTTTGGTGATTATGATACTTCGGAGTATTTGTATTCCGATGTAAGTGATATAGAAAATAATCGTAGCCTAGTAGGAGAACAATTACGTTCTTTTCAATATGCTATTAAGAAGTTAAAACTCAATTCAAAGGTTAAAGATATATTGATTCATAAACCAGGACCTCTTGAAAATGAAGAAGCATACCTTGCTGAACTTTCCGACATGTATTACCGAGGACTTATGGAAGTCGATCAGTGGATTAAAGATAGTAAGGAGATAATAGAATAATGTTGGTTGATACACATTTCCATTTGGATTTAATGGATAATATGCAATGCCTCATAAAGGAGTTTAATAAATCAGATGTTGGGATAATTGCTGTTGGAACCACTCCGCTGGCTTACGAAAGAGAACGACAGTTTACAAAACATGTAGAAAATATAAAAGTTGGTCTTGGTTTACATCCACAACTAATGAGGGAAAGAAGCCAAGAAATCAGCCAGTTTCTAGATGAAATGAGCAATGCAAGATATGTTGGTGAAATTGGACTTGACTTTAATAGAAATTTTGTGGAATCTAAATTGCAACAGCTTTCATGTTTTCGGAAAATTGCCAATGCATGTTCCACTGAGGGGAAAAAGGTATTATCTATTCATAGTGTAAAATCAGCTAGATGCTTGATTGAAATATTGGAGGAAGAAAGAACTTTTCAAACTTGCCAGTGTATTTTTCATTGGTTTTCTGGAACTGCTTCTGAACGTAAATTAGCAATAGAAAAGGGGGCATACTTCTCCATTAATTCTAAAATGCTGAAAACAAAAAGCGGGCAAGATACTATTAGAAGCATTCCAAAAGACAGGATTCTATTAGAGACAGACGCACCTTTCACAATGAAGTTTAACTCTGTTGCGGGGTTAAAAAATGAACTTGAGAATATTGCAAAGAGTATTTCAGATATTCGCAAAGAAGATTTGATATTGCAAATAGAAGAAAATTCAGAAAAAATAATCTATTAAATTGGAAAAATATCAGGAGCCGGGTGTGAACATACTTTAGTGTAAATGGAATAATCATCCAAAGATTTGACGATAATATTACTGTAGCATAAATCGGGCAACGCTGAGGAGCGACCCAACGCTTGCTGCGGCTTATACGATGAATGGCGAGCCTTGTTGTTCGCCTTTTTTCTTTTCATCGGTAAGTTCTTGCGGATAAACCTTGGGAGTCTGAGGGCAGAGCCCTCAGGGCTTTTATGCAACAAACCTGTCTGCAAAGTATATCATTATCTGGCTATACGCCATTGCCCAGTCCCTTGAAGGCTGCGTCCACTTCTTCGTAATTTCTTTTGCTGAAAGGAATACCACCTTCCGAATCGAGTCATCGGTGGGGAAAATGGATTTTGCTTTCGTAAACTTCCGCACCATTCTGTGATATGCTTCCACTGCGTTTGTCGTATAAATCAAATGCCTGATCTGTTCGGGATAGCTGAAAAAAGTGGTAAGTTCTGCCCAATTAGTATCCCAGGACCGCAAGATGGATGGGTACTTCTTATCCCATTTTTC
>NZ_JHYD01000069.1 GCF_000621505.1 Ruminiclostridium cellobioparum DSM 1351 = ATCC 15832
AGAGACCACCCTGCTTTTTTCAATTTCAGAAAACAGAATCAAATCCAGCAGAAGTTTCTTTTGATAGTCTACATGAGAGTTCCAATTACACAACATTAATATAGCCTCCAAAACCAGTGTTATGGCAATTAATACCATACGCTGTGGTTTTCAAATTTTTGGAAGCTAATGTCAAGGTGTACAGTAACCATATATGGTTACTACTGGTAAATGTTGTTGGAAAATTTAAAGTAAAAAACTGGAGAATGTTAGAGGTGCGAGAAGAAAATTGCATCTTAAAACATAGAGCTCGAAAGCTATTGGAGTTTTCGAGAGTATTATTATATATGTGGGAGGTGATGTGTTGCGGATTGACAGATTACTTGAAATAGTCATTTTACTGCTGAATAACCGGACAATGACAGGCAAGCAGCTTGCAAACCGCTTTGGCGTATCCGTAAGAACAATACAACGGGATATTACCGCCTTGACAATGGCCGGAATACCAATAACCTCGGATACCGGTTATAATGGCGGCTATTCCGTTCTGGCAGGCTATAAACTGCATAACTCATTTGTTAAAAAAGAAGATTTTAATATCATAATCATGGCATTAAAAAGTTTGAGCACAAGTTATGAAAATAAACGGCTTGATACAATTTTGGATAAGTACCTCTCAATGTCGGATTCCAATCTGCCCTCCATATTTGTTGACTACGGCGTTACAAAGGAAGGGAGCAAAATACAGTCGAACAATCATATATTGGAAAACTGTATCGAGCATTGCCGACAGGTTTCTTTTCGATACAGAGATACATTCGGAAAGTGCTCTGACAGGCTTGTGGAGCCATTGGCATTGCATTTCAAATGGTACTCCTGGTATCTGTTTGCCTATGACGTCCAAAAGAAAGCTTACCGAACTTTTAAAGTTGTCCGTATGGACAAGCCGGCACCGGCCGGAGGCCATTTTGAGAGAATAGCGGATGTTGAAAAATTGCTGCAGGAACATGAACAGGATTATTATAAGAACTGTGAACATATATTGGTTTGGTGCCCCGCTGATAACATAAGCCTACTTGAAGAGACCTTCCCCGATGCAAAATTTAAACAAAAAGCTGACGGATCATGGGTCATGGATCTTCACGTACCGCCGTCTGAACCTATGTGGCAGGCATTATTGTTAGGTTTAGGCAATAATGCCAAAATTATAGCACCTGACTTTTATCGCGATTCTTTAATCGAAACTGCCAAAAAATTTATTCAGAATTACGACACTTAGATGTCGTAATAGTTTTGCTATTATGTAAAAAACATTAAAGGAGTGTTATAAATGTCAGAATTTCAAGATGTATTGGCAGGTTCCCGCAGTGATAATACACCGGATGCATTAAACCTCTTTGGTCAATTCGCAGGCCAATGGGATTTTGAATGGATCGACGGAAAAGGTACTGAACGTGAGCGGCATATTACCGGTGAATGGATTTTTTCCTGGATACTTGAAGGCCAGGCTATTCAAGACGTATTTATATGTCCTTCCCGGCAGGAAAGGTTAATCAATCCCCAGCCCGACGCAGAGTATGGAACAACAGTGCGTTTCTACAATTCCAAAAAAGGAAAATGGGATATCTGTTACGGATATTTAAACCATATGACCGTTCTGGAAGCCGAGCAGATAGGTGAAAATATTGTGCTTACTAATCAGAATCCATCAGAAGGAATAAACCAGTGGATTTTTTCTGAAATCACCCCGACAACCTTCCATTGGCAAAACAGGACTTCCACAGACGGCGGCGGCACCTGGCGTGTAAATGGTGAGCTATACGCAATTCGCCGGCAAAAGTAAACACTGTAAAAACTAAACGGGGGATTCCGCTTGCGGCTCCCCCGTTTTAATACATTGACATAAAACTTTTAACAACTTTAAACTATATTGATAAAATGTTGCTCATTCTCAATAGATCCTGATCTATATCCTTTTTCATTGAAAGTGCTTCATCAATATCAATGTCAATTATTTTGGAATCCTTTACGGATATGATTCTGTTGAATACACCGTCTTTGAGCAGTTCAACGGCTTTAACTCCCATGGCACTTGCCATAACTCTGTCCTGTATGGTCGGGCTTCCGCCTCTTTGAATGTATCCAAGCACTGTTCCTCTTGTTTCTATACCGGTCAGATCTTCTATCTTCTTGGCAAGTTCCAGTGCTCCTCCGATTTTTTCCGAGATACCTTCCGCAAGAATTATGATATAGTTTTTCTTACCGCTGTTTCTTCCCTGTATTATCTTTCTGATAATATCCTTATCAAAATCAAATTCCTTTTCAGGCAGCAATATTACTTCCGCTCCGCCGGCAATACCTACATTGAGGGCAATGTGTCCCGCTTTTCTGCCCATTACTTCGAGGACGCTGCATCGCTCGTGTGAATACGCCGTATCCCTGATTTTATCCAGTGCATCCTGAACTGTATTCATTGCCGTATCATAACCGATGGTATAATCAGAACTTGCAATATCATTATCAATGGTGCCGGGTAACCCCATAACCTTCATTCCGAATTTGCTGAAATCCCTTGCACCCCTGTAGGAACCGTCTCCCCCGATAACAACAAGCGCATCCATGCCAAAAGCTCTTGATATGGACATGGCTTTCTGCATGCCCTCTTCGGTTGAAAATGCCTTACATCTGGCTGTCTGGAGAATCGTTCCTCCACGGTGGATTATATCTGAAACGTTTCTGGCAGTCATTTCTGAAATGTCGCCTGCTATCAATCCATTATAGCCTTTCCTTACTCCCAGCATTTTAAAACCGTAATAAATTCCGGTTCTTACCACTGCACGAATTGCTGCATTCATTCCGGGCGCATCTCCACCGCTTGTGAGTACACCGATTGTTTTTACGTCACTCATACGAACCCTCCCTGAGACCTTAATAAAACTATTAGTAATAAGAAATTTTTAAATTTATCTGTTTATGGTCTTCACCATTGAAGCAACATTAAACCAATAACAATATAAAATGTATTAGAAAAACAACAATAAAAACCCAATTTAATTTATTATAAACTAATACAGGATTATTAACAATATAAAATACGACGTTTTTATGCAGTCAATTTCCCCAGCGCCTTTACCTGCAAGGTCAGCCATTCTTTTCATCTGTAACCGGCTTTTCTTTTTGCGCCCTTCCTATTGCATCACCTGCCATAACTCTGGTCTCAAAACCGGCAGCTGTTTGCTCCAGGATTTCCTTATCTATTAATACCTTTCCCCTTTTAAAGAATAAAAGCACGGTTGAGCCTCCAAATTTGAAATACCCTTTTTCGTCGCCTCTTTCCAGCCTGCTGCCGGGGGTATAGGTTTGGATTATGGACCCCACCGACGTGGCTCCGACCTCTACATAAAGCACCTCGCCAAAGTTGTCGGTGCTATAAATACTGTACTCCCGTTTATTCCTGCAGAACACTTCGGGAATTGTACCCAGTGCCACGGGATTTACGGAATAATACTCTCCCCTCACCCTGGTAGGCTCTCCGCACACTCCGCCGTCAAAGAAATGAAACCTGTGATAGTCCACAGGACATAGTCTCAGTATAATATAGGTTCCACCGTCAAATTCCCCGGCAAGTTCCGTATTTTGCAGCAACCCGGCAAGTTTGTAGCTCATACCCTTTATCTGAAGGACTTTATCGGAATCAATGTCTTCCCAGGCCTGAAGGCGGCCGTCCCCCGGCGACAGCAGGTATTCTTCCGGTTTATCGAAAGGCCTCGCAGCCTTTTTCAGCCTTCTCGCAAAGAAGTCGTTAAAGTTTTTAAAGTCCTCCAGCTTGTTTTGGCATTCCTCCATATCAATGGAGAAATTCCTTACAAAACCTGGGATGCTCCTTCTGCTGAGACCCGTATCACAGAAAAACCCTGTCAGGGCCGAGTATATTTTCCGCTTGACCAGCAGTTCCAGACCCAGCTTGCCGGTCCTTGTGGTATACAGTGCATTGAGCAGACTTCCTCCGGCTACTTTTTCAACTTCATATTCCCCGGTTTTACGGTTATATATCTTAATCATGTTCCATCCCATTTCGATTACGTTTACTTATACTCCCTTTTACCTTGCAAATCTGAAAAGAATCATATTCAGCTAATTAAAATCATACAAAACAATGATAGTGTTGTCAATTTTGAACAAAGTCTGCATATATATAATAATCTGTAACATCTAAATTCCTGCATTGCCGACCGTTAAATTCCCACGGAACAGCATTGTCCTGAAAATGTTCCCCGCCGGACAATAGACGTTTTAGATGTTACAGACTGCTAAGAGGTGGATTGAAAGTATGATATTGTTGATTAAAAAAAGTAACCTTCTCATTTTACTGGAGGCACTGTTGATTATTGCAATTTTAATGGTGTATATCTTTAGTTATTTAATAATCAGCAATAACGCAGCAGAAAACACCCTCAACGGAGATCATGAATATTCAATACTCATTCAGATTGACGAAAAAAAGCTTTACCTCTATGAGGACGGCGTATGCATAAAACAATATCCAATAGCCTCCGGCAGACCCGATTTACCGTCCCCAATCGGAGATTGGGAAATAACAGACAAGGGAAAATGGGGGAAAAGCTTCGGCGGCCGCTGGCTGGGTCTGAACGTAAGGTGGGGCAGCTACGGAATCCATGGCACAACAAATCAGAACTCCATAGGAAGAGCTGCCAGCCACGGCTGCATTCGCATGTACAACAAGGATATCAGGGAATTGTATGATATAGTCTCATTAGGCACTCCCGTGATAATAAGAAACGGACCCTTCGGGCCTTTTGGTACGGGGTTCAGGAATTTAAGGCCCGGCGACAGAGGTGCCGATGTTCTGGCCGTACAGGAGAAGCTAAAAACCCTTGGTTACTTTGAAGATGCCGTAACAGGTATTTATGAAAACAATTTAAAAAATGCACTGTACGAATTCCAGAAAGACCATGGCCTGAAGTTAAAATTTACAATCACCCTTGCCGATTATAACGCAATGGGGTTCAGGGAATTTGAATAAGAATAATTCACAGTTCCATAACCGGATTATTGAATTTTCCGCAGCCTGGGCAGTCTTACACAAAAACTGATTCCGTTTCCTGAACCATCCCTTTCAAAGTCAAAATCATACACCAGTTTGAATATTGTTCTGCCAAGCAGTATTGCCGCAATTACATCAAGAACTGCATGCTGTTTTACAAACAGCGTGGAAAGTATGATGCATACAGCCATTCCAGTTATAACTACAGTGTTTCTTCTGTTTTTAATTTTACTTTTATTTATTGCCCTAATCAATACGGAACTAACCAGGGTATGTATGCTTGGAAAACAGTTGTAAGGCTGGTCCACCGAATAAATAAAAGCCACAAGCCTTGTAAATATATCATCTCCGGCCAATACAGGTCTCGGCACCGTTGTCTGGAAGAGGATATAAACCCCGTAACACAGTATAATGCCAAGGTTGATGGCAATAAGAGACCTGTGGTACATCTTCCTGTCCTTAAAGCAAAAGTAAATCAGCACTGCGAATACAAAAAAATACCAGCCGATATATGGCACAATAAAACCTTTCAGAAAAGGTATATTACGGTCAATGTCTGTAACAAGGCTTACCGCCCCTCTTCCCGGGTTATTGAGCATAACGTAGAATATTTTTATAATGCATATTGATAATAACAACAGAAGCTGACAGCTCATTTCTTTGAATTTACTCAATTTAGAATTCCTCCTATTTTGCAGCGAAAGAAAGTACCGGTTGAAGGAGTTTCTTCCGCTGCTGGTTTATAGGAATAATTCTAAAATTAAAACCTTAAAAAATCCCTGGTATAAATCTTATCAATTTCTTAATTTAAATCAAATTAAATCAAAAATAACCGAAACGCCTGCGCTTACTTTGATCTGTCCCGGTGAAAAATCTTCATAATTTGAGTTCTGAGTGCCGGCTATCTGTGCATTTGAAGTTGAATTGGACAAAACATTGGTGGCCCGGCCAGCTCCAACGGAACTCCATGGACCGTAGTAAGAATATGTATTCTCCTGAATCTCCTGGATGTTACTTGCCTTGCCCACTGTCTGACCGAGTTCTTTTGCCAGAGCCTCTGCTTTTTCCCTGGCAGCTTTTATGGCAAGGGCCCTGGCTTCATCTTTATATTTTCTCAGCTGTGTAGTTTTGAACTGTACATTCTGAATATAATCGGCACCTGCCTCCAGAAGTCTCGTTAAGAGTTCATCAAATCTTTTCAGATCCTTCAAGGTAATGATCAAGCCTCTATGAACCGTATAACCTTTGAAAACATTTTCTCCGCTGTTCGTATATGTATATTTGGGATTAACATTAATATAATCTGTAACTATGTATTTTGGGTCTATATTCATATCCTTTGCTATGTCTTTAATTTTTTTTATTTTTGTATCGTTCTCCGATTTTGCCTTTGAAATATCCAGGTTGGTTGTCTCCACCGCCAGAGAAAACACGGCTTCATCGGGTATAACCATGATGTCCGCTGTACCTGTCACTGAAATTATCCTTGCCGCTTCCCGTACTTCCGGGGCGACAGAATTCCCTTCTGCAAAGCTTGCTGTAGATAAAACGCACATTACCACAAATACTATTGCAATCATTAAAACCGGCCAGGACTTTCCTTTAATATAATTCATAATAACTTACCTCCCTTTACAATCTCAGACTATAGTAGTAGTTTATATAAATAGACTACTACTATAGTCCAAAAGTGTCAATAGCAAATTATTTATAGCAAATTGCTGAAAGCAATTACTAAGAAAGTAGGGAAACCAATTTCTTGGCTTCCCCCTTATCAAACCGTACGTGCCCTATTAAGGCATACGGCTTACCAATTGTAGATTTTGATTCATCAAGTTAAAGCAAATCTTTGTGCGTTAGCAATTTTTGCAAGTCGGTCAGGAGTATAATATTTCTGGCCTTTTTCTTTTAGTCTCGCTATTTGCTTTTCTCTTTTCGTTCTTGTTTTCTTTGTCTGACGCTCAATGTACTGTTCTAGGGTGTAACCAAACATTTTGCTGTAGTATAGCCAGTTTGAGGGTATCAATCCTATACGGCAGAAGTATTCTATATTCCATTTTGT
>NZ_JHYD01000070.1 GCF_000621505.1 Ruminiclostridium cellobioparum DSM 1351 = ATCC 15832
TGGACTATGACATCGAAGCTGGTAAAACAAGGAGCTCAAAGCACCGTTTTGCAAGAGCCACTTTCGCTGCTGCTAATATACATCTGGATGCTTGGATCAAACACAAATCCTTTAGTATTCTGAGTCTATTGCAATAGTACAAGAACTTTTCAAACAGCATTTAAAAATCTTTGAATTTCAAAGGTTTATTTGCTGTCCCAAAAAATCTGGGCTCAAAATTACACAACTATTAATTTCTCAAGGTACAATGCTTTTTCTACAAATAGCTCCATTTCACAAAGAAAATGGAGTGAAGTATTGGTTTTTCTCGAAATTACCAATTACTTTTCGAGAGTATTCTTATAAAAAATAATAGTCCGGATTATATTCTGTTCAAGTTATTTACTTGAGAAAATACTACCGGACCAACCATATTAAAAATATCATATCTAAATATCTATTTCAACATTATTTACCAATATTATTACATATATTTAACATAAAATACGGAACTAGAGGATATATACAAGCCAACCGGCGGCAATCACCATTTTGCTGCCTGATATTACAGGTTATTATAGGCTATTATTACAGGTTGTTGCAGGATATTGCAGGCTAATATCTGTTGTCTCCGCCGAACAGTCCTCCAAGTATGCCTCCGCCTATACCTCCGATACCCGACTGCTGCTCTCTGTTTCGTGAGCCTGCCGAGGTCAATCTGTCGGCAAGCCTTGAGAGAGGCAGGCTCTGCAGATAAACCATACCCGGGCCGGTCATCTTAGCCAGGAATAAACCTTCCCCGCCAAACAATGCGTTCTTGAAACCGCCCACAAACTCGATATCATAATCTACGCTTGGTGAGAATGCCACCAGACATCCGGTATCTACCTTAAGGGTTTCGCCCGGAAGCAGGTTCTTCTGAATTATGGTTCCGCCCGAATGTACAAAAGCCATGCCGTTTCCCACAAGTCTCTGAAGAATAAAACCCTCCCCGCCGAAGAAACCGGCACCAAGCTTTTTGGTAAAGGCTATTTCTATGTCAACTCCATTGGCGGCACATAAAAAAGCATCCTTCTGACAAAGAAAGTTTCCTCCAACACTTGCAAGATCTATGGGTATTATTTTTCCGGGATAGGGTGCGGAAAAAGCCATATGCTTTTTTGACGGGCTGCTGTTATAAAAAGTAGTTATAAAGAAGCTTTCACCTGTGAGCATTCTCTTAAACCCTTTAAATGCACCTCCGTCTGTTGATGTCTGCATTATAATTCCGTCTTCCATATACATCATGGCACCGGCTTCGGCCCTGACACCTTCCGACGGGTCAAGCTCCACCTCTACCATCTGCATATCGTCTCCCAGAATTTTGTAATCAATAACATCGGCCATAATTAACCTCCTAAAATAAAATATTTCATTTCAAACGCTGAACTTTTCAACTTAACAATCGTAAGCGCTGATATAATTATATTATACGAGATTAATTAAAAACAGTCTGTTCTTCCAAATTATTACATCCCAACAATTCTGCTTCCAATCCATTGTGAATAAGGTCCGGCATATTTCGAAGCAAGCAGGATTGCCTCCACCATGCTCACTTCACTTGCCGTTCCCTTTCCCGCTATATCATAGGCAGTTCCGTGGTCGACCGAGGTTCTCAGGAACGGCAGTCCTAATGTAATTGCAATGGTCCTTTCAAAATCCAGAGTCTTTGTGGCTATATGCCCCTGGTCGTGATAGAGCGAAAGCACTGAATTGTATTTTCCCATAAGGGCCTGATGGAACACAGAGTCGGCACCTACCGGTCCCACCACCCTGTACCCGCGGCTTCTTGCTTTTTCTACGGCAGGGACAATCTGCTCCATATCCTCGTTTCCAAAGAGCCCATTATCACCGCTGTGCGGATTCAAGCCTGCCACGGCCATAGTCCCCTCTGTTATCCCCAGGCTTTCAAGTGCTCCGGTACACCTGTCTATATAGTCCAGCAGCCTTTGCTCGGTAACCATTTCACAGGCCCTTCTGAGCGGGACATGCCGGGACAGGAAGAACACCCTCATGCCTCTGACTTCAAACATGGTCAGAGGGTCTTCGGTATTTGTAAGTCCGGCCAGTATTTCCGTATGACCTATAAAATCCACATTTCCGGCTTTTAAGGCAGGCTTGTTGATAGGTGTCGTCGCAATAGCTGCCAGTTCACCATTTAGAGCCAGTTCCACCGATTTTTTAATATATTCATAGGATGCCAGTCCATTCTGTGCCTGAACAATGCCATAGCTGAATTTTTCATGAGCTATATTGTTAAGGTCTATAACATTTATAGTTCGGCTTGAGAATTGACCTTCATCACTTTTTTTAATAACCCTGACTTCCGAAGCCAGCTTACATATTTCAACCGACTTTCTTATTGCTTCTGCATCCCCGATAACCACCGGCCTGCATACATCATAAATGTCTTCATGCACCAGTGCCTTAACTATAATTTCAGGTCCTATCCCTGCCGGATCTCCCATGGGAATGCCGATAAAAGGCTTTGTCATATATTACCTCCGATAATGTGAATTTTTTATCTTTTCCAATTTTGCAGCTCAATGAAATTGCCTTCGGGGTCTCTGACATAGACGGCGGTAAGCAAACCCAGTTCAGGGTATTCTTTTTTGACAATTTCCCCGAAAGGCCTCCCTCCATGTGAAATCACAGCCTCCAGCACCTTTTCCACGTCATCCACATGAAAGGCCAGATGCCCCAGGCCCCGCAGATTTATTGCCTGCCCATCGCTCCTGCCGTTTTCCGGAGAGTACTCGAAAATCTCAAGGGTGGGTCCGTCTTCATAGCCCGGCAGGCTCAAATGTATCCCTCTGACTCTAACGCCAGGAATTCCAGTCAGTTTATCTATCCATTCTCCCGCCAGGTCCCTTTCAGGGTATGTGGGTCTGCAGCCCAAAACTTCAATATAAAATTGTGCCAGACTTCTCCAATCCCTGGCTATCAAATTTGTATGAACATATTTAATATTTTTCATGCCAATACCTCACAATGTAAATATGTATTTATTGTATATCATTTTGCAAATACATAAAACTTTGTTTGATAAAAAAGCCGAGGCCTTTTCAACAAAAAAGTATCTGCAGGATTACAGAAATACATTGACATGTTAAAGTAAATCTTTTACAAAACAGGCCTGCCTGAATCACTTTCGATACAGGCAGGCCCATCTATATGCACTCTCTTTCCTGTCTTTAAATATCTACTCCTTTACTGTAGCCGTTTTTACCAGCATGAAGCATAATATGGCCGCAACGGCTGCTTCAACAGTAAGTGACAACACCGGAATGTAGGGATTTACCCCGTATTTCAGCCCTCCAAAAATCAGGATAGCATTTCCGATATATTTAAAAATCCGCCCCTCTGTAACAGTAGCATCTATAATTGGAAGTACTATTGTAAACCAGGCCGGGACACCTATGGATACCACAATCTTGGTCAGCTTTGACATTCTATAATAAAGACTTGTAATCAAATATCCCCCGATATAGGCAGAGAGGTATATGGTTATATCCCACAGGAAAGTCACTAAAATTACCACAGCCCCGGAGGTTGCCGCTGCCCAGCTCCCATAAATCTGAAGAAAGGTCGATCTGTAATCAAAGAACAGGGAAAAAATGTTGGAATATGCAGTATCTATTGCGGCCATCGCTCCGCACACCGTCAGCGCCGCCAGCAAAAAGCCTTTAAACTGCAGCTTCCTTGGAATACTGTTTAATGATAAAAACAGGAAATTTTGTTTAAAAGAATTCAGCCCTGCAATGAATAAAAAAATCATTGCAGCCATTTCCCCGCCTCCGGAATAACTATCACCTTCACCTGCCGAAACATTGACTATAATACCGATCATGGAAACACCAACAGCCATGATGATATAAAATATCATTACACTTGTTTTTATATCTGAAAGATAATATTTGACAACTGATTTCAATCTCATATTCAATTTCTCCTATCACTGATTAGTCATCTGGATAAACAGCTTTTGCAGATCCAGCTTTGAAATTTCAAGCCCGGACGGAATTTTTTCCTTTTCGGCTTTTTCGAGAATATATGCAGTTTTAAGTCCTCCAAGGGTGTCAACTCCCAGCACTTTCTTTCCCTGCATAAAGCCGTCTACCGCAGAGGCGGCTCCGGATACCGCATATCCCTGGGAAAGGACTTTTTCAACCGAATCCTGGAGTATCAATTTACCGCTTTTTATGACTATGACATCCTCTATTATATCGGCGGCCTCCTCTATCAAATGGGTTGATATAACTATCGTCCTTGGTCTTTCACCGTAGGCCTGAAGAAGTTCCTTATAAAACAATTCCCTGTGATTTGCATCCAGGCCAAGTACCGGCTCATCCAGAAGAATTACCGGAGCATTGCAGGCCAAAGAAACAATAATTTTAAAGATTGATTTATAACCTGTTGAAAGCTCTTTAATCTTTTTGCCTGTTTTTAACAGGAATTTATCACATAAGGCTGAGGCATAATCGGTATCAAAACCGGGATAAAATTCTTTTGTCCACTTAAAGGCCTTTTTCACGGTCATGCCTTCAGGATAAAAGTTGGCCTCTGTCATGAAATACACCTTTGACAGGGCATCATCATTTTCAGAAACCTTCTCTCCTTCCAGCAGTATCTCTCCATACGTCGGAAATATCCTGTTTGTAATAAGATTGAGCAGGGTTGTTTTTCCGGCCCCGTTTCTGCCCAGAAGTCCGTATATCTTATTGGCTTCAAGATTCAGTGAAACATTGTCAAGTGCAGTTGTATTTCCAAATACTTTTGTAATATTCTTTATTTCGATATAGCTCATTTCTCAAACCCTCTTTCCAACATTTTCAGTATGTCCTCTTGTGTAATAGAAAGCTTTCTGGCCTCTAAAATCATAGACGTAACATAATCTTCAAAAAAAGTCTCTTTTCTCTTGTCAAGAATTTTCTCCTTTGCACCTGTTGATACAAACATACCTACACCCCTTTTCTTATAAACTATCCCATCGTCCACCAACCTGTTTATACCCTTCAGTGCAGTAGCCGGATTGATTTTGTAGCTTACTGAAATTTCCGTTGTGGAGGGAATCTGGGTTTCCTCCTGATATGCGCCCGACAGCACAGCATCTTCTATTTCTTCAGCCAATTGCAGATATATGGGTTTTTCCGAATCAAAATTCAAATTCAATATATCACCACCTGTTAATCGGTTAAATGGTTAATTACTTATGTAACTAACTATAAAACCAATTAAATTAAATGTCAATATTTTTTTATAATTAAATAAAAATTAATTCATTAAAACATACTTTAGGGCACAAAATACGTATATACTAACAGTGAAAATGACTTCCAATAATAGGCATTCGGCGGGAGTTCAATTAAATAATAATTATGTCTTCAATACCCGGAGAGGAGATAACATGCCCAATCTTGTAACTCATTATTTATGCGGCTTAGAGGCAATAAAAGCTCTGGAGAACCAGGAGTGCAAAAAACTGGTTCAGAAACACCAAAACGTATTCAATCTTGGGACTCAAGGTCCCGATATACTTTTTTATTACGAGATCTGGCCCTGGTCCTCCAAAAGTATTGAGACCAATATCGGACAGACAATGCACATTTCAAAAGCAAATAAAGTGTTTGGCGCCTTTATCGACTATATTGCCGGACAGAGCGGGTACGCCAGGGACGTGCTGACGGTATATCTTCTAGGCTTCATATGCCACAACTGCATGGACAGTATAGGCCACCCGTACATTTTTTACAGGTCGGGCTTTAACATACCCGAATATATAAATGAAAACCTGTTCCTATGTTATCATCGGAGGTTTGAGACTTCCATCGATGTCCTCCTATGCAAAAAACATCTGAATAAAAGAGTACATGAAATAAATTGTGACAGGCTTATCCAGGTGAATGCGACCGAACTGAACCTGATAGGTGAAATGTATGTCAGTGCGGTCAAAAAGGTATTCGATTCGGATATACAAAAAAAGAAAGTGAGAAGGGCTGTCAGGGAAATGCAATTGGTAGAAAAGCTTTTAAAGGATCCTCACGGTATAAAGAAAAAGCTGATAGGCTTTTTTGATAAACTGATTTACAGGTTTCCCCTATACTCCAGCCTCATTTTCCCGTTGGAGATGAAAGACGGGCTTGATTACCTGAACCTTTCCCATAGGGAATGGTGCATGCCTTTCGACAATACCATAAAAAGTACAAAATCCTTCATAGACCTGTTTTCAGATGCTGTCCGAAGAACTCAGCAGCTGAGTAATGATTTGTACAACGCAATTTTCAACAATAACTCGAATATACACCATGTACTTGAGCTTCTGGGCAACAATTCGTATACAACAGGAGTCGACTGCGATATGCAGGCAGCATTCAAATACAGCGATATCATTTTTGACTAGCTCTTATGTTTCAGCTTGTCAGCTCCCGCCAGATACTCCATAATTATAGAATACTCTCGAAAAGTAATTGGTAATTTCGAGAAAAACCAATACTTCACTCCATTTTCTTTGTGAAATGGAGCTATTTGTAGAAAAAGCATTG
>NZ_JHYD01000071.1 GCF_000621505.1 Ruminiclostridium cellobioparum DSM 1351 = ATCC 15832
AGGGCTGGGCAGGAAACATCGGAGTTGCGGCTCCGGCACTTGCAACAGCACTGGCAATAGGGTTATTGGCACTTGCAGCAGTTGTAACCTCAAAGTTAAAAAAGACAGGGGCTTTTGCAAAAGCAAGTGCAAAAGGCAATGCAGCTAAAAAAGCAATCACATCAGGCATAAAAAAGACTGCAAAATCAGCAGTTAAAGGTATAAAAAACCTTTTAAAATCCGGTAAAAAACTAATATCAAAATCCGGTAAATTCCTGATAGAAAAAGGTAAGCTGGTAATAAAGAGACTGGGTAATATATTCCCGAAGGGAATGAAGAAGCTCAATGATTTAACAAGTAAGATACTGGCTAAATTCAAGTTTAAAGGGTTGGAATTTAAACTTGAAGGTAAATACATACTTATTTATGGTATATTTAATCCAAAGAAACTTATTGCTAAGTTAAAGATAAAGCATACGGGAGTAAGTGAGGTTGGAACTATTGCAAACGAGGCTAAGTCATTTGATGTAGTTAAGTATGGGGATAGGGCTACTGGATTTGAAAACCATCACGGAGTACTTGATGTATGGGCAAAACATAATATACCGGGCTATGTTTCAAGAGACCCGGCATCAACATCAATGAGATTGACAGCAGGCACAGCAGGGGAACATGCTGCTACAAAAGAAATATACAGAGATTGGTTGTTTGATAAAACAGGTAAGAAGGTCGGTGGCAAGGTGGATTGGACAACAGTTTCTCCCCAGGAAATACAAAGTTTATCTGAAAAGATGATGGATGCTGCGAAAGTTCCTGAAGCTGCAAGAAGAAGTTATTACCAAGAATTTCACAAATATATTTATAATCTTAAATAAATGAGGTGAGTACATATGACAATTAAACAGTTAGTAACAAAAATTAAAACATTACCAGATTGTATAGTCTATCCATCTAAAGGTATTCCAGCTATTGAGGAAGCATATACCTTACCTGATGACATTAGAGAGTTTTATGATTTGTGTGGTGGAGTTAGCTTATTTACAAGTGCTGAAAATGTAGCAAATATTGTGCCACCTGATGAATTTATTCTAGCAAATCCCGTAATTGTAGGTGAAAGATGTGAGGAAGACATAACTGCTGATTGGTACATAGTTGCTAATGATGGAAATGGTGACTACTTAACTGTAGACCTCAATAAGGATAGGGTTGGAAGATGCTATGATAGCTTTTGGGATAGACACGGAGTAGTTGGAGAATGTGCTATTATTGCAATATCATTTACTGACTTGTTAGAACGATTAGTAGATAATAATGGGCAAAGATGGTATTGGCTGAGAGATGGATTTAATTCACTCGGGGATGCTTATGATGAGGTGTAAATTACAATATACAATGAGTCATCAAACTAATAGTAGTAAAAACGCCTAGAAACTTTATAAAATCAGGTCTTAATGGAGATATATTCTTTATTAAGACTTTTTCTTTTTGTCCCAGTAAAAGCCACAGGTGCCAGTAATGACCACCTTGTAACCCCTTGGCAAATGCGGTAATTCCCATAATCTGACCCCTATAGCAACCCCATCGCATCAAATCCGACCACTATGCCAAATGCCTGTCAGACCGCGTTGCGGGCTGATGTAATCCGAGAGGAGGTCGCTTGCGACCACCTCTCTTTAACCCGCATCATTTTCGACCCCTGGGTTCAGTACAATTTGTTCGGAAAAGTATTGGAACAAACAGTCGTCAAATAGCCCTTAAATTTCTTCTCAATCTGTTTAGGGGTATTCGTATCCCAGAGCCACTTAAAAATCGGAAACAGGGGTAACACGTCGCCACACAGGGGCAAGAGATTTTATGATTGAAATATGCTGCACGATCAATTCCTACAGCCCGGTTTTACTCAGTGCATGAGGCATAGCCCATCCCCCCATGGTTCATGGTGAACCATAGCTTGACCGGCATTCTTGTCCATGCTAAAATGGGGGCAGCCGGGGGTTTAAGGGGGGATTTCCCTCAGAACTTTCAAAAAAGCACAATATAAAATGCATATTTACACAGAGAGGATTAAACGATAATATTTTTCCTCTCTGTTTTTTTGTTCTGTTCTTTCTATTCAAAAGTTCTCAGAATCTACTTGCAATGCTTTTGCAACAGAGTTAATATCACACACAACAATTGAATCAAGGCTCGTGATGCCAAGCACTGAAAAGCAGTGCAAATCACGTAATTTGTCACATGGAAAGTGGATAGGTTTACGCTCCCTTGCGGGTCGCAAGACTAACGCTCATAAAGTGCGGTTGCCGGCAGGTTTTGTGGAGACAAAGCAAAGAAACGGAGGAGATAGCATTTACAATAAGCGTAAGATGGCTTTTATAGGTATAGACATGCATAAGGACACACATACGGCAGTGGTTATGGACTGCTGGACTAACAAATTAGGTGAGATTACCTTCGCCAACAGGCCGTCGGCCTATGACAAATTCATGGCTGATGTGAAAAAGCTATACGGGGACTTGCAGCCGATATTCGGCCTGGAGGATACAAGAGGCTTTGGACGGAATTTCGCTTCCTACCTTTTGGGGCATAAATACACCGTCAAGCATGTAAATCCTGCCTACACCGATGCAATGCGTTCAAGCGCACCCATGTCCAGAAAGGATGATTCCTACGATGCTTTCTGTGTAGCAAGGATACTGAGGGATATGCTGGACACCCTGCCGGATGAACAGCATGACGATTTATTCTGGACGATCCGGCAACTTGTCAAACGCAGGGATTCACTCATCAAAGGGATTATTATTGCTAAAAATCAGCTAAATGCCCAGCTTACCTATGTTTACCCAAGCTACAAGCAATATTTCTGTGATGTGGATACCAAAACAGCCATGTATTTCTGGGAGAAGTACCCGCATCCCAAGCATCTGAAAGATGTACAGCCGGAAGCGTTACTGGAGGAATTACGGCAGTTGCATAGGGGTATGACGGTAAAGAAGGTGCAGGAGATAATATCACTTTCAGAAAGAAACAGCCCGGAGGAGAAGGACTATCAGAATGAGCGTGACCTTGTTATCAGGAGCCTTGTACGGGAATTGAAGTTTAGGAAGCAGGAGAACGAGGATATTGACAGGGAATTGGAAAGACTGATACAACTCACAGGCTACAAGCTTCATACTATGCCGGGTATTAACCTTATCACAGCAGCAGGCATTATCTCTGAGATTGGCAATATTAAAAGGTTCCCAAACTCCGACAAGCTGGCTCGTTTCAGCGGTGTGGCTCCAGTGAATTTCAGCTCTGCCGGAAAGGGCAAAGACCAGCGAAGCAGACAGGGCAACAGGGTTTTAAATGCAATATTCCACTTCCTTGCTATTCAATTGGTGCAGGTAAATCCAAACGGTAAGGCAAGGCATCCGGTATTCAGAGAGTATTTTGAAAGCAAGCTCAAGGAAGGCAAGACAAAGCCGCAAGCCCTTGTCTGCATAACCAGAAGGGCTGTAAGGATTATTTACGGCATGATGCGGACAAAGACCGAATACAAGCCGTTTGAAAAGTTGGCAGATTGATTTTGCTTGGAACTGTCAGTATGGTAAAATGGAGTTGTAAAAAATGTAAATAAGCTTCTGTAAGGAGGCTTCATATAGAGCGAGTCTTTTAAGGGGTAAGGAAAACTGCAGGAAAACAGCATAGTATAGAGCTTCTATAATGCGGGAGCAAGTAAGGTTGGAGATAAGAAGCCTTTACCTGATTGGCTTAAGGAGAGGGTTAATAAAGGAAATGAATTTAATAAACAAAATCGACCAAGATATACTTATAATGAGGTAGAAGTAACAGTTGATGGTAAAAAAACATTCGTGGTAGATTCATATATACCAGGTAAAGAAATTGTTTCTCGAAAGTTTACCCAGTTAGCAGGTGTTCAGGAAAAGACTGCTATTGGCTATTTGGATGAATTTACAAGAAAGTATTCATCTGGTACTAAAATAACAAATGGTAGATTTAATTCTAATGCACTTAAAGGAGGAGAACTTAAAGGAGATTTAATTTTGGAAGTGCCTGTGCAGAATAAGTCAATTCCTCAAAAAGTTCTTGATGAAGCGACAAAAAGAAATATTATCATACGTGATATTGGAGGGAGGATATATAATTAATGGAGATATTATACTGCGATAAATGGTCGAACATAAAGAAGAAACCTTGGAAAATTATTAGTGAAGGTACGGCAAATTTATGTCATACAAAGCATCAGCCTTATACAGCAATATTAAGTGAAGGGAGTAAACCCAAATTTATAGTTGATGTTTCTGATAAATCAGTTTCAGTGAATTTTTTAGATAACCTAATTAGAAAACATTTACAATATGATTTTGAAGTAACAAAAGGTGATAAGCTTTTTCTGAAAACAGCAATTTATTGGGAATATGAAGGCGATACTGATTCAGAGACATCGTGCATGATTTTTGGATTTCAGGAGAACGGTTATACAGCTATGGAGAAAAGGAATTTGAAGACTGGTGAGGTTGAAGAACGTGAGACATATGGTAGAGTAGAGGGAAATTGGGAAGACTATCCTCAATTTGGTCAGTACACATATCTTTGTAAAGAGGAAAGATAGCAAAACAGTGTAATCAGAAAATAGAGTAGGTGTAACAGCCTACTCTCATAACTTACACACAAGGGCGGTTATCTCAACAGAGTTAGCTGCCTTTCTTTATGCTTTGTTAAGAGTAGGCATAATACAATAATAATAAACCAATATTGCATTGACCGAAAAGGTGTACCTTTCTGGTATACTTATTTAAAAGCGAATAAGCACATTCTTTATATTCGTAAAGGTCGATAAATGTTTCGGTTACAGAGGTCTGCAAATCAGGCGACAGCTTTGCAGATGGTGTAAAAACGCGAGCTGAGAATGCTGCAAAGCTGCTTGACCAGATAAAAGCATTTGTAATAAAATGGTTAAAAGAGAACTGGTTGAAGCTGTTACTTGGTGTAACCGGAGCTCTGGCCGGAGTCATAGTGCTTAATATACTTACAGGAGGTGCGATAACTGCCGCCCTGCCTATAATATTGGAAGTAATAGTCAACGTAATGAATGCGGCATCAATAATAGAAGCTATAACAGGGGCAGCAAAAAACATAGCAACATATTTGTCACAGGGCTGGACAGGAAACATCGGAGTTGCGGCTCCGGCACTTGCAACAGCACTGGCAATAGGGTTATTGGCACTTGCAG
>NZ_JHYD01000072.1 GCF_000621505.1 Ruminiclostridium cellobioparum DSM 1351 = ATCC 15832
CTCAAGGTTCCCTGCTCTCTGTCCAGAGCAGTTATTGCCTCGCTGTCCTTCAGAACAATTACCGTCCCGCTGTCCTCCAGCATGTAGCGTATCCTTTCTTCGGGATATTCCATATCTATAGGCAGATATGCCCCTCCCGCTTTAAGAACGCCCAGCACTGCTACAACAAATTCTACAGACTGGTCGGCCATGATTGCCACTATGGAATCCCGCTTTACACCTTTTTCCCTTAATACCCTTGCGAGCCGGTTTGCTTTTTCATTCAGCTCCCTGTAAGTCAGATACCTGCCTCCGGCTTCAATGGCAATATTGTCCGGAGTTCTTTCCATCTGCTCTTCAAACAACTGATATATACAGCATTCCTCGGGATATTCATGGCTGGAACTGTTAAACTGATGTATTATGTAATTTCTCTCTTCTTTGGATATGACAGCTGCATCATGAATTGTTATATTTACATCAGTAATTATGTTATTTAATACATTCTCAAGTGCCGAAACTAATTGATTTAACATTCTTTCGTTGAAAATACCGTCAGTGCACGACAGTTCAAGCTCAACCGTCCTGCCATTCCTGTCAAACGCAAAAACCAGACCATAGTCGGTGTTTTCAATATCTATCTGCCTGTGTATATTATTAAGCATGCACATCACATTTATATTTCTAAATGGATTCATTTCCTGAAAATCATCGAAAATATTTAATATGTTTTTAAAGGGATAATCCTGATTTTCATATGCTTTTAATGCTGATTTACCAGTATCCAGAATGCATTCCCTGAGTGTCTTTTCCTCTCTTATTTCATCACGTATCAAGACCACATCATTAACTGTGTATTCACTGCAGTAATCGCTATAAACCGGAGAACAGACTATAATGTCGTTACTTCCTGTATACTTGTAGATAAGACATTTTAAAGCCATAAGCAATATCAAATACAACGATAGGTCGGATTGCTTACTTAACATTATCAAGCTCTCAGATAATTCATCAGGATAACTAAATTTTACTTTAATGGGCCTTTTATTCCCATAGTCTGCTGCCCTAGTTTTCATAAACAAGTTTGAAGACGGGTAATACCCTGAGAGCCTGTCTAACCAGTATTTTTTTTGCTGCAAGAATTCTTCGCTATTTAACAATAGGTTTTCTTGAATTCTGTTCATAATTAGCCCTGCCTTTTTCATCTAAGTCCCGTATTTTTTGATTACTTCTACTTTGCGGCTTTGAAGACAGCCTCCATTCTTTTTTCGAGTTCTAGGCTGATATTCTTTTGATTTGGACTTTTTAATTTTTCGGCGATTCCTTCCTGGAAGCATGACATAAATTCTTTTATCTGATTAATATTGATACCGTTTTGCATGAGAGGGAAAATACTTGCAGAATCAAAGTTATACTGGGGCATCCAAATTGAATTTTTTACTGAGAGAAAAACTTCATTTACTAATTTACTGCCGGTTTTTGAATCCATTGTTTTATGTGACCATTTAAACTGTGAACCTTTGATACCATATTTTTCTTTTTCCTTCCATATGGGAGTTATGGGTTCGCAATACCATAACTGTGCGCGATAGAAATCCGGCCTGGTGTCTTCAATAAATCTTACTGTTTCCTGTACTGTTTTATATGTTTCACCAGGAAAACCTATAATAAATGAAGCATTTATTATAATACCGTATTCTCTTAATAGTTTCATGCCCTCTCTATATTTTTCTATAGTAGAAGCCTTGCTCATATTATTCAGTATTTCCTGGCTTCCCGACTCGATTCCAAGGAATACTCCTTCACAGCCACTTTCCTTCATTAAGCTGATTATCTCCTCATCGGCAAACTGACATCTGAAATACGAATGCCACTTAAAGGAAAACCTGTTTTTTATCATCATTTTAAGAATGTCTTTAAATCTATCCCTCGGAACATTGAATGTATCATCAATGATATAAATGCTTTTCACAGTCCCTATACTATCTAAGGCACGCCATTCTTTTTCTATTGTCTCAACATCCACAGTCTGGTATTTTCCCGCATGCTGAGGAAACCCGCAAAAAGAGCAGGAGAATGGACACGATATTGCCGTTCTGATAGTTGCAAACCTGCCTACCCTATCCCCAAACAGGCTCCAATCAACCATGTTTTCTGCTAGAATATTGTTTTCAATCTCTATATTATTGCGAATATACCCACTTTTTTGCTTGAAGTATATATTGCTTATTTGATTGAATTGAAGCCCATTTTTTACCGCATTGATAATCTGGACTAAAGCAAATTCCCCCTGTGAACTATTTATGTAGAAATCTGCATCAAGAGAACATAAAATATACTCCATCGTCACCTCATTCTGCGTTCTGGCATTTGTTGACACAAACGGCCCGCCCACAATAATCTTGGCAGTAGTATTGTATTGCCTCACAAATGAGATTATCTCTGATATCGGATACGAAGAAACATAGAGTGTTGTTGTTATTGCAATTGTTAATACATTATTCTCCCTGAGCTTTTTCGCTAATTCTTCTTTTTCATCCTGAAAGGAATTCACATAGTCAAATGTGAAGCCCCTTCTTTTAATATAGGTGCCCAAATAAGCGATTGTGGCGCTAAAAAGCTCTCCAAGATTTATAATGTCCTTATTATTGCCTGCTCTTTTATAAAAAGTATTAAATGTTTCCGCTGCTGTTATAGCCTCGCTGTTATACCTCACGAAGTTTAAGTTCAAATCCTGATAGGGCTCCGATTCTTTTCCCATTGATCCTACCATTCCCTCATAGTCACAAAACTTCATCTGGTTGTGACCTATAATCAAACAATCAATACTCTGTGCCATTTTAATCTCCACCTTTACATTAAAAATCGAATTCTACTTGGCTAACTCTTTGCTTTTTACCATCAGAAATGTATCCACTAGTACCATTTAACATGCTTAAAATCTCTTGCTTCTCCGTTTCGCTGATTATATCTATTTCCGACAATCTTATATCAGAGTTATCCGTAACCACTTTTACAATTTTTTTGAAGTGTTCTCCCATTCTCTCAATGGTTTCCCTCTTGAACAGCCTTGTCAAATACTCGAGGCTGAAGAATATTTTACTTTCTCCTATAAGCACCATAAGATTTAAATCAGCATGAGAGGTAGTATGTCCGGTATCATATGATCTGAACTTTATTTCTTCAAGCTCAATTACAGGCGTGTCCAGATTCTGAACCGTAAACATCACGTCATAGATTGGATTTCTTCCCGGCTCCCTTACAACTTTTATACTGTCTAACAGCATCTCAAACTGGTAGTCCTGGTTTTGGTATGCTTCTAATGAAAATTCCTTGACTTCCTGCAGAAACTCTCTATATGTTTTATCTCCCTTGGGATAATTTCTTAAAGCAAGCATATTTACAAACATTCCAATAAGGTTTTCAAGGTCGGCATGCTGCCTTCCCGCGGTGGCAGTTCCTACTACAATATCCTCCTGACCTGTATATTTGTACAGTAAGATATTGAATATTGCCAAAAGTAAAATCTGCATTGTATTTGTTGTTTCTGCGGCTAATTCATGCAATTTTGAAGTTAATCGTTCTTCGAGCTCAAAGTTAACTACTTCACCTTCAAAGCTGTAAACACCGGGTCTTTGAAAATCCGTAGGCATGTTAAGGATTGGTACCCCATCTTTAAATCTATCCTCCCAATACTTTTTCTGCTTATCTATTGCCCCAGAACTCAGAAGTGTATTTTGCCAATATGCAAAATCTTTATATTGCAGCCTTAAATTCGGCACCACCCTCCCCTCATAGAATGCTGTAAATTCTTTAAGCAATAAACCCAGAGACACACCATCCGTTATAATGTGGTGCATATCCCATATTATAACATACTTGTTTTTATTTTGCTTTATTAAGCCCACCCTTAACAGCGGCGCTATGCCTAAGTCAAAAGGCTTTATAAATTTTTTTACAATATTATCAGTTTCTTCCTCAGATACTTCTAGATACTCGATACTGAAATCTAATTCTTTATGTATCCTCTGTACAACTTCATCACCAACAACTTCGAAAGATGTACGAAATACCTCATGCCTCCTTATAAGTGCTTTAACAGCCTCTTCAAACTTTTCAGAGTCAATATTTCCTTCTGCAATTACTGCCATGGGTGTGTTGTAGCCTATACCTATTCCATCAAACCGACTTGTTATATACATTCTCTTCTGAGCTGATGATACAGGATAATACTCCTTTTCTTCAACAGGCTCTATCGTGGCGTATATTTTTTTCTCCGCATCTCTTATGTACTCTGCAAGGCCGGCAATCGTTGGAGTCTCGAATAGTCTTCCCAGCGGTAGCTCTGCATTCAACTCCTTGTGTATCCTGTTTACAAGGAATGTAGCCTTTAAGGAATGGCCTCCCAGTCCGAAGAAGTCATCTTCTATTCCTACCCTTTCCAGATTCAGCACCTGGAGCCATATTTCTGCAAGCTTTTCTTCAATTCTATCCCTTGGACCTATGTACTCTTCTTTCATTCCCCTTCCCTTTTTTGGGTCAGGAAGAGCTTTGGCGTCTACTTTCCCGTTAGTTGTCATTGGTATGCGCTCTACCTTTACGATATATGAAGGAACCATATAGACCGGCAGCTCCTTTTCAAGCCTTCTTTTTATTTCATTCTCCTCCGGTTCCCCG
>NZ_JHYD01000073.1 GCF_000621505.1 Ruminiclostridium cellobioparum DSM 1351 = ATCC 15832
CTGCAAGTGCCAATAACCCTATTGCCAGTGCTGTTGCAAGTGCCGGAGCCGCAACTCCGATGTTTCCTGCCCAGCCCTGTGACAAATATGTTGCTATGTTTTTTGCTGCCCCTGTTATAGCTTCTATTATTGATGCCGCATTCATTACGTTGACTATTACTTCCAATATTATAGGCAGGGCGGCAGTTATCGCACCTCCTGTAAGTATATTAAGCACTATGACTCCGGCCAGAGCTCCGGTTACACCAAGTAACAGCTTCAACCAGTTCTCTTTTAACCATTTTATTACAAATGCTTTTATCTGGTCAAGCAGCTTTGCTGCGTTCTCAGCTCGCGTTTTTACACCATCTGCAAAGCTGTCGCCTGATTTGCCGACCTCTTTACCGGTATCAAAATCATTCATAATACTCTCAACTGTCTCCGGATTTTTGCTGCCTTCTACATACTTTGTCTCGCCATCCTTAAGATTCATGTCCTGTATAAATTCCGAATCAATTTCTCCGGTTTCCACATTTTCAATTTCCACATCATTTTCTGTAAGCTTTTGGTCTGCAGTGTCTTTAGTTGCTTCTGCTTCAAGTGTTTGCTCTGAATCTTCATTTCCCATTGGCTGTGTAATGTCCACTCCAATCAGCTGCTCCCACAGCTTTCCTTCTATATGAGGCAATGATGCTTTTGCAGCTTCACCTAATCTTGCGATTCCAGCCATTATTTCTGCTATTTTGCCTGCTATCATGCCTATTACGTTTAAGGCCTGATTATAAAGGTACTGTATAGCTCCAAGCAGTGTATCGACCGTGCTGGCTAATGCATCAATTATTGCACTGACACCCTTTTTTAGTCCGTCTGCTATTGTATTTACTGCCTTTACTGCTTTGTTGACTGCTTTATCTATAAACCCGCATATTTTGTTCGCTATTCCCGGGAATTTCGCAAACACTGCTTTTACTAGAACTTTCAGTATTTCACCAAGGCCTTTTATTATGTTTACTATCAGTTTCCTACCTGACTCTATCAATCCGACTACTGCTGCTTTGGCAGCTTCATATATGGCTTTGACTGCCTTGCGAAGTCCTTCGAATATGAAGTTTACTAACTTTTTTAATCCTTCAACAAATTGGTTAGCCTTTTCTGCAACCCAATCAGCGGCTTTTTCCCACCAGGACTTTTTCTTTTTTTCGTGCTCTTTTTCTTTCTCCTTTTTCTTTTCATCCGCATCTTTCTTTGCATTTTTGTATTCGGTATTTGCATCTTTTTCTGCTTGTTTTAGCTTTTCCTTTGCTTCCTTGTCCTTCTGCTCTTTTACTTTGCTTATTTCACTTGTTTTTGATTTTGTTTCGGATTCAGCCTGCTTGTCATATTGGGATACTGCCTGGTCTACTTCTTCTCTCCACTGACCCTTCAGACGCTCTACTTCCGACTTGGCACCTTCCTGCTGCTCCAACTGCTTATTCTTTGAGTCTTCTTTTAATTGTGTGATTTGTTTGTCTGAGTCTGCTCTTGCTGTAGTTACGTCTGTGTCAAATTTCTCTTTTCCGGTGCTGTATTTACTTTGCTGCTCACCGACTTTTGCTTTAAATTCAGGTGTCATCGATTTATTCATTTGAGCTTCCATATCAGCTGAAATGTCAAGAGTTTTATTTACTTTATTTATTTTGCTTTGTTTTGTTTTTAAGGTTTTATTAGCTTTTAATATAGAATTGTCTTCCGTAGGGAATATGCTATTCTCACCAAACTCATTGTTCAATTGCTGCAGCTCCTGCTGTTTTGCAGTTTGTACAGTCTGTGCGGCTTCTGTGTTGAAAGCTTCTGTCTGGGAAGGATCAGCTTCACCATCCAAGCTAACTGCAGGTGCAGCTGCAGAGTATTTTCCAGCCTCTGCCATTATTTCTTCAGGATCAGGTTCATTTTCCGAACCAAGTCTTATATTGCCTATTGTTTCTTCCTTGCCGCCTGTTTTTACACCTTTGAATCTAACCGGTTCCGTATGCTTTATCTGTGCTGCCTTCTTTTTCTGGATACCGCCCTTTTTCACAGGTGCAAGTCCGGTAGGTGCAGGTACTTTAGGCAATGCAGCCTGTGTTTTCTGTGTTTGTTTTTCAAGCGATGCCTTGGAAATATCCGTAACCTGAGAGTATGCATGTAAAATCTGAGTCGGCGGAACATTTTCCATTTGTTTGAGTATGTTCTCCGGCTCTCCCATCTTTATATTCACAGTTGGAGCTTTTTTAGTATTCTTATTACCCGCCCCTAGTCCTGCAATTGCATCTGAAATTCCACCGGAAGCAGGATTTTGCTGCTTTTTACCGCTTGCTGCCTGGGCAGGCTTATTCTGCTTTTGTGCTATAGCCTGCTTTTGCTTTTCATTTCCCTTCTGCAACTCAGAAGTTTCTTTATGCTGCATGGAGCTGGATTTTTGGCTTTTTGCAGCGTTTACTGATCCTTTGGCCTGCTGGCTTTGCTTATGGGCTGAGGACTTATTTTCTGCTTTAGTATTTTCCGCCTTATTTAAGTTCTTTGGCTTTAGCTCAGCTGTTATTTGGGGTTCTGACTTTTTAGCAGTTTCTTTTATTTCCTCCTTTTGAGGCCTTTCAGCTTTTTTCTCCTGCCCCATTGTCTTGATAGCTTTTCTGCCCTGTTCCTCATTTGCCGGTTTTTCTGCTGCTTTTATGACAGTGTCCTTTTCAGCACTGATTTTATCAATATTGCTGCTATCCTCTGCTTGCCCGGCTTTTTGTTCTTCTTCTCTGATATTTTCCGTATTGTGCCTGTCATACTTTTCTTCTATTGATAGCTTTTTATCCTGTTTATCTATTTTTTCAGTCTTATCCTGATTTTTACGTCTTCTTCCTTCTGCAAGCAGACTGACAGCCTGTCTGTAGCCGACAGCCTTTTGAAATAGGATGAATTCCTCCCGTGTTACGGTATCGGGATAAGTAAGGAATATTTGTGCCATTCTTCTTACATCCGTTGTTCTTACACCTTTGGACTTGCCTGGTTTTTGAGAACCAGGCCTATTCTGCAAGCCTTTATTTCCATTGCTCCAAGACTGCTCCTTGCTCTGCTGCACTTTATTTGTAAATTGCATTTTGTATTTCACTCCTATAAATTCACTCTACTTAAAAAGTAAATCTCAGGAAGTGTTTAACAGCTAATTTTGAAAATATTTTTAAAAAGATTTTAATAAAGAGAGTTTCCCCATTTCCATTATCTTGAATAATAAATGAGACAATCAGAATGTAACCAGTTATTTTCCAATTTCTGTATATTGGTCTTCGCTCCTGATAACTTTTTGACTTCGACCTCTTTTTCTTCTTTTATCTGTCCAACTTCTTTTTTCTTTTTATCGGACTCGGCACTTGCCTCTTTGTCATATTCGGAGGTTGCAGTGTTTACCTCGGTTCTCCACTGTTTTCTATAGCCCTCCACCTCGGCTTTTACATTGGGCTTTTACATTGGCCTGTTCCTTGAGTTGGGTTTCCTTTCCTGAATATTAAATTAGGCATATTACAAGAACTGCAATCCGCAGAAAACGGATTGCAGCTTGTAACTTGTAATATGTGCGATGACTTTAAGGTTCAATGCCTCCAATGAGATTTCCGGATAAATATACAGTTATTTTTGAAGTGTCAGTGTAGTCATCTGCTGTTGGGTTAAATGAATAATCATTGCTCTGCGTATAGCTGGACCAGTTTATTTTTGCAAATCGGCTTTGAATTATGACATTTTCCCCCGGTTTGAGGCGGCCGGCATTGCTGGAAAAGCTTATTTCAAGGTAACAGTCACAATTGGTTTTGCCGGTGACTTTACTGAATTTGCCCGATACATAAGATGTAATGTTCCGTTGGCCGCTTGAACCCGATACCTGCGAGTAATCACACGCAAAGATCTGTGTGTAATCGCCTTCTGAAGTAAAGTAGTATCTTATCTTTATATCAGACAGATTGACATCCGTACTGCTGATATTCTCCAGCATGATCCTCGGATCAATTGTATTTGTTGTATTATTTCTGGTTGCATTGAATGCTTTAACCTTGAGCTTCTGAACAACAGTAATTTTTTGAGTACCTGTTGTAAAGTTTCCATTTTCGTCAGTTGCTTTCCAGGTTACTATTGTAGTTCCCAGTGGGAAATCTGCCGGGGCATCATTGGTTATTGTTACATTGAATATGTCTGTGGCGGTTGCCATACCAATTGAAACCTTTGTCCTCGTTCCTGTTGCTGGAACAGTAATGTCAGCAGGCACGGTCAACTTTGGCTTTGTGGTATCCCTTACTGTAACCTTCTGTTTGCTGATCGTCTGGTTATTGTGTTCATCCGTTGCTGTCCAGATTACCTCAATTGTCCCTATCTGGAATACCTTTGGAGCATTATTCTTTACGGTTACCTTAAATATGTCGCTGTATATTGGTGTACCTAACTCTACAGGCGTACCTCCGGCTGCAGTAGCTTCAACCACTTTGTCTGCCGGCGCTTTCAGCTCTGGCGGCGTTGTATCCTCTACCGTTACCTTCTGTGTCTTAACAGTCTTATTATTGTGCTCATCGGTTGC
>NZ_JHYD01000074.1 GCF_000621505.1 Ruminiclostridium cellobioparum DSM 1351 = ATCC 15832
AGGATTTCTGGCAATACCTAAATAAAATAACAATAAAATTATCTTGCCAAAGAAGAAACTAAAAAATTCAAACCATCAAAATAATTTACTCTCCCGCAAGATTATGCAGGAATACAGACATTATCCGGCTTTCCGGAATTTTCAGGAGGTGTTTTTATGAGATACCATTACGTCACAGAGTACTGATGTACCCTTGCAAATTGATATTTCAGGCTATCATATTGAGGTTTCAGACATGGATGCAGGCAGCATTTCAGTATCTGATTCTTACGGCACGCTTGCTGTACTGAGTCGCAGCCCTGTCTTATCAATTTTTCTAAAATGGCAAAAAGAAAGGCCCACGGGATTGTGTTTTTCCCGTTGACCTTTTATCTGTTATGTCTTATGTATTTAGGCAAAAAGCAGATGGTCATTACAAGATAACCGCCGCCTATTTTATGGAAGTTTTATAAAGTCGTATATAGTCAAATATGACTTAGGTGCATAAATATCCCTGAATGAATCCCTTCTAATTGGATATACTATTTGCCAGTCATCCACTTTAAAATTAATTGTTTTCTCTTGCACTCCATCGATCTCTAAATTACCAACTGTATTATAACTAATTTCGTTTCCTATAAAAACAAATTGATTGTGAGCGTTAGGTTCATATGTTTTCTGAAAAGAACCATTCAATTTTTTTAATGGGTCATTCCCTTTCAAAGGTTCAGCCATATATATGACTTCATTCTTACTAATTTCTCTGACTCCTTTTTCATCTCCAATAGCTTCCCAAATAGAATCTGTTACCTGTACAGGTTTGCATATGTATATTTTCTGCCCATCTTTTTCCTTATACTTTGTAATATCTACGGAATTTATTTTCACTGCAAACTTAACAGGTATAAAATCTAACAATATTAACAGTCCAATTATTGATATAAAACTGAATAAAAACATTTTCTTTCTCCTTTGCATTCACAAAGCCCCCTATTTTTTCGATTTATAAGTTTTCCAATAAGCCTTTTCTCCTTCAATTGGATATCTATATGAACCACTCTGTAAATATCCTGTCTTCGACCTTCCTTCTTTTATCTTAGCAATATCTTTATCTGGTTCACCATGTATTTTATACCAGGCTCTTTGAATTTTCCATCTATCCTCTATTATTTCAAGTTGCTTTGCAGTATAAGTTATTGTCCCATAATCAGTTTTTAATACCATTGCTTTCGTTACACCGCCTGTCAAATTTGACCACGCTTGTGCAAAGCTTTCATCACCACCAGTTCCCGTATTACACGAATAAAATGTTGAATTTGTATCACTAAATGCACTGCTATTTAGCGAAGATATATCAGATATTTTTATATCATAATTTGATCCAAAATTTAACTCACCAGGATGTCCATGCCCAAATAATGTAAAGTCGGTTATTTTGTTGGTAGACCTAGTATCCTTCTTAGCATCAATACTACCTGTATTGATATAACTTATGAATTCCTTTTTACTGTTTACAAACACTATTTTTACACCAAGATTTTTGGCTGTGGCTTCAAAATTTTCTAAGTCAGTTTTTGAATAACTACCTTTGTCAATCATCCACGTTATTGACTGTCCTGGGTTTGACGTTTTGTAGTCCTTAATCTGCTTTATAGCTGTCTCAATAAAGTTATACTTAAATCTACCTACTTCACCTTCTTGCCCAGATGCTACAATGATTTCTCCAGATACAAAATAATAACCTGAAGCAATTAGTATTTGTAGTCTTGTCACATTTGATACATCGACATCTTCATGACCTCCCTCAGGGCTATATAATCTATAAACTGCTTTACCCTTTCCATCTTTAATTGAAACACCTTTTTGACCATTAATAATTATTGTATTATTTCCCTCACCGGTTTCTAACGTTAATTTTGCACCTACTTCATCTATATTATTTATTTCATTATGGCTATTTTTGCCGGTAAGAACATAGTCAATTATACCTCTATTTTCTATGTACATACCTTTTTTAGTACCGTCAGTTATGTCCCCACCTTTAATATTCTTTATGTAGGCATTTTCATGATTATAAATTTTGGCAGTTCCGTTTTCACCGATATTAATACCTTTGTTTATCTTTCCGTAATTATCCAATAATAAACTGCTATTTTTCCCCAAATTGATTGTATCCATTACACCATAGTTGCTAACTTTTGCATAACTATTATCTGCTATGTTAAGAGTATCAAGATTACTATAGTTTTGAATATTACCAGAGACCTTGGTATCTGAGGTCATTATAATGTAACCATTCAGATTCCTCATATCAATCGCTTTGCTGCAATCCACATCAATTATTTTTCCATCTTTAAACATTGGTACAGTGCCGGTTCTATAATTTCCGTCTTCACCGTAAACTAATGATGCACCTTTACCACAGAAAAACTCTAATTCGTTAGCAGATATTCCCGAAGAACTGCCTGATGACGAAGATTTTGAACCAGAACTTGAAGAACTTCCACTTGATGATGAAGATTTTGAACCAGAGCTTGATGAACTCGAACTTGAGGATTTACCTGTACTTGAGGAACTACTGCTGCTTGAATTTTTATTGCCTCCTGTAACAGTTTTAACAACTTCTTTAATTGTATTGCTAATAGTTTTAACTATATTACCTAATATCGAATGTCCTGTCGGGTCTGTAAAGTTTACAGGATCATTCTCACAATCCCTAATAGGTTTAGGTTGGGATATTTTTAAGCACTTTTTTCAGTGCCTGATGTTTTCAAAGGTCAAAAGAAATAAATTTCTCTAGGAGTTATTTCTACGAAAAGTATAGCATTGTTCCATTAAAAGGAAAAGCACTTTTGCAAGTGCTTAAATATATAAAACATATTAAAATGATATGAATGTTAAGGCTTGGATTTTTCTTTTGTTACAGGTTTTTCTTTTACCTGTGTCGGGGGATTTATATATTCGGTTTTGTAGGTCATCATGCCCCAGATTATGTTGACAAGCCGTCTTTGTACGCATTTCAAGGCTTGCCTTTTTGTTTTGCCTTCTGAGAGTTTTTTGTTGTAGTAGTCATGGAAAAAGGGATTAACTATCCGCTTGTTTTTTCCTGCCGTCATGGTTACGGCTACTGCCAGCTTGTAGAATATTGAGTTTAGTGTCCTGTTTCCACGTTGATTTGAAAATTGGACATCTGTTTTGCCGGATGCATAGGTAACCGGAGCTACACCTGAGTACCTTGCGAGTTTGGCTGCTGTAGAAAATTTTGATATGTCCCCAATTTCTGCAATGAGGTTTGCAGCTGTAACTGTGTCTATTCCGCGCATTGTGGTTAGCTTGCAGTCAAAGTTTTCAATATAGCTTTCCAGGATGGCATCTATTGATTCAATTTCATCAAGGTTTGCCTGTATCTGCCTTATGGTTGATTTTACAGCTAAATCCCGGGTTTCCTGATAGTTGGCAGATGTGTTTCCGTCTTTTTTTATACAGGCCAGTATTTGCTGCGCTTTTTCAAGTCTCAGCCTTTTGTTGGAGTGTTCCTCCAGCAATTCTGCCAGTTCTTCTGCTGTAACTCCTGCCAGCTTTGACGGTGACGGGTACTTATCATAGAATACCAATGCACTTTTGCAGTCTATGTTTGCAAAGAATTTGTGATAGCTTGGATAGTGGCCGGATATAAAGGCGTGAAGGTGGTTTTTTAAAGCTGTGTTCATTTTTACAATAGACCTGCGCCTG
>NZ_JHYD01000075.1 GCF_000621505.1 Ruminiclostridium cellobioparum DSM 1351 = ATCC 15832
AGGTGGAATTGCTATAAAATATAATGTATCCGTAGACGAACTGGTGAAGTTAAATAAACTAAAAAGTGAAAATGAAATTATTAAGGTAGGACAGGTACTAAAATTACCACCAAATGTGAAATTAAATCCTGAGGTTAAAAGTGAAGGCAATACATCAAAAGATAAGCCTGAGGAACAACGGAACTCAAGTGTTGACAATAATAAGAAAAATGAAGATTCTAGTAAGGAGACTAGTAATAGTAGTGATACTAAGGGGACGGTTAATGATAGTATTATTAGCAACTTGAGGGGTTACGAAGGTTTTGGTTATAAAAAGGATGCGATGATAAAAGCCGCTGAAGCATTACTTAGTGAAGGATATGAGCCAGCATTTATAGCAGGACTTCTATCAAACATTAAACATGAAGGTTCTCCAGGTGTATTTGAAAAATCAAACTATGGATCATTTGAGCTTCTTTCAAACGATAAAGATAAAGACGGTAGATATTTGAAATACAAAGATAGTGGTAATTATAAAAAGAAGGGCGCATATCTAATATACATGGATAAGTACATGAATTACTCTGATTTTAGTGGTAAAACCATTTCAGAAGTAGGACTAGATAAATTGAATAAATTGTTGAAAAATATGAAAAAAACGGGAGCTCAATCGGTAGTTGCGGGCAAATGGAAAGATGGTAAATTTCTAGGCTATTATGATAAACAAACAAGTGGTGGATTTGGAACCGGAATGATTCAATGGACTTTTGATAGAGCAGAAGGTTTAATTAAGTACTATAATACAAAGAAGTTTGAAAAAGATGGTTTTCCAACGCAGGAAGAGAGCCTTGAAACAGAGATTGAGTATATGATTAAAGAGCTTAAATCAGCAGGTTACAAAGGGATTTACGGTGATGGTAAAAAATATGATAGCAGCAATAAAGATGCGGCATATCTTGCAGGTTATAATATATGTAAGAAATATGAGATCCCCTCAGATACTGAAAAAAAGGCGGAAGAAAGGGGAAAATATGCGAGAGAAGTATATAAAATTATGATGCACGGTAAATAATATTGCGCTGAAAAAGGCGGTTAATTTATGAAAAAGATTTATTTAGGAATTATCGTTATTTTCATATTGACATTGGTTGGTTGCGGCAAAACGGCAATACAGCAAAGACATGATCAATCAGGTGATCCGTCAGATAGTCCAACGGTTGCTGAAAATGTTGGAACATCTAATGTTGTTAAAAACTATAGTGATGAAAATCATAAGGTAATTGAAATTGGCAAATTATCAGTAAAGTTAGATACTTATCATATTGTATCAGAAACATATAATGGTAGTTCCTATGCAATTAGGTACAAGGAGGATAAATCGCCGTCAGACAACAACAGTCCAGTTGACACAATCATTATTAGGGAAATGAAAAATCTAAACTTAATGGATAAAAAGAGTATAAAATCATATTTAATAAATATGATGCCTAGCTTTGAAGATATAAAAATTTATAATAATATAACCGATGATTCCGGAGTAACGTATTTGTCAACTATATCAGGCGGTGGTAAATTCTATTGTATTGTAAACTTTGGTAATATCTCATATTTAATTGATTCAAATTTAAGAGCAATAGAATATTATATTTTTAATACACTTCAAAATATTGCATATGAAGAAATAAAGCAAAACGTAGAATGTGCCAACTCATTTTCTGCCAGTATTCATGAAATTATTGACTACGAAACTGAGACTGTAAAGTATGATATGACACAAGGTAAAAATGGTAAAAAATATTCTGCTGAATTGAGTTCTGGCGGGGATGGCAGATGTAATTTTACCTTGAAAAATGATAAGGATAAAAACATACTAAATATAACTTCAGGGATGGGAGAGCTTAGTGAAGTTATTAGGTTTATAGATGTTAATCTGGATGGTTATGCGGATATTCAGGTTTTGGACCAATCCGGAGCCATGAATAGTCTGTACAATTTATATATTTGGGATGAATCTGTCAATAATTTTGTCAAAGTAAAATGTGACGCAGATATATCGTATTTTGAAGTTAATGAGGGTTGCCTTGTAACTTGGCAAAGAAGTGGTGCTGATTCGGGAAATCAAACGGTTCTTGCTTGGAAAGACAATAAGACATTGGTAAAAGTATCAGAAGAGGAATATCACGCTTGCGATGATTTGAGTGATTCTGATACGATAGCAAAAATAAAATACACAGATGATCTATGCACCGACAATGAAAATGTACTATTTAGCTTTAAGATAGCTGATTCGGCAAAAACCTTATCAGTATGCCAATCAAAAACAAAGCCCGCCTTCATTGTATACCGCTTTGGATCAAAGGATAAAATTGAACTCGAATTTCCTGAGAATAAGGCGGATTCATGGAGTAAATTCACCTATTCATACTATTTGCGTGGGGGTGGAGCAGATAATGAAGGAATGGATTTAAATTATCTATCTTTTGAAAGTGGTGGATATAAATATAAAATTTATCAAGAGTTTACAGTTGAAGACAATATGACAAATGTCGGAATAAAAATTACAGACAAGGCAACAAATAAGGAAACAGATATTAAGGGTTTAAGTAATAGTATAGAAGGCAGCTTGATAAATTTGAGAGAAGATAAGAGAATAAAAATAGAAATTTTATAAGAAATGGCGGTTGTCTTCGGATGACCGTTTTTCTTTTTGTTTTGCAACGAGTAGACATAAAATCATTAAAACGAAACCACAATATTATAATTTACATTTTAAAAGCAATAAGCATTATTAGAACCCATTCAATATGAAAAGATTTTGCAAAAGTTGAAACATTGGTAGTAGAAATTGACATTGGGAAGGAAACGCAATTGTTGGTTTTGAATCTACAGGGGAGATTACTTTCATAGCAATGCTGGTCAAGGACGGTAGCTCCCGGAATGAAGTGTTCAAGGACTGGACAGGTGATGCAGCAGGCTGACATTAAAAAACTATACTACTCCAGTAAAAATAGTATCTGCTGCGGTTTATTTTTCTCTGCTTTTGATCCACAGAATTACCAGACATTGTGCAACTACTAGGAAAATGCTTAGCATAAACAAAATAAAATACTGTGAAAAATGAAGATAATAAAGAAAATGAGAGTATATTGATATTGGACTGTTAAATGAGAGTATAATCGATCTTATCACTAATTCAATAACTCTACTTTTATTAAAAATGATTTGTTGTCAAAATTTGTTCTAAATAAGAAAGAGACTTTTTTCAGAATACCCAGCCTCCAATTACGCGAAATTATTATTTCGTGTAATTGGAGGCTGGGTATTCTGGGGATATGTGTAGCCCATCTATAATATGCTCACTTCCATATTTCTCTTTCAAGAATTTTTTATGTGTTTCAAAAATTTCTATAATTCTAGAATGCAAAGGTAATACAGGTTGATTATTTCTAGGTTTCTTAACTTGGGAATTACATAGATTGATTTCTCTATCTCCAAATTGTTCATACTGTCTATTTTTAAGGAGATAACGAACAATAAAATGCTGCAAATTTTGAATATGCAGTTGTTCTGAACCATTAAACCATTATTTTGCTCCACTTCCCTTAATATTAATAATAACTACCTCAGGTGGGTTAAATATACGTGGTAAGCGAGGATTAAATGA
>NZ_JHYD01000076.1 GCF_000621505.1 Ruminiclostridium cellobioparum DSM 1351 = ATCC 15832
TCATGGTCACCATCCACTGATAATGAAGGGGTAGCAGGGTATGAAATCTACCGGGATGGTGTGCTGATAAAAACAGTACCTGGATCTATGTGTGAATATACCGATGAAGGATTAAATCCCAATACTAAATATTCATATACTTTAAAAGCCTTCGATCTTGAAGGAGATACATCAAATGAAAGTGAACCGGTTATTGTAACTACTGGCTCCGATGACCAAAGTCCTACAATTCCTTCGAATCTTACTGCATCTGAAATTACGGCATATTCAGTGACGTTGATATGGAGTGCATCAACAGATAATTTTAATGTAGCACATTATGATATATTCAACGGAACAACATTAACGGCGACATCAAATGAAACATATCATGTATTAACCGGACTGACACCAAATACCGAGTATTTGTTTACAGTAAAAGCAGTGGATGCGGCAAATAACGAATCGGCAGCAAGCAATGGTATTACAGTAACAACGCTTGATGATGATTATGGGGATGACATTAACTCAGCTGAATTAATCGAAGTAGGAATTAATATTCCTGGGGTAATTAATTATGGAGGAGATAAAGATTATTTCAAATTTACCATAAGTTCAGAGGGCACATATGTAATAAGAAGTATAAGTAATTTGAATACATATGGGAGAATTTATGACAGTAATGGTAATATGATAGGATTTATTTATGGAAACGACCAAGATTTGATTTATTTGCAGGCCCATCAAACTTACTATATTGAAATGAGTCTTTATGGTTCTAGAACAGGGGCCTACACTATAAATATTGGCACGCCTGATATACAAGCACCAACAGTGCCGGAAAATTTAACTATATCAGCAGTAGTTGGTGGGACGGTATCATTATCATGGTCACCATCTAGTGACAATAAAGAAGTGACAGGGTATATAATCTACCGGGATGGTTTACCCATAAATACAGTACCCGGATACGAGTGTGAATATACCGATGAAGGATTAAGCCCAAATACCACATATTCATATATTTTAACAGCATTCGACGCTGAAGGAAATACATCAATTGAGAGTGAACCGGTTATTGTAACCACTGGCTCGGATGACCAGGGTCCGACAACTCCTTCGAATCTTGCTGCATCTGAAATTACGGCATATTCATTGATGTTAACATGGAGTGCATCGACAGATGACTTTAATGTAGAGCATTATGATATATTCAACGGAACAACTTTAACGGCTACATCGAATGAAACATATTATGTATTAACCGGATTGACACCAAATACCGAGTATTCATTTACAGTAATAGCAGTGGATGCGGCGAATAACGAATCGACAGCAAGCAATGTTATTACAGTGACAACGATTGATGATGATTATGGGGATGACATTAACTCAGCTGAAGTAATTGAAGTAGGAATTGATATTCCTGGGTTAATTAATTTTAAAGGAGATAGAGATTATTTTAAATTTACTGTAAGTACAGAAGGCACATACTATATAACGATTACAGGCAATATGGATATACGCGGGAATATTTATGATAGTAATGGCTATTTTATAGAATCTAATTATGTTTGGGATTACAGTCATAATTTTTATAAATGGGCTGATTTGGAAGCAAATCGAACCTATTATATTGAAACATATCTTTTTGATAATTATGTATCGCAGACTTCTTATACTATACAAATACAGAAAGGTACTCCGGTAAAAGGAACTATTTCTAATAATACCAGATGGATTGCTGCCAATAGCCCATATATTTTAATTGATTATATAATTATTAGCAAGGGAGTAACCTTGACAATAGAGCCGGGAGTAATAATAAAAAGTTTAAGTAAAAAAGATGATATAAGTGTAGAAGGAAATCTGATTGCAATTGGTACAGCTAACGAACCAATAGTGTTTACTACCTATAAGGATTCTGATTATGGAGGAAGCGGAGTAACTTGGTATGATGGTTGGTTTGGGATAGATGTACATGAAGGTGAATTTATAGCTGATTATATAAAGTTAAGATATGGTTCATTACTGATAAAGAATGGAAAAGTAAACCTTACAAACTCAGAGGTAAATGATACATATGGTATAAGCATTAGAGAAAGAACTGATTCAAACGAGTTGATTCTGGACAACAATACAATAATCAGAGCTGGTATTGATGTAGAAGAATATGGCACAGGGAATTTGAGTATTAATGGCAACACAATAACCGAAAATAATAGTTTTGGTATTTACATAAAAGAATATGGCACGGGGAATTTGAGTATTAAGGACAATAATATAACAAATAATAAATCAGATGATATACGTATAAATTTGTCAGGATTAAAATCTTCCATATTTTCCGGAATAGAAAACAATAATATGGAAAATAATAATTCCTATAGCCTTGTAGAAGGGATACATTTGGTCGGAACCCCTAATATTGATATAACATTAACTAAAAACGAGTATTGTACTGATTGGTCTAGTAATATATCGATACCGGCAGGATTAACAATGACAATTGAGCCAGGGGCAATAATAAAAGGTATAGATTCAAATGGTAATGGTTCGGGTGGAATAAATATCGAAGGAAAGCTGATTGCAATTGGTACGGCTGACGAACCAATTGTGTTTACTGCCGCAAGAGATTTTGAGTATGGGGGGCGTGAAGCATCTAGCTTTTTGCCAAATTATTGGGATGGGATAAAAATAACTTCTACGGGTGAATTTATTGGAGAATATACAAAAGTAAGATATGGAGCCACAAATACTTTTACCGTATATGGAAGGTTAACTCTTACCAACTCAGAAGTCAGCAAGTCACACTATAGCTTTTACTTTGATACAGAGCATAATCCCGTACTATTATTTAACAGCTTTAAACCTAGTTATTGGGGAAGTATCTACGATGAAACTGGAGGTATGTATAATGCTAAAAGCTCAACTATTACAATTGATGCAAAATACAACTACTGGGGATCATCTTATGGACCATCTTTGTATGATCCCGTTTCAGGAAAATGGTATGGTGAAGGTGACAAAGCTGGTGCAGGCATTGATTATTTCCCTTGGCTTGGGTCTGAATTAAGGTATCAATTCCATTTTGGACAAAGCGGTATGAATCCTGCTACGGGAAACTTTTCTCGCACCTATACCGACCTGACCATGGACTCGCCGGGATATGACATTGATTTCAGCAGAACCTACAACTCCAGAAGTGATAAAGCTTCGGTATTCGGCAGAGGATGGACCTTCAGCTACGAGAGCAGCATTCAAGATTCACTCTACAGCACTGATACAAGAGAAGTCAGACTGCCGGACGGAAGTGTTCAGACCTTTAAGATGAACAGTGACGGAACATTTGCGGCAAATGATTCCCACAACACACTGGCACAAAACCCTGATGGAACATGTATTCTTACATCAAAGCAGCAGGATATATTCTATTTTGACTCAAACGGACATCTTGTTAAAATGCAGGACAAGAACGGCAACAGCGTTACCGTAAGCGTTGATTCCGAAGGCAGGGTACAGGGAGTAACCGATCAGGCTGGAAGGAACTTTACCGTAACATATGAAAATGGATTAATAAAAAGCATAAAAGATAATAC
>NZ_JHYD01000077.1 GCF_000621505.1 Ruminiclostridium cellobioparum DSM 1351 = ATCC 15832
TGTGTGGCTTCCGGTTTATCCGGCTGGCTTTGTGACTTATCTTGCCCAGTGGTGAGTATGTTTTTGATACTCTTGTAACTGGGAGCCGCTGTATATGTTTTTGGCAACATAAATTTTTTGCATTCCGGAACTTAATTTTCCGAGCACCCCTTTCCCATTAATGGGATTTCATGGTGGAGTGGGTAAGCCGATAGCTCTGACCTTGAAAAACCAGCAGATGACTATGGTGTACCAGTCTATCAATAATTGCACTTGTCAGCTTTTCGTCATAAAAAATTCCGTTCCATTTACTGAATTCCAGATTGGTTGTGATGATTACGCTCCTTTTTTCATAACATTCTGAAATCACTTGAAATAGCAGTTGTGAGCCTTCCTTCTCAAAGGGGACATAACCCCATTCGTCACAAATCAGCAAATCTGTCTTTTCCAACTGCTTCATAAATCGCTTTAATTCACCCTTTGCCTTTGCTTCGCTTAATTGATTGACCAATGATGCCGTACGAAAGAACTTTGCCTTCATTCCTCTGGAACAGGCTACAACACCAATAGCCGTGGCCATATGGCTCTTACCTGTTCCTACCGGACCATAGAGGATCAAGTTCTCAAGCTTTTCTATGAAGCTTCCGGACTTTAATTCCTCCAGACTGACGGAGCCTGGAATCTGGATATCTCCAAATTCATAACCTTCAAAAGTTTTGATGACATCAAAACCGGCGGACTTTAAGTTCCGGTTCTTACGGGTCAATTCTCGGTGATCCAGTTCCAGCTTCAAAAGCTGTGCCAGGAAATCTCCGAAATCAGCGGCAGCGATTTTTGAGTAGCTTTCATATATGTTTTTCCCAAACCTCAATTCCTTGCAGTAATGTTTTATCAACGCATCTGAACTCATGATGACAGCCCTCCGGGTACGAACAATTCGTCATATATCTTGATATTCGGAGTGTATTTCTTAAGCTCCGGAACTGTGTTGGGGAGTTTGACTTCCGGTTCTGGTAAAGTTCCGGTTGTTAAGCGGCAATAAACCGCCCAGATGCTGTCCGGATCCCTGGCTCCCAACTTAATTCCTTCTTCAAAGGCTTCTATGGCTGTATCAAAGCCTGTAGTCATTGTCATTCTTGAAAGTAGCTTCAATGATTGCTTTTTGCGTTCATAATCACATTGGTCCAGATACTCCTTCATGATACCCGGCAATTGGTTGAAAAGTCCGGAATATTTTAATGCTGTCGGTCTTTTGGACATCAGATCAAGATATGGGATCCAATACATGGCCTCCTTTTCTTCACCATAAAGCCTTCTATGTCGAACAATAGGGCGGCAGTCATCATCCAGCAGGTCGATATCATAGGCACCGGCTTTAATGGTGACCTGACGCCCGGCCATATCTGGAGAGGTTGAATAAATTCTGCCATCAAATTTGATCTTCCCATAATTGTCTGCCTTCGCAAACTCATGCAGGAACACATAAAACGGTACCTTCGGAAGCTTGAAGCATTCCAGTTTATCCTCCCTGAACAAGTCTTCAATCCGACCATGTCCCTTGTAGTGCATCCTGTTCATGTCCCGGTCACATCGTAACAGGAGTTCCTTGTTATATTCTTTCAGCTCTTTAAATTCCGGAATCGGAACAAACAGATTCCGGCGGTGGTAGCCAACCTTGTTTTCTACGGAGCCCTTTTCATGTCCACTATTCGGATTACAGAAGTTACTCTGAAATCCGTAGTGCATCATGAACCGCAAAAAGCCCTGGGCCAGATCACGTTTCCCATACTCCTTGACTTTCCTTACAGCAGTGGACATGTTATCAAACCAAATAGCTGTCGGCACTCCACCAATATGCTCAAAGATTGCCTTCATGCCTTCCAGAAGACATTCCTGATTTGCACTTTTGAACAACTGGGTATGCCCGCCATTGCTGTGTGGATAGGACATATTAAGGTAATATCCGTCATAGGTAATACCATTTTCGATGAATCGAGCCTCTCCAAAGTCTGCCTGGGCTTCCCCTGGGGGATGTTCCAGAGGTAAAAATCCTTTTGGGTTCATCTGAAGCTCTTCCCGAATGCCAGCGACAAACTTTCTGACCGACCTTTCACTGGCATCAAATGCTTCTCCATATAGCTCCCTTAACCTGTCATAAACCCTTCTGGCCGTGTGCTGCTGTTTGTGTGGAGCCTGTTGGTCCTTGACCAGCCAGGTAGTTACAATGTCTCTGTACGGTGACAATTTTCCCTGCCTCCGTTGTTTTGGGCGGAGTTCATAGTTGAAATTGATCTTTGTGACATACTTTTTCACAGTTTCAAAATCATGACCCGTGATTTTAGATATTTTTCTTAAACTTTTGCCTTCAAACTTTCTCATATTTTTGATACGATATATCTGATCCATTGTCAGCATCCTTTCTGTACCCCCTTTGAAGTGTCGCAACTTAAAGGGTATTATTTTGAAGGGGTGCTTGCAATGGTTTTTCCATTTTATGCAGGGTTTTTTAAGTTCCGGAACGCTTGGTTTTCAGTATACCAAAAACACTGTATAGGAAAGTGCCTTCTGACAGGCGGTTTCAAGACGCTCGACTGAATATTTATCAGCCAGCTTTAGAAGTCCCATGCAGCTTTTGTAAGCC
>NZ_JHYD01000078.1 GCF_000621505.1 Ruminiclostridium cellobioparum DSM 1351 = ATCC 15832
GGACTTGGAAAATACAGGCAATATGGGTACTGGGATTTTTCTTTATTGCAATTTTGAAAGCACAGAATAAATGGTATTTTGGTTTCGCTTTTCTAGTTTTATGTCTACTTGTAAAAAACAAGGCCACAACAGCCCTAAACTGTGTGACCAGTGACATCCTAGTATATATAAGCAAACTATCTCTGTACCAAATTTCTTTTCAATTCATTTAGGATTACTTTTCTTTGAACAAGTAATTCAGCTCCTGCTTCTTCCCAGCGCTCCATTCCTTGTTCGGATTCAATAATTTGTAAGGCTTTTTTCTTTATATTTTTCTGAATTTCACCTTTTTCCAACTGTAGGGCTGCAAGTGCAAGATATACTATTGGAGACTCCTCATCATCCTCCAGTACATCCTCAAATGATTCTAAAATCTGTTTTGTAGCTTCTTTTACAGTCATGCCTTCTGCTAGTGCATCATCAAATTCAGCCTTTATGTCCAGTGCTATATCATCATCAAAAATACCGGCATTCCAAGTACCCATAAAAATTCACTCCTTTAAACTACATTAATCCACTTTCACGAAGTCTTTTGATATACCTATTTTTTTCTGAAATTTCATTTCCAATCCCATAAGATTCATATTTATTAATGTCTTCCTTTGCTATTTCAATTCGTTCACCATATGTCTCATGGGAATCTTTTTCTCCTTTACGAATGTAATACCTTTTATCTCCTGCATCTTGAGTCCAAAAAAAGGGCATATCAATTTCTTTCTCTATGGGTTTGTTATCTATAATTTCCCATATACCTTTTCGTAAAGCATCATCATAACACCAAGTCATTACTATCGGTTTTTCTTTTACTGCCTCATCATAAATAAACCCAGAAATATCAACCATTGGTTTAATACGGTACAGTTCCATAAAAACAGTAGCTTGGTTAATTTTCAAGATGCGACCAACACCATTTAAGTTGTCTTCAAGGGGGACTAAAAATATGTCTCCTACTTTATAACGAATTCTTTTTGCCATTATCCTTCACTCCTATTTCAGTTTTTTTATAAAATTCCAAGCATCATCAATATAATTAGTAACTTTCTTCGTAACCTTTGGATTGTTAATATCCAGTGGTTTAATTTTATTAAGAAGATTTTTATTATTAAACCCTCCATGACTTTCAAAAACCAAATGTTCTAACCCTCTTGCTTCTGAATGTGATAGTCCTTTTAATGTTTTTCCTTCAAACTCTGCGGCTCTAATTCTAAGTCCATTTTTATTAGAATCTGCTTTCCAATGTTGTTTTTGCCGTGCTTCAATGCTCTGCCTTGTTCTTCCGACATACTTAACTCCATCATCGTCATACAATTCATAAACTGTATATCTATAATCAAATCTTTTACTCGATTTTATAGTACTGTTTATCGCTGACATATTAGCTGATATTTTCTTCGTGGCTTCACTTGATAAATCAGCAGCGTAAACTGGTTGAGTATCACCTAAAACATCAAATATAATACCAGCATATGGAATAACTGATCCTATACTACATATTATTTGATATGTTAAATTATCAGCTTTTTTAAATGAATTGTCTTTTCGTAACTTTTCAACTTTTTCTTTACAGAAGCTTTTTAGTGCTTTAAACTCATACTCATCGATTATGTTACTATCATAAGCTACATGTGCATAAAAGTACATATCATCATAATACGATATCATTTGCTGAACTTCGGGCTTCAAATTAGTATCAGATGCGAGGAATAAAATTTCTCCACCTGCAATATTAGTATATTTTCCATTTATCGCCTTATTTGTCCAACTCAGCAAGGTACTATAATGTTCTCCGCTGCCCATCAATTTAAAATTAGAGTCTAAAGAATGCCCATTATCTAAATAATCTTTTAAGAATTGATTTCGAGCGGAAGTATAATTTGTATAAACATTATGATAGCCTAACTGATACAGATTGGATTTGAGTTTATCCAAATCACTAATAACTTTTACGTTACCCTGACCTGAGTAATGCTTTGTACCTCCATCAGTAGTTGAACTGTTCCCAACCCCTGTCTCCAGCCAGTCTACATACCCTTCGCCATAGTTAAACACTTCATTCGTGCTATAAGCTCCAGTTTGAATATAATGTATCTCTCCATAATTTGTTGCATTAATTCCTTTCTGGCTATTCTTGTCAGTTATATTTCCACCTATTACATCTTTAATATAGGCACCTTTATTATTGACTATCACAGCAGTTGCATTTTCCCCAAGCCTAACTTCATTTTTTACTGTACCATAATTATTAAGAGTCAAACTGCTATTCTTTCCAGTAGTTATAGTATCCATAATGCCATAATTATTTATGGTTACATTGGAACCTGCATAGGTTGAAGCTGACGTAACGTGATCCCCTTGCTTTACGTTCACAGTAGTA
>NZ_JHYD01000079.1 GCF_000621505.1 Ruminiclostridium cellobioparum DSM 1351 = ATCC 15832
ATCTATAGGCAGATATGCCCCTCCCGCTTTAAGAACGCCCAGCACTGCTACAACAAATTCTACAGACTGGTCGGCCATGATTGCCACTATGGAGTCTTGCTTTACACCTTTTTCCCTTAATACCCTTGCAAGCCGGTTTGCTTTTTCATTCAGCTCCCTGTAAGTCAGACACCTGCCTCCGGCTTCAATGGCAATATTGTCCGGAGTTCTTTCCATCTGCTCTTCAAACAACCGGCAAACAGTTTTTCCCACTGGATATTGGGTCGCAGTGTCGTTGAAGCTATATAGAGTATCCTTTTCTTCATCCTTATCCATCACTTTTATTTCACAAAGCAGTGCATCTGGATTTTTCACCACCTCTTCCGCTGCGTTTGTAAAATGCCGTGCCAACCTCTCCACTGTTTCCTTTCGGAATAACTTTGTGCAGTACTCCAACGAAAATCTAATTACATCTTCACGAATATATGCCAGAATGTTCAAATCAGCATGGGTCTTGCTTTGCCCAAAGTGATATGGCCTGAACTCTACATCCTCAAGTGCTATTTCAGGGACATCAATATTCTGAGCTGTAAACATCACATCATATATTGGATTCCTTTCGGGATCTCTTCTGGTATTTACAGTATCCACTAGCATCTCAAACTGATAGTCCTGATTCTCGTAGGCTTTTAAAGAGCTTTCCCTTACTTCTTTAAGAAACTCCTTAAAGGTTTTACTTCCTTGGGGATGATTTCTCATTGCAAGCATGTTTACAAACATTCCAACTATGTTTTCCAGGTCTGCATGGGGTCTTCCCACTATCCCCGTCCCTATTACCACATCTTCCTGTCCTGTATATTTATAGAGTAGTACGTTCAATACCGTCAGGAGTACCATATGCATTGTTGTACCTGTCTCTACAGTGAGTTCCTTTAATTTTGAAGTCAGGTTACTATCTAATGCAAAAGAAATAAAGCTTCCTTCAAAGCTCTGTATTTTGGGTCTTAGATAATCTGTAGGCATATTAAGGACCGGTATCTCGTCTTTAAATTGCTCCTTCCAGTACTCCCTCTGCTTATCAATTGCTCCCGATTTGAAGAAAGTGTTTTGCCAATGTGCGAAATCCTTATATTGCAGCCTCAACTCCGGAAGAGTCCTTCCCTCATAAAGTGCTGAAAATTCATTAAGAAGTATACCGTGAGAGACTCCATCAGTGATGATATGGTGCATATCGCATATTAAGATGTACTCAGACTCTTTTATTTTTATCAATCCTACCCTTAATAGGGGAGCACTGCCCAAATCAAAGGGTCTTACAAATGCTTCCACGATGTTGCCCGCTTCTTCTTCACTCGCCTCCATATACTCTATCTGAAAATCTACATCCTGGTTCACTTTCTGTACTATTTCGTCCCCAACTACCCCGAAGGAGGTCCGGAATGATTCATGTCTTCTTACAAGAGCTTTAATGGCTTTTTCAAATCTTACTACATCTAACTTACCTTTCACCACCACAGACAGCTGTGTATTGTAGCTAGTCCAAACGTTCTCAAATTCGCTAAGTATATACATTCTCTTTTGGGCTGAAGATACGGGATAATACTCCTTCTCCTCAACCGGCTCTATGGTCTTGTAAATACTCACATCGGCTTTTTCTAAATATTCAGCCAATCCTCTTATTGTGGGGCGTATAAAGAGTTCCTTCAGCGGTACATCAATATTCATTCTCTTGTGTATATTTGAGACAAGGCTCATAAGCTTCAAAGAATGTCCGCCCATCATAAAGAAGTTGTCATTAATCCCCATCCGCTTTATGCCAAGAACCTCTGTCCATATTTCCATCAGTTCCTGTTCTATCTCATTGGTAGGCCCTTCATACTCGGTTTCTCGGGACAGGCTCTCTATCAGCTCAGGCAGAGCTTTTCTGTCCACCTTCCCGCTGTGGGTCAGAGGGATGCTATCCACATGCATTATAAATGCAGGTATCATGTAGTCAGGGAGCTCCTTTTGTAATACCCTTCTTATTTCAGTAAACTCCAGTTGTGCATCACTTACCACATATGCACACAGCATCTTATCCCCTTTTATATCTTCCTTTACTATGACTATTGCCTCTTTTACCGATTCTTCCTTTAATAATACATTCTCTATTTCACCCGGCTCTATCCTGTAACCCCTTATCTTTACCTGACTGTCACCTCTGCCCACGAACTCTATGTTTCCATCCATGAGCCGC
>NZ_JHYD01000080.1 GCF_000621505.1 Ruminiclostridium cellobioparum DSM 1351 = ATCC 15832
CCAGACAATATTGCGGTCGTATTTGAAGAAGAAAAAATGACCTATAGAGAGCTTAATGAAAAAGCAAACCAGCTGGCATACAAGCTTCGGAAGCTTGGTGTGGAGCCGGACGACAAGGTTGCTATCCTGACTCAAAGAAGCATCGAGATGGTTATTGGTATATATGGTATCATCAAAGCAGGCGGAGCCTATGTGCCGATAGATCCGGACTGTCCGGAAGAGCGTATAAGATATATGCTGGAGGACTGTCAGCCTAAAGCAGTACTGCTGGATAAAGCGGAACTGCCTGTAGAAACGGATATTCCGCTCATCAACCTCTTTGATCAGACGATTTATACCGGCAGGGCTCAAAATCCGGAACATGTGAATACACCAAATGACCTTATATATATCATTTATACATCAGGAACGACAGGTAAACCAAAGGGGGTTATGATTGAACACGGTAGCGTAATCAATCTGCGGGAATATTTCGTTAAAACACAAGGATTAAGTGAGACAGATATCATCTTACAACTCTCCAGTATTACCTTTGATCCTTCGATAGCTGAAATGTCTATGAGTTTGTTGATTGGGGGTGCATTATGCTTAATTTCAAAAGAATGTCAACAAGATACAAAGCTATTTAAAGAATATATTATGAGAAAACATATTACAACAATACTGATCACTCCTTTGCACCTTGCACAAGTAGACGTGTGCGGACTAAAAACACTTATCACGGGTGGGTCAGAAATTGATCGGGAACTTATGCTAAAGAATGTCCACAACTGTAAAGTGTATTTTAATGATTATGGTCCAACGGAGGCAACCGTTTGTTCAACAAGATGGAAATATATAAACGGAGAGATGTCGTTGCCGGAGCGAGTGCCGATTGGGAAACCGATTGCAAACACGCAAATATATATTCTTAACGGTAACGACCTTTCCGGTATCGGAATGCCGGGCGAATTGTGCATTGCAGGAGTAGGCCTGGCCCGGGGATACCTGAACCTGCCTGAATTGACAGCAGAGAAATTTGTCAGAAATCCATTCGGTAAAGGTAGAATGTACCGCACCGGGGATCTGGCAAGATGGCTGCCGGACGGGAATATCGAGTATTTGGGCAGGATCGACGAGCAGGTAAAAATCCGCGGCTTCCGTATTGAGTTGGGCGAAATAGAAAGTGTCTTGAAAAAGCAAACCGGTGTCAAGGATGCGGCAGTGGCGGCCAAGGAGAAAAGCGGGGACAAGAGCATCTGTGCCTATATAGTATCGGATCAGGAAATCCGGGCAGGTGACATCAAAGACAGCCTTAGAAAAGAACTGCCGGAATATATGGTACCCGCATATATTCTTCAGATTGAAAACATTCCGGTTACGAGGAACGGAAAGCTTGACAAACGTGCCCTGCCGGAACCGGAAGCAGCAAGCGGGCGGGAATATATTGCACCCCGAAACAAGACGGAAGAAACCATTGCAGGCATCTTTGAAGAAATATTGGGCGTTACCCCGGTGGGAATTGAAGACAGCTTCTTTGAAATGGGAGGTCATTCCCTGCGTGCTACCCGGGTTGTCAACCAAATCGAAGCCAAGACTGGTGTCCGCCTGGCATTAAAGACCATATTTACTGCTCCCACCGTCAAGCTTCTTGCCAAAGAAGTGGAAGGAGCAAAAGCAAAGGAATATATTCCAATCCCACAGGCGGAGGAAAAAGAAATCTACCCCATGTCGTCGGCTCAAAAGAGATTGTACTTGATCAACCAGATGGACGATGAGGGCATCACCTACAATATGCCGGCGGGGCTGGAAATCCAGGGAAGATTTGATTTTGATCGTATGAAGTCCGCATTGGAGCAACTGACCGCACGCCACGAGGCTTTACGCACTAGCTTTCATAG
>NZ_JHYD01000081.1 GCF_000621505.1 Ruminiclostridium cellobioparum DSM 1351 = ATCC 15832
AAAGAAACTCCCGAAGTGACACCATACGATGTGGGTGATGAAGAGCTTTCTATAGAAGAGATGGAAGACATCTCTGAATTTTTTAGTAATTTGTAATTAATGCACACGGAGGTTGATATATGAATTACATTTTATACTGTGCCTTTACAGATTCTAAAATCATAGATATGACAATTTATTCATTGAAATCACTTTTCTACATATCAAAACCATTTTATAAGGACACGAAGGCGGTAATTTTTACAAATAATATCGAGCCATTTGCAAGGGAATTCCAAAACAATGAATTTATAGTGCTGGAAGATATACCTGAAGATACATTACAAAACTGGCTTGGGGGGCTCAATTATATGCCCAGAATAAAAATTAAATCTCTTCAATATTTTTTTTCAAAGTATAGTGGGAATGTGATTTTTATAGATAGTGACACCTTTTATCTAAAGACCCTTGAACACCTTTTTGAAATGGTCGATGAAGGACGGTTTATTATGTATTCAGCATGCCCTTCATTAAGCAAATTGCTAAAGTGCCTTAAAGAGTTTTTTAATGAACAGCCTCCAAATTTTCCATTTCCATTATATAAATTCTGCTTGGACATGGAGAGGAACAAATCAATATCCAATGGACAAAAAAGGTTTGAAATACCGTTATCCTTCAACCAGTTTAACTCGGGTGTTATCGGTATGAATCAATCATATTCTGATATATTCGATGAAGTACTTGAACTGTCGGATACTATTATAAAAAAATATGGTTATTGGTGTGCCGAAGAATTTGCGTTTTCTTATATATTTCAAGGTATTCAGGGGATAACCAGATGTGACGATACAGTGTACCATTATTTTAATGACAAGTGGGTCAGGTATATTTTGGAAGTATTTTTAGAGGGTGTTAACAAGGATGTTAAAAATGAGCTGTACTCTTACCTAAAAGAAAATAATCTTGATAGACTTAAAAGTATAAACTTGGTGTACGAGGACCTCCCTTACTTTATATATTTTGTAAGAGTTTATATATTGAAATATGGTACTGATAAGCTTCACCAGATGTACTTTGATGAGGATTCCTTCTATATAGGGATAACAAAGAATATCTGTATTTATGAAAAATTTATGTCCCTCTGGGAAAAAAATAAATAGTAACGGGGGTTTATCAATGAATAATAAAGTGGACATGAAAAAGATATATAACCTATCTCCTATGCAGGAGGGGATACTTTTTCATGCATTAATGGATAAAGAGTCAGACGCTTACCTTATACAAAATGTATTTTACATCAAAGGATATCTTGATATTACTATATTTGAGAAAAGCCTGAATATTATTATTGAGAGACACGATATTCTCAGGACAAGTTTCGTGTATGAATTCACAAAGAATCCCAAGCAGGTGGTAATGGAAAATAGAAATTTGAAAATTAATTATATAGATATTTCGAGTTATACTGAAAATGGTAAAAACGTGTTCGTTGAAGAATATGTTTTTAATGACAGACAGAAGAAATTTGATCTGACCAGGGATATTCTTATAAGGATGTCGATTGTAAAGACGAGTGAAAATTCCTTCGTGCTTATATGGGATTCTCACCATATATTAATGGATGGCTGGTGTTTAGGAATATTAATTAATGAATTATTCGAGATATACCAATCGCAAATGAATGACAGGCCATTAAGACTGGGAGAACCTTATTCATATATAGATTATATAAGGTGGCTTAAAAGACAAGATAAAGAGTTGGCGTTGTCATACTGGAAAGAGTATTTA
>NZ_JHYD01000082.1 GCF_000621505.1 Ruminiclostridium cellobioparum DSM 1351 = ATCC 15832
TTTACAAGGTAGCTTCCTATTCCCGCTATGCTCAGGATTTGCTTTACATCAGACAGCTTTATGCTTCTGATTGTGTTGACAATGTTTAATACCGAACCAACCTGTTTAAAAAAATACATGCAATGCATTACTCATGAATTTTACTTATGAAAAAAGCCTTAACAGAGAATATATCTCAATTAAGACCTGAATTGAACTTTTATCTATGTTTTTAAATATTTTTTTAAAATATAATATCATCTTTACCCACATTAATCATATTATTCTTAAATTTAACAGCTACACCAGTCTTATCAGCGGAATTTATTACTAAATTAATCAATTAACATTTCGCAAAACTTTTCAAAGGTATCTGCTACAAAATATGTCACTGGCATATCCTGTTCTGATTCTTCATGACTCCATACACATATACCTGGATTATCTTTAGAACTCTTATAATCTAAACAAACGAAATCACCTGCAAATAATGTGGCTATCGGTAATAATTCAATCCCTACTAGGTCTGGATTATCAGATAATCTATCTTCAATTTGAGTTAGCACAACATCTATATCATACATTCCTAATTCATGTTCTTCAGGATCCTCCAATATGCACAAAAATCTATCTATAGCATAATGGCGATTGTTACATATAAAACATCGTTCTACTGGCTTCCCTCCATTAGACCTTTGAATAAAATCTACATAACTTTTAGGCAATAAAATTCTCCACATTTTCTCTTCTCTTTTTATCAATTCAATACTTGGTAATGGGAATATCACTGAATTTTCTATTATTTTCATAATATCATCTCCTTCAAAATAATCTACTAGTATTCCCTATCTTGATGCATGGGCCCACATTCCCGGCGACCTTCCGCCATCATGGTTATATATATTATGTATACCAAATGGAATCAACTCCATCTGACCTGGGATTTCAGAATGATGCCATGTATAACCGTCTCTATGTCCACCAATTTGTTTATCTAGCCAATCAAATTGGGCATCGTCACCCAATAACCATTTATCTTGTGGTAATGTTACAGTTTCAATAACCACTCTTGCACTTTTAAAATCAGCTACTTTTTTACCTTTTATTGATATTATTTTTACAGCAGGTATATAGCCATTTTCGACAGCCCTTTCTTTAATCTTATCTTTTTGTCCTCTTATAAGATATTCTCCTCCTAAAATTGACTTATTCCAAGACCATTTTTTGTTAGTCTTAACTGCATCTGTGTATAACTTAGAGTAGTCATCAAGAACTTCATCAAAACTCTTATTCCCATTAATATATTCTTGTATATTGTCCCTTGAATTATTTATTACTTTGCCTTTTGGCTCTTTATTCGAATCATTAATATCCTTATCACCAGGTTTACTTCCACTCGAAGTAACACTTTCCCCCTGACCAGCCGCTTGCATACCCCGAGCAAGATCTTGAAGATTTGTATTAACCTGTGATTCATACTGCTTTTTCTTGGCTTTTTCCAGCTTATCTCTTAATTCTCCACTTTCTGCCAGAATCCTGCTCGCTTCTGAATTTTCTTCAACTTCTGTTCCTTTTGGGCTGGCCATCATTACTGAGTTTCTGGTTTTATCCTGTTCCACCCACAGTTCATGAGTTTCGCTGCCCAGCTTGAATTTGACCTTCGGAGTGAGCATTTTTCTTATGGCTCCTGATATTTTTGCTGCTCCGGCTGCCAGTATCTGCATTCCAAGCTTCTTCAGGTTTATAAGGCCTAGCGTCATGAGGTTGTTATGTATGCCGCTCCTGACGGTTCCGAAGATGTCTCCTCCGCCTTCTGCTTTACTGCCTCCCTGGGCCTGTCCGGTTTCCTTGCCGCCTGCTTT
>NZ_JHYD01000083.1 GCF_000621505.1 Ruminiclostridium cellobioparum DSM 1351 = ATCC 15832
TGATATGCTCCCTTCTAGGTAGACAATTAAAATAATAAAAACTTGTCACTTAGGAGGGAGTATATTTTATGGCATTTAAACACAAATATTCCTACGCTGAAAAAGAGAAAATTATTATTGAATATCTTAACAACACTTATGGATTTCGAGAATTATGTCGTATATACGAAATGAGTCAAGGCGCACTAAAGGGTTGGATCCGTCTATACAATGCTTTTGGATTTGAAGGATTAAGAACAAGTAGTCAAGCAAGTAGATATTCTTCCGTATTAAAACAGTCAGCTGTCAATGATTATCTGAACGGAAAGTATACAGCTCCTGAAATACTAAAAAAATATAAAATCAGGTCAGAAACTCAACTTAGAAGATGGATTAAGAAGTATAATGGTCATGAAGAATTAAAATCTTTTGGAACAGAGGTAAATACAATCATGACTAAAGGAAGAAAAACCACATTTGATGAAAGAGTTGAAATAGTAGAGTATTGTATTGCACATGATCATAATTATGCTGAGACAGGAAAAAAGTATCAGGTATCTTACCAACAGGCACGTAACTATGCCGTTAAATATGAAAGCGGTGGCGTGGAAACTCTAAAAGATAACCGTGGAAAACGGAAATCCGAGGATGAAATGAGTGAATTAGAAAAGCTGCGTGCTGAAAATAAGATTTTAAGGGCTGAAAAAGAATGTGCTGAAATGGAGGTCTCTTTCTTAAAAAAACTCGAGGAAATAGAGAGGAGGCGGGGCTAGGCCAGATACGACAAAAATACATTTATCAGGCAATCAAGGAAGAAAATGAAGAACACGATTACCCGATTATTGCTCTTTGTAAACTTGGTAAAGTATCACGAGCAGCTTATTATAAATGGTTGCATAGAGGACTTACTAAAGGTGAGATTACAAATCGGCTCATTGCTGATAAGATCGAAAAGATCCACGAAGAAAGCCCCGATAAAGGGTATAGAAGAATACGGGATGATTTAGAACGATATCATGATATTAAAGCGAATGACAAGCGTGTTTTACGCATATGTCGTAGGCTGGATATAAGATCAACAATTAAATATGAAAACAACGGTTGTACGAGGCAAGCAGCAAATCCACAATACATAGCTGAAAATCTATTGAACCGTGAATTTACTGCCAATTCACCAAATAAAAAGTGGCTTACAGATGTAACTGAATTCAAGTATTTCATTGGTGTGGAAAAACGCAAGGTATATCTAAGTGCCATCTTGGATTTGTACGACAGGAGAATTGTCTCTTATGTTGTTCGTGATTCCAATAGTAATGCATTAGTATTCGATACATTTGACGCTGCTGTTAACGCAAATCCAGATGCACACCCAATCTTTCATAGTGACCGAGGATTTCAGTATACAAATCGAGTATTCCATAAGAAACTGGAAGTTGCAGGAATGACCCAAAGTATGTCAAGAGTAGCAAAATGCATTGATAATGGTCCTATGGAAGGTTTCTGGGGTATCCTTAAAAGAGAACGATATTATGGGAAGCGATTTACCAGTAGGGAATCGGTAGTAAAAATGATAGAAGAGTATATTGAGTACTACAACAATAAACGATTACAAAGAAATCTTGGTGTATTAACGCCAATGGAGAAACATGATATGTATTTACATGCAGCATAAAAACTGCCAGCAGGTTATACCTACTGGCAGAAAAGATTTTTATTTTTTTAATTGTCTACTTGACGGGGAGCGGTTCA
>NZ_JHYD01000084.1 GCF_000621505.1 Ruminiclostridium cellobioparum DSM 1351 = ATCC 15832
TTACATATCTTGAACCTGCCATAATCTGATACTGTGTTACAGCAGGATTGGAGTCATTTATTGATAAGTCCAATGTGTTTTCTTTGTTATTACTTATAGTGATTTGCGGAACCTGGGCTTTTGTCCTTACGGTTTTCTCCACAAATGAGACATTTCCCACTTTGTCCTTGGCTTCATATTTCACGTAATATACGGTATTTGGAGTTAATGAGCCAATTATGTATGGTGCATTGCCACCCCAATTGGAAACAGTACTACCGACCGTATATCGATACTGTATTGAGGCCGCATCTGAAACAGTGTCTGTGGCAGAGCCTGTAATATTTATATTTGTATCGTTGGTTGTTATGTTTACAGTTCCTATAACCGGAGGTGAGTTGTCTACTATAACGTCAACTGATACGGCTATTGGGTCATATATACCATCACTTACTTCAAATTTAAAGGTGTGCTTGCCATCTGATAAAGTACTTATACCTAAAACACTAAAATTCACAAGTTGGGCAGTAGCTGTGTTGGATATGGTTTTTGTCTCTTTTACAACTGAGTCTATGTAATATTTGCAGGTCAAAGTATCTCCATCAGGGTCTGAGACTGTGATGGAGGGTGTAAAAGTTTTATTTTTAGATACTATTTCGTTTTGGGATGGAGAAGTTACAGTAAACGATGGAGACAAATTTCCAATTCCTTTTTTTATATACCAATATCCGTCTTGATACCCATCATCAGGATATGTTCCATCTGGTGCTATTATATTAGATTGAATTAATTCTTTTTGAACAGGTACACTTCTGCAATACCCCAGACTAAATCCATACGCTACATACATACCAGAACTCGTTATCTCACAATTATCCACCAACATTACAGTTATGTACTCTCCAGGTTTAAAAGGAATATATTCATTCGGCTTAGCATTTTCTGGCTTTGTCCTAATTACAATTGGTACATATAGCGGCATACTACTCTCGACGGGATTCCAATAAGAGTAATCGACTTTTCCTGTTTGGGGATTTACATTTAGGTCATCAAATGATATTACATATTTAAAGTAGTTTGTACCCTTGTCATTCCAGATAATACTTTTTGATGTCACACCATCAGGAGGATAATTAAAGCGACCCGTTTGCAACTCCCAATAAGTACACTTGTACTTATCGTAGTAGTATTGTACAGTATCTGCTTTTGCCTTTTGCCCAAACTCAACAAAATGTCCGCTTTCGATATTTCCAAACGATACCGACGTAAAAATATTCAATAGTATGATAAATGTTAAAACCCTGCTTGATCTTTTTTTCATATTCAAACACCTTTATTCTATATTAAAGTTAACTTGTACCTTACCATCTGTTTTAGCCCTGAACATAATTGCGGATATCTCACCCGACCAGGCAGTTCCGGGGTTGATGCTTTCATTTACTCTGTACTCTATTCTGCCTTCCTTAACTGTGACGCTTATGTTGGTTCCTGGTATAGTTCCGGCTACTGTGTCCTTTCCGGCTGTGAACTCGCACAAATCCATTACTTCCAGTTCCTCCGGATTATAGGTTACAACAAACGTAATGTCTCCAAAGTCCTGTACATTAGCTGCCAGCAACGAAAAATCAAATTCCTGGTCTTTTGCACATTCAAGCTCATAGGACGGGCTTGTGGTGCTCTTTGTTATTGA
>NZ_JHYD01000085.1 GCF_000621505.1 Ruminiclostridium cellobioparum DSM 1351 = ATCC 15832
TAACCTCCATTTCGCCGGTACCGCCGGCGACACAAATAGTAATGAAAAGTGGTGTGCGGTCCCACCCTCATGGTATATATAAGTTGAGGAAGAAGATATACTACAAAGCACGACGAGGTGAGTTGTAGACTGCTCTTCTCAGCTTAAATCAGTAAGCTAACCAGTGTAAGAATCGCCTTTCAAGCACAAATAAGTGGTTCTATAAGTCCGCACGCTAATCATTGCTTTAGCTTCTCGTTAAATGTGTGGTGGTTCAGTCAATGTCTTCCTCCTATTAATTTCAAAGGAGGTTATATCATGAAAGTTGTTTACCCTATCTGCTGCGGCGTCGATGTTCATAAGACTTTTCTCGTCGCCACAATCATCATTTCACAGGGAATCACTCCACATTATTCAAAAAAGAGATTCTCTACCTTTAACAATTCCATCCTGCAGTTTAAACAGTGGTTAATTGACAACAACTGCTTTGATGTTTGTATGGAATCAACCGGGAAATACTGGGTCCCCCTCTTCAATCTTTTGGAAGATACCATCCATGTCACTGTAGCCAATCCCAAATGGGTGCAGGCTGTAAAGGGAAATAAGGACGATACTAAGGATTCCAAATGGATTGGAGATCTCTTCCGCTTGGGTTTGGTTCCCGGAAGTTATATTCCCAGCAAACCCATTCGTATTCTCCGTGAATACACCCGTTACCGCTTCAAACTTGTTTGCTGCAAAAGCAGTGAAAAGAATCGTTTTCAAAATGCTTTCACTGTTTGCAATGTAGCCCTGGATAGCGTCGTTTCCGACATGTTTGGTAAATCTGCCTCTTCCATCACGGACTATTTGCTCTCCTCTGATTCCTTCGATCCGGTACACTGTTCATCCCTTCTTCACAAATCCTTGAAGAAAAAAGCGGATACCGTGATTGAGTCCATTAAAGGATACCAGATGACCCGAGAACAAAAGGATCGTATCATAATGGTTCGCTCCCATCTTGATTTCATCCAGCAATCTATTGCAGCATTAGATGAAAAACTTGATAAGATGGTAGTTCCTTATGAAAGTGCCATTAAACTCCTCTGCACCATTCCCGGAGTTGAAAGAATCTCTGCTATCACCATCATCTCCGAGATTGGTACAGATATGTCTCAGTTTGCCTGCTCCAAACGTTTATGCTGTTGGGCGGGTCTAACCCCGGGTAACAATGAATCTGCTGGTAAGAAGAAATCTGTCCGAATTACACGTGCCGGTGTCTACCTCAAACCTGCATTGGTGCAAGTCGCCCATGCAGCCGTGAAATCGGAAAAGGCTCCTTACTACAAAATCAAATACGAACGCATTAGCAAAAGGAGGGGCAAAAAAAGAGCCATTATCGCTATCGCCAGAATGATACTCACCGCTGTTTACAACATGTTTGTTACCGGTGAAGAATGGAATCCGAGCGATTTGTACAAAATTGATATGCCACAGGAAATCCTGGAAAAACAGAAGGAGAAAGCCATTAAACAGGCTATAAAACTCCTTGTTTCCAATGGCGTAATTAAAACTCGCGATATTTCCCTGGCTTAAACAATTATTATTAAATTTTCGAGGATCCATAAGGGTCTTAGTTAAGTTTGCCCTTTTTACTGCTACGGATAGACTTTTTCACGCTA
>NZ_JHYD01000086.1 GCF_000621505.1 Ruminiclostridium cellobioparum DSM 1351 = ATCC 15832
CGTTGAGTGAAAAAGTAAATTCCATTGCATTTTTAAATTCTGCTGTGAAGAGTAAATTCCATTAAATCAAGTGTTTGAGTTATATTTTTTGTTGCTCAAATATAGTATAATAAACATACAGAAAATGCTCGGAAGAAAAAATTGCATGGCAAACAATCGACTGGAGGATTTTGTGAAAAACTAAATTCCACTCGAAAGGGAGTTGATATTGAGGTTTCTATCCGCAGTTTTAACTCTTTTTTATGCTTCTATTTCAGCAGTTTTGGTTTTAGAATGATATCGTCGCAGGATATCTCTTTTAATCCGAATGCATTAACTGCTTGTTTTTCAAGCAGCAAATGGGCCAGTTTAATTGGGGCTAAACCATTTAGGCTGGCTCTAGCTGTACTATTAATGTGATTTGCAAGCTTTGTTATATCCCATTGCGTCAGCTTATCGAAGGATGAGCCTTTCGGAAGAATAGAACGTATATATTCGTGGTTCTTTTCTATACCTGGCTTTTGCCATGAAGCCATAGGGTCGCAAAAATATATGAATGTCCGTATAGCATTGTTAATTCCGCATTCCAGCCCGTCAGGGTTTGAGAATTCAGTACCTCTGTCGGTTAAAATAACAGGAAATGTATTATAGAATCCGATGGTAGACATTTTTTCTTCCAGATGGTCGAATACCTTTTTGACAGAATCTGCCGTCTTGTTTGGCAAAAGGTAAATCAGCATTAATTTGCAGTTACGGAAGAAGAATGTAAGAAGTACTTTTCGGCTACCCTCACAACCGACTACTGTATCCATTTCCACAACGTTTGTTTCTGGATGAGATTCCATATATTTGATGAAATTATTGTAAGTTCGTCCCTCGAAAATCCCTGTATCTTTGGCTTTTGGCCGCTCTTGCTTGCGAGGTTTGTATTTTACTTTTCTCGGAAGATCAATGTTTTTTACAGATAAAGTACCGGACGAAATGTAATTATATATGGTTTTTTCGGAACATTGGAGTTCGGGATGATTTTTAAGTATCTGGTACGGTGTCTGCCCCTGTAATATTAAAGGTGTAACAATTGAATCCATTTGTTTAAGTCTATCTTCAGATATGTTGATACCATTTCTGGATTCAGCAAGAATAGTCTTGTATTGACGGTTGGCCGGAGCTGATTTATAAAAATATTTATCAAGCCTGCATCCAACCTTTTTAATACAACCGTTACAAACAAAGGGAGCTTTTAATATCTTTTTGCAAATTTCCTCTTCAAATTGATCACAACGGGTATTACAAGAGTTACAGGTCCTACATTGTTTCTTGCATGAGATAGGACGCTTACAGAGATTTGTAAGGC
>NZ_JHYD01000087.1 GCF_000621505.1 Ruminiclostridium cellobioparum DSM 1351 = ATCC 15832
TTTGGGTCAAACCCTCGACCTATTAGTATCAATCAGCTTAATACATTACTGCACTTACACTCTTGACCTATCAACCATGTAGTCTACATGGGGTCTTACCCTTACGGTGGGATATCTCATCTTGAGGTGGGTTTCACGCTTAGATGCCTTCAGCGTTTATCCCTGCCGAACTTGGCTACCCAGCTGTGCCATTGGTATGACAACTGGTGCACTAGAGGTTCGTCCATCCCGGTCCTCTCGTACTAAGGACAGATCCTCTCAAATATCCTGCGCCCGCGACAGATAGGGACCGAACTGTCTCACGACGTTCTGAACCCAGCTCGCGTACCGCTTTAATTGGCGAACAGCCAAACCCTTGGAACCTGCTACAGCTCCAGGATGCGATGAGCCGACATCGAGGTGCCAAACCTCCCCGTCGATGTGGACTCTTGGGGGAGATAAGCCTGTTATCCCCAGGGTAGCTTTTATCCGTTGAGCGATGGCAATTCCACTTTCATACCACCGGATCACTAAGCCCTACTTTCGTACCTGCTCGAGGTGTCTCTCTCGCAGTTAGGCTACCTTATGCCTTTGCACTCAATGCGCGATTTCCAACCGCGCTGAGGTAACCTTTGGACGCCTCCGTTACTCTTTGGGAGGCGACCGCCCCAGTCAAACTGCCCACCTGACAGTGTCCCTGAACCAGTTTATGGCTCCAGGTTAGAGTTCCAGTACTTTTAGAGTGGTATCCCAACGTCGACTCCTTAATGGCTGGCGCCACTAATTCTCAGTCTCCCACCTATCCTGTACAAAAAATACCGAAACCCAATATCAAGCTACAGTGAAGCTCCATGGGGTCTTTCCGTCTAGTCGCGGGTAACTTGCATCTTCACAAGTACTACAATTTCGCCGGGTACGTTGTTGAGACAGTGCCCAAGTCATTACGCCATTCGTGCGGGTCAGAACTTACCTGACAAGGAATTTCGCTACCTTAGGACCGTTATAGTTACGGCCGCCGTTTACTGGGGCTTAAGTTCATGCCTTCGCTTGCGCTAAGCAATTCCCGTAACCTTCCAGCACCGGGCAGGCGTCAGCCCCTATACTTCATCTTTCGATTTAGCAGAGACCTGTGTTTTTGATAAACAGTTGCTTGGGCCTATTCTCTGCGGCCTCTATCTCTAGAGGCACCCCTTATCGCTAACTTACGGGGTCAATTTGCCGAGTTCCTTAACAACGCTTCTCCCGCTCGTCTTAGGATTCTCTCCTCACCTACCTGTGTCGGTTTGCGGTACTGGTACCTTTAATCTGGATAGTGGCTTTTCTCGTCAGTGTGGAATC
>NZ_JHYD01000088.1 GCF_000621505.1 Ruminiclostridium cellobioparum DSM 1351 = ATCC 15832
ACCGTCATTTCGGGTACGCCGCCCTTACGGCCGCCGATTACATTCCTACCCTTCAGGTTGCTCCATTTAAAGCCGGCATCGGGATTTCTTCCTACCAGAAAGGAACCGTTCCTGCTAATCTCAAAATGAACTCATTATATGGGGGATTATATAAATAAAAACATCAAATTATATTAAAATTTGTATACTTTCTACATTACCATTCAGGAAAATACTGGTATAATATACATATGCCGGCAAAAAATAAATTAATAGGAGAATTTTTATGAAAAAAGTAATATCCTTGGTACTGCTAATAGTAATAGTATTAACTTCGTTGAGTGTATTTACATCAACGGTATCAGCTAAAAATGATGAAACAGTGATTGATGAAAAGTCTTTTAACATTGAAATCGAAAAGAATGATGAGGAGAAAGACATAAAAAAATTGTTCACCATGGCAAAAAGTGAAACTGAAGCCAAAGAAGAGGTGGAACTTGATAAAAATAATAATATTGTTTATAAAATAAAACAAAATATCTCCAAAAGTAGAAACAGTAAAGGAGATACTATTCAGAAAAGTGTGATAACCAAGTTTTATAAAATTCAGGATGAACAAGCAACAGCTAATTTGGCCTCGCCGGATTTAAAATCAGCCAATTTTGAGATATCATCAGGTTTTTTAACACCGAATAAATTAAAGGGTGATGGTAAATGGGATACGTCATCAAGTGGATATATGTCTGTAAACATATACTGGACAGAATCTCTAATTAATAATAAAACATATGCTAAATTAGATAGTGCAAATGGAAATGTCAGTCAATTGAACTCTGGTGTTCAGGTATGGAATTTAAAGACTACTCTTGGACAGAGTGGTATTACAGAAAACAATGGATATCAGGTGCAAACAATCGATAAAGATTTTGGTCAAGTAAGTTCATTTACTCAAAATGCTCCAACAAGTTGGTATCCTGTTTATGCACAGTCATATAGTGCAGTTGTTGTTGGATGTACTATGACCGTAAAACTTGGTAGAAGTTCAACTTCAACATGGACTGATTCTCTACAAGTTATCGCTTCTTAATAGACTATAATAAAAATATCAACTATTTTGAGCTACAATTAAGCACCCCGTTAATTGAGAACGAGGTGCTTAAAACTATTTTCCATATTTATATTGCTAAAGGCGATGGGATATGTTAATATAAAACTATTATAGAATTTTATTACATATTATTAACCGAGGAATTTATCATTTGCTATAATAGAAAGGTAGAAAATTGCAGTTGAAA
>NZ_JHYD01000089.1 GCF_000621505.1 Ruminiclostridium cellobioparum DSM 1351 = ATCC 15832
TCTCTGCTGTTGTTGTACCTTTGAAGGACTATGCCCCATATAGCCTGAAATACAGTGTTTACCGTGACCATGCTTTGTTCTGCTATTTCCTCCAGTTTAGCTGTTAGTTTCTTATCCAATTTAAATTCGGTTATTTCATGCTGATACCTACTGTTATTCACCTTGTCTTTATATGTGGGTAACAGCGTTTCGGCTTCGCATCCCTTAATATACTCTTTCCAATATAAAAGCGCTTTTTCTTTATCCTGTTTTTCCAACCATCCAATATAATCACTATAAGGATATAGTGTTTGAGTATCCGGTTTTATTCCGTTTCTTAAAGCCCGATAAGCAGTAAAGACTTCTCTTGCAATAATCGCTGTGCTCCAACCATCTATTAATATATGATGAAAATCCAATATAATTAAGAAGGCTTCCTGATCCCTCTGTATAACTGCAGCTCTAACAAGGATATCCGTCGACAGGTTAAACCTCCTATTCGAATCTTCTTCTATGAATCTCTGTATGTATGGATCTTTTTCATCTTCCGGCAAATTGGAAATATCCTTGAAATTTACTCTAAAGGCCCTTTCTTTCAAAACTACCTGCTGTGGTTTTTTTACTGTTTCAAAAACAAAGTTTGTCCTTAGTATGTCATATCTTTCTATAATGCTATTTATAGAATCTTCCAGAATTTCAACATCCAGATTGCCTTTAATCCGGAGCACCATCTGGATTAAATAGGCCTTGGTGGTATTGTCCATCAAGCTGTGAAATAAAATCCCTTCCTGTAAAGGAGACGGATTATATATGCCTTGCACTACAGTTTTTATACTCATCGTCTTCCTCCGTATATTCCTGAATTATATTATCGTAGAAGCTTAGTATGTTACTTACTTCCTCAATAGAGAGTTCTTTATTCCCCACATCGTATGGTGTCACTTCGGGGGTTTCTTTGCCTGTGCAGTGCTCAATAATTTCACACAGGTTTTTTCTGTACATTTCAGCCAGGCTCCGTATAGTCTCTTCATAGTACTGCTTCCTGTTATAGCT
>NZ_JHYD01000090.1 GCF_000621505.1 Ruminiclostridium cellobioparum DSM 1351 = ATCC 15832
AAGTTTAAAGGGTTGGAATTTAAACTTGAAGGTAAATACATACTTATTTATGGTATATTTAATCCAAAGAAACTTATTGCTAAGTTAAAGATAAAACATACGGGAGTAAGTGAAGCTGATTACACGCTCTTTAACAAAACACATAAAGGGTCATTGTCTGTACCTAAGGAACTGGTCCAAATGGTGGAAGATTGCAGTCTCACCATGGACTACAAAAGGAATGGTCGATGGAGAACCTAAAACAGTATGGTTATGCCCCAGACCTTGCTCCAACAATTACAATTGAAACTGGAAAGGGATTCCCTCATACGTCAATTAGTAATGCACAAAATTTAAGAAGAAATGCTCGTGTTGCATCTGAAAATGGTAAATGGAGTTCAACGTTACAAGATGAACTTCAGTATATTGTTGATGATTTCTCAAATGCTGGTTATTCTCGTGGAACTATAGAGCAAGTTATGGAACAGCAATATAAAATGCTTGATAAACTTGGAGTAAATTATGAAAGGATTGTTATTAGATGAGCATACTTAATGAAGTAAGTAATATGTTTTCTGTAGACGTTAAACAACCTCCTGCAACAGAAGAAGAAATAAAAACATTAAAAAGCTTTTCGTCGATAGAAGTACCTTTGGAGTATTTGGAACTTGTACGCCAAGCTACAGAAATAGAAATTAAAGTCGACAATAAGATGTATATTCGTATTTGGTCACCATCGGGATGTATTGAGATGAATGAATCATATAATATTCAAACTTATATGCCAAACTCTCTTGCAATTGGTGATGATGAGGGTGGTAGAGCATTAATGTATGTCACTGGCAATGAAGGATTTGGGCTTTATATAGCTGGTTTTGGTGACTTGGATATTGATGATGCGATTAAAATAGCTCCATCACTACAAGATTTATTGGTGAATGATATTGGATTAGATGGGTGTGAACATACTTTAGTGTAAATGGAATAATCATCCAAAGATTTGACGATAATATTACTGTAGCATAAATCGGGCAACGCTGAGGAGCGACC
>NZ_JHYD01000092.1 GCF_000621505.1 Ruminiclostridium cellobioparum DSM 1351 = ATCC 15832
TTTTCGGAACAGAAATATCATCCCTTTGAATACCACATTTAGAAACATATAAGATCCTATACAGCTTGCATACGTGCGGTTTGCAGAGGGCGCGGAGTAAAGACCCACTCCACACTGCTAGAGTAAGGTATAATTCTTTGAATCAGTAATATTAAAAATACAAAACCAGTCCTGCGGTAGCCAGCCGAATAGCCCTTTAAATTGTAGCTTGGTCTATTCGGCTATAGCACCGCTGGCCTGGTTTTGTATTCCAAACACATTTTGAAATTATTGAGGCTTTACAACGCCCCAATCTGCAAACCGTATGAGGGCAAGCTGTATAGGAAGGATTTTTAGTTTGGATATTCAAAGTGATGATATTTCTGCGTAAAATACGCCAGACAGCAAACACCTTTATCCAGTTAACGATAAGATATCAGTCATATTTGCCAGGGACAGTGAGACTAAAGACTTGATACGTGCAGTTTGTAAACCAGCTATATTAAATCCAGAAAAACTGCTCTGACTTAAAAAACGATATATAGAAACTATATGTATTCATGTACCTTAAAGGGCCGGGTTTGGTCAGCTGTAGCTATCCACCTGTACAGGCCATATATGTGTCACATTTTAAATGAAAAGAAAAAAATATCCTCAAAAGAAAAAATTCCGCTTGACAAATACCAAGGACGACGGTAGCGTAGCCGCAAGATTATGCGGGACTTAAGATACGGACAGTATCCGGTTCACGGGATTTTCAGGAGGTGTTTTTATGAGATTTACCATTACGTCACAGGGTGCCGGTATGCCCTTGCAGCTTGATATTTCAGGCTATATTCTTACGGTTTCGGACATTTCCGAGCACAGTATTTCAGTATCTGATACAGACGGCAGGCTTGCTGTCTGCTTTACCAAGCAGGATGCTTTGCTACAGCCCGTGCCTGTATCTGCTGAGACTGCACCTGTAGAGCAGGTTGCAGAGGTTGCTGCTTCACAGGCAGCTATACCTGTTATTGAGCAGATTGCAGTAGTTGATACCGCT